>NZ_PZJT01000017.1:39646-83787 GCF_003206135.1 Salinicola salarius | reverse complement strand
GCTCGTAGCTGCTGTTTAGCGCCCCGAAGCCGGCGCAGTCGTAGCCCGTAGCTCCAGCGTCTACTGCCCCGCGATGGTCATCGAGTCGAGCAGCCAACTACCGGTCTGGATGCTGCCGCGGCGGTCGATGTCGTCACCCACGCCCTGCAGGCCGGCGAACATATCGCGCAGGTTGCCCGCCACCGTGAACTCCTCCACCGGATGAGAGATCTTGCCATTCTCGATCCAGAAGCCCGCAGCGCCCCGCGAGTAGTCCCCGGTCACCGGATTGAGTCCCTGACCCATCATTTCGGTCACCATGATGCCCGTCCCCATCTGCTGCATCAGGTCTTTCAGCGAGGTGGTCGGTGCCTGGATGCGCACGTTACGCGCGCCGCCGGCGTTGCCGGTGGTCTCTAGCCCCAGCCGGCGAGCGCTATAGGCGGCCAGCATGTAGCTCGCCAGCCTGCCGCGATCGATGAAGACATTGTCACGCGTGGCCACGCCGTCGCCATCGAACGCGGCACTCGCCAAGCCACCGAGCTCGCGCGGATGTTCGCCCAGCGAGAACCACTCGGGAAACAGCGTCTCGCCCAACTGGTCGCAAAGAAACGAGGATTCGCGATAAAGCGCACCGCCGGCAATGCTATTGAGCAGGTTGCCGACCAATCCGCGCGCCATGTCCGGCGCCAGCAGCACCGGCAAACGGCCGGTCTTCGGGCGCTGGCCGCCCAGCCGGCGCAGGGTGCGCTCGGCGGCGCTGATGCCCACCGACTCGGGGCTTGCCAGATCGCTGGCCCGGCGCGCCGTGGTGAAATCATGATCGCGCTGCATGCCATCCCCACTGCCCCCGATCAGCAGACACGAGAGCGAGTGCCGCGTGCCACGCTTGCTGCCCAGAAAGCCGTGACTGTTGGCGTAGACCGTGACCACCTCGGAAGAAGACAGGCTCGCTCCCTCCGAGTTGGTGATGCCCGGCTGCTCGCGGCCGGCCGTTTCGCAGCGCAACGCCAGCTCGATCGCCTCGTCCGTGCTCAACGCCCAGGGATGATGCAGATCCAGATCCGGAAGATCGGTCGCCATCAGTTCGGCGTCCGCCAGCCCCGAAGCCGGATCCTCGCCGGTATATCGCGCGATCGAAATGGCTTTCTCGACCGCGGCAAGAATGGAGGCATCGCCCGCATCCGACGAGGAGGCGTTGCCCTTGCGGTTGCCCACGTACACCGTGACCGCAATGCCTTGATCGCGGGAGAGCTCCACGGTCTCGGTCTCGCCGAGACGCACGCTCACGCCCAGCCCCTGGTCGACGCTGGCACCCACCTCGCAGGCGTCCGCTCCCAGTCGTTTGGCGAGCTCCAGCGCCATGCCGGCGCGCTCCTCGAGACGCGACTGCTGCGCCTCGGCATTGAAAGCTTGACTCATCTCGGACTCCTGATTCATGAAACTCGGATCATCGACATTCGGACCTGGGCATGATGAACCCATGCGTTGGCGTGCGGGTTCACACTGATATACTGCGGCCTTCATTCGTCGCTTGGGGTAACAACATGGGCAAGGGTTCGGACAACGACATGGCTTTCGAGGACGACGCACCTCCCAGCAAGAGCCAGCTCAAACGCGAAATGCAGGAGCTGCAGGCACTGGGCGAACGCATCATCGCGCTGGACCCGGCCGTGCGCGCTCGACTGCCGCTATCCGACGACATGCGTGACGCTGTCGAGGAAACCGGGCGCATCCGTTCCCACGAAGGCCGCCGTCGCCACATGCAGTACGTCGGCAAGGTCATGCGCAAGGAAGATCGCGAGGCGATCCGGGCCGCCTTCGAGGAGATCGACCAGGAGCATGCCCAGCGCAACGCGGCTTTCCACCGGCTCGAGCAGCTCCGCGATCGCCTGATCGACGATGACGCCGCACTGGAGCCGTTCATCGAAGCGCATCCCCAGGTCGATCGCCAGGCACTGCGCCAGCTGATTCGCAACGCTCGCAGCGAGAAGCAGCGCGGCAAGCCGCCCGCCAGTTCGCGCAAGCTGTTCCAGCTGATTCGCGATACCGTCGGGCTCTGAGCGCCAGCCGCGACGCTCCGGCCTCGGCAAACAGTCGAGTTACGCATCCTCTGCACTCGTGGCTCGTGGCTCGTGGCTCGTGGCTCGTGGCTCGTGGCTCGTGGCTCGTGGCTCGTGGCTCGTGGCTCGTGGCCTAGGATGCCGTACCACCGACCGTGATCTCGTCCAGCTTCAGCGTCGGCTGGCCTACGCCGACCGGTACCCCCTGCCCCTCTTTTCCGCAGACTCCGATGCCGCTATCCAGCGCCATGTCGTTGCCGATCATCGAGACATGCGACATGGCCTCGGGACCATTGCCGATCAGTGTGGCGCCCTTGACCGGTGCCGTGATCCTGCCGTCCTCGATCAGATACGCCTCGGAGGCGGAAAACACGAACTTGCCGGACGTGATGTCCACTTGGCCGCCGCCGAAGCTGACCGCATAAATGCCGCGCTTGACGCTCTTGACGATCTCTTCCGGATCGTCCTGGCCCGCCAGCATGTAGGTGTTGGTCATGCGCGGCATGGTGACGTGGGCGTAGGATTCCCGACGCGCGTTGCCGGTGGGCTTCATGCCCATCAGCCGGGCGTTGAGCTTGTCCTGCATGTAGCCGGTGAGAATGCCATCCTCGATCAGCGGCGTGTACTGGCCCGGCGTCCCCTCGTCGTCGATGCTGAGCGATCCGCGACAATCGGTGAGCGTGGCATCGTCCACCACCGTGACGCCCTTGGCGGCGACTCGTTCACCCAGGCGACCGGAAAAGGAGGAGCTTCCCTTGCGGTTGAAGTCGCCCTCGAGCCCGTGACCCACCGCTTCATGCAGCAGGATACCGGGCCAGCCATTGGCCAGCACCACCGGCATCTGGCCCGCCGGCGCGGCCACCGCGTCCAGATTGACCAGTGCCTGGCGAACCGCTTCGCGAGCGTACTTGTCGGCCACGTTCTCTTCGCGCAACCGCTCCATGGAATAACGGCCGCCACCGCCGGCGCTGCCCCGTTCGCGCTTGCCGTCCTTCGCCACGATCACGTTGACGTTGAAGCGCACCAGCGGACGGATATCGGCCGCCAGCGTGCCGTCGCTGGCGCATACCAGCACCACTTCGTGAACACCGGTCAACGATGCGCTGACCTGTGTCACGCTGGGGTCTGCCGCCCGCGCCACGCGATCCGCCTGCTTGAGCATGGCGATCTTGTCCTCGGCGCTCAACCCGCTCAACGGGTCGATGCCCTGATAGCGAGAGGCCGCCGCAGCGACCTGGATCGACTTCGGGGCGTGCCGCTGGCCGCTGCGGGCGATGCCAGAAGCCGTGCGCCCGGTATCCAGCAGGGCGTCCTGGCTGATCTGGCTGGAGTAGGCGAATCCGGTCTTCTCGCCGGAGAGCGAACGCACGCCGACGCCGCCATCGATGCTGTAGCTGGCGTCCTTGACCTCCCCATCCTCCAGTACCCACATCTCGTGCCAGGTGCGCTGGAAAAAGAGATCGGCGTAATCGATGCCGACGCCCATGGCGTGGCCGAGGCCGACATTCAACGATTCCACGTCCAGCCCACCCGGGGTCAACAACAGCGTCGACGCCTGCTTCAGGGCATCATCACTCGTTTGTCTCATCGGACTCAGTGTCATTGGGCACTTTCCAGGTTGATGTTCGGCGAGGACCAGGGGCCCTCGATGCGATAGTAAATCTGCGTCGCCCGATCCAGCCAGCGGCCGAACAGCTGGTCGAAGACGAACAGGCCGACCCCGACCTGCGGCGCGCCGGCCATGACCGCGACGAGCGGCAGATTCTGGCTCACGGGAACGGTGATCCCGAGACGCTGATCCAGCGTCTGGCGATTGAGATCGACGCTGCCGGCCAGCGTGAACCGGGTCGCGGTGCCATCGATCACGATCGGCCCTTCGGTCTGCAGACGCCCGTTGTACAGGGTAGCGCTGCCGTTGAGGCCATTGAAAGAGGTACCACCGCTGGTGACATCGGAGAAATCCAGTTGCAGACGCCGCAGGATATTGTCGAGATTGAAAAGCCCCACCAGCTTGGCCCCGGACGAATGGATCTGACGCAGCCGCCCGTTGCCCATCGTGGCCTGAACCCGCCCCGTCGACAGCGGCAGGGCAAACTGCCAGGGCGCACCCGGCCAGGATAGCTGGAGATCGACCTCGGCGCTTTCACTGGTGATCGGCACCTGCTGATTCAGCACACGGAACACGCTCCCGACATCGCCACCGCTGGCCTGTAGCCGGGCCCGGCTCAGGCTCGCGCTCCCGGCGGCTTCCCAGTCGAGCGATCCCGACAGGTCCAGTTCGCCCAGAGAAAGCGTCAATGGCTCGACGATCAACCGTTGCTCGTCGGCCTGCCAGGTCGCTTCCAACGGCCCGAATCGCTGCCCCTGGCGCTCGAACTCCGCGACGCGCACGTGGCCCGCTGGCGCCTTGGCAAGCTCTGCAGGCAGCGCAATCGGATGAGGCGCGACTTCGATCTCGCCCATCAGGTTCGATGCCTGGTCTTGATCTTCCGCTTTCCTGGGCGTCAGCGCATCGAGATTGAGTCGCTGCAGGTCGACATCGATCGGCATCGCTGCCTCTGGCTGCCAGCTGGCCTCGCCAACGGCGATACCGCCATCGAGCGATAGCCGCCAGCCATTGGAAAGCGGTGCGGCGTCGACCTGCAAGCCCCCGAGACAGCGACCTTTCACCAGAATGCATGGCGTCGACAGCGCCACCCGCTTGAGCCCGCCACCCTCGTTCACAGGCTGGACGTCCGGATTTTCGACATCCTCTTCCAGCGTGGTCTCGGGGCGGCTTTCCGGCGTCGAATTCGCCTCGGTAGCCCCCAACTGGGTCAGCGCCTGGGCCCACCGCTGCGTATCCACGCGGTCCGGGCGCCACAGCACATACCAGCCCGGCTCGCTGGGCCAGGCCGCTTGTTTGCCCGGCCACCCTTCCAGCCATACCTGCCCCTGCGCCTGATCCTCGATCGTGCGCCAGCGCGCGTGCCCCCAGCTGCCCAGCGTCACGCTGCCGGTACCCGCGGCGATATCGGCATCGATCGCCAACGGCTCCCTGGCCTTGGATACCTTGCCGAATGGCGGCGGCAACGCAATTGCCAGCCCCTGCAGGTCACTACGCAGCGTCAGGCTGGTGCCGCTATTGGAATCGCCCTGGTCCTTGGAATCGCCCTGGTCCTCGAAAACCACGCTGGCCTGATAAGGAAAGGAACCGCTCAGCAGGCCATCGACACGGGCCAGACCGGCCCATTCGAGCAGCCCGCTCCCCCGCATCTGCCCCTCGAACGCGATACCGCTGGGGCCATTCCGGTAGCCACCGATGTTGAAGTGAGCCTGGGTCGATCCGTCGAAAGCACGGGCGTTCAGATCCCCCGTGACGTAGTCCTCGCCTTTTTCACGACGATAACGCAAGTCGCCGCCAATATCGTTCAGCGTCAATTGCAGTTCGGGAAAGGTCAGCCTCTTTGCGTCGACCTGCCCCTGGATATCGACCATCATGTCGGTCTCGGCATCGCTCTCCTCGGTCATCGGCATGGCGACATGAAGCCTGGCATCGACCGCGCCCTCGCTCTGCCAGCGCGAGAACGTTTCGCTCATCGACTCCAGCGGTGCGTGAGCCAGAAAATCCAGCACGCCGCCACTACTGCCACTGACATCGCCGTCGATGCTCAGCTGCTTGTCGGCCAGCTTGACCACCGCGTTTCGCGTCGTCAGACCATGGCTGGTGGCATGTTCGATGTCGGCATCGAGATCCATGTTCTGCATCTGCAGGTGACCATAGACCCGCTCCAGCGCCGGCCAGTCCGGCGCGTACTGTAGCCGCCCGTCGGCGACGTCCAGCGACAGGGTGAAGTAGTCGTCCGGGTTGACGAACATCTTCCCTTCCGGCGCTTCCTTGTCGCTCAAGGTAACCGATAGCCCCAGCTTTCCCTGCTTGACGATGCCGCCGATATCGCCGCCGAACCACTCGCGCAGTTGCTCGTCATCGATCACCCGCGTCGGCAGCCACGACAGCACTCGCGAGTTTCGCGCATCGGCATTGGCAAAGGCGAGATCGAGGAGGAAGGTGCCGGGCTTGTCCTGGGCATCGTAGAGCGTCAGGCCGAATCGCCCTTCGGCACGGGCACCACGCCACCCCGCCTCGAGATTCTGGCCGCTGATGACGGCGCCCTGCCGGGTCAATTCGAAGTCGACCTGACCGCTGGCGTGGGAAAGATCCAGCGGATCGGCGTAGACGATGGGGATCGAGAACTGCGTCGATTCGTCTCCGGCAAAGGAAACCGTGCCACCACGCCCGCGAAAGGTGACCCACGCATCGACAGGGCCGCCACCGGGGATTTCGTTCCAGGCCGTTACCGAGGCTTTCTCGAGGGCACTCTGCGCATACCATTCCCCATGATCCTGCCCTACTTCGAGGCCGGCGACGTGACCGCGAGGGTCGAGCTGGATCAAGGTCTGGGAAAGCTCGAACGGCAGCGGCAGGTAGCGCAGGTAATCCGTCATGCCCGCCAGCTCGAAGGGCGCGCTGCGCAGCCGCCAGCCGCTGTCGGTGGATCGCGCCTGCAGCTGCTGCGGCCAGTCGATCGCCGCCAGCCCGGCATGGGAGAGCGTCAGGCCGTCCAGCCAGGCCTGCCAGTGGCCGTCCGTCCCTCTCTGCAGCCCCGCATCGAAGCCTAGCTGTGTCAGCGTCTCGGAGATTTCATTGCTGGTATCGACCACTCGGAGGGTTGGAATATCCACGGATAGACGGCCGTCGCGCAATCCGCCGTCACGCCACTCTCCTGTCGCGGATGCCTGCCCGTCGATCTCTCCCAGCGCCCTGGCCCAGTTCGAACTCGCCACCGCCAGCGCCGGCGACAGCGCAGCCAGATCGAGCGTTCCGGCGAAGCGCGCCTCGGGATGACTGGCGCCGCCGGGCGTATCCACGCCAGCGCCCTTGTCCTGATCGCCGTTCCCGATCGTCAGATGTAGCTGCCCGGCGTGTTCGTTTTCGACAGCCAGCGTCGCCTGAATCGACGCCTGACTGCCTCGACTGGCCAGCGCCAGTTGCGATACCGAAACCCGCGCTTGCTCGCGCTGCCCATCCTGCTCGCGCTGTCCATGCAGCACCAGCGTGACATCCTCGAATGTCGCCTGCTGGCGCATCAGCGTGCGCAGCCAGCCATCGACGCCGAGTGAAGACGAAGATTTCGAATCGTCGGAACCGCCGAACCAGCGGCTGCCCGCGCCGTCCGGCCAGGCCCACTGTCCATCGGCGGTCTGGTAGAGATGCAGCGTCATGCCATCGATTTCGCCACCCCGAATCACCGGCACGCCCAGCTGCCAGCTCGCCAGAGTCTCGAGACGGCCTGCCGCGTGGTCGATACGGAACAGTGGCTGGCCGCTTTCGCTGGTCAGGCGAAGATCGTCGACTGCCAGACGAGGATTCCAGTGGTGAACTGCCAGCGACAGTCGGCCGAATTCGGCCTGGGCATCGAGCTGATGTTCCAGCGTCGAGGCAAGCCAGGGACTCAGCCTGTCGATCTGCCACGCCGCCAGTCGAACGCCGGTCGAGAGCACGGCGACGACGATGGCGACGAGAGCGACCAGCGTCAGCAGCCAGCGCCATGTCAATCGCAAACGAGTGATCCACGGACGGCTCATCGGCTCACATCAGTACGATGTCGTACTGTTCCTGGGAGTAGTGGGCCTCGACCTGAAAGCGGATGGTCTTGCCGATGAAGGACTCGAGATCGGCCACGGCGGCGGATTCCTCGTCCAGCAGACGATCGACCACGGATTGCGATGCCAGCACCATGTAGGTTTCCGGCGAATAGGCACGCTCTTCGCGCAGAATCTCGCGGAAGATTTCGTAGCAGACCGTCTCCGGCGTCTTCAGCGAGCCGCGCCCCAGACAGGTCGGACAAGGCTCGCACAGCGTCTGCTCGAGGCTCTCTCGGGTGCGCTTGCGGGTCAGCTGCACCAGGCCCAGCTCGGTGACGCCGGTCAGCTTGTTCTTGGCGTGATCCCGCTCCAGCGACTTCTCGAGCACGCGCAGTACCTGACGCTGATGCTCGAGCTCTTCCATGTCGATGAAATCGATGATGATGATGCCGCCGAGATTGCGCAGCCGCAGCTGGCGGGCAATGGCGGTGGCCGCTTCGAGGTTGGTCTTGAAGATGGTCTCTTCGAGATTGCGATGGCCGACATAGCCGCCGGTGTTGACGTCGATGGTGGTCATCGCCTCGGTCTGGTCGATGACCAGATAGCCGCCGGACTTGAGCTGCACCTTGCGCCCCAGCGCCTTCTGGATTTCGTCCTCGACGCTGTAGAGATCGAAGATCGGCCGCTCGCCGGGATAGTACTCGATGCGCGACTCCATCGTCGGCATGAACTCCCGGGCGAACTCCTTGAGCTTGAAGTAGTTCTCGCGGGAGTCGATGCGCACCTTCTCGATCTGGTCCCGCATCACGTCGCGCAGGGTGCGAATGAACAGCGGCAGGTCGTCGTAGATCGGCGTCGCGACCGGCGCCGTGGCGCGTCGCTCGGCGATCTTCTGCCACAGACGCTGCAGGAAGACCATGTCGGCGAACAGCTCTTCCTGGCCGACGCCTTCGGCGGCGGTGCGAATGATGAAGCCACCGCAGCCTTCGTCCGGCAGCTCGGCCTTGCCGCTCTCGACCAGCGCCTTCAGTCGCTCGCGCTCGGTATCGTCCTCGATGCGCTGCGACACGCCGACATGAGGCGAATCCGGCATGTAGACGAGATAGCGGGAAGGAATGGAGAGATGGGTCGTCAGCCGCGCGCCCTTGGAACCGATGGGGTCCTTGGTGACCTGGACCACCAGCGGCTGCCCCGCGTAAAGCAGATGACTGATCGAGGCCGGTTCTTCATGGGGCGCATCGGGCGGCAGCACTTCGTTGACGTGGATGAACGCCGCGCGCTCGAGCCCGATATCGATGAAGGCGGCCTGCATGCCCGGCAACACGCGCACGACCTTGCCCTTGTAGATGTTGCCGACGATACCGCGGCGCCGGCTGCGTTCGATGAAGGCTTCCTGCAGCACGCCGTTTTCCACCACGGCAACCCGCGTCTCCATCGGAGTCAGATTGATCAGTACTTCACCGCTCATGCGGACATCCTTGTCAGAACCTGCCTACGATCTGCTGCGCGTCGGCCAGACATTGTTGAGTCGGAGCTTCGCGGAGACAACAGCCGGAGGCTGGCCCGTAGGGCGAGCGAAGCGAGTCAGACACTTTCGGAATGCTCATTTAACCCCATGTAAACTCCGCTTCCTAAAGTGTTTTCGCCCGAATTATCCAAAATCGAGACTCTAGCTCGCGAGGTCGTCAACGGATTCTCGCGAGTTGTTGGGGCCGTGCTCAGGATTATGACACAGCCCCGACACCATCCCACAAGGCGATGCCCTGAGCGCGCAGGAGTCCCGCCGTCTCGTAAAGCGGCAGCCCGACGACCGCCGAATAGCTTCCTTCCAGTCGCTCGACGAAGATTGCGGCGCGGCCCTGTATCGCGTAACCGCCGGCCTTGTCCGCCGGCTCTCCCGTCGCCCAGTAGGCGGCCATTTCCGCCTCGTCGATGCGGCGCATGGACACCCGAGTGGCAACGAGACAGTCACGCATACCGTGGGCGCCGATCACTGCCACGGCCGAGAGCACGCGATGGGTCCGCCCGGACAGCGCCGCCAGCATCTCGCGGGCGTGCGTCTCGTCGTTCGGCTTGCCGAAGATGGCGTTATCGCAGACCACCACAGTGTCCGCGCCCAGCGTCGGCAACGAACTGTCGACGTGGCCCGCCTCGGCCTTCTCGCGGGCCAGCCGGGAAACGAAATCCTCGGGCGACTCGCCCTCGCGGCGCGACTCGTCGATATCCGTGGGCGCCACCTCCACCGCCACACCGATCGATGAGAGCAGCTCGCGCCGGCGCGGCGAGGCCGATGCCAGGCGCAGCATGGGAATAGCGGTAGAAAGCATCCGAAGGCTCCAGGTGAAGACAGACCGAGGAAACGCTGTATCAATCGTCGAGCAGGATGAAGTGGACGGCACTCCATCGCAAGACGCCCGGAGCGCAGCAACCGGAGCCTAGGGGATATAGGTGAGAATTCCGGTCGGGCTGGCGCTCCAGCATCGCTTCGCCTGCGCAGACATTTAGGCAGTGTTTTCTAACCGATCCCCAGCCGGCGCCGCACCACCTGCATCATGGTGAAGAGCCACGGCCACAGCAGCCCGCCGATCAGTGCCGGCAGCAGGAATTCCAGGCTGACGGAGATCGGCCCGAAGATCGTGCGCAGCCACTGCTCCACCAGCTGCGCGATACCCAGGAGGATGAACACCAGCACCGCCTGCTGCCAGATCGAGTAGACCCGGAAGCGCTGATAGAGCAGCAAGAAGAGATAGGCCAACAGCGAGAGCACCAGCGCATTCTGCCCCAGCGGCGCGCCCTCGATCAGGTCGAGCATCAGGCCCAGCACGAACCCATGCAGCACGCCGACCCGCTGCGGCGTGGCGACACACCAGTAGGCCAGCAACACGCCCAGCCAGTCCGGACGCCATACCAGCCAGGCATCCGGCAGCGGCATCACCTGCAGGCAAAGCGCCAGCAGCAGCGTGAACCAGACGAAGAGATAACCGAACGGGCCCATGTTCACTCCTGCTCCGTCGACTGAAGCATCAGCGCTGCGGTCAACGCCTCTTCACTGATACGGTTGGCGTCGGGATGCGCCGGATCCCCCGGCCAGACCACCTGCCGCGCCATACGCTCCGGTCCGTCCAGCTTCACCTCGGGTCGTTCGGGGGGAAACAGCAGCAGGAAATAGCGCGATCGCTCGGGCTGGGCAATCGGCTCGGCCGACACCTCCATGAATGCCTGGCTCGACTCGCGCTTGACTTCATCCACCCGGGCCACCGGATATCCCTGCGGGAAACGCCCTCCCAGGCCGGAGGTCACCAGCAGGTCGCCTTCGCGGATGTCCGCCGTGGCCGGCACGCTGGGGATATTGAGCGTATCGAGTTGACCGGTGCCCTGGGCGATGAAGCGCAGACCGTTACGATTGATCTCCACCGGCACGGCGTGGTTGGCGTCGGCCACCATCAGCACGCGGCTGGTATAGGCGGATACCGACACTACCTGACCGATCAGCCCCGAGGCATCCATCACCGGCTGGCCGATGTAGACACTGTCGCGGCGACCGCGATTGATCACCATCTGCTGGGTGAACGGATCGGAGTCCAGCGACAAAAGCTCGGCGGTGATATAGGGCACGTCGGCAGGATTGGGCGCGTTCAGCAGCTCGCGCAGATGGATGTTCTCGGCGGTCAGGCTCGCCATGCGCTGCACGCGGTTGGAGAGCGTCAGCAACTGCTCGCGCAGCCGCCCGTTCTCGTCGATCAGCGCCTGCTGATCGGAGATCGCCATGGCGCTCCAGCGCACACCCTCGCTCGGCAGCGCCACCAGCCACTGAATGGGCGCCACGACCGTGGTCAAATGAGAACGTGCCGTCTCCACCGCACTGAAGCGATGTTCGGCAAACATCAGCCCGAATGCCAGTACCGCACACAACAGCATGCGGTACGTCGGTATCGGGCCGTAGGAAAACAGCGGTTTGATAGGCCTCACCCCCATCTACCGAGGACGGATGGCGCCACCGGTGGCGTCATCCGTCGCGGCTGGCCTCAATCGCTGGAGAGCAGTTCGAAGGTATGCTGATCGATCATCTCGAGCGCCTTGCCGCCACCGCGTGCCACGCAGGTCAGCGGATCCTCGGCGATGATGACCGGCAGGCCGGTTTCCTCGGCGATCAGCTTGTCGATGTCCCGCAACAGGGCCCCGCCACCGGTCAGCACCAGGCCACGTTCGGCGATATCCGAGGCAAGCTCCGGCGGCGACTGCTCCAGCGCACTCTTGACCGCGGTCACGATGGACGCCAGCGGCTCCTGCAGCGCATCGAGAATCTCGTGGGAGTTGAGCGTGAAGCTGCGCGGAATACCCTCGGCCAGATTGCGGCCGCGCACATCGATCTCGCGCAGCTCGCCACCGGGATAGGCACACCCGACCTCTTCCTTGATCCGCTCCGCCGTGGCTTCACCGATCAGGCTGCCGTAGTGACGGCGCACGTAGGAAGTAATTGCCTCGTCGAAGCGGTCGCCACCCACACGCACGGATTCGGAATAGACCACCCCGTTGAGCGAAATGATCGCGATCTCGGTCGTGCCACCACCGATATCGACGACCATCGATCCCTGGGCTTCCTCGACTGGCAGACCGGCACCGATCGCGGCAGCCATCGGCTCCTCGATCAGATAGACATCGCGCGCCCCGGCGCCCTCGGCGGACTCCTTGATCGCGCGGCGCTCGACCTGCGTCGACATGCAGGGAACGCACACCAGCACGCGCGGACTGGGAGTCAGGAAGGTGCTCTGGTGAACCTTGCGTATGAAGTGCTGCAGCATCTGCTCGGTAACGGTGAAGTCAGCAATCACGCCATCCTTCATCGGACGGATGGCGGTAATGTTACCGGGCGTGCGCCCCAGCATCCGCTTGGCGTCGAGACCGACGGCCGCAACACTGCGCATGTTGCCGGATTGGCGAATCGCCACAACGGAGGGTTCGTCCAGGACGATACCGCGACCGCGGACGTAAATCAGCGTGTTGGCGGTTCCCAGATCGATCGACAGATCGCTCGAGAACAGCCCCCGTAAACGTTTAAACATGGAAACTTTTACCTAGTCCAGACCGGAACCCTGTGCGGACGCAAACGGTATCACCGTGGGGGTAAAGCAGCAAGCGCGAGCCTGCCAGAGGGGGCGCGAATATGATAATGTCTCCTCCATTTCTTGACGTGGCGAACAGGAAGTCGCGAACCTTCGCGACCTTTTTTGCGACGAACGCTCAGAGACGAATCGTTCCGGAGACGCAACCGCCGCCGATACGGCGTCTCCGACACCAACGACGCGATGTCCCAACGAGAGGACCTTCACTACATGGCAATCGAACACGCAGACGTGTTGCGCGCAGCGCACCTGGCACGCCTGGGCCTCAACAGCGACGCCGAAGCTGCCGGCTATGTCGACGATCTGACCCGGATCCTGGAAATGGTCGACCGCCTGCAGGCCGTGGACACCGACGGCGTAGCCCCTTTGTCTCACCCGCTCGACGCCACTCAGCGTCTGCGACCGGACGAAGTCACCGAGACCAACCAGCGCGAAGCCTTCCAGGCCTGTGCGCCGGAAACGGCCGATGGCCTCTATCTGGTACCGCGCGTCGTCGAATAAGTTCGACGCTGTGAACAGCCGAATAAGTTCGACGCCGTGAATAGCCGAATGCGTTCGACGTCATGAACCGACAAACGAGTTCGACGCCGATGGCGAGACGACCAGGTTCGGCGCCACTTCTTCGATGGGCCGGCACCGTTTGTCACCCATTCTGCGTAGCGATTTGATTCAGGGAACTGCGACCCCATGCACCATATGACGCTCACGGAGCTCGCCAAAGGGCTCAAGGCCGGCGACTTTTCCAGTCGAGAGCTGACCACCAGCCTGCTCGACCGCATCGAGCGGCTGGATGGCGACATCAACAGCTTCATCACCGTCACTCGTAACCAGGCGCTGAGCGCCGCCGATGCCGCCGACCAGGCCCGCGCCAAGGGCGATTCACGGCCGCTCGCCGGTCTGCCACTGGCGATCAAGGACATCTTCTGCACCCAGGGCATCCGCACCAGTTGCGGTTCGAAGATGCTCGACAACTTCCAGGCGCCCTACAACGCCACCGTCGTCGAGAAGCTCGAGGCCGCCGGCATGATCAGCCTCGGCAAGACCAACATGGACGAGTTCGCCATGGGCTCGTCGAACGAATCGAGCTTCTACGGCCCGGTGAAGAACCCGTGGGACCGTACCGCCGTGCCGGGCGGCTCGTCCGGTGGCAGCGCCGCCGCCATCGCCGCCGGATTCGCCCCCGCCGCGCTGGGCACCGACACCGGCGGTTCGATTCGCCAGCCCGCCGCTTTCTGCGGCATTACCGGCCTCAAGCCGACCTACGGCCGTGTCTCCCGCTACGGCATGATCGCGTTCGCCTCGAGCCTCGACCAGGGCGGCCCGATGGCCCGGAGCGCGGAAGACTGTGCCCACCTGCTGGGTGCCATCGCCGGGCATGACCTGCGCGACTCCACCAGCGTCGCCCGCGTGGTGCCGGACTATCTCGCCGAACTGGACGCCCCGCTGGACGGCCTCAAGATCGGCCTGCCCAAGGAGTATTTCGGCAACGGGCTCGATACCGAGGTCGAAAGCGCCATCCGCGAGGCGATTCGCGTCTACGAATCCCTGGGCGCCAAGGTGTGCGAGGTGAGCCTGCCGCACACGCATCTGGCCGTTCCGGCCTACTACGTCATCGCCCCGGCGGAAGCCTCCTCCAACCTCTCGCGCTACGACGGCGTGCGCTTCGGCCATCGCTGCGAGAACCCGGCCGACCTCGAGGATCTCTACAAGCGTACCCGCGCCGAAGGCTTCGGTGACGAGGTCAAGCGCCGCATCCTGATCGGCACCCACACCCTGTCCGAGGGCTTCTTCGACGCCTACTACCGCAAGGCGCAGCAGGTTCGCCGCCTGATCCGGCAGGACTTCCTCGATGCTTTCGACGAGGTCGACGTCCTGATGGGGCCGGCCGCACCGACGACGGCGTTCGACCTGGGTGCCAAGAAAGACCCGGTCTCGATGTACCTGCAGGACATCTATACCATCGCCATCAACCTGGCCGGCATTCCGGGCATCAGCGTGCCGGCCGGGTTCGCTGGCAAACGCCCAATCGGCCTGCAGATCCTCGGCCAGCATTTCGCCGAAAGCCAACTGCTCAACGTGGCGCACCAGTTCCAGCAGGCGACGGACTGGCACCGTCGGCACCCGACCGATCAGGAGACAACCTAATGCAGTGGGAAACCGTCATCGGGTTGGAAGTCCACGTCCAGCTCGCCACCCAATCCAAGATCTTCTCCGGCGCCTCGACCGCCTTTGGCGCCGAGCCCAACACCCAGGCCTGCGCCATCGATCTGGGCCTGCCGGGCGTGCTGCCGGTATTGAACGAAGGCGCCGTGGCGATGGCAGTCCAGTTCGGCCTGGCGATCAATGCCGAGATCCCCGAGACCTCGCTGTTCGAGCGCAAGAACTACTTCTACCCCGACCTGCCCAAGGGCTACCAGACCAGCCAGATGGCCCAGCCCATCGTCGGCAAGGGCGAAGTGGAAATCGTGCTGGATGACGATGTCCGCAAGCGCATTCGCATCCATCACGCCCACTTGGAGGAGGACGCCGGCAAATCTCTGCATGAAGACTTTCATGGCATGAGTGGCATCGATCTCAACCGCGCCGGCACGCCGCTTCTCGAGATCGTCTCCGAGCCGGACATGCGCTCGGCCAAAGAAGCGGTGGCCTACATCCGTGCGATTCATGCCATCGTCACCTATCTCGGCATTTCCGACGGCAACATGGCCGAAGGCTCGATGCGCTGCGACGTCAACGTCTCGGTCCGACCCAAGGGTCAGGAGACCCTCGGCACCCGCGCCGAGATCAAGAACGTCAACTCCTTCCGCTTCGTCGAGCGCGCGATCGAATTCGAGGTCGAGCGCCAGATCGAGCTGATCGAGGACGGCGGCAAGGTGGTTCAGGAAACCCGGCTCTACGACCCTGACCAGGACGAAACCCGCAGCATGCGGACCAAGGAGGAAGCCAATGACTACCGTTACTTCCCCTGCCCCGACCTGCTGCCGGTGATGCTCGACGAAGCCTACATCGAGCACCAGCGCTCGACGCTGCCGGAGCTGCCCACCGAGAAACGCAACCGTTTCGAAACCAGCCTGGGGCTTTCCACCTACGATGCCGGCGTACTGTCATCGACGCGTCCGATGGCCGAATACTTCGAAGCCGTACTGGCCGTCTGCGGCGATGCCAAGCAGGCCGCCAACTGGGTCCAGGGCGAACTTTCCGGGCATCTCAACCGCGAAAACATCGATATCAGCAACAGCCCGGTGACGCCGGAACAGCTCGGCGGCCTGATCAGCCGCGTGCTCGACGACACCATCAACGGCAAGGCTGCCAAGCAGGTCTTCGCGGCATTGTGGAACAACGAAGGCGCGAGCGCCGACGAGATCATCGACGCCCGCGGCCTCAAGCAGGTCACGGATACCGGGGCCATCGAAGCGATGATCGATCAGGTGATCGCCGACAGCCCGGTTCAGGTCGCGCAGTACCGCGAAGCCGACCCGGAGAAGCGCGGCAAGATGATCGGCTACTTCGTCGGCCAGGTAATGAAAGCCTCTCGCGGCACCGCCAATCCGCAACAGGTCAATGGCCTGCTCAAGCAGAAGCTGGACGACGCCTAAACGGCTTCGCTTGCACAGTAAAGCAGTAAAGACAGACACAAAGCCCACGGCGAAAGCCGTGGGCTTTTGTCGTCATGGTCTGGTGTTCCTTATATCGACCAGGAGCATCGACCAATGTCGACCAATGTCGACCAAGGGCATCGATCCAGGGCATCGATCCAGGGCTGACATGTTCTGCGAAAATGTATCGACGGTTGTCGCTGGACAAGCAGCAACTTCGTCGCGCTATCCAGGCGCAGCTGTCAAAGGGCGGCTGAGATACTCCTTAGACTGCTACTTTCTACCAGAACACTATTTTTCATCATATCATCACCTCCTATCGGACCACTCCCTGCCGGGTCATCTCCCATAAACCTGCGTTATTCTGATCCCCAAGATTAAAATGTTTATTTATGTAAATTAGATAAAATCATTACGCGACATTTTACGACAGAGGTTGGCATCCCCACACCACGCGTCGCAAAAAAAGATGTCTACGTCCCAGGACTGCGAGCCAGCCGGCAAGCGATTCCGATGGAAAGCAAGGAGTTGCGCAAGTCATCGCCATCGAAAGCGAGACGATCATGGCCGAAACACAAGCACCTTCTCCGCCGAGGTGACACGATAAAGCAGCCATAATACCCGAAAATAACGAGAAGCAAGACACTGAAAAGCAGCATAAATAGCGTTTAAAAAGGCGCTTGTTTTCTGGCATCCCTTCACTGAAACTCTGCACGATACGGCCCCTTGAAAGCCGACAGAAGAAGGGATATCGGATAGTGTGAAGAAAATGATGAACGCCGATCTCGAACTGATGGATGCGCAGCAGAACGTCCTAGACATGATCGCTGGCCAAGCAGATCTGAAAAGTCTCTTGAATGCCATGGCCGACTGGGTGGAAGCACTGTTTCCTGGCTCGGTGGCCGCTTTCATGCGCTTTGATCCCGATCGGCATACGCTCAGCTTGCTGCCGAACCCCCGCCTCTCTCGCCGCTATGCCGAACAGTTGCAGAACGTTCCGCTCGGCCCGGAGCAGGGTGCCTTCGGAACCGCGGCTTACCGGCGTAAGGTCATGCTCACCGAAATCCGGACGGCTCCCTGCTGGAAGGCACTACGTCATGCAGCCATCCTCGAGGGATTCGAGACCTGCTGGTCGAGTCCGCTGATCACGTCACAAGGCGAGTTACTGGGGACTTTCGAGACGTACTATCGTGGCTACATGCCCGCCAACGAGACCTCGCAGAAACGCTTGCGGCAAGCGGCAGCACTGGTCACGCTGGCATTCCTCCGCGACCGTGATACTCATCAGCATCGCACCCTGGCCGAGTGGCATCGCTCCTTGTTCGACAACCATCCGGATGGTGTCTACGAATTCGATCTGAAGGGGCGCTTCCAGCAGGGGAACGCCGCGCTGGAGCAGATCACCGGCTACCCGGTGGACGAGATGATCGGCCGCCACTTCGATGACTTCATCGCCACGGATTACCGAGAGCTGACCCAAGCGGCCTTCGATGCCGCCCGGAGTGGCGAATCCCGCCAGTATGAGACGATCGGCATCCACGCCAGTGGACGCACCTATCCTTTGGAGGTCATCAACTTTCCGGTCACCGTCGATGGGGAGATCGTGGGCGTCTACGGGATTTGCCACGACATCACCCGTCGCAAACGCCGGGAAGCCGACCTCAGACTCCTGCAACGCGGCATCGAGGCCAGCCCCGTCGGCATGGTGATGGTCGATGCGATCCAGACGGAAAGACCCATCGTTTATGCCAATGACGCCTTCTGTCATCTGACGGGTTACTCGCACGATCAGGTTCTCGGCAGGAACTGCCGCTTCCTGCAAGGGGAGCGAACCGATCCGGCGGCTGTCGAGACCATCCGCAAGGCTTTGCAGGCAAACACCGAAGTACAGGTCACCCTGCTCAACTATCGACAGGACGGTTCGACGTTCTGGAACCGCCTCACCGTTAGCCCCGTCACCGACGAACGGGGGCAGTGCACCCATTTCATCGGCACTCAGGAAGACATTACCCAGCATCGGGATCAGGAAGCGCAAATTGCCTATCAGGCGACCCACGATTTGCTCACCGGCTTGCCCAACAGAGCCTCATTGGACGCGCGCCTGGAACGGGAATACCGCAAAAGCCTCAAGCGCCAGAGCCCGTTGACCGTGATGTATCTCGATCTGGATGGTTTCAAGACCGTCAACGACGGCCTGGGGCATCCCGTCGGCAATCGCATGCTCGTCGCCGTCGCGGAACGGCTCCGCCAGTATGTGGCCGCCGGCGACATGCTGGCCCGTGTCGGTGGTGACGAATTCATTTTTCTGCTGCCGCACCTGCCTCACCATGACGCTGCGGCCGAGGCTGCGAAGAACATTCTCGAAGCTTTCGAGTCTCCCTTCGATATCGATGGAAAGATGCTGCATATCAGTACCAGCATCGGGCTCGCCTGTCGTGGCGCAGACACTCGGCGCGCGCAGGAACTGTTGCAATATGCCGACCTGGCCATGGAGGGCGCGAAACGCCAGGGGCGCAATACCTGGCAGTGGTATCAAGGTGGTGGCAACGAGAGCACGGGCGAGTATGTATTGATGCGCCACGATATCCAGATGGCGCTGCGTGAAGGTCAGTTCGAGCTTTTCTATCAGCCGGTCGTCGAGGCGACTACTGGCAGAATTCGCAGCGTCGAAGCCTTGATCCGCTGGCACCACCCGCTGCATGGGATGATATCTCCCGGCGTCTTCATTCCGGTGGCCGAACAGACCGGACAGATCATCGATATCGGCCGCTGGGTATTGCGTGAGGCCTGCCAGACGCTAGCCGACAGTCAAGCGCGAGGAGACCGAGTCGTTCCGGTTGCGGTCAACATATCGTCACTGCAGTTTCACCGCGACGGCTTTCTCGACGAGGTCAAACGCGTGCTCGACGAAACCGGATTGCCACCGAATCTGCTCGAGCTGGAAATGACCGAAAGTATTCTGCTGCAGAATGCCGAGAAGGTCATTGACCTGGTCAAAGCGTTGCGCGCGATGTGCATCTCCATTGCCATCGATGATTTCGGTACTGGCTTTTCCAGCCTGAGCTACCTCCGTGATCTACCGATCCACAAGATCAAACTGGATCGCGCCTTCATCGAAGACATCCTGACGTCCTCCCATAATGCCGCCATCGTCGAGGGCGCCATCACCATGGCGCATCACATGGCATTGACGGTAGTAGCTGAAGGCATCGAGCAATCCACGCAGCAGAAAGACCTTTGCCAGCGTCGCTGCGATTATCTTCAGGGCTTCTTTTTCGCCAGGCCCATGCCCTGGAGGGAGTTACAGAGACTGCCCGATACGCTCCCCTGAACGGAAGAAACGACAAGACAACGATTGTCGATCGAGCGGCCGGACGGCCCTCGATCTGACTCGCGCCGGGTGCAGTGGCGTCATCGACTGCCTAGGCCAATAGCCCTCGTGGCATTTCGAGAGATCCATCCGTGAAAGTGAATGCGCTTTGCTCACGACTCATGCTAGCTATCGTCGTCCCCGTGATGTTGATCACGGCGTTTCTTTATCCGCTATCCCACGCCTATCTGGAGGCGCGTATCGACGGAAGTCGAGTCGGTGCCCAGGCCATGCTGGAGAGCGGGCGAGAGGCTCTGCAAAGGCGGCTGAACGAATGTTTCGACGACATCGTGGCAACTTCCAGGATGCCATTGCTCAAATATTATCTCGATAGCGTCCAGACCAGGCAGTCGCCTTTCCCCTCCACGGCCCAGCAACTGACTGCCGAGCGGCTCGCATTGCTGTTCGACACCCTGCTTACGCATTCGGGGCGATACACCACGCTGATGCTGCTGAATACGCGCGGCCAGGAACTTCTTCATGTCAAGTATGGGAAGCGTCAGGACAAGCTTTCGACCGGCCGTTCTTACGCCGATTCGGTCTATTTCCAAGAAGCCATGCAACTGGCGCCTGGCGAGCTCTACATCTCCCCTCCCACCCGCCAGCCCAGCTATGAAAACGCGAATGACAGTGTGGTTCCGATCATCAGTATCGCCACGCCCGTCTTCGATAACGAGGGCCGACGCAAAGGGGTTTTGCTGTCTAGCGTCGACTGGCAATCCTTGACCACCGACATGCGACACGCGATGTCCATCGACAGCACGGCGCAGCCCATTCTCATCGATGGTCAAGGCAACTGGCTTCTTGCCAAAGCTTTTGGAACGACGACATTCGGCAGGAACTTCAAAGTAAAGTTTCCTGAACAATGGGAGTCGCTTTCGCAACAAGATCACGGCCAGGTAGAGATGGACGACCGTCTCCTGCTTTTCCAGACCATCGATATTCGGACTCGACAATACCGCAGTCTGGCCAGCGGGATTTACAGCACCCCATCCTACTATCCCTGGCAGCTAGGTATCCTGGTTTCCAAGCCTCGCCTGACCACCCTGTTCGATCAGGACGTACCCGTTCTGCTCATTTTCATGCTCTACGCCCTGGCCATTCTGCCAGGCATCGTCTGGGCCATCAGCAGCCATCGGCAGCAATTACTGAAGCGAGAAGCCCAGCAGTACGCCAAGGAAGTTCGCAATCTCTATGACTATGCGCCTTGCGGGTATCATTCGTTGAATGCGGAGGGGCGTGTCGTCCAGATGAACCGTACGGAACTCGAATGGCTGGGATACCGGGCCGAGGAAGTGATCGATCGGCTCGACTATAGCCATTTCATTACGCCTGAAACACGAGAGGCCTTCGAGGAAGCCTTTCAAGGCGTTCTGGGCCCCGATCAGGAAGGCTCGGCGGAATGTGCGCTGCGGACCCGAGCAGGTACCACCATTCCAGTGATCATTCAGGCCACGGCCTACAGAACCTCACGCGGCTTTGTGCATTCACGCGCCACGGTATTCGATCTCACCGAACGCAAGCAACTGGAGGAGACACTGGCCCGCCAGGCCATGACCGATCCCCTCACCGGTCTCGGCAACCGTCGCTATCTGCAGGATCAAGCCGTCCAGGAGATTGCCCGGGCAGAGCGAAGCGGTGAACCGCTCGCGCTGATCGCGATAGATCTGGATCATTTCAAGCATATCAACGACACCTACGGCCACGATGTGGGTGACCGGGTGCTGCAAGCCTTTGCCGAGACGGGCCGTCAACTGCTGCGCGATGGCGACGTACTCTGCCGGATGGGCGGCGAAGAGTTTGCCGTACTGCTGGTCGATACCTCCCAGTCACAAGCGATACAGATTGCCGAAAGGTTACGTCTGACCCTGGAAAAATCACCAGTGGAAGTCGATCCAGAGGTAACTGGAAATGGTTGGCTGCACTATACGGCGTCGCTGGGAGTGACGGCCATCCTGGTCGGCGAAACCTCTCTGAAGCCAGCCATCAAGCGTGCCGACCTGGGGCTTTATGCGGCTAAAGAGCAGGGACGCAACCGCGTCCACTGGCAACCGGCTCAGTAACTCCGGCAGAAGCCGGATCACGGACTCGACGATGCCTCTCGGCGGCGCACGGGCATGGAATACATCGAAAGTCGTATTCAGCAAAACCAAAGCCCCCTGCCACGAAAGACAGATATCCCGAGGAATCGAGTCCGGCCATGCTAGCGACACCTTACGAGACTGGTGGATCGCCTTATGTCCGACAGCATGACCGACAACACGCTCGAACGCTGGATCGGCAACCGGGAACAGAGCACGGATCATCTCGACAGTGCGCTGGTCGCCCGCGTCGCCGCCACCTTCGGCGAGCCCTGCCCGGCCCCGGGCGAACCCTTGCCGCCGCTGTGGCACTGGGCCTTCTTCCAGAACCCGCTCCCTGGCGATCAGTTGGGCGGCGACGGCCATCCGACCCGCGGCGGCTTTCTGCCCCCGGCAGACGACCGCAACCGCATGTGGGCCGGCGGACGCCTCGAGTTCCTGACGCCGCTGAAAGCGGGCATCGAAGCCGAGCGTGTCTCCACGGTGACCGATATCCAGGAAAAACATGGCCGCACCGGCTCGCTGCTGTTCGTGACCGTACAGCACGATTATCGTCAGGCCGGCGAGCTCGCCATCCGCGAAGAACAGGACATCGTCTACCGTCAGCCGGCCCCGCCCAAGCTGTCGCTCGACGAGCCGATGCCGGACGCGGACTGGTCTCAGACCATCGAGCCCGATCCGGTTCTGCTGTTCCGCTACTCGGCGGTCACCTTCAACGGCCACCGGATTCATTACGACTGGCCCTACGTCACCGAAACCGAGGGGTACCCGGGCCTCGTGGTGCATGGGCCGCTGATCGCCACGCTCCAGTTGCAAGCCTTCTGCGAGGCCAACCCCCAAGCTCGCCCTAAGCGCATGCAGTATCGCGGACTGCGCCCGCTGATCGCCAACAAGCCCTTTCAGACCACCGGACGGATAACCGGTGTCGGCCGTGCCGAGTTGACGGCCGGCAACGCGGACGGGCCGGCCCATCGCGCCACGGTTGAATTCAATAACACTGAAGATCAGGAGTCTCGATCATGAGTCTCGACCTTATCGACCACGAGGCGCTGGAAGCGATCCGCGACGGCGTGCGCAGCCTGTGCCAGCAGTACGATGGCGAATACTGGCGTCAGATCGACGAAGTCCAGGGCTTCCCCGAGAAGTTCGTGACCGAACTGACCGAAGCCGGCTGGCTCGGTGCGATGATCCCCGAGGCGTTCGGCGGCTCCGGCCTGGGGCTGACCGAGGCCAGCGTGATCCTCGAAGAGGTCAACCGCTGCGGCGGCAACGCCGGCTTCGTGCACGGCCAGATGTACAACATGGCGACGCTGCTCAAGCACGGCAGCGAGGCCCAGAAGAGTGCGATACTGCCCAAACTCGCCAGCGGCGAGCTCCGCCTGCAGTCGATGGGCGTTACCGAGCCCACCACCGGCACCGACACCACCAAGATCAAGACCACGGCGGTGAAGCGCGGCGACAAGTACGTGATCAACGGCCAGAAGGTGTGGATCTCGCGTATCCAGCATTCGGACCTGATGATTCTGCTCGCCCGCACCACGCCGCTGGCCGAGGTCAAGCGCAAGTCGGAAGGGATGTCGATCTTCCTGGTCGACCTGCATCAGGCGATCGGCAACGGCATGACGGTCCAGCCGATCGCCAACATGGTCGGCCACGAGACCAACGAGCTGTTCTTCGACAATCTTGAGCTGCCGGCAGATAGCCTGATCGGCGAGGAAGGCAAGGGCTTCCGCTACATCCTCGATGGTCTCAACGCCGAGCGAACCTTGATCGCCGCCGAGTGCATCGGCGATGGCCGCTGGTTCATCGACAAGGCCAGCCGCTACGCCAACGAGCGCATCGTCTTCGACCGGCCGATCGGCAAGAACCAGGGCGTGCAGTTCCCCATCGCCGAGGCGCATATCGAGGTGGAAGCTGCCGACCTGATGCGCTGGCGCGCCTGCCAGGAGTTCGATGCCGGTCTGCCGGCCGGGGCCAGCGCCAACATGGCCAAGTACCTGGCAGCCAAGGCGTCCTGGGAAGCCGCCAACGTCTGCCTGCAGACCCACGGCGGGTTCGGCTTCGCCACCGAGTACGACGTCGAGCGCAAGTTCCGCGAGACCCGGCTCTATCAGGTCGCGCCGATCTCCACCAACCTGATTCTCTCCTACGTGGCCGAGCATCTGCTCGATCTGCCACGTTCGTTCTGACGCCGTAACCGCGAGGGAATGACCATGGATGCTACCCGAACCCTGGCCGCGTTTCTGGCCGAACTCCGCTATGAGCAACTGCCCGGCCATGTCATCGAACGCTGCCAGGCGCTCTACCTCGACTGGCTGGGCTCGGCCCTGGCGGGCAAGGATCACGCGCCGATCCCGCTGTTCGAGCGCTACAGCCAGATCATGGGCCCGAGCGACGGCGGCAGCCAGCAGCTGACCGACCGCCGCATGACGTCGCCCCACTTTGCCGCCTTCGTCAATGCCGCCGCCTCGCATGTGGTCGAGCAGGACGACCTGCACAACAGCTCCGTACTCCACCCCGCCACCGTGGTGTTCCCCGCCGCGCTGGCGACTGCCCAGGATCTGGGCTGTAGTGGCCAGGACCTGATCACTGCCGCTGTCGCCGGTTACGAAGCGGGGATTCGGGTCGGCGAGTTTCTCGGCCGCTCCCACTACCGCATCTTCCATACCACCGGCACCGCCGGCACCCTGGCAGCCGCCGTGGCCGCGGGCAAACTGATGGAACTCGATACCGACGGCTTCGTGAACCTGCTTGGCAGCGCCGGCACCCAGGCCGCCGGGCTGTGGGAATTCCTGCGCGACGCCGCCGACTCCAAGCAGCTCCACACTGCCAAGGCCGCGTCCGACGGCCTGCTCGCCGCCTACATGACCCACAGCGGCCTGACGGGCGCCCGGCATGTTCTCGAAGGCCCCCAAGGCATGGCTGCCGGCATGTCCACCGATGCCGATCTCGACCGGCTGACGGATCGGCTCGGCGAACGCTGGGCGCTGGTCGAGACCTCGTTCAAGTTTCATGCCTCCTGCCGACACACCCACCCGGCAGCGGACGCCTTGCTGGCCCTGATGCAGCGAGAAGCCCTGGCTCATGACGATATCGAAACCGTCACGGCCAGAGTGCATCAGGCCGCGATCGACGTACTCGGCCCCGTGTCCGACCCTCGCACCATTCACCAGGCCAAGTTCTCGATGGGTAGCGTGCTGGGGCTGATCGCCGTCCACGGCGATGCCAGCCTGGCCAGCTTCCGCGACCATGCGCTGCAGGACGAGGCCGTAGCCGACTTCCGCCGGCGGGTGTCGATGGTGCTGGATCCCGAGGTGGATGCGGCCTACCCGCGCCGCTGGCTGGGCCGGATCGACGTCACCACCCGCGACGGCCGCCAGTTGAGCACAGCGATCGACGAACCCAAGGGCGACCCGGGCAACACCCTGAGCCGGGACGAACTGGAGGCCAAGTTCCGCCGTCTCGTGACGTTCTCGGGCGCGGCCAGTGACGATGAAACCGCCAAACTGATCGCCCATGCCTGGAACCTGCCGGCGCTCGACCGTCTCGAGCCGCTGCTGTGACCCGGCTCCTTACCCCTATCGAATTTCCGCTTTCCGGACAGGATCTGCCATGACTGCTCATCCCCCTCGTCCATTGGACGGCATCACCGTGGTCAGCCTCGAGCACGCCATCGCCGCCCCTTTCTGTACACGGCAGCTCGCCGACCAAGGCGCCCGGGTGATCAAGATCGAGCGCCCCGGTGTCGGCGACTTCGCCCGCGGCTACGACGAGCGCGTCCACGGTCTCTCCTCGCACTTCGTCTGGACCAACCGGTCGAAGGAGAGCCTGACGCTCAACCTCAAGCACGACGCTGCCGAACCGATTCTCTCCGATTTGCTCGCGGAAGCCGACGTGCTGGTGCAGAACCTGGCGCCGGGCGCCGCCGCCCGCATGGGGCTCGACTTCGACACGCTGCACGCGCAGTTTCCACGCCTGATCGTGTGCGATATCTCCGGTTACGGCGAGGGCGGCCCCTACGAGACGAAGAAAGCCTACGACCTGCTGATCCAGAGCGAAGCGGGCTTTCTCTCCGTCACTGGCGGCCCGGGGCCGAACGAAATGGCCAAGGCGGGCTGTTCGGTCGCCGACATCGCCGCCGGCATGTACGCCTACAGCAACATCCTCTCGGCATTGCTGCTGCGCGGGCGTACCGGCGAAGGCTCGCACATCGACGTCTCGATGCTGGAGAGCCTGGTCGAATGGATGGGCTACCCAATGTACTACGCCTTCGACGGCGCAACCCCGCCGCCTCGTGCCGGCGCGTCCCACTCGACGATCTATCCCTACGGCCCCTTCCCCACCGGCGACGGCGGCACGGTCATGCTCGGTCTGCAGAACGAGCGCGAATGGCAGCTGTTCTGCGAGAAGGTACTGGAGCAACCGGCGCTGGCCCGGGACGAGCGCTTCGATGCCAACTTCAAGCGCTCCGAGAATCGTGCCGCGCTGCGCGCGCTGATCGACGAAGTCTTTGCCGAACTCAGCGCAGAGCAGGTGATCGAGCGTCTCGAAAGCGCTCAGATCGCCAACGCCCACGTCAACGACATGGCGGGCGTGTGGCAGCATCCGCAGCTGGCGGCGCGGGATCGCTGGCGTAGCGTGATGACGCCCGGCGGAGAGGTGCCGGCAGCGCTGCCGCCCGGACGCAACGCGGCATACGAGCCGCGCATGGATGCCGTCCCCGCGCTCGGCGAGCATAGCGAGGCCATTCTCAAGCAGCTGGGCTATGCCGACGAGGACGTGGACAAGCTGCGTCAGGCCGGTACGATCTGAGCGGACCGACGGGTTATCCCTCTATAGCCTTCGCCTTCGCCTTCGCCCTCATCCGCTCACACAAGGAAATGCGCCCATGACCTCGACCACCCTGCCCCGCTCGGCACTGTTCGTGCCGGCCAATCGTCCCGAACGCATCCCCAAGGCGCTCGGCAGCGGTGCCGACATCGTCATCGTCGACCTGGAAGATGCCGTCGCCCCCGAAGCCAAGCCGGAAGCGCGCCGCGCGCTGGAAGCCTTCCTCGAACAGGCGCCAGAAAAGGCCGTCTGGGTGCGCATCAATGCCGCCGATACCGCCGATTTCGACGCGGATCTGGCGCTGTGCCGGGATCGGCCCGGCATCGCCGGCCTCGTCGTGCCCAAGGCGGAGACGACCGAGGCACTCGCCCAGGCTGGCACCCTGGGATTGGCGCTGATGCCACTGATCGAAAGCGCCAGGGGCTTGCAGGCACTGCCCGAGCTCGCCCGCTCTCCCGGCGTCGTGCAGTTGAGCTTCGGCGCGCTGGACCTCGGCCTGGATCTGGGGATCGAGCCGGGTAGCGAAGGCGGCGACTGGATCTTGAATCAGGCCCGCTATCAACTATTGTTGCAATCGCGCCTGGCCGGGCTCGCGGCACCGATCGAAACCGTACACCCCGAATTTCGCGACATGGCCGTCGTCGAACGCGCTGCCGGGCTGGCCGTCGAGATGGGTTTCAGCGGCATGCTCTGCATTCATCCGCGTCAGGTCGCGGTGGTCAACGATGCTTTCCAGCCCACCGTCGACCAGCTGGCCTGGGCGACACGCGTACTCGAAGCCGCCGAACGCGATGCTGGCGCCGGCCAGATCGACGGCCAGATGATCGATGCGCCGGTCATGGCCCGTGCCCGCCGGCTCATCGCCAGCGCCAAACGGGACTGAACCCGGATTTTGCCGGAAGTCGGGAGGAGCATTTCCGTTCGACTTCCGGCTCTTCGAACGTCCGGCTCTCCACGCAACGGGGACGACCGTCAATTTCCGTCACGAGATGCTTTTCCGCCAGCGCAACCTGCCGGAATATTTCCGATTCTCCTCGGCTCATCAACCCCGCATTTAGATCGACGACAATACTGGCGACGCCGCCTTTTCGATATTCCATAATCAACATTAGTCGTTGAATTTAATGGGTTTATAATTCTCAACGCGACGCAAAAATGATCACATCGCCCTATCTCATATCGACTTTTTAAACTTTTTAAACCAGAAAACGATGTTATCTTCCCCTGATTTTCAGCGCCTCGACTCCCGCCAAAGGTTGAATATACGAGTCCATGTAATTCTCCGCATACTCCGCATGGCATCGCCAATAAGGTGTCTTCAAAGACGCCAAGACGACAGAACAAACTCAGGAGTGAAATGCCATGTCTCTCATCAATCCAAAAACCGTGGCTGGCGCGATCGGGGTTGCCATCCTGATGGGTGGCGTTGCTAGCGCTCAGGCGCAGGATCCCATCGTCATCAAGTTCTCCCACGTCGTGGCCGAGAACACGCCCAAGGGCCAGGGCGCGAAGATGTTCGCCGAGGAAGTGAAAGAGAAGCTCGGCGACCGCGTGAAGGTCGAGGTCTATCCCAACTCGTCGCTCTACGGCGATGGCAAGGAGATGGAAGCCCTGCTGCTCGGCGACGTGCAGATGCTGGCGCCTTCACTCGCCAAGTTCGAGCAGTACAGCCCCAGCCTGCAGCTCTATGATCTGCCGTTTTTGTTCGACGACATCAATGCCGTCGACCGTTTCCAGCAGTCCGACGAGGGCCAGGGCCTGCTCGATTCGATGCAGGACCGCAATATTCAGGGCCTGGCCTATTGGCACAACGGCATGAAGCAGCTTTCCGCCAACAAGCCGTTGCGTGAACCCGGTGACGCCCGCGGTCTCAAGTTCCGCGTGCAGGCCTCCGACGTGCTCGACGAACAGTTCAAGGAACTCCGTGCCGTCCCCCGCAAGATGAGCTTCGGCGAGGTCTATCAGGCATTGCAGACCGGCGTGGTCAATGGTCAGGAGAATACCTGGTCGAACATCTACAGCCAGAAGATGCACGAAGTGCAGCCTTACATCACCGAGTCAAACCACGGGATCATCGACTACATGGTGATCACCAACGCCGACTTCTGGAACGGGCTGCCGGACGACGTTCGCACCCAGCTTGAAGAGATCCTGGCCGATGTCTCGCAGAAGGTGAACCAGCAGGCTTACGATCTCAACCAGGACGCCAAGCAGTCCATCGTCGATGCCGGCACCAGCGAGATCATCCAGTTGACTCCCGAACAGCGTAAAGAGTGGCGCGACGCGGTTCGTCCGGTGTGGGAGAAGTTTCAGGATGATATCGGCGAAGACCTGATCAAGGCTGCCGATAGCGCCAACCAGTCCGACGCCACCTCGTCTGAAAACAGCCAGTAATCGAGCCGAACCATGACACGTTTCCTGCGTGCCTGGGCGCATCTGGAGGAGGGCCTGGTGGCCTTCCTCCTCGCCCTCATGACCCTGGTGACCTTCAGCTACGTGATGGTCAACAACCTCTATACCGTCTTCTACGATGCGGCGGACCTGTTCCCGTTCGCGGAAACGCCGCTCTTCGCGATCGGTGATTTCATCATCGATCTGGCCCAGGAGATGACCTGGAGCATCGCCCTGACCAAGGCCTGCTTCGCCTGGCTGATCTTCCTGGGCATTGCCTATATCGTGCGCATCGGTGCCAACATCGGGGTCGACCTGCTCGTCCGGTTGTTGCCGGAGCGTCTGCGACGCGCCGTGGGCATCCTGACGTGCCTGATCTGCATCGCCTACACCGCCCTGTTCGCCGTCTCGAGCTACACCTGGGTACAGGCACTGATGCGCGCGCGGATCGGGGCCGAGGATCTCGACCAGTACGGCGTGCTGCAATGGCATATCACGATCATCGTGCCGATCGGCTTCACGCTGGTCCTTATCCGCCTGATCGAGGTGCTGGTGCGCATGCTGCGCGGCAAGCAGATCACCATGGAATTGAGCAACGAGTCCACGGACGCCCTGAAGCTCAAGGAAGAAGCCAGCACTGAGGAGAAGTCGGCATGACCATCGCCTTTCTGTTCGTGGTGCTTTTCGGCCTACTCTTCCTCAACGTGCCGATCGCATTCTCGCTGGGCATTGCCAGTTCGTTGACGATCCTGCTGTTCAGCCAGGATTCCCTGAGCTCGCTGGCGATCAAGCTGTTCGAGACCTCCGAGCACTATACGCTGCTGGCGATTCCGTTCTTCATTCTCGCCGGCGCCTTCATGACCAGCGGTGGCGTGGCAAGAAGGCTCATCAATTTCGCCAACGCCTGTGTCGGGCACATTCGCGGCGGCCTGGCGATCGCTTCGGTACTCTCCTGCGTCATGTTCGCGGCGCTCTCCGGCTCCTCCCCGGCGACGGTCGCGGCAGTGGGCTCGGTGGTCATCGCCGGGATGGCGCGGTCCGGCTACACCAAGGATTTCGCCACCGGCATCGTCTGCAACGCGGGGACGCTAGGCATCCTGATCCCGCCGTCGATCGTGATGGTGGTCTATGCCACGGTCACCGAAAGCTCTGTCGGCAAGATCTTCGTCGCGGGTATCGTGCCCGGACTGCTGCTGGGCCTGATCCTGATGGTGGCGATCTATATCGTCGCCCGCGTCAAGAAGATGCCGGCCCTGCCCCGCCCCTCGATCGGTGAATTTCTCTCCACGGCCCGCAAGGCCAGTTGGGGGCTGTTGACCATCGTGATCGTGCTCGGCGGTATCTACGGCGGGTTCTTCACGCCCACCGAGGCTGCGGCGGTAGCCGCCGTCTACGCCGGCTTCGTGGCCCTGTTCGTCTATCGGGACATCACCTTCAAGCAGTGCCCGGGCGTGCTGCTCGACGCCGCCAAGTTGTCGGTGGTGCTGATGTTCATCATCGCCAACGCGATGCTGTTCGCCCATGTGCTGACCACGGAGCAGATCCCGCAGACGATCACGGCATGGGTCGTGGATCAGGGCTTCTCGCCGATCACCTTCCTGCTGGTAGTCAATATCGTGCTGCTGGTAGCAGGATCGTTCATGGAGCCGTCGGCGATCATTCTGATCCTGGCGCCGATCCTGTTCCCGGTGGCGGCACAACTGGGCATCGATCCGATCCATTTCGGCATCATCATGGTGGTCAACATGGAGATCGGCCTGGTGACGCCGCCGGTGGGTCTGAACCTGTTCGTGGCTTCCGCCGTTACCGGCATGCCGCTGACGCGCACGATCCGGGCGGCTTCTCCCTGGCTGTTCCTGCTGCTCGGCTTCCTGCTGCTGGTCACCTACGTGCCATTCCTGTCGCTGGGCCTGCCCAACTGGCTGGGCATGCCGTAGGGCGAACCGGTCTGAAGCCACACGCAACCCGGCAAAAACGCGGAGGGCGCCATCACGGCGCCCTCTTCGTTGGTGATGCCATCACCCGGCCCGGTCAGCCGAGCGCACGGGTTACATCGCTACTTGAACCACCAGGAAAGAATCAGCAACAGCAGCAGTACGGTGGCGATCGCCTGCCACACGTTCGCTGGTTCCCGCCATGGCGGGCGCCGGCTTTCGTCGTCGCCCTTGGGGGTCGCCCGCAGATGATAGGCGAGCTCCGTGAGCCGCCGGAATCGCAGCGCGCGCAGCGGATCGAGCGAGCGCCGCAGCGCGTCGTCGAGATTGGTGCTGATCGCCGGATTGCTCAATTGGGCGCGACGGTAGGTCATCTGCTCCAGATCGGTATGACTGCGCAGATGGTTAGGCAGCAGGGTGTACGGCAGATGCCCGGTGAGCATCCAGTAGACGGTGGATGCCAGCGAATACTGGTCGCTACGACGACCGACCTCGGTATCCAGCGCGTACTCCGGCGCACTGTGCTCGGTCAGGCCGACCTGACGTGCAAGCTGGCGTGCCTCGCCCTGGGCGTCGCCCTCGCGCTTGTGGCAAGCGCCGAAATCGGTCAGCACCAGATTGCCGTGTCGGTCGATGAGAATGTTGTTCGGGTGGATATGCTGATGCAGCACATCGTGACGATGCAGCGCCTGTACCGCCTTGACCAGCTGCCGCGCGATGTCGAGCCGCTGGTCGAGACTGGCCTGCGGGTGCCTTCTCAGCCATTCCGTCAGCGTTTCGCCGTCGACGTAGCTCATCAGATAGTAGAGATAGCGGCGCGTTCTCGCCGGCTCCATCACCTTGACCACGAACGGCGAGTTGACGCGCTCGACGACCCACTGCTGCAGACCGAAGTGTTCGAGATAGACGTTACGGGTCGAAAGCTCCGGACTCGGCGCCTTCATCACCATGTCGCGTCCGCTGCGCACATCCCGCACATGATAGAGACGCGCCTTGGCGGTGCGCGACAGGACCTCGACGACTTCCAGGCCATCGAGACGCTCCCCCTTGGCCAGTTCCGGCGGCACCGGCAGGTGATGAAAGACGCGGGGCTGCTCGTTCGGCTCGTCGTCGGAGAGGCGATCGACCCTCACCAACTGGAAGCAGAACTGGTTGGCGTTGTAGCCCCGCTCGATGGCGCGCTGGTTGGCGGCTTTGGCCAGCCGCTCGCAGGCGGCGTCGAGATCGCTGACATCGCCGCGGATCAGCTGCACGTACTCCGAGGGCACCAGCGTGCCGCGGACGGCCTGGGTCATGAACAGGAACAGATCCCCCTGCTTGAGGGGAAAGGTGGAATAGTCGATATCGACATGACCATCCATCCCCAGCGCCCGCGAGGGGTAGCGATAGCCGCCTAGATCGGTGACGTGGTCGCGGGTCAGTTGTTCGAACTCCGCCCCGCGGATTCGATAGACCAGGGTATCGCCCATGTGGAAGAGATGCGCATCGTGCTGATGAAAGATCATCGCCGACAGCGAGCAGATGTAGCTGCCGCCTTCGATATAGCCGCTCTGGCTGTGGCACCAGCTGTTCAGTGCCCGCAGCACGCGAGTGGCCGAGGTCTTGATGTCCCAGTGATCCGGCGTCGAGTAGTAGTCGGCCAGAAAGCCCCTCACGCTGAGATCGCCGGCCTGCTTGGCGATCGAGTTGCGCCAGGTGGAATCACTGATCAGCGCGCACCCCCCCTTGGAGAACAACTGCTCGCCCTGAGGGATCTGCACCGACATCGAGCTGCGATGACGGTGCAGGTCCGGCGCGACGAAGGCCTGGCCGTAGGTCAGTGACAGCGAACTCTTGGACAACGGCTTTCTCCCAATGGATCGACGAACGGCGAGTGATCGGGCAACCTCGAATCGGCGACCGAAGCGGCACGACACCTCGGCATCGGCTAACCTGCATGGACGGAGGTCAATGCCCAGGTTGGTAATCGGCCTAGCCAGTTCGTATAATTCCCCCGATTTTCGCCCGCTGGTGTTCAACCTGCAAACCGCAAGGACTCAACGATGAGTTTCGACAAGATTCCCGCCGGAAAGGATCTCCCCAACGACGTGTACGTGGCGATCGAGATTCCCGCCAACCACGCGCCGATCAAATATGAAATCGACAAGGACATGGACGCGCTGGTGGTCGACCGCTTCATGGCCACGCCGATGTTCTACCCGGCCAACTACGGCTTCATTCCGAACACCCTGGCCGATGATGGCGACCCGCTCGACGCGCTTGTCGTCACCCCCTATCCGGTCCAGCCCGGCAGCGTGATCCGCGCCCGCCCGGTCGGCGTGCTGAACATGTCCGACGAGGCCGGCGAAGATGCCAAGCTGGTCTGCGTGCCCCACGAGAAGCTGAGCGCGCTCTACAACGATGTCCACGAAGTCACCGATTTGCCCGAGCTACTGCGCCAGCAGATCGCTCACTTCTTCGAGAACTACAAGGATCTCGAGAAAGGCAAGTGGGTCAAGATCGACTCCTGGGACGGCGCCGACGCCGCCCGCAAGGCCATCGAAAAGGCCGTCGCCGCCTACGAGAACGAGTAAGCGCCGCGACCGTTCGTCGAGCCTCGGCTTTTGCTCGAGGCTCTGATGAAACGATGAAAAACGCCGCCCCGGCATCGAAACCGGGGCGGCGTTTTGCGTTACGGCTCATAGGCCGTTCAGGTCAGGCTCAAAGTTGATTGCGGATCTTCTCGGCCAACTGAGACGCCCGCACCGTGTAGTTGGCCATCATCAGCGAGTGGTTGGCGAACAGCCCGAATCCGGAGCCGTTGAGAATGACCGGGCTCCAGACCCGCGCCTGGGAGCTTTCCAGCTCCGCCACCAGTTGATCGAAATCGGCGCCGACGCCGCTGCTCTCGATGACATCGGCGTAATCGATCCTGGCAGCCTGCATCAGTTGCGCCAGCGCCCAGGTGGTGCCGCGAGCCTCGAAGAACACATTGTCGATTCGCAGCCACGGCGTGCTGTCGTCCTGCTCATCGCCATTCGGCGACTGGCCGACGTTGGCAGCCAGTTGCCGGGTCTGGGTTTCCAGGCGCTGCTGAACCTGTGCCAGCCAGTCGGAGAGCGCCGAAGCATCGAGCGAAGCGGGTGCGTCAGTCGAAGCGGCAGCGTCCTGATTGGGCGCCCCAGGGCCGGCAGCGTTCTCCACGGCGGTGAAGGCTTCGCCGAGATTGTTGCGAGCCGCGCGCAATACGGTTTCGGAGGCCGGCCAGCGCCAGCTTTCCAGATCGCCGGAGAGCGATTCGTTGGCCTGCGCCAGCGGCGCATCGCCCACGCTCAGCGATTCGCCCAGCAGGGCCACCGCATCGCGAACCTGCCGGGTCACACCGGCTTCCCAGTTGGGCATGTTGTCGAGCCACAGCCCGGGCGGCATCACATCGTTGCGCAGGTAGCCGCCGGGCTTGTCGAGCAGCGTATCGAGAATCGAGATGTTGCTGGCAAGAAGCGCCTCGCCTGGCGCGGTGGCCGGCGGCGATTGGGCGTCATTGCCGCCGGTATCCACGCTCTGCGGGAAGCCGCGCTGCATCTGGACCGCCTGCCTGGGATCCGTCGGTGACGGGGTCCAGCTCCACCAGATGCCGAGGACGATGCAGACCAGCAGATAGATGACGACCAGTGCCACCAGCGGCTTCCAGATCCAGCCGTACTGGGGCGTTTCGAGAACCTCGGTGCGCGATAGCGGCGCCTTCTTGCGAAACAGGGCCATGGACGATCCTTGTGATTGCTGAGAGTGAAAACCGGTTGTGACGATCAGTTGTAAAAACCGGCGCAGAGAGCCAGCGTCAACGGAAACAGGGTTGGGATAGGATTGACTCTATCCTATCATGCTCCCCGTCACACGCAGCCCGTCTTTCGCTGCATATCGGCCTACTGCGCTGTCGCCGCGGCACTTTTCTCGCCCCATGCGATCAAAGCGTCATTCGCCTTTCGCGACTACGAACGTGACAGGTACGCACGAACGAGCAACAAGGCGGGCGGCATGCTCGGATTCACCATGAGCGGGCACGCCAGGTCTGCGCTTTCATCGCTGTCAGGAATTCATGTTTTGACGTCACGCTTTTACGGATGCCTCCTGGTGCTCGGCTACTGCCTGTTGGCAGCCCTTGCCCCGGCCCAGGCACAGGACTCTCCCGCTTCCTCGAATCAGGCCGCCTTTTCCGCTCGCGGCGGCAACGAGTTCCTGCCGGTCGATCAGGCCTTTCATGCCTACGCCTGGCATGACGACGAACGGGTCTACGTCGGCATCCGCAACCAGCCCGGCTACTATCTCTATCGTCATCGCTTCGGCCTGGAAAGTCGCCAACCCGGAATCGCGCTGGGATCGTTCAGGATCCCGCCCGGCCAGTTCAAGCACGATCAATATCTGGGCGATGTCCATGTGTTCTACGATCAGGTCGAGATCAGCGCGCCGCTGGCCGGCGGTGACGACCTCGCCTCCCAGGCTCCGATACCGATCACGCTCTCCTTCCAGGGGTGTGCCGATGCGGGGCTCTGTTATCCCCCCGAGCACTGGTCGCTGACCGCCAAGGCCGGGCCGCCGCCCGCCGCCTATCGCGATGCCAGCCGTGACGCCAAGGCCTCGCCGATCCTATCGCCGGCATCCGGTCCCGAGGCCACCCGCGATCCTTTCTCCGCATCGCCCGGGGACGAACCGCTCTCGAATTCGGCCATCGCTCCCGAAGTGTCTGTCCCCGACAGGTCTATCCCCGACAGGTCTATCTCCGGCACGTCTATCCCCGACACGTCCAGACCAACGGCGGCTCTGTCGCCCGCTTCAGCCAGCGAGAGCACCGCGCTGCCGGTCGCCACCGCCGATGGCCAATTTCAATCCCTGCTCCGCGAAGGCCTCGGGGCGAGCACGCTGGGGCTTTTCTTTCTCGCGGGGCTAGGGCTGACCTTCACCCCCTGCGTGCTGCCCATGCTGCCGATCCTGACCTCCATCATCGTGGGCCAGAACGCGCGTCGCGGGCGGGCGCTGCTGCTATCGGCGAGCTATGTGATCGGCATGGTCTCGACGTTCACGCTGCTCGGCACGCTGATGGGCGTCTTCGGCGCCTCGCTCAATCTCCAGGCGCGGCTGCAATCCGGCTGGATACTGGTCCCCTTCGCGCTGCTTTTCGTGCTCTTCGCGATGGCGATGTTCGGCGCGTTCGACCTGCGGCTTCCCAACGGGATCAGCCAGCGGGTCGATACCTGGCAAGGCCGAATGCAGCGCAGCGGCCCGCTCGGCCTGGCCGCGGCCGGCGCCCTGTCGGTGCTGGTGGTGTCACCCTGCGTTTCCGCACCGCTGGCCGGCGCGCTGGTCTTCATCTCCTCCACCGGCGACGCCCTGGGCGGCGCACTGGCGCTGCTCGCGCTGGGTGCCGGCATGGGGGTGCCGCTGATTCTCGTCGGGACTTTCGGCGGGCAGTGGCTGCCCCGCGCCGGCGCCTGGATGAAAGGCATCAAGGCGTTGTTCGGCGTGATGCTGCTGGGCGTCGCGATCTGGCTGGTCGAGCGCCTGCTGCCGGCACCGGCGGTCTTGCTGCTGTGGGGAGCGCTGACGCTGGGTTGCGCGCTGGCCCTGGGCGCGCTGGATAGACAGATCGGCGGTGGCTGGCCGCGGGTGCGCCAGGCGGCCGGCTGGGTACTGCTGGTGTGGGGCGTGGCGATGGTCTGGGGCGCGGCCCAGGGTAGTGGCGATCCACTGCGCCCCTTGCCGGGATCGAACGCCGAGGCGTCTTCGGAAACGTCGAACCTGGCCTTCCGGACCGTCAATCGCCTCGACCAGCTCGAGTCGGCACTGGCCTCGGCGCGTGCCAGCGGGCGGCCGATCATGGTCGATGTCAGCGCCGAATGGTGCATCTCGTGCAAAGTGATGGAGCAGACGGTCTTCCCCGCGCCGGCCGTGGCCGAACGCCTGGCGGATTTCACATTGATCCGCGCCGACGTGACCCAGGACACCACCGCAAGCCGTGAGCTGCTCGATCACTACCAGCTGTTCGGGCCACCGGCGCTGCTGTTTTTCGCCGACGGCACGGAGCTTCGACGGGCCCGCATCCAGGGAGAAGTCGACGCCGAAGCGCTGACTCGCCATCTGGATGCGGTGAAGCGGCTGGCACATGACCGCTCTTCAGTGGCGTCCGGTTCTTAGTTCTTGGCTTTCAATTCTTAGTTTTCAGTTCTTAGTTCGCGGCTCCTGGTTCATGGTTCCGCGCCGTTAACCCTCGGCAATGGAAACCAGGTATTAACGAACATCGTTCGATGGTGAGGGTGGACACTCTCAGCATTTTTCGGCAAACTTCGACACCAACGAAAACGGTGCGCCGAGACGGCATCTTGCAGCAAAGTGACGCGATCTCGACAATCCATGAAAGGGTTAACAGCGCAAGGACAGTCATGGCTAGACTCCTGGTTCTCAACGGTCCCAACCTGAATCTGCTCGGCACACGCGAGCCGGCGGTCTACGGCACGACCACCCTGGAGGACATCCGGATTCGCTTGACCGAGCGCGCACTGAGCGCCGGCCATCAACTGGATTGGCTACAGTCCAACGCCGAGCACGAACTGGTCGAGCGGGTGCACCGCGCGAAGCAGGAGAACATCGATTTCATCCTGCTCAACCCGGCCGCCTTCACCCATACCAGCGTGGCCCTGCGCGACGCACTGACCGGCGTCGCCATTCCGTTCATCGAACTGCACCTTTCCAACGTGCACGCGCGCGAACCGTTTCGTTCACACTCCTATTTCTCCGACGTCGCCCGTGGCGTCATCGCGGGCTTCGGCGCCGACAGCTACGTGCTGGCGCTGGACGCCGCGCTTGCACAGCTGGATCGAGACTGATCCTTTTTCGCCAGCAGACGTTTAGCGACACTTCGCGTCGCACGCTACTGTCATATCCAACTATCGCATTCAACCAAACCGAGACATCGCCATGGATATACGCAAGGTCAAGAAGCTCATCGAACTCCTGGAAGAGTCCAACATCAGCGAAATCGAGATCCAGGAAGGCGAAGAGTCCGTGCGCATCAGCCGCCACCCTAACGGTTTCGGCGCCATGCAACAGCCAATGGTCATGCAACAGCAGCAGCCGATGGCACCTTCCGCACCAGCGGCACCGAGCGCGCCGGTTGCCGAAGCCGGCGACGCGGCACCGGCCCAGCCTGCCGGTCACGCAGTGACCTCGCCCATGGTCGGCACCTTCTACCGCTCCCCGGCGCCCGGCGCCAAGGCGTTCGTCGAAGTCGGCCAGAGCGTCAAGAAAGGCGATACCGTGTGTATCGTCGAAGCGATGAAGATGATGAACCAGATCGAAGCCGACAAGGATGGCGTGATCGAAGCAATCCTGGTCGAGGATGGCGAGCCGGTCGAATTCGACCAGCCGATGATCATCATCAACTGATCATCTTCAACTAGGGCCACACGAGCGAAACCATCATGTTGGACAAGGTACTCATCGCCAACCGCGGCGAGATCGCCCTTCGCATCCTGCGCGCCTGCAAGGAGCTGGGGATCAAGACCGTGGCGGTTCATTCCAAGGCCGACCGGGAGCTGATGCACGTGCGCCTGGCAGACGAAGCCGTCTGTATCGGCCCCGCTTCCTCGGCGCAATCCTACTTGAACATCCCGGCCCTGATCAGCGCGGCCGAGGTGACGGACTCCAGCGCCATCCACCCCGGCTACGGCTTTCTCGCCGAGAATGCCAACTTCGCCGAACAGGTGGAGCGCTCCGGATTCACCTTCGTCGGACCACGCGCCGAGACCATCCGGCTGATGGGCGACAAGGTCAGTGCGATCAACGCCATGAAGGCGGCGGGCGTGCCGACGGTGCCGGGTTCCGACGGTCCGCTGCCGGACGACGACGCCGAGATCCGTCGTATCGCCGGCCGTATCGGCTATCCGGTGATCATCAAGGCGGCAGCCGGTGGCGGCGGCCGCGGCATGCGCGTGGTGCGCAACGACGATGAGGTCGCCAAGGCGGCCAGCGTGACGCGCTCCGAAGCCGCAGCGGCTTTCGGCGACGGCACCGTCTACATGGAGAAGTTCCTCGAGAACCCGCGCCACGTGGAAGTCCAGGTGCTGGCCGACGGTCAGGGCAACGCGATCCATCTCTACGATCGCGACTGCTCGCTGCAGCGCCGCCATCAGAAGGTGCTCGAGGAAGCCCCGGCGCCGCATCTCGACCCGGAAGCGCGCGCCAAGGTGCTGAAGGCCTGTACCGACGCCTGCATCGAGATCAACTACCGTGGCGCCGGGACCTTCGAATTCCTGTACGAAGACGGCGAATTCTTCTTCATCGAGATGAACACGCGCGTCCAGGTCGAACACCCCGTGACCGAAATGGTCACCGGCGTCGATATCGTCAAGGAACAGCTGCGTATCGCCTGCGGTCAGCCGTTGTCGATCCGCCAGGAAGATGTCGAGCTGCGCGGCCACGCCTTCGAATGTCGCATCAACGCCGAAGATTCCCGCACCTTCATGCCCTCTCCCGGCAAGATCAACCTCTACCACCCGCCGGGCGGTCTCGGGGTGCGCATGGATTCCCATATCTACACTGGCTACAGCGTGCCGCCGCATTACGACTCCCTGATCGGCAAGCTGATCACCTGGGGGGCGGATCGCGAGATAGCCTTGGTGCGGATGCGCAATGCGCTGGACGAGCTGCTGGTCGAGGGCATCAAGACCAATATCGATCTGCAGAAGGATCTGGTGCGTGACAGCGCCTTCCAGCGTGGCGGCGTCAATATCCACTATCTTGAAAAGAAGCTCGGGCTGAGTTGATTTCCGGGCATTGACGACGGGGCGGCCTATCCTTCGAAGGCCGCCCCGTTTTCGTCCTGATCTTCACTCGAGTCTCAGGCTCTGCCTGAAACCGGCGAGCCCGGCTCATGCAAACAGAGCACAAACTTCATTCCGGGAGAGCTGCCCATGGCGTGGCTACAACTCAAGGCATCCATCGCCCCCGAGCAGGCCGAATGGCTGGAAGAGCTGCTGCTTGCCGAGGGCGCCAGCGCGATCACCCTGCAGGATGCCCACGACGAGCCGGTATTCGAACCCGACCGAGGCACGACCCCGCTGTGGTCGGAAACCGTCCTCACGGGGCTTTACGACGACCTCAACGAGGTCGAGGCGATGATCGAACGCGTTCGGCGCGCCTGGGCCGAGCAGTTGCCCGACGACCCGCCGCCGCAGATCGAGTACGAGCTGCTGGCCGATCGCGACTGGGAGCGCGAATGGATGGACGGCTTCGAACCGCTGCGCATGGGTCAGCGCCTGTGGATCGTGCCGAGCTGGCACGAGGCGCCCGATCCCGACGCGGTCAACCTGCTGCTCGATCCCGGCCTCGCCTTCGGCACTGGCACCCACCCCACAACCGCACTCTGCCTCGGCTGGCTGGATGCACAGGATCTCGCCGGACGGCAGGTGCTCGACTACGGCTGCGGCTCCGGCATTCTCGCCATCGCCGCGCTCAAGCTGGGAGCCGATACCGCCGTCGGGGTCGATATCGACCCGCAGGCATTGCAGGCGAGCCGCGACAACGCCGAGCGCAACCAGATCGACGAGGCGAGCCTGATCCTCGACTACCCGGAAAAGATCGGCCGGGGCGAGTTCGAGGTCGTCGTCGCCAATATCCTGGCCGGGCCGCTGATCGAGATGGCTCCGACGATCGCCGCCCGGGTCCGCCCCGCCGGCCAGCTGGCGCTGTCGGGCATCCTCGCCGCCCAGGCAGAATCGGTGCTGGACGCCTATCGCGCCCAAGGCATCCTCATGGACGAGCCGCAGGAAAAAGAGGGCTGGGTTCTGCTGACCGGGCGTCGGCCGGGCTGAGGTTTTGTAACGGCGCTCCTCGTCCCGGCCTTTCGCTGCGAAGGCATTCATGCTGCGCTGCCCATGCCTGAAAGTGCTTCATGCGCCAGCCTGCGCGCTACGGCTTAGGTCTCGAGTCGACAAACAGCGCTTCAACAACGTCAGGGTGATCGGTATCATAGCCTCCCCGTTTTGCCTGAGCCTCTGTAACGATGCGTGATTTGGTGTCACCGCAGACCGATCGCCCGTTACCCCGCATCGGCCATCACACGCTACCCAACCGCGTGATTCTGGCCCCCATGGCCGGGGTAACCGATCGTCCTTTCCGACAGCTTTGCCGCGAGCTGGGCGCTGGCCTGGTGGTGTCGGAGATGGTGACGTCCGATAGTCGGCTGTGGCATACCCGCAAGTCGCGCCAGCGCATGATCCATCGCGGCGAGCCGGGGCCGCGTTCGGTACAGATCGCCGGCGGCGACCCGCAGATGCTCGCCGAAGCCGCACGGCTCAACGCCGAGGCCGGCGCCGAGATCGTGGACATCAACATGGGCTGCCCGGCCAAGAAGGTCTGCAACAAGGCGGCGGGCTCTGCCCTGCTGCGGGACGAGAAGCTGGTCGCGGACATTCTCGAGGCCGTGGTAGCGGCAGTCGACATTCCGGTCACGCTGAAGATTCGCACCGGCTGGTGCGCCGAGAGCCGCAACGGGGAACGTGTCGCCAGGCTTGCCGAGGACGCCGGCATCGCCGCGCTGGCCGTGCATGGCCGGACCCGCGAGCAGCGTTACACCGGGACGGCCGAATACGACACCATCGCGGCGATCAAGCAGCAGGTGTCGATACCGGTCTTTGCCAACGGGGACATCACGACGCCGCAACGCGCCGCCGAAGTACTGGCCTACACCGGCGCCGATGCGGTAATGATCGGTCGCGGTGCCCAGGGCAACCCGTGGCTGTTCAGAGAGATCGAGCATTACCTGCGTACCGGCCACGAACATGCGCCGCCCAGCGCGGAAGAGATCGCCACTACCATGCAACGTCACCTGCGCGCGCTGCACGAGCATTACGGCGACTATCTCGGCGTCAGAGTCGCCCGCAAGCATGTCGGCTGGTATCTCGCCGCGCGTGACCCCGGCCGCGAACACCGTGCCCGTTTCAATCGTCTCGAGCAGGCAACGCAACAATTCGAGTTTCTCCATGAACTCTTTCGCGGTGACGCCGCCGCGATCGGTAACGGAACCCACGCAGCATGAATAGCCGGCAGCCTTTAGCCCTCGATGGTGAATCCCCATCCGAGGTCGACCCTCTTCAGATGCCCGATGCGCTGTCTCACACGACGTTGAGAGAGTGCGTCGAGCGCGTCATGGAGCGCTACTTTTCGCACCTCGAGGGAGAATCCGTCTCGAATCTCTACACCATGGTACTGGCGGAAGTCGAAGCGCCCCTGCTCGAGGTCGTGATGCGCAACGTGGAAGGCAACCAGACCCGCGCTGCCGAACTGCTCGGTCTCAACCGTGGCACGCTGCGCAAGAAGCTCAAGCAGTACGATTTGATCTAACGGTGCGGTTCGATCCACCATTGTGATTCGACCCAGCCGGCACGATCCGAAACAACGACACGACCGTACGACCTGACCCGAATCTCCTTCGCTTCGCTCCAGCGGAGCCTATCCGGACGGGCGATGCCCTGGGCGCCAGCCGTCTCATCGTCAACCGTCTCGCCGTAAAAAAGAGTGGACTGGCATGTCTCAAAATTCTGCTTCTACTGCCCCCCGGGCCATCCGTCGCGCACTGCTCAGCGTGTCCGACAAGACCGGCGTCGTCGACTTCGCCCGTGAGCTGGCGGCTCGCGGCGTCGAGCTGCTCTCGACCGGCGGCACCTACCGCCTGCTCCAGGAAAACGACATCGCCGTGACCGAGGTCTCGGCCCACACCGGTTTCCCGGAGATCATGGATGGCCGGGTCAAGACGCTGCACCCGAAGATTCACGGCGGGATCCTCGGCCGGCGCGGGCAGGACGACGCCGTCATGGCGGAACACGGCATCGATCCCATCGACATGGTCGTGGTCAATCTCTACCCGTTCGAGCAGACCGTCGCCAAGCCGGACTGCACGCTGGAGGACGCGGTCGAGAACATCGATATCGGCGGCCCGACGATGGTTCGCGCCTGCGCCAAGAACCACGAGCACACCACGATCGTGGTCAGCGCCGACGACTATTCCCGCGTCCTGAAGGACATGGCCAGCCATGAGGGCGGCGTCAGCCACAAGACCCGCTTCGACCTGGCAATCAAGGCGTTCGAGCATACCGCCGCCTACGATGCCGCCATCGCCAACTACTTCGGCCAGCGCGTGGGTAACGGCGAGCCCGATTTCCCGCGCACCCTGTCGCTGCAGTTCACCAAGAAGCAAGGCATGCGTTACGGCGAGAACCCGCACCAGAAAGCCGCGTTTTACATTGAATCGGGCACGGTCGAGTCAGGCACGGTCGAACCCGGCCAGCAGGAAGCCAGCATTGCCACCGCCGACCAGCTTCAGGGCAAGGCGCTCTCCTTCAACAACGTCGCCGATACCGATGCGGCGCTGGAGTGCGTCAAGTCCTTCACCAAGCCGGCCTGCGTGATCGTCAAGCATGCCAACCCCTGCGGCGTCGCCGTGGTGCCGGAAGCCGACGGCGGCATCCGCAAGGCCTACGATCTCGCCTTCGCGACCGACAGCGAATCCGCCTTCGGCGGCATCATCGCCTTCAACCGTGAGCTGGACGGCGATACCGCCAGCGCGATCGTCGCGCGCCAGTTCGTCGAGGTCATCATCGCACCGCGCATCTCGGCGGAAGCCCGCGAAGCCGTCGCCAGCAAGACCAACGTGCGCCTGCTGGAGTGCGGCGAGCTGCCCGCGAAGAGCGCCGAAGGCTGGGACTACAAGCGCGTCAACGGCGGCCTGCTGGTACAGAGCCGCGATACCGGCATGATCGCCGCCGAGGATCTCAAGGTGGTCACCCAGCGGGCGCCGACCGAGCAGGAGCTGCACGACCTCGTCTTCGCCTGGAAGGTCGCCAAGTTCGTGAAGTCCAACGCTATCGTCTACGCCAGGAACCGCCAGACCGTCGGCGTCGGCGCCGGCCAGATGAGCCGCGTCAACTCCGCCCGCATCGCCGGCATCAAGGCCGAACACGCCGGCCTGCAGGTCGAAGGCTCCGTCATGGCATCGGACGCCTTCTTCCCCTTCCGCGACGGCCTGGACAACGCCGCCGCCGCCGGCATCACCGCCGTGATCCAGCCGGGCGGCTCGATGCGCGACGAGGAAGTGATCGCCGCCGCCAACGAAGCGGGCAT
>NZ_PZJT01000017.1:0-39621 GCF_003206135.1 Salinicola salarius | reverse complement strand
CATCGAGGCCGTACTTGGAGCCTTCGCGGCCGAGGCCGGAGGCCTTGACGCCGCCGAACGGGGCGCTGGCGTTGGAGATCAGGCCGGTGTTGATGCCGACCATGCCGTACTCGAGCGCTTCGGCGACGCGCCAGACACGCCCCAGATCCTTCGAGTAGAAGTAGGAGGCCAGCCCGAACTGGGTGTCGTTGGCCATGCGCACGGCTTCCTCTTCCGTCTCGAAGGGGAATACCGCGGCCAGGGGACCGAAGGTCTCTTCGCTGGCGACCTTCATCTCCGGCGTGGCGTGGCTGACCAGCGTCGGAGAGAAGAAACGCCCGCCCAGAGAATGCTCGTGGCCGCCGAGCAGCAGCTGCGCGCCCTTGTCGGTGGCGTCCTTGATATGATCGGTCACCTTGGCCACGGCGTCGTCATCGATCAGCGGGCCGATGTTGACGCCCTCCTCGAATCCTTCCCCGACCTTGAGCTCGCTGTTCATAGCCGCCGCCAGCTTCTCGCTGAACGCGTTGATCACGCTCGACTGGACCAGGAAGCGGTTGGTGCAGACGCAGGTCTGTCCGGCATTGCGGAACTTGGAGGCGATCGCCCCTTCGACCGCGGCGTCCAGGTCGGCGTCCTCGAACACCAGGAACGGCGCGTTGCCGCCCAGTTCCAGCGAAATCTTCTGGATATGCTGCGCAGCGCCGGCCATCAACGAGCTGCCGACCTCGGTCGAGCCAGTGAAGGTGACCTTGCGTACCACCGGGGAGTCCGTCATCGCCTTGGCGATCTCGCTGGCCTTGCCCGGCACCACGTTGAACACGCCACGCGGGACACCGGCCTGCTCTGCCAGTGCGGCCAGCGCGGTCGCGGAGAACGGCGTCTGGCTGGCCGGCTTGATCACGATGGTGCAGCCCGCCGCCAGCGCAGCCGCGGCCTTGCGCGTGATCATCGACGAGGGGAAGTTCCACGGCGTGATGGCGCCGACGACGCCCACCGGCTGCTTGGTGACCACGATGCGCTGCTGGTTGCTGGCCGCGGGGATGGTGTCGCCATAGATGCGCCGCGCTTCCTCGGCAAACCAGCGCATGAAACTGGCGGCATAGACGATCTCGCCCGCCGCTTCCTTGACCGGCTTGCCCTGCTCGGCGGTCATGATCGCCGCCAGCGCATCCTTGTTCTCGAGCATCAGCTCGTACCACTTCATCAGGATGTCGGCCCGCTCCAGCGCGGTGTGGTTGCGCCACGCCGGCAATGCGGCCTCGGCAGCGTCGATGGCACGCTCGGTCTCGGCGCGACCCAGTCGCGGCATGTGCCCCAGGATCTCGCCCGTGGCGGGGTTATCGACATCGATCTGCTCGCCGCTGTCGGCGGCAACCCAGTTACCGTCGATATAGGCAAAAGGTCTGAACAGCGCGCTCTCTTTGACAGACTCGGCTTTGACGGACTGTGCTTTGTCGGATTGCATGACTCACTCCTTCCTTGATGTGCTTGCCGATCGCGGGCATTCGGCCCACGCAGGCCGGCCGTTGCCGTGGTGCGACGAGCAATGAAATCGTTCATGACGACGGCGTGTGACAGTGATGCCAGTGTCACGACTCCTGCGTCAAGGATGGCGCGTTAGCGTCACCTGTGCCAGTCACGATCGGTCACGCCGCGAGTCATTCATAACCGGACCGATTCCATGGCAGCACCACCGCGATGCCATTCGGGGCCAGGGCGATTACAGCTGTGACCAGAGCGTCACGCCGACGGCAATCGCGATCGCGGCACCGCTCAGCCAGTAGCCTTTGAATTGCTGGGGCTGGCGATGCACGTGACGCAATCCCAGCCAGGCCAGCACGATCGCCACGACTTCCACCACCGGCGCGTAACGCCCGGCGCTCAGCCCGACGACCGACACCACGAACGCCGCCAGCGCCCAGTGGGAAAGTCGTTTGCGCCGCGTCTTGCCGTCGATGCCGCGAGTGCTGCTGGCGCGGCGCTGCGCCTCGGGGCGATTGAAGACCTGGATCGCCTGTCCGTCACGAAGTTCGAAGCGAACCGGGGTGCCGGCGCTGGGCAGGCCGCGGCCACGCCACTGTGCGAAATCGAACGGATAGCGCTTGCCGTCGCTCCCCTCCACCTCGCCGGTCTGGGCTTCGTCGTCGAAATGAAAAAGGCGACCATCCATGCAGCTATCCTTGTGGCTCTCTTTAACGGCTGACTTTAACGGCTGACTTTACCGACTGGCTTTTGACGAATGCGACGATTGACGGCGCTTCTATCAGCGACCGTTGACCAGCATCAGGAACTCCTGACGCGTCGTCTGGTTCTTGCGGAAACTTCCCAGCATCACCGACGTGGTCATGCTGGAATTCTGCTTTTCGACACCGCGCATCATCATGCACATATGCTGCGCCTCGATCACCACGCCAACGCCGAGGGCTCCCGTGACCTGCATGATCGCCTCGGCGATTTCACGGGTCAGGTTTTCCTGGATCTGCAGCCGGCGGGCATACATATCGACGATCCGTGCGAACTTTGATAGCCCCAGCACCTTGCCCTGGGGCAGATAGGCAATGTGGCACTTGCCGATGAACGGCAGCACGTGGTGCTCGCACATCGAGTACATCTCGATGTCCTTGATCAGCACCATTTCATCGGTATCGGAAGCGAAGACCGCGCCGTTGACCAGCGTCTCCAGCGACTGGCTGTAGCCTTGGGTCAGGAACTGCATGGCCTTGGCGGCACGCATCGGGGTATCGCGCAGGCCCTCGCGCTGGGGATCTTCCCCCAGCTTCTCGAGAATCCCGTGGAAGTGGCCTGCCAGTTGCTCTGTCATGTTGCTGCCTTGTCTATCGGTATCGTCATCGAATGCTCGCGGCCGCGATCACATTCGGCCCCAATCGTGTCAGCCGATTCTAGCGAAACTCCGGCGGCACCACTATCTCGTCGATCCAGGCAATTTCGCCGGTACAGACAATCTCGCCGGCACAGGCAATCTCGTCGATATGGACAATTCGCGTTGCGACTCGTCACGGGGTCGAGTCGCACGCTTCGACAGGACGCTAGCCGATCAGGCCAGCCAGCGCGGCGAGTCGAGGGCCACGCGCTGCTGCTCGAGATGGCGGATATGCTGGTCCCAGTAGCCGCTCTCGGCGACGTAGGGGAAGGCTCGGGGAAACGCCGGATCTTCCCAGCGCGCCGTCACCCAGGCACTGTGACGAATCAGCCGCAAGGTTCGCAGGGCCTCGATCCATTCGAGCTGGCGACGGTCGAATTCGCGGGCCATCTCGTAGCCTTCGATGATTTCGGACAGCTGCATCTGCCACTCTTCGGGAGATTGCGCGGTCAGCAGCATCCACAGATCCTGTACCGCAGGCGCCATCAGGCAGTCATCGAAGTCGACCAGAGAGAACTGCTCGTCACGCCCCAGCATGTTGCCGAGATGACAGTCGCCGTGAACGCGCTGCATCGCGCTGTCCGGCCAGGCGTGATCCGCCAGCAGCGGCAAGAGCGAATCGATCACGCGGTCGTAGGTCTTGCGCTGGCGAGCATCGAGCCAGCTCGCCGCGAGGACTCGACTGCGACTCTCCTCGATCATGGTATTCGGATCGAGCCGCAGCCGATAACGAAAAGGCTGGCGAGCCCCAACCTCATGGACCCGGCCGATCAGTTCGCCGAGAGCAAAGAGGTGCGCCGGGTCTTCGAGCTCCGGGGCCTGACCGACGACATGCGCGAACAGGGCAAAGCGGAAACCCTCGAAGTGATGCAGCGTCCGGCCCGTATCGTCTGCCCAGGGCGCCCCCACCGAAATCGACTCCGCCGCGAGCGCCTGTAGAAATTCGTGCTCTTCGAGAATCTGCTCGTCGCTCCAGCGCTCCGGGCGATAGAACTTCACGACCCAGCGACGGCGGTCGTCGTCGGTCAACGAATAGACACGATTCTCGTAGCTATTGAGCGCGAACGGCTCGCCGGGCAACCAGAAGCCGAGAGACTCGACGGCCTCGACGACCCGCTGCGGCGTCAATGTCTCGAACGGATGCAGGGAAACGGCGCTCATACGGACCTCGACTGACGGCGGAGTTGCATGCGCGCATGCTATCAGATTCGTGCCGAGGGCGTACGCGCGAAGGCCAGCACCGTGACCCGCCGCGCCCCGGCTTCCCGGCAGGCGATTGCCAGCGACTCCAGCGTCGCGCCGGTAGTCATCACGTCATCGACGACCATGACCGCCGGCGGTAACGGCTGGGCCACGGTGAACGCATGCTTCACATTGCGCTGCCGAGAGAGGCGGTCCAGGCCGCGCTGGGATGGCGTCTCGCGCCGTCGTTCGGCCTCGATCACCGGCATTTTCAACCGCGCGGCCAGACGCTTCGCCAGCCACGCCGTGTGGTCGAATCCCCGCTCCCGAGTCCGCTCGTGCTGCCCGGGCACGCCGATCACCGCCTCGCCGACATCAGGCGACCGGCTCAGGGTGGCAAGCATGAGCTGGACCAGCACCTCGCCCGCCCTCGCATCCGCCGAAAACTTGTAGCGCTGTATCAGACGGGCCACCCGCGACTCGTAGCGCAGCGGCACCCACGCGGCCTGCTGCGCGGGCGGATGCTTCAAGCATCGCCCACACCGGCGCAACACTGAAGACGGAGAGGAGAGCATCGGCAGCGGTTCGGCACAGAGAGCGCAAGCGCTCCGATTCCAGGGCATATCCGCGAAGCACTCGGCACACCAGGGCGAACCGTCAGCGACAGCCGTATGGCAAAAGGCACAGTAGCCCGGCAGCGCCCGCTTCAACTGGGCGTTGATCCAGTCCACCAACCTGCGAGCCATTGGCCGCACCACTTCCAGACGCCGCATCATCGATTGCTCTCTCGACCGCTTCGCTGTTGGTCCTTTCAATGATGATGTCGACCGCGGCGGCGAAAACTGAAGCGCCGGCAGCCGGCCGCCACGGTTCGATCGAGCAACGATTGACATCGATGAAGCCGCCAGTACAATGAGCGCGCCTATCGAATTGCGGATGTGGTGGAATTGGTAGACACGCTAGATTTAGGTTCTAGTGCCGAAAGGTGTGGGAGTTCGAGTCTCCCCATCCGCACCAAGCAAGTTTTCTGATGCTCCCCTGAAGTCATACCGTTCCCGAAAAGCCAGCACCCATGCGGCTTTCTCTCCTTGATTTAACCCGATCAACCTACTTCATACGCTCTCGCGCTGTACATCGATATTTATATCGAAAGTTCGGTATATAATCCTGCGTCGCAGGACGCCATGAGCGCTCGTGGATCCAGCGGCGGTCTGCCTCGCCATACTTTCTTGCTCACTGTACTTTCTTGCCCAATATACTTTTCTTGCTCAACGAGCGATCACTCGTCGAGATGACGTATCCATTGGCGGACGCGCCATCGCTGCAGCCGATTGGCGTAGCGTTTGGTAGCCAGCGATACCGGAACCAGAGTGCAGGCATCGCCCTCTCTCATGTGCAGGCGGAAGCGGCGCTCCGCACCGATCGGATGATCTTCACTGCCGTAGATGGCGACGACGCGGATATCGAGAAAATGAAAGACGGTATCGTCCGTCGGGCGGTTGCGCTCGAGCGCCACACCGTGGACGCTGCACAACCGCTTCAGAATGGCCTCGAAAGTCCCGACGTGACTGTAGCTCCCGGAGAGCATGGGACCCTGGCTGGACTGCATGCCCTGCCTACGCTCCTCGTGTTCCGCTTCCGACGAGTCCTCGGTATCGGGCCCGTCCTGCTGATGGTCGGCCTCGCAGTCGATCATGTCATTGGTCAACGATCCCTTGCTGGTGTGCAAGGTCACGATGATATGTTCCAGAAAGATCGGCTCGGAGCTCATGTTGCTGATCAGGCAAAGCGAGGTCAGGTCGTTGCCGTGACCCCGGTTGATGATGATGCGGGGGCGCCGTGTTCGGGCGAAGTTCCGGTAGAGAATCTGGGCGTAGAAAAACCATACGAAGAGCGTCAGTATGCTCGTGATGGCGCTAATCGCTTTACTGTGTTCTGACAACCACTCCATGGTCGTGATCGGCTCCTGCCTGTTCGACTCGAAAAGACGACAATGTAGGCGAGAACGATGGCGGGCGATATAACTCAGTTTGTGTAACAGGACACGGACGAGGCCAAGCGCCGGAAATACGAAAGGCGGGCCTCTCGGCCCGCCTTTGACTCACCACCTGAACCTGGACTTCCTGTCCTGTTGTTACTGCCCGCGTGTTACTGCTTGCGTTGCGTCATCCTGACGAAGCGTGGCTCACGGTAATACTTTAGCCTTGTCATCCTCTCCCTGAGTCCGACAGGCTGGCAGTCTTCCCTGACTGCGGATCCAACTCACCTGATACGTCCTCGACCCCATCCTTGGGCTGGTGAATCAGCTAACGAAATTAAAGTTATACAAGAGTTATCTTCAGGTCAAGTTTTCATCAAATTCTTGCTGCCGGGAATGAAAGCCACACCGGCATCGAGAAAGAGTTGGAGAGAAGAGAGAATCCTCTGAAGAGGATCGAGCCTCCTTGGAGAAGAAAACCGACGGAAGGACGCCGGCTTTCGGGACACCTGCCTAAACGAGTGCCATGGAACTCAATGCCAGAGGCGAAAGAGACCATGCAACACTTTCGCCAGCCATGCGCCAACCCTTCCTGAGCGATCCTGAGCCTTTCGGCTCGTTCCTTGGCCCATGCCACTAACCAACGCCGAGCGCAAGTCCCTTGGTCACGTCCCTGCAGCAGCCTTCACAGAAAGAACTGGGCAAATGTTAGATCAATACATTACAGACAGCAAAGATCAGTACAGATTGTTTCACCGCAATCTCTCGCGGGGCGTCACGCGAGGGCTCGCCGATTCATCCGATCGCCTCGCTTGTCTGCACTCTGGGTCCGTAGAATGGAGCCATAGTCTATGATCCTAGGTATAGATGCCCATAGACGGTCCCATAGCCCCAAACGAATGGGCATATAAATAATTTTTTTTATTACCAAAATTGAAATTCCGCTATCCTGCCGTCACTGGATTCAACCAATGACGCTGATTCATTCACCCTCTTCTCTCCGTCAAGGATCTGCTCACATGCCAAAACGACCCTCTCAAATTCTCCCATGGCGCCGAACGGCGCTGGCTCTGGCACTAACCTCCCTGAGTGCTATGACGGCTCAAGCGGATACGCTGCGAGTCGGCATGTCGGGCAGTTATTACCCGTTCACCTACGTCGAACAGGACAAGCTCAAGGGCTTCGAAGTCGACCTGATGAACGCGATCGGCGAGATCACCGGCGACGATGTCGAATTCGTGACCGCCAGCTTCTCCGGGCTGGCCGGCATGCTGGACTCCAGGCGGATCGATACCATCGCCAACCAGATCACTATCACGCCGGAACGCCAGGAGAAATATCTCTTCAGCGAACCTTATGTCTATGATGGTGCCCAGATCGTGGTCCGCAAGGGTAACGATGCCATCCACGGCGTCGAGGACCTCAAGGGCAAGACGGTCGCGGTCAATCTCGGTTCCAACTACGAGCAGTTGCTCAACGAGCTTCCCTATGCCGATGACATCACGATCAAGACTTACGACTCCAATATCGAGCAGGACGTCGCCCTGGGGCGTGCCGACGCCTTCGTCATGGATCGTGTCAGCGCTTCTCAGGTGATCAAGGACAAGCCGTTGCCGCTACAGCTGGCCGGCCAGCCTTTTTCCAAAATCGAGAACGCCTATCCGTTCCGTGACGACGAGGCGGGAGAGGCGCTGAGGAACCGCATCAACGACGCCTTGGCCCAGTTGCGCGACAGCGGCAAATTGAGCGAACTTTCTCAGAAGTGGTTCGGGAACGACATTACCCAGCCCTGACCGAATCTCGCATCGACGGCCCATGACGCTGACCGGCGTCATGGGCTTTTCCGTTATCCAAGGTCGCCAAGCGCGGAGCACCAAGCCCTATGCACGCACTCGATTTCGACTACATGCTGGGCCTGGTGCCCATTCTTCTCGGTTATCTGCCACTGACCCTTGCCATGGCGGCCGCCGGCATGGCCTGTGCGCTGGTACTGGCGTGCCTGCTGGCGATCGTAAGGGTGACCCGTATTCCCGGCCTCAACGCCGTTGCGCTGCTGTTCATCTCGTTCTTTCGCGGCACGCCGCTGCTGGTTCAGCTGTTCCTGTTCTACTACGGGCTGCCCCAGGTACTGACCTTCCTGGTCGCGATCAATGGCATCACTGCCACCATTCTCGGTCTGACGCTCCATTTCTCCGCCTACATGGCGGAGTCGATCCGCGCTGCCATCGTGGGTATCGACCGAAGCCAGACCGAAGCGGCACTCTCCATCGGCATGACACGTGCACAGTTGATGCGAAGGATCGTGCTGCCACAGGCGACCCGTGTCGCCACGCCGACACTGATGAACTACTTCATCGACATGATCAAGTCGACATCGCTGGCCTTCACCCTCGGCGTCACCGAGCTGATGGGGGCGACCCAGAAGGAAGCCGCTGGCAGCTTTCTCTACTTCGAGGCCTTCCTGGTGGTCGCGGTGATCTACTGGATCGTGGTCGAGGCACTCTCCTGGGTGCAAAAATGGCTGGAACAACGACTCAACCGGGCGTATCAGCGATGATCGAACTCAAGGGCATTCGCAAGCAATTCGGCGACCATGTCGTCTTCGACGACATCGATCTCGCTCTCGAGCGCGGCGAGATCATCGTCATCGTCGGACCCTCCGGAACCGGCAAGTCCACCCTGCTGCGCTGCATCAACTTTCTCGAGACGCCCGATGCCGGCCATCTGACCGTTGGCGATCTCAGCTTCGACGCGACGCAGGCGACCCGTGAACAGATCCTCGCGCTGAGACGGCGCACGGCGTTCGTGTTCCAGAACTATGCGCTGTTCGCCAACAAGACCGCGCTGCAGAACATCGCCGAGGGCATGATCGTGGTCGACGGCATGCCCAAGGCCAAGGCCTACGCCAGAGCCCGCGAGATTCTCGAGCGCATCGGCCTGGCCGACAAGGCCGATGCCTACCCCGCCTCGCTCTCCGGGGGCCAGCAGCAGCGCGTGGGCATCGGCCGGGCGATGGCGGCCAACGCCGACGTGATCCTGTTCGACGAGCCGACCTCCGCGCTGGATCCGCAATGGGTGGAGGAAGTACTGGGACTGATGAAGCAGCTCGCGGCGGAACATCAGACCATGATCGTCGTCACTCACGAGATGCAGTTCGCCCGCGAGGTCGCCGATCGCGTGGTATTCATGGACCAGGGCCGCATCATCGAGCAGGCACCGCCGGCGGAATTGTTCAGCCAGCCCAGGGACGAGCGCACGCAACGGTTTCTGCGCAAGATTCTGGCGACGAACGTCGTCTGATCGACGCTCGCCGCCAGCGGGATCAGCGCGACGAAGGCGCTCTAGAAAGCGTTGGCGCGCCGATGGCAGAAAATCGTCGGGAGCGATTCTCGACACCGCCTAGCGGCGTCCCGAAGGGAGCCTGCCAGGGATGGCAAGCTCAAAGAAGCGCTCCACCACGTCGTCTCTCACCGGCGGCGTCAGGCAGGAAACGATCACGAACAGGGGCAGGTTGATCATCAACCCCCAGAACCCGGCGTGAATGCCGAGCGGATTGGGCCAGACCAGGGTGAACGCCAGCGTCACGCTGAACCCGCTCAAGATCCCGGCCAGCACGCCCCACCGTGACGCGCGGGTCCACAGGAACATGCCGATGAAGGCCGGCAACACTTGCGTCGCGAACCCCAGCCCCACCAACAGGATCATGATCAGATTGCTCGGCTCGCTGATCGCCACCGGCGCCACGATCAACGCCATGATGGGAATCAGCAAGCGACGAGCGAGGCGCGCGGTGGCCGCATCGCCGAGGCGAAACAGCGGCTGAGCGATATCCTTGGCATAGGCCATCGATACCGAATGCAGAAACGGCTCGCAGGATGACATGGCAGCGGCCAGCGTTCCCGCGCCCAGCAGACCCACCAGCCAGCTCGGCAGGTTCTGCAGCGCGAATTCGAGCGCCACGGTATCGGCCCGGCCCAGATTGGGGAGCGCGGTGATGCCGATGAAGCCCACCACCACCATCGGCAGCACGACGATATAGTAGGTCGGCAGCCAGGTCGCGCTGCGCCGGATCGTGTCGGCCGAACGCGCGCTCATCCACTGGCTCCAGACCGGCGGCATGAACGAGAGCATCGAGACGATGATCGACGTGGTCCAGAACGCGAAACTCATCTTGCCATCGGCCCCCGGCAGGGTCAGAAACGCCGGCCGTTCGGCAGCCAGGCGCTCGAAGACGCTTGCGAACCCCATCTCGCCGGTAGCGTGATGAGCCGCCCACAGCCCGACCGTCCAGGCCACGACCAGCATCAGGATGCCCTGAAAGGCGTTGGTCAGGCCGATGGCCCGCTGACCGCTGACATAGAGATAGATCGCGATGACGCTCAGAATCACGATCACGCCGGCCCAGACCGGGATCCGCCCACCGCTCATCACCGACAGGATATAGGCGGACCCTATCGTCTGGAGCACCGCATAGGCCAGCGAGCCGATCGACATCACCAGGGCCGCCAACCCGCCGAGCAGCGGACTCTGGTAGCGGTCGGCGATCGCCGCGCCCTGGGTGACATGCCCGAAACGCTGGCCGAAGGCCCACACCTTGGGGCCGCAATACCATGCCACCAGCGCCAGATAGGAGAGATAGATCACCACGTAGAAGACGGCAACGCCCTTGCTGTAGGCCCAGCCGGGCGCGCCCATGAAGGTGTAGGCGCTGATGCTGCCCGCCGCGATCAGCAGATAGAGCGTTATCGGCCCCATGCTTCGCCCGGCAACGCCCCACTCCTCCAGGCTATCCATCAGGTGCCCGCCACGGGCGCGCAACCCGATGAACAGCGCAACGCCGATGTACCCCAGGGTGATCCACAGCGGCAACAGACTAGTCGTCATGTGATGGCACCCGCAGCCAGCGATTGGCGAGGAGCATGGCCAGCCAGCACCCCAGCACGATCACGTAGGTCCATATTGCGAGCCAGGGCAGCCCCAGCCATAGCCGCGGCAGGTTGAACCAGCCGATCACCGGCCACAGCCCCAGAGCGATCAGCGCCACGAACGCCAGGGTCAGGATCCATCCCTTACCCGAACGTGGGCGGACGACATAATGTTTCATCGATGTGTCTAGCCTTTGCAAAGTCTGGCCTGTGAAGAATCTGGCCTTTGAAGAGTCTCGTCTTTGAAGGGTCTCGCCTTCGAGGAGACTCGTCCCTGAAGTGTCTGGCGCCGCAAGTCCGAAGCGCCATAGAATCATACCGCACCGAGCGTTGAGGCCCGGCCGCCGTATCGCGAAGCCATTTTCTCTTCTAGGCTAGTAGCGCTCAATCATAGGGAACGGCATGAAAAGGATTCACTTCAGCCTGCGCGAGTGGCTGCAACATACCGCATCGGCAGGCTATGTCGCCAAGGGAATCATCTACCTGACGATCGGTTGGCTGGCGCTACTCACCACGATAGGACTTGGCGGCAGCGAAAGTGGCGCTTCGGACGTCATTCGCAAAATCGCGCTGTGGCCGTTCGGACGCGTGCTGCTGGCGCTGATGGGCCTGGGGCTCACCGCTTACGTCCTGTGGCGTCTGGCCCAGGCGTTCTGGGATACCGAGCGCAAGGGCAACGACTGGAAAGGCTGGCTTCAACGGCTGGGGTTCGCGATCAGTGGCGGCCTCTATGCCACGCTGGCCTGGCAATGTGCCACGCTGATCTTTCACAGCCTTTCCCAGTCCCAAGGCAGCGGATCCTCCCAAAACACCGAACGGCTCATGGGAATTCCGGGCGGCCGCTGGCTGCTGCTGGCCATCGGCCTCGTCTTCGTCGGCGTCGGTTTCCATCAACTGGTGCGCGCCTGGCGACGCGCCTATCGCAAGAACTGGCATCTGCAAAGCCGACCCAACCCACCCCTACCCCTGCTCGAGGCCATCGCCCGGCTCGGCCTGGCGGCCCGCGGTGTCACCTTCCTGCTGATCGGTGGGCTGCTCGCACTAGCTGCGTGGCGTCTCTCGCCCGGCGACGCGCAAGGTCTCGGCGCGGCCCTGGACCTGCTGGCCCATCAGCCCTTCGGCGACTGGCTTCTGGGCGCCGTGGCCGTCGGCCTCATCGCCTATGGCGGCTACTGTTTCATCAATGCCGGCTACCGCCGGGTACGTCATCCGCGGCACTGATCGATCATCACGAAGCGCGCGGCTCCGGAACGACCGGCCGAAGATCGAAGGCAACCGGGTTCCATAGAGAAAGCCGCCCAAGTCGGGCGGCTTCCAGAGGCTGGGACCCGAAGGCCCCAGAGAACAGTTCCGTTTCTGATACGACGCGGCTCGGCCGACAATCAGCCCAGCATCAGCGCACCGCCGGCGGCGGCGATAGCGGCACCGATACCGCGCATCCAGCGGTTGTCGCGCTGCATCAGCCAACTGCCGGTCAAGCGACCCAGCAGCGTGATACCCACACTGGCGATGACGAAGCCGAGCGCATAGAGCGCCGCCGACGCGCCCGGTGCGAGCTCGCTGCCGTGGGCGTGGCCGTGCAGCAGGATGAACGCGAAGACCAGCGTTCCGCCCAGCGCGCTGGGGAGCTTGACCAGACTGGCCAGCAACACTCCTGCCAGCAGAACGCTGGAGGCGATACCGAACTCGACGCCCAGCAGCGGCACGCCACCCCAGGCGAGCCCGGCACCGGCGACCATGCCCAGCGCAATCAGCAGCGGCATGGCACGGCGCAGTGCGGATGCCTGGCGGCAGCTCCACAGCCCGACCGCCAGCATGGCGAGCAGATGATCGAGGCCGGACAGCGGATGCATCAGGCCTGCCAGAAAGCTGCCGCCGTGGGTGTGCGGCAGCGCGCCGGGGTGCGCCACGGCCGCCGAGGCAGCCAGCATCGCCACCGGCGCGGCCAGCCAGGCCAGACGTCGGGCAGTGAAGGTGGATGACATCATGATGGTTCTCCTTGAATGATACGGACGCAAGTCAGTTGGCGCTCAGCAACGCCTGATCCTCGATGGCTCGGCACGCCTCACTGCGTCGATCCGGCAGCATGCCGCGATCGAGAATGAAACGAACGATCGTCTCGACACCGACGCCGTCGTGCAGATTGGTGAATACGAAAGGACGTTCGCCGCGCATCTTCTTGGCGTCGCGCTCCATCACCTCGAGCGACGCGTGAACGTAATCGGCAATATCGATCTTGTTGATGATCAGCAGATCCGACTTGGTGATGCCCGGCCCGCCCTTGCGCGGAATCTTGTCGCCGGCGGAGACGTCGATCACGTAAAGCGTCAGGTCCGACAGTTCGGGACTGAACGTGGCGGCCAGGTTATCGCCGCCGGATTCCACCAGCACCAGTTCCAGCGCGGGATGGCGCGAGTGAAGGTCATCGATGGCCGCCAGGTTCATTGAGGCATCCTCGCGAATCGCGGTATGCGGGCAGCCCCCGGTTTCCACGCCGATGATGCGGTCCGCGGCCAGGGCATCGTGGCGCAGCAGGAAATCGGCATCCTCGCGGGTATAGATATCGTTGGTCACCACGGCGATATCGTAGTGCTCGCGCAGCGCCAGACAGAGCTGCTTGAGCAGCGCAGTCTTCCCGGAGCCTACCGGACCGCCGACACCGACGCGTAAACAGTGCTTCATCTTGTTGCTCTCCTATTCCCTTCACCTTCAACTGCTGTCTCGTCCGAAGACGCTGAATGAATCGCGGTATTCGGACGGCGTCTTCGTCAGCTGCGGAACAGCCGTGAATACTGGGTCTCGTGCAGCGCGCTTGCCAGCGCCAGGCCCGGCAGGGCCGGACCCAGCTCGGCATCCGTTAGCCGATTGGCCGTTTCGACGGCACCGGCCAGTTCGGGCCGAAGCCGCTCGATGAGCCGCTGCGCCGCCGTCTGCCCCAATGGCAGCGCCTTGCAGGCAGCCGCCAGCTGGTTTTCCAGCCATGCCCAGGCAAAGCCGAGCTGGGCATCCTCCACGGCAATGCCGCGCCGATGGGCCAGCCAGGCGAACAGCGTGACGTAGGCCGGGCGCTGCGGTAACCAGCCGGAAGCCGGCAACAGATCGAGATCATCCAGCAGGCGGGCCAGCGCCTGCCCCAGACGCAGGTCCTCCTCTGCCAGCTCGGCGGTCTCGCGGTTGGCCTGGAGCCAGTCGTTCCAGTACTGCAGCGACTCGTGACCTCCCACCGTCCAGGCGGCCTGAAGCCGAGCCAGAACCGGCAGCTCACATGACGTCAGACCGTCTTCCAGCACGCCGGACAACCACGCATTCAGACTCTCTTCGTCGCTCACCCAGCCCAGTTCGAAGGCACTCTCGAGACCTTGTGACCAGGCAAAGGCACCGATCGGCAAGGCCGGGCTGACCAATTGCATCAATCCCATCAGCGCCAGCGGATCACGTTCACGCATCGACTACCACCGCTCAATGCTCATGGTTATGACCATGACGGTGGGCCAGGTGTGGCTGAAGGTCGTAGACCTGCCCATGGCCGTCCGCGGGATCGTGATGGTGACCATGATCGTGCCCATGTCCGTGACCGAGACCCTCGGCGTAGGCGCCCGGCTCGGGATCGAACGGCGCCTTGTGTCGCTCCAGCGTCGCGCCCAGTCTCGTGGCCAACGCCTCGAGAACATGATCCGGCGGAAAGCGTACCCAGCCGCCCCCTTCGCCGTGGCCGATCGCCAGTTGCACGTGCCGGTTACCCAGGTGATAACAGAGCCGGGCCAGCGCCAGGCCGGACGGGACCGATGCCGTCACGACAGACTCATCGGCGGCCCGGATGGCGACGATCTCGCCGGTTTCGGCGCGCAGCAGCGCCCCATCCCGCAGCACCGGTCCGCGATCCAGAAAAATGCCGATCTCGCGCCCGCCATTGCTGATCGCCTTCAACCGTCCCCGCATTCGCAGTTCGAACGGTAGCGTTACGCTGTCGAGGGCCTCGGCGTCGGACGTCGCCTCCAGCCGTTCAATCAATTTCCACATGTCTGTTCGCCTCATGAAGGCCAATACCGGGCACCCGGAATAACCAGACGATAGATAATCGAAAAAGTGCCCTGGCCGACGGTTGAATATCCCACTCAAAAAAGATGATAACGCTGCGCCAGCGGTAGTTCGGTCGCCGGTTCGCAGGTCAGCAGCTCGCCGTCGGCACGCACTTCGTAGGTTTGCGGATCGACGGTGAGATGCGGGCAGGCATCGTTGAGCTTCATGTCCCTCTTGCGCACGCCCCGTACCTGCCTGACCGCAACGAGCTCGCTCTCCAGCCCCAGCCTTGCCTTGATCCCGGCATCCAGCGCCGCCTGACTGACGAAGCTCAAGCGAGTCGCACTGGCGGCCTTGCCGAAAGCGCCGAACATCGGCCGATAGTGTACCGGTTGCGGTGTCGGAATCGACGCATTGGCATCCCCCATCGGTGCGGCCGCGATCATGCCGCCCTTGATGATCAGCGCCGGCTTCACGCCGAAGAATGCCGGGCTCCACAGCACCAGGTCCGCCAGCTTGCCGACTTCGACGGATCCCACTTCGTGGCCGATGCCATGGGTCAGCGCCGGGTTGATAGTGTATTTGGCAATGTAGCGCCGAGCACGGAAATTGTCTGCGCCCAGCGCTTCGTCTTCCGGCAGCAGGCCACGCTGCACCTTCATCTTGTGGGCAGTCTGCCAGGTGCGGCAGACCACTTCGCCGACCCGCCCCATCGCCTGCGAATCGGACGAAATCATCGAGATCACGCCCATGTCGTGGAGGATGTCCTCGGCGGCGATGGTCTCGCGGCGAATGCGCGAATCGGCGAAGGCCACGTCTTCGGGAATGTTCGGGTCGAGATGGTGGCAAACCATCAGCATGTCGAGATGCTCGTCGATGGTATTGACCGTATACGGCCGGGTCGGATTGGTCGACGACGGCAGCACGTAGTCCTTCGAGCAGGCGGTGATGATATCGGGCGCATGGCCGCCGCCCGCGCCTTCGGTGTGGTAGGTGTGAATACCGCGTTCCTTGAACGCGGCGATCGTGTCCTCGACGAAGCCGGATTCGTTGAGCGTATCGGTATGGATCGCCACCTGGACATCGTATCGTTCCGCCACGCTCAGGCAATTGTCGATCGACGCGGGAGTGGTGCCCCAGTCCTCGTGCAGCTTGAGCCCGATCGCACCGGCGACGATCTGCGCTTCCAGGGCTTCGGGCAGGCTGGCGTTGCCCTTGCCGAGCAGGCCGATGTTCATCGGCAGGGTATCGACCGCCTGCAGCATCTTGCCCAGATGCCATTCGCCCGGCGTACAGGTGGTAGCATTGGAGCCGGTGGCCGGCCCGGTACCGCCGCCGAGCATCGTGGTGACGCCGCTCATCAGCGCCTCTTCCACCTGCTGCGGGCAGATGAAATGGATATGCGCGTCGATACCGCCGGCAGTCAGGATCTTGCCCTCGCCAGCGATGATTTCGGTGCCCGGACCGATGACGATGTCGACGCCCGGCTGCACGTCGGGGTTGCCGGCCTTGCCGATGGCGGCGATCCGGCCCTTCTGCAGGCCGACATCCGCCTTGACCACGCCCCACCAGTCTAGAATCAGGGCATTGGTGATGACCGTATCCATGACCGAATCGTCGTGTCGCTGGCTCTGTCCCATGCCGTCACGGATGACCTTGCCGCCGCCGAACTTGACCTCGTCGCCGTAGACGGTGGCATCGCGCTCGACCTCGATCCACAGTTCGGTATCGCCCAGGCGTACCCGGTCGCCGATGGTCGGGCCGTACATGTCGGCATAGGCTTGTCGGGTGATCTTGACCATCAGTTGATACCCCCGTCGTTTTCAGCGGACCCATCCAGCAAGCCCATGACGTCGCCACGGAAACCGTAGATGCGGCGTTCGCCGACGTAGGGCACCAGCGTTACCTCACGGGTCTGTCCCGGCTCGAAGCGAATCGCCGACCCCGCCGGCACATCGAGACGGTAACCCCGGGCCCTGGCGCGATCGAAGGTCAACGCCGGATTGGTTTCGGCGAAGTGATAGTGAGAGCCCACCTGCACCGGCCGGTCACCGGTATTGGCCACCGCCAGCGTGAGCGTCTCGAGACCGGCATTGAGCTCGATCTCGCCGTCCTGAATCTGCATTTCACCGGGAATCATGCTTACCGTCCTTCTTGTTTACTAAACCGCAGTGACCGAGGGAATGAGCGAGCGAAGGCCAGACAAGGCGAATCTCGGCGAGCCAGCGGAGTTGACTGGGTGCTCAATGAGCATGGGAAGCCGAGATTAAACGCGGTATGGCCGAGCGCAGCCATTCCAGTGCGCTTAGACGATGGGATCGTGAACGGTTACCAGTTTCGTCCCATCGGGGAAGGTCGCCTCGACCTGCACTTCATGAATCATTTCGGCGACACCGTCCATGACGTCCTCGCGGGTCAGGATCTCGCGCCCATAGCTCATCAGCTCGGCCACGCTGCGCCCGTCACGCGCCCCTTCCAGAATCTCGAAGCTGATCAGCGCCATCGCCTCCGGGTAGTTGAGCTTGAGCCCACGGGCCCGGCGCCGTTCCGCCAGCTGCGCGGCGCTGAACAGCAGCAGCTTGTCTTTGTCTCGGGGTGTCAGTTCCATATCGATGTCCTGTCTGTAAGCTACGAGCTACGAGCTACGAGCTACGAGCTACGAGCTACGAGCTACGAGCTACGAGCTACGAGCTACGAGCTACGAGCATTGCAATGATGCGCCGGCTTCGGGCAGCGCAAACAACAGCGTCGGGCTGCTTCGACCAGTATCCGTCGCCGTCGGCATGATGATTACGTGTACCAGATCCGCGGCTCGCACGCCTCGCGGCCGACCAGTAGCGGCCTGAGCACATGCCAGGCCGCCTGGCAAAGCGCCCACGCTTCATTGCGCGAATCGCCGAGATAACGCAGCAGCAGCACGCCATGACGCTGGGTCACGGCCCAGTTCGGGCTTGCCGATAGCGCGTCTCGCACCGCTTTCACCGCCTGGCTCGGATCCGTCAGGCCGGCTGCCCACAGTGTCGCCTGGACCGTCGCGCCGCCCTGCCCCCACCGCCCCGAAAAGCGCCGGTGCAGCGGGTCCAGCGGTTGCCGCTCGAGCCATAGCGGCCGACCGTCGTGAAGCAATTGAAAGCGCTGCTCGATGCGACCGCTCTCGAACGGGAGAGCGCTGGCCGGACGCCCCAGCGCCATGATCTCCCACCCCAGGCAGCGCGCATTGCCCGTCAGCGAGATCTCGGTGCGCTGTTCCCCTTTCGAACCGTCGAAGGCGATCGTTTCCTGGGGCAGCCACTCCAGCAACCCGCCATCCTCGACCTCGAGCCGGTTGGTCTGGGACCAGACCACGCCGTGACTGTCCGCCCGATAGAGCTTGGTCGCCGCCGGCGTGGTCAGCACGGCATGCGCCGAAGCCTCGACGTTCACGTCGATCTTGAGGGCATCGCCGCTGACCAGTCCCCCCGGCGGATGCAGCAGGTAGACATGGCACGGATCGGCCAGCCCGGCCCGGGGCGATTCCGGATAGAACGACCGCTGCACCCGCAAGGGGCCGTGATGTCGCGCTCGGGTCAATCGCGTGCGCCTCATTGGCGCCGCGCCGTTGGATGCCGCGTCCATGGTGCGAACCGCAAACGCGAGCGACAGCGACGCCTCCCAACGCCGGGTCGCATCGAACCGGTGCCCCGAATCGGCGGGGGCCGCCTGCCAGTGGCATGAAGGATCTACCGTCATACTGTCAGATGCCGCTTGATCAGGTCGTCGCTCAGTTCGGCGATATCGCCACCGGCCACCGCCTGGCCACGATCCATGATCATGAACTTGTCGGCGTACCGCCGGGCGAAAGGCAGTTTCTGCTCGACCAGCAGCACGGTCAGGCCATCCTCGCGATTGAGACGCCGGATGACTTCGCCGATCTGCGCGACGATGTTGGGCTGAATGCCCTCGCCCGGCTCGTCGAGGATCAACAGCCTGGGGTCGAGCACCAGCGCCCGACCGATCGCCAATTGCTGCTGCTGGCCGCCGGAGAGGTCGCCACCGCGACGATAGCGCATCTCCTTGAGCACCGGGAACAGCTCGTAGATACGCTCGGGAATCCGGCGCTGCCTGTCTCTTCTCGCCGGCAGGCCGATGCGCAGGTTCTCCTCGACCGACAGGGTGGCGAAGATCTGACGCCCCTGGGGCACATAGCCGATCCCCAAGCCCGCCCGCGCTTCGGGTCTTCGCTTGAGCAGTTCCTCGCCGTCGAAGCGAATCGCCCCGCTGCGCGCCGCCACCTCGCCCATCACCGTCTTGAGCAGCGTCGTCTTGCCGACGCCATTGCGTCCCATGACGCAGGTACAGCGGCCGGCGGGCACATCGAGCGACAGGTCGCGGAGGATGTGACTTTCGCCGTAGTACTGATTGAGCTTGTCGACGCTCAGCATCAGGCCGCCTCCTCGTCGCCGCCGAGATAGACCTCGATCACCCGCGGGTCGCTGGCGACCTCGTCCATGGTCCCTTCCGCCAGCACACTGCCCTGGTGGAGCACCGTGACCTGCCTGGCGATCGAACGCACGAAGCCCATGTCGTGTTCGACGACGACCACCGACTGCTGGCCTACGAGGCGCGTCAGCAACTCGGCGGTGCGGTGCATCTCCGGCTCGGTCATGCCGGCGACGGGCTCGTCCACCAGCAGCAGGCGGGGCCGCTGCATCAGCAGCATACCGATCTCGAGCCACTGCTTCTGCCCGTGCGACAGCACGCCGGCCAGGCGATGCCGCGCCGAGGCCAGGCCGATGGTCTCGAGCACCTCGTCGATACGCGCCTGGCCTTCCCGGTCGAGACGGGCCAGCAAGGTCTTCCAGACCCGTCGGTCGCCGGCCATCGCCAGTTCCAGGTTCTCGGTCACGTCGAGTGCCTCGAAGACCGTGGGCTTCTGGAACTTGCGGCCGATTCCCAGATTGGCGATCTGCGGTTCGTCCAGCGTCAGCAGGTTGTGTCGGCTGCCGAACCAGACCTGGCCGTGATCCGGTCGGGTCTTGCCGGTGATGATGTCCATCATCGTCGTCTTGCCGGCCCCGTTGGGGCCGATGATGCAGCGCAGCTCGCCGTCATCGATGGTCAGGTTGAGCCGATTGATGGCCTGAAAGCCGTCGAAGCTGACGCTGACGTCCTCCAGGTAGAGAATCGGGCCGTGGCGCACGTCCACCGGAGACTGCGCCGGCGCCATGAAGTCGAAAACACGATCCGGACGGGCGAATTCCCGCAACCTGTCGAAGCGAGTGCTATCGATCACGCTCATGCGCTCACCTCCTGTCGATCCTGCTCTTCTCCATCGCGACGCTTCCCGCACCAGGCCGAGATCACCCCGGCAATGCCCTGCGGCAGCAGCATCGTGACCAGCACGAACAGTCCCCCGAGAATGAACAGCCAGGCATCCGGCATCACCCCGGTCAGCACCGTCTTCAGGTAATTGACCACCAGCGCCCCCAGCAGCGCGCCATAGAGCGTCGCCCGCCCGCCGAGCGCCACCCATACCACCACCTCGATCGAGAACAGCGGCGCGAAGGTACTGGGATTGATGATCCCCACCTGGGGAACGTAGAGCGCACCGGCCACCCCGGCGATCATCGCCGAGACCACGAACAGCGCCAGCTTGACGTGGTCGACCCGGTAGCCGATGAAGCGCACCCGGGCCTCGGCATCGCGGGTCGCCACGCTGACCCGGCCAAGGCGTGACACCGTGATCGCTCGACACAGCCAGAACGCCAGCAGCACTGCCATGCCGGACGCCACGAACAGCGCTACGGTCATCCCCTCGCTCGCGAGCGAAAAGCCCAGCAGCTCGTAGAAACGCGTCAGCCCGGTACTGCCGCCCATGCCCATCTCGTTGCGATTGAACGCCAGCATCAGCGCGAAGGTCAGCGCCTGGGTGATGATCGAGAAGTAGACCCCGGTCACCCGCGAGCGAAACGCCAGCCAGCCGAATACCAGCGCCAGCAGACCCGGCGCCAGCAGGATCGCCAGTGCCGCCACCGGGAAGTAGGCCATGATCGACTGCCAGCCGGGCAGCGGTGAGGTCTGCGCGTTGAGATAGAGCCCCATCGCATAGCCGCCCAGGGCAAAGAAGGCGCCATGTCCCAGGCTGAGAATGCCGAGATAGCCCCAGATCAGATCCACTGCCAGCGCCAGCAGCATGTAGGTGAAATACTTGCCGAGCAGCGATACCGTCGCGTTGCTGACGTGCCAGGCGCTCGATTCCGGCAAGGCGTTCAATACCAGCACCACCAGCATGCCGACGATCAGCACCAGGCTGGTCAACAGCGTCGAGCGGGAAAGGAACGCCTGACGCGACCGATCACGTTCGTGCAATAAGGTTTGGGTCGTCATGAGGTCCGCCCCTTGGGTGCAAAGATGCCCTGCGGGCGCTTCTGGATGAACAGGATCACGCCCACCAGCACGATGATCTTGGCCAGTACCGCGCCGACCCAGGGCTGCAGCACCTGATTGATCACGCCGAGCGACATGCCGGCCACCAGCGTTCCCCACAGGTTGCCGACCCCGCCGAAGACCACGACCAGGAAGGAGTCGACGATATAGCCCTGCCCCAGGTTGGGGCCGACGTTGGTCAACTGGGACAGGGCGACCCCCGCCAGCCCGGCGACGCCAGCACCCAGCCCGAACGTCAGCATGTCGACACGGGTGGCACGTACGCCCATGGCGCGGGCCATCGCCCGGTTCTGGGTTACCGCACGCACCTCCAGCCCCAGCCGGGTATAGCGCATCAGCGCCCACAGGCCGGCAAAGACCACCAGGCAGAACAGCAGCACCGCCAGCCGGTTGAGGGTCAACGACAGCGCCTCGTTGATCTGCCACGCCCCTTGCAGCCAGTCCGGCGAGGTGACGCGACGATTGAGCGGCGAGAACACGCTGCGCACCAGCTGCTGCAGGATCAGGCTGAGGCCGAAGGTGGCCAGCAGCGTCTCCAGCGGACGGCCTTTCAGGAAGCGGATCACGGTGCGTTCGATCACCACCCCGAACGCACCGGCAACCAGGAAGCCGCCGGGAATGGCCAGCGCCAGCGCCAGTCCCGGCTGCCCCGGTAGTGCCTGCTGGATCATCCAGGTGGTATAGGCGCCGATCATGATCAGCTCGCCATGGGCCATGTTGATCACGCCCATGACGCCAAAGGTGATCGCCAGACCGATCGCCGCCAGCACCAGAATCGAACCGGCACTGAGGCCGAAGAACAGCGTCTGTGCACGGTCGTACCAGGCGCGCTTGCTCTCGATGCCGCCAAGGACCGACTGCGCCTCGGCGGCGAGCTCGGAATCACCGGCGGCGATCGGGGTCAACGTGTTGCGCACCCGCGTATCGAGATTGCCGCGCAGGGTTTCTAACGCGTCGATATCGCCTTGCTGGACATCGTAGAGCGCCAGCGCGACATCGAGCTGGCCGCGAACGGATTGGCTCTCCTCGTCGTCGCGCATGGCGCGCACGCTATCGGCGTTGTCGGCCGAGACTTCGCCGATCATACGCCCGGCGGCCGCCAGCCGAGAAGCCTCGTCGCCGGCGCTCAGGGAGAGCGAGGCCAGCAGCCCCTGGATACGGGTGCGCAGATCGTTGTTGATCTTGAACGCCTGGACCGTGCGTCGTGTGCCGGTACCGGCGTCCTCGAACGTGATGGCATCGATGATCGGCCACTCGCGGCCGCTGTCATCGGTGATGATGTAGAAACGCTCGCCGCGACGCTCCTTGCCCAGGCGGCCGTCGAGCAGTGCCTGCAGCCAGCGCGTCTTCTGCTCGGCGCCGCTCTCGGCGATCGCCTGGGCGGCGTCGCCCTTGGCCTGGAAGCTGCGCGTGTCGAGCGCTTCCAGCAGCGCTCGGGCCTGCGCATCACTGACAGCGGCCGCCGCCGTCTGGCTAACGGAAAGGCCCCATGCCATCAGCAGGCACAGCAGCACGGAATGCATCAGCAGGCGCGTCAGACAACGGCTTGCCAAGTGTTGAGTCTTGATCATGTTCGTTCCTCGACACCGCCCTTTCGGTGCGGCGTCAGACCCAGGTTCTGCTCGATGCCGCCGGCGCCCGTTCGAGCGCCGGCGGCCTGGCTTCATTCGGCGCCCGGGCCGTCTTCGCAGGTCATCGACTCGACGTCGAGCTTGCCGCAGCGCAGCGGTGCTCTCCAGTCGCTGATCAGGTTCTTGGAATCCGGCAGATAGTCCGACCAGGCATCGCCGGCAACCGTCGTCGGCGTCTGCCAGACTACGCTGAACTGCCCGTCGTCCTGGATCTCGCCGATCATCACCGGCTTGGTGATGTGGTGGTTGGGCATCATGGTGGAAGCGCCGCCCGAGAGATTGGGCACGGTCACGCCGATGATCGAATCCTTGACCGCGTCGACATCAGTGGTCCCGGCCTTCTTGACTGCCTGGGCCCACATGTTGAAGCCGATGTAATGCGCCTCCATCGGATCGTTGGTCACCGCTTCGTCATTGCCGGTGTAGGCGACCCAGTCGTCGATGAAGTCATAGTTGGCGTCGCTGTCGACGCTCATGAAGTAGTTCCACGCCGCCATGTGCCCGACCAGCGGTGCGGTATCGATACCGGTCAGCTCCTGCTCGCCCACCGAGAACGCGACAACGGGAATGTCGCCCGCCGAAATGCCCTGGTTGGCGAGTTCGTTGTAGAACGGCACGTTGGCATCGCCGTTGATGGTCGAGACGACGGCGGTCTTCTTGCCCTGGCTGCCGAAATCTTTGACCTGCGAGACGATCGACTGCCAATCGCTGAAACCGAACGGCGTGTAGTTGATCATGATGTCGTCGCCGGCGACGCCGTTGGCCTTGAGATAGGCTTCGAGGATCTTGTTGGTGGTGCGCGGGTAGACGTAATCGGTGCCCAGCAGCGCCCAGCGCTCGACACCCTGGCTCATCAGGTAGTCGACGGCCGGGATCGCCTGCTGATTGGGCGCGGCGCCGGTGTAGAAGATATTTTCCGAGGACTCCTCGCCTTCGTACTGCACCGGGTAGAACAGCAGCCCGTTGAGCTCCTCGACCACCGGCAGCACCGCCTTGCGGGAGGCCGAGGTCCAGTTGCCGAAGATGACGTCGACGCGATCGTCGCCGGTCAGCATGTCGCGAGCCTGTTCGGCGTAGAGCGACCAGTCCGATGCCGGGTCCATCACCACCGGCTCTAGCTGGCGACCGAGCAGACCGCCGGCGTCGTTCTGCTTGTCGATCAGCATCAGCATTTCGTCCTTGAGCGTCGACTCGCTGATGGCCATGGTGCCTGAAAGCGAATGCAGAATGCCGACACGGATCGGGCCTTCGTCCTGCGCCTGGGCAAGGGCGACGTTACCGAAGCCGGCAAGGCCCAGCGTCAGCCCGGAAGTGGCAATCAACTTGCGAAGGGAGGTTGTTGTCATCGGATTCTCCTGGTCGTGGTCATGACCCTTGGTGATCGGCCTGGCGATCATGGATATTCGCGCACCAGGCGCGGCTATCGATCCGAGAACCCTATGCATTTTCCGTGCCTTGATCGTCTTCCTCGCCATTCTTGTATACAAAAAAGAGAGAAAAGCGCGGTAAATTCCATCAATGGGCAAGAAATTGGTGCAAACAAAATTCCCTGGGCACCACAGGATTGTCGTTAATGGTGCATGAACCGCCGATGCCGCGCGGTCACCGCACCATTTTTAAACAAAAAGACAGCGCCATCATGGCTGGCGCTTCATGAGAGTGCATGAACAACCCGGCAGGCCGCCGAGGTCGGCTCGAAACGTTCTCGAACCGACACGGCGATAAGAAACGAAGAGGCGACGCCCGATGCGCGCCGCATGGCCCAGGAGTCGATGGGACTGGGGCCCGACGGGGCCGAGACAGTCGGCAGAGGCAGAATTAGAACAGGTGCCGATCCAGTGCCATCAACCCTTCCGGGCCGGCAGCGATCTGACGCTCCAGAGACTCGCTCCGCGGCAGCTGGCGCTCCAGGAAGTGCCGCCCCACGACCAGCTTCGCCTGGTAGAAGTCTTTCCCGGCCGGGCCGTTTCCGGACAGACCGCGATTTGCCGCGCGGGCGGCCTTGAACCACATCCAGGCATAGAGAGCGTGGCCCAGCAGATGCAGGTAATCGTGGGCCGCCGCCCCCGCGGCAGCCGGTTCCTTCCCGGCGGCCTCGATCAACGTGGCACTGACCCGCTCGAGCCTTTCCAGTTCACGCATCGCCGCCTCCTGGAACGGCCGCAGCGCCGGCTCGATATCATCGCCGCCGCCGAGATCTTCCCGCACCCGCTCGACGAGGCGCTTCACGTATGCTCCCCGATTGCGCGTCAACTTGCGCCCGACCAGATCCATCGCCTGGATGCCGTTGGTGCCTTCGTAGATCATCGCGATACGGGCATCGCGCACGTACTGTTCCGCGCCCCATTCGACGCAGTAGCCATTGCCGCCATAGAGCTGCTGCGCCTCCACCGTGGCCGCGAAGCCGCGATCGGTGAGGAACGCCTTGGCTACCGGGGTCAATAACGCGACCAGATCCGCCGACGCGTCACGCACCTCGACATCGGGATGGTACTTGGCCCGGTCGAGCTCGCTTGCCACGAACGCCGCGAACAGTCGGCCCCCTTCATTCCAGGCGCGGGCGTCAAGCGCCATGCGCCGCACGTCGGGGTGGACGAGAATCGGATCGGCAGCCTGGTCCGGCTCGGCAGCGCCGCCGGGCGCCCGACTCTGGCGCCGCTCGCGAGCGAACGCCATCGCGCCCTGATAGGCGACGTCGCCCAACCCCAGCCCCTGGAGTCCGATCGAGAGCCGCTCGTAGTTCATCATGGTGAACATGGTCGCCAGCCCCTGGTGCGGCTCGCCGATCAGGATGCCTCTGGCCTCATCGAAATGCATGACACAGGTGGCGCTGCCCTTGATCCCCATCTTGTGTTCGAGGCCGCCACAAACCACACCGTTGGGCTCGCCGAGCGAGCCATCTTCGTGTACGCGACGCTTGGGCACCAGGAACAGCGAGATACCCTTGGCACCTGCCGGCGCATCCGGCAACTTGGCCAGTACCAGGTGCACGATATTCTCGGTCAGGTCATGCTCGCCGCCGGTGATCCAGATCTTGCTGCCGGTGATGGCATAGCCGCCGCTGCCATCGGGCACGGCGCGAGTCTTGATGAGCCCCAGGTCGGTGCCGCAGTGCGGCTCGGTCAGACACATGGTGCCCAGCCACTCTCCGGCATAGAGCCGCGGCAGATAGAGCGCCTTGGTGGCCTCGTCGGCGTAGGCATCGAGCAGCAGTCCGGCGCCGTTGTTGAGCGCCAGATAGAGCGCGAAGCTCGCGTTGCTGGCATAGAGCATTTCGTCGAAAGCCTGGGTCAGCAGCTTCGGCAGACCCTGCCCGCCATGGTCGGGGTTGCCTCCCAGTCCGCACCAGCCGCCTCGTGCCAGTTCGAGAAAGGCCTCCCTGAACCCGGCCGGCGTCCTTACCTTGCCGCCTTCGAAAAGGCACCCTTCGGCGTCGCCGCGCTGGTTGAGCGGAAACAGCTCGGCCTCGACGAGGCGCCCGGCCTCTTCGAGGATGGCATCGGCGAGTTCGGCGTTGAGTTCGGCGGTGGACGGCATCGCCTGCCATTCCTGCTCGGCATGGAATACTTCGTCGCGAACGAAGCGCATGTCTTCGAGCGGTGCACGATAATCGGCCATTGGAACTCTCCCGGCGGGCTTCAAACATTCGTTTCAATATGGCCATGACTATAAGGGAGAAGAGCGGCGGCCTTCACTCTGACCTTGGTCTAGACCTTTGCCTGAAAAGCGCCTGCGCTTATCGGCTTCCCATACTGCATCCGGCCTTCCCTCCCGTGCCGAACGCTGCCATTGGCGACGTCTTTCACCGTATCTGCGGCAGGAAGCGCTAAGATTACTTCGAGACGGTTGGAACGACCGACTTGATTCAGGATAATTGGCAACTTGCGTGTTCCCGCGGATACGTCAGACTGAGAGTTCTGCCCACCGGCCGAGCGCTCTCTGGCATGACGCCCGAACGACGCAAGGGAGCGCAAGGGATCGTCGCCATTCGCCACGCGAGTGCGACCTTGAATAGACTCATCAAAGAATGGAGACGGCTAGTGGCTCAAGACACCGACAATCAGCCGGATGCGCCGCAAGAAGGCATACCGGCACCCGAGGGTCCCGCCAATCTCATCGATACCGATTATGTGATTGGGCAGGACAATATCCAGACCAACAAGTTTGGTTTCAACGTCGATCTGCACGGCAAGGTCTTCTCGATCTCGTCGCTGCTGATTCTGTTTTTCGTCATCATCACGTTGGCGCTGCCGGATCAGATGGGCCCGCTGTTCAACGGGGCGAAAGGCTTTCTGACCGACAACCTGAGCTGGCTGTTCCTGTTCGCCGCCAATATCTTCGTGCTGGTTTCCGTCGTACTGATCTTCACACCGCTGGGTAAGGTGAGAATCGGTGGCCTGCATGCCAAACCGGATTTCAGCTACGCCGGCTGGTTTGCCATGCTGTTCGCAGCGGGCATGGGTATCGGGCTGATGTTCTACGGCGTCTCCGAACCGATCACGCACTTCGGCACGTCCATTTCCGGTGATTCCTGGGCGCCGCTGGGGGGCGCAGAAGGCGATCAGGCCGCCGCGCAATCCCTGGCCATGGCTGCCACCATCTTCCACTGGGGCCTGCATCCGTGGGGCATCTACGCGGTCGTCGCGCTGTCGCTGGCTCTCTTTTCCTTCAACAAGGGCCTGCCGCTGACCATGCGCTCGATCTTCTACCCGATTCTGGGTGAGCGGATCTGGGGCTGGCCGGGTCACGTCATCGACATCCTGGCGGTGTTCGCCACGCTGTTCGGCTTGGCGACGTCTCTGGGTCTCGGTGCTTCCCAGGCCTCCGCCGGCCTCAACTACCTGTTCGGCATCCCCAATACCGACGTGACCATGGTGCTGCTGATCATCGGTATCACGCTGGTTGCGCTGACGTCGGTCATGCTGGGTGTCGACAAGGGCGTCCAGCGCCTATCGCAGATCAACATGGGCCTGGCCTTCCTGCTGCTGCTGTTCGTGATCATCGTCGGCCCGACGCTGCTGATCGCTACCGGCTTCTTCGAGAACATGGTGTCCTACATCACGAACCTGCCGGCGCTCTCCAACCCGTTCGGCCGTGACGATACCAACTTCGTCCATGGCTGGACCGCCTTCTACTGGGCCTGGTGGATCTCCTGGTCACCGTTCGTCGGCATGTTCATCGCCCGCGTCAGCCGGGGTCGTACGGTGCGCGAGTTCCTGATCGCCGTGCTGCTGGTGCCCACCGTCGTTTCCGTTCTGTGGATGACGGCTTTCGGTGACACCGCGATCGACCAGCTTGCCAACCAGGGCTTCGAAGGCGTCAAGAATGCCGCGCTGGAGCTGCAGCTGTTCACCATGCTGGGCCAGCTGCCGCTGACGACGATCACCTCGTTCGTCGGCATCATTCTGGTCATGGTGTTCTTCATTACCTCCTCCGACTCCGGCTCGCTGGTCATCGACTCGATCACTGCCGGCGGCAAGGTCGACGCACCGAAGCCGCAGCGCGTGTTCTGGGCGCTGATCGAAGGTGCCATTGCCATCGCGCTACTGCTGGGCGGCGGATTGACGGCACTGCAGGCCGCGGTCATTGCTACCGGCCTGCCGTTCACCATCGTTCTGCTGGCCGCATGCTATGCGATCATTCAGGGGCTGCGTTCCGAACCCCGCTATTGATGGCATCGTAGACGGTGAATCGAAAAAAGCGGGCGGCTCATGGAGCCGCCCGTTTTGCGTTGAAGTCTCGTTATCCCCTTCCCGGCTCGTGCCGGCCTACCGCCATAGCGCGCTGACCGGCGTGCCCCAATCGTAGTGATAGAGAATCTGAGCCTGCAGCAGTTCCGCCGTGGCCAGCGAGTCCACCAGAGCGTGGTGCCCGGTATAGGCGGGAAGATGGTAGCGCTGGCGACTCTCGTGAAGACGAATCGAGGCCATGGGCCGCCCCGCCCAGCGCCGCAGCCTGGCCCACCAGGACTGGCGATGAATCCGTGCTTCCAGCGACATGGTGTCGATCATCGGCATCAGCAGGCCATCGCCCAGCCGTTCCCGAATCGCGGCATCGAGGAAAGTCCGCTCCAGCTGGCGATAGTGCACCACGACCAGCCGGCCGGCGAGCAGTGCCAGCAGCTCGTCGATGATCGAGGCAAAATCGGGGGCATCCGCCACTTCCGCGTGGGTGATATGGTGAAAGGCCACCGATTCATCGCTCAACTGGCGCCGCGGCGACAATACCCAGTACTTGCCATCCGCGGGACGGATTCGCGACAGGGTGAACGGCATCACGCCGACACTGACGATGTCGTGACGGCTGCCGTCCAGGCCGGTGGTCTCGAAGTCCATGGCCACCAGCGGCGCCTCGCCGATCGGCATGTCGGGGTCCAGCGTACCCTGCGCGAAGAAGCTGGCCAGCCGCGGCACACCGGTCTGTTGCGCGCGGGCCGCCATGTAGTCGGGCCAGTTCGGCCGAGAGCTTCCTTTCGAGCCCAGGCGCGGCATCAGCGACGACTCCGGGACGAGGCCTTGCCGCCCGACTGGGCAGCACCCTTCGACGCCCCCTGCCTGGACGGCATGGTGTAGCGGAAGGAGAGAAATTTCTGGGCGTTGCTGATCGCTTCGAAGGCATCCTTGAGATGATGACGCTCACGGCTGTCGATATTTTCCGGATCGATGCTGTTGTCGGGCTCGGCGCCCCGCTCGATTGCATCGGCCTGATGGCGAATGCGCACCATCGACATGAATTCGAAGGCATAGCGTAGACGCTCGGTGACGCCGTCCGCCAACAGCTTCGTCTGGGCGATATCGTCGAGACGGGCGAAGCTGTTCTGGGCTTTCGAGCCGCAGGCCAGCGCATGGACGCGCACCAGATCCGTCAATGGCGCGGTGCCACGGCGCTTGAGATTGATCGACTTGCGGTGCTCGCCATCCTGCTCCATGACGAACTTGCGGAAGAAGCCCAGCGGCGGTGTCCGGTTCTTGGCATTGCGCGCCAACGCCGCGAGAAACACCGGGCGCTGAGGGGCCAGTTCGGCGATCAGATCCTGCAGCGACTCGACCATGGGCGCCTCGCCATGCACCGGGGCCAGGTCGAAGAAGATGGAGCTGTGCAGCAGCCGTTCGCCGTTGGGCTCGTCCATCCACTCGGTAAAATACTGCTTCCAGACCGCCAGCGGCTTTCGCCAGCGCGGATTGGTCGCCATCACGTCGCCCTTGCAGTACGGATAGCCGCAGGCGTCGAGGCCATCGCAGACGAACCTGGCCAGCGCCTCGAAATACTCTCCGTGCCGCTCGGGATCGTAGTCGTCATGGAGAACCAGCGCGTTGTCCTGGTCAGCATTGATGGTCGGCTCCTCCCGCGCCATCGACCCCAGCACCATGAAGCAGTAGGGTATCGGTGCCGGGCCCAGCTCGGCCTCCGCCAGCTCGATCAGGCGCTGCGTGAAAGCCCGGCCGATCGTTGCGAGCGCCCGGCAGACCATCTCCGAATTGGCGCCGTCGGCGACCATGCGCACAAATCCCGTGCGAACCTCGGGCGACAGCCTCGCAAGCTGTTCCGGCGTATTCTGAACGAAGATGTTGTTGACCAGAAACAGACTGCTGTGGGTCTCGTGACGAACGATATCGGAAAGATGCAGCACGCCGACCGGCTGGCGACGATGCAGCACTGGCAGATGGTGAACTTGGTTGCGCAGCATGCTCAGCATCGCTTCGTAGACCGACTCGTCGGACTGGGTCACGATCAACTTTCGCGACATCACCTCGCCCACTGCCGTGTCGGACGACTTGCCCTCCGCCAGCACGCGGGTGCAGAAGTCGCGATCGGTGAGAATACCGTTGAGCTGCCAGTATCGGCCGTCACGCCCGGTGAACGTATAAGCGGACTGCGTCTCGGTGACGTCCACCACCAGCACGCAGGTGACGTTGGCATCGCGCATCTGCCGGGCCGCCTGCTGCAGGGACGTGGAGGCTTCGACCATCTGCGGCTGCCGGCTGATCAACTTGCGCACCCGGGTCGTCATCAGGCCGCTGTCGTCGCGCTGCTGTTCCACCGTCACCTTGAGACGCTGGCCACCGGTCTCCACGAACTCGGCGAAGTCGTCGTCCTCTTCGCAGATCGTCTCGAAGACATCGCCGGGGATGAAATAGATCAGCGTGTCCTCGATCGCGCTGACCGGGTAGCGCACCCGGCGGTTGCTGCGCATCAGATCCGAGTAGCCGAAGATATCGCCCTCGCTCAGGCGATTGAAAAGCCGGCCACTGCGCTGATACATCTCGACCGCGCCGCTACGGATGTACCACAGGGAGTCGATCGGCTGGTCCTTGACCAGCAGCTCGCTGCCGGCCTGGAAGTAGCGAATCTCGACCTCGCCGGCAATGCGATCGAGCAACGCATCGGGGAGATTGTCGAACGGCGCGAACTGCGCCATATGGCTTCGGATATCCAACTGCTCAACGTTCATGCGCTCCTCCCCGTCGCGAAGGCTTATTGTCGAAGGGCCGAGAGATGGCGTCAACGACGGCTTGTCTTCTATCCGCTTGATCCGCCGGCAAAAACCGCCAATATCGCTCTCGGTCTGAAGAGCAAGAAGCCCCGGGTCAGCCACACTCGCGCGCGAGGGCGCGCAACCGATCGCAGGCGATTTCGAAGATACCCTGGGTCGAGACATCGGTCATGCCGCCGACATGCGGCGTCGCGATCACGTTCTGGGCGAATATCGGGTCTGCGGGATCGGGCGGCTCCTCCCAGAACACATCGAGCCCGGCGCCACCCAGCCGGCCCGAACGCAGCGCCTGCAACAGCGCATCCCGCTCGATCAGCCCGCCGCGCCCCAGATTGATCAGAAAGCTGCCCGGCTTGAAGGTCGCCAGGGAGGTCGCATCGATCAGATGATGGGTTTGCGGAGTATCCGGCAGCGTCAAGACGACGAAATCCGCCCGCGCCAGCAGCGTCGGCAGCTCTTCCAGCGTGCCCAACCAGGCAAGCCCGTGCCGTTCGGCGACCGCGGGATCGGCGTGGCGCTTGATCCCCAGCAGGGTCATGTCGAAAGCGTGCAGCCGCCTGGCCAGCGCCTGGCCCAGGCCCCCCAGCCCCACGATGCCCACTGTCTTGCCCTTGAGCCCCATCCCGATCGGTCCGCCCAGCTGGCGGTCGGCCAGAAACTCGGGAATTCGCTTCGCCTGTCGGGCCAGCCCCAGCATCATCCAGATGCCCAGCTCCGCCACGGAATCGGCGTTGCCCGAGATATCCGTCGGCACATTGGCGACCTCGATGCCCCGCGCCTCGGCCGCCTGCCGGTCGACGCCCTCCAGGCCGGCGCCGATCTGCTGTATCAGCTTGAGGCGGTCGGCCGTCGCCAGCAGCGGCGCATCCACGCGACTCATGGTCGGAATCAGCGCATCGAAACCCGCCAGGGTCTTCAACTCGTATCCGCCGGCCGCCACGAACTCGACATCGGGCAGAGCCTGCCGGAACTTGGCGAGAATGCCGGCCCAGGCATCCTCCTCGGCTGCAAATAGTACGCGCACGGGTGCCCTCTCATCGTGAATCGGAGAAAAATACCATGCCGGGTAACGGGTTCGGAGTAAATGGCGGGGCCAGCACTCTTCAGGCGCTATCGGCCTTCGATAACGGCATGGGATGCTTGCCTTCGACCCAGCCGAGGCTGCCGCTGTCGCTCGGCTGGAACCAGTCGAGGCGAGACGCCAGCGCGACCACGCTGCCGACGACGATCAATGTCGGCGGTCTTGGCTGATATTGATCGAGGCTCGGGGGCAGATGCCCGAGCGTGCCCAGATGCACACGCTGGTTGGCCGTCGTGCCCTGCTCGACCAGCGCCATCGGCGTGGCGGCATCGAGCCCGTGCGCCACCAGCCGCTCGCGAATCAGATCCAGCGCCCCCAGGCCCATGTAGAAGACCAGAGTCTGGCCGCTGCGGGCCAGTGCCGGCCAGTCGAGGTCACAACTGCCGTTCTTGAGATGACCAGTGACGAAGCGCACCGACTGGGCGTGATCGCGATGGGTCAACGGTATCCCGGCGTAGGCCGCGCAGCCGGACGCGGCGGTGATCCCCGGCACCACGTCGAAATCGACACCGGCTTCGACCAGCGTCTCCAGCTCTTCGCCGCCGCGACCGAAGATGAACGGGTCTCCACCCTTCAAGCGAACCACCCGGTTGCCCGCTTTCGCCCAATCGACCAGCGCCTGATTGATCCCCTCCTGCGGCACGCTGTGCCGGGAGCGCGCCTTGCCGACATAGAAGCGCTTCGCCTCCGGCCTGGCCAGCGCCAGAATCTCCTGACTGACCAGCCGGTCGTGAATCACCACGTCCGCGCGCTGCAGTTGCTTGAGCGCCTTCAGCGTCAGCAGTTCCGGATCGCCCGGCCCGGCGCCGACCAACGAGACATGCCCCCGCTGCCAGTGCATGCCGGCGGGTGCCGCCGCGTCCTGAACGGTCACTCTCGGCGGCAGCCGGACGCTGCATAGCGCTGGATGAGAAGGCACGAAAACGGCCACGCCTGCCTGCCGCGCCAGCGTCGCCATTCGACGATCGCGCTCGCCGTCACCACTGGCGACCAGCCATAGCTGACCGGCCGCGGGCACCGGTTCCGCGTCGTCCACCTTCCATCCTTGCGCCTGGCACAGGCGCGCCAGGGCCGGCATCGCCGAATTGGCGTGCACGATCACCGCCGGCACCAGCCCGGCAATACGCTGCGCCAGTGTCAGCGCTTCGCTGCCGCCACCGATGAGATGCACATCGAGACAGGCGGAGTCGTATTGAAGAGTGAGCGAGTCTGTCACGAGTCGGGCCGCTGGTCGGGAAGAAGAACGTGGCGCGTCGGGCTGAAGCGTATCCGGTCGAAGAACGCGCGGCTGAAGCATAGGACTAAAGCATAGAATTGAAGCATAGCCGGCAACGCCATCCTCGATGGATGAAGTGTACGGTTTCCCATGCGCACGATGAAGTAACGCTTTTTTGTAGAGTTATAACCAAACGATCCCTCATGCCATTTGGCTATGAGGGATCGTCGGCGACGGAATCAGTCGGCGTTGAAGCGAGTGATCCCGCCCATGTACGGCGCCAGCGCCGCCGGCACATCGATGCTGCCATCGGCGTTCTGGTAGTTTTCCAGCACCGCCAGCAGGCAGCGCCCCACCGCCAGGCCCGAGCCATTCAGGGTGTGCACCAGCTGCGGCTTCTTCTGATCCGGGCTGCGGAAGCGCGCCTGCATTCGCCGCGCCTGGAAGTCCTCGCAGTTGGAAACGGAGGAGATTTCCCGGTAGGTCGCCTGGCTCGGCAGCCACACTTCCAGATCGTAGGTCTTGGTGGCACTGGCGCCCATGTCGCCGGTGCACAGCGTCACCACGCGATACGGCAGCTCCAGCGCCTGCAGAATCGCCTCGGCATGACCGCGCATCTCTTCGAGCACGTCGTAGCTGGTCGCCGGGTCGACCACCTGCACCATCTCGACCTTGTCGAATTGGTGCTGGCGAATCATGCCCCGGGTATCGCGACCGTAGGCGCCGGCCTCGCTGCGAAAGCACGGCGTATGCGCAGTCAACTTCAGCGGCAACGACGCGTGATCGAGAATCTCGTCACGCACGAAATTGGTCAGCGGAACTTCGGCCGTCGGGATCAGGTAGTAGTCGCTGTCGCTCAGTCGGAACAGATCCTCGCCAAACTTGGGCAACTGGCCGGTGCCCGTCAGCGTCTCGGCGTTGACCATGTAAGGCACGTAGCACTCTTCGTAGCCGTGATCCTGCGTCTGCTTGTCGAGCATGAACTGGGCCAGCGCCCGGTGCAGACGAGCGATCGGCCCGCGCATCACGGCGAAACGCGAGCCGGTCAGCTTGGTTGCCATCTCGAAATCGAGATAGCCGAACCGGGCACCCAGGTCGACATGGTCGCGAACCTCGAAGTCGAATTCGCGTGGCGTTCCCCAGCGATGCAGCTCGACGTTCTCGCTCTCGTCGGCTCCCTCGGGAACGTCTTCATGAGGCAGGTTGGGCAGCCCGGCCACCAGATCGTCCCAGGCCTGCTGCACTTCGCCCAGCTCGCGCTTGGCGCGGTCGAGATCATCGCCGAGCTGACCCACTTCGGCGAGCAGCGGCTGGATGTCTTCGCCGGCGGCCTTGGCCTTGCCGATCGACTTGGAACGCACGTTACGCTCGTTCTGCAACTGCTCGGTCCGCGTCTGCAGCTCGCGACGCCGGGACTCGAGCGACTCGAGCTGTTCGGTGTCGAGAGTGAAGCCCCGCAGGGCCAGGCGTTGGGCGACGAACTGCGGATCGCTACGCAACAGCTTCGGATCGAGCATGACTGGGTTCCGTTGTTTGAAATAGACAGTTTGAAATAGACAGTTTGAAATCGAAAACCGTGACGACAGGAGACTGACCGAAGACGCAGGACGGCAGGTAACGTCTCGATGGTCACTCTTGCGAGGGAGATATTGTAGGGAAAACCCCATCCCGGCACCATGCGCCACCGGGGATTCGTGTCGCTGCCGCGCTTGGCGCGCTAAACTATCCGCCCTCGAGCGCCCCGGCGCCAAGAACCGATAACCTGCCGGATGGAATCCGTCCGGCGACGGCCGCCCGACCGGCCCGACGTGATGGCTTGATGCATGACGATGATTACACGCCTAGATCCGGCCAGTGCCGATCTCACCCTGCCCGAGCGCTATCGCCGCTTTCTCGCGGCGCTGGCCGATGCGGGTTTCCGGGGAGACATCGGCGACGATGCCGCCAACCGTACCGTGCTGGCGACGGACAACTCCATTTACCAGCGCTTGCCGATGGCGGTTCTCTACCCGCGCGACGCTGCCGATCTCGAACTGATCGCCCGCCTGCTCGGGCGCGAGGCGCACCGCGACATCGTGCTCGCCCCGCGTGGCGGCGGCACCGGCACCAACGGCCAGTCGCTGACCGACGGGCTGGTGGTGGACGTCTCCCGTTACATGAACCGGATCCTCGAGATCGACGTCGAGAACCGCCGCGTGCGGGTTCAGGCCGGCGTGGTCAAGGATCAGTTGAACGCCGCGCTCAAGCCCCACGGGCTGTTCTTTGCCCCGGAGCTCTCCACCTCCAACCGCGCCACGATCGGCGGCATGATCTCTACCGATGCCAGCGGCCAGGGCAGCTGCGAATACGGCAAGACGCGCAACCATGTGCTCGAGCTCGATGTCGTGCTGCCCGGCGGCGAGCGGCTCGAGAGCCGGCCGCTGGACGAAACGGCGCTGGCGGCCGCCTGCCAGCGCGACGACCGGGTCGGCGAGATCTACCGCGCGGTGAGCGACATCGCGACCACCGAGCGGGCGCGCATCGCTGAGGTCTTTCCACCACTCAACCGCTGCCTGACCGGCTACGACCTGGCGCACCTGACCGACGATCAGGGCCGCTTCGACCTCAACAGCGTCTTGTGCGGCGCCGAAGGCTCATTGGCGCTGCTCAACGAGGCGACGCTCAACGTATTGCCGCTGCCCAGGCACTCGACCCTGGTCAACGTGCGCTATGCGAGCTTCATGGATGCGCTGCGCGACGCCAAGGCGCTGGTGGCGGAAGGCAGTCCGACGTCGATCGAAACCATCGACGACCGTGTGCTGACACTGGCGATGGAGGATTTCGTCTGGGACAGCGTGGCGGAATTCTTCCCCGCCGTCGTTGGTGACAATGGCGAGCGCGGGACACCGATTCGCGGCATCAACCTGGTCGAGTTCAACGATGACGATCCGGCACGGCTGGCCGAGCGCGTTCAGGCGTTCGTCGAGCATCTCGGCTCGGATGCCGGCGTCGAACGGCTCGGCTACACCCTGGCCGAGGGCCGCCCGCAGATTGCCCGGGTCTATGCCATGCGCAAGCGCGCCGTGGGTCTGCTCGGTAACGCCAAGGTCGATGCCAAGGGCGAGAAACGCCCGATTCCGTTCGTCGAGGACACCGCGGTACCCCCCGAGCGGCTGGCCGACTACATCGCCGAGTTTCGCCAACTGCTGGACGCGCGCGATCTCGAATACGGCATGTTCGGCCACGTCGACGCCGGCGTGCTGCACGTCCGCCCCGCCATCGACATGAAGGATCCGGCGCAGGCACGCCTGATTCGCGAGATTTCCGACGAGGTGGCAGCATTGACCCAGCGCTACGGCGGGCTGCTGTGGGGCGAACACGGCAAGGGGGTGCGCTCCGAATATACGCCGCGCTTCTTCGGCGAACTCTACCCCGCGCTGCAACGGGTGAAGGCGGCCTTCGATCCGCACAACCAGTTCAACCCGGGCAAGATCGCGACACCGCTCTCTAGCCCGCCCGAAGACGCGGGCAGCGTGGAAGGTACAACCACGCATTCCGCAGCGTCGGGAGATAGGTCAGGCGAGATCGGCATCGTCGACGGACACGACCCGGGGCTGCTGGCGATCGACGGCATTACCACCCGCGGCGAGCTGGATCGTCAGATCGACGAGCGGGTCTGGCAGGAGAACGCCAGCGCCGTCTACTGCAACGGCAACGGCGCCTGCTACAACTACGACCCGGCCGATGCCATGTGCCCTTCCTGGAAGGCGACGCGTGAGCGCATTCATTCGCCCAAGGGGCGCGCCAGCCTGATGCGCGAGTGGCTGCGCCGTCAGGGCAACGCCGGTGTCGACGTGACCGAGGTAAGTCGAGCCCAGCGCCGCGGCGGCCTCGGCGCCTGGCTCCTGGCCCAGCCCGGCAAGATCGGGCGGTCGATCGCCCGGCGGCGCGGCGAGGCGGACTTCTCGCATGAGGTCCATGACGCCATGGCCGGGTGTCTGGCGTGCAAGTCCTGCGCTGGCCAGTGTCCGATCAAGGTCGACGTGCCGGATTTCCGCTCGCGTTTCCTCGAGAGTTACCACAGCCGCTACGCGCGCCCGCTGCGCGACTATCTGATCGGCGGGCTCGAGTTCGTCGTGCCGCATCTTCGTCCGGTGACGCCGCTCTACAACGCGCTGCTCGACAACCGCCTGGTCGACCGCTTCCTGGCGAAAGGCCTCGGCATCGTCGACAGCCCGAAACTCTCCCGCGCCAGCCTCGGGAAGACGCTCGCCGCCTGGGGCGTCGCCGAAGCCACGCCGCTGACGCTGGGCCGACTCACCGAGGCCCAGAAAAGCCGCAGCGTGGTGCTGGTGCAGGACGCCTTTACCAGCCACTTCGAATCGCGGCTGGTCATGGATGTGGTCGAGCTGCTGGGACGCCTCGATATTCGCGTTTTCGTGGCGCCCTTCCAGCCCAACGGCAAGCCACTGCACGTGCAGGGCTTCCTCGGTCGCTTCGAGCGAGTGGCGGAAAGACAGGCGGCCAGGCTCCGGGCGCTTTCCGGCTTCGGCGTACCGCTGGTGGGTATCGATCCGGCGATGACGCTCACCTACCGTCAGGAGTACGTCAAGACGCTCGGCCCGCAGGCCGTGCCCGAGGTACTGTTGCTGCAGGAGTGGCTACTGTCGCTGGGGCAGTCGATTCTGCCGCGAGGCTGGCGCGACGAGGCAACCGGTGCCGACCCCGGCTATCGCCTGATGAGCCACTGCACCGAGAAGACCAACGCGCCGGGCAGCCCCAGGGGCTGGCAACAGTTGTTCGCGCACTTCGGGCTTCAGCTGGATCTGGTCGCCACCGGCTGCTGCGGCATGTCCGGCACCTACGGGCACGAAGCGCGCAACCGCCAGACATCGGAGACGATCTACGACCTCTCCTGGCGCGAGCCGGTCGAGGATCAGGCCAACACCGGCCGGCTGCTGGCGACGGGCTACTCCTGCCGCAGCCAGGTCAAGCGACTCTCCGATCAGACACTGCCGCACCCGCTACAGGCGCTATTGAAATGGATCAAGATCGCGGATCGGTCTATTAATTGAGCCATATGAGAGGGTGTTTACAAAACAGGCGAATGAAGGCAAGACAAGGCAAAATTGGCCGAAAACACGGAGTTTACATGGGGTAAATGAGTATTCGAGGCCGATTTTAACGCTGGATTGTCGAGTGCAGCCCTTTTGTAAACACCCTCTGAGCCGTCGAGAAGAAACGGGGGGTTCGAAGACGAGCCCCAGCGCATCTGCATCCATTGACCGACCCTCCCCCTTCGCCAACCAGGAGCCAACCCCATGTCCGCCGCGAAGCATGTCGTTTGTCCGCACTGTCATGCCGTCAACCGAGTCGCCAGCGCGCGCCTGCGGGACGGCCCCCAGTGCGGGCGCTGCCACAACGCCCTGTTCGGCGACCAGCCGCTGACGCTGGATTCGGCCAACTTCGATCGCTTCGTGTCACGCAGCGACCTGCCGATCCTGGTCGATTTCTGGGCCGACTGGTGCGGCCCCTGCAAGGCGATGGCGCCAGGGTTCGCCCAGGCCGCCAGGGCGTTGTCGCCGAACGTCATCCTGGGCAAGCTGGATACCGAAGTCGCGACGGATATCGCCTCGCGATTCGGTATTCGCAGCATCCCGACGCTGATCCTGTTCCGCGGCGGGCGAGAGATCGCGCGCCAGGCCGGTGCCATGGGCTCCGCGGATATCGTCAACTGGACCCAGCGACAACTCGCCACACCCTGAAGCCTTCTTTGCCTTCGATTCGGCATTGCATCAATGCAATGCCGCCGCTAGTTGTGATCTC
>NZ_PZJT01000016.1 GCF_003206135.1 Salinicola salarius | reverse complement strand
TCGTCCATGGCTTCGGCTGGCGCAATCCGATTCTCGGTGGGCTGCTGCTGGCAGCGAGCGCGGTCATGTTCGTGGGCGCGCTGGCGGTCAATCGCCGTCGAATCCATCCTCCAGCCAAACTCTCGAAAGGCCCCTGGCAACGGCTTTCCAAGAGCTTGCTCGCCTATTCGGTGGGGATGTTCCTGATCAGCCTGCCGCTGGTGGGCATCGGCCCCGCACTTTTTGCCGGCAGCCTGTTCGCCATCGTGCTGATCGCGCTGGTGGGATGGGGCGTGCTGGAGTTGGTCGTCGGCATGGGCTGGGGCGGACCGATGAAGCACGCCTTCGCCGGCTCGATGCACCTGGCGTTCCATCGTCGCCCCGAGCGCTTCGATGATCAGCATCCCGGCGCGACCTTGAAAAAGACGCACGATGTCCATCGCGGCAGCCGGTCGACGGCGCTGTTCCCGCTCGACCTGACCGCGTCGAAGCTGGGCGTGGAAAAGCCGGCGGATTTCCAGTGGAATCAACTGCTGGGCTTCGATGCCTGCGTGCAGTGCGGGCGCTGTCAGGCGGTCTGTCCGGCATTCGCGGCGGGGCAGCCGCTCAACCCCAAGAAGCTGATTCAGGACATGGTCGTCGGCATGGCCGGTGGCTCTGATGCGCACTATGCCGGATCTCCATATCCGGGGATCGAGGTGGGCAAACACCAGGGGGCGCCGGAACAGGCCATCGTGCCGCAGCTTGTCGAGGCAGAGACGCTGTGGGCCTGTACGACGTGTCGAGCCTGCGTCGAGGAGTGCCCGATGATGATCGAGCATGTCGACGCCATTGTCGACATGCGCCGCTTCCTCACCCTGGAGCGAGGCGAAACGCCCGAAAAAGGCGCGGTGGCGATCGACAATCTGATCGCCACCGACAACCCCGGCGGACTGGACAACGCCTCGCGTCTCGACTGGGCGGCGGATCTGGAGATTCCGTGTATTCAGGATCGTCCCGAGGGCGTCGACGTGCTGCTGTGGCTGGGCGATGGCGCTTTCGACATGCGCAATCAGCGCACGCTGCGTGCATTGGTGAAGATTCTGCGCGCCGGTGACGTCGACTTCGCCGTGCTCGGCGATGAAGAGCGCGACAGTGGCGACGTCGCCCGACGGCTGGGCGACGAGGCGACCTTCCAGCGTCTCGCCGAGCGCAATATCGCCACGCTCTCGCGCTACCGCTTTCAGCGCATCGTCACGGCGGACCCGCACAGTTTGCACGTCCTGGGTCGCGAGTATCCTACCTTCGGCGGCGAGTATGTCGTCAAGCACCATTCCACCTTCATCGCCGAGCTGTTCGATGCCGGCCGGTTGAATGTCGCAACGCCCGAACGACGTGAAACGATCACTTACCACGATCCCTGCTATCTGGGGCGCTACAACGGCGAGTTCGCCGCGCCGCGCCAGATATTGTCGGCGCTGGGGCTCGACGTGGCCGAGATGCAACGGTCCGGGTTCCGCTCGCGCTGCTGCGGCGGCGGTGGCGGGGCGGCGCTTTCCGACGTGCCCGCCGATCTCCCAGGTCGCGCGCGCATTCCCGACATGCGCATGGAGGACGCGCGTGCAACGGGGGCCACTACGGTTGCCGTCGCCTGCCCGCAATGCACCGCGATGCTGGAAGGCGTGGTCGAGCCTCGGCCGCAAATCAAGGATCTGGCCGAGCTGGTGGCCGATGCGCTGGTGACGCCGGCATCGGCCGAGCCCGAAGCGAGTGTCGCTGTCTCGAGCCCGAGTCGCGAGGAGGAACCGGCATGAATGTCAGACGCATCGACCCCCACGCCGAACGGATCCGGCGCAATCGGCTCCACCCGCGCTATCAGGAGTTCATGCATCCGGCCTGGCGCTGGACCGGCCCCAATGGCGTGACACGAATCGATCCACATGCGATCGGCGCCGTCGGCCCCAACGGCATCAGGCGAATCGACCGCAGCGGTGCCGTCGTCGAGGCGCAGCCGCCGACATCATCTCCAATCGAGAGCGGGCCTTCGCGCCGTATGGTGGTGATCGACGATCCGGCCGGCTTCGTCATGGTGGTGCCGGAGTGCCCGGAAGGACGACTGAGCGATCATGATCGGGATCTGTTGGGTCTGGCCAGGCAGTTGGCCGATGGGCAGTCGCTCGCTGTCACGGCGGTCACATTCCAGGGCGCGGTGGCGGGGCTGGAAGACGCCGGCGCCGACCGCTGGATCGACCTGTCGGCATGCGTCGAAGGTGATTGTTACGATCCGGAGTCGCGTCTCGCGGCGCTGTTGAGCGTGGAGACGGCAATGACGCCACGGCATTGGCTGTTCGCGGATAGCTTCCCCGGTGGCGGCGATCTTGGTCGACGTCTGGCGGCGCGGCTTTCCCGCTCTTCCAGTCATGGCGCCAACGCGCGAGCGGCGACGCGGGTATGGCAGATCGCCGAGGGTCTTGGCCTGTCGCGGGCGGGAGGGCGGCAGGATATCCAGCGCGAACTCCCGCTTATTCTGCTGGCACTGCCCGAGTGCGCCGAGCCGGTCAGCGAGACACGGCACGAGGCGCGGCCAATATCGATCGACGCGGCCGGCTCCATGACCTCGGACATGACCGCGGTCGGAGTCGTCGATCTCGGTCGGGTCGCGGTGGATCCGCAGCAGATTCCGCTGGCCCAGGCGCCGTTCATTCTCTCCGCCGGTCGTGGTATCGGCGATTGGGCGGGCTTCCATCACGCCGCCGAGGTGCTGGGGGCCAGCGAGGGCGCCTCGCGGGTGGCCGTCGACGACGGCAACATGCCCCGCACCCGGCAGGTCGGGGCGACGGGAACGTTCGTCTCCGCCAGTTGCTACATCGCGGTGGGGATCTCCGGCGCGGTCCAGCATCTTCAGGGCATCGCCAAATGCCAGCGGGTCGTCGCGATCAACCGCGACCCGGGTTGCGATATGGTCAAGCGTGCCGATCTGGCGCTCATCGCCGATGGTGATGCCGTGCTGGCGGCCGTGTGCGCACGGTTGGGGAAGCCGATGGCCGATGTCCCTGCCACCGAATCTCGTGGAGAGCGCTATCATGACGCCGCCTGACGCTGCCGCATGCCCGGTCGTGGCGCTGGTCTCCAGCGGACATCATCCGGTTTCCGGGCGGCCGGGACGCGCCCGGGAGGATGCGCGAGCCGTCGAGATGGGCTTGACGCTGGCCGGGGCGCGCCTGCAACTCGTCCACGCAGGCAACGCCGAGGAGCCTGCGCTGCGCGACTATCTGGGTATGTATCATGGACTGGACGATTCCGCCGCCCAGGGAGAGCTGGCGCTGCTACCGATGACGACCGCCGACGATGCCGTGCCGTTGCTGGCGACATGGCTGGCGAACAGCGGCTGTCGGCTGGTGCTTGCCGGGCAGCGCGCCGAATGTGGCGAGGGCTCCGGGTTGCTGCCCTATCTGCTCGCCGAACGGCTGGGATGGACGATCGTATCCGGCGCCGCCACGATCGAAAGGGTCGGCGCGGATCGCGTCACTCTGCTGCAGGTGCTGCCGCAGGGGCAACGCCGCCGACTGGAGGTGTCGCTGCCTTGCTTGATCACTGTCGATGCTCTGGCGCCCCCTCCGCGCCAGAGCGCTTTCGGCCCGGCAAGACGGGGCCGCATTCATGTGGTCGACGGGCTGACCGCCGAAGAGGATTCGGCCAGCGGCGAATGGCGGTGGCAGCCGGCACGAGCCCGCCCCAAGCGGCTCAAGGTCGTCAAGTCCGGCAATGCGCGGGATCGCTTCCGGGCCGCGGCGGCCAAGTCATCGGCCGCCGGTGGCCAGGTGCTGACCGATCTGACCCCCGAACAGGCGGCCGATAGGCTAATTGCCTATCTGCGTGAAGAGAAGATACTGAACGATGAGATGCCGTAATCGAGCAGCTTCGGCATTCTCGACGAGGGCAGCTGGCCAGTGGACGACATGATCGCTCCTTTGCCAGCGCGAGAGGTGAATCAACGACCGAACGGGAGACGAGACATGATGATCGTCGATCTTATCGATGGGGAAGATTTTCGTCAGCGGCTGACCTCGCTGGGCGTGCGTATCCCTGAAGAGGCATGCCCCGAGACCTGTGCCCGGCTGGCGGCGGGTTGCCATCGTGCCAGGGGTGTCGAAGGGCTGGAGCCGGCCATTCGCGACCTGATGCAGCACACCGACGTGATGTTGCCGTCGGTCCGGGAGGCGATAGAGCGCCATCTCTTGCCCGCATTCAACGGCGCCTGAGCGCACCGCGATAGCTGCCGATTTCCCGGTATTGCCGACCCTTGCCTATGCTGAAAGATCGAGCAACGCGATAGAGGATAGAGCGCATGGCAATTGGTATCTGCACTTGGACGCTAGGTATCGACGATCTGGATCTGCTGCTGGACAAGGTGGTCGAACTGGGCTTCGACGGTGTCCAGATCAACGAACTGTGGGAGCGCGATACGCCGGCTGCGATCCGAGAAGCGCTCGATCGGCGTGGAATAGCCCTGTTGGCGGTGGACGCTCAGCGAATCGGGCCGCAGGCGGGCGAGGCGCCGGATGTCGCGCAGGGAATCGATGCCTATCGTCAGGTGATCGACCGCGCCGCCGAGCTGGGAGCGCCCATTGTCACGTTGCCGATCCTCTCGTTTTGGGTCCAGGGGCATCCGACGCCCTTCGATGCGCTGGTCGAAGCGTGTCGGGAACTGGCTGGCTACGCTAGCGAGCGGCAGATCCAGCTCGTCTACGAAGTCGCCAACCGCCAGGAGGTACCAATGATTCACACGGCGGAAGAGGGTAATCGTCTGGTGCGGGCCATCGATCGTCCCGAACTGGGGCTGATTCTCGATAGTTATCATATGAATCTGGAAGAGTCCGATCCCGTCGCCGCGATCGAATCGAGCCGTGATACGTTATCGATCTATCACGTCTCGGACTCGACGCGCGGCGGCATCGGTAGCGGGATGGTGAACTTTTCGGCGCAATTCGAGGCGCTGGAGCGGATCGGGTTCGAGGGGCCGGTAATCATGGAGTGCTTGCCGCCGATGCATGATCCGGGTTCGCCAGTGGCAAGCGATGGCAATCGCCGTATTCTGGAAGATGAACTCTCCCGCTCGCTGGAGATCTGGCGCAGCTACGCGGCCTAGTCCGTACCTCTTGCGTCGGTGACAAATGCTCGCGGCCGACGCTGCCCTTCCAAAGCGTTCCCCGTGAACAGCTCTCAGAGCCTCCGCAAACCCCACATGAAGTAGACGCCGCCGATCAGCGCGGCGATCAATCCCGCCGGCAATTGGTAGGGGAAGAACAGGTTCCTGCCCAGCCAGTCGGCGATCACCATTACCAGCATCCCCAGTAGTCCGGCACCGAGCAGTTGGTGGCGGGCGCCATGGAAGCCCATCAGGCGTGCCATGTGCGGGGCCATGAGCCCGATGAACGAGAGCGGGCCGATCACCAGCGTCGCCGCGACCGTCAGCAAGGCCACCAGCGCGAGCAGCACCAGGCGGCTCCGGTCCACGTCCATGCCCAGCGCCTTGGCGGTGGGGGCGCCCAGCGGCAGCAACGTGAGCCAGCGCTGCAACGGCAGCGCCAGCGCGAACAGCATGATCGCGATGACCAAGATCCAGGCGCTGGAGGTAAGGCTGGCGTAGTAGGTCGAGCCGCCCAGCCAGGAGAGCAGCTGCTGCGCACGCGGATCTTCACTGGCCAGCACGATGGCGCGCATGGCATCCAGCAGCGACGAAATGGCGATCCCGGTCAGCAGCAGCCTTTCCGGCGCGAAGCCACTGCGACGGTTGCAGACGATCAGGACCAGCAGGGCCACGGTCGCGCCGCTGAATCCCATCACGGACCCGCTGAGCGGGGCGATGCCCAGAGGCAGCAGCATCAGCGCGATGACGCCGATTGCCACGCCGGCGCTGATGCCCAGCACTTCCGGGCTGGCCATGGGGTTGCCGGTCATCCGCTGCAGCAGCGTGCCGGCGACGGCCAGCATCAGCCCGGCCGCTGCGGCGGTGGCGACACGAGGCAACCGCCAGTCGACGATCAGCGCCAGGTCGTCGATACCGGCCAGGCTGAGATATTTCGAGTGGCTGTCGAGCATGAAGCCGACGACGAGGGCCAGTGCGCAGGCGACGAGTGTCATTGCGCCCAGCACCCACAGGCGATGGCGAGGATGCGCAAGGCGCGGCAGCGTCAGGCCCGTGCTGGGTGTCGGCCGGGATCCGCCGACTTTGAGGCGTGGCAGAAGCCAGAGCAGCAGCGGAGCGCCGAGGGCCGCAGTCATTGCGCCCGTCGGCAGCAGGGAGGCGGTGAACGGCGCGAGCTGCTGTACGGCGAGATCCGTCACCGCAAGCAGGAGAGCGCCCAGGATCATCGACCAGACGAGTCGCTGGGGCAGCGTGCGGGCGCCGGACAATCGCGCGATAGCCGGCGAGGCCAGACCGATGAAGCCAATCAGCCCGATCGCGCTGACCACGCAGGCCGTGATGAAGATGCCCAGCCCCAGGCCGGCGAAGCGTAGCTTGCGTAGCGAGATGCCCAGGCTCCGGGCACCATCCTCTTCCAGATCGAGCAGCGACAGCGGGCGCAGCAGCAGAAGTGCCAGCAGCACCACGATAAACAGGCGCAGAAGCAAAAACTGCGTGTCGTGCCAGTTGTCCTGAGCGAGCGCCCCAGCTCCCCAGATGAATAGCCCCGACAGGCTCTCCTGATGGAAAAGCAGTAGCGCACTGTTGATGGCGCTGAAGTAGAGGCTGACCACCATGCCGGACAGCACCACCACCATCGGCGCCAGCCGTCGCTTCCAGGAGAGCGCGAAGACCAGCAGCGTTGCCGCGATGCCGCCCAGTAGCGCGATCCATTCGCGTCCGGCCAGCATCCAGCTCGGCGCCCATAGCGTGGCGATGACCAGCGCCAACTGCGCGCCGCTGGTGACCCCCAGGGTTGCCGGGGAAGCCAGCGGGTTGCGCAGTACCTGCTGCATCAGGCAGCCCGCCAGCGCCAGGGCGGCACCGCCCAGCAGCGCGACCAGTAGCCTCGGGGCGAAGGTATAGTGCATCACGATCTGCCGAATCTGGTCATCGTCCGGAGAGAGGATCGCCTGCCACCAGTGTCCCGAGAGGTCGGCAAACTGAGTCTGCAAGGTGGCGGCCCCCAGGCACATCGCCAACAGCAACAGGGCTAGGGCGAACCAGGCCGGCGAGCGGGCACGAAGCGTCATGGCGCGCCTTCCTCGGTTGCCGGGTCCGCGGGCGGGATCCTGTCGCTGACGGCGACCAGCGAGCGGGCGAGCCGCTGCAGAGAGATCAACCCGCCGTAGGGCCAGATGGGCTCGATGAAGCTCACGCGACCTTCACGCACCGCCGGCAGATGCTGCCAGATCCGATTGTCTTTCAGTGCCTCGCCGACACCGCGTGGATACGGTTCGATGACGACGATCCGTGCATCGGGTCGCTCGGCCAGGCGGTCGATCGGGATGCTGGCATAACCCCAGGCATTGGTGGGGCCCGTCCAGGCGTTGGTCAGATCGGTGCGGGAGAAGAGCGTGCCCACCATGTTGCCGTGGCCGAAGACACGCACGTGCTGCGCGTCGCTGAACTGGACGATGTAGAGCGGCGCCTTGAAGCCCTGCAATGCCCGGGCTGTCTCTTCCAGCACCTGATCGGTTTCGGCGATCAACGCCTCCGCCTGCGGCTCGCGGTCGGTCAGCTGCGCGATTTTGCGGGTCATGGCCAGCGTCGCTTCGTAAAACGGCGCGTCGGTATAGAAGTTGTCGATCATCCTGACCGGCATCAGCCGTTCGAGACGGGCATTGTCGCGGGAGAACAGCGCGCTGGTCAGCAGCAGATCGGGCGGATTCTGGGCCAGCAGTTCGAGATTGGGCTCGTTGCGCAGGCCGATATCCAACGTCGAATCAGGAATCGGGGGTGCCTTGACCCAGGCGTTGTAATTGGGGATATCGGAAACCGCATAGGGCACGACGCCAAGCGCAATCAGCGTTTCCGCGACCGTCCAGTTGGCGGCGGCGATCCGCAATGGCGGCGAACCGGCATTCGCTGGCGTGCTCGCAAGCGCGGTAGCCAACCCCAGCAGCACGGTCATGGCGAGTGCAAGGAGAGCAGGGATAGGACGGGCACGCGACAAGATGACGGGTTCCTGGCAACGGGAAACGATGACGCAGACGCCCGCTGACTCGAGAGGGCGCTGGAAGCGGCGTTGGGCGGTGATGGTAGATCGAATGACAATCGTTATCAATCGAGGAGAGTGAGCGAAAGCGAATTGCTGATACACATAGTAATGATTGTTATTTACAATGATATGCGAGAATAATCGCCGGTCGGACGCCGCCGGCTTCCACCACGTCATGAACGGGCACTCGATCCGATGAAATCAGGGAACACCTTTGCCGCCGTCGGCGGTTCGTTGCTGTTGATCTACGCCGGAAATGCTCTCGCGCAGGAGTCGACAGTCAACAACGATACGGTGGTCGTTACCGGGACGGCGCTCAAGGTCGATACGCCGCTGCTGGAAACGCCACGCGCGACCTCCGTCGTCAGCGACTCGGAACTGGAGAAACGATCGGTCAACAGATATGACCAGGTGCTGCGTTATCGTTCCGGCGCACTGTCTTCGCCCTATGGTAACGACGCCAAGGCGGACTGGTTCTTTTTTCGGGGGTTCTCGGGCGAGGATTCGACCTATCAGGATGGCTTGCGTCTGTTCCGCGAGGCTGGCTACCTGTGGTGGAAGACCGAGCCGTTCGGCCTCGAACGGGTCGATTTTCTGAAGGGGCCGGCCTCGATTCTCTATGGTGAGGCGCCTCCCGGCGGTATCGTCAACGCCGTCAGCAAGCGGCCGACGGAAGAGACGCAAGGGTTGTTCGAGATCCAGGGCGGTAACAAAGGGCATCGCCAGGTCGGCATCGATACGTCCGGTCCGGTCACCGACAGCGGTGATGTGCGCTACCGTTTTGTCGGTCTGTTTCGAGATCAGGACGGTGAACTCGATGGCACCGATAACGAGCGGGTCTATTTTGCTCCGAGCCTGGCGGTGGATCTCTCCGATGACACCACGCTGACGCTGCTGGCCAGCTATCAGCGCGATCACGGCACGCCCGCCAACGTATTCTATCTGCCTTACGGCTCCGTCAATGATACGCCTTTTGGCAAGGTGGATCGGGATACGGACCTCGGTGACAACGACAACGATCGTCTCGAGCATGAGCAGATCGCGGTTGGCTATGAGCTCGAGCACACTTTCAACGATACCTGGGAATTCCAGCAGAACGCACGTCTCGCTTCCCTGGACCTGTTTCTGCGAACCGCTTACCCCTCGTATATGCTCGATGATCGTACCGCGCAGCGTGGCCTGACCTATCGCGACGGTAGCTACGACGCCTTTACCATCGACAACCGCATGATCGGTAGCTGGTATACGGATAACACCGAAAACACGTTGTTGGTGGGCTTGGATTATCAGCATCTGGATGCCGACTATCTCAGTCGCGACAACTTCGCCTACGACACCATCGATATCTTCGATCCTCACAATAGCGGTGTCGGTGAACCCGGCGATCCGACCTACTACGATCAGGGCAAGGAGCAGATCGGCGTCTATGTGCAGGATCAGTTGCGCCTCTACGATCGCTGGATTCTGCTCGCCGGGGCACGGCACGATAGCGTCGACGTGACCAACAAGCAGGACGGCGGCGAAGACCAGAGTTATGACGATACCCAGATGTCCTACACCGGCGGGGTCATGTATCTGGGCGACTACGGGCTGTCGCCGTATCTAAGCTACAGCGAGTCATTCACGCCCAATATCGGCAATGACCTGAACGGTGATGCCTACCAGCCTAGCGAGGGTAAACAGTGGGAGCTAGGGCTCAAGTACGCGCCCAATTGGCTGGACGGCTATGTCACCGCGGCCGTGTTCGATCTCAAGGAGAGCGACACGCTCTATCCCAGTGGAGGGGCTTCCAGCAACCAGGGCGGGGAACGTCACTCGCGCGGTTTCGAACTGGAGGGCGTGGGCTACGTCACCGACAATCTTCAGGTTACTGCGGCCTATACTTATACCGATGTGACGTTGGATGTCAGCGATACCCAGAAAGAGCTTCGTGCCGGACTGATTCCGCGCCATCAGGCATCGCTATGGCTGGATTACGACTTTGCACAGGGTGCGTTGAAGGGGGTGGATCTGGGTGCCGGGGTGCGCTATGTCGGCACCAGCGTGGACTCGCCTCAATACAGCGACACGAAAGTGGCGGCCTACACGCTGTATGACGCGATGGCGAGCTACGATATCGATTCCCACTGGACCGCTCAGGTCAACGTGACCAATCTGACGGATGAAGATTATGTCAGCGGCTGTGACTACTGGTGCTACTACGGTGAGTCCCGCAGCGTTATCGGCAGTCTGAAATATCGTTGGTAATACAGTTTCCGCACCGAACGAGAGCCCGGCCCAACGCCGGCTTTGTCGCCAATCTCAGGCGCCCCGGACGGGGCGCCTTTTTCGTTGGTGAGTCCGTCGGTGGGTCCCGGACTGGACGAGATAGAACTATTGCGAAGCGACCTGCAGGTGGCTCGGTGTCTCGACGCCGAGATTGGCCCTTAACGTTTCGCTGTACCAGTCGATGAAGTCGATCACGCCGAATTCGTAGGTCTTCGAATAAGGTCCCGGCTGATACGCCAGCGAATTGATGCCGAGCTGGTTTTCCTCGGCAAGACGCCGGTCCTGGTCGTTGGTGGCATCCCAGACCTGGCGCAGGCGCTCGGGGTCATAGTCGACCCCTTCGACGGCATCCTTGTGAACCAGCCATTTGGTGGTGACCAGTGTCTCCTGCGGGCCCAACGGCAATACGCGGAAGACCACGGCGTGATCGCCCATGAAATGGTTCCACGAATTGGGCAGATGCAGGATGCGCAGCGAACCCATGTCCGCGTTGGGAATACGCCCCATCAGTTTGTTGCAGCCGGGTTTGCCATCCAGGGTCATCGAGACGACGCCGTCGATCAATGGCGTGCGGGTGAGGCGGTTGCGCTTGCCGAAGCGCGCCAGTTGCCAAGGTACTTCGCAGGCGGTCCAGTCGGCCTGCTTGCGGGCGACCAGATCGCGATATTCGCCGGTGGAGCGCGGATCGTCGGTGTCGTCGAATTCGATCAATGAGTTGAGCAGTTCCGGGTGCGCGCCGTTGCAGTGGTAGCACTCGCGGTTGTTCTCGATCACCAGCTTCCAGTTGGCGCGCTCGACGATGTTGGACTCCACCGCGACCTTGACGTTATCCATCTCGTAGGGCGAGAGGTAGTGTTCCAGCGAGACGAGAAAATCGTCGATCGGTTCCGGGTCGTCGCTCAGGTTGATGAACACGAATCCGCCCGCGCTCTTCACCGCCACCGGTTTGAGACCGTAGGCGCTCATGTCGAAATCGGTGCCCATGTCGCTGCCGGCGAACAGCAGCCGGCCGTCGAGTTCGTAGGTCCACTGATGGTAGGGGCAGACCAGCTTGGCGACCTTGCCCTTGTCCTTCAGGCAGAGCCGCGAGCCGCGGTGGCGGCAGACATTGTGAAATGCGTGGATACGATTCTCGGCGCCGCGCACCACGATGACGGAGTTGCTGCCGATCTCCACCTTGAAGAAGTTGCCCTTGGCGGGAATTTCGCAGCTCATGCCGGCGAACAGCCACTGTTTTTCGAACACGTTCTGCATGTCCAGTGCGAACAGGCGCGGGTCGTTGTAGAACGGCTGCGGCAGCGAGAAGGCAGGGGCACGCTGGTCCAGCATGTCGGCCACGGCCTGACGGGTACTGGCGAGAGAATCCTCCAGGCTATCGCGTGGAAGTGGTGACATGGTCGCATCCTCATCAATGACAGATATGGGTCGTTTCCGTATGTCGCGGCGGGAACGACATGAATGGCAGGTGGCGGCGATGATTCATCCTTTGGGCGAAGTGTCGCTTAGGTGTCGGCCATGAGATTGTCCACCCGCGACATTCGTCGATGTCAGGCCGACCGGCAGGTACAAATGCTCACTGTCACATCACCGGTCGATACCGGAGCGCCGATGGCACTGCGTGGGCGTCACGATAGGTAAGTTTTCGTTTCTGCATCGAGGTTTTGGTGGCGGCTGGGGTTGGTTGGCATGCCTGTGTCGCTGATGGGCAAGTCGGCCGGCCTCGGCGTGCGCAGAATCCGCTCATGAGGATAATTCACCGGAAGCGGCGGTGCGGGCCGATGTCGTCTCGCCAGCGCCATCTTCCTCCGATCGAGCGCGGTGACGATGCAATTCTTCAATCCGGTCAATACGCAAACCTGGACCAACGGCCGCCATCAGGTGCGGTGCGTCAAGGTCATTCAGGAAACCTGGAACGTGCGGACGTTCTGTTTCATGGCCGACCAGCCGGTGATGTTCTTCTTCAAGCCGGGGCAGTTCGTCACGCTGGAACTGGAGATCGCCGGGCAGCCGGTGATGCGCTCCTACACGATTTCCAGTTCACCCTCGATACCCTACAGCTTCTCGATCACGGTCAAGCGCCTGCCGGGTGGCCAGGTTTCGAACTGGCTCCATGACAATCTCAAGGTCGGCGACCCGATGGTCGTTCACGGGCCAGTCGGTGATTTCAACGTCATCGATCACCCGGCGGAGAAAGTGTTGATGCTATCGGGAGGGGTCGGGATCACGCCGTTGATGTCGATGACGCGCTGGTTCTTCGATACCAATGCCGCCGTCGACCTGGAGTTCATCCATTGCGCTCAGGCGCCCAACGACATCATCTATCACCGTGAACTGGTGCACATGTTCTCGCGCCTGCCGGAGTTCCGCCTGCATATCGTCTGCGAGCGCAGCGACGAGCTGAGTCAGGCCTGGTCCGGATTCCGGGGCTACCTGACGCGGCAGATGCTGACGTTGATGGCGCCGGACTATCTCGAGCGGGAGGTATTCTGCTGCGGACCGACGCCTTTCATGAAGGCGGTGCGTCAGGTGCTGCTGGAAGACGGCTTCGACATGTCGCGCTACCACCAGGAGTCCTTCGGCGCGACGCCGCTGAGCGTCCAGGAGGACGTGCTGGAACTGGCCGAGCAGGCCGAAGCCGACGCCGAGGAGGTCGATACGGCGACGCTGATGCCGGTGGAGTTCACCGGCAGCGGCAAGAGTATCCGCGTCAGCGAGAACGACACGATCCACTCGGCGGCGGCCAAGCTCGGCCTGCATATTCCCAAGGCCTGCGGCATGGGCATCTGCGGCACTTGCCGCGTGATGAAGTTGGAAGGCGAGGTCGAGATGGAGCACAACGGCGGCATCACCGAGGAAGACGAAGCCGAAGGTTTCATTCTCTCCTGCTGCTCGAAGCCGAGAGGCAAGGTCGTGATCGATTTTTGACCCGTTGTGCCGGCGCGGTAAGCCATAAGCTCCAAGCTGAAAGAAGAGCAAATCGTTGGCTACGGGCTACGGGCTACGGGCTACGGGCTAGAAGAAATTGCGAGCTTTCCGCGGGGGCGATGCGGTTTTTTCCGCTCGCGATTTCGACCATTGGATGCTGGCACTGTCGTCGTTGCGTCACCCGATGGCGCAACGAGAAAGCCTCGGAGCGACGAGCGCTCTTACGCTGGCTACGGCATGCCTTCCTCGAAAGACCGTGATGAGAGAGACCATGATTCGAGCGGCCATCGAGAGGGCATCCAAAGACCAGTCACAGGAGTTCACGCCATGTCTTCACCCGCCAATCGCGGCGTCGTCTTTCGCGGCGCCGGCAAGGTCGCCGTCGAAAGTATTCCCTTCCCCGAGCTAGCCCTCGGTAGCCGCCAATGCCATCACGGCGTCATCCTCAAGGTCGTGACGACCAACATCTGCGGCAGCGACCAGCACATGGTGCGTGGTCGAACCACGGCGCCCGAGGGCATGGTGCTGGGTCACGAAATCACCGGCGAGGTGATCGAATGCGGTCGCGACGTCGAATTCATCAAGGTCGGCGACATCGTTTCGGTCCCGTTCAACGTCGCCTGCGGCCGCTGCCGCAACTGCAAGCGTGGCGATACTCATATCTGTCTCAACGTCAACGGTGACCGTGCTGGCGGTGCCTATGGGTACGTCGACATGGGCGGCTGGGTCGGCGGCCAGGCCGAATACGTGATGGTGCCTTATGCCGACTTCCAACTGCTCGTCTTCCCCGATCGGGAGCAGGCGATGGAGAAGATCCTCGATCTCACCATGCTCTCGGATATCTTCCCCACCGGTTTCCATGGTTGCGTGACGGCTGGCGTCCAGCCGGGATCGACAGTCTATATCGCCGGTGCAGGTCCGGTCGGGCTGGCTGCCGCGGTTTCCGCGCAACTGCTGGGTGCCGCCTGCGTGATCGTCGGCGACATGAACGACAAGCGTCTGGAGCAGGCGCGAAGCTTCGGCTGTGTCGGGCTCGATCTCAAGCAGGACGCCAGCATGTCCGAGCTGATCGAGTCCGTGCTGGGCGTTCCCGAAGTCGACGCAGCGGTGGATGCGGTGGGCTTCGAGGCCAACTGCCACGGCCATAACCATGCGCATGAACAGCCGGCGACGGTGCTCAATGCCGCCATGGAGATTACCCAGGCCGGTGGCCGGGTCGGGATTCCGGGGCTCTACGTGACCGAGGATCCCGGCGCAGAGAGCGAGGACGCGAAGCAAGGCAATCTTTCGATGAAGTTCGGCCTCGGCTGGGCCAAGGCGATGTCGTTTCACACCGGGCAGACACCGGCAATGCGCTACCAGCGCCAATTGATGCAGGCGATCCTTCACGACAAGGTGCAGATCGGCCGTGCCGTGAACGTCCAGACCATTTCGTTGGACGAAGCGCCGCAAGGCTATGCCGCCTTCGATGGGGGCGCGGCCAAGAAATTCGTGATCGATCCGCACGGGACGCTCAAATAGCCACGAGCCACGACCAGCACCGATTTCGGTGCGCGATGAAAAGCAGCCGGCACCGTTTTTGAGCGGTGTCGGCTCATCGGTATTTGGCGAGCCAGTTCGAACGGGTCACAATCGGACACGATTCCAAGAGACCCACGAGAGCCGACGATGAATGAGCCGATCCTCCATCTCGAACGATGTGCCTGGGCGCAGACCCATCCGCTGAATGCCGAGTACCACGACGAGGAGTGGGGCGTTCCCGAGTACGACAGCCGCGCGCTGTGGGAAAAGCTGATACTCGACGGCTTTCAGGCCGGCCTTTCCTGGCTGACCATTCTCAAGAAGCGCGATGCCTTCCGGGAAGCTTTCGAGGGCTTCGACCCCGAGCGGGTCGCCCGCTTCGACGACAACGATGTCGAGCGACTGATGGGCAACGCCGGCATCATTCGTTCGCGTGCCAAGATCGAAGCGACCATCGGCAATGCCCGTGCCTATCTCGCCATGCACGACAACGGCGAAGACTTCTCCGAATTTCTCTGGGGCATGGTCGGCGGCAAGCCCATCCAGCGCTCTTTTGAAAGCGACGGCCCCGTTCCCACCCAGACGCCGCTTTCCCTGGAGATGTCCAAGGCGCTCAAGAAGCGCGGTTTCAAGTTCGTCGGGCCGGTGATCGTCTATGCCTGGATGCAGGCCGTCGGCATGGTCAACGATCACGCCGATGGGTGCCATCGGCGCGAGCTTGTGGAGGCGATGGCATGACCAAGTGACTGAATCGAAAAAGAGGGATATCCGCGGGTGAACATCGGGCCTTTCCGGCAGGTTAAAGCCTGCCGATCAATGTGTTTGCCGTGCGAAGTAATGGCTTCTATACCAGCTAGGTGTCAGGAAGCCGGGGCTTTCCGGCGCTGCCGATGGCAGCGACGTTGCCCTGGAAGGCAGACCACACCTGGAAGGAGTCATATCATGCGCGTTTCCCAGTTCGTTTCTCTTGTTGCCATTGCGCTTCTCTCCACCGGCGCCATGGCACAGTCGGATGACAAGGACAGCCAGAGCGCCGAGGGCCAAGATCCCGACATGCAGGCGGACACGATCGAGGGTCAGAATCAGGGAGCGACGTCGCAATACGAAATGAGCAGCGAAGATGATCAGACCAGCGATGATGTCGATGCTGGCGATTCCGGTTCGCCCTCCGCCCGGGAACAACTCATGAAGGGCACTCGGCAGGAAGAGAAAGCAACCCCACCAGCGGAGAGCACTGGCGAGCAGCATTGACCGCCCGTCGTCTGACTTGTCGGCAGGTCTTGTGCCATTGCCGGCTTCAAGACACAATGCGCTCAGCACGGAAGGGGAGTATCCCACGGGCAGGATCGTCGATCCTCCCCGACGATAGCGTCGTCAGCACGGGCCACATGCCCCGGCGCTATTGGTCGCTCTGTCAGCCATGTCCTGACTCGGACAGGGGCAATCAGAGTGACGGGAGAGACTTTCGGTGACGTTCACCGTCTACCGGAGGTTTCTCTATGCACGTACCCGTCTGGGTCTGGCTGGCGACTGTCGCCGGCATTGCCGCACTATTCATCTTCGATTTCTACGCCCATGTGCGTAAGCCCCACGATCCCTCCTTCAAGGAAGCGGCCTGGTGGTCGGTCTTCTTTATCGCCTTGGCAGCGGTTTTTGGTGGCGGTCTGTGGTGGGTCTGGGGCGCGCAGCACGGCGCCGAGTATTTCGCGGGTTTCATCACCGAGAAGAGCCTGTCGGTCGATAATCTCTTCGTTTTCCTGATCATCATGGCCAAGTTCGCGGTGCCGCGCGCCTACCAGCAGAAGGCGCTGCTGATAGGCATCGTGATTGCGCTGGTCCTGCGTGGCATCTTCATCGCCGTCGGCGCTGCGGCCATCGCGCAGTTCAGTTGGGTGTTCTATCTGTTCGGACTGTTTCTGCTCTACACCGCGATCCAGCTGGTGCGCGAGGGCACGGGCGGCCATGACGAGAACGAGGAGTACGAACCCAATGCCATCGTGCGCTGGATTCAGAAACGTCTGCCGGCTACCGATGAGTTCGACAGCGATCGCCTGCTGACGGTCAAGAACGGCAAGCGTCTGGTGACGCCACTGTTCATGGTGGTGGTGGCACTGGGAATGACCGACGTGCTGTTCGCGCTGGATTCGATTCCCGCGATCTACGGGCTGACCAAGGAGCCCTATATCGTCTTCACGACCAACGCCTTCGCCTTGCTGGGGCTGCTTCAGCTGTACTTCCTGCTCGGCGGTCTGTTGACGCGTCTGGTCTATCTCAGCCTGGGACTGTCGTTCATTCTGGCCTTCATCGGCGTCAAGCTGATCATTGAGGCGATGCACACCAACAGCCTGCCGTTCATCAACGGTGGTCAGCCGCTGCACCTGGTGCCGGAGATCCCGATCTGGCTGTCGATGACGATCATCCTCGGCACCCTGGTCATCACCACCGTGGCCAGTCTGATCAAGAGCCGTAACCTGAAGTCGGCGCCGTCTCATCAGGAGTAAGGTTGCCGTAGAGCCGGTGCAGCAGGCCGCGCATCCCCTCCATGGGAATCGCGGCATCCGGCCCGGGCGGGAACATGCCGGGCCGGAAACCGTTGTCGATGAACCCTCGGAGCAACGTCGGATCGTCGCTGATGACATGCAGCGGCACGTCCCGGCCGGGGTTTTCGCCAATGATCGCCGGCGCAGCCTGGTGATCGCCGAGCACCATCAGCAGCGTCCGGTTCCTGCTGCTGTCCTGGCCCAGGTAGCGGCGGGCAAAGCCGCTGACGGCCTGTAGCGCATAGTCGATCGCCGGGGCGTAGTTTCGGCGCATTGCCGCCGTGTCCTGCCACAGCGTGGCGTAATCCTCGCCCGCACCTTCCCAACGATCGAAAACCCGGCCGTCGCCGATCGACGTCCAGTCATCGATCACATCGATCACCGGCGACCACGGGGCGTGGCTCGAGAGCGTGGCCAACTCGGTGAAGGTCGGACCGTCATGGCGTGACAGGACGTAGTCCTCGACCCGTTGCCAGGTGAACTGGTCCGGCATGCTTGCCCAGCCCATCGCAGGCCCGCGATAGCCCATGCTTTCCGAGGTGTGGATGTCGTCGTAACCGTAGAGATCGCCTTCCGGCCAATCCCGGATGATGCCCGGCATGAGGGCGATGGTGTCGTGGCCAGTGGCCTTGAAATCGTCGATCAGAGTCGAATGCGGGCTGTTGATCATCAGCTCGAAGCGCAACTGGGACGTGACCGGCAGGCCGCTGGTGAAGGTGGCGTGATTGAGCCAGGATTGCCCGCCCAGCGTGGCGGCGGTGACGCGCCCGGTGACGACCGAGAGGCCGGCGTCGGCGAGCTGGCTTTCGACCTTGCCGAGGCGTGGCTGAATCTCGGCCTCGAACGGTGCGCGCTCGATGGCGGCGACGCCGTAGGATTCGATGAAGCTCAGGATGACGTCGGTATCGGCCAGTCCCGGCAGTGGCTGTCCTTCGGGCCCGGCGTAGGCGTAGTCGTCTTCGTACAGCTGGCGGCCGAATGCCGCCATTGCCTGGCGAGTCTCCCGTGCACGCTGCCATTCGAAGGCCACGAAGCTCACTGCGGAATGGCCGATCCTGGCTGTCAGTCCCGTCGTCTCGTCGCGGTGCATGGCGTCGATGCGGGCCAGTCCCGCACCTCCCAGCAGAATCAGCAACAGCGCGAACCCGCGCGACGTGTTGCGGCCATGAAAGCCCTGCAGCAGTTTCGTCAACACGAGGCCAAGGGCGAGCAGAGCCAGGCCAATGACCAGCAGGCCGGCGATTGCCAGCGGCAGGCCAAGATTGGTCACGACCAGCTCGATCAGAATGGGGATCAGCTTGATGTCGGTATAGACGTTCAGCGACCGCCCCTGCATGGTCTGAGTCAGAGCATCGCCGGCAGCACCGAGCACGATCGCCAGCGCTGCAAAGGCCACCAGACCGGCGATCCAGCGTCGCCAGGGAGTGGGCGGCAACAGCGCCAGCAGCCCGACGACCAGCGGTGCTTCGAGTGCGATCCAGTGCCGTGGCGGGAACCCGGCCCAGGGCAGTTCCGGCGTCAGCAGCAAGACATTGAGCGACAGCAGGGCCAGCACCAGGCACCAGCGAGGCGCCCGGTCGAGAAAAGACATCATGGCTCGTCCTTGAGTCGGGTCCGGCGATTCAGCATAGCATCGGTCCGTCAGGGTGGGATGAGGCGCTGTGGCCAGTTCATCGAACTTACCCATCGAACTTACTCATTGAACTACGCATCGAGCTACTCCTCGAACTACGCAGCGGACAAGCTTTTGGATGGCACGTTAAACTGGGCAGTGAGAATCTTGAATCCAAACCGGGGCGACGAGGACGATCCAATATGGCATCTGCGCAAGAACTGATCATTGAACCGACGAACGGGCGACAAGCCGATGCCTGCGTCATTCTGCTTCACGGGTTGGGGGCGGACGGTCATGATTTCGAGCCGCTGATACCGGCGCTGGGGTTACCCGATTCCCTGGCCGTTCGCTTCGTGCTGCCCCACGCGCCGCAACTGCCGGTCACCGTCAATGGCGGCATGACGATGCCGGCGTGGTACGACATTCTCGAGATGAATCTGGGGCGGCGGGTCGATGTCGAGCAGCTGCGGGCATCGGCCAGGCGGGTCCACGGGTTGATCGACGAACAGATCGCCGCCGGCATCGACAGCCGTCGCATCGTGATCGCCGGCTTTTCCCAGGGCGGGGCGGTGGCTTACGAGGCGGCGCTCTCCTATCCGAAGCCACTGGCAGGCCTGCTGGCGCTGTCGACCTACTTCGCCACGGCCGACAGCATCGAACTGGCAGAGGCCAATCGTCGCCTTCCCATCGAAGTCCATCATGGCTCGGCCGATCCGGTCGTCCCGGAATCGCTGGGTCGGGAAGGCGCGGAAAAGGTCGAGGCGCTGGGGTATCCGGTCAATTACCGGACCTACGAAATGGGGCATAGCCTCTGCCCGGAGCAGGCACAGGACATCGCGGCCTGGTTGACCGCGACGCTGGGATGATCGGAGTTCGCCATGAACAGCATGGATAGCCTCGAGCGCGAGGGAGCCGATCGGCGCCTGTCCAGCCCCTCGGCCCGGCGCAATCGGGAGCCGATCCTGGCCGTGTTGCGATCAGCGTTGCCTCAGACGGGGCGGGTGCTGGAAATCGCCAGCGGCAACGGCGAGCACGCGGTCCACTTTGCCCGCCATCTGGCGCCACTCTGCTGGCAGCCTTCGGACCCCAGCGAGACGGCGCTGGCATCGATCGCGGCCTGGCGCGAAGCCGAGGCGCTGGACAATCTGGCGGCGCCGATCTGTCTCGATGTCACCGAGCAGTGGCCGGTGCTGCCGGATCTTGTCGCGATCGTCTGCATCAATCTGTTGCACATTTCGCCCTGGGATGCGAGCGAAGCGCTGTTTGCCGAGGCTGGCCGGCGACTTCCGGCGGGTGGCGTGCTGGTGGTTTACGGGCCTTTCCGGCGCCATGGCGAGCACACTGCGCCCAGTAACGCCGCGTTCGATGCAGACCTGCGCTCGCGAGATTTACGGTGGGGCGTTCGCGATCTCGAAGCGGTCGAGGCCCTGGCCGGCGACAATGGGCTGAGGTGCGAGGCGACCCATGAATTGCCGGCCAACAATCTTTGTATCGTCTGGCGGCGCTGATGCGTCGTCTGCGGTGCTGAGCTCGCTTCGATTTCCTGGCGCGTCAGGAAGATATCGCCGCAGGCACCCGCAACTCGACTACACTCAACACAGACATTTTCAACACGACATTCAGTGGCCGACAAGGAGTGACGCCATGTCAGATTTTTCCGAAGAGTTTCGTATGCCCAAGGGGTGCCCCAATTGTGGCAACCACATGATGAAGGTTTCCCAGGCCAAATCCGCGGACGACCATGTCTATTGCACCTCCTGCAACGCGGAGGTCTGCTCCTGGGAAGAGGCCGAGCGGATCATGGCAGAGACGCCGCGCAGCGAATCCGAGCAGTTGATCGAAGACGTCATGAACAACAAGAAGCCTTCTGAAGACGACTATTGAAGCGCGATGCGGTGAGTGTCGAACACAAATGCCCCGGCTTGGCCGGGGCGTTTGCGTCTGGGTTCGAAGGGAAATGGATCTAGAGCAGTTCTTCCGCCGCCAGGGCAAGCCTCGAGCGCTCGACGCTCTTCAGGGTGATGTGACCGGCATGGGGCCAGTCGCGAAAGCGTTCCACCACTGCGGCCATACCGCAGGTATTGGCCGTGAGATAGGGCGTATCGATCTGGCCGACGTTACCCAGGCAGACGATCTTGGTATTGCGCCCGGCACGCGTGATCAGGGATTTGAGTTGCTTGGGCGTGAAGTTCTGAGCCTCGTCGATGATCAGGAAAGTGTCGTTCAGCGTGCGTCCGCGCATGAACGTGGGTGAGCGGATCTGCACGCGCGAGCCGATCAGTTGGCGGGTCGCGCCATCGTTCCAGCTGGACGAGCCCTCACGCTCGTCACGTAGCAGGTTGTCCATGTTGTCGTGGAAGGCGCCCATCCACGGCGACATCTTCTCTTCCTCGGTGCCCGGCAGGAAGCCGATATCCTCTCCCATCGGAATGGGCGCCCGCGTGAAGACGATACGTTCGAACTGCTTGCCATCCAGCGTCTGCTGCAGCGCAGCCGCCAGCGTCATGAAGGTCTTTCCGGTGCCCGCGCTACCCGCGAGGGTGAGGAAGTCGATGGTGGGGTCCATCAACAGGTTGAGGGCGAAGTTCTGACGGCTGTCGTGGGCATGCACGCCCCAGACGCCGCCGTGATGCCGGTAGTTGGTCAGCAATTGCAGCGTCGCCTTGCTGGGCCCGTGGCTGCGCACGATGGCTTCGAATTCCGCGCCGTTGTCGCTGTCGGAAACGAGCATTCCCACATGCCAGTCCTCTGGAATGCGGCCTTCCAGGTGGTAGAAGGTGTGACCGTCGGCGCGTTCGACCATGACTTCGACGTCCAGCGACTCCCACAGACTGCGACCGTCGCGGCCTGCGTCGGCGTAGACCTTTGCGCCTTCGATCATCGCGTCGAGGTCATCGAACGCCTTGTCATTGAGATAGTCTTCGACCGGCACGTTGAGTGCCGTGGCCTTGACTCGCAGGTTGATGTCCTTGGTCACCAGGATGACTGAGGCATCCGGCCGTTCATCGCGGAGCCGGCAGGTTTCGGCGAGGATGCGGTTGTCCGGCGAGTTTTCCAGTGTCTCCAGCGGCGCCAGGTCTCGGTAGCAGAGGAAACGCAGGCGGCCGGCAGAGCCGCCGGTCACGCGAGGAATGGGGATGCCTTGCTGGATCTCCTGGGGGGTAACGTGAGCGGTGAGGTCGGATAGGGTACGGCTGATTTGTCGGGCCGTGCGCGCGATCTCGCGCATGCCGTTCTTGTGTTTGTCGAGCTCCTCGAGCACCGTCATCGGGATGACGACGTCATGCTCTTCGAAGTGGTAGAGGGCTGTTGGGTCGTGGATCAGGACATTGGTGTCCAGTACGTAGAGCCTGTTCGCTTTCTTGTCGATTCGCACCATCGGCAAAAGCACTCCTGTGAGTTCAAGGCTTCTCGACCCTGACAGAGTGCGGTGACAGCTCGATGTCGCCCGACTCACTCCGTCAGTGCCACTATCGTTGGAACGTAAAGACTGTCTCGGCTTTACCTCTCTGACGGATGAAGTCGTTATCAGAATGGCCCCACGACGCCGAAAGCGCTACTCCCTTTTCTCACATCCGCAACAAAAACCGGTCGCGTGATCTCCTGGCGGCCGGCACCTATCCCTGCGCTGGCGAGGGAGAGCCAGACGGCAGCAACGAAAAAGCCCTGCCGAAGCAGGGCTCGATGAACGGGAGACCCGTAATCTCAGGTGTTGTCGTCGGCGTCGTCGCCTTTCTTGACTTTCACCTGCGCGATAGCCGGTTCGTTTTCACTCCGCCGATCCAGCTTGGCCAGCAGATTTTCCGATTCGCGCTTGAAGGCGGCGAGGGCATCGCCACGCAGGCTCTGGGATTCCGGCAGTTTCACGCGCATGGCATCGACCTGGTGATTGTTGACCAGTACCTCGTAGTGCAGGTGAGGGCCGGTAACGCGACCGGTGCTGCCCGAGAGCGCGATCTCCTCGCCCATCTTGACGTGTTCGCCGGGTTTGACCAGGGCCTTGCTCAAGTGAAGGAAGCGAGTCACATAACCGTTATTGTGCCGAATGGTAATGTAACGACCGGCAATGGGGTGGTTGACCACGCGTTCGACGACACCATCGGCCGGCGCGTCGACGGGCGTGCCGCTGCGCATCGCGAAGTCGGTGCCTTTATGCGGGCTGATGCGCCCGGTGACCGGGTGATGCCGACGCAGGTTGAACGAGGAGCTGATGCGGTAATGACCCTGGAAAGGGTAACGGTTGAAAGCCGGGTCGAGGCTGTTGCCATCCGGGGTGTAGAAATGGTCGTCGGCGCTGTTGCGAAGCACCGTCAGATTCATGCGCTCGCCCTCGTATTCCGCAGCTAGCACCTTGGAATCCAGAGGGTGCCCGTCGATCATGTCGGACTCCACCAGTACCCGGAACCGATCGCCGGCCCGTGCGTCGCGACGGAAATCGAGCTTCTTGGACAGCACATTGGTGAGCTCGGAGACCTCCGCGTTGGAGAGCCCCGTCGATTGAGCCGATAGTGCGAACGAGCCATTGACCGTGCCGCTGAACATGCGCTGAGCGGCTTCACCGGCTTTCTCGATCGGTGAATAGGCAAAGTCGGCCGATTCATCGTCGCGCTGGATCAGGTAACCCTCACGAGGATCCTTCATCACGCGCAGTGCCAACAGCTGGCCGTTCTCGTCGAGCTTGTAGTCGAAGCTATTGCCGACACGCCAACGGGTCAGGACCTTCTGATCCGGTACGGTGTTGAGGATCTGCATCACGTCGCTGTACGCGAGACCCAGCGTTCTTTCGGCAGTCAAAGCGAAGGAGTCGCCGCTTTGAATGGTATAACTCTGCCATTCCGGAACGTAGGTTTCCCTGGAAGCGATCTCGTCACCCAGCTCGGTATCGCCGGAGGGATCCATCGTATTGTCGAACGACCAGTCTTCGTAAGACGTGCCCCCGATGTCGCTGTCATCGTCGTCGGACGCGGCTTGTACGTCTTTCGCAGGCAGCTGCATTGCTACCTGTTTGACGTCGGGTTCGATCGCCGGCTTGATGATGGGGGAGATTGTCTGCGCCTGCGAAGGCGTCGTCGAGCCTTCGTCAGCCTGCGCTTCGGAGATGAAATCGACCTGCATTACCTCCAGCGGCTTGAGTTGCGCCAGGGGAATGTCTTGCGTTAAATCGCCGAAGGAAAAGGCGAGTTCTGCCGCCTCTTTCCGGGTGGCCGAATTGACGATCGATTGAGAAATGGTCGTCGTCGCGAGTGGAGTTTGCTGTTGTACGTCGTCGGCATCGCCGAAAACGCCCATGATTTTTTGCGTACCCAGCACGGTGACCATGGTGGCGACCGGAAGCAATAACACTTTGTGCGTGCGGGGTAGCGAATGAAATATTCGCAGCATGAAAATGGGGGCCCGGATAAAAAAGGATGACAAATTTAAATAAAGGCCGGGGAACCATACCCTAAGCTGGTGTTAATTGCCTAGTCTGTATTTAAGTACAGTGCCTGAGGCCGCGGCTCACGGGGCCTTGGCGAGATTGAGGCATCAGCTGAAAGTGTGGGGGCGAGAGTGCCGAGCGTAAGTTTATGTAAGGTAGTGGTGCATGGTTTTGCACCATCATGGTGCGTGATAAAGCGCTGTTTTCCAGCCGAATCTTCATCTGTAAAAGGTTTGTAGGGATTTTATTGATCCAGAAGATTGCCAGGAGTAGAGCGATTTTTCGGCAACGTAACCACAGGTCAGTCACGATCATGGCGCTGACGCTTAATCTGACGGCAGAATACCGAATCGAAGAAAAGCTGGGCTTTCAGGCGCTTCTTCTGCGCATGAACGTTCGAGGCTAACGGGAGAGTGTTGTGCCGAAAGTGACGTTGCTGCAGTGGCAAATGCTGGCGGCGGTAGCCGATAACGGTGGATTTGCCAAGGCCGCAGAAGTGATTCATCGAAGCCCGTCGACGCTCAATCACGCGATCCACAAGATCGAGGAGCAGCTGGGGGTGGCGCTTTTCGAGCCCAAGGGACGCCAGGTCGTGCTTACCGAGGCAGGAACCCTCCTGCTGCGCCGAGCGCGGCAATTGATCGAGAACGCTGCTTCGCTGGAAGACGTGGCCGAGCGTCTCGCCGGCGGGCTCGAGGCGGAAGTCACCTTGGCCGTGGACCAGGTCTTTCCGGCGGATGCCCTGGCCGAGGCGTTGACACGGTTCTCGGACGCGTTCCCGCACGTGCGCGTTCAGTTGCAGGAAACCGTCCTCAATGGTGCTGTCGAAATGTTGTATGAGGGGCGTGCCGACCTCGTCATCTCGGGAGTCAGCGCCCAGGGCTTCCTGGGGCAATCCATCGTCGACGTGCCTTTCATCGCGGTGGCTCATCCCCGGCATCCCTTGCATCAGCTTGAGCGCGAGCTGGATTTGCGCGATCTGGAACGGCACCGGCAGCTGGTCATTCGCGATTCCGCAGTGCGTCACCGGCTCGATGCAGGCTGGCTGAAGGCCGAGCAGCGCTGGACGCTGGGGCACCTATCGACATCGATCGACATGCTGGAGCGGGGGCTGGGCTTTGCCTGGGTGCCGGAAACGCGGATTCGCGCGGCGCTGGACCAGGGGCGACTGAAGGCGCTGCCGTTGCGCGCAGGTGGCGTGCGCCGGGTATCGCTGCAGCTCGTGCATCGTGACATCGATGGCGCCGGCCCGGCGACGCGTGCCCTGGCCGAGGCGCTGATGGCCAGCGTAGTCGCTACCTGCCCACAGGATGCCCGGCCGCAGAACTCGAATGCATCGATGCAGCCGAACGAATGAGCCGAGTTATTACGCTCGATCTCTGACCGAAGAGGTCTATCCTGTCAGCCATTCGGCATCTAACGGCACGCGTCACCGAACGGCGCGCACTGGCATTGACAGGAGAGACTCATGGGATTGCTTGTCGACGGAGAATGGCGAGACCAGTGGTATGACACCAAGAGCCACGGCGGCGAATTCGTGCGCGAGTCCGCCAAGCTGCGTGACTGGATCACGCCTGCCGGCGAGCCGGGGCCGCAAGGGCAGCCAGGGCTTGCGGCGGAAAGAGGACGTTATCATCTCTACGTATCGCTGGCCTGTCCGTGGGCGCACCGCACGCTGATCATGCGCAAGCTCAAGGGGTTGGAGGCGGAGATCGGCGTCTCCCATACCAGTCCGTTGATGCTCGACCAGGGCTGGAGCTATCGGGTGGACGAGGGATCGAGCGGCGATGAGGTCAACCATGTCGACTACCATCACCAGCTCTATACCTTGACCGACCCTCGCTACACCGGCCGGGTGACGGTGCCTGCGTTATGGGACCGGCAACAGCGGCGCATCGTCAACAACGAATCGGCAGAGATCCTGCGGATGCTCAACTTGGCATTCGATGAACTGACCGGCAACCGTCTGGATTTCTATCCCGACGACCTGCGCGACGTCATCGACGAGGTCAATGCGGACGTCTACGACAACGTCAACAACGGCGTCTACAAGACCGGCTTCGCAACCGAGCAGGCGGTCTACGAGAAGCATTTCGTGGCGCTGTTCGACTGTCTCGACCGTCTGGAAGCGCGGCTCGAGAGCCAGCGGTATCTGGCGGGTGAGTGGTTGACCGAGGCCGATATCCGGCTGTTCACGACGCTGGTACGCTTCGATGCGGTCTACCATGGGCACTTCAAGTGCAATCGCCAGCGCATCGCCGACTTTCCGAACCTGTCGAATTATCTGCGCGAGCTATATCAGTGGCCGGGCATCGCGGAGACGGTGGACTTCGACCACATCAAGCGCCACTACTATTACAGCCATCCGACGATCAATCCGACCCGGATCGTTCCGTTGGGGCCGTCGCTGGCGCTGGATGCGCCGCATGACCGCGGGCGACTGTCCGGGCAGGGAATTCGCGGCGCCGAATGAGAGCCAGTTCACGACCTACTACGCGCTGGCAGTGGCCGTGTCAGCCACGGGCATGGCGTTGCAGCCATCGATCCAGCGCGTTGGCGAACTCCCGGCGATCACCATCGGTATAGGCGTTGGGCCCCTGGGTATGTTCGCCGCTGGCGCGCAGCGTCTCCATGAAGTCCCGCATCTGCACTCGCGCCTTGACGTTGTCGATATTCAGGCTTTCGCCGCGGGTGGTCATGACCTCGGCGCCACGTTCGATCACTTCCTGCGCCAGCGGCAGATCGCTGGTGATGACCAGGTCGCCGGTCGCGACAGCCTCGACGATCGCGTTGTCCGCGGCATCGAATCCGTGGGCCACCATTCGCGATTTGACCCAGGCCGAGGGCGGTAACGGCAGCGCATGATTGGCGACCATCCAGGTCTGGGTGCGGGTGCGTTCGGCGGCCCGAATGATGATGTCGCGAGCGACGCGGGGGCAGGCGTCGGCATCGATCCACAGGGTGGGCTTGGGTGTCGGCATGGCGGGAAGGCTCGGCGTGTTCGTGTTGGAGATAGAAAACATCAAAGGGCGTTCAGTCTACGGCGTTCGGCTCAGAGCTTCATTCGAGGTTCCGTTGGCGACCCTTTCTGTAGGATTTTTACGTTCGGGTGGCGAAACGCCTACGCCGATGGTATAGTAGCGCTTCCTCGCATGTGTTGACCCCACCATCCTGCCGATATGTCTGTAATCGACGCCATCGACTTGTGAATCGATGCCCAGCACCGGACGTATCTCGTACATGACGCGCGGCCAAGCCGTTTTTCGCGTCCGGATGCAACGATGGAGCGCCTAGATCGGTTGATGTTTCAAGCAACCGGGCGCATCAAGGTCGCCACATATGCTATCGCTCCCGTCATCCGCGGGGCGACAAGCGCAATGCCAGGTGCGACCGGCATTCCGTGGTGATCACGCCACCGATGCCATGACATTTTCGCCGGTGCCTACCGGCCACTCCAAGGTGTGAAATGACCTCGACTGTTACTGTTTCGCCTAGCTTTGGCGATCTGGCGCTATTGCCGGAAGTACTGACTGCCCTCGAAACCCTGGGCTATGAAACTCCTTCACCGATCCAGACGCAGACGATCCCTGCGCTGCTGGAAGGTCGCGACATGCTGGGCCAGGCGCAAACCGGCACCGGCAAGACTGCGGCGTTCGCGCTGCCGTTGCTGAGCCGGCTCGACCTCGGTCGGCGTGAACCGCAAGTCCTGGTGCTGGCTCCGACGCGGGAACTGGCGCAGCAGGTCGCCGTGTCTTTCTCCAAGTATGGCCAGAATCTGAAAGGGCTGGAAATCGCCACCCTTTGTGGCGGTCAGGATTATCGTGAGCAGTTGACCGCGCTGAAGCGGGGGGCGCAGGTCGTCGTGGGAACGCCCGGTCGAATCATCGATCACCTGGATCGTGGCAGTCTCAAGCTCGATGGTCTTTCGGCGCTGGTTCTCGACGAAGCCGACGAAATGCTGCGCATGGGCTTCATCGACGACGTCAAGCGTGTGGTATCGGACACGCCGAAAGATGCCCAGCGGGTGTTCTTCTCGGCTACGCTGCCGAGCGAGATCGAGCGTATCGTCAACCGCTACCTGGTCGATCCGGTCAAGGTGACCATCGAATCCAAGGTCAGCACCGGCGAGAACATCGAACAGCGCGTGGTGCGTGTCGAAGGCCCCAGCAAGCTGGAAGCACTGGCGCGTATCCTCGAAGTCGAAACGGTCGACGCGGCTATCGTGTTCGTGCGTACGCGTGCTGCCTGTACCACGCTGGTGGAGCAGCTCACCGCTCGTGGCGTCAATGCCGCCGGTCTCTCGGGCGATCTCGACCAGAGCCTGCGTGAGCGCACCGTGACCCGTCTCAAGCGTGGCAAGGTCGACGTGCTGGTCGCGACCGACGTCGCGGCTCGCGGTCTCGACGTGCCGCGTATCACGCACGTGGTCAACTATGACCTCCCGCAGGACTCCGAAGCCTATATTCACCGCATCGGTCGTACCGGCCGTGCCGGTCGTGACGGTGTCGCCATCACCTTTGCCGGCGGTCGTGAAACCCGCAAGGTGCGCTGGGTCGAGCAGGCGACCGGTCAGGCCATGACCGAGATGCCGCTGCCCGACGAAGCGGCCATTCGTGCCCACCGCGACGACCGTTTCAGTGCGCGTCTGCGCGAGATGCTCGAAGCCGGTGCCGATCATCAGCGTGCGCTGATCGAGAAGCTGGTCGAGGAAGGTCATGACCCGATCGATCTGGCGGCGGCATTGGCCACGCTGGCGCGAGCCGGTGAAGCGCCGATCGGACGTATCACCAGCTCGCCGTCGCGTCGCGACAATGGCCGTGATGGCGGTCGCGATAGCGGTCGTGAACGCGCGCCGCGCCGCCGCGAAAGCACGCCGCGTGAAGGCATGACTCGCTACCGCGTCTCGGTAGGCCACAAGGATGGCGTCAAGCCGGGCCAACTGGTCGGTGCTCTGGCCAATGAAGGTGGCATCGAAGGGGGCCGCATCGGTCGTATCGATATCCGTAACGCCTTCTCCGTGGTCGAGCTGCCGAGTGGTCTGCCACCCTCGATTCTGGCCAAGATGTCACGGGCCCGCGTCGGCGGCCGTCCGCTGGAGATCTCTGAAGATCAGGGCGCGCCCGAGCGTGCACCGCGTCGTCGCAGCGATGGCGATGCGCCGGTTCGACGCTCTCGCGCTTGAACTGCCGACGACTGATCCGTTAGCGGGGCCCAGCCCCTGGTAGTATCGAGACGCCGCCCACATAACGTGGGCGGCGTTTTATTTTGCCTGTCGCTCGCACATCGCTGATCGGTCGCCCTTCAGGTAAAACAAGCCAGGTAAACGAACCAAGTAAACAAGCCAGGCGAGGCCATAGTCCCTATGTCGGGCAGTCAGTGACGAACTTTGTATGCAATACTCGTTATCGCTGAATCGTGGCATGTCCCGATTCGATCCTGTCACGTCGCGGAAATGAGTCGATGGCCAAGACACTCAAGGACCAGTTATACGATGCGCTGCTGCGCAGCATGGCGAGCGGACACCTGGAGCCGGGGTTGGTACTGCTCGAAGGCAACATCGCTGAAATCTTCGGCATGAGCCGCTCCCCGGTGCGCCAGACTCTGGGGCGTTTACATCAGGAGGGTACCATCAGCCGCTTCGAGGGGCGGGGGTTTCTGGTGGGACGCGATCCGCACACGATCGTGCGCCGCTCGCTGACCGCGGCTGACTTCCGTGCGGCAGGCGGGCGGGCTTCGGTCAGGCGCACGGACTCCTGGCGCGCCCTGGCGGAAAAGGTCGAACACGATATCGTGCTCTGCTCGATGAAAGGGCGTCTCGAGCTCAACGAGCTGCAACTGGCCAAGTCGCTGGACGTGAGCCGTGCCACGACGTATCGCATCCTGCTGCAACTGCAGTCGCTGGGAGTGGTCGAGAAGATCAAGTACAGCAGCTGGAACGTGGTGCCGCTGGACGACGAACGGCTGCATCAGCTCTACGATGCCCGACGACAGCTGGAGCCGTTCATGATCGCGCGCGCCTGCGACCGGATTCCCGACGCCGCGATCCGCCGCTATCTCGACAGGTTGGATCAGGCGCAGACCCGATATCCCGAGGTTCAGGCCAGTCAGCTCGATGCGTTGGAAAACGACCTGCATCACGAGGCCCTGGAGCATGGCGGCAATGCCGAGATCCTGATCATGCTGCAGCGCACGCGGCCAATCCTGCTGATCAGCAAGCACTTGCTGGGCGGAGAGATCGAATTGCCACCGGGCGATCCATTCTTTGACGCGCATCGACAGGTATTCGAAGCCATGCAGTCACGCCGCCCCGCGCTGGCCGGCTCGGCATTGCATCAACATCTCGAGGCCTCGGAGTCGCTGGTCCAGGAGCGCCTGGCCAACTTCCGCCATTCCGGCGAGCTGGAGGCACCGGGTTATCTGCGCTGGCTCAGCCAGCGCTGAGCCGAAGCCCACAAGCGGGCGGGCGCCCGCCAATGTCAGTCGACGGCCATGCCATTTCGACGGCGGAGTTCCCGGATCAGCGCGCTGTGGTCCAGTTCGCCATCGCCGTGGCCCAGCATGTCGCCGAACAGCGCATCGGCCTGGATGCTGACCGGAAGTTCCAGTCCCAGGCGGGTCATCTCTGCCATCGCCGTCTGGGTATCCTTGTATTGCCACTTGGCAGGACCGCCGGGGGCAAAATCTCGTTCGAGCATGCGCTGGCCGTGCATCTTGAGGATCGTCGAATCCGCGAAGCCGCCCATCAGCGCCTCACGCACCTGTGCGGGATCGGCGCCGCCACGTTCCACCAGCAGCAGCGCTTCCGCCACCGTGGCGATCGTGTTCGCGACGATCATCTGATTGGCGAGCTTGGCAAGCTGGCCGCTCCCGGCAGGGCCGACATGGGTCGGGCGGCCGAGGTTCGCCAGCAAGGCCCGGCAGCGTTCGAACACGTCCGCCTCGCCGCCGGCCATGATCGCCAGCGTGCCATCGATGGCGCCGCGCTCGCCGCCGGAGACCGGGGCGTCCAGGTAGCCGACGCCGTGGCGGTTCGCGATCTCCGCCTGGTGCCGGGCGGTATCCGCGGGAATCGAGCTCATCACGATCAGGCTGCTGTCGGGCGACATCTTGGCGATGACGCCATCCTCGCCCAGCAGAATCTCGTCACAGACCGGCCCGGCGCTCAGCATGACGATGACGACATCGGCGTCGCGGGCGGCGGCCACCGGAGAACCGGCCGCTTCCACGCCGGCGCGCTGCAACGGAACCAGTTTGTCCGGCGAGCGATTCCAGGCGCGTACGCGATGGCCCGCCGCCGCCAGACGGCTGGCCATGGGCGCGCCCATGATGCCGGTGCCGATGACGGCAACGCTCCGGCTATCGGGGTGGGCGTGACGGTCCGAACGTGTGTGGGAATGGGGCATGACAAAGCTTCCTGAACGGGATCGAGCGCCGGATCCGAACCCGGCGCGTCATTCGGCGGGGCGGGGAAGAATGCGACCGGGCGACATCAGGCCGCGGGGGTCCAGCAGATGCTTGAGTCCCCGCATGATGTCGTATTCCGGCTCCGACAGCATCTCCATGAAGGCGCTCTGCTTGAAGCGGCCAATACCGTGCTCGGCGCTGATGCTGCCGTCGAAGTCGTCGACGATCTCGAATAGCCGCTCCTCCAGCTCGTGCAGCAGCGTCGAACGCTCGTCGGCCCCCAGCCCGGGCGGCGGCAGAATGTTGAAATGCAGGTTGCCATCGCCGATATGGCCGTAGGCGATGATCGTCGCCTGCGGACATAGCGACTGGATCTCCTCGGAAGCGCGCTGATGGAAGGCGCTCAGCGAGGAGATGGGTATCGAGACATCCGTGCGCAGGTGCTCGCCGCGATTGCGCTGCCCCTCCAGCATCGCCTCGCGAATGTGCCAGAGATTCCGGGCCTGGGTTTCACTGGCGGCGAGCACGCCATCGGTGAGGGCGCCCGCTTCGAATCCGCGTTCGAAGAGCGTCTCGATCATGGCATCGAGGTCCAGCGGCCCGCTGGCGGCGACCTCCATCAGCACATAGACCGGTGCCGGGGCATCGAGCGGATCGCGCAGATCGGGGACTGCCTCCATCGCCAGTTCGAGACAGGTGCGCGGCACCAGTTCGAACGCGGTCAGCAGATCGCAGCAACTGCGTCTCGCCAGCGCGTAGAGCTCCAGCACCGCGTCCACGTTCGGACACGCCAACAGCGCCGTGCGGCTGACCTGAGGGCGGGGAAACAGCTTGAGGACTGCACCGGTAACGATGCCGAGCGTGCCCTCGGCGCCGATGAACAGCTGCTTCAGATCGTAGCCGGTGTTGTTCTTGTGCAGCGCCTTCATGCCGTTGTAGATACGCCCGTCCGGCAGCACGACCTCCAGCCCCAGCACCAGCTGCCGCATCATGCCGTAGCGCAGCACATTGAGGCCGCCGGCGTTGGTCGAGACATTGCCGCCGATCTGGCAACTGCCCTGAGCTCCCAGCGAGAGCGGAAAGTCACAGTCGGCCGCCTCGGCGGCATCCTTGACCGATTGCAGAATGCAGCCGCCATCGACGCTCATGGTGAAGTTGATGGGATCGACATGGCGAATCGCTGCCATGCGCTCGAGGCTGACGACCAGCTCTGGATGATCCGCATCCGGCAGTGCGCCGCCGACCAGCCCACTGTGGCCGCCCTGTGGCACCAGCGGGATGTCGTGGCGATGGCAGTAGCTCACCACGTCGGCCACCTGGCGCGTCGTCGAGGGGCGGGCGACGGCCAGCGGCTCGGCGCCATGATGGCCTGGCCAGTCGACGCGATAGCGCTCCATGTCGTCGGCCTCGGTCAGCAGCCCGCCCTTGCCCAGTAGGGTAGCCAGATCGTCGAGCAGTGCAGCCTGCGGGGTCATGAACCACCTCTCCAGAGATCATCGAAGGGGACATCGTCGAAATCATTCAGCATCATCGAAATCACCTGGCCTCAGCGATACCACAGCACGATCTGGGGGAAGAGCAGGAACAGCGCCAGCAGCGCGATCAGCGTGAAATAGAAGGGCAGCAGGCTCTTCACCAGGCTCTCCATGCCGACCCTGCCCACGCCGCAGCCGACATAGAGCACCGTTCCCACCGGTGGCGTGATCAGGCCGATCCCCAGCACGAACGACATCAGCACGCCGAAATAGACCGGATCGACCCCCAGCTTGACCACCACCGGCGTCATTAGCGGGGCCAGAATGACCATCGCCGGGGTCAGGTCCATGAAGAAGCCGACCACCAGCAGGAATCCGGTCAGAATCAGCAGCAGCAGGAACTGGTTCTCGGTGATGGCCGACAGGCTGACCACCAGTTGCTGCGGAATCATGTTGGCGGTCAGCAGCCAGGCCAGCACGCTGGCGAACGCCAGCAGCAGCATCACGACGCCGGTGAGCTTGCCGGTAGCGATGCAAAGCTCGAAGAAGCGCTTCAATGTCAGGCTGCGATAGATGAAGAACGACACCACGAAGGCGTAGACCAGGGCGATCGCCGCGCTCTCGGTCGGTGTGAACACGCCGGAGAGAATGCCCCCGACGATGATGACCGGCAACAGCAGCGCCAGCAGGGCCTCCTTCAATGCCGCGAACAGCTCAGGCACCGAGAACGGCTGGCCGCGCCCGTTCTTGCGCGATTGTACGTAGGTAGTGGCCGCCAGCCCCAGCGTGATCAGGATGCCGGGCACGATCCCCGCCATGAACAGCTGTGAAATCGAGGTGTTGGTGACCACGCCAAACAGGATCATCGGGATCGACGGCGGAATGATGATGCCCACTACCGAAGCGGCAACCACGATGGCCGTTGCCATTGGCGCACTGTAGCGATGCTGCTTCATCGGCTCGATCATCATGCTGCCGACGGCGGAGGCATCGGCCACGGCGGAGCCGCTGATGCCGCCGAAGAACATTGACGTGAGCACTGCCACCTGGCCGAGGCCACCGGCGACGAAACCGACCAGGGCGCTGGCGAGACGGACCAGTCGAGTGGCGATACCGCCCGCGCTCATCACTTCCCCGACCAGAATGAACAAGGGAATCGCCAGAAGAGGAAAGGAGTCCAGCCCGTTGACGGCCTGCGACACGATCGGCGACAGCGCATAGCCGGATTCGAAGAAGATGAACAGGCTGATGGCCGCGAGACCGAACGAGATCGGCATGCCGATGACGATACAGATGGCAAGCCCTATCAGAATGCTCCATAGAATCATGATGTCTTGCTCCGGAACGGGGCGCCTCTGATCAATTCGACCAAGGCAATGGTGTTGGCGATCATCGTCAGGATCGCCATCACTGGCATGGCGCTATAAAGGAAGGTCTGGGGAATGCCCAGCATCGGCGTGGCGCTGGTGTAGCCCGAGATCACTTCCTTGAACCCCAGCAGAATGCAGATACAGACGATGTAGACGATGGCAATGCTCAACAGAGCGGCAGCCTTGCGTAGTCCGCCAGGCGCCTTGTCGCGGAAGAAGGTGACCGCCACATGCTCGTTGCCGAGACTGCCTACGCCTGCGCCCAGCAGCACCAGCCAGATGAACAGCACCCGGGAGAGTTCCTCGGCCCAGGTGTAGGAATAGTTGAGGACGAAGCGTCCAAAGACGTTGGCCGTGACGCAGAAGACCACACCGAGCACGAGCAGCCCGGCAGCGATTTCCAGCGTTTGGCGGAGCCAGCCCAGGAGACCCCGGGTGGCGGGGGAGTCGGCATTCATCATGACCTCCATGATCACGCAGGGCTAGCCGCAGGCGTCCGTGACGCCTGCGGCGAATCGGCACTTACTTCGACTGAGCCTGGGACTCGGCGCGGATACGGTCGATCAGATCGCCGCCAATCTTGTCCCGCCACTCGTCGTAGACCGGCGCCAGATCCTCCTGGAAGGTCGCGATCTGTTCCGGCGTCAGCTCGGTGATCTGCATGCCTTCGTCTTTCAGTTCCTGCTTGATCTGGTCATTCATGACGCGGCTGACATGACGCTCGTAGTCGCCCATCTGCTTGGCGGCCTCACGCAGCAGTTGCTGATAGCTCTCCGGCAGACGGTCCCAGAAACGCTCGGAAACCAGCGTGATGAAAGGCGTGTAGACGTGATTCGTTTCGGTGGCGTACGGCTGTACCTCATTGAATTTCGACGATTCGATGGTAATCCACGGGTTTTCCTGACCGTCGACGACACCCTGCTCCAGTGCAGTGAACAGCTCGGCGAAAGACATCGGTGTCGGATTGGCACCCAGCGTGCGCCAGATGTCCAGGTGGATCGGGTTCTGCATGGTGCGAACCTTGAGGCCATCCAGATCCGAGGGGGAGGCCACCGGCTGCTTGCTGTTGGTCAACTGGCGATAGCCATTCTCGGCCCAGCCGATGGCCACGAGGCCTTTGGTCGAGGCGTCCTCCAGCATCTGCTGGCCGATCTCGCCGTCGAGCACCTTGTCGGCGATTTCCGGCGTCGGGAACAGGAACGGCAGGTCGAATACGGCAAACTGCGGGAACATGCTCACCATCGGCGAGGTGGAAGGCGCCGTCATTTCCAGCGTGCCGGCCTGAAGCGCGCTGACCGACTGGAGATCGTCGCCGAGCTGGGCGCTGTGGAAGGTCTGCACCTCGATATGGCCGTCACTACGCTGCTCGACGATCTTCTTGAAGTATTCCAGACCGCGATACTGGGCACTGGACTGGGTCAGGCCGATATTGAACTTGAGGCTGTAGTCGTTGCCGTCCCCTTTGACGACATCGCCCTTGACCTCCGGAATCGGGGGCATTTCGGTGGCCGCGACGGCCGACAGGCTGGTCAGGCTCAGAACGGTTGCCACCATCAGCGAGGTCAACGGAGAACGGGCGCGACGGGATCGCGTGGCGGAAGGCGATGATGTGATTGTTGTCATCTTCAGCTCCAGAACGTTAGTGAAGTGAATAGCGCAATTGGCGTGCATGGCGTGAGTGACGTGCAGTGCGGCGCCGCGGGTCTCGGCGGCGTCCGAATGCTCGGGTCGGCGGCGCCGTCATTGCCAGGCGCTGCCATCGGGATATCGATGAGCGGCGAGGGAGTCCGCCTTCATGGTGACGCTGTAGCCGGGGGCATCCGGCACCAGGTAATGCCCGCGGCGGATTTGTACCGAGTCGACGAAATGTTCGTGGAGATGGTCGACGTATTCGAGCAAACGGCCTTCCAGCGAGCCGGAAACCGCGATGTAGTCGAACATCGAGATGTGCTGGGTGTATTCGCACAGGCCCACGCCGCCGCCATGGGGACAGACGGGAATGTCGTACTTCGCGGCCATCAGCAGCACCACGATCACTTCGTTGAGGCCTCCCAGCCGAGCAGCGTCGAGCTGGCAGAAATCGATCGCATCGGCCTGGAACAGCTGCTTGAACATCACCCGGTTGTGGCAATGCTCGCCGGTGGCGACGCCGATCGGCGCCAGGCGGTGGCGGATTTCGGCATGACCCAGCACGTCGTCGGGGCTGGTCGGCTCCTCGATCCAGTGAGGACGAAACTCCGCCAGCCGGCGCATGTTGGCGATCGCCTCGTCGACGTCCCACATCTGGTTGGCATCCATCATCAGCAGGCGCGCTTCGCCGATCTCTTCGCGCAGGATGCGGGCGCGCCTTCGATCCTCCTCGATGTCGCCGCCGACCTTCTGCTTGAAGTGGTCCCAGCCATCGGCGATGGCATCGCGGCAGAGCTGGCGCATCTTCTCTTCCGAGTAGCCGAGCCAGCCGGCCGAGGTGGTGTAGCCCGGATAGCCGTGCTCGCGCAGTGCGGCTTCGCGTTCGGCCTTGCCGGCCTCGCGACGCTTGAGCAGGCCGATCGCCTCTTCCGGGGTCAGTGCATCGGTAACGAAGCGAAAGTCGAGACACCGCACCAGCGCTTCCGGGGTCATGTCGGCGAGCAGCTTCCACACCGGCTTGCCTTCATGCTTCGCCCACAGATCCCAGATCGCGTTGATCATCGCCGAGCAGGCCAGATGAATGACGCCCTTTTCCGGCCCCAGCCAGCGCAGCTGACTGTCGCCGCTGGTCAGCTCGCGCCAGTAGGCGCCCATGTCGGCGGTGATATCCGAAAGCGAGCGCCCCTCCAGGCGGGAGGCGAGAGATTCCACTGCCCTGACGCAGATCTCGTTGCCCCGGCCGATGGTGAAGGTCAGGCCATGGCCGGTAATGCCGTCGTCGGCGTCGGTATGCAGGATGACATAGGTGGCCGAGTAATCCGGCGCGGCATTCATGGCATCCGACCCGTCCAGCTCGCGGGAGGTCGGGAAGCGAATGTCCTGAACTTCGACCCGTTGAATCGTGGGCATGCTGACGAGATTCCTTGCCTTATGGATGAAGGTTGTCACGGTTTCCATGAAATACTTCGAAAAATACTGGACGCCAATTCGATATCTTTAGTCGTAGGATTGCCCGTGATTGGCGCGGTTATTTCAGGAATTTAATCATAAAATCTGGCTGCCTTTTTGGAATGTATCGTCAGACTAATTGGCGCTCGCTGGCGCTGACCAATCTTTTTTTTTGCAACCTCGATAACCGGGGGTTATTGTCTTTGACCAAAGGCTTATCCGGATCGGAATGATGTCCAACGATAGTCGTAATCACGTCAAGGGTTGGCTGCGTATCAAGCATCTCGCGCTGCTTGTCACGCTGGACGAAAGTCGCAATCTTCACGCCACGTCTCGCCATATGAACATGAGCCAGCCGGCCGCCAGCAAGATGCTCAAGGACATCGAGACGTTTTTCGGCATGACGCTGTTCTATCGCCAGCCTCGCAGCATGGAAATCACCGATGCCGGGCGGCTACTGGTGCGTTACGCCCGGACGATCCTCAACGACACCGATCGTCTGATAGACGATCTGGTATCGCTGCGTGAAGGGGGGCACGGCAAGCTGGTCATTGGCTCGGTACCCGGCGCGGCACCACTGCTGTTGCCCAAGGCGATCACCACGATCAAGTCTCGACGACCGCAGCTGGCGGTCAGCCTTTTCGAGAATTCCAGCGATCGGTTGCTGGCGGACCTGGAATACAAACAGCTGGATGTCGTCATCGGACGCGTGACGGAACACGCCCAGCACCACCTGTTCGACTTCCTGCCGCTACAGGCTGAGCCGGTTTCGATCGTGGTGAGGGCGGGGCATCCGCTGTGCGAGCGTCCGCCCGGCCTGGGCGAGGTCGTGCGCTGGCCCTGGGTGCTGCATCCCATGAGCAGCCCGATGCGAGGACTGTTCGAGGTGGCGCTGGCCGAAGCCGGAGTCGCGACGCCGCGCAATGTGGTGGAAACCACCTCGACGCAGACCACGCTGCAACTGGTCAGCTCGTCGGATGCCATCGCCCTGTTGCCGACATCGGTGCTCAAGACGGCCGTTTCGGCGGGCAAGTTCACCGCGCTCCCGCTGGTGATCGGCGAGCCGCTGGGCTACTACGGCGTGTTGACCCGCAAGGGAGAGGAGATATCCGATGTGGTCGGCGAGTTCATCGATACGCTGTTGATGCGCGACGAACCCTGAATTTCCACTGCCGACGCCAGGGCGGCGTCGGCAGCAGAAGCAGAAGCGATGGCTTCGGACTCACGCCGAACCGGCGTCAGCGTTGACCGAGGTGAGCCAGCAGCGCGCGGATACCGAAAGTCCACGGCGGCAGGCGGTCGCTGCGATCGACGACGTTGCTCAGCGTGCCCAGCCTTGGTGTCGAGATGGTCACCCGGTCGCCGATATGATGGGTGAAGCCCTGGCCTTCGCCGTCACGGTCCTGAATCGGCGAGAACATGGTACCGAGAAACAGCATGAAGCCATCCGGGTACTGGTGATGGGCGCCGTAGGTCTGCGCCACCAGATCCAGCGGATCGCGGCTGATCTCGCGCATGTCGCTCTGTCCTTCCAGCAGGAAGTCGTCGTCCGCCCCCTCGATGCGCAGCGATACCTGGGCATTGCGCACGTCATCGATGCCGAAGTGGTCGTCGAACAGCCGGATGAACGGCCCGATCGAACAGGAGGCGTTGTTGTCCTTGGCCTTGCCCAGCAGCAGGGCGCTGCGACCCTCGACATCGCGCAGATTGACGTCGTTGCCCAACGTGGCGCCACGCACTTTCCCCTGGGCGTCCACGGCCAGCACGATCTCCGGCTCCGGATTGTTCCACTCGGAGGCGGGATGCAGCCCGACGCGGGCGCCGTGGCCGACCGCAGACAGCGGCTGCGCCTTGGAGAACACCTCGGCGTCGGGGCCGATACCCACTTCCATGTACTGCGACCAGCCGCCACGCGCCTGGAGTTCCGCCTTGAGCGCCATCGCCTCTTCCGAGCCCGGCTTGATCCGCGACAGATCGCCACCGATCAGGGATTGAATCTCCTGACGCAGTTCGGCAGCGCGCTTGAGATCGCCGCCCGCCTGCTCCTCGATCACCCGTTCCAGCAGACTGACCGCAAAGGTCACGCCGCACGCCTTGATCGCCTGCACGTCGCAGGGGGCCAGCAGATAGGGCGCGCGCGGTGCGTCCCCGTGGCTGTTGGCAAGCACGTCCGTCAGCGTGCCGACGCTGTTGCCCGGCGCCTCGCGAGCGAGCCAGGCGGCATCGTCGCGCTCCAGCAGGTCGGCCATGGTCGAGACGTGCTCGGAAAGATCGACCAGCACGTCGCCGCGCAGGGCCACCAGCGCCGGGCCGGCGCGGCCATCATCGCTGGTCAGCCAGACGCGCCCCACCAGCAGTGCCTGATCGGCATCTTCGGGAAGACAGTTGTCTTGAAGGCGGCCGGGATCATTGGGTTGGGTCATGAAAAACAGAGCTCCTGTCGAGTCGAAAGGGATGTGTGCTTGTTAGCCGAAGGCTGTCTTGCCGGCCAGGGATGAGTCTGCCACGGCGTTGCGCATGGCATCGACGACATCCGTCGGCAACGGGATGCCGTTGTCGAGATAGTCCCGGCGCCGGGCCAGGCCAGACTGGCCGGGCAGACGCACCGGCCTGGCGGGGTCGCGCGGTCGGCTGTCGAGGCAGCGTCTGGCGACATGGTCGGTCTCGTCGAGAAACGACTCGGTGCCGCCGAAGCGGGCCGGATCGATCACCATCACCATCACCGAAGCGCCCCAGCCCTCGGGGGCATCCTTGCGGCCGAAGCCGGAAAGGGCGGAGGTCAGCGCCTCGACCATCAGTCCCAGTGCGAAGCCCTTGTGACCGAAGGCGAGTTCGCCCAGCGGCAGAATGCTTCCTGCCGGCGAGGCGAAGTAGTCCTCCGGGTCGTCGCTGATCTCGCCGTGGCCGGTCAGAATCGCCGGATGATCGAGCTTGCCGCCGGCAGCGTGCGTCTTGCCTACGGTGCCGTTGGTGATGGTCGACATGCTGACGTCGATCAGCATCGGCTGTTCGCGCCCCGGGATGCCGATCGCCAGCGGATTGGGTGTGTAGACCCGATCCAGCCCGCCATAAGGGGCGACGGAGGCGACCGCCGGGTCCGAAGTCAGGATCAGCGGCACCAGGTTGGCCTCGACCAGCGGTTGCAGATACGCCGCCAGGCAGGCGATGTGATGCGAGCGCTTGAGGCTGACCATGCCGATGCCGAACGTTTTTGCAGCCTCGCAACAGTGATCCAGCGCACGCTGGACGAGGTACGGCCCCAGCAGGTAGTGGCCGTCGAACAGCGCCGCGACCGGGCTGTTCTGCTGGATCTCGAGCCGCTCGTGATCGCCGCAGGCATGGCCCGCCTTGAGATCCTTGAGATAGCCGTTGGCCAGCTTCACCCCGTGGGTGTGGTGGCCGAGCAGGTCCCCCTCGACCAGAATGCGTGCGGTGGTTTGCGCCACCTCCGGGCTCGCGCCATTTTCCTCGAACAGGGTAACCAGCGTCGAATGCAGGGCGGCAGCATCATATCGGGTCATGAGGACCTCGGCTTGTGACTGGGTTGTGGCGTGCTACGCCAGCGGCGGAACAGGCGGATCAGTGAAGGCAACAGCCAGATCAGGATGACCATCGCGCCCAGCGCGGCGCTGATCGGCCGCTCGAAGAAGGCCAGCAGATCGCCGTTGGATTTCAGCATCGAGCTCATGAAGCTGTTCTCCAGGGTACTGCCGAGCACCAGTCCGAGAATGGCGGGGGCCATCGGGAAGTCGTTGCGGGCGAGCACGAAGGCCACCAGCCCAATGATCAGCATGATCCAGATATCGGTGATCGAGTTGTTGATGGCGAAGGCGCCGACGATGCAGAAGCTCAGGATCACCGGCATCAGGATCTTGCGCGGTGTCAAAATGAACACCTTCGACGCGCGGATGGCGAGATAGCCGATCGGCAGCATGATCAGGTTGGCGACGAAGAACACCGTGAACAGGGCATAGACCTGGCCGCCGCCATTCATGAAGATCGTCGGGCCGGGGTTCATGCCCTTCATGTAGAGCACGCCGATGACGATGGCGGTAATGGTATCGCCGGGGATACCGAATACCAGCGCCGGGACCCAGGCGCCGCTGATGCCGGAGTTGTTGGCGGAACTGGCGTCGACGATACCCTCGATATGGCCCGTGCCGTATTTCTCCTTTTCCCTGGAGCGGCTCTTGCCGAGGGCGTAGGCGATCCAGGCGGCGATGTCCGCTCCGGCACCGGGGAGCGCGCCGATCAGCGTACCCAGGGAGCTGCCACGCAGCACGTTACGCCAGTAGGTCTTGATGTGCCCCGGCGCCTTGAGGAACACGCTGTCCTTCGCTGTCACCGGGACATGGCGTTCCTCGACCCGCGAGCCGTAGAACATCATGATCTCGTTCAGCGCGAACATGCCGATCATCACAGGGATGAAGTTGATCCCGGCCATCAGGTCGGGAACGCCGAAGGTGAAGCGGGGCGCACCGCTCATCATGTCCAGCCCCACGGTCGACAGCAGCAGGCCCACCGTCAGCGACAGGAAGGCTTTGACTCGGGATCCGATGGCGATGAAGATCGAGCTGCTCAGGCCCAGCAGCGCCAGCCAGAAGTATTCGAAGGAGCTGAAATTGAGCGCCATTTCGGCCAGCGAGGGTGACACGAACACCAGCACCATCGTGCCGAACAGCCCGCCAATGACCGAACAGACCAGGTTGGTGCCCAGCGTTTCGCGGGCGCGTCCCTTCTGCGCGAGTCGATAGGATTCACCGACGTAGGCCGCCGATGCCGGCGTGCCGGGAATGTTGAGATAGGTGCCGGGGATATCGCCGGCGAAGATCGCCATTGCCGAGGTCGCCACGATCGCGGCGATGGCCGGGGTGGCATCCATGTAGAACGTGATCGGCACCAGCAGCGCTACCGCCATGGTGGCGGTCAAGCCGGGAATGGCCCCGACGAAGAGCCCGAAAACGGCCGCCGCGACGATGACCAGCATCGTCTGCAGGTTGAATACCATTGCCAGGCCTTGCAGGAAATCGTCCATGGGCAGTCACCAGGCGAATGTGAGGGTTTGGGAAAACAGCGTACCTTCCGGTAGCGGGATCAACAGGTAGCGCGAGAACAGCACATAGATTGCCGCGGCAACGATGATCGACACGAGCAGCGATAGCCACAGCCTGGCGCCCCGTATCAGCATCAGCACCAGCATGCTCGCCGCCATGCACAGCGCCGCGCCCAGAAATTCGCTGGCCAGGATATAGAACACGACCAGCGCGCAGGGCAGCAGCGAGATCAGCAGGCCGCGGTAATCGTAGCTCGCCACTTGGGAGCGGGGACCGGCGAACGCGTTTTTGAGCTGGCCCACCCGAGTCAGTGCCAGCACCAGTCCGCCGATCACCATTCCCCCGCCGATCAGCGAGGGGAACAGCGACGGGCCGAACTGCAGCGCCGGCATGGTCGGATAGGTCTGGGCGACGGCAATGACCACGCCGCCGCCGATCATGAACGCCAGTCCGAGCAGGAAATCTCTCATGAGGTCGTCTCCCGTTCGGGTCGTCGGATCACTTGGCCAGGCCTACCTGTTCGACGATCTTGCCGAAGCGCTCGTCCTGTTCGGCCATGAGCTTGCCGAAATCGTCCGCGCCCCGCCATTCGGTGCCGAAGCCCTGCTTGGCCATGAAGTTCTGGTAGGTGTCGCTGTTGTAGGCGGCTTCGACCGCTTTCTCGAGGGTCTCGACGACGGCCGGATCCATCCCCTTGGGACCGGCGATACCGCGCCATTCACCGATGGCGTAGTCGCTGCCGATCGCTTCCTTCAGGGTCGGGACGTCGGGGAAGCTGTCGAGCCGCTCCGGCGCCATGATCGCCAGGCTTTTGGCCTTGCCGGCCTCGATCATCGAGCGCCCCTCGGGCACCGAGCTCGGGACGATATCGATGCTGCCGGCCGCCATCTCGGTCATCGCCGGGGCCGAGCCCTGGCTGGGTATCCACGAGACGCGATCGGCCTCCATTCCCTGATCCAGCAGGAAGCCGGCGAAGGCCAGGTGCCAGACGCCACCCTGCCCGGTACCGGAAGCGGTATAGGTTCGAGCGGGCTCGCTCTTGACCTGCTCGACCAGCGATTCGACCGAGTCGAACGGGCCGTCGGCGGCCACCTGGATGCCGGCGTAGTCGTAGTTGATCTGGGCGATCGGCGTGTAGTCCTGGTAGGTGAGCTGCGTCAGCCCCTGCCAGTGCATCATGTTGATCTCGCCGGTAATCAGGCCGAGCGTATAGCCATCCGGCTTGGCCATGGCCATGGCGGTGTGTCCGACCACGCCACTCCCGCCGGTCCGATTGACCACGTTGACTGTCTGGCCAAGCTCCTCTTCCAGCGCGGCAGCGATGGTTCGAGCGGTCGCGTCGGTGCCCCCGCCGGCCGCCCAGGGAACGATCAACGTAATCGGCTTCTCGGGATAGTCGGCCATTGCCGGCAGCGGCAGCAACAATGACAATCCCAGCAATCCTGCGAGATGACTTCTGGTTATTGACGTCTTCATGGCGTGTTCCTTGGCGGGGGATTTTTTGTGCGGTTATGAGCCTGCATTTCGCTCAATGAAGCTATGGTTTATGACCATTGAGTGCAATATGCGTATTGACTAGACATTGGTATAACGGCGAAACCCTGACCATGCCTTTCTGGTGATGCGACATGCTGAAAACGGATCGGATGAAGGCGGTTTTATTCTGGCCAATCAATGTCGTCAGGCAGATCGTTGAGAAAGCCTTCGTGTCGAACGATGACCCTCGCCGCCAGATTACGCCGGTTCGCTTCGGAGGTATTTGCTCCGAAAGTCTATGTTGTACTTATTTTTCATATGTTCAACATAGGCGTCAGGTGATAAACGGTGGTCGTTGTGTCGCGAGGCGTCGGGTCAGGTCGGGGTGGCGGCATCCGTTTGCCCAGCGGAGGCACCCGGCACGCTTTGTCGCATTGCGCGCGAAGGGTCGTGGACGTTTGCGATCGAGACGGACAGGATGATGAACTCGGGACGTCCCGCCAGGGTGGTCGAGACGTCGTGGTGGCAATGACCGATTAGCGATGGAGAGGAGAGTACGATGCGCCTGATACAGTGCCTGAACGACGATCAACTGACCGTGGCGATGGTCGTCGATGAACGGGAGGTCCAGGTCGTCGACGCCGACGCGGGCGTCTATGGTCTGGCCAGACGCGCCATCGACGAGGGCAAGACGCTGACCTCGGTAGTCGAATCGGCGCTGATCGAGCAGCGTCTCGACTACGCGCAGATCGTTGCCGAGCGACGCCTGCTGCCGCCTTTGACGCATCCGGATCCGGCGCATTGCCTGGTCACGGGGACGGGGCTGACGCATCTCGGCAGCGCCGATACCCGTTCGGCGATGCACGCTGCCGCTATGTCCCCGTCTGAAGGCGGGGTCGACGAAAGTGAGCTCACTGACTCCATGCGCATGTTCCGCATGGGCATCGAGGCCGGCAAGCCGAAGGCGGGAGAAGTCGGGCCGCAGCCGGAATGGTTCTACAAGGGGGATGGCGACTGCGTGGTGGCGCCGGAAACCGACATTCCATCCCCGGCGTTCGCCCAGGATGCCGGCGAGGAGCCGGAGCTGGCCGGGCTTTATGTCGTCGGCCAGGACGGCACGCCCTGGCGCGTCGGTTACGCCATCGGCAACGAATTCTCGGATCATGTCACCGAGCGCTTCAACTACCTGTGGCTGGCGCACTCCAAGCTGCGCGCCTGCAGCTTCGGCCCGGAGCTCTTCATCGGCGAACTGCCGGAAAACCTGGAAGGCACCAGCCGCATCGTGCGTGACGGTCGCACGCTATGGGAAAAGCCGTTTCTGACCGGCGAGGGCAACATGGCCCACAGTCTGGCGAACCTCGAGCACCATCACTTCAAGTATCGCAACTTCCGCCGTCCCGGCGACGTGCATGTCCATTTCTTCGGCACGGCGACGCTGAGCTTCGCCGACAAGATCGTGGTCGAACCCGGCGATCGCTACGAGATCGACCTGCCGGCCCTGGGACGGCCGCTGCGCAACACGCTCGGGAGCGAGCAAGATTTCGGCTATGCAGCCGCGAAAGCGCTCTGAGCGTCCGCCAACCCAACGCACCGATGCTTCAGTACCGACCGGGCCAGCGATCGTTTACGCCGCTGGCCCGTCGGCCAAGTCAGTGACAAGTTTGTGAGAGCCTCGATCATGACCGAACGTCCCCGCCGTACCCCCGATCAACTCCGTTCGCGCTGGTGGTTCGATAACCCTGACCACGCCGGCACCACGGCGCTGTGTCTCGAGCGTTACATGAACTACGGCATCACCCTGGAAGAGCTCTCTTCCGGCAAGCCGATCATCGGTATCGCCCAGTCCGGCTCCGACCTCACCCCGTGCAACCGCCATCACATCCAGCTGGTGGAGCGGGTCAAGGCAGGCATCCGCGCGGCGGGCGGCGTCCCGTTCGAGTTTCCGCTGCATCCGATTCACGAGAACGTACGCCGGCCCACCGCCGCGCTGGATCGCAATCTCGCCTATCTCGGCCTGGTCGAGGTGCTTCACGGCTATCCGCTCGACGGCGTGCTGCTGACCACCGGCTGCGACAAGACCACGCCGGCCTGTCTGATGGCCGCCGCCACGGCGGATATCCCGGCGATCGTGCTTTCCGGCGGGCCGATGCTCAACGGCTGGCGCGGCAAGGATCGTGTCGGTTCCGGCACCATCGTGTGGGAGCTGCGCAAGCGTCTCGCCACTGGCGAGATCGACTACCCAGAATTTCTGGCCCGAATCGCCGATTCCGCACCCTCGGTGGGTCACTGCAACACCATGGGCACGGCATCGACCATGAATTCGATGGCCGAGGCGCTGGGCATGAGCCTGCCCGGCTCGGCGATGATTCCCGCGCCCTACAAGGAGCGACCGATGGTCGCCTACGCTACCGGGGCGCGCATCGTCGAGATGGTGTGGGAAGATCTGCGTCCGAGCGACATCCTGACGCGTGAAGCGTTCGAGAACGCCATCGTCGTCTGTTCGGCGCTGGGCGGCTCGAGCAACGCGCCGGTCCATATCAATGCGATCGCCCGTCACGCGGGAATCGAGCTGACCAACGACGACTGGCAGCGGCTGGGTCACGACGTACCGTTGCTGGCCAACGTGATGCCGGCCGGCGCCTATCTCGGCGAGGAGTTCTACCGTGCCGGCGGTGTGCCGGCGGTGGTGCACGAACTGCTGGCGGCCGGTCGGCTTCACGGTGACGCGCTGACCGTCAATGGCCAGACGCTGCATGCCAACTGCTTCGGCCAGGAAACACAGGATGAAGACGTCATCCTGCGCTACGCCAACCCGCTGGTCGAATCGGCAGGTTTCCTCAACCTCAAGGGTAATCTGTTCGATTCCGCACTGATGAAGACCAGCGTCATCTCGGAAGATTTCCGGCGCCGCTATCTCTCCAATCCGGAGGATCCGGAAGCGTTCGAAGGCAAGGTCGCGGTCTTCGACGGCTCGGAGGATTACCACGCGCGCATCGACGACCCGGCACTTGGGATCGACGAGAACACCATCCTGGTGATGCGCGGCGCCGGTCCGGTGGGGCATCCCGGTGGCGCCGAGGTCGTCAACATGCAGCCGCCGGAAGCGCTGATCAAGCAGGGCATCGAATCGCTCCCGTGCCTGGGCGACGGACGCCAGTCGGGAACCTCCGGCTCGCCCTCGATTCTCAACGCCTCGCCGGAAGCGGCGACCAACGGCGGCCTGGCGCTGCTGGAGACCGGCGACCGAATCCGCATCGATCTCAACCGCGGCGAAGCCAATCTGCTGATCGACGCCGAGGAGCTGGCAGCGCGACGCGCCAGGCTCGAAGCCAGCGGCGGCTATCCCTATCGCGACCACCAGACCCCATGGCAGGAGATTCAGCGCTCGATGGTCGAACAGCTCGATCGTGGGATGACACTCGCGCCGGCGACCAAATATCGCGCCATAGCCTGGGATCTGCCGCGGGACAACCACTGACGAGCTACGAGCTACGAGCTACGAGCCACGAGCCACGAGCCACGAGCCACGAGCGAAGGTGAGCATCGGGCTCTCTAGAGAGCGGCGCTGACTTTGGAGCGCTAAAGACAGAGGCGCGGCTACGGGCGCCTAGACCAAGAGAGAGGCGCGTCTTGGGGCGTCTAGGAAGATGGCGCGGCTTCGGGCGCCTTGGAGGATGGCGCGTCTTGGGGCGCCTAGGAAGATGGCGCGGCTTCGGGCGCCTTAAAAAGTCCCCGGATAGGCGCCGCCGTCGAGCAGGATGTTCTGGCCGGTCATGTAGGTGGCCTGGCGGCTGCAGAGAAAGGCGCAGACTTCGCCGAACTCTTCGGGGTTGCCGAAGCGGCCGGCGGGTATGGCTTCCAGACGCGCCTGGGCGACCTCGTCATGCGTGCGGCCGCTCTTGCTGGCGGCCTTGTCGATGCCACCCCTCAGCCGCTGGGTGTCGAAGGCGCCCGGCAGCAGGTTGTTGATGGTGACGTTGCGACTGGCCAGGCTCGATTGGCGAGCGGTGCCGGCGACGAATCCGGTCAGGCCGCTGCGGGCACCGTTGGAGAGCCCGAGCACGTCGATCGGGGCTTTCACCGCCGACGAGGTGATATTGACGATCCGGCCGAAGCCGCGCTCGGCCATGCCATCGACGCAGGCCTGAATCAACGCAATGGGCGCCAGCATGTTGGCGTCCAGCGCCGCGATCCAGTCGTCCCGCTCCCAGTCTCGGAAATCGCCGGGAGGCGGGCCACCGTTGTTATTGACCAGGATATCGACCTGGGGCGGCGCGCTTAGCACCGCCTCCCGGATGGCCGGATCGCCGATGTCACCGGCAACCGTACGCACTTCGATCGCCGGATCGAGTGCGCGCAGCTCCTCGGCGACGGCGTCCAGCGTCTCCTGCCGGCGCGAGTTGATGACCAGATTGACCCCTTCCCTGGCCAGGGCAACGGCGCAACCCTTGCCCAGTCCCTGGCTGGCGGCGCAGACGATGGCCCAGCGGCCGTTGATACCGAAATCCATGTTGGTTCTCCTCTGACGAGATCGAGGCGGGCATCGCAGGCATGCGAGTTTCCGCGCTCCTTGGGTATCGCGCTGCCGGCACGCGAGGACGGCGCTCAGCGCTCGACGGCTGCCGGCACTTCGCCCAGCAAGGTCTCCGGCATCTCCATGCCCAGCGCGTCGGCCGTTCCCTGCAAAACCGCCACCGAGGCGAAGAAGGCCTCGCGGGGCTGCCGGGTTCGAATGCACTCCATCAAGTGGCGGTGGCGCTCCAGGCTCTGCTCGGGATCGCTGGCGCTGACGTTGGAGGTCTCCACCAGTAGATGAATCGAGGGCTTCAGGATGTGCGATAGCTGCTTCCAGACGATGTTGTGGGTCGCCTTGAAGATAGCTACGTGGAAGGCGACGTCGTGGTCGCTGTGGAGCCTCCCGCGGTTGGCCGATCCGGGGTTGTGGAAGTCACGGCCCATGCCTTCGAAGGCTTCTTCGATCGCCACGAGATCCCGCGCCGTGGCGCGCTTGGCCGCCGTCATCGCCACGTAGGGCTCGACGTCGAGCCGGAACGTCAGAATCTCGCGCTGGATACCCGGATTGGGCGTAGCGAAACGCACCATCCACTCGGTGACCTGCGGGTCGAGAATGTTCCACTCGGCATAATCCCGAACGCGGGAGCCGTAACCGGAGATACGCTCGATGATGCCGGCGTCGACCAGCTGGCGCAGATCGCTGCGCACCGCCGAGCGGTTGAGCGCGAACTGCTCGCAGAGGTCGATCTCCTTGGGCACGAATTCGCCGGGCTGGTAGTGCCCGGCGAAGATCTCCCTGACCAGCGCTTCAGCGACGCTGGGCCGGCGTGGGGAACGCGTTGTCGAGGTGTCCTTCACGTCAGTCGAATCCCGGCCTTCGAAGTGGGTTGAGCCGTGTGGTCAACATTGGCTGTTTCGACTTCATCTTACCTGTCCGGCCGCCGAACGCGCGACCGGGAAAGGCTGACATACGGCCATGGTCGTACTCGGCGGCTTGCGTTCAGGGCACGCTCCCGGGTCAGAACACCCAGTTGGGCAACGTCAGCGAGATCGCCGGCACGAAGGTCACCACCAGCAACAGGGCGACCAGCAATAGCCAGTAGGGCGTGATCGCGCGAATGAAGGCGCCGATCGAGACGCCGGTGATGCTGCAGGTCGTGAACATCACCGTGCCCAGGGGGGGCGTGATGGTGCCGATCGAGGCGTTGAGGATGAAGACGATACCGAAGTGCACCGGGTCGATGCCGAACTGGGCCGCCACGGGAGCCAGCAATGGCGAAAGCACGATCAGAATCGCGTTGCCTTCCAGGAACATGCCGAGGATCAGCAGCAGGGCATTGGCGATCAGCAAAAACGCCACCGCGCTGCCGACGCCCGAGGAGAGCATCAGCGCGATCTGCTGTGGAATCTGCTCCCAGGTCAGCACGCGCGCGAAGCCCGAGGCGATCGCAATGATGAACAGCACGTTGACCGACGCCATCAGCGACTCCCGCGTCGCCAGCGCAACGCTGCCGAGCCCCATCTGCCGATACACGAACAGCCCGACGATCAGCGCGTAGAGCACCGCCATCGCGCCCGCTTCGGTGGGCGTAAAGATGCCGACACGGATGCCGCCGATGACGACCACCGGCAGCAGCAGGGCGATGATCCCGGCGCGGGTCACGCTGATCCATTCGTGGCGCGATACGCGCTCGCGGCGCGGCTTCTGATAACCGAGGCGACGACACTGGATCGACACCAGCACCATCATGGCGACTGCCATCAGCACGCCGGGAACGACGCCGGCGAGGAACAGCCGACCGATCGAGACGTTGTTGACATAGCCGTAGACGATCAGCGCGATCCCCGGCGGGATGGTCGAGGTGATCAGCGACGACGAAGCCGTGATCGCGCTCGAGAACGGCTTGGGGTAGCCGGCAGCCGTCATGCTCGGTACCAGCAGTTTGGCGTTCATGGCGGCATCGGCGATGTTGGAGCCGGACAAACCGCCCATGAAGGTACTCAGCAGCACGTTGGCCTGGGCCAGCCCGCCATGCAGGCGGCGTGTCATCAGCTCGGCCAGCGTCAGCAGCCGTTCGGTGATACCGGAGTGGTTCATGAACACCCCGGCCATGATGAAGAACGGAATGGCCAGCAGCGAGATCGATTCCAGCCCGCCGGCGAGACGCTGGATCAGCATTACCATGGGCTGGTCGGCGCCGACCAGGAAGTAGGTCAGGCTCGACGCAAACAGCGCGAAGGCCACCGGCGTGCCCAGACAGAACAGGATGAAGAGCGCGGCGAGCGCGATTCCAACGGCCATCGATATCACTCCTTGGCGGTAACGGCGTCGCGGGTGGCTTCCGGCGGAGCCAGTTCCCGTTCGTCGGCAATCAATCGGTCATTGGTGATCAGACGCACCAGACTGTGATAGAGCATCAGCACCGCGCTGATGGGGATCGATACGTGAATCCAGTAGTAGGGGATTTGCAGCATCGGCGTGCTGCGGAAACGCGAGAAGGGCAGCAGTTCCAGCCCCCAGAACAGCATCGCCACCGCGCAAAGCATGACGATGCCGATGTTGAAAATGCGCGTGTTCCAGTGCGCAACGGCTGCCGGCAACCTGTCGTTGAGCAGGCCGATCAGCACGTGCTCGTTGCGCCGCACCAGCGCGCTGGCGCCGAGGAACGTCGCCCACACCATCAATAGCTGCAGGATCTCCTCGCTCCAGGCCAGCGGCGACGAGAACAGATAACGCATGAAGACGTTGGCGATGGCGACCACGAAAAGCCCGAACAGCGCCAGGCTGGCGATCACCTCATCGAGCCGCATCAGACGGTCGAGCGCCTTGAAAAACGTTTGCATGGATATTCAACTCCTAGAGCGTGAGCGACGGCCCAAGTCGCGGCGTTGAGCAGCGGTATATCGATAGCCCCGCGCAACGCCGCGATTCGTTGGGGACGCCGAGTCCGCGCAGGCATCGAGATTGCGACCGCCATCCCTGGCGGTCGCCCTTCGGGCCGTCGCTATGCGACGTCCAAAATCGCTCCCGGCGATTTTGTCAGCCGTTGATGATGTCGCTGACCTCTTGATAAAGCCCCTCGCTCCACTGCGGAAACGCCGCCGGGACTTCCTGCTGGGCACGCTCGCGGAACGGGGCGGTATCCACCTCGTGCACCTGGACGCCGGCATCCTTCAACTGCTGGAGCGATTTTTCGGTCTCCTTCTCGACCAGGCTGCGCAGGTTCTTGGCCATCTCCTGGCCGGTCTCGGTGAGGATCTTCTGATCTTCCGGGCTCAACTGTTGCCAGAACGCTTCACCGGTGACGAACGGCGCGACCGTATGCATGTGGGCGGTGAGGTTGAGGTTCTTCACTACCTCGTAGAACTTGCCGCCATACAGCACTGGCAGCGGGTTCTCGACACCGTCGACCAAACCCTGGGCCAGCGCCGGATAGACATCGCCCAGCGACATCGGCGTCGGCACCGCGCCCATTGCTTCGATCGCGGCGACGTACATCGGCGAGTTCTGTACCCGTACCTTGACCCCGGCCAGATCTTCCGGCGTCGCGACCGCTTCCCGGGAGAGCAAATGACGCACCCCGTAGACGCTGTTGGGAATCACGATGTGATAGCCGGATTCCTCGACCTTCTGCTCCTGTTCGGCGAACCATTCGGAGTCGAAGACCTTGAGCTTGCTGTCGAAATCGTCGGCCAGGTAGGGCGCGTCGAGGACGGCGAGGTCCGGTACCGAGCTCATGAAGTTCGAGTAGGCGGTGATGGTGATCAGCGGCGAGCCGAAGCGCGCCTGTTCCATCACCTCGGTCTCGCCGCCGAGCTGGCTGGCGGGGAACGCCTTCAGCGTCAATTCGCCGTCGCTGGCTTTCTCGACGCTTTTCGCCCATTCCTTGACCGCGACATCGACCGGCTCGCCGGGCTGATTGCCGTAGGCGACGCGGATTTCGGTCGCGGCCTGGGCCATGCCCGTGAGCGCGAGCGTGCTCAGGCCGGCCAGGGTGAGTGAAGCGGTGAAGCGGAAGAATCGATGAGTCATCATGGGCGTACTCCAGTGTTGTCGTCTTGTGGGCTTCTTGCTGGGATCAGCGGCTCAACGCTTCGTCGAGCCTGGGGGTGGCACGCCCCTGACGGCGTGCCTTTTCCACTACCGGCTGCAGGCGTCGCTGCAGTTTGGCGGCGTGATGCTGGGCGATATCGTCGAGGCGGTGATCGAGGAAGGGATTGGCGAACCGTTCCATCGTCACCGCCAGATACGGCTCCAACTGGTTCATGGGCAGTTCGGCGGCGAGCGTCGGCAGCACCTCCTCTTCGAGGGTGGCACGCAGCGGATCGACCAGCGCGGCGCACTCCATCGCCTCGCGCACGAACTCGACCGGGCGACCGGCTTGCTGCCATCGGTCGACCAGATAGGTATGGGCCAGGTTGAGAATGTGCAGCTTGCAAATCGCTTGCGGTGCGAGGTCGTCGACGATCTCGACATCCGGATGCACGCAGGGGATCGCCATGCCCGGCTGCCGGGCAATGGCCCAGAGCGCATAGGGTTCGGCGATGGCACCGAGCGGTTCGAGCGGCGCCGAGACGATGCGGTCGACCAGCGTGTCGGCCCATACGCAGCGGTTGTCCAGCCAGTCGAGAAACGCCACGTTATCGGCCATTGCCTTGCCGTCGCGGCGGGCCATTGTCGTCACCAGCGACTTCAACTGCCGGGCGTTCTGCTCGATCAGCTCGCAGGGCAGGATCGTCAGGCCATCGTTACCGGCTTCGAAGCGAGCCCGCAGCAGGTGGGTCAGCTTGCCGGGGTAGCTCGCCGGCACTGCGGCGAGGCTCGAGTCATCGCCGATGTCGTAGCCGTTGTCGGCGGTGTTGGAGACGATGATGCGGGCGTGCTCGACCACGTGTCGCTTGAGCGCTTCCCACTGTTCGGAGGCGATCAGGCAACCGGCGATGCTGTCGACGGTCTGCTTGCGATCAATCGTTTCGCCGTCGCGCCGACCGCGAATCCGCACGGGATAGCGGCGCTGCTCGGCGAGCAGGCGCGCCTTGCGCTTGCCTTCCTCGCGGGTCGAGCTCTGCACCACCAGAATGCGCTCATCGCTGTCTCCCTTCTCCAGCGATTCGGACACAAGTGCGTCGACATGGGCGAGCAGGAAGCGCCCGGTGCCGAACTGGACGATACCGGCGTCGCGATAATCGGACGCGCTCGTCGAGAGCCGTGTCGAAGCGCTCATAGCGATACCCCGCGCTTCCAGGGAATGAAGTCGTGCTGGGAGAGACGCTGGGCATGCGAGCGGTGACGACCCGAGGCGACCTCGATGCACAGCGCCAGCAGCTCCTCGGCCAGTTCGCCGATGCCGCGTTCGCCGCGCACGATGGGGCCGGCGTCGAAATCGATGATGTCGCGCATGCGGGTCGCCAGTTCGCTGTTGCTGGCGATCTTGAGCACTGGCGTCACCGGGTTGCCGGTGGGTGTGCCGAGACCGGTGGTGAACACGATCAGATTGGCGCCGGAGCCGGCCAGCGCGGTGGTCGATTCGACGTCGTTGCCCGGCGAGCAGAGCAGGCTGAGGCCGGGGCGACGGTGCGGCTCGGTGTAATCGAGCACGTCGACTACCGGCCCGTCGCCGCCTTTCTTGGCCGCACCGGCGGATTTCATCGCATCGGTGATCAAACCGTCGCGAATGTTGCCCGGAGACGGGTTCATGGCGAAATCGGCCCCCACCGCGGCGGCATGGCGCTGGTAGGCCTGCATCAGATCGCGGAAACGTTCGGCGACCGCGGCGTCGGTACAGCGGGCGACCAGTTCGTGCTCGACCCCGCACAGTTCCGGAAACTCGCTGAGAATGCCGCTGCCGCCGAGGGCGACCAGGCGATCAACCACGGCGCCGACCAGCGGGTTGGCGGAGATGCCGGAAAAGCCGTCGGAGCCGCCACACTCGACGCCGAGCGTGAGCTTGGCCAGCGGCGCCGGTTGGCGCGGGATTCGGTCGGCTGCCGCCAGCCCATCGAAGATCGATTGCAGGGCGTTGCGAATCAGCGCTTCTTCACTGGGTGAAGACTGCTGGTCGAAATAATCCACCGTGCGTAACCGTTGCGGATCGCGTTTGGCCACCGCCGCCTTGAGCATCTGAATCTGCGCCTTCTGGCAGCCGAGACTCAGCACCGTCGCGCCAGCCACGTTGGGGTGGCAGATGTAGCCGGCCAGCAACTGGCACAGCGCTTCGGCATCGTCGTCGGTACCGCCGCAGCCCAAGGTATGGGTCAGAAAGCGCACGCCGTCGACGTTGGGGAAACGTCTGGGCGCGGTGGCGTCGAACGAATCGGCGCTCTCCGGCGTGTCGCTCTGGCCGCTCAGCATTTGGCGCGCCATGCGCTTGTAGTCGCGATAGGGATCGTCCCCCAGCGCATCGGCGACACACTGGCGCAGCACCTCGATGTTGCGGTTCTCGCAGAACACCAGCGGGATGACCAGCCACACGTTGGCCGTGCCGACGCCACCATCCGGGCGATGGAAACCGTCGAAGGTCGTGCCCTGGAAGCGCGTCACGTCCGGTGGCGTCCACGACTTGCTACCGGGGCGGACCTCGTCGCTTTCCGTGGCGTGGGCGACGTTGTCCACAGTGATCACGCCGCCCTCGGGAATGTCGCGCGTTGCCTTGCCCACGGTCACGCCGTACATGGTGACGATATCGCCCGGCGACAGCGCCGCGAGCGTGAACTTGTGCTTGTGGCGGATGTTGTCGGCGAGCGTGACGGCGTGGTCGTCGATGACGACCTGACGACCGGCGGGCAGGTCGGTCAGCGCCACCGCCACGTTGTCGTGTGGATGGATGCGCAGGGTGATACGAGCCGGGCTGTCGGTGCCAATGGTGTCATTCATGCTTGATGCTCCGCTGTGCTGTCGTGGCCCGCGCTTTCGAGCGTCACCATTGCCTTGATCACGCCACTGCCGGGCGCGCACCACTGGGGCATCAGGGTCGGCAGCTCCTCGAGTCGCCCCCGGTGGGTGATCAGCGGCTCGGTGAGAATATCGCCGCTGGCCATCAGGCGAGTGACGGTTTCAAAGTCTTCCCGTGTGGCATTGCGGCTGCCCAGCAGCGTCAGCTCCTTCTTGTGGAAGTCCGGGTCGTTGAAGGTGATGTCGGCCTTGACCACGCTGACCAGCACGTAGCGCCCGCCGTGCCCGGCGAAATCGAAGCCGCGATTCATCGCCTTCGGGTTGCCGGTGGCATCGAACACAACATCGGCCAGGGCGCCGTCGTTCATCGCTTCGATCTCCGCGATCACATCGTCTTCGACGGCATGCCAGACGGCGTCCGCGCCGAGTTCATCGCGGCACAGGGCCAGGCGGTCGCGATTGGTATCGATCATCGCCACCCGCGCGCCGCGACTCCTGGCGACCTGCAGCACGCCGATGCCGATCGGCCCGGCACCCACCACCACGACCAGTTCGTCTTGCTCGACCTGGCCACGCCGGACGGCATGGGCGCCGATCGCCTGGCACTCGACCAGGGCCAGCTGTTCCGGCGACAGCGACGGCACCGGAATCAAGTGCGAGGCGGGCACGTTCAGATATTCCGCCATGCCGCCATCGCGATGCACACCAACGACTTCGAGACGCTGACAGCAGTTGGTGCGCCCCTGGCGACACGCCCGACACTCGCCGCAGTGCAGATAGGGAATGACGTAGACCGCCTGGCCGACGAGGCCGGAATCGACATCATCGGCGGCGGAAACCACCTCGCCACTGAGCTCGTGGCCCAGCACGCGGGGATAGACGAAATAGGGCTGGTTGCCGCCGAAGGCGTGGATGTCGGTACCGCAGATGCCGACACGGCGGATCGCTACCAAGGCCTCGCCAGGCGCACAATCGGGCACCGGCCGGTCGATGAGGGTCATCTCGTTCGGCTTCGAGCAGACGACGACTTGCATGTATGCGCTCCAGAAAATGGCGATCTCAAGGTTGATCTATAGGCCCAATGGTCAGGCCAATGTTGGCCCACCGCCTCCTCCGGCATAGCCGGCGGAGGGGCGTCCAGTCCTAGTCCATCAGCTCTCGACGCAGCGCTGCTGCTGCTCGCCGAGCCCTTCGATCCCCAGGCGCATGGTCTGGCCCGGCTTGAGGAAGACTTTCGGGTTCTGACCCATGCCGACGCCCGGCGGGGTGCCGGTGGAGATCACGTCGCCCGGCTGCAGGCTCATGAACCGGCTGAGGTAGGCGACCAGATGCGGCACCTGGAACACCATGGTCTGGGTCGAGCCGTTCTGGTAGCGCTTGCCGTCGACCTCGAGCCACATGGCGAGATCATGCGGATCGGCGATTTCGTCGCGGGTGACGAGCCACGGGCCGAGCGGGCCGAAGGTGTCGCAGCCCTTGCCCTTGTCCCAGGTGCCGCAGCGTTCGAGCTGGTATTCACGTTCGGAGACGTCGTTGACCACGCAGAAGCCGGCGACATGGTCCATGGCGTCGGCTTCGTCGATATAGCGCCCGCCTTTGCCGATGATCACGCCGAGCTCGACTTCCCAGTCGGTCTTCTCCGAGCCGCGGGGGATCTCCACGTCGTCGTTGGGGCCGCAAATGGCGCTGGTCCACTTGTTGAAGATCACCGGTTCGGCGGGCACTTCGGCACCGGTTTCCGCGGCGTGATCGGAATAGTTCAGACCGATGCAGATGAACTTGCCGACCCGGCCGACGCAGGGGCCGAGACGCGTACCCGCGGCGACTTCCGGCAGGCTGGCGAGATCGATTTGCGCCAGTTGCGCCAGACCCGCATCGGAGAGCACGTCGCCGGCGATGTCATCGATCTTGCCGGACAGGTCGCGAACGGTGCCGTTGGCATCGACGATACCGGGCTTTTCCTGACCCTTCGGGCCGTGGCGTAGCAGTTTCATGCGGTTTCCTTTTCTGTGTCCGTTAGCGAAGGGAGTCTAATGTCGAGCTACGAGCTACGAGCTACGAGCTACGAGCTACGAGCTACGAGCTACGAGCTACGAGCTACGAGCTACGAGCTACGAGAACTCGTGATGGCGATCAATTCGACCAGCCGCCGTCAATCATCTGCACCGTACCGGTGATGAACGAGGATTCGTCGCTGGCCAGATGCGTCGCCAGTGCCGCGATTTCTTCCACCTTGCCCAGTCGGCCCATGGGCTGACGGGCGATGAATTCGGCGAAGACGTCGTCGGTGGTGCGGCCTTGCTGGCGCGCCTGCTCGGCGACCCGCTCGCGCAGGGAAGGGGAGTCGACCGTGCCCGGACAGATCGCGTTGCAGCGGATGCCGCGAGTCATGTAGTCGGCGGCGACGGATTTGGTCAGCCCGACCACGGCAGCCTTGGTGGTGCCATACGCGAAGCGGTTGACCACGCCTTTCACGCTGGAGGCCAGCGACGACATGTTGATGATGCTGCCGCCGCCATTGTCGAGCATCGCCGGCAGCGCGGCGCGAATGGTGTAGAACATCGAGTCGACGTTGAGTCGCTGGGCGAAGGCCCACTGGGCATCTTCGCATTCGAGGATCGAGCCGCTCGGCACCGTGCCGGCGCAGTTGAACAGCACGTCCAGCGGTGGCAGCGACTCGATCAGGCTCCGCACGGCTTCCGCGTCGGTGACGTCGAGCACATGGCACTGAGCCCCTGCCAGCCCCTCCAGCTTGGCCGCATCGATGTCGGTGGCGATGACCTGGGCACCCTCGGCCAGGAACCGCTCGACGGTGGCTCGGCCGATACCCTGGCCGGCGGCGGTAATCAACGCGGTCTTGTTGGCGAGTCGCATGGCCGATGGCTCCTGAAGGCGGTTTTGATTCCGAGTTTTTTGCTTCTCAAGGCAGGGTTGGTTCTAATGTCTAAAGGCCTGACCTTTGGTCCGAGTATTATCCTTTGTGGAAACGGCCCGCAAATCGCCAAACGTCTAATAGCCTCGGCCAAGTCGGTAAAAGCGTTGGAAATTGCGACCAATGTCTAATTCGTCTTGCTCATGAAACCGGGAGATCGATAGATGCCGATCCAGACCATTCGTGCACAGCGGCTCTATCGCCAGATTGCCGACCAGTTGCTGGTGTTGATCCGCCAGGGGGAATTTCCCCCCGGTACGCTGTTACCGCCGGAGCGGGATCTGGCGCAGCAGCTGGGGGTCAGCCGGGCGTCGGTGCGCGAAGCGCTGATCGCGCTGGAGGTGGTGGGCCAGGTCGAGGTTCGTGTCGGCCATGGCGTACTGGTGCTTGAACGCGACGAGGAGGTGGGCAGCTCGGTGATGAGCGCGGCCCGACGCCAGGAAGAGTGGGGGCTCGACCCGGAGTTCGCCAGCGAGATCGAGCTCGATCTGGATCAGGAAATCCCGCCGTTTTCGTTGCTGCAGGCACGCCGTTACCTGGAACCGGAAACGGCGGCGCTGGCGGCGATCAACGCCAGCGACGACGATCTCGCCGCGATGCGTGAGGCCTACGCGCGTAACGTCGAGGACAATCGCCACGGCGGGAGAAACCAGGCCGGCGACCGGCTTTTGCACATTCGTATTGCCGAGGCCTCGGGCAACGCCGCCTATGCCATGACCATCAAGCACCTGCTCGGCCACCAGTACGGCAAGATGTTCCGACGTCTTCAGGAGCTGTTCATGGAAACCGACATGCCGCGCCAGTCCCAGGACGATCACGAGCGCATCCTGACGGCAATCGAAAGCCATGATCCCGATGCGGCCCGGAGAGCAATGGAAGTGCACATGGATCACGTGCTGCGGGTGTTCTTCGACGCCTGAGCAAGCGTGGCCTCACGCCACGGCCGGCCAGCCTCCCTGGCGAATCACCGGGCAGCCGGTCACGTCCCGGTTGTAGAGATAGAGCCAGGCGGGGCCGAAGGCGGTGTCATGCACGGCGCGATCGTAGTCGCCGGACTTCGGCTGTCTTACCCGGTAATTCTCCAGGCGATCCAGTCTTTTCAGGCCAGCCGCATCGACGCGGAAGACTTCGACCTCCACGCCTCGCGAGGGCTCTGCCCTGGCGCCCGGATAGGGGCCGATGTCGTAGAGCGTGACGCTGGTGAGGATATCGGCGCCGACGAACTCGGCGCCGTCGAGCCAGTGATGGTTGCGCAATCCGCGCTTCAAGGTGCCGTAGACCGCGACCAGGGCAGTGCGGCGAACGGCGAGAACAGGGGTATGCATGATTCGTCCCGGTAGCAGAAGGAATGGGGTAGCGACGGTGCTCAACACGCCATTCGCTCGCCCAGTCGTTGCATGAAGCGGTCGCCGGCTTCGAGCTGGCTGATCTCGATGTACTCGTCCGGCTGATGAGCCTGCGCGATGCTGCCCGGACCGCAGACGATGGTCGGCAGGCCGGCACGCTGGAACTGGCCGCCTTCGGTGGCGTAGGCGACGCCGCCGGTATCGACGCTGGGGTCGTCGAGCAGCTCGCGACAGAGCGCGATGGCGGGGGCGTTGTCGCGATCGGCCAGCGCCGGCACGGTATCGACCAGTTGCTCGGTGACGATGCGGATCTCCGGTGCGCGCTTTTGCAACTCGGCTTCCAGTGTCTTGGCGTAGCGGTCGAAGCGGGCGAAGACCGCCTCGAAGCCGTCGCTGGGCAGGTGACGAATCTCCCAGTCGAACTGGCAGTGGCGGGCCATGATATTGATCGCGGTGCCGCCCTCGATCAGGCCCACGTGCAGGCTCGAGTGCTGCACGTTGAAGACCTTTTCCAGCGCACCCTCGTCGACCAGCTCCTGCATGATCCCCTCGATCCGCGTCACCAGTTTGGCCGCGACGTGGATCGCCGATACGCCCTGGTTGATCTGGCTCGAGTGCGACTCCCGGCCAGTCACCGTGGTGCGCATCGTGGTGATCCCTTTCTGCGCGACCACCGGCTGCATCGAGGTGGGCTCGCCGATGATGACCGCGCCGGGCAGTGGCTCGTCCGCCATCAGGCGTTCGATCATCGCCGGCGCGCCGAGACAGCCGATCTCCTCGTCATAGGAGAAAGCCAGATAGATCGGTCGCTTCAGCTCGAGAGTCTGCCACTCGGGCACCCGGGCCAGGGCGCAGGCGAGGAAGCCTTTCATGTCGCAGCTCCCGCGGCCGTAGAGTCGGCCATCCTGCCTGTCGGTCAGCGTGAACGGATCGCTGCGCCACGGCTGGCCGTCGACCGGCACTACGTCGGTATGACCGGAGAGCACCACGCCGCCTTCGACCGCGGGGCCAACGCGGGCCAGCAGGTTGGCCTTGCTGCCATCGGCGTTGGTGATGCGCTGGGCCGGCACCCGATGAGAGGCGAGATAGTGCTCGACGAAATCGATCAGCGCGAGATTCGAATGGCGGGAGACGGTATCGAAGCCGACCAGGTTGGCCAGGAGATCGCGGGAAGTCGTCATGGCTTGCTCCGATCCACCAGCGTGGACCACGGTTGGGTGAGTGAGCGCACAGAATAGCGGCTAGCCCGCTACCGCAACAAATGCCGGCCCGGGGTAGACCGGATGGCACGGCGATTGCGCATTCGCAAAGCGTTCGATCTTTTCGGCCTTTCGGCATCAAAAAACGCAGCGTCGCTCCGATGGCGTTGGCTGGTCGCCCGGGCTACGCTCTGTCTAAAAATGCCTGCGCTCACCCATACGGCGTTAAAAATCGACTCAAAATGCTCATTTACACCCGTGTAAACTCCGCTTTTTCGCCGATTTTCGCCTTGTCTGGCCATCGCTCGCCGATTTTTCAGACAGAGGCTTAGCCTGGAGAGCGTTTCGTCGCGAAACCTCTGTTCCTCAAGGAGTGTTCCCATGAGCAAAGTGCTGGTGTTGTATTACTCGAGCTACGGCCACATCGAGACCATGGCCAAGGCGGTGGCGGAAGGCGCCCGGGGCGTCGACGGTACCCAGGTCGATCTTCGCCGAGTGCCCGAACTGGTGCCGGAGGAGGTGGCGATCAAGTCCGGCTACAAGACCGATCAGGAAGCGCCGCTGATCGAGGGTCCCGAGGTGCTGGCCGACTACGATGCGATCATCGTCGGCACGCCGACCCGTTTCGGCAACATGGCTTCCCAGATGCGCAACTTCTGGGACATGACCGGTGGCCCGTGGGCGCAGGGCAAGCTGATCGGCAAGATCGGCAGCGCCTTTGCCTCGACGGCGACGCAGCACGGCGGGCAGGAGACTACGCTGACCTCGATCCACACCACGCTGCTTCACCACGGCATGGTCATCGTGGGCGTGCCCTACAGCTGCCCCGAGCTCTCCAACATGGACGAGATCACCGGTGGCACGCCCTACGGCGCGACCACGCTGGCCAACGCTGATGGCAGCCGTACCCCGAGCGAGAACGAACTGGCGATCGCCCGCTTCCAGGGCAAGCATGTGGCCGAGCTGGCGTCGAAGTTGGCTGGCTGATCTCTTCGAACGGAGGTGCCCAATGCCTCGTCGGTCAAGAACGATGAGGCAACGAACAAGGCCNNGGCCTTGTTCGTTGCGTACCACGTTATTGTGGCGTTCAGTTCCCCATTTGGCGAACGCTTACTCGTAAACCATCTCCTCGAGTTCCTGACCGTTGGTTTCTCGTACGAAGCGGGCAACGAAGATGACCGACAGCAGGGCGCAGACCGCGTAGAAACCGTAAGCCCCAGTAAGGCCGATCGATGCCAGCATGATCGGGAAGGTCATGGTGATGGCAAAGTTGGCGACCCACTGGAACAAGCCGGCGACGGCCAGGCCCGAGCCGCGTACCTGGTTGGGGAACATCTCGCCTAGCATGACCCACATCACCGGCCCCCAGGACACGTTGAAGCAGAAGACGTAGACGTTGGCCGCGAGCAGGGCGAGAACGCCGTTACCGGAGGAGAGCGCCAGGCTGCCATTGACGATGTCGGCGGTGGAGAACGCGTAGACCAGGATCGCCAGGGTGATCGTCATCCCGACGGAACCGGCCCACAGCAGCGGTTTGCGACCGATGCGGTCGATCAGGCCGATCGTGACCAGGCAGGCCGCGATGCTGACGGCACCGCTGATGACGTTGATCATCAACGCATCGCTTTCGGAGAAACCGACCGCCTGCCACAGCACGGCGCCGTAGTAGAACACCACGTTGATCCCGACCAACTGCTGGAACACGGCCAGACCGATGCCGATCCAGACCAGTTTCAGCAACTTGCCGGTAGCGGGGTTGATCAGATCCGACAGACGCGGCTTGTGACGGTTGGACAGCGACGTGCGGATGTCTTCCAGGCGCTTGCGGGTGCCGGCTTCGTCGTAGACCAGGCGCAGAACCCGTTCCGCCTTGTCGTCATGACCGGCACTGACCAGGAAGCGCGGGCTTTCGGGGATGAACAGCAGCGCGATGAGGAATATCCCGGCGGGGATCAGCTCCATCCAGAACATGCAGCGCCAGGCTTCGAAGCCGAACCACAATGGCGCCGTGGAGCCACCCGCGACGTTGGCGAGGATGTAGTTGTTGAGAAACGAGAAGAACAGGCCGCCGATGATCGCCACCTGCTGAATCGTCGCCAGTCGGCCGCGCAGATGAGAGGGAGCGATCTCGCTGATATAGGCCGGTGACATGACACTGGCTGCACCCACCGCCAGGCCGCCCAGGATCCGATAGATCACGAATTCGAGCGATCCATCGGCAATGCCGGAGCCCCAGGCACTGACGATGAAGAAGACGGCGGCGACCAGCAGCAGTGTGCGGCGACCGAACTTGTCCGCCAGGCGCCCGGCGAAGAAGGCGCCGACGGCGCAGCCGAGCAACATCGAGGCGACGTTGAAGCCGGTGCCGACGCTCTCCGACTGGAAAGCCTGCTGGAGGCCGTCGACGGTGCCGTTGATGACCCCGCTATCGAAGCCGAACAGAAAGCCGCCGATGGCGGCCACGCAGCAGATGAGCAGAACCACGATGGGGTGTTGTGAAGCACTTGATATTGGCATTGTTGAACTCCGGTGGCGTGTCGATGAAGGTCCTGGAGCGGCTCGCGTCAGAGCCAGCCGGCGTCGACCCAGTAGTTATGAGCGGTACAGGCTGCTGCCGCGTCCGAGGCGAGGAACAGCACTGTGGCAGCGACGTGGTGGGGGTGGATGCGTACCTTGAGCTTCTGCTCGGCGACGATCTGTGCCTCGTCTTCGGGGGTATACCAGCGCGATTGACGCGCGGTCTTGACGTTGCCGGGGATCACGCAGTTGACACGGATCCCGTCGCTGCCCAGTTCGCTGGCCAGCGCGCGCGTCAGGCCTTCGATGCCGGCCTTGGCGGTCTCGTAAAGCACCATGCCGGGCTGGCCGAGGTGCCAGCTGATCGAGCCGAGATTGACGATCACGCCCTGGCCACGACGGCGCATCGCCGGGGCGACTTCACGGGCGGCCAGCACCAGATGGCGCAAATTGACCGCCATGCGATTGTCCCAGTACTCGGGAGTGACGTCCTCGAGGCGGTGGCGATCGTCATTGGCGGCATTGTTGACCAGTATGTCGACCTCGCCGATGGCGTTGAGCGTGCCGATCAGGGCGTCGGCGTCGGTAAGGTCGCAATGGTGGAAATGCACGTTGTCACCCAGCGCTTCGGCCAGGGCCTTGGCCTCTTCGAGAATGTCGAGGAAATGGACTTCGGCGCCCTGCTCGGCAAAGGCGCGTACCAGACCCTCTCCGATCCCGGAGCCGCCGCCGGTGATGACGACGCGCTTGGTCTCGAGACAGGGGTAGATGGCTGTTGGCATGATGGCTCCTGCTGATTAGTAAAAACTGTTAACTAAGTTGTGAGGGAGCATGCGCGTTTGCGAGAACGGCTGCCATTGACCATTAGTGTTAAGACTTAGGTCCCGCCATGGCAGACGCTTTTCGGCCGAACTCGTCGGGCTTTGGTATAGTCGTCTCAATCAGCCATTACTCGACGTTGCCGCCTCGCCCATGCCGAACTCCTTCACGCCGCAAGTCGCTGGCGATCTCAACTATCTGAAGAGTCTCAACCGCAGCACCATTCTCAGCACCGTGAGGCGCAGTCCTGGATTGTCGCGGGCGGATATCGCCCTCCAGACCGGTCTGACCAAGGCCACCGTCGGCAGCGTGGTACAGGCGTTGTCCGAAGGTGGCTGGCTGCGTGAGGGTGAGCTGCATGCACGTGGTGGCGGGCGCCCGGGGCGAGCGCTCTATCTGGATGGTGATCGTCACTACATGCTGGGCGCCGAGGTCGGGGTCAAGGGCCTGCGGCTGGTTGCCTGCAATCTGGTGGGAGAGATCCTGGCGAGCCTTCACCAGGAAGTTTCTCCCACCACGCCCGAGGCTACGGCAACGCGCCTTGCACAGCTGCTGGTGCAGCTCCGTCAGAATCCCGCCCTGGCAGGGCGCTCCTGCCTCGGACTCGGGGTCTCCGTGCCCGGCCCCGTCTCTCCCAGCGCCCCCATTCTCAGGCTGGCGCCCAACCTGGGGTGGGAAGACGTCGATTTTCTGGCGTTACTGCGAGAACAGCCGGATCTGCCGGGTGGCGTATGGCTGCTGGACAACGAGGCCAATGCCGCTGCGTTCGGCGAGTTCTACTTCTTCGACGGTGTGCCGCCCGAGTCGATCGCCTACATCAGCGCCGACATCGGCATCGGCTGCGGCGTGGTCAGTGGTGAACATTTCCCCGTGGTGCCGAGGGGGTATCAAGGGTTGGTAGGCGAGATCGGACATACCGTGATCCAGCCTGGCGGCGCGTTTTGCCATTGCGGCAACCGCGGCTGTGCGGAAACGCTGGTAAGCGGGTGGGCGCTGCGCGAAGCGCTGAACGTCGAGCCGGAGGCCAGTCTCAGCGCGGCGGTACAGGCCCGGGCCGACGAGGAAGCCGTTCAAGCCCTGATCCAGCGTGCGGGAGAAGCGCTGGGGCTCTTGATGCTCAATCTGCATCATACGCTCAATCCCTCGATGCTGATTCTGGGGGGCTCTTTGATGCGGTTGGAAGCGCGTCTGATAGAGCCGGCCCTGGCCTACTTCCACGACCATCAGAACGATCTGCTCAGGAAGTCCCAATCGGTCCCGATCAAGATCATCGAAGACAGCACGTTCACTGCGGCCAGAGGCGCCGCCGCCCAGGTCATGGCCCGGGCGGCGATCGAGGTGTAGATACCGATGGTCCGGCAGGGCGGATTCCTCAGCGGTGCCGAATCGTCACTCGGCTGGCGCCGTTGCCGCTGGGTTCGACCCGTATCTGCAGCGGAATTCGCTCGTGCATTTCCTGGACGTGAGAGATCACCCCGACCCGACGCCCTTGCGCCTGCAGGCCGTCGAGGGCATCCATTGCCAGCGCCAGCGACGCCGGATCGAGACTGCCGAAGCCTTCGTCGATGAACAGCGATTCGATCGCCAGCTGGTGCGATGCCATCGAAGCCAGACCCAGGGCGAGGGCGAGCGAGACCAGGAACGTCTCGCCGCCGGAGAGCGAATGCACCGAGCGGCGTTCGTCGGCCATGTCGCCATCGATCACCAGAATGCCGAGCTCGCTGCCACCGCGCGTCAGCCGGTAGCGGGGCGTCAGCGCCCGCAAGTGCTGGTTGGCGTGGGTCAACAGGTGATCGAGATTGTAGGCCTGGGCGATGCGCCGGAACTGCTTGCCGTCCGCGCTGCCGATCAGGTCGCCGATCAGCCGCCAGCGATTGAGCTCTTGCTGTGCCGCCTCGCGCGCCTGGGCGCCTTCGCGCTGGGCCTGGCGGCGGCGGTCGTCCTCGCGAAGCCGGTGCTGGGCCGCATCGCGACTCTCCTGACGCTCGTCGCGCTGTCGTTCCAGCGCCTGCAGCGTCTCGCGCTGGCGGGCCAATTGCCCCGCCAGCTCGCGGCTGTTGGCCTCGTCGAGCAGGTCCTTCTCGTCCGATGCCGGCAGTAACCGGCGACGCTGATCGTGCAGCGCCTGTCGGCGCTCCTCCTGCTTGACGGTCGCGGCGGCCAGGTCGCGCTCCAGTCTGGTCAGGGCCTCCCGCCGCCGGCGATGATCCGCTTCGCTGACGGCCAGCAGCGCCTCGACCGTCTCGTCGTCGAGGGCAGGGCGTTCGCGGCGCCAGGCCTGCCAGCCGCCGTCGAGTTCGTCGAACTCGGCCTGGGCGTCTTGCTGGCGCTGTTCGAGATCCACCAGCTTTTGGCTCAGCTGCGCGTGGGTCTGGGCCAGCGTCTGCCAGCGCGCCTGATGCTCCTCGAGGGTCGCTTCCGCCTGCCGGCACTGCCGTTCCAGCGCTGCCTGCCAGGCCGGAACGGATTCGTGACTGCCAAGCCGGGCCGCCAGCCGACTGCCAATATCTTCCACCTGCTGCTGACGTGAAGGTAACGACGCCTCGAGCGCCTGCAGGCGTTGGCGATTCAGGGCGCGGCGCTCTTCCAGCTTGCCCAGCTCGAGCGACAGCCGTTGCCAGTCGGCTTCCAGCGGCTGCAGCAGGCGCTCCGCGTCGTCGAGCGCGGCGAGACGGTCGCTGGCCTCCTGCCATTGCCGATTCAGCCGTTCCCGCCGGGTCTCGAACCAGCCGTCGGCCGACTCGCTCCGGCGAAGCGCCGGGGCGTCGTCGTGGGCATCGATCGCCGCGCGGGCCTGATCGAGCTGCCGGGACAGCGTCTCGAGCTGGCGCTCTCTTTCCTGCATGCCCTGGCGACAGGCACGATAGTCGGCGCTGCACTGATGGTAGGTTTGCTGGGCACGCTCGACCTGCTGGCGCTGGCCTTCGAGCCGTTGCCGCTCCTGGCGCTCGATCGCCTCGATCATGGCGACGCCGGGGTGCGCTGGCGGTGCGTGCCGGAAGGGATGATCCGTTCCCCCACAGACCGGGCAGGGCTCGTCTTCCCGCAGGTATTGGCGCAGCTGTTCGACGCTCTCGCTCCGGGCCGCTCTTGCCGCTTCGATCTGATCGCGTATCGTCTCGTCTTCGGACTCGGCGGCCTTGAGCCGTTCCGCGGCCTGTCTGCCTTCGGTTTCCAGCGTCTTTAGCCGGTGGCGTTCGGCATCGAGCTGCTGGCGTGTCGCGGTCTGCTCGCGATGCAGGCGTTCGCCCTCGCGCCAGTCATGCTGCAGGCTTTGCAGCGTTTGCAGCTCGCGTTGCGCCAGGTCGCGCCGATGGTTCAGGCTCGAGCGCAATTCGTGGGCATCCCGGTCTGCGTTCCGGGCTGCGCCTGAATGTTCGTGTGCCTGTTCGTCGGGCTCGTCGGTGGCTTCCAGCAAGCGCGCCAACACGGCCCGCTGTTCATCGAGACGCGCCTCGAGCGGCTGGCGTGCCTGCGTCAGTGCTTCGTGGCGCTGGTCTTCGATCTTTGCGGTGTCGGCAAGCTGGCGGTGTTCCTGCTGCTGCTGGGTGAGCTGCTGCCGCTGGTATTCGAGATCGGCGGCCAGCCGGCGCGCTTCGTCCAGCAGCGGCTGGGCTTCCCTTTCGTCCTGCCGGGCCTGCTCGTGGGCCTGCCGCGCCGCGGCCAGCCGGGGCTCCAGGGCTTCGCGCTCGCGATCGCCATCCTCGGACAGGCGGCGCTGCTCCGCCAGGGTCTGGCGATTGGCGGTCAAGTTGCGCTCTAGCGCCTGGCGTCGCCGGGCCCGTTCCCGCCACGGGGCCAGCTCGTCGAGCTGGGCGAGCTGGCGGCGCTCGGTCTGGTTCTGCTGCCACTCGTGTTCGGCCTGACGCCAGCCGGCTTCCGCCTGCTGCCACGCCTGAAGAAGTTGAGCATCGCGTTCGAGCTCGATGCCTTGCGCCTGATGGCGCGACAGCTCGGCCTGCAACTCGGCCAGCGCCTGCTCCTCGGCCTGGGCCTGCTGCTCGTAAGTGGTACGGGTGTCGGCGTCCACCGGCAGGGCATCGGCGAGCCGGGTTTCGATGGCCTCGAGGGTCGCTTTGGCCTCACGCACCCTTTGATAGGCGGCCTTCGAGATCTCGGAATAGTGCTGGGTATCGGTCAGGCGCTCGAGCAATTCGCTGCGTTCGTTGTCGTCGGCCTTGAGAAAGGCGGCGAATTCGCTCTGGGCCAGCAGCACGGCGCGGGTGAATTGATCGAACTTGAGCCCTAGCCGCTCGGGCAGCAGCTTTTCGAACTCCCGGGTCTGGGCGGTGAGCAACTGGTTGGCGTCCAGATCGGTGAGAGACTGCTCGGTCTTCTGCAGGCTGCCGTCGACCTTGTTGCGGGCACGGCGCGCCGACCAGCGCGCCCGGTAGCGACGGCCATCGCGGCCGATGAAGTCCACCTCGGCGAAGCCGCTGGCGCAGCCCCGCCGCAGCAGGGTGCGTGCATCGGCGGTGGTCAGCGTGTCGTCGTTGACATCGGCGATCTGGGAGTCCCGGCGGGGCGCCTGACGCAGGCGCGGCGTGCTGCCGTAGAGCGCCAGGCAGAGCGCGTCGAGCAGGGTGCTCTTGCCGGCGCCGGTGGGGCCGGTGATGGCGAACAGGCCCTGATCGGCCAGTGGCGAGGCGGTGAAATCGATCTCGTGGAGTCCGGCCAGCGAGGCGAGGTTTTCCAGGCGAATGGCGAGAATCTTCATGCCTTGTTTTCCACATCGTTCTCCTGTTGGCTTTCCGCGTCCTGAACCTGCTGCAGGAGGCTGGCAAAGTCCGTCATCACGTCTTCCGGCGGTGCGTCACCGTAGCGCGCCTGCCAGGTGCGGCCGAAGATCTCCTGTGGGGTCAGACTGTCGAGATCGACGCTGGCGTCCGCATCATCCTGCGAGCTGGCATTGGGATAGCGGTTGTGAATGCGCAGCAGACGCAGCGGCTTGCCATCCAGGGCGGCTTCGATTCGCGCACGCAGGTCGGGGCGGGGCGCGTCGAGATCGACCCGGATCTCCAGCCACGGCCAGCGTTCGCGGGGCATCGTGGCATCGGGGAACTCGGCGTTCGTCTCCAGCGCCTCCAGCGCCTGTTCGACCTCCTCGAGACTGCCCGGCCCCACGCGTTGCAGAGCGACGTGTCGCGGGATCGGCAGCGTCTCGATCCCGCCCAGCGCTTCGCCGTCGAGAGTGAACTCGATCACTTGATGCGGATAGTGACTCTCGCTGAAATCGAGCGGCAGGGGCGAGCCGCTGTAGCGGATGCGCGGTTCACCGACCTGCTGGGGGCGATGCAGGTGGCCCAGCGCGACGTAGGCGATCGATTCGGGGAACAGTGTCGCCGAAACCGACTCCTCGCCGCCGATGACGATGGGACGCTCGCTCGCCTCGGAGACGGCGGCGCCCTGAAGGTGGGCGTGGCTCATCGCCACCAGCGCCTGGCCCGGCTGGCGGCGTGCCTCGGCGGCCTCGATCAGTTCGCCATGCACCCGCGCGATGCCCTCGCGGTAGTCGTCGATCTCGCCGCCGGTCACTTCCGCGGGGCGCAGAAAGGGCAGCGCCAGACACCATGCCTTGAGCGCGCCGCCGGCGTCGTGCAGCGGCACCAGCAGGTGGTCGCTATCGAGACGGCCGTCATCGAGCCAGTGCACTCGCCCCAGGGCGTGCGTCCTGAGGCTCTTCATCAGCGGTGCGGGCACCTCGATGCGCGAGCCGCTGTCGTGGTTGCCGGCGATCATCACGATCTCCAGCGCCGGCAGCGCAGCATGGGCGGCAACGACGAAGTCGTAGAGCAGTTCCTGGGCGCGCAGCGAGGGATTGACCACGTCGAAGATATCGCCGGCGATCAGCAGTGCGTCGGGCTGGCGCTCGACGAGTGTCCCCAGCAGCCAGTCGAGGAAGGCGCGATGTTCGACATGGCGTTCCTGGCCATGGAAGGACTGGCCCAGGTGCCAGTCGGCGGTGTGGAGTAGTTTCACGGCGCGGCGCCCTGTTGCGTCTGAGAGAGTGAAGCGGCAAAAGCGTCGCCAAGTGTAACGCGACGTCGCGTCCGTTGAAGGCCGAATCGGACTTGAAGGGCGAATCGGACTTGAAGGGCGAATCGGACTTGAAGGGCGAATCGGGATTGAAAGGCGAATCGGGATTGAAAGATGAGTCTAGGTCGGAGAGCGGCGCGGCCGTGCATGAAACGGCAACAGGCCCTAGGCTGATGTCCTCAACCTGGATGGCGGGAGGCGCAGGATGGCGCTACATGAATGGAATCTCACGCCCGAGGCGGCGATCGCCTTGCAGAAACAGCTGGCTCCACGGATCGTCCGCGAGGAGGCGTTGGGAGAGGTCGGCCTGATCGCCGGCATGGATATCGGCTTCGAGGATGGCGGGGAGACCACGCGGGCGGCGCTGGTGCTGCTCGAATGGCCGTCGCTCACCTTGATCGAGCAGGTAGTGCATCGCGAGCCGACGCGCATGCCCTACGTGCCGGGGCTGTTGTCGTTTCGCGAGATTCCAGCGGCGCTGGGGGCATTCGAGCAGTTGTCGCAGCGCCCGGATCTGATCATGGTCGATGGCCAGGGCATCGCGCATCCGCGCCGTCTGGGCATCGCCTCGCATCTGGGGCTCTGGCTCGATCTGCCCACCATCGGCGTGGGCAAGAGCCGGCTATGCGGTCAGTTTGGCGACGTGCCCTTGGAGAAGGGCGCATGGACGCCGTTGACCGACCGTCGGCGCGAAGAGGACCCGAACGGCATTGCCCTCGACGAGCGTGGCCGCGTCACCATCGGCGCGGTGCTGCGTTCGCGGGAGGGGGTGAAACCGCTGTTCGTGTCGCCGGGGCATCGTATGTCCCTCGATGGCGCCGTCGACTGGGTGGTGCGCTGCCTGGGCAGGACCAAGCTGCCGGAGCCGACCCGGCTGGCGGATCGGCTGGCATCCCGGCGCGGTTCGGTAGCGACTACCGGCCAGTTGCCGCTGTAGCGTCCGGCTTGTTATGAGGGCACCCGTCGTGCTCAGGATTCGTCGAGGCGCTTCAGGCCGTCGAACAGCGCCTCGTGGAACCGCTCGGGCTGCTGGATATGGGGCGAGTGGCCCAGTTCGGGGAATTCGACCAGTTCGGCATCGGGGATGCGTTCGGCGGCGCGTTCGCCCAGCACGTCGTAATGGCCCAGCGTCTTCTTGACGGCATCGGAGGCAAGCCCCTTGCCGATCGCCGTGTTGTCCTTCTCGCCGATCAGCAGCAGCGTCGGCACCTGAATCTCGTCGAATTCGTGAATCACCGGCTGGGTGAAGACCATGTCCGAGGTGAGAGCCTGGTTCCAGGCGACGAGATCGCCGCCATCGCCAGCGTACATGCCCGCCAGCATATCGACCCAGCGGTCATAGCGCGGCTCCCACTCGCCGACGTAGTAGGTCGACTGCTGATACTGGCGGATCGCCTCGGCGTCCTTCTGCTGTTCGCTGGCGTAGGCTTCGTCGATCGGCTGGTACGGCACACCCTTGGCCTTCCAGTCTTCGAGTCCGATCGGGTTGACCAGCACCAGCTTTTCGGTCTGCTCGGGGTACATCAGCGCGTAGCGGCTTGCCAGCATGCCGCCCATGGAGTGACCCATCACCGTGACGTCGTCGAGATCGAGGCTTTCGAGCAGAGCGTGGGTGTTGGCCGCGAGCTGATGAAAGCTGAACTGATAGGTCTCGGGCTTGCTCGACTTGCAGAAGCCGATCTGGTCCGGTGCAATCACGCGGTAGCCAGCGTTGGCGAGACGCTCGATGGAATCCTCCCAGGTCGCGGCGCAGAAATTCTTGCCATGAAGCAGAACGACGGTATGACCATTGGGCTCCCTGGCCGGGACGTCCAGATACGCCATCTGCAACTGCTGACGTTGCGAGGTGAAGCGGAAACGCTCCACCGGATAGGGGTAATCGAAGCCCTCCAGTTCGGCGCCGTAACCTGACGTGGCTTCACTGTTCTGCTTCGAGGGCTCGGCTTGCTGGGCCTCGGCGCTGGCGGGGACGCCAACCATCGTGGCGCCCAGGGCGAGACCCAGGGCCGGCAGCCAATGGCGGTTCGGTGAGAACGAGATCGCGGACGTCGCTGTCATGCAGAACTCCTGATGGGGGAGGGGAATGGGCGAAGACACCATTTTTAGACGACGGTCTCGCCGATAGTTCAAACGATATCCAGCGATACCGGCTCCTTCGGGGCGGGAAAGGCGTTGTCGAGCTGGGTGAGGTCGTCGCTGTCGAGCTCGATCCCCAGCGCCGCGGCATTGGCCTCGACGTGGGCCAGGCTCGATGCCTTGGGAATCGCGATGACGCCTCGCGTTCCGTCCTGATTGACGCTGGTGGGGCGAATCACCCAGGCCAGCAGTATCTGGGCGGCGCTGGCGCCATGCTTGTCGGCGATGTCGTTGACCACGGACGACGAGAGGAGCTTGGATCGCAGCCGCCCGCCCTGGGCCAGCGGACAGTACGCCATCACCGGAATGTGGTGATCCTGCATCCACGGGATGATGTCGACCTCGATACCGCGGGAGCCGAGGTGATAGAGCACCTGATTGGTGGCGCAGTCGGCGGCGGCAGGCAGCGAGTCCATGGCTCTGAGGTTGCCGGCATCGAAGTTGGAAACCCCGAAGCGCCGGATCTTGCCCTGGTCACGCAGCCGTTCGAACGCCTCGAACGTCTCCTCGAGGGGAATGTTACCGGGCCAGTGCAGCAGATAGAGATCGATCGTGTCGATGCCCAGCCGTTCGAGGCTGCGCTCGCAGGCCGCGATGGTGCTCTCCCGGCCGGCGTTCCAGGGGTAGACCTTGGAGACGATGAAGGCGTCGTCGCGCCGCCCGTGGATCGCCTCGCCGACGACCTCTTCGGCGCCGCCGTCGCCGTACATCTCGGCGGTATCGATGACCTTCAGTCCCAGGTCCAGCCCGTGGCGCAGCGCCGCGACTTCCTGCCGGCGCGGCACTTGGTTTTCTCCCATGTACCAGGTCCCCTGGCCGATGGCTGGAAGGAATATCGAGGGCGCTGCCTGGCTCTCTGGCAGCACGATGCACGGTGGCGTACTTGGGCGCGATGGCGTACTTGGCATGGAACCCCCTGTTCGTTAAGGCGTTACTGTTATGCTGGCTGCCACTCGCGGGTTTCGCAAATGGCTTTGCCGATGGCCCTGAATCTCGACCACCGAATCTCCCGGTAACCATGTAATATCGCTGAGTGCCCGCGAGACGTCGATCGACTTCCCGTGGATCCGTCTTCGACGGGCACGATCGCCTCATTCGGTTCACGTACCCCGACTCAGGAGTTCCGTCATCGACCCTTCCTTTATCGGCCTCACGCGGGCCTGGCTGGAATCCTTCGTCGTCGCCCACGACATCTGCCCCTTTGCCGGCCGCGAGTCGCGGCGGGACGCTATTCGCTACGCGGTGGCCGACGCTACCGACCTCGAGGGGCTGCTCCACGAACTGGTGGCGGAATGCCGTAGCCTGGATGCCGAGCCCGGGATCGCCACCACGCTGCTGATCGCGCCGGCCGGCATGGAGGATTTCGACGACTATCTGGATTGGCTCGAGCTGGCCGAGCGGCTGCTGGAGGATCTCGAATACACCGGCATCTATCAGTTGGCCAGCTTCCACCCGGATTACGTCTTCGACGGCGTCGAGGCGTCCGACCCGGCCAATGCGACCAATCGTTCGCCCTACCCGATGCTGCATCTTCTGCGGGAGGCCGAGCTCGAGCGGGCGCTGGCGAGCTATCCCGATCCCGAGTCGATCCCGGAGCGCAACATGGCAACGCTGCGAGCGCCGGGTTCCGAGGCGCTGGCGGCATCGCGACGCGTCCTGGCGCGGGCGGGTGGCGCAGCACAGGAATAGGCTATGCTGGTCGTGGTGCACGTGTCATCGGATACGTCGCGCTGCGATCCTTGCAATCGCTTCGCCCTTTGAGTCGTTTTTTTTGTTTGGATCGTTCTTTTTGTTTGATCATTCCTTTGGTTTGAATCGTTCTTTATCGGAGAGACAACCATGCAGAGCGTGACGCGAGGCGGCGTACCCGTCGAGGTGGGAGGCGACTTTCCGGTCGTCGGCGAGACGGCGCCTGCCTTTACCCTGACCAATGGCGAGCTGGAAGACGTGTCGCTGTCGGATTTTGCCGGCCGCCGCAAAGTGCTCAACATCATTCCCAGCGTCGACACCAGAACCTGTGCGATGTCCACGCGCAAGTTCAACGAATATGCCAGCGGGCTCGACAACACGGCGGTGCTGATCGTGTCGGCGGATCTGCCGTTTGCCCAGAGCCGTTTCTGCGGCGCCGAAGGGCTGGATCGGGTGATCACGCTCTCCTGCTTCCGCCATCCGGAGTTCCGGGAGCGCTACGGTGTCGCCTTGCAGAGCGGCGTGATGGCGGGGCTCTGTGCCCGGGCCGTCATCGTGATCGACGAGCAGGACAAGGTCGTGCATGCCGAGCTGGTCAGCGAGATCAAGAACGAGCCGAATTACGACGCGGCGCTCGAGGCGCTCAAGGCGTAGCGAATTCCCCGCTTCAGGCGGGAGTCGGTGAGTCGGGGCGGATGACGTCTGGCGCAGGTGGTCTACACTGATCCCCATCCCATCCACCGCGATGGCCGATGACGTCGAAACGTCATAGCAAACCAGAAGGAGTTGACGATGACGATCAAGAAATCCGGATCTGCCGAATGGAAAGGCAGCCTGAAGAAAGGCAAGGGTGTCGTCTCCACCGAGAGCGGCGCACTCAAGGAGAGCCCATACGGCTTCAATACCCGTTTCGAGGGTCAGCCCGGCACCAACCCGGAGGAGCTGATCGCTTCCGCTCATGCCAGCTGCTTCTCGATGGCGCTGTCCATGATGCTGGGCGAAGAGGGCATCGAGCCGGACAGCATCAAGACCGATGCCACCGTGATCATGGAGCAGGACGACAGCGGCTTCACCATTACCGAAGTCCAGCTCAAGACCGTCGCCAAGATTCCGGGTGCCGACCAGGCGACGTTTGATAGCGCCGCCCAGAAGGCCAAGGAAGGCTGCCCGATTTCCAAGCTTCTAAATGCCAAGATTTCGCTGGATGCCAAACTGGAAAGTTGAGCATCGGGCGATAGCGAAAAGCCGGCTCGCGAGGCCGGCTTTTTTGTGTCAATTGGAAAAATCGACGCTTTCGACGATACCTCAGAAGGGCTTGTCTCTTGACAACGCCGCACTGACGGAACTTTTAAAGTCTGGTAATGTCATGGCCCCTTCATGCGGCGGACGGCATCCTCTGTCGAGCATCCGTGACGCAAGTTGGCTACTGGACACACGCACGTTTCAACGCCTCAGAAAAAAGAACACGGCTATGGCTAACGCACTTCAATACGATGCGGCTCCGTCGCGTCCGCTGTCACGCGGTGACATCAAGATCCTGTCGCTGTCCGCCCTGGGCGGCGCGCTGGAGTTCTACGACTTCATCATCTTCGTCTATTTCGCCACGGTGATCGGCCACCTGTTCTTTCCGCCCGACATGCCGGAGTGGCTGCGGATGATCCAGACCTACGGCATTTTCGCGGCGGGTTATCTGGCGCGCCCGCTGGGCGGCATCATCATGGCGCACTTCGGCGACCTGCTGGGTCGCAAGCGGATGTTCACGCTGTCGATCTTTCTGATGTCGGTGCCGACACTGTTGATCGGCTGCCTGCCGACCTACGAAACCATCGGTTACCTGGCGCCGCTGCTGCTGGTGTTGATGCGTATCCTGCAGGGCGCGGCGGTGGGCGGTGAAGTCCCGGGTGCCTGGGTCTTCGTCACCGAGCACGTCTCGCGCAAGGATGTCGGTCTCGCCTGCGGCACGCTGGCCTCCGGGCTGGTGGCCGGCATTCTGATCGGCTCGATCATCTCGGCGTTTCTGAAGTCGTACTATACCCCCGAGGAGATGACTGCCTACGGCTGGCGCGTGCCGTTTCTGATCGGCGGCGTATTCGGCTTTCTGGCCGTCTATCTGCGCCGCTATCTGGAAGAGACGCCGGTATTCGCCGAGATGCGTGCCAAGAAAGCGCTGTCCGAAGGGCTGCCGGTCAAGCGGGTGCTCAGCCGTCATCTGGACAGCGTGGTGCTGTCGATGGCGGTGACCTGGATCCTCACCGGGGCGGTCGTCGTGGTCGTGCTGATGACGCCGAGCCTGCTGCAGACGCTTTACGGCATCGATGCCTCGCTGGCCAACGTGTGGGCGATCGTCTGCGTGATCATCGGCTGCGTGGTCTCGGGCTGGTGCTGCGATCGTATCGGTAGCGGCATCACCATCATTCTGTGGAGCCTGCTGCTGGGGATCACCTACTGGATCATGATGCACACGGTGCCGTCCCATCCCGACCAGCTGATGCTGCTCTACTGCCTGGCCGGTTTCGGCGTGGGGATCGTCGGCGTCGTGCCCACCGTTGCCGTCAAGTCGTTTCCGGCCGCGGTGCGCTTTTCCGGGCTGTCGTTCTCCTATAACGTCGCCTACGCCATCTTCGGCGGCTTCACGCCCGTCGTCGTCTCGACGCTGATGGCCAGTCATCCCGCCGCGCCGGCGTACTATATCGCCGCGCTGGCGGTCCTCGGCGTGGTGATCGGCATCTTCCTGCTGCGGGCGCCGAGTGGCCAGCGTCTGGCGGTGATGCAGCACTGAAACGGCGTCTCGAGGTCCGTGCCACGCCGACGCGCGGGGCCCGGGCCTCGGCCGCTTCGTCCGGAATGACCGTGACGGCGCCCTGGGCGTCATCCTCCTGGAACACCGATATGGCTCACGATCCCACCACGACCTCGTCGCGCCCGCTCTCCCGCAACGATGTCCGAACGCTCTCGCTGTCGGCCCTCGGCGGCGCGCTGGAATTCTACGACTTCATCATCTTCGTCTATTTCGCCACGGTCATCGGCCAGCTCTTCTTTCCACCCGACATGCCGGAGTGGCTGCGCCAGATCCAGACCTTCGGCATCTTTGCCGCCGGCTATCTGGTCAGGCCGCTGGGCGGCATCGTCATGGCGCACTTCGGCGACCTGCTGGGCCGCAAGCGGATGTTCACGCTGTCGATCCTGCTGATGGCGCTGCCGACGCTGGCGATCGGCTGCCTGCCGACCTACCACGCCATCGGCTACCTGGCGCCGCTGGTGCTGGTGCTGCTGCGCATGCTGCAGGGCGCGGCGGTGGGCGGCGAGGTGCCCGGCGCCTGGGTGTTCGTCACCGAGCACGTCCAGCGTCGCCACGTCGGCCTTGCCTGCGGCACGCTGTCGGCGGGACTGGCGGCCGGCATCCTGATCGGCTCGCTGGTAGCGGCGATCATGAAGTCCCACTTCTCGCCGGCGGAGCTGGCCGACGGCGCCTGGCGGATCCCGTTCCTGCTCGGTGGCATCTTCGGGCTGGTGGCGGTCTATCTGCGCCGCTGGCTGAGCGAAACCCCGGTCTTCGCCGAAATGCGCGAGCGCCGTGCGCTGGCGGCGGAACTGCCGGTCAAGGCGGTGCTTCGCGATCACCTGGGCGGCGTGCTGCTGGCCATGGCGGTGAGCTGGATCCTGACCGCGGCGATCGTCGTGGTGATGTTGATGACGCCGCCGCTGCTGGCGGCGCAGTACGCCGGGCTGGATGCCTCGCTGGCCAACGTGGTGGCGATCCTGTGCCTGATCGTGGGCTGCGTGATCGCCGGCTGGTGCGCCGACCGGTTCGGCAGCGGCGCGACGCTGGTGGGATGGAGCGCGCTGCTGGGGGCGAGCTACTGGTTGATGATGAGTGTCGTCGGTCAGCGTCCCGAGCAACTGATGCCGCTCTATGCGCTGGCCGGCTTCGCGGTGGGAATTACCGGCGCCATTCCGGCGATCGCGGTCAAGGCCTTTCCGGCCGCGGTTCGCTTCAGCGGGCTCTCGTTCTCCTACAACGTCGCCTACGCGATCTTCGGCGGCTTCACGCCGATCATCGTCACCACGCTGATGCGCTGGTATCCGATGTCGCCGGCGATCTACGTCGCTGCGCTGTCGGTCATGGGCGTCATCATTGGCCTGTTCCTGCTGCGCTCGCCGGCAGGGCGGCGGCTGGCCGTGATGCCCTCCTGAACGTCGGCATCGTGGCCGGTGTTCCGCGTGCCGGGGCGCATACGACAAATCGCACAATGACAAGACGAAAAGGGGTGTGGCGTGGACGTCTCCCTCGAGCAGAAGACACTCAAGCTATCCATCGCCACGACGCTGGTCGTGGCGGGGCTCGGCGTCGGATTCGGGTTGCTGTCGGGATCGCATTCGATCCTGTTCGACGGCGTCTTTTCGTCGATCGATGCGGCGATGTCGCTACTGGCGCTGCTGGTATCGAAACTGGTCGCCCGTGAATCGACGCGACGCTTCCAGTTGGGGTACTGGCATTTCGAGCCGATGGCGGCGGCGCTCAACGGCGCAATCCTGCTGCTGCTGTGCTTCTACGCCTTCCTCAATGCGCTCAGCACGCTGCTTCAGGGCGGCAACCCGCTGGCAGTCGACATGGCGATCGGCTACTCGCTGATCGTCTGCGTGATCTGCTACGTGATGGTATTCGTCGAACGTCGGCTCAATCGTCAGGCCCGGTCCGACTTCGTGAAGATCGACATCCAGAACTGGCTGATGGCGGCACTGATCACCAGCGCCCTGCTGGTGGCGTTTGCGGCGGCACTGGTGATGCAGGGGACGGCTCTCGCGCCCTGGATACCCTACGTGGATTCGACGCTGCTGGTGGTGCTGACGCTTGGCTTCATGCCGGTGCCGGCAGGCATCGTGTATCGCGCCATGCGGGAGGTACTGATGATGGCGCCATCGCGGCTCGACCGCGAGGTTCGCGAGGCGATGGCGCCAGTCATGCAGCGGCCGGGGCTGGAGCGCTTCGAGAGCTATGTCGCCAAGACCGGACGGGTGCACAACATCGAGATCCACATTGTTACCACACCGGATTTCGCCAGCGGTAGCGGGATCGCCGAACTCGACCGGATCCGGGAAGAGATCGCCGAAGGGCTCTCCATTCCCGCCGAACAGCGCTGGTTCACCGTCTCCTTCACGGCGGATCCGCGCTGGCTTTGACCTCGCTGACTGTGGCCTCGCTGGCCTCGACGTCGCTGATTTTGACTTCGCTGGCTGTGGCCTCTCCGGATTCAGCCTCGCGGTGCCTCGCGGCTTCTACCAGCGCTCGGATCAGTCGCTGCTGGGAACGGCTGAAGAGCAGGAATTCCGGGTGCCACTGCACGCCGATGAGAAACGGGTGGCTTTCGCTCTCGATCGCCTGCACGAGGTCGTCGCGGTCCTGGGCGACCACCTTGAGGCCGTCCCCGGGGCGATCCACCGCCTGATGATGCAGGCTGTTCACGTGGCAGTAGCGGCGATTGAGAATGTCGGCCAGCTGGCTGAACGGTTCGATCTCGATTCGCTTGCGGGGCAGCACCGTGCGCCGGTTCTTGATGTGGCTATAAGTCGTCTGGATGTCTTCGATCAGGCTGCCGCCGCAGTGGATGTTGATCATCTGGGCGCCACGGCAGATACCCAGGATCGGCACGCGGGTCGGCAGGTAGTCGGCCAGCAGGTCGAGCTCGAGCTCGTCGCGGGCGGGGTCGACGCGGACATTCAACTGAACCTCGCCCCCGTAGCGTTGGGCACCGATATCGTCGCCGCCACCGATGATCAGGCCATCCACCGCCTGCCGTAGCGGGCGCGCCGGAGAGATCCGCACCGGCCTGCCGCCGGCGCGCCACACCGAGATCCAGTCGCACCACCAGGCCAGAAGGCTCTTGTGATCCGAGGTGGTGATGCCGATCAGCGGACGGCTTTTGTCGTTTCCCAGGGCTATCGCCGCGTGTTTCGGTGAAGCCATCAATGACGCATCCAGTGACGCAGGGAATCGAGCCAGCGGCTCAGGGTCGGCTGGGCGAGATGCTCGCGATAGGCTGCGCTGCGCTCCGCCAGGCGATCCGGATCGGCGGCAAGACGTTCGACCTCCGCCCAGCGGTTCCACTCCACGCTCACGCCCCATTCCGGGTCGGAAAGCGCGGCGTTGGGCAGGCGGTAGTGATAGGTCGGCCGTGGCTTGACCAGCGTTTCCCGTAGCAGCGCGTTGGGATGATCCGGCATCAGCCAGGCGAACAGCGGCAGCAGGTCCAGCTCCCGGTTGCGGGTCGGGTTGGCGACCAGGTAGTCGTCGATCAGAGCCTGCAGGGTGGGGCAGTAGTCCGGTGCCAGTATCTTGCGGGTGTAGTCGCTGTGAAACGGCCGCGTATGGGGCAGCATGTCCCGGGTCACGTCGACGACGATCTCGTCGCGCAGCCAGTCGGCCAGGATCAGGTAGGCTCGCAGATAGGCCAGTATGCTCTCCACCTCGGGAGAAGGGATTTCCGGATTGAGATGGAGGCCGAAGCCGTAGAGCAGGCTGGCATCGGTGCCTTCCGCGCCGTGGCGGCGCAGCGCCGCGAACAGCTCGTCCAGGCGCGCCAGCTCGTCCCAGGGAATCGGCGGGCAGACGATCTCCGTCGGCACCAGGCCGGCGACCATATCGCCCAGCCATTCGCGGGTACGGCTGTGCACGCTGGCGCGCAGGTGCTCGCCGAAACCCGGCGGCTGACCATCAGTGGTACGAGCGCGATCGAGCAGCTGTTCGTCCGGGTGGACATACTTGCTGTCCAGCTCGATGTGGAACGTGCCCCATGGTGTTCCGGTGACCTGCAGTCGATGCGCGCTGTGCTGTTCGACACGACCACCGAAGGTCATTTCGACCAGACGCGCCGCCTGGATCGGCCCGATGCCGGCGAACTCGAGCTCGACGCCGACCCGGCGCGGTTGGCCGTCGGTGTTGGTGGCGTGCGGTGGAGCGGTGAGAGGCAAAATGGGCTCCTTGCCGATCGCTGTCGTGGTGATGGCTGTCGCCTCGATGGCTCGAGTCCGGGTATGGGGCGAATGCGCGCCGGAAGCGGGTAAAGCGGCGTTGGCAGAGCGAGAAGTCATTGCTCCTAGCCTAGCAGTCCTGACGCAGGATGACAGTCGACGATCAACCCCAGTGCGCCAGGATGACGCCACCCAGAATCAGGCCGCCGGCCAGCAAGCGTTCGCGGTGCAACGGCTCCTTCAGCCAGACGATACCGATGGCAATGGCGAACAGCACGCTGGTTTCCCGCAGCGCCGCCACCAGCGCGATCGGCGCCTGGGTCATGGCCCAGATCGTGATGCCGTAGGCACCGATGGAGAGGGCGCCGCCGAGCAGGCCGACCCGCCAGTAGCGGGTCAGCTCGGGCAGGGCGCGGACGCCACGCATGGCGACCAGCGCCAGCAGCATGCCGAAGCCATCGAACAAAAACAGCCAGACCACGTAACCGATCGCATCGCCGTTGGCGCGGGCACCGCTGCCGTCGGCCAGCGTATAGCCGGCGATGAAGACGGAGGTCGTCAGCGCGTTGATCAGCGAGGCGCGCTCCAGCCGCGGCCCCTTGCCGCCGCGAAAAGCCATGCACAGAATGCCGAGCACCAGCACCGCGATACCCAGATAGCCGATCCATGACGGATGTTCGCTGAGCGCGAAGACGCTGATCAGCGTGACCAGCAGGGGCGCGCAACCGCGAGCAATCGGGTAGATCTGGCCGAGATCACCGACCCGATAGGCGCGGGCCAGGAACACGTTGTAGCCGATATGCAAAAGCGTCGATACGGCCAGCCACGGCCAGGCGGCCGGCTGAGGCAGTGGCACGAAGGCCACGCCGGCGAGCGCGATCACGGCGCAGGCGGCCTGGATCAGCGAGATGCTCAGCAGTCGGTCCAGGCCGACCTTGACCAGAGCGTTCCAGCTGGCATGCATCAGAGCACCGGCCAGCACGGCGAGGAAGACGGGTGTCGTCAATGGAAGTCCTTTGCCACGGATATTGTTATTAGTCACTGCGGAGGTCGTCATGGCTACCGTGAACGTTGCCATTGGCTGCCACGGAGGCAGTGATGGCGGCGACGACATGGTTGACACGAGAACGTCACATCTTGCCACAGGCACCGGGTGATCGTCGTCCCGCACCACGGTAGGATGGCGTCTTTGTCGAAGCCTCATCGACCCTCGATCCAAGAACCCGGGAGAGCGGATGTTCAGCGTCCTGCATGCCAATCACCTCGAAGACCTGCACGATCTGGCACTGGCGTTGATCAAGCGCCACCGGTTGCCGCCGCTGACCCCGGAAACCTTCCTGGTGCAGTCCAACGGCATGGCCCAATGGCTGCGCCTCTCGCTGGCCGAGGCCGACGGCATCGCCGCCTCGGTGGATTTCCCGCTGCCGTCGAGCTTCGTCTGGCGTGCCTATCGTGCGGTGCTCGAACAGGCCGGAGAAGACGGCGAAAGCCGGCCGATTCCGCTGCATTCGCCGTTCGACAAGCGCCCGCTGGCATGGCGCATCCTGCGGCTGCTGGAAGGCGAGATCGCCAGCGACCCGGTCACCTTCGCGCCGCTCGCCCACTACCTGAGCGCCGGGCTGGAAACTGCCGCGGCGGGCCGGTCGCACGACGACGAGAGCGTCGAATCGTCTGCGGCGATGGAGGAGAGCGCACAGCGCCGGGCCGTCGAACAGGCCGAGCGCAAGCGCTGGCAACTGGCAGTCCGCCTGGCGGATCTGTTCGATCAGTACCTCAACTACCGCCCCGACTGGCTGGCCGCCTGGGAAGCGGGGGAGGACGCCCCGGCCGATCTGCCCGCCGACCAGCGCTGGCAGCCGGCGTTATGGCGAGCGCTCATCGCCGATGCCGACCCGGCCGAGCGGGCGTTTCACCGCGCCAGCCTGCACGGGCGATTCCTGCGCGCCGCCAGACAGCTGGAGAGCTGCCCGCCAGGATTGCCGCCCCGGCTCTTCGTGTTCGGCATCTCGGCGCTGCCGTCCCAGACGCTGGAGGCGCTGCACGCGCTTTCCGGCGTCATCGACGTCTTCCTGATGATCGCCAATCCGTGTCGACATTACTGGGGCGATATCGTCTCCGATCGGGAAGCGATCAAGCGCGCCGGACGGCTTTCCGCCGAGGCGGTGGCGAGACAGCAGTCCCGCCATCCGGAAGCGCCGTGGCTCGAGACGCTGGACGAGGAAGCGCTGCACCTTCAGGCCAATCCGCTGTTGGCTGCCTGGGGCGCGCAAGGGCGGGATTTCATCGTCGGCCTCTACGAGTTCGAAAGTCAGGACGGCGGCTTCGACGTCGAGACCGACCTGTTCCGCGATCCGGCGACGGTCGATGAGGCGCATCCCGAACGGGCGCCACTGCTCAACCAGCTGCAGCAGGACATTCTCGATCTCAGACATCCCGGAGAACGAACCCGGGAAAGCGGCAAACGGCTGATCGCCCCGGACGACGCCTCGCTGTCACTCATCAGCGTGCACTCGCCACTGCGCGAGGTGGAGGTACTGCACGATCGGCTGCTGGCGGCGTTCGAGGAGGCCAGCAGCCAGGGTACGCCGCTGCGGCCCCGGGACATTCTGGTGATGGTGCCGGAGATCGACGTCTACGCGCCCTACATCGAGGCGGTCTTCGGTCAATTGCCGCCGAACGATCCCCGCCATATTCCGTTCACCATCGCCGATCAGGTCGCCAGTGAAGCGCATCCGATGATGGTGCTGATCCTGTCGCTGCTGGAGCTTCCCGAACGGCGGCTGGGCGTGAGCGAGCTGCTCGATGCGCTGGACGTTCCGGCGTTTCGGGCGCGCTTCGCCATCGAGGAAGCGGAGCTGCCACGCCTTCGCCAGTGGCTGGCGGAGAGTGGCGTGCGCTGGGGGCTGTCCGGCGCGCACCGCCGATCGCTCGGCTTTCCCGCGCTGCATGAAAACAGCTGGGCGTTCGGGCTCGAGCGCATGCTGCTGGGGTATTCTACCGGCCCATTACCGCCGGGACGATCTACCGGCCCGCTGCCGCCGGGACGATCTACCGGCCCGCTACCCGACAGCACCGCGTGGCAGTTCGACGAGATCGTGCCCTACGACGAGGTGGGCGGGCTGGAAGCGGATCTGGCCGGGCGGCTGGCCGAGCTGATACGCGTGATGGCTGCCCAGTGCGAGGCATTGAATAGCGCCGCCACGCCGGAGGACTGGCTGGCGCGCTTGCGGCAGCTGATCGACACGCTGTTCTCCCCCACCGCGCTGGACGAGCATGACGTGCTGGCGCGGGTGGATCAGGCGCTGGGCCGCTGGCAGCAGAGTTGCGAGCTGGCCGCCTTTACCCAGCCGATCGGCCTCGCCGTGGTGCGCGACGCGCTCAGGGCGGAGCTCGACGAGGGTGGCCTGGCCCAGCGTTTTCTGGCCGGCAAGGTCAACTTCGCCACGCTGATGCCGATGCGCGCCATTCCGTTCCGGCAGGTCTACCTGTTGGGGATGAACGACGGCGCCTATCCCCGCACGCGCCAACCGCAGGACTTCGACCTGATGGCGCAGCGTCCGCGTCCGGGGGACCGTTCCCGCCGCGACGACGACCGCTACCTGCTGCTCGAGGCGCTGCTCTCCGCCCGCGAACGGCTGACGTTCTCCTGGGTCGGCTTCGATCAGCGCGACAACACCCCACGACCGCCCTCGGTGCTGATCGGCGAGCTGCTCGACACGCTGGAGCAGGGCTGGCGGCCGGACCCGGGCGACGCTTCGATACAGGACGACGAAGCGGCGCTGGCGGCGAGACTGATCGAGGCGCATCCGTTGCAGCCGTTCTCGCGGCGCTATTTCCACGCCGACGATCCGCGTTACACCTTCGATACCAGCTGGGAGCCGCTGCATCTGCTGGCTGAGAATCCGGACGCCGAGACGGCGCAGCCTGCGGCGCCGGATGCCGTGCCCGCGCCAGCGGAAGCGCTCGGGCTTGCCGATCTGCAGCGGCTGTTGCGCCGGCCTTGGAGCGTCTACCTTGGCCGCCTGGGCGTGCGCTTCCAGGATCCCGACGTGCCCGACGAGGACAGCGAGCCGTTCATTCTCGATGCCCTCGAGGATCACACGCTCAAGCGCGAGCTGCTGGATGCCGGCCGTCGCCACGAGCCGCTGGCGCAGGTCGCCGACCGGCTGCGTCTGGCAGGGCGGCTGCCGGCGGCGGGTTTCGGCCGGGCGACGATCGAGCCGCCGCTCAGGCGCCTGCAGACCCAACTGGAGAGCTGGCATCGCCGGGTCGACGGCGCCGAAGCGCTGACGCCGCCCATGCTGCGGTTCGCGATCGACGCGACGACTGACTGTCCCGCGCTGGCGCTGGAGGCCCGGGTCGACGGTCTTTATCTCGATACACGCAATGACCACAACAAAAGCGATGACGGCGACAGAAACGATGACGGCGGGAAGGCAGGCAGTCTTGGCCTGGTGACGCTGGAGACCAGCCACTTCGGCCATTTCAAGCCCGATGGTAAGGGCTCGGGAGACGGCCCGTGGAAGAAGCTCGGAAAGCCGCATCGACTCTACGCGGGTTACGTTCGTTGGCTGCTGGTCAACGCCAGCGGAGAGTCACCCTGCCGGTGGACGGCGATTTTCGAGGATCGCTGGCTGGAGTTCCCGGCGCTGGAGAGGGCACAAGCGCGGGCGAGTCTCGGCCACTGGCTTCGCACCTGGTGGCGCGCCTGGTGCGCGCCGCTGCCCGCCAGCGATGCGCTGGTCAAGACGCTTTGGAGCCTGGCCGATCGCGAGGCGCTCGGCGGGCTGGCGGCGGGGGAATCGCTCGATCCCGGCTGGCGCGACCGGCTGGCGGAAGCGTACGACGAGGGCGGCTTCGGCATGCCGTCGCTGGTTCAGCGCGAAGGCGGTCTCGGCCAGCTGTGGCCGGATTTCGAGGCGTTCGAGGCGGCCGGCGGCGTTCGCGAGAGCGTGGCCCACTATCAACCGATACTGGAGATCCTGTTGCGAGCGTCCCAGCAGACCCATTCCCATTTCCATTCCCAGGCGGTGGCAACGCCAGCGTCATCGAAGCCGTTATCGAAACCCTCGTCGACCCGATCTCGAGGGGGAGCGAGCGAATGAGCGGTATCACGAATGAAAACCGGGAACAAACCGTCCCGCTCGAGCTCGTCGGCCTGCCGTTGATCGGCCATCATCTGATCGAGGCCAGCGCCGGCACCGGCAAGACCTTCACCCTGGCCGCGCTCTACGTGCGGTTGGTGCTGGGGCCGCTGCCCGGCCGCGAGACGGTGGATTTCCCCCGGCCGTTGACGCCGCCCGAGATCCTGGTCGTGACCTTCACCGAAGCCGCCACCGCCGAGCTGCGCGGGCGCATTCGGGCGCGTCTCAAGCAGGCCCGCGACTGGCTGCTGGCAAGCGCCGAGGATCGCCACGATCCGGTACTGGCCGAACTGCTGGAGCCGCTGGCCACGGCGGGCGAGACGGCCTGCCGCAGCGGCGCCCGGCGGCTGGACCAGGCGGCGCGGCTGATGGACGAGGCGGCGATCTTCACCATTCACGGCTTCTGCCAGCGCATGCTGACCCGCCACGCCTTCGATGCCGGCGCACGCTTCTCCGCCGAGCTGCTGCAGGATGGTCAGGCGCTGCTGGCTCGGGCGGTGGAGGATTACTGGCGGTGCGAGTTCTATCCGCTCGACGAGCGCTGGCAGCGCCAGATCCGTTCGCAGTGGAGCGGGCCGGAAGCGCTGGCGGCCGCGTTGCGGCCATTGTTGAAGGATGGCGAACCCCAGCCGCTGTGGGTCGCCGGCGAGGCGGTAAAAGCGCCGGACTCCCTGACCGCGCTGTTCGCCGAGCTGGAAAGCGGGCTGCACGAACGGGAGTCCATCGAAGCGGCGCTGGCGGCGGCCTGGGATCGCGATGCCATCGGCGCCTTGATGGCCGAGGCATTCCACGATGGCGTGCTCAACAAGAGCCGGTTCAAGCCCGACGAGCTGGCCGATCGGCTGGCGGCGTTCGAAAGCTGGCTGGCCCGGGGCGAGTTCGAGGCCGCCGAGGAGATCACCGACAGCAGCGGGCGCTTCTGGCTGAGTCAGGAGAAGCTCGCGGGGGCGTTGCTGAAGAGCGCGGCCCAGAAAGGGCTGACAGCGCCAACGCACCCGTTCTTTGCCCATCTCGATCGCCTCGCCGCCCACGGCCGGCCCTTCGACGCGGTCGCCCGACAGGTGCTGGCCCACGCCCGCGACCGCATCGCGGTGAGCTTCGCTGCCGACAAGCGCCGCCAGGGGCTGTGGGAGTTCTCGGACCTGCTTAACGATCTCGATGCCGCCCTGGCACGGCCGGCCCCGTCATCGGACGGGCCAGCGGGCATAGTGGCTACAGAGAGCGAAACGAGAGCCGACGACAGCGCGGCGCTGCGGCTGGCGGCGCGCATCCGCCACGAGCTGCCGGTGGCGCTGATCGACGAATTTCAGGATACCGATCCGGTCCAGTATCGGATCTTCTCGAACATCTACCGTGCGCCGGAGAGCGATCCGGCCACGACAGCGCTTTTAATGATCGGCGACCCCAAGCAGGCGATCTACGCCTTTCGCGGGGCCGATATCCATACCTACCTGCGCGCGCGCCGGGCGACGCCGAGTCGCTTCACGCTGATGCGCAATTTCCGCTCGACCCAGGCCATGGTCGAGGCCACCAATGCGCTGTTCCGGGGTCATCCGCAACCCTTCGGCAGCGACGAGATTCCGTTCGTCGCCGTCGAGTCGAACCCCAAGTCGACGCGGCTGGTCGACCGGGGCGGCCAGCCGGTAGCGGCGCTGGGCGTCTGGTGGCCGGATACCGAGCGCCATTCCCGCGGTGAATACCAGAACGTGATGGCGGCGGCGACGCGGGCGGAGGTGCAGCGGCTGCTGGAAGGCGCATGGCGGTTCGAGGGGGCGAAGGGCGAGCGCCCGGTGCAGCCCGCCGACATTGCCATTCTGGTCCGCCATGGCGGCGAGGCGCTCAAGGTTCGCGCGGCGCTCGCCGAAGGCGGTATCCGCAGCGTCTACCTGAGCGAGCGCTCGAGCGTGTTCGATACGCCCCAGGCGTTCGAGCTGCTGCAGCTGTTCGAAGCCGTGGCCCAGCCGCGTCAGGACGCCAGGCTCAAGGCGGCGCTGGCGACCAAGCTCCTCAACGACTCGCCGCAGGCGCTGGAGCCGCTGCTGGCCGACGAACTGGCGTGGGAGCGCGAGGTCGAGCGCTTCAGCGACTACCACCGCCAGTGGCAGCGGCGCGGCGTGCTGCCCATGCTACGCACCGTCATGCGGGACTTCCGTATCGCCGAGCGGCTTGCCCAGCGTACCGACGGCGAGCGGGCGCTGACCGATCTGCTGCATCTCGGCGAACTGGCGCAGAACGCCCAGCAGCGGCTCGACGGTGAGCAGGCGCTGCTGCGCTGGTGGCATCGCGCGTTGCAGGAAGGCGTCGAGACGCTGGACAGCCAGGCGCTCAGCCAGCGTCTGGAGAGTGACGAGGATCTGGTCCGGGTGATCACGGTGCACAAGTCCAAGGGACTCGAATATCCCATCGTGCTGCTGCCGTTCATCTGCTCGCACCGCCCGGCGGAGCCGGACCGCCAGACCGGGCTGCTGGCGTTGAAGTCGCCGGAGGGCGAAGGCAGCGTGATGGTGGCGTCGCCGGACGACGCCCAGCAGCGCGAGGCCGATCTGGCCCGTCTCGACGAGGATGTAAGGCTGCTCTATGTCGCCCTGACCCGCGCCGCCTACGCCTGCCGATTGGGCGTGGCGCATGTCGGCCGCGGTCGTGGCAAGAGCGGCTGCCTGCACGAGACGGCGCTGGGGCGGCTGCTGGGCAGCGACAAGGAAGACGACGGCGCGGCGCTGCTGGGACGGTTGAAAGAAGGCCAGCAAGCCGGGTGGCTGGCGATCGAGCCCCCGCCCGAGGCGCCGGTTCACCGGCTGCGAATCGATGCGTTCGCACCGCAGACCAAGCCGGCACGCGTCTTTCGGGGGCAGATCGATGACGACTGGTGGATCGCCTCCTATACCTCGCTGATTGCCGACGCGCGCCGGGCCCTGGGCGATACCGACCGGGGAGAGGAGGCGTGGCACCGCGACACGAACGGCGAAGGCGGCGGAGAGGATGCGGCGGCAGCCAGCGAGGATTTGCCGGCGACGCTGGACATCGAGGTCAGCCGCGAGCGCGATCCAGTACCGCGGCCCAGCATCCGTTCGCTGCTCGACTTCCCGCGAGGCCCGCGGCCGGGCACCTTCCTGCACGGCTTGCTGGAAAGGCTCGATTTCGATCGCCTGGAAGACCCGGCCTACGCCGTGGCGTTGCGCCGCGATATCGAACGGCGCCTGGCGATGAGCGGCTTCGACGCCGATTGGACGTCGCTGCTGCACGCCTGGCTGCTCGAACGGCTGCGGCTGCCGCTGATGCATGTCGATGGTCACCCGGTGCGTCTCGACCGGCTCGAGGCGTGGCGTACCGAGCTGGAATTCTGGCTGCCGGCCTCGGATGCGTGGAGCGAACCGCTGGACCGGCTCGTCACCCGGCTCGAACCGCTGCCCGGACTGCGGCCCCGGCTGGCGCCGCGCAAGCTCAACGGCATGCTCAAGGGGTATATCGACCTGACCTTCGAGGCGGGCGGGCGCTGGTACGTGCTCGACTGGAAGTCCAACCATCTGGGCGACGACCCGGCGGATTATCAGGGCGAACGGCTGGCTGCGGCGATGGTGGATCACCGTTACGACCTGCAGTACGTGCTCTATGTGCTGGCGCTGCATCGCCTGCTCAAGTCGCGGCTGGAGGATTATGACTACGATCGGCATGTGGGCGGTGCCTGTTACGTCTTTCTTCGGGGGCTTTCTGAGGTCGCGCCCGGAGACGCGCCAGCGCCTTCAACCTCGCTCGCTGCGGCGACGGCGAACGGCGTGTTCCATCGCCGCCCCGACCGTGCGCTGATCGAGGCGCTGGATGCCTGGCTCGAAGGGGACGCCGAGCCGGCGAGAGCCTTGTTGCGTCAGTCCAGGGAGACTCATTCATGAACCGCCGACCCTCGTCGCAGAAATCCGATCAACGATCGGACCCGCATTCCCGCGAAGCGGATCAGTTCACCCTGGCGCTCGATGTCGACGAGCCGGCGCTGACGCGAGAGGCGCTGTTCGAGGCGCTGGCGCTGTGGGTGGAGCTCGGCTGGCTGCGCCAGCTCGACCGCCACTTCGCGATCTTTCTCGCCGAGCGCGATCCGGGCGACGATCCGTTGCTGTGGCTGGCAGCCGCGCTCGCCAGCCACCAGGTGGGGCGCGGTCACGTCTGCCTGTCGCTATCCCGCGTGCTGGAGGCGCCGCGTTCCGCGCTGTCGTTGCCGCCGCTGGAGGAGGGGAACGACGCCGCGCAGGCCGTGGTGCTGCCGGAATCCCTGCTCGAGGGCGTCACGCCACAGCGGTGGGCGGCGGTGCTGGCGGCGTCCTCCATCGTCGCGCTGGCCGGGGAGGCCTCGGGGCTCGCCACGCCGCTGGTGCTCGATGGCGAACGACTCTATCTGCGCCGCTACTGGCAGGCCGAGAGCGGCGTCGCGGCGCACCTGCGTCAGCGCCTGGGCCAGCCGCTGGCCGTCGCCGACGAACTGGCGGAGCAGCTGGCGGCACTGTTCGCCGGCAACCAGCGCGAGGGAGACGACCCTGACTGGCAGCGCGTGGCGTGCGCACTGGCGCTGCGCCAGCGGTTGACGATCATCTCCGGCGGCCCCGGCACCGGCAAGACCACTACCGTGACGCGACTGCTGGCGCTGCTGCAGCAGCAGTCGCTGGCGCGGGACGGCGAGGCGCTGCGTATCCGGCTGGCGGCACCCACCGGCAAGGCGGCAGCCCGCTTGTCCGAGTCGATCGCCGGGGCGGTGGGTCGCCTGGAGGTCCCGGCGACCGTGCGCGACGCGATTCCGCAGGAGGCGCAGACGCTTCACCGGCTGCTGGGGGCGCGTCCGGACACGCGCCATTTTCGCCATCACGCCGAGGCGCCGTTGAGCCTGGATCTGCTGGTGGTGGACGAGGCCTCGATGGTCGACCTGGAGATGATGGCGGCGCTGCTCGAGGCGATGCCGGCGGACGCCCGACTGATTCTGCTCGGTGACAAGGACCAGCTGGCCTCGGTGGAGGCGGGCTCGGTCCTGGGGGATCTGTGCGCGGGAGCCGGCGTCGGTGACGGCGTGGGATATTCCGAGCCCCTGCGTGACTATCTGCAGGCGGTGGCCGGCGAGCCGCTGCCCGCCGCCACCCAGACCAATCCGCTGGCGGACCATGTCGCCATGCTGCGCAAGAGCTTTCGATTCCGGGCGGACAGCGGCATCGGGGCGCTCGCCAGAGCCGCCAATGCCGGCGATGGCCGCGGCTTCGTCCAGGCGCTGAAAGGCGGCTTCGAGGACCTGGCGACGCTGGATATCGACGCCACGGCGTTCGAGCGGGCGATAGTGGCGGGTTACCGGGAACTGTTCGAGGCGCTGCGGGCCGGGGCTTCGCCGTCAGCGATCCTCGCGCTGCAGAGCCGCTTTCAGGTGCTGTGCGCGCTGCGACGCGGGCCGTGGGGCGTCGAAGGGTTAAACGAGCGGATTGCGCGGGCATTGTGGCAGCAGGGCTGGATCTCGCGCACCGATGGCTGGTTCGCCGGACGTCCGGTGATGGTGACGCACAACGACCCGCAACTGGGGCTCTACAATGGCGACCTGGGGCTGACGCTGCCCGACGAGGGTGGGCGGCTGCGGGTCTGTTTCCCGCAGGGCGACGGCGTGCGTCAGGTGCTGCCTTCGCGGCTCGATGCGGCGGCGACCGCCTTCGCCATGACCGTCCACAAGTCCCAGGGTTCGGAATTCGAGCATGTGCTGTTCGCGCTGCCGGCGCGAGCCAACCCCATCGTCACGCGGGAGTTGATCTACACCGGTATCACCCGAGCGCGCTCACGGCTGACGTTGGCTCTGGCCCAGCCTCAGTCCCGCGGCGGCAGCGACGAGCGGATGCTGCGCGACGCCGTGGCGCGACGGGTGGTCAGGGACAGTGCCATCGCGGAGCGGTTGCTGAAGACCTCGGCGGCATCCACCGCAACCGATTTGTCAGGGAGGGAAGCATGAGTCTTCATCAGTGGCAGGAGCTGACCAGCACCGAGCTTGCCGGGCTGGTCGACGAGACGACGGTGGCGGTGTTGCCGCTGGCGGCGATCGAACAGCACGGCGCGCATCTGCCGCTTTCGACCGATCTGGATATCGGGCTGGGGCTGCTCGACGTGGCAGCGGGGCAGCTCGAGCCGGCCCGGGGCGTGATCGCGCTGCCACCGCTGGCGCTGGGCTCGAGTCTGGAACATACCGATTTTGCGGGAACGCTGAGCCTGATGCCGGAGACGACGATGGCCGTGATCGAGGCGCTGGGCGAGGCGGTGCATCGCGCCGGCATCCGGCGCCTGGTGCTGTTCAACAGCCATGGCGGGAACAAGGCGGTCATCGATCTGGCGGCACTCAAGCTGCGTGCCGCCCATGGCATGCTGGCGGTCAAGGCCAACTACTTTCGCTTCGCGCCCCCGGAGCAGGCGCTTCCCGCCGAGGAGCTGCGCCATGGCTTGCATGGCGGCGCGCTGGAAACGTCGATGATGCTGCACCTCGCGCCGCACAAGGTTCGTGTCGATCATCTGGCGGATGCCGTATCGCAGGGCCGGCTTCAAGAACAAGCCGGCTCCACGCTAGGCCCTGAAGGTGATGCCGGCTACGCCTGGATGGCCCAGGATCTGCACCCGAGCGGCGTCACCGGCAATGCGACGCTGGCCGATGCCGATACCGGGCGACGACTGGTCGAGCATTTCGGTGCCCGCCTGGCGCGGGTGATCGAGGAAGCGGGGCGCTTCGATTTGACCACGCTGCGAGGTCGAGATCCGGGCGACGCCTGAAGATCGGCGTCGTCCGGACGTCGGTCTTCGTCCGACGTAGGTCTTCGTCCGACGTAGGTCTTCGTCCGAGGCGCCTGTCAGCGGGCCATGGGGCGCTTGAGCGGCGTCACCGGCCCGCTTTCGCCCTCGTTGAGCACCTCTTCCAGCCAGTGGCCGGCGCGCTTGGCCTTGGCGTCCAGGTAGCGACGGTTCTGCTTGGTCAGCTTGCCGTAGACGCCGCGACGGTTGACGACCTCGACGCCGCCCTGGTCCATGGCGGCGATCTTCTCCGGATTGTTGGTCAACAGCTCGATGCGGGTGATGTCGAGCTGTTCCAGCATCTCCAGCGCGACGCCGTAGGTGCGCTCGTCTTCGCCGAATCCGAGTACCTGGTCGGCGTCCACCGTATCCAGCCCGCCGTCCTGCAATGTATAGGCGCGCAGCTTGTTGGCCAGGCCGATACCGCGTCCTTCCTGGGCGAGATAGAGCAGCACGCCGCCGCCGCGTTCGTCGATGGTGCGCACGCTCTCGCGGAGCTGTTCGCCGCAGTCACAGCGCAGGCTGCCGAAGAGATCGCCGGTCAGACAGGCGGAGTGCAGCCGCACCGGCACGGCATCGTTCCACGCATCGGGATCGCCGATGACGATGGCGATGTGCTCGCGCATGCCGTCGGCCTCCCGGAACATCACGAATCTGGCGCGTTCGGCGTGGGATAGCGGGATTTCCGCGTCGCTGGTGCGTTTGAGGAAATGCGATCGCGTCTCAGAATAGACAGCGATCTGCTCGGCGGCGACGGCCAGCACGGTGCCTTCGGCGACGAGGGCTTCTACCTGGGCGCGCTTGCCATCGCTGACGCTGGCGACGATCGCGGCGGGGATGAGCAGGCCGATGCGCATCAGGTCCAGCGCCGCCACGCTGCCGTCGTTGGCGTTCAGCGGCTGGCTCCCCGGCGAGAAGCGCTGCTCCTCGGCGCTGGCCCAGGCAATGATCTCTTCCGCCCGGTCGGCGGGACCGATCGGCACTAGCCCGACCCTGGGCTCGAAGTCGATGCCCAACCGCGAGAGCCGATGCCGGGTCAGCGCCAGCGCGGGCTGATTGCCGCTGAAGGCGTGCAGTGCTGCCAGGGCTTCGTCGTCGCAGCCCTCGAGCGGGTGAACCATCACGTCGCCATGGCTGGCGCGTACGAGAACCGGAAGGCCGCGTCGCAGATCGAAAATCGCGCGTTCTACCTGTCGCATGCTCGTCTCCTTATCCTGTCATCCATGATCCGCCTCTGCATGATCGAGAGCCGTGATCGTCATCCGTGATCAAAGGTGCGTGTCGTTGGCGGCCAGGGTGTTCATCATCGAACCGCCTCCGCCCGAGGGGCGATCTTTGCTACGCTGTGGTGCCGTCTGGCCAAGGAATGACCATGACTTTTTCTTCTCGTACTCCTTCTTCTCGTACTGCTTCTGCTCGTATACCTCCTGTACATACTCCGCAGGCCTGGAATTGGATTCGTCGTGCGGCGGATCTGAACCGTGACGGTATCTTCGAGGGGGCTGTCGTCGATGGGCGCTACCGGCTCGATATCGATGCCCGGGGCGATTGGCGCTGTAGCCACGAGGTCGACGAGGAGGCGGCGCAGTTGCTGTCGATCTGGCTGCCGTGGTGCATGGCGGACATCACCCGGGGCCCGCGCGTCATCGCGCAGATCGGGCAGAGCCTGGACGGTCGAATCGCGACGGCGAGCGGGGCTTCCCACTATGTCACCGGCACGCAGAGTCTGGTTCATCTTCACCGGCTGCGGGCGCTGGTGGATGCCGTGGTCGTGGGTGCCGGTACGGTCGATGCCGACGACCCGCAACTGACCGTGCGCCATGTCGAGGGCGACAGCCCGCTGCGCGTGGTGCTCGATCCGCGAGGCCGGGTGCCGGCGGATCGCGGTGTGTTTCGGCAGCCGGCGGCGCCGACCTGGCATCTCGTCGGCGAGGGTGTTGCCGGTCACGGTGGCGCCGATCATGTCAGCGTCAAGCCGGTGACGCCGGGGCCGGCGGGGATCGATCCCGCGCAGGTCATCTCGCTGCTGGCCGAGCACGGCCATCGCCGGATTCTGATCGAGGGCGGCGGGCTGACGATCTCGCGCTTTCTCGAAGCTGACTGCCTCGATCGAATGCACAGCGTGGTCGCGCCCATGCTGATCGGCTCCGGCCGCCCGGCGCTGACGCTGCCGGAAATCGAGACGCTGGACGGGGCGCTGCGGCCGGCTTGCCGGCACTTCTGCCTGGGCCAGGACATGTTGTTCGATCTGGATCTGCGTGATCGCGGCGTGACGTGATCGAGGTTTCATCCGGGATGCCCTCCCGGAGCGGACTCGCCCCGCGCGGGCGTTCGAACCGGCCGCGTGGCCTGCCGGTTCGGCCGGCGATCCCATAGCAGCACCGCCAGGCCTGGCAGGCTGGCGGCGAGAATCAGCAGGCCGTAGGTCACCGACAGTGCCACGCCTTCCTGTGCCGGCAGGCCGGCCAATGGCCAGATCACGGCGGCGGCGCCTTCCCGCAACCCCCAGCCGGCGACGGTCAGCGGAATCGCCATCGCCATCAGCAGCGGCGGGATCAACGGCAGCCATTCCGACACCGATCGTGACAGCCCCAGCGCCTGGGCGGCGCAGAGGAACACGGCCATGTAGGTGGCGACGATCAGCAGCGAGCCGGCCAACTGGGCCGGCCAGACGGAGAGCGCCAGCAGCGCCCGCCTGGCGTCCCGGCCGAAGCTTGCCAGCGGCGGCCAGGGCCGATGTCGCAGGCGTTGGATGATGGCGGCGGATGCGAGCAGGATCGCCAGTAGCAGCCACAGCGCCATGTTGCCGTGCACTTCCCACCATCCGCCGATGCCGCCGCGCAGCGCCGGCGAGAGCAGAATGGCGGCGACCGCGACCAGCAGCAGCGCGAGCTGTCCGGAGGCGCGCTCGATGATGACGGCACGGATCGCTGCCCCGGATGGCGAGCTGGCGCGGGCATTCGGTCGTTCACGGGTGCTGCCGTGCCGCCAGGCGCGCGCCGCGTCTCCCATCACCCCGCCCGGCAAGACCTGATTGAGAAAAGTCGCCAGATAGTATTCGCGGATGGCGGTCGGCCACGGCAGCGCGATCCCGATCTGGTGAGCCGTCATGCGCCAGCGCCAGGCCGACAGCACGACCTGGGGAACGCCGATCAGCACGGCCAGCAGAACCCAGCCCGGCGACAGGTCGGCGAGCCGCGACAGCAACTGGTCGGTATCCAGTTGCCAGGCGAGCATCCCCAGCAGCGCCAGCGTCGCGGCCAGGCGCAGCGCAGGCGACAGCCAGCGGTTCACGCTGGCGCTCCCGGGGCGGCGTCCGCGATGGGCGCGGCGAAGAGGTCCCGATGCCCGACGGTCACCGTCAGTTGCTCGCGCATCAACCCTTCCAGCCGTTGGGCATGCCAGCGGTCGACGCGGCTGTGCTGCTGCGGCAGTTGTTCGTGGAGGGCGGTGCGCCAGCCGGCCAGCAGGGCCTCGGCGAGCGCCAGCGATTCCGGCCCGAGACGCCAGGGCGTCGTGGCCTCGCGGATGTGGTAGCCACGGCGATGAAAGCTCTCGCGGAGATGGCGCGGCGCCTGGGTGCCCATGGCGGGACCGCCGCCCTTGTTGCGCTGCTGATGGGCCGCGAGTGCAGCCAGCATGAAACGGTCGTCGTCACTGTAAAGCGGCGTACCGCTGGAATCGTGAAAGCGTATCTGACCATCGACGCTGAGCGCGAACAGCACGGCGCAATCGTTGGCCCGGCAGGCATCGGACAGAGCTTCGATATCGGCGGCTGTCAGCAGATCGAACAGCGCTGAGGCGGTGACCAGGTCCGCCCCCTGCAGGCCGTGCTTCCAGGCATCGGCGAGGCTCAGATTGCGGGTCTCCAGGTGAATCGGCTGGCCGTCGGCGCTGACCAGCGGCTCGCAGCGCAGTCGGGCCTGGGTCAGCAGTTCGGCGTCGTGATCGATCAGACGCCAGTGCTGGGCACCGTGAAGCCGTGGCGCCAGATAGCGCGGGTTCGAACCGCTGCCGCATCCCAGATCGACCAGCGTCCGTTGCGTCTCGAGCGGTCGGGTCGGCGTGGCGCGCTGCGTCAGCCAGCGGTCGGCGGCGTGGGCGAGCTGGGCATCGCGCGCCAGATGGTCGGCGGGCTCCCGCAGTGTCAGCCACTGGTCGCTGAACAAGGCATCGCTGAACAGAGCGTCGGCGGCGGGCGTGGACGGCTTCGACATCAGGACGTCGCCTCCGCGGCCCTGGTGCGTTTCAACGCCTGACCGAAGGCCTCGGCGGCGCGGTTCCAGTCGCCGAGCGTGTCGCGAATCTTCCGCGCACCTGCCTGATAGCGCCGATAGGTTTGCGGCTCTTCGAGCATGCGTTTCAGCGCGTCGCGAAGTGCGGTCACGTCCCCCGGCGGCACCTTGATACCGGCTGCGTCCGGCAGCGTGTGGGCGAGGGCGCCGCCCGTAGTGGTAACGACGGGAAGACCATGGGCGAGGGCTTCGGTAATCACCATGCCGTAGCCTTCATAGTGCGACGGCAGCACGAACAGGTCTGCCTGCCGATAATGCTCGCTCAGACGATCGGTGGGTTGAGAACCCAGCAGCCGGATACGCTCGTTCAACTGGTGTGCGTCGATGGCCTCGCGCACCTCCTCGACGTAGGCGTCGGCTCGATCGAGAGCGCCGATCAGGTCGCACTGCCACGACAGCGATGTGAGGCCCGACAGCGCCTCGACCAGCAGATCCTGGCCCTTGCGCGGGGTGATCGTGGCAATGCAGAGCAGGCGAGGCGTTCCGCTGCCGTCGCCGCTCGCCAGTTGACCGAGCTCGACGCCGGGTTCGATGACGGCGATCTTCTCCGCCGGCACGGCGAAGTCGGCCAGCCGGCGGGCGGTGTAGACACTGGTGACGATCACGTGGCCGACGGCGGCCAGAGCGCGGGTTTCGCTGATGCGAAAACGTTGCTGCTCAGGCGCCCCCAGGCCGGTTTCGTCGGCGAGCGGGTGATGGACCAGTGCCGTGATCGCCAGACGCGAGGCGTGACGCTCGACGATCGCCGGCAGGCCGCCCATGGCGAGCCCGTCGATCACGGCCTGGCTGCCGTCGGGCAGGGCGGTCAAGGCGCTGTCCAGGGCGTGGGAGGCGACGGCATCCGGCTCCGGGAAGCGCCCGTCGAGCCCGACGATGTCGATCTCCCAGCCGCTGGCGCGCAGTGCCTCGACGATTCTGGCGTCATAGACGTAGCCGCCGGTCAACTGGCCGGGGTCGCCGGCAACGATAAGCGTGAAGTCGCTCATAGGCCCCCTTCGTAACTTGCCCAGGCGATGTGGGATTCATGGAGCGTGACGGTCATGGCGGTGAGGTGGCGGCCGCCGTCGCCCAGGGCGCCTTCTCGAATGGCGTGGGACAGGCGGTCGAAAACTACCCGGGCCATGAATTCGGTGGTGGTATTGCGGCCCTTGAACTCCTCGATCTCGTCGAGATTGTTCAGCGTGAACTCGCCGAGAACGCGCTTCAGGGTCTCGCTGGCGAGGCCGATGTCGACCACGAGATCGTCATGATCCAGCTCGGGGCGCTTGAAGGTGACATCGACCACGTACGTCGCGCCGTGCAGCTTCTGTGCCGGGCCGAAGGTTTCGCTGTGGAAGCTGTGAGCGATCATCATGTGATCGCGGACGGTCAGGCTGAACATTCCTTTCGCTCCTTGAGGCATGAGTCCTTTGATGCGTGTGTCCTTGGATGCCGGTGCCAAGGCGGTTACGCGGCTTCAGCCGTAGCGGATGCGCTGACAGAGCGTATCGTCATCCGACTGGCTCAGCCGTTTCAATGTCTCGGGCAGATCCCGGAAGTGGCTTTCGCCGCTGATCAGCACGTCCAGGCAGTCGTGGTTGAGCAGCGACAGCGCGAGCGAGAGCCGCCGCTTGTGATCCCAGCGCGGGCGATGCCCCGGGGAGACGCTGCCGACCTGGCTCGACCGCAGCGTCAGGCGGCGCGCGTGAAACGCCTCGCCGAGCGGCAGGTTCACTTCGCGACTGCCGTACCAGCTCATTTCGAGCACGGTCGCCTCGAACCCGGCCAGCGAAAGGGCGGTCTGCAGGCCGCCATCCGAGGCGCTGGCGTGGATGACCAGGTCCTGCTCGGCAGCGGCCGTTTCCGGGGTATGAAAGTCGACGCTCAGCGCCTCTCCCAGGAAGCGCTTGCGCTCGTCGATATCGATCAACTGGACGTGGGCACCGGGCAGGCGCGCGCAGAGCCAGGCCACCAGGGCGCCGACCACGCCAGCGCCGACGACGCTGATTCGGTCGCCGATTCCCGGGGCGGCATCCCACAGGGCGTTGAGCGCCGTCTCCATGTTGGCGCCGAGGATCGCGCGTTGCGGAGGCACGTCCGGCGGCAGCGGAACGACATCGTCGGCCCCGACGCGGTAGTGGGTCTGGTGTGGATGCAGGCAATAGACGTACCGGCCGTGCCAGTCGTGGGCTCCCTGCTCGACGACGCCGACGTTGGAGTAGCCGTATTTGACCGGCCCCGGAAACTCGCCGCTCTGGAACGGCGCGCGCATTCGCTGGTATTCGCTGACCGGCACCTGGCCCTTGAAGACCAGGGTTTCGCTGCCACGGCTGATGGCCGAGTAGCAGGTCCTTATCATCAGATCGCCGCTGACACTCAGCTCGGCCTGGCGAATTTCGCCGGTGCCGTCGCCGAGCGACCAGAAAGCATGGGCGTAAGGCGTCGTCATTGAGATATCCGCTCCTTGATACAGATCTGGATGTCCGGCTTGCTGTCGCTCTGAATGGCAGTATGGCAGAGTATGACGATTTAGCATTGTACAATACTTGTACAATAAAAGGGCGGCAAGCAAGAGTCATCGAACCCGGGTTGGATATCCGCTTTCTATCGAAGGCTTGGCGGAATGATGCTGGGCGGGATAGGGTGCCGTCCGCTTCCGGTAATGAAGCGGCCAGGAAGTCGCTTCTCGCAAATCGATCAAAGTGCATCCAGACTTGTACGAGGTGCGTAACGATGCCTGACCACCAACGCCTTGGACACAATGAGGCGGCGTGGGAGAGGGCGATCATGGCAACCAGGGAGAGACCGACGATGCGACATTCATCGGCACGCATGCGGGTAGCACCGCCTTCACGGCGATTTCGGTCCGTGCGGGGCTGGGTGGAGTTGGCGGCCGGTCTGGCCCTGGTGGCGTTGCTGGTCGAGTGGGTGCAGTGGGCGTTTTCCGCCCCGTCGGGCCTACGGTTCACCGCCGGTGGCGTTTATTTGGCGATCGCGACGGCCGTGCTGTGGGTCTGGCCCGCCGCCCGTCATGGCCTGGGTTGGGCCAATCGCATCACGTTGCTGCGCGCCGCGTTGATCGCGGTCATCGCTGGCGTGGTGGTCTATCCGGATTTCATCCAGCGCCACGCCGAAGGTATCGCTTCGCTCTGTTTGCTGGCGCTGTCGCTCGACGGTATCGATGGCTGGGTGGCGCGCCGCACCGGTTCGTCGAGCGCTTTCGGTGCCCGTTTCGACATGGAGCTGGATGCCTTCTTCATCGTCGTGCTGTGTACGGCGCTGATCGCGCTGGAGAAGGTCGGCCCGTGGGTGCTGGTCATCGGCCTGGCTCGCTACGCGTTCGTGATCGCCGGAATGTACTCGCCCTGGCTCAATCGGGCGCTGCCCGAGAGCTACTTTCGCAAGACGATTTGCGTATGGCAGGTGGCGACGTTGATGGTCTGTCTGCTGCCTTTCGTCGAGCCGGCGTGGGCCACCGATTTTGCGCTTCTGGCGGCGCTGCTGCTGCTGCTCTCCTTCGGCCGCGACATCATCTGGCTCTGGCGGCACCGCCCGGTCGACGATGCCGAATTCTGACGCTGCGTCGTTGCCGGTGTCTCGCGCATCCATGATCCGCTTTCGAATGCTTTCGGAGCGAGGAGAGGAGGAGGCACCGCGCCTATCGAGCGGGAAGCCGGGCAGTAACATGACTCGCCTTGATCGCGCGATGGCTTTACGATCATAAGATCTTCAATTACCAAGGGTTGTCATGGCGCAGGAAGCTTTCACGCTTGCGGGCGAACGAATCGAGCCCGGCACGCGTCGCCAGATCGATGTACCGGTCGCCAAGCTCTATACGCACGCTCCGATGCATATTCCGGTCGAAGTGGTTCACGGGCGCCAGCCCGGGCCGGTGCTGCTGGTTTGCAGTGCGATTCATGGCGACGAGCTCAATGGTGTCGAGATCGTCCGCCGACTGTTGAAGTTGCCGAACCTGTCGAGACTGCGGGGAACATTGATCGCCGTTCCGGTCGTCAACGTCTTCGGCTTCGTGCAGCAGTCGCGCTACCTGCCGGATCGGCGCGATCTCAATCGCTGCTTCCCGGGAAGCGAGAACGGGTCGTTGGGTTCACGAATCGCGGCGCTGTTGCGCGAGGAGATGGTCGATCGGGCCACGCATATCATCGACCTGCATACCGGGGCCATTCACCGTACCAACCTGCCGCAGATCCGATCCCAACTGCGCCAGAATCGGGAAACCCAGGCCATGGCCGAGGCGTTCGGGGTGCCGGTGATCCTGAATGCCGAGCTGCGCGAGGGGAGTCTGCGCGAATATGCCCAGAATCGCGGCGTGCCGGTGCTGACCTACGAGGCCGGCGAGGCGCTGAGATTCGACGAGTGGGCGATAGCGCCCGGCGTCAGAGGGATTCGGCGTGTCATGCGGCTGATCGGCATGCTGCCGGCGGATAGCCGGCGACGGGCGCCGCCGGCGGCCGAGATCGCCAACGGTTCCAGCTGGGCGCGGGCGCCGATCGATGGCATTTTCCGACCGCGCGTGAGGCTGGGCGCGCGGGTCGCCAAGCAGCAGGTGCTGGGGGTGGTCGCTGATCCGTTCGGCAACGATGAAGCGCCGATCGTCGCGAGTGCCGATGGTATCGTCATCGGGATGAGCAACCTGCCGCTGGTCAACGAAGGCGAGGCGTTGCTTCACGTTGCCCGCTACCAGGAAATCGACGACGTCGAGAACGCGGTGGAGGACTTCCAGTCGCGCTACGAGACGACCGGCTTCTAGGTTGATATTCAACAGTCGGCGAGCGGTCACCGGTCTTTGGCCCATTGCTTACGGCCCGTTGCTTACGGGCCGTTTTCCTGCGGCAGTCAGGCCGTCTGTGCCAGCTGGCTTTCGTCCACCAGGCCAACGGCATCGTCGTAGATGCTGATGCCGGCGCCTTCCCGATGGGCATGCTCCGATAGATGACGACGGAAGCGTCTTCCGCCCGCGCATCCCTGGAACAGTCCCAGTAGATGTCGGGTCACGTGGTTGAGCTTGGCGCCCTCGGCGAGTCGCTCGATCACGTAGGGACGGAAGGCGCGCGCCACGTCGTGGCGGCTGGATGCCGGCGGCGTCTGACCATAGAGCTGGCTATCGACCTCGGCCAGCAGCCAGGGATTCTGATACGCCTCACGACCGACCATCACGCTGTCCACGCCGGCCTCCAGGTGCGCCCGGCACGCCTCCAGTGTCTTGATACCGCCGTTGATGCCAATATGCAGCTCGGGATGGGCGGCCTTGAGACGATAGATCCGTTCGTAGTTCAGCGGCGGCACGTCCCGGTTCTCCTTGGGAGAGAGCCCCTGCAGCCAGGCCTTGCGGGCATGCACGATGAAGGTATCGCAGCCGGCGGCTGCCACCCGCTCGATGAAGCGCTCGAGATCGGCATCCTCGTCCTGGTCGTCGATGCCGATACGGCACTTCACCGTGACCGGGATCGATACCGCGCCACGCATCGCCGCCACGGCATCGGCAACCTTGTCGGGATAACCCATCAGGCAGGCGCCGATCAGGTTGTTCTGGACCCGATCGCTGGGGCAGCCCACGTTCAGGTTGACCTCGTCGTAGCCCCACGCCTCGGCGATGGCCGCGCATTCGGTCAATTCCCCGGGATCGCTGCCCCCCAATTGCAGCGCCAGCGGATGTTCGACGGCGCTGTAACCCAGAAAACGCTCTCGCGGCGAGCCGTGCAGGATCGCGCCCGTGGTCACCATTTCCGTATACAGCAGCGCACGCCGCGTGAGACATCGCGCCAGCGCGCGGTAATCGCGGGTCGTCCATTCCATCATCGGGGCCACGGAAAAGGTGCGGTCGAGCTGTGGCGCTGTGGTATTGGTTTGAAGGTCGGTCATGGCATCGAGATCGAGTTGGCAGGATGTCTTGGCAGCGGGATCCGAATAGCGGGATGACTGATTCGGCGGGCCACAGGGCGCGAGAGTGTCGCATATTTTCGAGCAGGTCGCATGACTCGAGACGAATGCAAGGGGCGGGCTAAAGTCGCCTGGTTGTCTGCCGATAGAGTATTCGTCCAACGGCCTGATGCGCGCATGAGCGCCAGTAGCCGGGTATGTGTTCGGCGTCTTTGGCCGAATTCGCCTATCACTTTGTGTCGCTTCCCTGCGACTGCTTCGACCCGGCGCACATGGCAACCATCCTTGTGTGCGATCGGGTCGCTTTTTCCCGCCGATTCAACATCGGACATTTCACTGATTGACTTCAAGAATCGATTTTTTACCGCGGCTTCTCGTCATGCCGGACCGCGATATTGCCTGGAGAACGTGTCATTCCGGAAAGACGGAAGAGAATTATCATACAGCCGGTATTCGGCCTGAGAAGACGATCGATTCGGGAACGGAAATGCCAATTGATCAGGAAAATGGTGCCCGGAGTCGGACTTGAACCGACACGACCTAACGGTCGAGGGATTTTAAGTCCCTTGCGTCTACCAATTTCGCCATCCGGGCCAACGACATCCGGTCAAACTATCCGGTAACCTTTTGAAAGGCAAGGCGCCGGTGACCAAGGAAGCGACCGAATCACGCAGATTCGATGCTGAGAAGAAGTGGAGGCTGGAGTCGGAATCGAACCGGCGTACACGGAGTTGCAGTCCGCTGCATAACCACTCTGCCATCCAGCCTTTCATCGATTTACCAAGGACTGCCGCTCGAACTGGTCTGGCCAGTAAAACCTGCGTCAATTCAGTAGGATCGAAAATCGTGTTGGAGCGGGAAAGGAGATTCGAACTCCCGACCCTCGCCTTGGCAAGGCGATGCTCTACCACTGAGCTATTCCCGCTGAACACGCCGTCGCATTATAAGGATAACTTCGTAAGTGTCAAACGCTTATGGCAATTTTTAGTCACAGCGAGCGAGTCAATTCCGGCCAGGCCGCCTTGAGGTACTGGATCATCGACCACAGTGTCAGGCCGGCCGCGGCGTAGAGCAGAACGATGGCGAGATGGGCGATCGGAGAACCGGGAGGAAAGCCCAGCAGCAGCAGCAGGGAAATCATCTGCAGCGTCGTCTTGGACTTGCCGATCCAGGAGACGGCGACGCGCTTGCGCTGGCCTATCTCCGCCATCCATTCGCGCAGCGCGGAGATCACGATCTCGCGACCGATGATGACCAGGGCGGGAAGCGTCAGCCAGATCGCCTCGTAGCGCTCTATCAATAGTGCCAGGGCAACGGCGACCATGACCTTGTCCGCCACGGGATCGAGAAAGGCGCCGAAGGGGGTGCTCTGATTCCAGCGTCTGGCCAGGTAGCCATCCAGCCAATCGGTGATCGCGGCCAGCCCGAAAAGCGCTGCGGTCAGCGGAAGACTCCAGGCATAGGGGAGATAGAACAGCACCACCATGAGCGGGATGAACACGATTCTTGCCAGAGTGAGCATGTTGGGTATGTTCATCGTGCCGCTAGCGTCCTTACTGGGGGTTGGGAATCGGGCATTTTACGCCTGCTGCTTGCGCTCATCCATGGAGCGCCTGGTGAATGGTAGCCGCCATCTGTTCATTGATCCCGGGAACGCGCGAAAGATCGTCTCTGGTTGCCTTGCGCACGCCCTGCAGACCGCCGAAGAAGCGTAACAGTTCTCGACGGCGTTTCGGCCCGATACCGGGAATATCCTGCAGCGAAGACGTTCGACGCTGCTTGTCGCGGCGCTGACGGTGGCCGGTGATCGCGAAGCGGTGGGCTTCGTCGCGTATATGCTGGATCAGATGTAGTGCCGGCGAGCTGGTGTCGAGATTCAGCGTGCGGTCCACGGTTTCGATGAACAGCGTTTCCAGGCCGGCCTTGCGTGTCGTGCCCTTGGCGACGCCGATCAGCGCAACGCCGACGACTTCCAGCTCGACCAGCACTTCCCGCGCCATGTTCAACTGGCCCTTGCCGCCGTCGACGATCAGGATATCAGGCAGTTTGCCTTCGCCTTTCTGCAGTCGTTTGAAACGGCGGGTCAGGGCCTGTCGCATGGCCGCGTAATCGTCACCGGCGGCCACGCCCTCGATATTGAAACGCCGATAGTCGGACTTGGCCGGGCCGTTCTGGTCGAACACGACGCAGGAGGCCACTGTCGCCTCGCCATGACTGTGGCTGATATCGAAACACTCCAGCCGTGCGGGCGCTGTCGGCATGTCCAAGGCTTCTCGCAGAGATTCGAAGCGCTTGCCCAACTGGCTGCGGTTGGCGAGCTGGGTGGCCAGATGCTGCTCGGCGTTGGTGATCGCCAGCCGACGCCACTGGGCACGATGGCCACGGACTTGCGAGGTCACCCGGACCCGGCGACCGGCATGCTCGCTCAGCGCCGACTGGAGGAGTTCGCTGTCCATCAGTGGATGCGAGGCGATGATCTCGAGCGGGATCTCCTTGGACTGGCCGAGGTAGAACTGGCTGACGAACTCGCTGAGCAGTTCGCTGGCGCCAAGATCCAGGCCGTTGTCGGGCTGATAGTGCCGCGCGCCCAGCATGCGTCCCTGACGAATGGCCAGCACGCTGACGCACAGCCCGCCCGGTTGCTCCGCCAGGGCAAAGACATCGGCATCGCCATCGGTATTGTCGACGTACTGCTTCTCCTGCAGCCGTCGCAGCTGCTGTATCTGATCCCGCAGCCGGGCAGCTTCCTCGAAATCGAGGGAATCGCTCGCGCGCTCCATGCTGGCGGTCAACTGCTGCGTGACCTGCTCGCTGCGCCCTTCGAGACACATCACGGCGTGCTCGACATCCTGGCGGTAGTCGGCTTCGCTGATGTTGTCGACGCAGGGCGCGCTGCAGCGCTTGATCTGATACTGCAGGCAGGGGCGCTGACGATGGGCGAACACGCTGTCTTCGCAGTTGCGGATACGAAAGATCTTCTGCATCAGCGAAAGGCTCTCGCGTACCGCGGTGGAGCTGGGATAGGGGCCCAGGTAACGGCCGTCGCGTCGCTTCTGCCGAACGCGCTTGAACTCGAGCGCGGGGTAGGGGTGCCGATCGGTGACGAAGACGTAGGGATACGACTTGTCGTCTCGAAGCAGAATGTTGTAAGGAGGGCGCAACTCCTTGATCAGGGTCTGCTCGAGCAGCAGCGCCTCGGTTTCGCTCCGGGTAATCGTGACCTGGATGTCCTGGATCCGCGCGACCAGCGCCTGGGTCTTGGCGTTCAACGCGCCACGGAAGTAGCTGGCCAGTCGTGGCTTGAGTCGCTTGGCCTTGCCGACATAGAGCACGTTGGCCTGCTCGTCGAGCATGCGGTACACGCCCGGAGACTCCGAGACCGACTTCAGGAAGTGCTTGGCGTCGAAGCGCGATGGGGTATCGATCGAGGATTCACTCATCCTCGCAGTATATCAAAAACCCGGGCGGGCACTGCGAGGATCGAACATTTCCACCGGGCTCATCGCGCATGGCCGAGGTTCAGGTCCGGGGGCCGAGGTTGTCCAGTAAACCGTGGCGCAGACCGAGATGGGTCAGCTCGACATCGGACTGCACCTGCAGCTTGTCGAAGATTCGGTAGCGGTAGGTATTCACGGTCTTCGGGCTAAGTGCGAGCTGCTCCGAAATGCGACTCACCTTGTAGCAATGGATGATCATCGTCGCGATCTGCAATTCCCGGTGCGAGAGCTGATCGAACGGATTGTGACGGCCTTCGCTACGAGCCAGCACGACGCGCTGGGCAATGTCGGCGCTGATGAAGCGCTCGCCGTCCGCTATTCGGCGCACCGCGTCGATCATCAGATCCAGCTCGGTGCCCTTGCTGATGAATCCCGTCACGCCAGCGTTGATCAGGCGTTGCGCCGTTCCTTCGTCGACCTGCCCCGTCAGCGCGATGATTCGAATGCCGGGCTGCGTCTTGAGGAGCTTCAGGATGGTCTCCAGGCCCCCGATTCCCGGCATGCGAATGTCGATCATCGCAATATCCGGCGCCTGAATCCGGCAGCTCTCCAAGGCGCTTTCACCACTGTCGGCTTCGGCAATGACCTCGATGTCAGGCTCGCTGTCCAATACGCGAGCGATACTCGTGCGCACCAGATGGTGATCGTCGGCTACCAATACCTTGATCAAGATAACTCCTGGATTCCTGCTGTCCTTGAAACCTGCCTGTGGCAAATGTGCAGCAATCGGCGCGATGGAACGCCCTGGGCCTTTATCGGGTCGATACGCGCCGATGTTGGCTTCTTTACGGAAAGCCGATGTTGGCTTCTTTACGAAAAAGAGTATGAGCAAATCGTGAAACCGGCACCGTTGGCGCTGTCGTCTCCCGTTCCCTCTGTTACGTAGTGTGACATGTTATCGGACCAAATACTCCCATCCGGCCTCGAGATTTGCGCTCGGGAAATCGCTTCGATCGGTCTTCCCGACGCGGTTTTGACCATGCTTTTCCTATTGGGGGTTGACCTTGGCCTGTCAGGCTTTTATAGTGCGTCGCGTCCTTCGGGGCAGCAGCTATTCGGGGCCTTAGCTCAGCTGGGAGAGCGCAACACTGGCAGTGTTGAGGTCAGCGGTTCGATCCCGCTAGGCTCCACCAAGAATACCTATTGAATTAGCCGCTTCGCGCTTCATGTGCCTGGCGGCTTTTTCATGTCTGAATGCCTGTCCTTGTCATCATTCCCTCGAGCCGGATCATTCGATTGGGAGCTCCAGCCGTAGCGCTTGCGCTACGCCATGCAGCGGGCTGTCGCAATTCGGCTGCGGCAATGAATTAGCCTACTTATCTGCAGATACTTATCTCTTTGCCGCGTCGAGCGACTCACACAATGCAGTGATTCGCCGCGATGAACCAGCGGTTGACCTTGAGGTAGCCAAACGCATTGCGAGGGGCCGTATGCAAGAGTTCGTATTCGACGTCGCGATCAGACCGGCAGCAGGTTCGTCCCGGCAACGCTGGGAGGCGTTGGTGCCGGCCTTGCCCGGCCTGACGGCAGAAGCCTCGACCGATATGAAGGCTTTCGAACGTCTCCAGGACGTGATCATTCCTTTTCTGGCTCAGCGGCTCGCAAAGGGGGAGGGCGTTCCCCTGCAATCCCGAATCGGCCATTACATGAGCCGCTACGGGCTGGTCTTCTGGCAGTTTCTCTGTATCCGACTGGGCCCCTTGAGGTCTGGCCAGCTAGCGATCGAACCCATCTTTCCCGATATCGACGAACTGTTGACACGCCTCGACGGAAATGGCGTCGACGAGTAGCCAGCTCCCGAAGCGTGAACCACACTTCATGGACGAGACAGGCGTTTTAATCATATGAACAGAGATACTGAGGCAGCAGCTTCATTTCTTTGGGAAGCAAAGGTGCAAAACCATGGTATCAGGCGTTCACTTTTCCAATCGTCTTTCTCCCAACGACCTGATGATTCGGAAGCTGGAGAGCATCTTCAGGCTTTCCGACGATGAGAGGCAGGTGCTACAGGACCTTCCGGTGCAAGTGGAGTCGCTCAATCCCGGGCAGGATATCATCCGCATCGGCGAGCACGCTTCCCGGAGCTGTCTGCTGCTGGAGGGGTTTACCTGCGTCTACAAGCTGACCTCGGACGGGAAGCGTCAGATCATGGCGGTGCATGTTCCTGGCGACATGCCGGATCTGCAGAGCCTGCATCTCAAGGTCATGGACATGAGTCTCGCGTCGATCAGTTCCAGCATGGTCGGATTCATCCAGCATGACGCCTTGAAGCGGGCCTGCGAGCGTTCTCCCCGCCTCGCCGCGGCCTTCTGGCGCGAGACACTGGTCGATGCGTCGATATACCGGGACTGGATCCTCAATATCGGGCAGCGGGGCGCCTATCCGCGGGTGGCGCACCTTCTTTGCGAGCTATTGATGCGGCTGAAAGCCGTAGGGTTTGCCGAGAATGACTCTTTCCGCCTGCCAATTACGCAGGCCGAATTGGCAGATGCGATAGGTATCACCCCGGTCCACATGAATCGCGTCTTTCAGGCGCTGCGCGCGGATGGTCTGATCGAAGCCAAGCGTGGCAGGATAACCGTTCTGGATGAGGAGCGGCTGAAGGAGGAGGGAGACTTCGACCCGCTCTATCTTCACCAAATCAAGAGCGTCTCGAATTGAGCGGCGTTGGCCCGATTCCTTTTGGAAGACAGGCGATAACGCCGTTGACACCCTGCGTGACGACGCGGCACTATATTTCCCATGATCACGAACCGAATACGCAAGCATAACCAGGGGTGGTGGCGCCTTTGATCCAAGGGTGGCACGCCTACGTCTGTCTGACGTTTGAAAAGAATGCCGCCCCACGGGGCGGCATTTTTGTGTGTTCGTTTCGCTTCGTGAGGTCGGCATAGAGGCAGCGATCGACTTGGATCGCATTCGGGTAAATCTCGAGCCAAGAGTCGATTTAATCGATATATCAGGAGTTTATTCCCATGTCAGTCCTCATGATCGACAATTACGATAGCTTCACCTTCAATATCGTTCAGTATCTGGGCGAGCTGGGGGCCGATGTCGTCACCGTGCGCAACGACGACGTGGACCTTGCCGAGCTGGAGCGCCACGAACCGACCCACCTGGTGGTCTCGCCCGGGCCGTGTACGCCCAACGAAGCGGGTATCTCGATGGAGGCGATTCGCCACTTCGCCGGCAGGATCCCGATACTCGGCGTCTGTCTCGGTCACCAGGCCATCGGCCAGGTCTATGGTGGCGACGTGATCCGCGCGCCTCAGGTGATGCACGGCAAGACATCTCGCATTCGTCACCGCGGTGAAGGGGTTTTCGAAGGGCTCGAAGACCCGCTCGAGGTCACCCGTTACCATTCGCTGGTGGTCGATGCCGCTACCCTGCCGGAGTGCCTCGAGATCACGGCCTGGGCCGATGACGACGACCCGACCCCAGGGCTGATCATGGGTTTGAAGCACAAGACGCTGGATATCGAAGGGGTCCAGTTTCACCCCGAATCGATTCTGTCTCGCCAAGGCCACGAGCTGCTGGCGAACTTCCTGAAACGGCGCGGCTAACGGAACAGGCGAGGAACCAACATGCAGATGCGGGATGCCATTGGCGCGGTCATGCGCCGTCAGGATCTCAGTTACGAGGACACCCACGCCGTCATGAAGGCGATCATGACGGGCGAAGCGACCGAGGCCCAGATCGGCGGTTTTCTGATCGGGCTGGCGATGAAGGGGGAAACCGCCGACGAGATCACGGCGGCAGCGCAGGTCATGCGCGAACTGATGCAGCCGGTATCGATCGACTGCGACAACATCGTCGACATCGTCGGCACCGGCGGCGATGGCGCCAACCTTTTCAACGTTTCCACGGCTTCGAGCTTCGTGGTCGCGGCCGCGGGCGGCCATGTCGCCAAGCACGGCAACCGGGGCGTTTCCTCCGCCGCCGGTAGCGCGGATCTGTTCGATGTGGCGGGGATCTATCTCGATCTCGACGCGGCGACCATCGCGCGCTGTATAGAACAGGTCGGGGTCGGTTTCATGTTCGCGCCGCGCCACCACCAGGCGATGCGCCACGCCATCGGCCCGCGACGGGAAATGGGCGTTCGTACGGTCTTCAACATCCTTGGTCCGCTGACCAATCCGGCGGGGGCGCCCAATCAGCTGCTGGGCGTCTACGCACCGCATCTCGTGCCGCTGGTGGCAGAGTCGCTGCGCAAGCTGGGCAGCCGGCACGTGCTGGTGGTTCACGCCGAGGATGGCCTGGACGAAATCTCTGTGGCGGCGCCGACGCGGGTTGCCGAGCTTCGCGACGGCGAGATTCGTGAATACACGATCACGCCCGAGGAGCTGGGCATCGAGCGTCAGTCCCTCGATCCGCTGAAGGTCGTGACCGCCGAAGACAGTCTCCAGCTGGTCAAGGAAGCGCTGGTCGGCAAGGGTGTGGCTGGCGATATCGTCGCGCTCAACGCCGGAGCGGCGCTGTTCGCTGCCGATGTGGCGGATTCGCTCAAGGAAGGCGTGCTGATGGCGCAGGACGCCCAGGCCTCCAAGCTGCCGCTGGAAAAGCTCAAGGAGCTTTCCGACTTTACCCGGGTCTTCGCCAACTGACCGCCCGCGACAAAACTGGCGTCTTCGCCGAACCAGCGTCTTCGCTGAATCAGAACCAGCTCAACAGGAATCTCCACGATGACCGATGCCGCCGATAGTGAACTGCCTACCATTCTGGCCAAGATCCTGGCACGCAAGCGCGAGGAGATCGCCGAACGCCGCGCGGTCGACAGCGAGCAGACCTGGCTGGAGCGGGCGAAGGCGCAGAGCGCGCCGCGAGGCTTCGTCTCGGCGCTCAATGCCTGTATCGATGGCGGCGACCCCGCGGTCATCGCCGAGATCAAGAAGGCGTCGCCCTCCAAGGGAATCATCCGGGAAGACTTCCGGCCCGCCGAGATTGCGGCCGACTACGCCGCGGCCGGCGCCAGCTGTCTCTCGGTACTGACGGACGCCGACTACTTCCAGGGGCACGAGGACTATCTGATCGCCGCCCGGAATGTCTGCGACCTGCCGGTGATTCGCAAGGATTTCATCATCGACGGCTATCAGGTGGCGGAAGCCAGAGGCATCGGCGCGGACTGCATTCTGCTGATCGTGGCAGCGCTGAGCGACGAGCAGCTCAAGGATCTCTACCAGCAGGCGACGGCACTGGGCATGGACGTGCTGGTCGAGGTGCACGATATCTTCGAGCTCGAACGGGCGCTGATGCTCGATCTGCCACTGGTGGGGATCAACAACCGCGACCTGCGCACGTTCGAAACCTCGCTGGACACCACTTTCGACCTGCTCAAGCGAATCCCCCAGGGCGTGACGGTCGTCACCGAGTCCGGCATTCATGGCCGGGACGACGTCGAGCGCATGCGCGAATTCGACGTCAATGCCTTTCTGGTCGGCGAAGCTTTCATGCGCGAGAAAGAACCCGGGAGCGCGCTTCGCCGGATGTTCTTTTAACCCGGACCGCGTCACGCGTCCACGCCGGGCTGACGAACGCTCAGCGCCAATGTAAGAACCCCGCTTCCCGGTCGTCGACTCGGGAAGCGGGGTTCGTCATTGCGTGGCCTAATCGGAGCTCATAATCCAGAGCCCCAAATCCGGAACCTGGAATTCAGAACTCGGGCGAATCCGGGAATATCAGGCTGATCAGCGTATCTCCCGCCTTCGGGTTGAGCGGCTTGTCGGCCGTGGCGATACGGATCCGGCCGCTGGTCGAGAGCGTGAACAGCGTCAGCAGGCGGTCGTGGTGAATGCGACGATAATCGTCGATATCGAAGTTGTCGCTGATGTTGGCCTGACGAACCACGGCGCCCTGGCCGATCAGGCTTGAAAGACGGGTGAAAGTGGTATGACCGTCGAACAGCAGCGGCAGGTGTGCCAGCGCCTGTTGGTGGTGGCGCCGGGCGTTGCGGGAGGACTCCACCGCCAGCCGGAAGACCTTGCCGTGTCCGAGGATGTGCTCGAAGTGCAGCGCGGCCAGGTTGTTGAGCTCGCGGTAGGGCGAGAGCGGCAACAGGTGGCCGATGCCGGTCAGCCCCAAATGCTGGGCGGCGTGCTCCGACAGCGGGTTGCCGTAGTAGGTCGGGATGTTGGCCATCCGCGCTTCCTGAATGGCGTCCCAGTTGTGGTCGCATAACCGCACCGCGAAACCGGCTTCCTGGAGCGCGCTGCCGAATGCCCGCGAGACGGGGTTGGCGCCGATGATCAGGAATCCCGATGCGGTTGGGGCGTTCACTTTCAGCAGCCTCGCCAGCGGGCGCGAGAACAGGCTCTGGACGACGACGGTGCTGATGATCACCAGAAACGTGACCGGCACCAGCAGCTCGGCGCCGGGAACCTCCAGCGCCTCGAGGCGAATCGCGAACAGCGAGGCCACGGCCGCCGCGACGATCCCGCGAGGAGAGAGCCAGGCCAGCAGCGCCTTTTCCCGCCAGTTGAGCGAGCTGCCCCAGGTGCACAGCCACACCGCCAGCGGCCGCGCGACCCACACCAGAATGACCAGGAACGCCCACGCTTCCCACGACAGCAGGCCCAACTGGGCCAGGCTCAGGCGCGCAGCCAGCAGGATGAACAGCCCCGAGATCAGCAGGATCGATAGCGTCTCCTTGAACTCCAGGATCGGCTGGGTCGGCACGCCGCGCATGTTTGCCATCCATACCCCCATGACGGTGACGGTCAGCAGGCCGGACTCGTGGAACAGCAGGTTCGACGCGGTGAACAGCGTCAGCATGATCATCAGGGTGCCGAAGCTGTGCAGCCGCTGGGGCAGCCAGTAGTGACGCAGCACGCTGCCCCATAGATAGCCGCCGGCCGTGCCCAGGCCGAAGCCGATCACCGCGGTCTGGGCGAAGCTCAGCAGGGTATGCGCTGCCGCACCGTTGGAGAGCCCCAGGGCGACGAACTCGTAGACCAGTACCGCGCCGATGGCGCCGATCGGATCGATCAGGATGCCTTCCCAGCGCAGGATCTGGCTGACGTGTTCCCGGGCGCGCAGGGTCTGCAGCAGCGGCAATACTACCGTCGGGCCGGTCACCACCAGTAACGCCCCCAGCACGCTGGCCATCTCCCAGGAAAGGCCCAGTACCAGATGCGCGGCGGCAATGGCGATCAGCGCCGTGATCAGCGCGCCCCAGGTCACCAGCCGGCTGACCGTGCGGCCATGGCCGCGAAGCTCGCGGAAATCCAGCGTCAAGGCGCCCTCGAACAGGATCACCGCCACCGCCAGGGAAACCAGCGGGAACAGCAGGTCGCCCAGCACCGCGTCGGGATCGAGGATGCCGGTCACCGGGCCGGCGGCGATGCCGGCGATCAGTAGCGGAAGAATGGCGGGCACCCGGAGCTGCCAGGCAAGCCATTGGCAGATCAGTGCCAGCAGGCCGATGCCGGTGAGGGCAAGGGCAGCGTTTTCCATGGCAGTCTCTCCAGGAGGTGGCAAAAGGCGCGCAGACTAGCTGTGTAAA
>NZ_PZJT01000015.1 GCF_003206135.1 Salinicola salarius | reverse complement strand
CGTCGAGGCGATGATTGACGAGTACATCGACAAGTACAACATGCCACACCGCCTCAAGCGCGCCTATGACGCCTTGACCCGCACCATCGAAGTCGGCCTGAACGAAGCCGAACTGATCGAGCAGATTGGTCAAAGCAAGCGACAACTCGAACAGCTCAACGAAGAGATTCAGGCACTACGGCAACGCCAGGAAAAGGGCTTCGATACAGCGGCCTACAAAGACAAGCTGGAGCGGGAGGGGCGAGCACTGCCTCAGCAGACAGTAGATAAGCTCGTTGAATTACAGGGAAGCTTTATTCCGCTTCTTCAGGGCTTGAAAAAAGAATTTTCCGATGATAAAGCAAAGCCGCATGTTGCCAAAGAAAAGCTTCAAGAGGCGGAAAAAAACCTAAAGTTCGAGCATGACAAGCTAATTAACGAGTACGAAAAGCTTTTTGTTACAACCCAAGAAGCCATTCGTAACGACCTACACAATGAGTATCAACGTTATATTTCCGATTTATTCGAAGGTGTTGAAAGCTTAAATCTTCCGATATTAGAGGGAGTTAAACAATCTGCTTCAAACATCTCACTCAACCTATCACTAGAGCAGAAGGATGTAAAGGAAGACCGTAGAAGGGTAAGTGTCAGCAAATGGTACAACCCCTTTAGCTGGGGAAAAACAGAGTTACGTAGTTTCGGGGAGTATGTCGATCTAAACGAGGCATGGACAGAACGGGCCACCCGAGTTAACGGGTCATTTAATGACCTTATTGAGAAAGCTAGCGAACATATTGAAGAAAGCAACAACCGTCTTATCGAACAATTCACGGCATTCATGACTCGTAAGTTTTCTCATAAGTTTGATGAATTATTGAAGGATTTACAGAGGAAAACAAATGATCGTGAAGCGCGCGAACGTGCCTTCATGGCGGCTAAAGAGCAACATGCTTGGCTTGTAGATTTTAGAACCCGGCTTGACAAGACCTTGTCCATATCGACTGAGGGCGAGGAATAACAATGGATTCGCTAGAGCTAGAAAAGGCCAGAAAATCCTACCTTGATTCACTCCAAGATTCTCGGGTGACACCTGAACTGCTGCGGGAGATGCTAGTCGAGCTAGAGAAGAAAGTACCTGCGCTATACCAACCAGGGAGCGGCGAAAATGGCGTAGACCCAGATCCTCTGAACTGGAGTGCCGAATACTTTAGCCGGCATCGGACTCTGGCTAGGCAGAACTTCTCTCGCGAGCGGATAGAGCACTTGCTAGACGTTCGAGCACACCTACGTGCACAGAAGGTAAAAGGCTTTGTACCCAAAACTGAGGTATACGATTCTCGAACAGAAAGCGCTGATGGCATGGCTTCACACTATATCCCATCCGACAACCTGCAGAAATTTGTCAAGGAAGGAGAGCTAAACACCATCCGAGCTGCACTGATGATGGAGTTGCACGATAACAGTCAAACTAGCGCTGATTTAAGGAACGCAATAGACTGGACCAAGAAGAAAGTTCCCGAGTTATTTAAAGTCTATACACAAAAGGCTTTTGCCCGAAAAATAGATACTGATAAAAGCCAATGGTCAAGCGACTATTACAACAAGCAAGTGGTTTACCTGGAGCATAATTTCTCCGAAAAGCGCTTTCTACATGTCATTGATGTACGCGAACGACTACGCCAACAGAACGTGGAAGGCTTCGTCCCCTTGCCTCCAAAGCCACGCACCAGTCAACCACAGAGCAGCCAGTCTCCCCCCGGTGGTGACTCACCCTCCCGGCCTGAGCACAATCCGGTATTCAAGACCGCGCTGATGGTGGGGGGTGCCGTCGCCGCCCTGGCGATACTCCTGATTGCCCTGATGAAATGAATTTAGGTGGACAGAACCGATGAGCGATACCCCTTCAAAACCACTGGCCGTTCGAGAGCTTCAGGAAAATGCTGCCCTTTCCCTGGCAGCTTCCCAAACCCTGATCAACCGTAGCTACCTGGCGGAACTTGGGCAGTACCCGGTGCAAGCGACGGAGACGTCCGAGGCGCCGTTCAGCCGCGCCGCCGATATGCGGCTCTTCCATATCGAACGCATCGTTCAGGCCAACAAGCAGTCCGTACTGGAGAGCACGACGGCGGCCTATACCGCACTGGGAGCCGCCGGATATACGGTTTTCATGCTGCTGAATTCCGATGGCCAGCAAACCGAGCTTTACCTCGGTACTCGTGGCGAGCCGGGCAAAATGCTGGGCCTTAATTCAGGCGAATTGTTGCGCGAAACCTTCAAGGGGCATTTCCCAGGTAGTGCTTTGCGCCCTCTGCCTTTGAAAGAGACCAATCAGTTGCTCGATGCGGTGCAGGAGCAGCGGGATAACCCTTCCGCCTGCGTCACATCCGTGACAGGCGTTCCCGCGCTTTCCACCGATAACCGCGAACACTTCATGCAGGGACTGGAGCGTTTCATTGATGCCGCCGAAGGCCGCGCCTATCAAGCGCTTATCCTGGCCGAACCGATTTCCTCGCAAAATCTCGATCTGATTCGCGCAGGTTATGAGCAGGTGGCGACGCAGCTTTCCCCACTGCTAAAGCAGCAGTTGTCGTTCGGCGAACAGGAAAGCGATAGCGTCGGCCTGAACATCAGCAAGAGCCTGAGCGAATCGTTGGGCACAAGCCTGGGGCTGACCGAGACCAAGGGCACGACGGAGACTAAGGGAACATCCACAACGGAAACGACTGGCAGTTCCGTGTCTTTAAGCTCGCAAACGGCGCTCTCAAAGGGAGCTGCGGCGATATTGCCCGCGGCAGGAGCCAGTCTGGGAGCGGCTGGTGGACCTCTCGGCGTCATGATTGGCACCCAACTGGGAAATACAGTGGCGGGGTTGCTCAACGAACAAAAAACCACGGGGACGAACCATTCGACGGCCTATGGCACGAACGAGAGCCATAGTACCAACCAAAGCACCGCCACCTCCCAAACCACCTCGTCCACTCAGACCACGGGCGTTACCGATAGTCGTTCGCTAAACAAGACATTCGGGTCGAGCAAGCAGGTTTCGATTGAGGCCACCGATAAGAGTATCGAGCAGCTACTGCGTAGAATCGACCACCATCTGGAGCGTATCGACGAAGCCAAGACCTACGGTGGATGGAACTCCGCAGCCTACTTCATTGGCGATAGCCAGGCGTCTTCTGAATCGTTGGCCAGTATTTTTTTGGGGTTGATTCGGGGCAGCAAATCTAGCCATGAAGATTTCGCCTTGAGTACCTGGAACTCAAAGGACAAGAAAAACATCATCGACTGGCTGGCAACCTTCCGTCATCCCCAGCTCAAGACGAACTTCTCGAAACAGATTCCTATCACCTACCTGACGCCCGCCACGTTGGTATCAGGCAAGGAGCTGGCGATTCAACTGAGCTTGCCGCGCAGCTCTACTTCAACGGTTTCAGTGGTAACGACAGAAACCTTTGGTCGCAAGGTTCAGCGCCTGGACGACACGCCAGACGATACCGATGCGGAGAGAAGCCTGACCTTGGGGAAACTGCGCCATCTGTGGGAAAACCTGCCCCAGAACATCTCGCTGAACCTCGACCACCTGAGCAGCCATGTTTTCGTCAGTGGCTCTACCGGCTCAGGCAAAAGCAATACGCTCTACGGCATGCTGGGGCAGATCAGCGCGGCCGATATCCCTTTCCTGGTCATCGAACCGGCCAAGGGCGAGTACAAGAATGTCTTCGGTCATGTACCTGGCGTTCGCGTGTTCGGTACCAACCCACACTATACCGAACTGCTCAAGATCAACCCGTTCCGCTTCCCTTCCGGCATCCATGTGCTGGAGCACATCGATCGTTTGGTCGAGATCTTCAATATCTGCTGGCCCATGTATGCGGCCATGCCCGTAGTGCTCAAAGATGCGGTGCTAACAGCCTATCGAGATTGCGGTTGGAACCTTGATGACTCCACCAACCGTCATGGTCACGACGTTTTCCCCACCTTTATCGATCTGCTTCATACGTTGGAACGAGTCATCGAGGATTCGGCTTATTCACAAGAACTCAAGGGCAACTACATTGGCTCGCTTTCCACACGTGTCAAGTCTCTCACCAACGGGATGAACGGGCAGATTTTCACTAATGACGAGGTTGGCGACGAAGCGATGTTCGACAGTCGCGTCATTGTCGATCTCAGCCGTGTCGGTTCTTCCGAAACCAAGGCGCTCATCATGGGGCTTTTGGTCATGCGCTTGAGTGAATATCGCATGACGCAGGGAGGCATGAACCAACCGTTGCGCCATGTAACGGTACTGGAGGAGGCCCACAACATACTTCGCCACAGCCCGGACAGTGGTAGCGAAGGGGCAGGCGTTGCCGCCAAGGCTGTTGAAATGCTGACCAATGCCATTGCCGAGATGCGCACTTATGGCGAAGGTTTCATTATTGTCGACCAATCACCTAACGCCGTTGATATCGCCGCCATTCGTAATACCAATACAAAAATCATCCTGCGCCTGCCCGAAGAGGCTGACCGGCGCTTGATAGGCAAATCCGTAGCCTTGCGTGACGAACAGCTCGACGAGATCGCCAAACTGCCCAAGGGCGTTGCCGTTGTCTATCAGAATGACTGGTTGGAGCCGGTGCTCTGCCAAGTCAACAAGTTTTCTGGAGATGAAGCGCTTTATCGTAAACCGCAAGAAGCAACACAATTCAACCGTAAGCGTTTTAATAAGGAAGCATTGAAGCTCATCCTCAGAGAACGTATCCAGAGTGATATCAACCTTCCTATCATAGAGCAAGGACTGGCTGACCCAGCATTGGACCATCACGTAGGGAAACAGCTAAGAACAGAGTTAGACGAGTATAAAAACAATACGAAGAGCACAAAAGAAACACTCGAGAGCTTCTCTCTAGCTGCCCGAAAAGTGGTACACCTGCTGGAATGTCATAACCTGATAAGCCAGATCACCAAGCACCCACTTCCTCCAGGCCGGCTTGCTGATAAACTCGACAGCATGGTAAGCACACTTGTTGGTGACATACCAACTGAGCTACGCCTCTCAATTCAACAATGTCTTCTAAACGACACGGTTCAACAGAACCATAAGTGTAGAAAAATGTATGCTGAATGGCGCAACCATATCGAACACAGGGGCTTCTGATGGAATTCAGCACATCATTTTTGCCTAAAGAAACACCATTTACCTCTCCCTCTTCCATGGAGGCTGGTGAACTACCCAGCTTAGAGGATTTGAACAAACCCATAACCTTTTTCTCTTCTGAGGGGAATGTCGATACGTCAGACCTGGATGAAAAAATAGTCCTCTCGCCTTCTTATACGGAAGTGACAACCCAATATTTTTCCGCAGAAGGAAGATATTTACCAGAAACGGGAGGCAAATGGAGCGGGGAAAGAGGAAACTCTGACTGGATGCCTGATGGCGACATCATTCCCAAAAAACACAATCCAGAAGGAATGACATGGCAGCAGATCATGGATAAGCTTGGTTTTGGTGCCATTCCTTTTGAAGAGGGAGAACCAGATTTTGAGTCAGTTAGTGAAGCGACCGTAGAGATAGATGACTTTACACCTGACAGGAATGCCAACTTCACTCAGGCTGACGAGGCCTGTGCCAAGCAGTGGACGGAGAAAGATGAAAATGGCAAGGTCTGGACTCCAGCGGACGTAAAAGCCTATCGTAAAGAGAACAGCTTAAGCTGGCATGAACGCAGCGACCAGAAAACCATGGATCTTGTACCCTCAATAGTTCATGGAAACATTCCACACTCTGGCGGCATTTCAGAAGCAAAGAAGGGGATTGCATAAATGACTAAAGATGCCAACACCATTACTCTTGATGATCCTATATTTGGAAAAATGGCGTACAAGCACTCTTGGTATAGGAAACAAAGAACCCACTGGTGGAAGAACGCTGGCCTGGATGTTCAAATTACAGCTCATGCCTATAGCGGAGAAGGCATTTCTGACCAGCAACGAGCAGCCTTCTCCGAATATCAAAAAATAATCGAAGATGTTATTAAAACATCAATCCCTAATGTTGTCGAACATATAAAAACCAATTACAACAAAACCTATACCAAAGAAGAAATCTTCGACGCACTCACACCACGCAATGTCTTATTCATGGAGAATGGTGACTGGGGAGTCCTGTTTGATGCAGATATCGATATTGAGCATGGAATAGCCATATACAAGGAAAAGGGAACATTTAAAGTCGGCTCTCAGGATGAATTTTTATAAAGTAGCCAGTCGCCATGACTACTTTACATTGTCACTGACTCACTCCACCACCGGATAGCACGCATCGCCCCATAGGGCATGCGGGTTATCCATCATTACTGTAATCACCAGTGGAACAAGCTGGCTCATGAGTTTGACGCAATCGCGTAGCTGATCACGATTGACGGCGCCATTCCAGGTGGCACCTCCATGAATCAGTTGGTTGCGCAAGGTGTAGATACGGTTGAAGACGACGCCGAGCAGTTCAGGGGTATTGCCGTTGGCAAGCGCTTGGTGGGCACGCCGCTTGCCCTCCGTGAAGCGTTTCTGCCATTCGGCCTCGTCTATCTTGCCACTATGGAAATCCCAGAAACTCTGGAAAACATAAGGATTATCCAGCAGCACCCGAATGGCGCCTGGGAATGTCTGCCAGACTAGATTGGAAAGGCATTGGCTGGTGTCGAGATCGCAGAGCTTTTTCAAGAACTCCCTGAATGTCGCCTGTTCGGAAAGACGGTAGCGCTCGTCGATTTCCGTGGCATAGGCGGCATTGAAGGCGATCCACAAGAAAATGAAACGTCCGTCGTCATCCTCGAACTGTTCGGCGCGGTTGAGCCAGCTCAATGCACGATGCAATCGCAGGCTGAGATTCACGGGCTGGCTATCTCGTTCCTGGCGGTGGCGCTGTTTCAGGGTCGCGTATTGCATGTGACGTTCCTTCACGGAGAGTCACACAACGATATCAAACAATAGGCGACAAGGCGGCTTTTCGAGGCTTTGAATGGAGCGATTCGCGCGACACAGCTTGCCGCCCTGTGCTGGCATAGTGGCTATTGAACCGGCAAATAGCGCGTAAAATCTCCCACTCTGACATTCAAGCAGGTAACGAGGAAGCCGAATGAGCCAGGCCAATTCACCTTTGGTCAACTTCTATCGAGGAGAATCTCCAGACCATAAGGGACGCTACATCGAAGTTATCTGGGCAATGTCACCCTTTTGGCTGGAACATACCCATGACTATATTCAGTGGCTGTTTCCGATTCCAGAGGCGGGGCGTTTCAATGGCTTCGCGCCGCTGCTGGGAGAGAGGGAGCGGGCCGCCTTCGCTGCTGACGAAGTACTTCGGGCCAACCAGCACAGCTCGTTAGATGTGATGCTGGCGTTCTTCGGGCTGACTCGCCGGGAGCTCATCATTGAGGCGCTGCCCGAACTCAACATGCGCAAGCATATCTGGCTGAAACGGGGCGGCCACAACCATCTGCGTATCTCGCGGATCATCCGCAGCCTGCACCTCTGCCATCAGCCATCCTTGGCCCAGGCCCTTCAGTCAGCCGTAATCAAGATCGGTACGGAACAGGGCATCGTTTCGGATACATCTATTCAATACTGGGCAAGAGCGCATGAAGCATAGGTAGCACTATCACTTTTCTCCCGGCATACCGGCAATGATGGTAAAGCCATAGAACCCTACGCTTGGTATGCCCTCGACCAGACTATCTCGTCGCTTCGAAGTCATGACCGGCCTTCCCAATGACTGATAATAACTAAAGTAACAGGTCTCAGTCTCATTGCTGTAGGCAGAGGCTTCAAGATGATTCACGATATTATGATGGGTTGTAACAGAGAGATCCTGCCATTTAGGGATCTCGTCTTGCAATTTTTTACTATCAATATGCAGGTAAATAGCCATAGGGAGTTTAACTACTTTCTTTTTCAGCGCCTTTCCCAAACTGGTCGTATCAAGCTCTCGTAGCTGCTTAACGGCCTTCCTCCATGGACGGACCAAGCGCTGCGTTGGAGAACCTTCCTGTTCCATAAAGCGGGCATTGGCTGAAGCCCTGATGACTTTCAGTTCGACAAGAAAGCTCGTGCTTCGATAATCGAAAATGATATCTACTCGCCCCTTGCCATTCTCGCCTTCTGATTCCCTGGCTACCTGAACTTCAGTCGCCACATGACCAACTTCCGATTCGAACTCTCTGATTAGTGCCTTGACCAACAATCCGTATAATTCACGTTCATTGGGAATCCGTGTATTTCCAATAAACTCCCGTGTATCTTCTTCATTGAAAACGTCTCCCAAGGCACTGCATAACCTCACCATCATGTCACGTGTAACGCGTGCCCCTCGCTCCCTATCCGGGTTGCTGTAATACAGCGTCTTGGATTCATATTGGGTGACTTTCACTTATCACTCTCCATATAGGCTTTAAACACTACCACCGACGATCTGAATGGATCGATTCAAGCGACACAGCTTGTCGCCCTGCGCTGGCATAGTGGCTATCGAATCGGCAACCAGAACGGAAAATCATGCCTATCCCTGCCAAGCCAATCCATTTCTCTTGCCCTGCCTGCGAGTGGGAGAAAATCACCCTGCCTTCCAGTGATGTTCTCGTGCCGGGCCGGAGCTGGTTCCGCCAGTGTCCGCAGTGCGAGCATGATCAATTGGACTCCAGGCCGGCAACGCTGAGGGAAAGATGGCAGCTTGGCATCGAGTGGCTTTCTTCATCCCATCATGGTTAGGCCGTATCGGTTGATGGTTGCCTAAAACCCCGAAGACGCTGGAGATCACCATGAATAAACGTTTGTGCCTTTCGTTCCTGTTGTTCTGCGCCATGATTGCGGCAGGCCGCTCAGCCACCGCCGGCACCTACGAGTGGACCTCCGGCTGGGGTATGGGCGTGAGTGAGCACCTGGTGGATGACGGCAATGGCAACGAGTTGAACGTTTCCTGCCCAGACTACGCGGAAGACGGCTATGTCAGTGCCTACGCCACCATTCATGGCAAGTCATATAGTTCGGAGGATGAGGGGTTCGATGTAATCGTCGATGGCGAGACCTACACCAACCCTTTCTATACCGACTGCCACGTTTGCGGTGCCAATTTCCCCGCTTTCTGGGAAGTGCTGCGCAAGGCCAATCGGTTACAGATTTCCGCTGAAGGCAGCAAGGTCACTTTGCCAACCAAGAATATTGCTGCCGTTCTCAAGCCCCTGGACAGTCCCGAAAATAGCTGTCGTTCCGCCTGGTAGCGGTGTTTCCAACGTCTGACCGGCACGTTTCGAACCAGTTTGCCAATGACAGTGCATACGCTTGTCGACCTAACCAAGGAAAAACCTATGCTCAAGAACATTCTCGCCGCTATCGGGCTGGCCGTGGTCGCCAAGGCGGCCTATGAACATTACCGTGAATACAGCGAACTCAAGCGCGAGAGAACGACTCGTGGCGACACATCCGAAGCGGAAATGTGACCAGTGCAAGCTGGAAGCCAAGCTCAAACCACGTCCACTTATCAAATCAAACGATTTGGTTTTTGCTTTTGGCCTTTCTTGCGGCTTCAAGCTTATGGCTTACAGCTTCGGGCGAAGCCCGGTTCAGATCCGATAAACGCTTTTCGTCATGACCTTCGACACCAGCCGCATGCCCCACTTCACCGGTAGCGGGAAGCGGCTGCCGCCGGATTCCAGCGCCCAGCGTTCGTGCTGCGCTTCGTCGATAGACATCTGCTCCAGTACCGCCCGCGAGCGCTTGTCGTCGATCGGCAGCTTGCGCAGATGCGACTCGAGATGGCGACCCACCTGCTCCTCGGTGGCGGCGACGAAGCCGAGACTGACACGGTCGCCGATCGCGCCGGCCAGCGCGCCCAGCCCGAAGGAGGCGGCGTAGAACGCGGGGTTGAGATAGCTGGTGCGGCTGTCGAGTTCCTGCAAGCGCTGGTCGCACCATGCCAGGTGATCGATCTCCTCCGCGGCGGCTTCTTCCATGCGCTCGCGGGTCTCGGTCAATTTCGCCGTCAGGCCCTGGCCCTGATAGAGCGCCTGCGCGCAGACCTCGCCGGTATGGTTGATGCGCATCAACCCCGCGACCTGTCGACGCTGCTCCTCGTCGAGAAAGCTTTCGGGTTGCACGTTGGCCGGGGATGGGCGACTCGGCTGGGCCGCCTTGGGTACCAGCGTGCGCAGCACGGTATCGAACTGATGGATCAGATTGTCGGCACGGGAAATCTGGCGTGTCATCGGAGTCTCCTGGCGGTCTGGCAACTGAACAAGGTCGGTCACTGTCGAGTGGGCCGGCGCGCGTTGCGCCGTTGCCCTCAGCCCGGCGGCCACTGCATCCGGCGCCCGCCCAGCAGATGCATGTGGATATGATAGACCGACTGCCCGCCCGCTTCGTTGCAGTTCATCACCACGCGGTAGCCGTCCTCGGCGAATCCGAGCTGCCTGGCCAGCTTGGCGGCGGTGTACTGCAGCCGACCGATCAGCGCCAGGTCTTCTTCCTCGATGTCGTTGAGGGTGGCGATCGGCTTCTTGGGGATGATCAGAATGTGCGTGGGTGCCTTGGGGTCGATGTCGTTGAAGGCCAGTACCTCGTCGTCTTCGTAGACAATGTCTGCCGGTATCTCGCGATCGATGATCTTGCTGAAAAGTGTCGGCTCCATGAGAACTCCTGATATCGAAATGATGTCCCGGCCTCAGCGAAAGCGTCGCTGGGCCAGCAGCTGTCGTACCTGCGGCGCGAGGATCAGATCCATCGCCAGCGACAGTCGCGCGCCGGGCACGACCAGCGTGTTGGGGCGACTCATGAAGGCATCATGAATCATGGTGACCAGATAGGGGAAGTCGACGGCCGCCGGGTCGCGGAAGCGGATGACCACGAAGGATTCGCCATCGTTGGGTACGTCCTGAAGCTCGAACGGGTTGGAGGTATCGACCGTCGGCACGCGCTGGAAGTTGATGTGCGTACGGGAGAGCTGGGGCTGGATATAGCGCACGTAGTCGTGCATGCGGCCCAGAATCGTGTCGATGACCGCCTCCTGGGAGTAGCCCCGCAGCTTGGTATCGCGATCGATCTTCTGCAGCCATTCGAGATTGATCGTCGGCGCCACGCCGATCAGCATGTCGACGTGGCGGGCGATGTCGACCTCGTGGGTCACCAGGCCACCATGAAGCCCCTCGTAGAGCATCAGGTCGGTGCCGCTGGGGATTGGCTGCCAGTCGGTGAAGGTGCCGACCTGCCAGCCCGCCTCGATCATGCGCTTGTCTTCGGCATGAATGTAGTGGCGGTAGGTCCCTTTGCCGCTCTCGCCGTACTCCTGAAACAGCGCGTCGAGCCGGTCGAGCAGGTTGGCGTTGACCGAGAAGTGAGAAAGCTCGGCCTTGCGCTCCGGCTCGGTCTGCAGAATCTGCGCCAGCTCCGCCCGCGAGTAGCGATGGAAGGCATCGCCGTCGATGAACGCGGCGTGCACGTCCTCGCGGGCGAACATGCGCTCGAACGTTCGCTTGACCGTGGTGGTACCGGCTCCCGACGAGCCGGTTACCGCGATGATCGGAAATTCACGCGACATGCGATGCCTCTCTGTTTCGCCAAACTCGCTTTCGCCAAACCCGCTTTCGCCAAACCCGCTTTCGCCAGATCCGCTCTCGCCAGATCAGCGCGCTGCCGCGGCCATTCGACGTGGCCCCGCAATAGCTCGACAGATCGAGCCGGCGATTGGCCGGTCGTTGGCGCATCGCACGCTGCATGGCGGGTTTCCTTGTCTCTATGACGCCCGATCGTTCAGGACGACTGACGTTCTCGGGCAATGGCGCGATGGGCGATGTCGCGACGATATTCGGCGCCGTCCCAGCGGACCATCTCGAGCCCGGCATAGGCCTGCGACGTCGCCGCGCCGACCGTGTTGCCGAGAGCGGTCACACATAGCACGCGCCCGCCGCTGGTGACGACGCGACCATCGTCGCTCATGCGGGTACCGGCGTGGAACACCTTGCAGCCGGCCGCGTCCGCCGCGTCGAGCCCGGTGACCTCGTCACCCTTGCGATAGCTGCCGGGATAGCCTTTCGCCGCCAGCACCACGCCCACGGCGGCACGGGAATCCCATTCGCACTCGACCTGATCGAGACGCCGTTCCAGCGCGGCCTGGCACAGCGCCACCAGATCGCTCTTCAGCCGCATCAGGATCGGCTGGGTTTCCGGATCGCCGAAACGACAGTTGTACTCGATCACTCTAGGGGCGCCGTCGGCATCGATCATCAGCCCGGCGTAGAGGAAGCCGGTATAGGGGTGGCCTTCGGCGGCCATGCCCCGCACCGTGGGCAGGATCACATCATCCATGATGCGTCGATGAACGCTATCGGTGACCACCGGCGCCGGCGAGTAAGCGCCCATGCCACCGGTGTTGGGCCCGGTATCGCCGTCGCCGGCGCGCTTGTGATCCTGGCTGGTGGCCATCGGCAGCACGTGCTCGCCATCGACCATGACGATGAAGCTGGCCTCCTCGCCCTCGAGGAAATCCTCGATCACGACCCGCGCTCCGGCATCGCCGAAGGCGTTGTCCTCGAGCATGTCACGAATCGCCGCTTCGGCCTCGGCTTCGGCCATCGCCACGACCACGCCCTTGCCCGCGGCCAGCCCGTCGGCCTTGATCACGATCGGAGCGCCCTTCCGCCCGAGGTAGGCCAGCGCGGATTCGACCTCGCTGAACGTCTGGTAGTCGGCGGACGGAATCGCGTGGCGTGCCAGGAAGTCCTTGGTGAATGCCTTGGAGCCCTCGAGCTGCGCGGCGCCCTCGGTCGGGCCGAAGATGGCCAGCCCCGCTGCCTGGAACGCGTCGACGACGCCGGCGACGAGCGGCGCTTCCGGCCCGACGATCGTCAGATCGACGGCGTTGTCACGCGCGAAGACGATCAGCGCTTCGCTGTCCATGACATCGATGGCAACGTTGGTCAGCCCCGGCTCCCGCGCGGTGCCGGCATTGCCCGGTGCCACGAAAACCGTCTCGACCTGCGGTGATTGTGCCGCTTTCCATGCCAGCGCATGTTCGCGCCCGCCCCCGCCAATGATCAGAACCTTCATCGCTAACCTTCTTCTGTCGAGCCTTGATTGGCTGAGTGAGTGGCTGAGTGAGAGAGTGAACGGGCATTATGTCAGAAAGGTGTCCTGCTCGCCGCTGTGTTCGGCATCCCGCTGGCCCTGGGCGGCTATATTCGCGTGCTATGTTCGCGTGCGCCGTTCAGGCAGAATGGCCGCCTGCCCGACTCCCTGTTGCCATGCGCTGAACCGCCATCTCCATGAACCTGATTCTGCTCCAGCCCGAAGATTGGGCGAACAACACTCACGCCTGTCTCCGTGATCCGCGCCGCCTGCACCATCTCCGCGAAGTCCACCGCGCCGCGCCGGGAGACTGCCTGACCGTGGGCGCCCTAAACGGCCTGATCGGCCGCGGCGAGCTGCTGTCGTTGACCGATACCGAAGCACAGTTCCGGGTCACGCTCGATCGCGAGCCGCCGGCGCCGCTGCCTGTTCATCTGCTGCTGGCACTGCCGAGGCCGCGCATGCTGGCGCGAACGCTGGAGCACGTCTCGGCGCTGGGGGTCAAACGCTTGACGCTGATGCATACCCGCCGCGTCGAGAAGAGCTATTGGCAATCTCCCGAGCTGAAGCCGGAAAAGATCCGCCAGCACCTGCTGCTCGGGCTGGAGCAGGCCCGTGATACCCGGCTGCCGGAGATCGCGTTCGAAACCCGTTTCAAGCCGTTCGCGGAAGATCGACTGCCAGCCATGCTCGCGGATCATCGCGGTTTGCTGGCCCACCCCGGGCTGGCTCAGGCCTGCCCGCGCGGCATCAGCGATGCCACATTGCTGGCCATCGGTCCGGAAGGCGGTTTCGTCGATTACGAGGTGGAGAAGTTTCTCGAACTGGGCTTCGAGGGGATCCATCTGGGAGAGCGCATCCTGCGCGTCGAGACGGCCGTGACGGCGCTGCTGTCTCGACTGTTCTGAGCCGGCTGCCGGCCCGATGGCGCGGCGTGACGGCTGGGCCGAGAGCGCCCGCGCGCGTCAGAACATTCATGCACGCGTCAAAAATCCGTGGCCGGCTTCGGTAACTCCTCGGGCAGGCGGCGCTGCCAGTCAGCCAGGTCGCGGATGAGTTCGATATTCAGAAAGCGCCGCAGCGTCGTGCCCAGGTTGGTGAGCAGCTGCGCCGTCGCGGCATCCAGGGTGGGCCTGGCCCCGCTGTTGCCGGCGTCTTGCACCCACAGCAGCAGAGGCACGGCAGGGCCAGCGCTCGAGGCAACCGGTGCCAGCGTCCGCTTCACCCGCCGGTAGAGATCGGCCACGTCGACCTGCGCGGCATCGACCCACAGCACCCAGGCCCGCACAGTCGCCGACGCGGCCTGAGCTTCCAGCGTGACCTGCCAGCGCCGGCCCGCAGGAGCTGGTAGTTGCGCCAGCGCCTGCATCAGCCCCTCGTCGTCCGGTTCGCCGATCACCCCCAGCGGCACGGAACCGGGAGCAGCCCAGGCGCGCAGCCCTGCCGCCTGATCGGTCATGCCGCCTGCACCCGATCACTGGCGTCGAACCCCATCAGGGCGTCATGGGCGCTCAGCGTATCCATCAGCGCTTCCATCAGCGCTTTGGGCCGACGACCGCAACGGCGCTGGGCGATACCGGAAAGCCGTGCGCGAACGTCCATCGCCCAGCCCGCATCTTCCGCACTCAAGCGCACCGCCAGCGCCGCCAGCGTCGAGGCCAGCTGCCAGCGCTGCTCCCGATCTTTCACCAGTCCGCGCTCCTGCATTGCCTGATCGGCCTGCCGGGTCAGCCCGGGCAGGGTCTCGACCATGACCGCCGGGGGCAGGCGCGATGCGATATCGAGCCCCGCCTGGCTGCTGCTCAGCCAGTAACGTCTGGCCAGCCTGCGGCCATCGTCGGCGTCGCGAATTTCGCCGTACCACGCCACCACCGGCAGGCTGTAGGCATCCTGGCGCCGCTGGCTGACGCTCGTTTCCAGCCGCGTCAGGTGAAGAGTGGCGGCACGCCCCTGGTGGCGCAGGGGTTGCGGCTCGACGGCTTCGCCCAGCGTCATCGCCCGGGACAGCGGCAGCCATTCGCCGGCATGACGAATCCGGCGCGCGCCGGTCACGGCCGCCAGCCAGCCGCGCCCGGCGGCCTCGAAACGTTCGAGGTCGGCGACGGCCGGCAGTTGCGCCAGCAGATGCCAGCCCGCGCCGAGATCGTCGGCCCAGCGAAACTGTTCGGCACTGCCCGCGGGGAGCCGGTGTCGCGGCCAGGTCAGCGGTTGGGGCATGCCGTGATGATCCAGCGACACCAGCGGCATTGCCTGTTCGGCGCCACTGACGCTGGAGGTCTTGGACCAGTAGAGCGCGTGGGGCACATCCGCCGCGGACAGCAGGCTCTGCTGGGTGGCGCCCGCCATGAGCCGGGCGAACTCGTCGCTCCCGGCTTGCGTCGAGCGCTTGGCACGGCGCCAGATCTGCTCGAGCAGCGTCATGCCCAGGTTGTGCTGTCTCAAGGTATCGAGCGTCGTGACCAGGGCATCGCGCTGGCGCAGAACGCCGCGCGAAAGCGCCTGCTGTCGCGCCTGCTGCGGAGGCACCGTGGCCGCCGCCTCGCTGACGAAAGGCGAATCGCCGGCCAGTGCCAGCGCCTCGTCGAGCAGGGCGTCGGCATCGACGAGCTCGAGATCTTCCGGCACGCGCTGGCCCCGGGAGACGTAGCAGAGCCTGAGCCGATGGCGAATGACCACGTCCAGCACGTTCCCCAATCGCGCCGCTTCGTCGAGCTTGGTCAGAATACAGCCCCACAGCGGCTCTCCCGCCTCCTGCGAGGCCTGCTGCCAGGCCTCGATGACCTGGGCCAGGGTGTCGCCGTGACTGGCCGCGTTGAGTACCAGCACCCGTCGAGCCGGCGCCGGGCCGGCTCCCAGACGCGCGATCTCGCCCACCAGACGCTGGTCCCGCTGGCTCATGCCCACCGTGTCGATAACCGTGAGCTTCTTGCCGCCGCTGCGTGACAGCAGCGCCCGGCGCGGTTGGGTCAGACGCGTGAGCAGGTCGCCGAGGTTGCCGTTTTCCTCGAGCGCATGGACTTCCGAGCCCAGCAGCCGGGCGTAGATGCGCAGTTGCTCGGCCGCGCCGATACGGTAGCTATCCGTCGTCACCAGCGCGACGTCCTTCGGGCCGTGGCGCATCACGTAGCGGGAGGCCAGCTTGGCGGTGGTGGTGGTCTTGCCGACGCCGGTGGGGCCAACCAGGGCAAACACGCCGCCGCTCTCGAACAGGGCTTCCTCGTCATCCAGCAGCAACAGGCGAGCGCGCAGCTGGCGCACGAGCCAGGCCTTCGCGGCAGGGGACTTCGGTTGTTCGTCGCGCAGCTCTTCCGGCGGATCCTGAATGACCTCGTCGGCGAGCGAAGCGCTGAAACCGGCCTGGATCAGGCGCTGGCGCAATGCGGCCGTCAACGATGCCGAGTCGCTCTGCGAGGAAGCCGTGCCCTCGCGAAGCATGGCGCGCACGTCCTCCAGCAGCTGGCGGTTCAGCGCCTGCAGCGTTTCCAGGGTCGGATTGGGGGCCGGCGCCGGCGCTTCCGCAGCGGGAGCTTCCGCCGCCGGCGACTCGAGGCTGGAGAGCGTCTGCTCATGCTCCTGCTCGGGCATGGCGATGATCTCGACGCCACCCTCGACGGAACGGTTGGAAAGGATCAGTACCTGATCCCCCAGCGCCGCCCTCACCTGACGCATGGCTTCGCGGCTATTGCTGGCAGTAAAACGTTGGACGCCCATGACTTCCTCGATGATTCGAGGCAGTCTGCCGCTCTACCGCTGACCGCCTCTGGAGTTTCGCGCCCACAGTCTGCCAGTCGGCAGATCGCGGGCATGGGTTGGAATGGCCATCAAACCGGCGCCAATTCGAGGGCTGACCGGACAGCCAGACAGCGAGCCCTGCCGGACCCGCACTTGGAGCAGCGCTTGCTTCCGGCTCAGCCTTCCGTGCCGGTTCAGCTCTCGGTCAGGCGCCGGATCAGCGACTGCGTGGGGTAACCGTCCGGAATGACACCGATGCTGCGCTGGTAGTCGCGCAATCCGGCACGGGTATTGGGGCCGACCAGGCCATCCGGCGTGCCGACATCGAAGCCGTGGTCATTGAGCCCCTGCTGCATGCGCCGAATGCGATCGCGTGACAAGGCCGGCTCTTCGCGCGGCCACTCGCCCTGAATGCCTGGCCGTCCGGCCAGTCGATCCGACAGCGTCGCCACCGCCAGCGCGTAGCTGGTGGAGGCGTTGTAGCGCATGATCACGCGGAAGTTGTGGCCGACCAGGAACGCCGGCCCCTTGGCGCCGGCGGGCGCGATGACCGAGGCCTGATCGAAGTCCGGCAGCGGGCTGCCGTCGAGACGCTTTACCCCCTGGGTTTGCCACGCCCGGGCGTCGTGGCGTACCGACAGCTCGGTCTGCGAATAGTCGAAGTCGTCCGGCAATGTGACTTCGACGCCCCAGGGCTGCCCCCGCTGCCATCCGGAAGCCTCGAGATAGTTGGCGGTCGACGCCATCACGTCGGGAATGCTGCCCCAGATATCGCGACGGCCGTCGCCATCTTCATCCACTGCGTAGGCCAGGAAACTGCTCGGGATGAACTGGGTATGACCCATCGCCCCGGCCCAGGAACCCCGCATGCGATCGCGGTCGATATCGCCGTTCTGCAGGATCTTGAGCGCGGCCATCAGCTCGCCGCGCGCGAACGACTGGCGGCGGCCATCGAACCCCAGCGTCGACAGCGCGTCGATGGTCTCGAAGTTGCCGAAGTTGCTGCCGTAATTGCTCTCGATTCCCCAGATGGCGACGATCACCTCCCCCGGTACGCCATACTGCTGCGCCACCTGATCCGCCGTAGCGCGATGTTCGGCAAGACGTTCGCGGCCGGTGGAGACACGCTGCGCCGAGACGGCACTGTCGAGATAGCTCCAGATCTGGCGGGTGAACTCGGGCTGGGAGCGGTCGTACTCGAGGATGCGGGGCTGATAGCTGACCGGGTCGAACGCCTCGGCCAGGGTTGCCTGGTCGATACCTTCGGCGGCGGCCCGCTGCCGGACATTGGCCACCCAGGCGTCGAACGCCGCCGGATCCTTCGGCGTCTCCGGGCTTGCGTTCGCGTCAGCATCAGCGGTGGCCTCGGCACGCTCGGCAGCGTTGTCCGCAGCATCAGCCGAGCCCGAGGAGGCCGACTCCGGGGTGGCGGAAGACGACGATGACGAGGCCTCTCCGGCCACGGCGCCGCTCGCGCTCGCGGCGTTCGACGCAGTATTCGTATCGGCAACGCTCTGACATCCCAGAAGCGCTAGACAAAGACAGAGCGAGAGTGTGGCAGGAGCCTTGACCGGCAGTGAACGCTTCACGAAGCACATCCTTAATGCTGAATATCCTGTATGTCGGCGTGGATACGCCAACCAAATTGCTCCCGCAGTGTAGCGTATCCCGCCGCCCCGGAAACCTCGAACGGTGATCGCCCCGACACCCGGATACACCGAAGGAAGCGCCAGGCTCACGGCCCGAATCCCTCTTTTCGACGCCCTCCGGCGACTCTGCCCAGGTGACCTTCTCCGGTACCGCCCCCTATGGCTAGGGGCATATCGGCGTGGTAAAGTCGGTTCAACGCTGTCGCCCGATTCTCATAAATCATCAATACTTTCAATAATTTCGCGTATCGCAAATTATGATCGGGCGCTTTCTGAAGGGAGGAGAGACACCATGCCGGGCCACATGCCTAGCCAGCTGTCGCTGACATGCGCGACCTGTCGTATTGGTGCCCAGACTCGTATCGGTGCCCGGGCTCTGCCGTCCCGTGCCAGCACGATCACGACCCTGAACCAGACCCCCGCCTGGATGCTGGCGCCTCGCGGCGTGCGCCGCCCCTATCTGACCGATCCGCCCCAGCGTCTCTGATCCGGCGACGAGTCCCGTGGCGCCATGCGCGCCGCTATTGCGGGATCGCCGCTCGCCGTCGTCTCTTGCCCGCGAACACAAGCATGTCACGCGGGGAAGATCCCTACCGCACCGACTCTCTGCCATAGTCTCGCGACCTACGCTCGTGCGGCTGGCAACATCGCTTACACTGGAGCGAGATACGGTCGCGGACCGATCGCGATGAACGCGAGAACGAAGCTCGAACCCACCGGAACGTCGCCCTGCGCCGGACCGATGATCGAGCCTCCCTGATCCAAGAATAGAGCGACGATTTCATGTCACTGCCGCTGATCGTTCTACTGCCGCTACTGGGCAGCCTGGTACCGTTGCTGAGCAACAACCGGCAACGCACGCTCAACGCCTGGTCCACCGCGCTGCTCCCTGCGATCGCGCTGGGCATCGTCATTGCGCATGCGCCTGGAGTGATCTCCGGCGAGGTGTATCACTTCAGCATGAGCTGGGTGCCGCAACTGGGGCTCGATCTGGCGTTCCGGCTTGACGGGCTCTCGCTGCTGTTTTTGCTGCTGATCCTGGGCATCGGGCTGCTGATCATTCTGTATTCCCGCTACTATCTGTCGCCGGACGACAGCATGCCTCGGTTCTACGCCTACCTGATGCTGTTCATGACCTCCATGATCGGCATCGTCATGGCCGACAACCTGCTGCTGCTGTGGGTGTTCTGGGAATTGACCAGCCTGTCGTCGTTTCTGTTGATCGGCTACTGGTACCAGCAGAGCGAGGCACGACGCGGCGCCCGCATGGCCTTGGCCGTCACCGGCATGGGCGGGCTGGCGATGTTGGCCGGTTTCCTGCTGATCGGCCATATCGTCGGGACCTTCGACATGCAGACGGTGCTCGACAGCCGTGATCTGATCCAGGCCGATCCGCGCTATCTGCCGGCACTGCTGCTGGTGCTGCTGGGCGCCTTCACCAAGTCGGCGCAGTTTCCGTTCCATTTCTGGCTGCCCCACGCCATGGCAGCGCCGACGCCGGTCTCGGCATTCCTGCACTCCGCCACGATGGTCAAGGCCGGGGTCTTCCTGCTCGCGCGCATGCATCCGGCACTGGCCGGCTCGCAGCTCTGGCTTTATATCGTCACCCTGACCGGGCTGGTGACGATGATCTACGCCGCCTATTTCGCGCTGCTCAAGTACGATCTCAAGGGCGTGCTGGCATTTTCCACCGTCAGCCATCTGGGCATGATTACCATGCTGTTCGGGCTGGACAGCAAGATGGCGGTGGCGGCCGGGCTGTTTCATATTCTCAACCATGCCATGTTCAAGGCGACGCTGTTCATGTCGGCGGGCATCGTCGATCACGAGACCGGTTCGCGAGACATCCGCAAGCTGAGCGGCCTGCGACGCAGCATGCCGATGACGGCGGCACTGGCCGGTCTCGCCGCGGCTTCCATGGCCGGCGTTCCCCTGCTCAACGGCTTCATATCGAAGGAGATGATGCTGACCGAGACGCTGGAAACCGGGATCCTCGGCGGCCTGGCCTGGCTGATCCCGGTGCTCGCGACCCTTGGCAGCGTGTTGTCGGTGGCCTATTCGCTGCGTTACGTGCGCAACGTCTTCTTCGGCCCGGAAGCGCAGGAGCTGCCCAAGACACCTCACGAAGCGCCTTTCCTGATGCGCCTGCCGATGCTGCTGATGGTCGCGCTGTGCGTCGCGATCGGCCTGCTGCCCGCGTTGATCGTCACCGGGCTGCTCGACGCTGCCGCACAGGTCACGATTCTGCCGCCGAGACCGGAGCTGCACCTGGCGATCTGGCACGGCTTCAATCTGCCCCTGCTGATGAGTGTCATCGCCCTGGCCGGCGGGGTCGGCATCTACGCCGTACGTCGCAAGCTGTTCGCCTTCCAGCGCCAGTTCCCGCAGCGCAACGCCTTGATGATCTTCGAACACAACGTCCGCAGCCTGCTGCAGTGGACCCAGAAAGCGATCGATCGCTTCGAGAACGGCTCGCTGCAGCGCTATATGCTGTGGTTGATCATCGCCGTGCTGTTCCTCACCGGCAGCGGCCTGCTGGACCTTACCCAGTTGCGCGGGCCGCGCCAGCTCCAGGCGCTCGATGGCCTGCTGATCGCGGGCGCGTTGATCACCATTCTGGCGGGCCTGGGCACGGCGGTACTGCATCGCCGACGTCTGGTCTCGCTGATGATGCTGTCGGTGGTGGGGCTGATGGTTTCGCTGGCCTTTGCCCGCTTCTCGGCCCCCGATCTCGCCCTGACCCAGCTGGCGGTCGAGGTGGTGACGGTCATCCTGCTGATGCTGGCGCTGTTCTTCCTGCCCCAGCGCACGCCCAAGGAGTCCAGCGGCGCGCGCGTGGTCCGCGATGTTCTGCTGGCGGCGGGCTTCGGCGGCATCGTCGCGAGCCTCAACTACGCAATGCTGACGCGACCGCTGGACACCATTTCCGGCTTCTTCCTGGAGAACAGTGTCAGTGGCGGCGGCGGCCACAACGTGGTCAACGTCATCCTGGTCGATTTCCGCGGCTTCGATACGCTGGGCGAGATCACGGTGCTGTGCATCGCCGCCATCGGTATCTACAAGCTGCTAAACCGCCTGCGTCTGTTCATGCCCTCGAGCGACAGCGAAGGGCGCCCCTGGTCCCGGGATCTGCATCCCATGCTGCTGGGTACGGTATCGCAGAGTCTGCTGCCGCTGGCGCTGCTGGTGTCGGTGTTCATCTTCCTGCGGGGTCACAACGAACCCGGTGGTGGCTTCATCGCCGGCCTGGTGACGGCCGTGGCCTTGATCCTGCTGTATATCGCCCGCGGGGTCGACTGGACCCAGCAGCGGATGTCGTTCCAGTACCAGCCGATCGCCGTGGTCGGTGTCGCCATCGCCGCGCTGACCGGACTCGGCAGCTGGGCCTTCGGCCACAACTTCCTGACCTCTGCCTTCGGGCACTTCTCGATTCCCTATATCGGCGAGATCGAGCTCGCCACGGCGATGCTGTTCGACCTCGGCGTCTATCTCACCGTCGTCGGCGCCACGCTGATGATTCTGGCCAATCTGGGCAAGTTGACGACACGGCACCGTCCCAGCAAAGAGAATGAAAAGGAGACCGTCTGATGGAAGCGCTCTTTGCCACCGTAACCGGTTTCCTGGCCGCCAGCGGGCTCTACCTGGCGCTGCGTGGCCGCACCTTCCCCGTGGTCGTGGGGCTGACGCTGCTCTCCTACGCGGTCAACCTGTTCCTTTTTTCCACCGGCGGCCTGACAACCAATGGCGCGGCGGTGATTCGTGACGGCGTCGATTATTACGCCGACCCGCTGCCACAGGCCCTGGTGCTGACGGCCATCGTGATCGGCTTCGCCATGACCGCGTTCTCGGTGATCCTGGCGATGCGCGTGCGCGGCGACCTGGGCAGCGATCAGGTCAACGACCAGCGTGGCGAAGAGTCGAAGGAGGACAAGTCGTGATGCATCATCTGATCATCCTTCCGATCCTTCTGCCGCTGTTGAGCGGCCTGCTGATGCTGGTCAAGCGGGACTCGGCCGTACTGCCTCGTCGGGCGATCGCCCTGGTCAGCACGGCGCTGCTGCTGGCGGTCAGTGCCATGCTGGTGGTCCAGAGCGACAGCGGTGACATCACCTACTACGCCCTGGGCGACTGGCAGCCGCCGTTCGGTATCGTGCTGGTACTCGATCGACTCTCCGCGTTGATGGTGTGCCTGACCAGCTTCTTGGCGCTAGGCAGCGTGGCTTACGCCTGTGCCGGCGACGATCGCAAGGGCAGCAATTTTCACGGCCTGTTCCAGCTCCAGTTGATGGGGATCAACGGCGCCTTCCTGACCGGCGACATCTTCAATCTGTTCGTCTTCTTCGAAGTGCTGCTGATCGCCTCCTACTCGCTGCTGATGCACGGCGGCGGCAAGGAGCGCACCCAGGCGGGATTCCATTACGTGGCGCTCAACCTGGCAGGCTCGGCGATGTTTCTGATCGCGCTCGGGGTGCTCTACGGCACGACCGGCACGCTCAACATGGCCGACATGTCTCAGAAGGTGGCCGCGCTCGACCCGGATCGTCTTGGTCTGCTCAAGGCGGGGGCGTTTCTGCTGCTGGTGGTGTTCGGGCTGAAGGCGGCGATTCTGCCGCTCTACTTCTGGTTGCCGCGGGCCTACAGCAGCGCACCAGCGCCCGTCGCCGCCCTGTTCGCGATCATGACCAAGGTAGGGATCTACGCCATTCTGCGGGTCTACACGTTGATCTTCGGTGACAGCGCAGGCGAGCTCGCCAATTTCGTTCAGCCCTGGCTCTGGTGGTTCGCGCTGGCGACGCTGGCCCTCGGCGGGCTGGGCGTCCTATCGGCGCGGGATCTGCGCAATCAGGTAGCCTATCTGCTGCTGATCTCGGTAGGCACGCTGCTGGTCGGCGTCAGCATGAATCGCGAGGCGCCCATTGCCGCCCTGCTCTACTACATGATCCACACCACGCTGGTCAGCGGCGGCCTGTTCCTGCTGTCCGATGCGATCGGTGAACAGCGCGGCAAGGCCGGGGCGCGTATCGTGCCCGGCCGGGGCGTCACCCAGCCGGCGCTGCTGGGCCTGTTCTACTTCGTCGGTGCGGCGACCATCATCGGGCTGCCGCCGTTCTCGGGTGCCATCGGCAAGGCATTGCTGCTCGATTCGGCCCTGCCGAGCGAACAGCCATGGCTGTGGTCGCTGTTGCTGCTGTCGAGCCTCGCCGGTCTCGTCGCCATGGCGCGCAGCGGCTCCACCGTCTTCTGGAAGGCCGGCCGCGGCGACAACGACGGCCCCAGGCTGAAAACGGCGATGCTGGCGGGCCTGATCCTGCTGCTCGGCGCCTCGCCGATACTCTCGATCCTGGCCGGGCCGATCACTCGCTTCACCGATGCCAGTGCTACGCAGCTGCTCGATCAAAGCGCCTACAGCGAGGCGATTCTCTCCCCGAACGTTACCGGAGGTGACTCATGATTCCTCCCATTCGCTGGCTGCCGATGCCGGTGCTGTCTCTGCTGCTGCTGGTCGTCTGGCTGTTGCTGCAGCAGAGCGTGGCGCTCGGGCAATGGATTCTCGGGGGCGTCCTGGCGATCCTGATTCCGGTGATCTGCCGACCGTTCTGGGAGCGCCAGCCGACCATCAAGCGTCCTCTGAAGCTGGTCGGCTACTTCTTTCGGGTACTGGGCGACATCGTGACCGCCAATCTGCAGGTCTCGAAATTGATCCTCGATCCCCGCGGCCGGATGCGCCCCGCCTTCGTGGAATATCCGCTGACGCTGAAGGAGAGCTTCCCGATCACCATCCTGGCCAGCACCATCACCATGACACCGGGTACCGTCTCGGCCCACCTGCGCCTGGATGGCAAGACCCTGCTCATTCATGCGCTGGACGTGGGCGATATCAACGCCCTGATCGACGACATTCACCAGCGCTACGAGCGCCCACTGCTGGAGATCTTCGAATCATGATCGATATGGCTCTGTGGATCGCGCTGGCGCTGTTCTGCGCCGCCGTCGTGCTCAATTTCTATCGTGCCGTGGTCGGGCCGAGCCTGCCGGATCGCATTCTGGCGGTGGATACCATGTACATGAACTCGATCGCTCTGATCGTGCTGTTCGGTATCTGGGTCGACAACAAGGACTACTTCGAGGCGGCGTTGCTGATCGCGATGCTCGGCTTCGTCAGCACCATCGCCGTCTGCAAGTACCTGCTTCGCGGCGACATCATCGAATAGGAGGGATGACGATGCTGAATACGGTCATCGAGGGCGTGATCGCCTTCATGCTGATCGCCGGGGGCGCGTTCGCCTTCATCGGCTCGCTGGGCCTGACGCACCTGAAGGATTTCTACATGCGTCTGCACGGCCCTTCGAAAACGACGACGCTGGGGGTCGGCTGTACCCTGATCGGTTCGCTGATCTATTTCAGCCAGGAAGACGGCCCGATCGTTCAGGAACTGCTGATCACGATCTTCGCGTTCATCACCGCGCCGGTGTCGGCACACATGCTGGCCAAGAGCGCCCTGCACCACAAGCTCAAACCGGATCCTCGCACCCGCGGCAATCCGGTCGAGCTGGAGAGCGAGAAACCCAAGCACACCATCGAGGAAGCTCCCCAGGGCGACTCTCCTCTCCCCTGAAGGCTCCTGAAAGGCACGCACCGCCTTTCCGAGACGGCGCGCGCCGTCGGCGTCACCAGCCGGCGGTGTGCTGTTCGACCAGCCTGGTCAGCATAGTCATGTGCTCCGGACGATCGTTGAGAGCGGGGATATAGCGATAGCGCCCGCCTCCGGCTTCCTGGAAGTAGTGACGATTCTCGGCGTCGATCTCCTCGAGCGTCTCGAGGCAGTCCGCCGCGAAGGCCGGGCTGATGACGTCGACGCATTCGGTCTTGTCCGCGCCCCATGCCTTCAGCGTCTCGTCGGTATAGGGCTTGAGCCATTCTTCACGCCCGAAGCGCGACTGGTAGCTCTGGAACCACTCGCCCTCGCCCAGTCCCAGCTCTTCCGCCAGCAGCCGGCTGGTCTTCTCGCAATGCCTGGCATAGGGATCGCCGTTGTCGACATAGCGCTTGGGGATGCCGTGATAGGACATCAGCAACCGGCCGCGGTCGCCGTTGGCCTCCCAGTGCTGGCGAACGCTGGCAGCGAGAGCCGAGATGTAGTCGGGGTGATCGTGATAGTCGCGCACGAAGCGCAGCTCCGGCAGGTGCGGGCAAGGGTCCAGCGCCTTGGCCAGCCGCTGGAATACGGCAGCGGTAGTGGTGCGCGAGAATTGCGGATAGAGCGGCAGCACCAGGATACGATCGACGCCGGATTCGCGCAGCTTGAGGCCGGCTTCCTCCATGCTCGGCTTGCCGTAGGTCATCGCCAGCTCGACCGGGATAGACTCGCCCATCTGGCTCGCCAGCCGCTCGCGTAGCGCTCGCTGCTGGCGGCGGCCGATCGCCAGCAATGGCGAGCCTTCCTCCTGCCATACCGACGCATAGGCCTTGGCGACCTTGGGCGGGCGGATGCGAAGAATGACGCCATGCAGAATCGGCCACCACAGCCAGCGCGGCGCATCGATGACCCGCGGATCGCCGAGAAACTCGCCAAGGTACTGCCTCACGGCCTTGGGCGTGGGTGCCTCGGGCGTTCCCAGATTGACCAGCAGCACTCCGAAACGGGCCGCCATAAAACCACTCCTTTCCCTGCCGACTTTGGACGAAATTCTACCACTGCCGCGTGAACCGGCCCGATCATCTTATACGATCAATGCCATGTGTATAAGTTATGGATAACCCATGGGCGCGTCCGCCCGCTGATATTGTCGATGATGCGCCACTTTGCCGATACCCTGCGCGACAAAGGGTATCAGGTTCATACAGCAGACCCGAAGACGATGGCAACCAGCAGCAATCTGCTCCAGAAAGCCGAGCGGCCGCCGTATCCGTATCGGAACGACATCACAAGCCAAGTCAACGTGCTGATCGAAGCGCACTTCGGCGATCGTTTCGGCATCCTGGACGGTTTCAACGAGGGGCAGAGAAGCTGGAGAGGAACGAGGGGAAAGGCGTGGATGGCGAACTTCCCTCCGTGTCGAGGCAAGTCACTCTTCGACTCGCCGGAGGGAACTGAATTGGTGAATGAAATGGTTGGCGAATGAAGTGGATTGATGAATGACGTGTCGACTAGCCGACGCTTTCCGGATCAGAAGACCAGCGGCATTCGCGACAGCAGCGAATCATGATAATGCGGCTCGTGGCCAACGATCTCGTCGTTGGCGACCTGTTGAACCAGGTAGGCACGATGGATACCGGCCCGTTTCAATTCGCCGTAGACGTCCTCGAGCGAACGAAACAGCATCGGCTTGCCGCGCCGGGTCAAGGCCTGCGTGGCGCCATCCCCGGGCTCCAGCATGACCTGATAGTAGCGACTGCCGGCATGGGCGATGACCCGAATTTCAAAGTCTTCATGGTGTCGCTGATAGTGTTCAAGCTCCTTGAGCTCCATGGTTCCCTCCTGTGGGTTGAGTATGGAATCGTTACGGCAGGCCGGCACTCCTTGCCGAACCTTTGACTAGCCGCTTCCCGAGTGCCGATGCGGAATCCGCCTCGGCCTTACCGGGACAATCGGCCAATTGAGCCGTATCTTTATTAAGACTATGTTGCACCACGAGAGTTCAGCGCGGGATTTCGTCGCTATTCGTGCGAACGGTCACGACAACGCGCCCGTTCTCGGCCCGCTTGGCCGCACCTTTGAAGCGGCTCCAGAGATCACCGAAATTGTCGATCCGCGCGGTGGGCGATACCCGCAACGCCGTGATGGAAAGCCGGGTGATGGGGAAGAATCGCCATTGATCGAAGCGATCCTTGGCATGAAAGCCGCCCGCCTGCCGTTCCGATTCCGGCAGCAACTGCAGGCTCTCATCGCGGAAGCAGCGCTGGATCCGGCTCAGTTTCGACTGCAAGCGGCTGTCGTCGTTGAACAGAAGAATGAAATCGTCGCCCCCGAGATGGCCCAGGAAGTCGTTCCGCCCCGCCGCATCGCTCAGCACTCTCGCCAGTGTCAGGATCATCTGGTCACCCATTGCGTAGCCGAAACGATCGTTGAACGGCTTGAAATGGTCCAGATCGAGATAACAGGCAACGAAGGGTCTTGCCTGGCCTCGATAATGTTCCAGCGCCGCACGGATCGGCTGATTTCCCGGAAGCTGAGTCAGCGGATTGGCCTGGCGGGCGATCTGGACCTGCTGTTCGGTAAAGAGCTGCAGAAGATTGATGACATGTCCGATGCCGAGATAGCGCCCGCCATCGGTAATGATGAAGTCCTCGTCACGCGTCGAGTCGTCGCGTCCGGTCACCTTGCGCGATACACGCTCGAGCGGTTCCCCCGCCTCGACGCAGAGGGCCCGTCTCTGCATGATCTTGTCGATGGGCTGGCGGCCGTAGAGATCGAAGCCGAAGCGGTTGCCGAGCAAGGCCATCAATTGCCGGCGCCCGAGCAAGCCCACCGGCACTCCCTGCTCGTCGACCACCGCCAGGGCATTGGCCTCCGGCAGACGGCTGAAGCGCTCCGCGGCCTCTCCGATGCTGAGCGTGGCCATCAGCGCCGGCAAGGGTACGCATAGCCGGCGAATTTCCGTGGCTGCCGCCGCCGGACGACGCGATGCCGCCAGGGCGATCAGACGCGAATCCAGTACGTCACGCGATCGATGAGGCGCCGGTTCGGGACGAGCGAACAGCCACCCCTGGCAATAGTCGGCCCCGAGTTCGAGCAGGGTATCGAGCTCCTCCTCTCGTTCGACGCCCTCGGCAACCACGCGGCTTCCCAGGCTGTGCGCGATGTCGATGATCGACCGCACGAAGCGCCTTTTCACGCGGTCGCGATCCACTCCCGCCACGAAGTGGCGATCCAGCTTGACGTAGTCGGGGTTGAGCTGTGACCAGAGCCTGAGTCCGGCATAGCCGTCGCCAAGATCGTCGAGCGCAATGGAGAACCCCATCGACTGATAATGCTCGGCGGCTTCGGCCATCAGTTCTGGATCGATGCCGGGAGACTGCTCGGTAATTTCGATGACGATCTGGGACGGTGTCAGGCCATGATCGGACAGCAGTTGTAACGTCTGGCCGCTGATGTGGGCCGGGTCGATCAGCACTTCCGGACTGACATTGAGAAACAGCAGTTCATCCAGTCCCGTCTCGACCCAGCGCTCGAAGGCCCTCTCGCGACAGACCCGCTCCAGGGAAGCCAGCAGACCGCGGCCGCGGGCCGTCTGGAACATTGCCAGCGGGCTGGAGAAGCGAGAGTCTCGCGGCCCGCGGGACAATGCCTCGTAAGCCAGCACCCGACCGGTGGCGACGGAGACGATAGGCTGAAAGTGCACGTTTAGATCGCGCTGGGCGATCAGGGCTTCGAGAGAGCCGGGGGCAAGAGAAACGGCGGATTGGTCCATGAACGCCATTGAGCCGCAAGGTCATGACAACATGGTGACACAAAACATTACATGGCAAGAGCGCGCCGTTTCAGGGACCGATCGACAGCCTACTGGTAAGCGGAAGGATCGATCGCCTTGCCCAGGGAGTTGCGGTCGATCCACTTTCCTGCCTTGGCTTCCTTGTAGCGGAATACGACCCGATCACCGACGGCTACCGGCAATTCGGCGTCTTCCGTCTGGTAACTGTAAAGCTCGCCGTCGACGGTCAGCCAGTGACGGTAGAGATCCGGCATGCCCAGCCACTCCTTGAACGGCCCTTCCCGTTCGAGCTTTTCCAGTTGGCCGCGTACTTCGATCTTGGGCACACGCTGACGACGACCCCGCTGAAAACCGCCTGCCATGGTTTGACTCCTTGATGTCTTTTCTACGTCGGCGCTGCCGACATGTTTCGGTTGTATCGAACTGGACGTATCAAACTAGATGTATCTAACTGGACGTATCGCGAACTGGACGTTGGACGTACCGATTTATTCGTAGTGCTGACCGTAACTATCCGGCGCCAGATCCTCGAAACGGGTGTACTTGCCGATGAATGCCATATGGACGGTACCGATCGGGCCGTTACGCTGCTTGCCGATAATCAGCTCCGCCAACCCCTTGTTGTCGGGATTGTCGGTATTGTAGACCTCGTCACGATAGACGAAGGCGATGACATCGGCATCCTGCTCGATGGCACCCGACTCACGCAGATCCGACATTACGGGCCGCTTGTTGGGACGCTGCTCCAGTGATCGGTTGAGCTGGGACAGCGACACCACCGGGCAGTTGAACTCCTTCGCGATGCCCTTCAGCGATCGCGAAATCTCGGAGATCTCTGCGGTACGATTCTCGGAAAGCCCCGGCACCTGCATCAGCTGCAGGTAGTCGATCATCACCAGACCGATATTGCCGTGCTCGCGAGCGATTCGGCGCACGCGGGAGCGCAATTCGTTGGGGGACAGCGCCGGAGTGTCGTCGATGAACAGCTGGCGATCCTTGAGCAGGTTGACCGCCGAGGTCAACCGCGGCCAGTCCTCGTCCTCGAGCTGGCCGGTTCGAACGCGTGTCTGATCGATCCTGCCCAGGGAAGAGAGCATGCGCAGCATCAATGACTCGGCGGGCATCTCCATCGAGAAGACGATGACCGGCTTGTCATTGGAGACGACGGCATGTTCGACCAGATTCATGGCGAACGTCGTCTTGCCCATCGACGGGCGCCCGGCGATGATCACCAGGTCCGACGGCTGCAGACCCGATGTCATGTCGTCCAGATCGCGGAACCCGGTAGAGATCCCGGTCATCTGGCCCTTCATGTTGAACAGCTCGTCGATCCGATCGACGGCCTTGGTCAGCAGCTGGCTCATGCCGATGGGGCCACCGAACTTGGGCCGGGACTCGCTGATCTGGAATACCAGCCGTTCGGCTTCGTTGACCAGCTCGTCCGGCAGCCGCCCTTCCGGCGAATAGGCGCTGTCGGCGATCTGGCGCGAGGCCTGGATCAGCTTGCGCAACGTCGCCCGCTCGCGAACGATATCGGCATAGGCGCGGATATTGCTTGCAGAGGGCGTATTGCGTGCCAGTTCCGCCAGATAGGCGAGCCCGCCTACGCTTTCGAGCTGATCGCGGCGTTCGAGCGCTTCCGACAGGGTCACGACATCGAGCGGATGTGCGCTCTCGGCCAGCTCCGCCATCGCATTGAACGTCAACCGGTGCTCGTGGCGGTAGAAGTCGTCTGCCACCAGACGTTCCGACACCGTATCCCAGCTGCTGTTGTCGAGCATCAGCCCGCCCAGTACCGACTGCTCCGCCTCGAGCGAGTGCGGCGGTACCTTCAGCTGCGCGGTTTCCTGATCGTTGTCGACGCGTTGGTTCATGCTTGGCGTTCACCTATGTCATCTTGCGCTGAATGATCGTGCGCTGGACAAGCGGAATTGGTCTAGGCCTATTCTACCTAGGGCCTGTTGCCGTTTCATGCCCGCCTTCAGGTGGCGCGGCAAATGGCGCCATGCGGCGCGGCAACGCAGTTCACGCTGAAATAGCAACAGACCCTGGCCGGTCGCGGCCATCGCCACGCCGGCCGATCACGAAAAAGGCACGCAGGGCGTGAGCCCTGCGTGCCTTGAGCCAGACGTCAATCGACGATAGCAGTCGAGATTTTACTCGGCTACGACCACGACACGAACGCTGGAAGTGACTTCGGCGTGCAGCTGCAGCGCGATGTCGTATTCGCCAGTCTGACGAAGCGGGCCTTCCGGCATGCGAACTTCGCTCTTGGCGACTTCGATACCGGCCTGTGCCATGGCTTCGGCCAGATCGCGCGGACCGATGGAACCGAACAGCTTGCCTTCGTCACCCGCCTTGGCGACCAGAGACAGCTCGATTTCGGCGAGCTGAGCGGCGCGTGTTTCGGCCTGAGCCTTGCGCTCGGCAGCCTGGGCTTCGAGCTCGGCGCGCTGCGCTTCGAACGCTTCGACGTTGTCTTTGGTTGCCGGTACGGCCAGGCCGTAGGGAACCAGGTAATTACGGCCGTAACCGGGCTTGACGGTGACCTTGTCACCCAGATCGCCCAGCTTGCCGATGTTATCGAGCAGAATGACTTCCATTCTCGTGAACCTCTCGTCAATCACTGCGTGTCAGACGACCGCGAAAATCCGCGAAGGTATCTACCAACGCCAACAGCAGTACAATCAGAATCGTGGGCCAGGTGGTCAACAGCAAGGCATAGAAGCCTACCAGCCAGAACCCGCTCATTCCCTTCAAACCGATAAACCCATGTACCAGCGCCACACCGGCGACCAGTAACGGCACCCAAGCCAGCAGGCTGGCAGCGGGGACGGCCAGCACTACACCCAGTACCATCAGCGCGATCAGCAGCAGGAGCTGCTTCCGCGAGAGCCTCAGCGCGTGAAACTCTTCGCGGAACCCGCCCGGATTGTAGAGCCCGGCCTGCCAGCTACGAGCCAATGCCAGGCAGGCAATGCCGGCGAGCAATACCACCAGGCCGGTCGCGCCGCCGATCACCAGCGCTGCCATCATTTCGGTATCGACGCCCTGCGCCGATAGCTGATCCAGCATGCGGGCAACCTCTGACGAGCTTTGGCGAAGCTCCGTCAGCAGCGATCCGGTGCCGCCCGCCGGGAGAAAGATCCCCAGCTGGACCATCACCATGCAGACCACGCTGCCGACGATCAGGGCTTCCGCCCAGCGCATGCGCGATCGCAGTACCGTCGCCATCAGCGTTACCAGCAGAATGCTGGCCAGCGGCACCGCGTCGCCCTGCACCCACCACCAGCCGGCAGGCAGCGCCGCTGCGATCAGTACCGGTGCTGCGGTCGTCATGCCTCGACGCAGCGTGACGAGCCCCGCCACGGCAGCGCTGAACCAGAATAGCCAAGGCACCAGCGCTGTCAGTGCGGCTGCCGCAACGGCCTGCGGCGTACCGCGCATGATCCAACGGGCCAGTACCAGCATGATGCCTCGCTGTGGTTTACCGAAACCTGGGTTTACCGGAACCCGGGTTTACCGATCAAGGATATCGAATCAGGGTTTACTGGTGGCTGTCGGAGTACGGCAGCAGCGCCAGGTAACGCGCCCGCTTGATAGCGGTGGACAGCTGACGCTGGTAGCGTGCCTGGGTACCCGTAATACGGCTCGGAACGATCTTGCCGGTTTCGGTGACGTAGGCCTTCAGCGTATCGATGTCTTTGTAGTCGATGTACTTCACGCCTTCGGCGGTGAAGCGGCAGAACTTACGGCGACGGAAAAAACGTGCCATGAGAGTCTCTCCTTAGCGAAATCGGATCAGTTGGTTTCTGCGGCAGTTTCGGAACGCTCGGGGCGCTCGGAACGCTCACGATCGCCACGCTCGGAGGACTTGTCGTCACGGCGACGGCTCTTTTCTTCAGCCGGCTTCATCATCGGCGAGGCTTCGGTCACGGCCTCTTTGCTGCGCACGATCATGCTGCGGATGATGGCATCGTTGAAGCGGAAGATGTTCTCGATCTCGTCGAGGGTCTCGCCGCTGCATTCGATGTTCATCAGCACGTAATGTGCCTTGTGGATCTTGTTGATCGGGTAAGCCAGGTGACGGCGACCCCAGTCTTCGAGACGATGCACGGTGCCACCGTTTTCGGTCACGAGGCTGGTGTAGCGCTCGACCATGGCGGGAACCTGCTCGCTCTGGTCCGGATGGACCATGAACACGATTTCATAATGACGCATGTTAGCTCCTTTCGGTTTGGCAGCTTCCGCGCGGTGCCGATCATCAATAGAGGGCCACCACGAGAAGCAAGGAGTCGATACCGGATTGCGGTACTCGACCGCATCTATATCCGAATATTCAGACCAATTGGCGCTCTATCCCGGCGCTTCCGAGCCGTCAGGCGAGCCTGGCGCATCAGGCATCTCCGGAACAGAACCGCATTCCATGAGCATAGCCTGCCCATAGAACCGCGCAATTGTAGAGACAGGGGCCACCGGGTGCAAGTTTAACCGGCGGCAACGAGCCCGCGCTGGCGGACGGCTTCGAACAGGCAAATCCCGGTGGCAACCGAAACATTGAGACTGGAAACCCCACCCTGCATCGGCAATTTGACCAGGCCGTCGCAGGCTTCGCGAGTCAGGCGGCGCAGGCCCTTGCCTTCCGCGCCCATCACCAGCGCACAGGGCACGGTGAAATCGGCGTCATAGACGAGCGCATCGGCCTCGCCGGCGGTGCCGGTGATCCAGACGCCCTGCTGCTTGAGCTTCTCCATGCAGCGCGCCAGGTTGGTGACCTGAAACACCGGCACGAGTTCGGCCGCGCCACAGGCCACCTTGCGTACGGTGGCGTTCAGCGGTGCAGACTTGTCCTTGGGCACGATCACGCCATTGACGCCGGCAGCATCAGCACTGCGCAGGCAAGCGCCCAGATTGTGCGGGTCAGTGACGCCATCGAGAATCAGCAGCAGCGGGGGCTTGTCCGCCAGCCACTGCTCGAGACGCCACCATAAGGTAGTTTCGCTCTCCGCGACCAGCGGTTCGCAGAACCCGATCACCCCCTGATGGGCGGCCTGGTTGGAAATCCCGTCCAGTGTTTCTCGCGTCATTCGCTTCAAATCACAGCCCGCCGCGTGAGCCAGCTGTAAAAGGGCTTCCAGGCGGTGCTCGGCGTGCCCCTGCTGAATCCACAGCACCTTGGGCGGCTGGCCCCGTTCGAACGACGCCCGAACGGCATGTACGCCATAGACCGGCTCCAGCCCGTCTGGCGTGCGGGGACGTTCCCCCGTTCTGGCCGATTGACGCCGGTTCGCTGAACGACTCATGGCATCACCCACCCTGGACCATCCGGTGCGCCTCTAACGATCGACTTGCTCATCGCTTGCCTCGACGCTGACGCGGGCCACGAGACCGGCGCTTGGGCGCACCGCCCTCTTCGTTGCCGGTAGAGGCGCCCTGACGCTCGCTTTTGCCGGGGCGATTCTTGCCCGACGACTTCCTGGCCGGGGCAGCGCTGTCGCCGGCTCCGCCACCGGGCTTGTGGCTGCGTGGCGTGCGGTGGTGACGCGGTGTCGCGTCGGCCAGATCGAAATCGATCTTGCGGTCGTCGAGGTCCACCCGCGCCACGCGAACGGTCACGCCATCGCCCAGTCGATAGGCCACGCCGCTGCGCTCGCCCTTGAGGCGGTGTTTCTCGGCTTCGTAGTGATAGTAGTCGGATGGCAGGGAGGTGACGTGCACCAGCCCTTCCACGTAGACGTCGTCGAGGCGCACGAAAATTCCGAACTGCGTTACCGAGGCGATTGTACCTTCGTAGACCTCGCCGACCTTGTCCGAGAGGAACTCGCACTTCAGCCAGTCGGTCACGTCACGGGTCGCCTCGTCGGCGCGGCGCTCGGTCATCGAGCAGTGCTCGCCTAGCTCGATCATCTGCTCGAAGGTATACGGGCACCAGGTGGAGGGTTTTTCCACTGGCGCACCCTCGGCACGCAGCACGGTCTGGGTCTGACGCGGTCCCCGGATGACGGAACGGATCGCACGATGGACCAGCAGATCGGGATAGCGGCGGATCGGCGAGGTGAAATGCGCATAGGCCTGATAGGCGAGCCCGAAGTGCCCGTCGTTCTGCGGCGAATAGACGGCCTGGCTCATCGAACGCAGCATCACGGTCTGGATGATGTCGAAATCCGGGCGATCCTGGATCACCTCTCGCAGCGCCTGATAGTCCTTGGGCGTCGGCTCGTCGCCGCCACCCAGGGTCAGGCCCAGCTCACCCAGGAACACGCGCAGGTTCTCCAGTCGCTCCGAGGCTGGCGACTGGTGAACACGATAGAGCGCGGGCAGGTCATGCTTGTCGAGGAAGCGAGCCGTGGCCACGTTGGCGGCCAGCATGCACTCCTCGATCAGCTTATGGGCGTCGTTGCGGGTGCGCGGAACGATCTTCTCGATCTTGCGCTCGTCGTTGAAGACGATCTGCGTTTCGGTGGTATCGAAGTCGATGGCGCCACGCACTTCCCGCGCCTTGCGCAGCACCTTGTAGAGCGCGTGCAAATTCTCGAGCGAAGGCACCAGCTCGCGATACTGCTCGCGTAGCGCCACTCCCTCTTCGCTGTCCGGCTCCTCCAGCATGGTGCCGACCTGGTTATAGGTCAGTCGCGCATGAGACTGGATCACCGCCTCGTAGAACTTGTAGCGGCTGATCGTGCCGTTCTGCGAAATGTTCATCTCGCAGACCATGGTCAGGCGATCGACGTGCGGATTGAGCGAACAGAGCCCGTTGGAAAGCAGCTCCGGCAGCATCGGCACGACCTGGCCGGGGAAGTAGACGGAATTGCCGCGAATGTGGGCCTCGTTATCCAGCGCACTGCCGCCACGGACGTAATGGGAAACATCGGCAATCGCCACGACCAGTTTCCAGCTCCCGGATTTCGTCTTCCAGGCACAGACGGCGTCGTCGAAATCCTTGGCGTCTTCGCCGTCGATGGTCACCAGCGGCATCTCGCGCAGGTCGATGCGCGCCACCTTGTCCTCTTCCTTCACTTCGGCCGACATGCCAGCGATCTGATGCTCCACTTCCGGCGGGAACTCTGCCGGGATATCGTGGGAACGAATCGCGATATCGATCTCGAGACCGGGGTCCATCCTCTCCCCCAGGATCTCCACCACCTCGCCGACCGGCTGCTTGCGGGTTTCCGGCTGCTGGGTGATGCGCACCGACACGATCTGGCCGTCTCTTGCCCCACCGCTGACGCTGTGCGGGATGATCACTTCCTGGCTGATGCGGGAATTTTCCGGTATCAGCACGGCGAATTCCGAAGTGTTCTGACGGAACACGCCAACCAGCGTCTGGGTATTGCGCGCCAGCACTTCGGCGATGGTGCCTTCGGCGCGGCCACGACGATCCTGACCGCTGATGCGTGCCAGCACTACGTCGCCATCGAAGACGCGGCGCATCTGGCGCGGCGGCAACACCAGGTCGGGCTTGACGCCATCATGGCGAATCAGAAAGCCCATGCCGTCCCGGTGGCCCTGCACCCGGCCCTTGATCAGATCGAGCTTGTCGATCAAGGCATAGGCGCCCTTGCGATCCCTGAGGATCTGACCGTCGCGCTCCATGGCGGCCAGGCGCCGACGCACGGCTTCCAGCTGGTTCTCGTCCTCGAGCCCCAGCATGGCGCTCATGTTTTCATGAGTAATCGGCTTGCCGTACTCCTCCAGACGCGACAGCAGGTATTCGCGACTGGGCACGGGGTTATCGTATTTCTGGGTTTCGCGAGCCGCGTGCGGATCATCGTTCAACGTCCAATGAGTCATGCAACCATCATCCTTGCGTTGAGCCAGCGGGGCCTGGGTTGTAGAGAATAGTCACGCGGCGGGCGGCCTGGGCCGTTCGATTTTTTGGGATTCATGCCCCAAGTATAGCGGCCACGTCTGCTCGACCCAACCATGCACTGTCCAACGTGACCAATTGCCGTGCCGACGGCGCGTATCGCCGCAACACCAGGTGATGCCGGAGCGAAACAGATACCGCACACGAGAGGCTTGCATTCGGACACAGAGTCGGTATTATGCATCGCGCCTTGGCCCAGATGGCGGAATTGGTAGACGCGCTAGCTTCAGGTGCTAGTGTCCTTACGGACGTGGAGGTTCAAGTCCTCTTCTGGGCACCATCGCTTACGGTGGGGATTTCGGGAATGAAAATTCGCGAAAGCCATGCATTCAAGGCCGGATAAGCCCGGATGGCGGAATTGGTAGACGCGCTAGCTTCAGGTGCTAGTGTCCTTACGGACGTGGAGGTTCAAGTCCTCTTCCGGGCACCATCCAGACTGCAGTATCAGATTTGCATGACACGCCCAGGTGGCGGAATTGGTAGACGCGCTAGCTTCAGGTGCTAGTGTCCTTACGGACGTGGAGGTTCAAGTCCTCTCCTGGGCACCATGTGTCATGTGATCGTTTCCTCGCGACACTCTGCTTCATCCTCTTGTCATTGTTTCTGCCTCTCCCGTTCTCTAGCTTTTCCCGTTTTTCAACGCCCTCCTGTTTCATCAACACCTTTCTGTTTCATCAACGCTCGGCATCAAGACGCAGGCTCGACGACGCCCACGGACGTTACTGATAACGCCCCGGACGTGTCGAAACGGCCTCCAGCCCCCAACCGGCGGTCTCTACGCGCCCTTCCATTCGACGCTCGACGGAGTCGGCCAGTTGCGGGAAGAAATCGAGCCCGGTACGCGCCTCGAGTTCGTCGATGGTGATCAGGAAACGGTCCAGCGGCTCGTTGCCGGCCACGTTCTGGGGCATGAAAAACGCCAGCGCCCGCGGCGTTTGATCGGGAACGACCACTATCTTGTAGAAGCCCACGGGGATCTGGGTAAAGCCCACCCGATGCAGCAGTTGATCATCGAAGACTGGCCCGGTAATGACCCACACGCGACCGAAACGCGGCACGAAGTCATCGATGACGGCTTCTTCCAGGCGTTGCCACAGCTGCCGATTGAGCTTGGGCCGTTGCGGGGTGATGTTGGTCATCAGGAAGCTGGCCAGCTGCGCATCGCGGCCATGAACGACCGACATCGCATAATTCGGCGCCAGATGCCCCCGATCGTAGCCACTATGGGTGTAGTCATCACTGCTGATCGGCCACAGGCTACGCCAGTCGGACTCGAAGCGATCGGGCCGCGGCTGGCTATGGGTATCATCGACACGATTCAGGACATAGCCCGCCCACAGCGCCTCGCCCCGCACGTCCGACCACCCCACCAGGAAGCCGTCGTTGCGCAGCACGCGGTTCCAGCCCCGCCAGTCGTTCCACTGCCACTCGGGCACGCCCATCCAGCTTAGCCGGTCGCGAACATCGCCTTCCTGCCAGTACCACAGCCCGCTGATGACGACGACAAAAACGAGCCCTATCCGAGACGAGCGAGCCAACTGCCCCAGCAGTCCTCGCCTTCGACGACGCGCCACCGGAACTCAGAGGCCGACGGAGAACATGGCATCGAGATCGTGGCGCGAATGCACCTGCATGGCATTGAGTGTCTCGGTATCGCGAATCCCCTCGACGCCCATCAGGCGCTCGGTCACCAGCGTGGCCAGGGACTCGAAATCCCGCGTGCGGGCGATGGCGATCAGGTCATAGCGACCGCAGGTCGAATAGACTTCGCTGATTCCCTCCAGGTCGGCCAGCTGTTCGGCGACACCGCGAATCCGGCCCTTTTCGACATTGATCAGAATGACGGCGTTCTGCATTTCCCTCTCCCACCGAATCAGGCCCGCAACCGGCAGACCCATAACCAGAATGATAGCGATCGGGCGAGTATATCAGCTCTGCGACTGGGCATGCCGCACGGGCGTATTCACGCCGATTCTCGCGTCGGCTCGGGAATCGGCCATTGATAGCGGCGCACGATATCGCCTTCTTCCGTCGATTCGAGCTTGATGGGAAATCCCCACAATTGGTGCAGATAGCGCATGACCGGAAACAGGCTCTGCCCCAGCGGACGCCGACGATCCTGCACATGGCGCAGCGTCAGCGATCGATCGCCACGAATGTCGGCTTCCCAGACCTGGATGTTGGGCTCGCGAGCGGATAGCGCGTACTGCACGCTCAACGCCTCGCGGATCCGGCGATAGCCACGGTCGTCGTGAATCGCCTCGATCTGGAGGCTGTCGTCGCGGTCATCATCGACCAGGCTGAAGAGCTTGAGATCGCGAATCACCTTGGGCGACAGGAACTGCTGAATGAACGATTCGTCCTTGAAGTTCTGCATCGCGAAATGCAGCGTCTCCAGCCAGTCGCTGCCGGCGATGTCGGGGAACCACTCGCGGTCTTCTTCGGTCGGTGCCCGGCAGATGCGCTGGATATCGCTGAACATCGCGAATCCCAGCGCATACGGATTGATGCCGTTGAAATAAGGGCTGTCGAAACCCGGCTGGGTGATGACCGAGGTATGCGACTGCAGGAACTCGAGCATGATGCCCTCGTCGATCAGGCCGTCGTCATAAAGGCGGTTCATCAAGGTGTAGTGCCAGAACGTCGCCCAGCCCTCATTCATTACCTGGGTCTGACGCTGCGGATAGAAATACTGGGCAAGCTTGCGCACGATACGCACGATCTCGCGCTGCCACGGCTCCAGCAGCGGCGCATTCTTCTCGAGGAAATAGAGCAGGTTCTCCTGCGGCTCGCTGGGATAGCGACCGTGACGATGGAGCCCCAGCGGATCGTTCTCGTGATCATGCAGCGGCTCCTGGGCCAGCTCGCTCACTACCGGCGGAATCGTGCTCCAGAGTCGGTTGACCTGCGTCTGCAGATACGCCTCCCGCTCCTCCTGGCGACGCGCTTCTTCATCGGCCGAAATCGGCGAAGGCCGCTTGTAGCGATCGACGCCGTAGTTCTGCAGGGCATGACAGGCATCGAGCAACTGCTCGACGGCCTCGACTCCGTGACGCTCTTCACACTTGGCGACATAACTGCGCGCAAAGACCAGATAATCGACGATCGCCGAGGCATCGGTCCAGGTTCGGAACAGATAGTTGCCCTTGAAGAACGAATTGTGCCCGTAGCAGGCGTGCGCGATGACCAGCACCTGCATCATCAGCGAATTCTCTTCCATCAGATAGGCGATGCAGGGATCGGAATTGATCACCAGTTCGTAGGCCAGCCCCATCTGGCCACGACGGTAGGCCTGCTCCACCGACAGGAACTGCTTGCCGAACGACCAGTGGTGATAGCCGATCGGCATGCCCACGCTGGCGTAGGCATCCATCATCTGCTCGGAGGTAATGATCTCTATCTGGTTGGGGTAGGTGTCCAACCGATACTCCCTGGCCAACTCGGCGATGGCACGCTCGTAGGACTCGAGCGCCTCGAAGTTCCAATCCGAACCGGTGGCTATGGGCTTGCGTCGCGTCATCGTGGTTTCCTCGCTGCGTCCGTCCCATCCTGCTGCCCGCGATATCGATGTCAGCCTTGCGCACGCTGCCGAAAGAGCTCGCGGAAGACCGGATAGATATCTTCCGCCTGAACGATCTGCTGCATGGCGAAGCGCTCGGGATAGGCCGCCCGCACCGTGTCGTAGGCCTCCCACAGCGCCTGGTGGGCATGAGGCGTGATCTCCACGTAGGTGAAGTACTGCAACTTGCACATCAACGATTCATTGAGCAGCTCGAGACAGGTCGACGAGTCGTCATCCCAGTTGTCGCCGTCGCTGGCCTGGGCCACGTAGAGATTCCACTGTTCGGGCGCGTAGCGCGCCTCGATGATGCTGTTGACCAGCGTCAGGGCACTGGAGACGATCGTGCCGCCAGTCTCCCGCGAATAGAAGAACTCCTCTTCGTCGACCTCCTTGGCCACGGTGTGGTGGCGCACGAACACCAGCTCGACCTTCTCGTAATTGCGTTCGAGAAACAGATAGAGCAGCAGGAAGAAGCGCTTGCCGATATCCTTGTGCGCCTGGGTCATCGAGCCGGAGACGTCCATGATGCAGAACATCACGGCCTGGTTCGATGGCATCGGCTGATGCGTGAGGTGGTTGTAGCGCAGGTCGTAGGTATCCAGGAACGGAATCGACGCGATCCGCTTCTCCAGCCGGGTGATTTCGGATTTCAGCTCATCGATACGCGCCGGATTGCGCAACACCGGGTCCTTGCGCTCTTCGATGTCGAGCGCCTCCTGGGCCTCGCGCAGCGCTCGTTTCAATGGCGCCCGCATGCCGATACGCCGGGCCTGGGCCTCGCGCATCGAACGTACGATATTGATGCGCGCCGGCACGCCCTCCTTGGAGATGCCTGCCCTTACCGGCCGGGTCTCTTCCAGAACCTGCAGCTGCTTGCGCTCCAGATGCGGCAGCTCCAGGCCATCGAAGACGAAATCGAGAAACTCTTCTCGTGACAGCGAGAACACGAACTCGTCCATGCCCTCGCCCTGATTCCCTGCCTGACCCTCGCCACTGCCGCCACCACCGCCTCCGCCCCCGGGGCGGCGCAATCGATCTCCCTCGGCAAACTCCTTGTTTCCCGGACTCACAACCGTACGCCGGCCACCCGGCCCATGTTGAAACGAAGGCTCGGAGATATCCTTGGTGGGAATCGAGACTTTTTCGCCGCGCTCCATATCGGTGATCGAGCGCCGATTCACCGACTCTTCCACGGCGCGCTTGATGTGGGAACGATAGCGCTGCAAGAACCGTTGACGATTGACCGCACTCTTGTGGCGTGCGTTGGGGCGTCGATCGATGAAGTAACTCATGGCACCTCCCGCAGACTGGCTGCGATAGCGGCCATCCGAGAATGGCCTTCAGCCTCGGGGAGCGCGGCCCGACTCGCAGCCGCCGCTCCTGCTGACATCAACTAACCACGCGCTAGTGCGACTTGCGCACCCGCAGATACCATTCGGAGAGCAGGCGCACCTGCTTTTCGGTGTAGCCGCGCTGCACCATGCGATCGACGAAATCCTCGTGCTTGCGCTGATCCGACGCCGACGCCTTGGCATTGAACGAGATGACCGGCAGCAACTCCTCGGTATTGGCGAACATCTTGTGCTCGATCACGCCGCGGAGCTTCTCGTAGGACTGCCAGCTCGGGTTCATGCCGTTGTTGTGGGCGCGGGCGCGCAGCACGAAATTGACGACCTCGTGGCGGAAGTCCTTGGGGTTGGAGATCCCGGCGGGCTTCTCGATCTTCTCGAGATCCTCGTTGAGCGACTGCCGGTCGAACAGCTCGCCGGTCTCCGGATCGCGATACTCCTGGTCCTGGATCCAGAAGTCGGCGTAGGTCACGTAGCGGTCGAAGATGTTCTGGCCGTACTCGGTATAGGACTCGAGATACGCAGTCTGGATCTCCTTGCCGATGAAATCGACGTAGCGTGGCGCCAGGTACTCCTTGATGAACCGCAGGTAGCGCTCGTGGACCTCCTTGGGCAACTGTTCGCGTTCCAGCGCCTGCTCCAGCACGTAAAGCAGATGCACCGGGTTGGCGGCGATCTCGTGGGCATCGAAGTTGAACACCTTGGAGAGGATCTTGAAGGCGAAACGCGTGGAGAGTCCGTTCATGCCTTCATCGACCCCGGCCGCGTCACGGTACTCCTGGATCGACTTGGCCTTGGGATCGGTATCCTTCAGGTTCTCGCCATCGTAGACCCGCATCTTCGAATAGATGCTTGAGTTTTCCGGCTCCTTGAGCCGCGACAGCACCGAAAACTGCGCCAGCATGCGCAGCGTATCCGGCGCGCAGGGGGCTTCGTTGAGCGACGAATGCTCCAGCAGCTTCTGATAGATCTTGATCTCTTCGGAAACGCGCAGGCAGTAAGGCACCTTGACGATATAGACGCGGTCGAGAAATGCCTCGTTGTTGCGGTTGTTACGGAACTGCTGCCACTCGCTCTCGTTGGAGTGAGCCATGATAATGCCATCGAAGGGAATCGCCCCCATGCCCTCGGTAGGGTTGTAGTTCCCCTCCTGAGTGGCCGTGAGCAGCGGATGCAGCACCTTGATCGGCGCCTTGAACATCTCGACGAACTCCATCAGCCCCTGGTTGGCCTTGCACAGGCCGCCGGAGAAGCTGTAGGCATCCGGATCGTCCTGGGAATAGAGCTCCAGCTGGCGGATATCGACCTTGCCCACCAGAGACGAGATATCCTGATTGTTCTCGTCGCCCGGCTCGGTCTTGGACACCGCAATCTGATTGAGTCGCGACGGATGCAGACGCACCACGCGGAACTGCGACAGATCGCCGCCGTACTCCTTGAGGCGCTTGGCGGCCCAGGGCGACATCGGCCCCCGCAGATGGCGCTGCGGAATGTTGTATTCCTTCTCGAGCAACTCGCCATCCTCTTCCGGCGAGAACAGCCCGAGCGGCGACTCGTAGACCGGCGAATCCTTGATCGCGTAGAACGGCACACGCTCCATGAGCAGCTTGAGGCGCTCGGCCAGCGACGACTTGCCGCCACCGACCGGGCCCAGCAGGTAGAGAATCTGCTTGCGCTCCTCGAGCCCCTGAGCCGCATGCCGGAAGTAGGCAACGATCTGTTCGATCGCCTCTTCCATGCCATAGAACTCGGCAAAGGCGGGATAGCGGCGAATGACCTTGTTGGAAAAAATACGGGAAAGGCGAGGATCCTTGGCCGTGTCGATCGCTTCCGGTTCCCCGATGGCACTCAGCATCCGCTCGGCGGCGTTGGCGTAGACACGGGGATCCTTCCGGCACAGCTCTAGATATTCCTGCAGGCTCATTTCTTCCTGTTGAACCTGTTCGTAACGGCTCTGCACGTGATCGAAGATGCTCATGGAAGCCTCCTGGTCATGACCCCCAACCGCGCAGGACGGATGCCCTGCCAGCCGGGCTAGCTGACTAACAGCATAGACAGACATAGACAGATGCACGAAGCGTCGGGCAGACCCGTTTCGCGAGTCTTTTCAACGCAGCGTCGGAACACACGCTTTAGAACACGCTACCACGATCCGGTTTCGATGCACGGGGAATTTTGCGCCGATAAAACGCGCCGCATCGCGCGGTTTTCGGTAACTCACAGAAAAATCACGACAAAATTCTTTTGCGAATCGAGCAAGGAGAAAAAGACGGGAAAACCGGCGCCCGAGCCCTCAGGGCGCCGGCCTGCATCAGGGCGCGTCGAAAGCGGCCCGGGCGTCGGCCAATAGCTGGTCGAGCAGCTCTGACGTGGTATTCCAGGAGCACACGAATCGCGCACCGCCAGCGCCAATGAAGGTGTAGAAGGTCCAGCCCTTGGCGCGCAATTGCGAAATGACCGGCTCGGGCAGGCTGACGAAGACGCTGTTGGCCTGCGTCGGAAACATCAGCGAAGCACCGGGTAGCGCGGCCAGCCCGTCGGCGAGATAACGCGCCATGGCATTGGCATGATCGGCATTGCTTTTCCAGGCGCCGGACTCGAGCAGCCCCAGCCAAGGGGCGGCGATGAAGCGCATCTTGGATGCCAGCTGTCCCGCCTGCTTGCAGCGGTAGGCGAAGTCCTCGGCCAGTTCCTTGTTGAAGAACAGGATCGCCTCGCCCATCGGCAAGCCGTTCTTGGTACCGGAGAAACAGAGCACGTCGACACCGGCCTGCCAGGTCAGCTCTGCCGGAGACGCCTCCAAGGCACTGCAGGCATTGGCGAAGCGCGCCCCGTCCATGTGGACACGCAGGTCGTACTTGTCCGCGACGGTGCGGATCGCCAGCAGCTCCTCGCGGGAGTAGACGGTGCCCACCTCGGTGGCCTGGGTGATCGAGACGACCCGCGGCTTGGGATAGTGAATGTCGTTACGCTTCACCACCAGCCGCTCGATGCCTTCGGGCGTCAGCTTGCCATCTTCGCCGGGGCTGGTCAGCAGCTTGGAGCCGTTGGAAAAGAACTCCGGCCCGCCGCACTCGTCGGTCTCGATATGAGCCAGTTCGTGACAGATCACGCTGTGATAGCTCTGGCCCAGCGCCGCCAGCGACAGCGAGTTGGCGGCGGTGCCGTTGAAGACGAAGAAGACGTCACAGTCGTAATCGAACAGTTCGCGGAAGCGGTCTGCGGCGCGGTGGGTCCAGGCATCGTTGCCGTAAGCGAGATCATCGCTGGCATTCGCCCGGATCAAGTAATCGAGGGCTTCCGGGCAGATGCCGGAGGTGTTATCGCTCGCCAGATAGCGAGGGCTACAATCGGATGTCATCTGGGGGTCCTTGTACGATCCCTCCATCGAGAAAAAGCGACCAAGGCCGATCACGGCACGAGAGTCTGCGTTTTCTGAGGGTCAGGCATGGCGGTCACGAGACACGGCAGCCTGAATAACAAGAAGCGCGACCCGGGGAGCGACGGGGTCGCCGTCGCACGGCTCGCGCTCACTGGTGAAATTCCAGTTTAACACCTGTCTTCCACGCTCGGCAGCGCACGAGCACTCGCCACTCACGCTGACTCAACGCAACCGGCCCCAGCTCATAGACTCGCCGCCAGTCGCACGCCCTGCTCGATGGCACGCTTGGCATCGAGCTCAGCAGCCAGATCGGCACCGCCGATTCGATGAGCCCTCACGCCGCTTGCGACCAGCGCCTCATGAAGTGTCTGCTGCGACTCCTGACCCGCACAGACCACGATATTGTCGACCGCCAATAGCCTGGCCTCCCCGTTGACGCTGACATGCAATCCATCATCGTCAATATGCTGATAGACGCAGCCCGACAACGTTTCGACCCGGCGCGCCCGCAGCGCGGCACGATGAACCCAGCCGGTGGTCACGCCAAGCCCTTCGCCCGGCTTGCCGGCCTTGCGCTGTAGCAGCGTGATCTGGCGCGGCACCGCTGGCGGCACCCGCGGCTTCAGCCCGCCAGCGGTAGCCACCGACAGGTCAACGCCCCACTCGTCGCACCAGCGCTCGACGTCCTCGGCAGGCGAGTCCGCATGGGCCAGCAGTTCGGCCACATCGAAACCGATCCCGCCGGCACCGATGATCGCCACTCGTCGCCCCACGCGCTCGGGATGCTGGATCGCCACGGGATAGGGCAGCACGCTGGGGTGATCGATGCCTTCGATCTCGAGCTCGCGAGGCTTGACGCCAGTAGCGATGACAACCTCGTCGAAGCCCCGCAATTGCTGAACATCGGCCTGGATATCGAGACACAATTCCACGCCGCGCAGCGTCAGCTGAGTGGTGAAATAGCGCAAAGTCTCGGCGAACTCCTCCTTTCCCGGGATCCGCTGCGCCAACCGGAACTGGCCGCCAATCTTTGAATCACGCTCGAACAGCGTCACTCGATGCCCACGCTCGGCGCAGGCAACGGCGGCAGCCAGCCCGGCCGGGCCGGCCCCCACCACGGCGATCCGTCTGGGCGTATCGGTCGGTGTCAGCGTCAGCTCGGTTTCGTGGCAAGCGCGCGGATTGACCAGACAGGAAGTCAGCTTGCCCTTGAAGGTGTGATCGAGACAGGCCTGATTGCAGGCGATGCAGGTGTTGATCTCGTCGACCCGGCCCTGTTCGGCCTTGCTCATCCACGCCGGATCGGCCAGGAAGGGACGCGCCATCGACACCAGATCGGCATGCCCTTCGGCCAGCACCGCCTCCGCCACCGCCGGCATGTTGATACGATTGGTCGCGATCAGCGGTATCGAAATCGCCTCGCGTACCGCCCGGCTGACGGGAACGAACGCCGCACGCGGCACACTGGTGACGATGGTCGGCACCCGCGCCTCATGCCAACCGATGCCGCTGTTGATCATGTCCGCCCCGGCGCCTTCTATCGCCTGCGCCAGCGCCACGATCTCCTCACGGGTGCTACCCTCCTCGACCAGATCGATCATCGACAGTCGAAAGATCAGCAGGAAATCCGTGCCGCAGGCTTCGCGAATCCGTCGCACGATCTCGATCGCGAAGCGCCGGCGTCCCGCGCTATCGCCGCCCCAGGCGTCATCGCGATGGTTGGTACGGCGGCAAAGGAACTGATTGATCAGGTAACCTTCCGAACCCATGATCTCGACGCCGTCGTACCCGGCGGCCTGGGCCAGCCTGGCGCAGCGGACGAAGTCGTCGATCTGCCGCTCGATCTCGTCGCCCTTCAGCGCACGTGGCGTGAAACGGTTGATCGGCGCGGCGATCGCCGAGGGCGCCACCAGATCCGGCGAATAGGCGTAGCGGCCCGCATGCAGTATCTGCAGGCAGACATGAGCGCCGTGGGCGTGAACCGCATCCACGACGGGACGATGCCGCTCGACCTCGGCGCGATCGGTGAGCTTGGCGGCGCCCTGGAAGACCGCCCCTTCCGCATTGGGCGCGATGCCGCCGGTAACGATCAAGCCGACACCATGACGCGCCCGTTCCGCATAGAACGCCGCCAGACGCTCGAAGCCGTTCGGCGCTTCTTCCAGATTGGTATGCATCGACCCCATCACCACGCGATTGCGCAGTATCAACGAGCCGACTTGCAGAGGGCGAAAGAGATGGGGAAAACGCGTCACGGTTGGATCCACTCATGTCGGGGCGCTTACCGCCGATAGCGGCTTTCAAACGCACGTATGAACATCAGTGTAACGAAAACGCCGACGGGAACCATTCCACCAAAGCGGTATCAAGGTGCGGCCGAGGACGAGCAGCGCTGAGCCGAACGGAACAAGACAAGGCAAAACAAGACAGATCGATAAAATACGAGCGAGGCTGGGGCACGAAGACTGTCGAATGGCGTGAAAACATCGAATGAGTCACGCGTCGGCTTGACGACATCGCAACAGCGGGGAAAACGGCGAGGAGATGATCGGAACAGAAGACGTCGATGGCGGACCGGACGGGACTCGAACCCGCGACCTCCGGCGTGACAGGCCGGCATTCTAACCAGCTGAACTACCGGTCCGCTGTGGTGGGTGGTACAGGACTCGAACCTGTGACCCCCAGCATGTGAGGCTGGTGCTCTAACCAGCTGAGCTAACCACCCAGACGTCAAACAATTCGATACAACAAGCACCAGCAATGCGAAGTATGGCGGACCGGACGGGACTCGAACCCGCGACCTCCGGCGTGACAGGCCGGCATTCTAACCAGCTGAACTACCGGTCCACTCGATGCATCGGGGGTATGAGTCGAAACGCAGACCAACGATACCAACTACGCGACTAGCGGGTGACATTGCATGCCTTTGGGGCTTGTCAATGTCGATGGAAATGGCGGACCGGACGGGACTCGAACCCGCGACCTCCGGCGTGACAGGCCGGCATTCTAACCAACTGAACTACCGGTCCGCATTTTCCAATTGCTTTTTGCAACGGTTCTTGCAACACGTGATCCCGAGCATTACGAAAACGTAATGGTGGGTGGTACAGGGTTCGAACCTGTGACCCCCAGCTTGTAAGGCTGGTGCTCTCCCAACTGAGCTAACCACCCGTGGTCACGTGGCGCTGCATTCTACCTGTGACCGGTCGAAAGTCAACAGCTTTTCACGACACTATTTTCCATCCGGATCATTCACTTGCGCTCAGCCGCCGCGCCACGTGGCCGACAGCCTCGTCGATCAATGTCGACTGCGTCTGCGCGTGGCGTTTGGGCGGCTTCCAATCGTGGTCTCCGCCCCCCAGGAAGTGGCACTCCGTCTGTGCCGGCAGATCGTATCCCTCGACCTCGTCACGTCGTCCGAACGGGTCGCGCGTCCCCTGGAGCAACAGCAGCGGGCAACGAATCTCCGGCCAGTGATCGAGTCGCAGGCGCGCGGGCTTGCCGGGGGGATGAAACGGATAACCACACAGGACCAGCCCCGCCACCTCGACTTGCGTGGCCAGCAGGCTGGCGATCCTGCCTCCCATGGACTTGCCGCCAACCCACAGCGGTGTCTCGCCATCCAGCGCCAGCAACGCCCGACGCCATTCGGCCAGCTCCGCCACCAGTCTTTCGATCCTGGGCGGCGGCCGTCGCTTGCCCTCCTTGCGCATGGTCGCCATGTAATCGAACTCCAGCGCCACGACCTGAATGCCGCGTGTGGCCAACTGCTGGCGCAACCGGACCAGAAACGGGGAATCGTGCCCGGCCCCTGCCCCGTGACAGAGCATCAGGCGCGCATGCCTCGCCTCTCCTTCGACGACGAATCCGCCCAGGGCGGTCTCATGGTGCGCGCCGTCGCCCGCTGCCAGCGCTGCACGTAATGCTTCGCTATCCTGAGTCTCGAGTGATGGAACTGCGGTCGTTCCGGTCATCGTACCCCCTTGTCGATCGGTTCCGGCAGATCATGCCGTTTCGGCCGGTGCCAGCGAGGAATCGGTGAGGCCTCGCGGCAAGCCCGACGATGCCCCAGCATTCCCATGCGGCCTCTTTTTTGCGTAGGATGACAAAACCTGATCGATCGGTCAGGTTTTCTGGTCGTGCTCATTTCGCATGACAGGTTTGTCAGGATACGTCGTTCAACGACGCATTCCTTGATGACAACAAGCCAACGACAACAAGCTAACGACAACAATCAGGACATCCCCATGACGCTGAACGTTCTCGTCATCGGCGCCGGTATGGGCGGGCTCACCGCCGCCCTGGCGCTCCAGAAGGCAGGCCATCAGGTCGAGGTCATCGACCGCGTCGCCGAGCTTCGCCCGGTGGGCGCAGCCATCTCGGTCTGGTCCAACGGCGTCAAGGTGCTCAAGGCCCTGGGATTGGGCGATGCCGTCGAGCAGGCCAGCGGGCGCATGAACGACATGGCCTATTTCACCAAGGACGGCCAGCCCCTGACCCATTTCAGCCTGCAGCCGCTCTACGACCAGGTGGGACAGCGTGCCTGCCCCATCGCGCGGGCGTCGCTCCAGCAGCTGCTGCTGGATGCCGTGGGACCCAGCAACGTCACGCTCGGTCTGGCCTGTACCGATTACCGCTGCGACGACAGCGGCGTGGAAGCCACCCTCTCCGACGGTTCGACGCGCCGGGCCGACCTGATCGTGATCGCCGACGGCACGCACTCCCGATTGCGCGAACGGGCGCTTGGCCATGCCGTGAAGCGTCGCTACTGCGGCTACGTCAACTGGAACGTACGGGTCGCCGCCACGCCCGATCTCGCCCCGCTCGACCAGTGGGTGCAGTACGTCGGCGACCATCAGCGCGTCTCGATGATGCCGATGAGCGGCGAAGGCGCCTCGCCCGAGTTCTATTGTTTCTTCGACGTCCCGCTGCCCGCCGGCACGACCAACGACCCCGCCAGCTATCGTGACGAGCTCGCACGGCATTTCGCCGGCTGGGCACCGCCGGTTCAGCGGCTGATCGAACGCCTCGACCCCGCCGCGATGGCCCGCGTGGAGATTCACGACATCGAACCGCTGGAGACGTTGATCGGCGAACGTGCCGCCATTCTCGGCGACGCGGCGCACGGCATGGCGCCGGATCTGGGCCAGGGGGGCTGTCAGGCGATGGAAGACGCCTGGGTATTGGCTCGCGCCCTCGATGATGCCGATGGCGACATTCCCGCCGCCCTGCAAGCCTACGACCGTGCCCGCGTCCAGCGCGTCGGCAGTATCGTCACGCGCGCACGCCAGCGTGCCGACACGACCCATGGCGCCGATCCCGCCAAGACACGCGCCTGGTACGCCGAACTGGCCGAAGAGGACGGCACCCACATCATGGGCGGAATGAGCAAGACGATACTTGGCGGCCCGCTGGCATGAATGCACAAGGCCCGCCGGNNCCGGCGGGCCTTGTGGGCACCGTGTTCGCTCAGGCTTCGCGGGCGAGCAGATCGAAGGCATCGATCCGCGTTTCCTGCATCTGACGCTGCTTCGCCTCCAGCCCCTCGAAATCGAACAGATCGCGATCCGCGAGCTGCGAGGGCGCGACGTTGGTCACCGCCTTGAACATGGTCTCGAGCCGCCCGGGATGCTTGACCTCCCACTCCGCCAGCATCTCCTTGACCACCTGACGCTGCAGGTTGGGCTGCGAGCCGCACAGGTTGCAGGGAATGATCGGGAACGCCAGCTGGCGCGCGAACTCGGCGATATCGGCTTCGCGGCAGTAGGCCATCGGGCGGATGACGATGTTCTTGCCATCGTCCGACAGCAGCTTGGGCGGCATCGCCTTGAGCGAACCGCCGAAGAACATGTTGAGGAACAGCGTCTCCAGAATGTCCTCGCGGTGGTGCCCGAGAGCCACCTTGGTCGCCCCGATCTCCTCGGCGAAGCCGTAGAGCGAGCCGCGACGCAGCCGCGAACAGAGCGCACAGGTGGTCTTGCCCTCCGGCGTCTTCTCCTTGACCACCGAATAGGTATCGCGCTCGAGGATGTGGTAGTTCACCCCCTTGGCATCCAGATATTCGGGCAGCACGTGCTCGGGGAAACCCGGCTGCTTCTGATCGAGATTGACCGCGACCAGTTCGAAATTGACCGGCGCGTTACGCTGCAGATTCATCAGAATCTCCAGCATGGTGTAAGAGTCCTTGCCGCCGGAAAGGCACACCATCACCTTGTCGCCCTCGTGGATCATCCCGTAATCGATGATCGCGTTGCCGACCTGACGGCGCAGGCGCTTCTGCAGCTTGTTGAACTCGTACTTCTGGGTAACGGTAGATGCTTGCATGGGTCGAACGACACATATGGGTATGAAGGCGCGCTCATGCTATCACTGCGCCCGGCGACTTGCGATGCGCCCTCGCTAACTTGTCGTCAGTGCGCCCTTCTTCAGGCGTATGTACATCAAGGCCGTGGTTGTCGCATCACCGAGGGCGGTGTGGCGACCCATCACCGGCACATTGAGCGCCTCGGCGACCGACTCGAAATTTACCGTCGGCTCCAGCTGCGGGCGCGTCCGATGCATCTCGCGCAGATAGAGCCGTGCCACGTCAAGGCATGCATTGGGTAGGCTGAAGCCGAACAGCGGCCGAAGCTGACGGTCGATCACCGCCCGGTCGTAATCGATGCACCAACCCAACAGCGGGCGATTGCCGATGAAATCGAGGAACTTTTCCAGCGCCTCCCCCAGCTCGTCACCATCATTCAAGTCGACCCCGCGCATGCGATGGATCTTGATGGAATCACCGCGCAGGCTGGCCGGCGGCTGAAGGCGCAGATCCAGCGAGCCGCTGGTCAGCACGCGCTCGCCCTGAATGCGTACCGCAGCGATCGAAACCAGTTCGGCGGTCCTGGTATCGAGGCCGGTGGTCTCGCAGTCGATGGCCACCATCTCGTCACCGGTGTAGGGACTGAACAGCCAGCCATAGCGGCCATCCGCCTGGCGGCGGCGATCGGCCACACGGCGTAGCGAACGTATCATCACAGTCCTCGTCAGTATTCGAGATGAAAACGGTGCGTCAGACGTTGCTGGAAATCCTTGACGATATGCAGCGCCTGGCGCAACAGGTCGCGCTCCAGCGACGACAGGGACTGAACCACGACCAGATTGGGTTCGTCGCTGTTCTGCCGTCCGTCGAGTTGGGCCAGCTGTTGCTTGAGGCGCAGTTCGATGAACAGCGCCAGCGCCTCGCCGAGATCCGCGGCAAAGTCCGCTTCCAGCCGTCCCTGTTCGGCAAGCGCCGCCAGCCGAGCCAGGGTCGATGTCTCGTTGATGCGACATTCCAGCGCCAGGGTGCGCACCCCGTGCACGATCGGGAAGATACCGCCTTTCTTGATGTCGATACCGTGCCTGGGCGTCTTGAGCGTGCCGAACAGGGTCAACGGCGCGGCGAAATGCAGCGCGGCCCGAGCAAAGTAGGAAAGCAGCAATTCATCGTGGGAGCAGCTGGCGAAGAGATGTTCGCGCACGCGATCCAGCAAACGAGTATCGCCGGCGACGCCACGGGCATCGAGCATGATGGCGAGATTCATCAGCGACGCGCCGTCACGGCGTTCGACCCAGCGCGCGATCGTCCTTCGCCAGCCGCTCTCGCTATCTACCCAGGCAGGGTTCGAGACCATGATATTGCCCGGACAGGGCGGGTAGCCCAGCGTATACAGTGTCTCGGTGAAACGCTGCATGGCGATTTCGCGATCGGGCCAATCGCTGTCGTCGGTGACGATCAGCGCATTATCCTGATCGGTCTTGAGGATCTGCTCACCGCGTCCTTCACTGCCCATTACCAATAGACAGCTCTGAGCGCGGTAGCGGGGAGCGACGAGAAGCTGATAGGCCTTGTCGACGATACGCCCGTTGAGCGCCGCCAGCAGATCCATGACGAAGCGGAGCTTGATCCCCTGGGCCATCAGCGCCTGGACCAGCTCCGGCAACCGTGCGCTGGCGCGAGCCAGGGCCTCGAGATCGTCGGCCTGCTCGAGCTCGAGACTGACCATGTAGGAACGGCTCGAGAAATGGCTGAGCACATCGGTCAACTCCACCACGCCAACCGGCCGGTCCTGCTCGACCACCACCACCCTGGCTACCTGATGCCGGGTCATCTGCACCAGCGCTTCGAACAGATACTGATCGGGAGCGGCGGAAACCAGCTCGAAGTGAGCAATGGTGACCACCGGACGCGCCTGCGTCGCGCCTTCCATCACTAACGCATTGAGCAGATCGGTCTTGGTCACCACCCCGAAGCGACCGTCCTTGCCGACCAGCAAGCTGTCGGCATGGCTCTCGTTGAGCCGGTTGACCGCCGCGGCAATACTGGTGGTCGCCTCGACGATCAACGGCGCTCGCATGCAGGCGCTGACCCGAGCCAGCATGAAACCCGCCATGTTCACGCCACTTTCGGCGCGACGCTCGGCTAGCAGGCGGGTCTTCTGCGCCAGCCCGCGCTGGAAGAAGTCGGCGAAAGCCGGGTAATCGTCGCAAAGGTGCTCGAAGAGTGTCTTGGGCATCGCATAGCAGAGGCTTTCCTGCTCCACCTTGAAGCGATATCGGCTGGACCCTTTGAGAATGCTGATAGCACCGAACAGGTCGCCAGCCGTGTAATGGGCAATGCGCGCCTGATCGCTCGGCGCGTGGGGGTCGAGCTCCGCGACCTCTCCCTTGTGGATGATGTACACGAACTCGCCGGGCTGGCCGGCGTCGAGAATGATCTCGCCGCGATTGAAGTAGAGCAGATCGACGCCACGAACGACACGCTCACGCCCGCTATCGTCGAGTAGCGTGAAAGGCGGCTGGGAAAGGTCCATGTCGACCATCAGCCGGCCCCCGTCATCGCAATGGCACTCTTGCCGAGCACCCTGCCGCGAGCGGGCTCGAGGAAGGCATGCTCGAACTGTCGTATCGTTTCAGCCACGAGAATTCACCCTTGAAAAGCCCATGCAGCGATGCGCAGGCAGAGACGCAATCTACGGCGCTCTGCATACTCTCCCGATATCCTTCCGACACTCTACATTTAGCGATTTGTTTGCCAGCTCATTATAACTTAACGAACCTCACATTTTTTATTGATCGTGAATTGTCACTTTTATAGCAAAGTAGAATATCTACACTCAGCCGGAATCAACGCCCCGCACTTTCGGCTAGACCATGGTCTTATAGACCTCAATCAAAAATCATTAAACAGCGGTTTCATATCCAATCAACTACATATAAGTCATTAGTCAATCGTTTCCACGATACTAAGGTAGAAGATTTAAGACCTTGTTTTCGTTAATCAATATTGCTATTGAGCACTATAGGGAGATTGCAAGTCGATAACGTATCCCGTCGACGAGCCAAGGCGTGAATAAAGGCGACTTTAGTCTCCATAAAACGAGTGATCGAAAAGCGCCTGTCGATCGAATCTTCCCGCGGAAAATTCGTACGCATGTGAATCACTCATGATAAACGTAGTTTGTAGTCGAGCGGCTGCCCCGCCGGCGGGCATAAACTCGGAACACTTCCCAGCTTCAATGACGCGGAGAACGATAATATGGCAGATGACAAATCCAACGCTGCTGCCTATTGGAAGGCGAATCTTCGCCTGATAACCGGCTGCCTGATCGTCTGGGCGCTGGCGTCCTATGGCTGCGCCATCCTGTTACGACCCTTGCTGGCTGGCATATCCATCGGTGGCACTGACCTGGGTTTCTGGTTCGCGCAACAGGGATCCATTCTGATCTTCATCGGCTTGATCTTCTTCTATGCCTGGAAGATGAACCGGCTGGACAAACAATTCGGTCTCGGGGAGTAAGCCTGCATGAGTCAATTTGCCATCAACGTTCTCTTCGTCGGCGGCTCCTTTGCCGTCTACATCGGCATTGCGATCTGGGCCAAGGCCGGTTCGACCAAGGACTTCTACGTCGCAGGCGGCGGGGTACACCCCATCACCAACGGCATGGCGATCGGCGCCGACTGGATGTCCGCCGCCTCGTTCATTTCCATGGCGGGCATCATCGCCTCGGCAGGCTATGGCGCCTCCACCTTCCTGATGGGCTGGACCGGAGGCTATGTCCTGCTGGCTCTGCTGCTGGCTCCTTACTTGCGCAAGTTCGGCAAGTTCACCGTTCCCGAGTTCATCGGCGATCGCTTCTACAGCAGGTCGGCCCGAATGGTCGCGGTGGTCTGCCTGATCATCGCCTCGCTCACCTACGTCATCGGTCAGATGGCCGGTGCCGGCGTAGCCTTCTCGCGCTTCCTGGAAGTCGACGCGACCACCGGCCTCATCATCGCCGCCATTGTCGTGTTCTTCTATTCGGTCCTGGGGGGCATGAAGGGCATCACCTATACCCAGGTGGCTCAGTACATCGTGCTGATCATCGCCTACACCATCCCGGCGGTGTTCATTTCGCTGCAACTGACCGACAACCCGATACCGCCGCTCGGCCTGTTCTCCGATCACAGCGTCTCCGGCGAGCCGCTGTTGGCCAAGCTCAACGAAGTCGTCACCGCACTGGGCTTCAGTGAATACACGGCGATGGTCGACAACAAGCTGAACATGGTGCTGTTCACGCTATCGCTGATGATTGGCACCGCGGGGCTGCCGCACGTCATCATGCGCTTTTTCACCGTTCCCAAGGTCGCCGACGCACGCTGGTCCGCCGGCTGGGCGCTGGTGTTCATCGGCCTGCTCTATCTGACCGCGCCTGCCGTGGCCTCGATGGCCCGCCTCAATCTGGTGACCACCATCTACCCGGACATGGCCGGCCAGGTCGAGAACTACGAGGACGCCGCCGCCAATCCCATCGCGTACGCGGACCGTCCCGACTGGATTCGCACTTGGGAAGAGACAGGATTGATAACCTTCGACGACAAGAACAACGACGGGAACATTCAACTCTACAACGGCGCCGCCGACTTCTCCGACCGCGGGTGGCAAGGTAACGAACTGGAGGTCAGCAACGACATTCTGGTGCTGGCCAATCCCGAAATCGCCAATCTGCCCGGCTGGGTGGTCGGTCTGATCGCTGCGGGGGGCCTGGCTGCAGCGCTGTCCACGGCGGCAGGTCTGTTACTGGCGATTTCCTCGGCGATCAGTCATGACCTGATCAAAGGGGCGATCAATCCGAGGATCACCGAAAGGGGCGAACTGCGGGCAGCCCGCATTTCGATGTCCGTGGCGATCGTGGTCGCGACGTACCTCGGCGTCAATCCTCCCGGATTCGCCGCCCAGGTCGTGGCGCTGGCCTTCGGTATCGCCGCCGCCTCGCTGTTCCCCGCGCTGATGATGGGAATCTTCTCCAAGCGGATCAACAACAAGGGAGCGATCGCCGGCATGCTCTCGGGCCTGATCTTCACCCTGGTGTACATCTTCGTCTACAAGGGCTGGTTCTTCATTCCCGATACTAACAACCTGCCGGACACCGAAGCCAACTGGGTAATGGGCATTTCGCCGCTGTCCATCGGCTCCGTAGGCGCCATCCTTAACTTCGCCGTGGCCTACATGGTTTCCAGCGTCACCGAGGAGCCGCCGCAGGAAATTCAGGATCTGGTGGAGAGCGTGCGCTATCCCAAGGGGGCTGGTGCCGCGATCGATCACTAAGCGACAATGCTTCCTGAAGAGTCAGGCTAACTGGCACCACTCGAATCGGGCTTCCCAGCGGGAAGCCCGATTCTTTGAGCAAGGAATCACCATGATATGGCATTTGGTCGCGGCAGCCTCCGCCGGCCTGGGCGCCGCCGGCGCGGCGCTACTGTTACGTTCTCTCAGCGGCAAACGTCTGCCGCGCTGGATCATCCCGGCCTGCGCGGGGCTGGGCCTACTGGCCTACCAGATCAACTACGAATACGGCTGGTATGAATACAAGCGCCAGCAGTTGCCCGAATCAGCGAAAGTGGTATCGACCGAGAAGAGCCGGATGTTATGGCGCCCATGGACCTACCTCTATCCGCTGACGACGGCGTTCAGCGTCGTCGACCGCGACAAACTGGTGCAATCGCAAGCCAACGGCGAGCGCCTCGTCGAGTTCGTTCTCTATCGTTTCGAAATGCAGTATCGCGACGTGCTGACCCACCAGGCGTATCTGGTCAATTGCAGCGCTCGCGAGAGCGTCCCGCTCGTAGGCGATAGCCGCCAGCCCGACATCGGCCGTTTGCGTCATCTCGCGGGCGACGACCCGCCACTCGAGACGGTCTGCTCCGAAAGCTGATCCGGCACGCGGCACCATCGACATCAAACCCAGGATCGCGGCTGCCCTCGAGGTAGGCGTTGCCCTAGAATGGCCGCATATCAAGGGAGAGAGTTCATGTTCGAAGGCGGTTTATTGATCGTCGTGGCACTGCTCTACGTCGCCACGCTGTTCGTCATTGCCTGGCGCGGGGATCGGCACGCCAGACGCCACGGCGCCGCAAGCCGCCGGCCGATCGTCTACAGCCTGGCACTGGCGGTCTACTGCACCTCCTGGACCTTCTACGGCAGCGTTGGCCAGGCCGCGACATCGGGTTGGTCGTTCGCCAGCATCTTCGTCGGCCCGGTGCTCGCGTTCCTGCTGTTCTGGCCGGTGATCACCAAGATGATCCGTGTCGCCAAGCGCCAGAACGTGACCTCGATCGCCGATTTCATCGCCTCGCGCTACGGCAAGTCTCAATCGCTGGCCGCCTTTGCCAGCCTGATCGCCCTGATCGGCACGCTGCCCTATATCGCCCTCCAGCTGAAAGCCGTCTCCAGCGCCTTCCGCGTGATGACCAGCGACGGCCATGCAGTGAAGGCGCCGATCGTCGACGACACCGCCTTCTACATCACCATTTTCATGGCGGTCTTCGCGATCCTCTTCGGCACCCGCGATACCAACGCCACCGAGCATCACGAAGGGCTGATCCAGGCCATCGCCTTCGAGTCGGTGGTCAAGCTGCTGGTCTTTCTGGTGCTGGGCGCCTACGTCACCTGGGGCATGTTCGATGGCCTGGGCGAACTGCTGACGCGCGCGGATACCTATCTGAAGCTGCAGCAGCAACTGACCGAGCAGAACTTCGATACCAGTTTCTGGACCCAGACGCTGCTGGCGATGCTGGCGGTGTTCTGCCTTCCCCGCCAGTTCCATATCACGGTGGTCGAAAATACCCACACCGACGATGCCAAGCGCGCCCGCTGGCTGTTCCCGGTCTATCTGGTGGCCATCGGCTTCTTCGTCCTGCCCCTGGCTGCTGCAGGGCTGTCGCTGTTTCCCGGCGAGGGCATTTCGCCGGACAGCTATGTCCTCGCCCTGCCGATCGTCGCCGACCAGCCGTGGCTGGCGATGATGACCTTCGTCGGCGGTCTCTCGGCGGCCACCGGCATGGTGATCATGGCCGTCGTCTCCAATGCGATCATGATCTCCAACGAGATCGTGCTGCCGGCGCTGTTCCGGCTGCGCTGGTTCGAGGAGCAGCCACGGGACTACGGCCGGTTGGTGCTGCGCGCCCGACGCCTCACCATCGTCGTCATTCTCGCCCTGGCCTACCTGTTCTACCAGCTGGTCGCCGAGTACAGCTCGCTCGCCGCCACCGGCCTGCTGTCGCTCTCGGCCGCCGCCCAGTTCGCCCCGGCGCTGCTTGGCGGGCTCTACTGGAAGCGCGGCAATCGCCTGGGCGTGGTGACCGGTCTCAACGTCGGTTTCGCGATCTGGGCCTATACCCTGCTGATGCCGGCGCTGATCCAGGCCAACCTGCTGCCGGATGCGTGGCTGGTCGGCGGCCCGCTGGGGCTGGAGTGGCTCTCGCCGCTGCATCTGTTCGGTCTCAACGTCACCGACAGTTTCGCCCACGGCGTGATGCTGTCGCTGGGCTTCAACCTGTTCTTCTACATCTTCATCTCGCAGTTGACCCCGCAGCGGGTCGTCGAGCGCATTCAGGCCTCGCTGTTCGTCGACAGCATCGAAACCCGTCAGACCACGGTCAACCGCCCCTGGACGGGCGCCACGACCATGGGCGACCTCAAGGTGCTGTGCGAGCGCTTCCTGGGCAAGTCGCAGGTCGAGCGTGCCTTCGAAGACTACGCCCGGCGCAACGCCAAGCCCATGGACAACAACACCCGAGCCTCGATCGACGTCATCCAGTTCACCGAACGCCTGCTGGCCTCGGTACTTGGCGCGTCGTCGTCCCGCATCGTGGTCAATTCCGCGCTCCAGGGCCGCGGTATCGGCATCTCGGACGTCATCTCGATCGTCGACGAAGCGTCACAGGTGCTGGAATTCAACCGGGCGCTGCTGCAGGCGACCATCGAGAACATCAACCAGGGCATTGGCGTGGTCGACCAGAACCTCAACCTGGTGGTCTGGAACCAGCGCTATCTGGAAATCTTCCGCTTCCCCGACAACCTGATCCGTGTCGGCACGCCGATGGAGAAGGTGTTCCGCTACAACGCCCACAACGGCGAATACGGCCCCGGCGACCCCGAGGAACACGTCGAGCAGCTGATCGAGAACATCCGCAGCGGCCAGCCGCACCGCTACGAGCGCTACCGCCCCGACGGCTCGGTGCTCGAGGTACTGGGCAACCCGATGCCGGGTGGCGGCTTCGTCTACACCTATCAGGACATCACGCAGCAGAAGCGCACCGAGGAAGCGCTGATCCGCTCCGAAAGCAACATTCGTATCTACACCGACAACGTGCCGGCACTGATCGCCTACTTCGACAAGGAGTGTCGCTATCTCTTCACCAACCGCGCCTACGAAGCGGCAATGGGAATCGACCGCAACGCGGTGATCGGAGAGCGGGCGGACAAGGTACTGCCTCCGCAGACGGCGCGTCAGCGCACGCCCTGGATGCAGCGTGCGCTGAGCGGCGAGCGGGTCACCTTCGAGATCTCTCTCGACGACGGCGACGGCGGCATTCGCTATATGCTGGTGACCTATACGCCGCACTTCGGTGAAGGGGGGCGGATCCTCGGCTTCTTCGCGCTCTATCAGGACATCACCGAGCGCCGGCTGGCAGAGATCGCCCTGCGCGAGACCAATGAAAACCTCGAGGAGCGGGTTCGCGAGCGTACCCAGGCGCTATCGGAGGCCAACGCGGCGTTGCGCCAGGAAAACCGCGTTCGCGCCGAGGCCGAACAGGCGCTGCGCCAGGCCAAGCAGACCGCCGAGGACGCCAACGCTTCGAAGACGCGTTTTCTGGCCGCCGCCAGTCACGATCTGCTGCAACCGCTCAATGCCGCCAGGCTGTTCACCTCGGCGCTGGGCCAGCAGATCGAGGATCCCGATCACGGCCGCACCATCGGCCATATCGACAACTCCCTGCAGGCTGCCGAGGAGCTGCTGGGCACGCTGCTGGACATCTCCAAGCTCGACGCCGGCGCGCTCACGCCGCGCCGCAGCCAGTTCCCGCTGGCCGATATCCTGCGTCCGCTGCGCGCCGAATTCGAAGTCATGGCCGACGATCGCGGCCTCGATCTGGACATGGTCACGACCAGCCTGTGGGTGGACAGCGATGCCCAGATGCTGCGACGCATCATTCAGAACTTCCTGTCCAATGCCCTGCGCTATACCCAGCAGGGACGCGTCCTGCTGGGCTGCCGACGCGCCGGCGGGCGGGTAATGATCGAGGTCTGGGATACCGGTCCCGGCATACCGGAATCCAAGCTGAGCGAGATCTTCCAGGAATTCCGGCGTCTCGATCAGGCCTCCCGCCACAAGGAGAGCGAGCGCGGACTGGGCCTGGGCCTGTCGATCTCCGAGCGCATGAGCCGCGTGCTGGACCACCCGATTCTCGTCCGCTCCCGGGTCGGCGCAGGCACCGTGTTCTCGGTCTCCGTCCCGATGATCGCCGATCGCCGCGGCGCTGCCACCCCGGAAGAGACGTCATCCAACAAGCGAGTCAGCAACAAGCTGGCCGGCACGCGCATTCTCTGTATCGACAATGAACGCCTGATCCTCGAAGGCATGAAGGCGATGCTGGAAGGCTGGGAGTGCGAAGTCTACACGGCCACCTCCATCGGTGGCGCCAAGTCGGCGCTTCGCAACATGGGTGGCGATCCGGACGCGATTCTCGCGGACTACCACCTCGACAACGAAGTCACCGGCATGATGGCCCTGGAAGCACTGGAAGAGCTCTGCGAGCAGGCCGTACCGGGCATCGTGATCACCGCCGATCGCACCGAAGAAGTCGCCGAGGAGATCAAGCGCGGCGGCTACCAGATCCTGCTCAAGCCGGTGCGCCCGGCCGCCCTGCGCGCCCTGCTGACGCGAACGCTGCAGGCGAGCCGTGCGGCGAGGCTATCAAGCGACCAAGAAGACTGATTTTTCAGTCGCTGACAAACCTCATTGCCACAGAGCCCGGCGGCTATTCAAGACCGCTCCTTCAGGCTCATTTGCGAGCCGGGTCTTGCGACGTGGATGTCGCAAGAGGCGCGTTAGGACAGGATGTCCGTTACGCATCGACCCGAGCGAGCAAATGAGTTTGAAGGTGAAAGCGGACTTGTGCCGCCAATAGAGGGGAGCGGCGAGGGGGCGAGCGTCGAGCCCCCTCGTCATTACGCAGATGAGCTCGAGAAGTCCTCGGCAGTGAGGTTCCCGCCGATTTCGAATCAGTCGCAGTACCCAGGATAATCACGTTCCCGCCGACCGGCCGCCTCATAATGACAAAAACCCCGCCAACCTCTCGGTTGGCGGGGCTCGTCATTACTGCCCGCGACAGGCCTTCGCGACAGGCCTTCGCGACAGGACTTTGCGATAGTGCTTCGCGCTTACTCGTCGAGGAACGAGCGCAGCGGCTCGGAACGCGACGGATGACGCAGCTTGCGCAACGCCTTGGCTTCGATCTGACGGATACGCTCGCGGGTGACGTCGAATTGCTTGCCGACCTCTTCCAGCGTGTGGTCGGTGTTCATGTCGATGCCGAAGCGCATGCGCAGCACCTTGGCTTCGCGTGCGGTCAGGCCGCCGAGAACGTTGCGGGTCGCCTCGATCAGACCTTCGCCGGTGGCGGAGTCGATCGGCAGCACCATGGTGCTGTCCTCGATGAAGTCGCCCAGGTGCGAGTCTTCGTCGTCACCGATCGGCGTCTCCATGGAGATCGGCTCCTTGGCGATCTTGAGCACCTTGCGTACCTTGTCTTCCGGCATCTCGAGACGCTCGCCCAGCTCTTCCGGGGTAGGCTCGCGACCCATCTCCTGCAGCATCTGCCGCGATACGCGGTTGAGCTTGTTGATCGTCTCGATCATGTGCACCGGAATACGGATGGTGCGGGCCTGGTCGGCGATGGAACGCGTGATCGCCTGGCGAATCCACCAGGTGGCATACGTGGAGAACTTGTAGCCACGGCGGTACTCGAACTTGTCCACCGCCTTCATCAGGCCGATGTTGCCCTCCTGGATCAGATCCAGGAACTGAAGACCGCGGTTGGTGTACTTCTTGGCGATCGAGATGACCAGACGCAGGTTGGCCTCGACCATCTCCTTCTTGGCACGCCGCGCCTTGGCCTCGCCAATGGATAGACGGCGATTGACTTCCTTCAGCTGGCCGACGTCGAGCAGCACCATTTCCTGCTCGAAACCGATCTTGCGCTGCGCGCGCTGCACGTCACCACGGAACGGTTCGAGACGATCGGCATACTTGCCGTTCTTGGCGATGAATTCGTCGAACCAGCCTTCGGCGGTTTCGTTGCCCAGAAACGAGCTGATGAACGTCTTGCGCGGTACTTTGCCCTGCTTGACGAACACCTGCATGATCGCCTTTTCCTGGCTCCGTACCTGATCGACACTGATCCGTACCTGGCCGACCAGACGCTCGAAATGCTTGGGCGACAGCTTGATCGGCGAGAACAGCTCGGCCAGACGCGCCTGCTCGATATCGGCTTCTTCGGAGCCGCGCCCGTGCTTCTCGATCGCCGCCTTGGCCGCTTCGTTCTGCTCGCGAATCTGCTCGAAGCGCACCCGTGCCTCTTCGGGATCGGGGCCGCCTTCGCTTGCGTTGTCGTCGTCTTCGCTGTCTTCGTCGTCTTCGTCGTCTTCGTCGCCGCTGATGTCGGCTTCGACTTCTTCCGGCATCTCGACTTCGGCGACCCCGGGGATCCCTTCGTCAGGATCGATGAAACCGGAGAACAGATCCGAGAGGCGTCCGGGAGCTTCCTCGTCCTGGGTCTGATCGTAGACGTCGAGAATGGAATCCACCGCGCCGGGCAGATAGGCCAGGGAGGACATGACTTCCCGCAGGCCTTCCTCGATGCGCTTGGCAATCAGGATTTCGCCTTCGCGGGTCAGCAGTTCCACCGTGCCCATCTCGCGCATGTACATGCGCACCGGGTCGGTCGTACGTCCGACATCGCTCTCCACCGCTGCCAACGCCGCCACGGCCTCTTCCGCCGCGGATTCGTCGGTGGAATCGTCGGACATCATCAGCGTGTCTTCGTCAGGTGCCTCCTCGACGACATTGATCCCCATGTCGTTGATCATGGAGATAATGTCTTCCACCTGATCCGGATCAGCGATATCTTCGGGGAGGTGATCGTTCACTTCGGCATAAGTCAGGAAGCCCTGCTCTTTGCCGCGTGCGATCAGCTCCTTCAAACGTGACTGCTGCGCATTTCCAGCCATAGAAACCCTACTCGACGAAGAAGAATGAAGCACCTGGGGTGACGGCGCGACGACCCAAAAGCCGGCTAGTATAGCGCGCCCCCGCTTTTTGCTGCCAGCTTCTATTACCTTGCCTGCCAGGTGTGCTAGTGTGCTTGGTTGACCTATCTGGTGGCGATCACCGCCATTTCAACCTTTCGACCGCCCTGTCGATTGACCACTCCACGCTTCCTTGCTAGTAGTCCTGATTTCAATCGCGACATTCGTACCCCCACGAACCTCGTGGCTCACGGCCCTCCGGCCAACTTTCCGATCAGCTCTCTCAGGCGCTGCTTGTCCGCGCTGCTGAGCGCTCCCGGTTGACGACTCTTTTCCAGCAGCTGGTGGTACTCCTCCACCGGCGTCAAACGGGCGCTCTCGCGCTCGAGATAACGTACCCAGTTTTCCAGCTCGCTGGCCCGGACGTCGCGCGGAATCTCCAGTTCGCGACGCGCCAGCTGATCGAGGCGCTCACCATCCGCACTGCCGTGGAAGTGAGCCAGCAGTACCTGGGGGCTGCGGTAGCGTCCGGCGCGCAACAACTGCACCACTTCGCGGCACAAGCGCCCATCGGGCACTTCGACCGGGCACCACTCGACCGATTCCGGCAGCCCCTCGACCAATCCCGGTTCGTGCAGCAACAGATGCAATATCCGAGCCGGAATGCTCAGAGAAAGCGTAGCAGTTCCTGAGCGAGATGCCGGGTGTCCGCGCCGCCTTGCACGATTATTGCCATTATCGACCGTCACGCCCGGGTCTGAAGTGGCGTCGATGTCGCCATCCGAGGTCATCATCAGCGCTTCGTAGCCGGCGTCCGGCGTCATCGCCTGGCGCGGCTCGGGCGCCGCATGCTTTTCCAGCCAGCCGGCGAAGTGCGACTGGTCGATCCCGCTTCTGACCGACAGTTCCTTGACCAGCAGCGATTTGAGCACGCCTTCCGGCAAAAGTTTCAGGGCGTCCAGCACTGCCGTCACGAAGCGCTCGCGCCCTTCCACCTGCTTGAGATCACGCCCTTCCGCCGCCTGCTCGAACAGAAACTCCGACAGGGGGCTGGCGCAGGTGATGCGCTTCTCGAACGCCTCCTGGCCCTCCTGGCGAACCAGCGTGTCGGGGTCCTCGCCCTCGGGGAGGAACAAAAATCGCACCTGCCGCCCATCGATCATCGACGGCAGCGCCGTCTGCAACGAGCGACGCGCAGCCTGACGGCCGGCGTTGTCGCCATCGAAGCAGAACACCACCTCGTCGACCAGCCGGAACAGCCGCTGCAGATGGTCAGTCGTCAGCGCCGTACCCAGGGTGGCGCAGGCGTTGCGAATGCCGAACTGCGCCAGCGCGACCACGTCCATGTAGCCTTCGACCACCAACAACCGCGAGAGCTGTCGATTGGCCTGACGCGCCTCGAACAGTCCGTAGAGTTCGCGTCCCTTGTGAAAGACCGGCGTCTCCGGCGAATTGAGATACTTGGGCTTGGCATCGCCCAGCACCCTGCCACCGAAGGCGATGGTGCGGCCTTTCCAGTCGCGAATCGGAAACATCACCCGGTCACGAAAGCGATCGTAGGTGCGTCCGGTCTCTTCACGGTGCACCAGCAGCCCGTACTCGACCTGGACCGCTTCGCTGATGCCCTGTGCCAGCAGATGGCGCTTGAGCGACTCCCACTCGTCCTCGGCGTAACCGATGCCGAAATCCCGAATGATCTCCTGGCTCAAACCGCGGCGATCGAGATACTCCCGAGCCTGGCGCCCGCCGCCAAGTGCCAGGCGCTCGCGGAAGAAGCGCGAAGCCAGTTCCAGCAGATTGACGCCCTCTTCCCGCTTCTGCTGACGCTGACGCGCCCCCGGATCCTCGCCGCCTTCCCGCTCGACCTGCATGCCTGCCCGGGAGGCCAGTTGCTCGACCGCTTCGGGAAAGCGCAGATTGTCGAATTCCATCAGAAAGCGCAGCGCATTACCGTGCGCGCTGCAGCCGAAGCAGTGATAGAACTGCTTGTCCTGGCTTACCGTGAACGACGGGGAGTTTTCCTGATGGAACGGGCAGAGGCCGCTGTGATTGCGTCCGCTCTTCTTGAGCTGTACCCGCTCGGAAATCACATCGACGATGTCGGTACGGGCCAACAGGTCATCGATGAAACGCTGGGAAATCTGTCCGGCCATATCATCAGACGCTCTCGGGGGATCCGCTCGCAGGCCAGGCCGCGAACTGTCATGCCTGTCATGGAGCGATATCCAGCTGAAGATAGGACAGGCAAGAAAACACTGCATCCGCGCCGACATCGATACCATGAATCTTGAGCCCACGGGCGTTGGCGCAATGGCAGCGGAACAAAAACAAACGGCCACCTTAACGGCGGCCGTTTGATCGTCCCTCTGGGGTGACCGAAGTCACCCGCAGTACGGATCAATACAAGCGTTCGAAACGCTTACGCTCACGCTGCAGCTTCTTGGCGTGACGCTTCACGGCAGCCGCGGCTTTACGCTTGCGGACTGAAGTGGGCTTTTCGTAAGTTTCGCGACGGCGGACTTCGGACAGAACTCCAGCTTTTTCGCAGGAGCGTTTGAAGCGACGCAGCGCGACGTCGAACGGCTCGTTATCACGTACTTTAACAGCGGGCATGAAGCACTCACCTACCTTGGGAATTGAGTTCGGTTTGAACGCACGCCCTTTTGAACGCACGACCCGAGAAATTCGAGACAACGCCGCGAAAGGCTTCGAATCCTGACGTGTCGCTATCCGGATCTTCCCGGCCCAGAGCTGTCTCACGAGGTCGCTCGACAGTCGAGGACGTGTTAAAGGCGCACGACCCAGTTCTACAGAGCAGCGTATTCTAGTCGCGCCCCGGAACCAATGCAAATGGCTTTTCGACAGCGTAAACTAGCGCGCCTCCAGATTCTCCCGACCGACGGACATCCGACCATGCGCGTGCTGGGCATCGAAACTTCCTGCGACGAAACCGGCGTCGCCCTCTATGACACCGAGGCCGGGCTGCTGGCCGATGCGCTTTACAGTCAGATAGCGCTACATGCCGAATTCGGCGGCGTGGTGCCGGAACTCGCCTCTCGCGATCACACCCGCAAGCTGCTGCCACTGGTGGATCAGGTGCTCGGCGAGGCCGGGTTGGCCAAGCATGATCTCGATGCCATTGCCTACACTGCAGGCCCCGGCCTGGTCGGCGCGCTGATGGTGGGTGCCTGCACGGCTCACGGCATGGCGCGCGCGCTCGGAATCCCCGTACTCGGCGTTCATCACATGGAAGGCCACCTGCTGGCGCCGATGCTGGAGGAGAATCCACCGGCGTTTCCCTTCGTCGCGCTGCTGGTTTCCGGTGGGCATACCCAACTGGTGGACGTCCGCGGCCTGGGCGACTATCGGCTGCTGGGGGAATCCGTCGACGATGCGGCCGGGGAAGCGTTCGACAAGGTCGCCAAGATGCTGGAACTCCCCTACCCCGGCGGCCCGCAGGTGGCCGCGCTGGCGGAGCAGGGGCGCAGCGAGCGCTTTCGCTTTCCCCGCCCGATGACCGATCGGCCGGGGCTCGATTTCAGTTTCTCCGGGCTGAAGACCCATACCCTGACTGCACTGCGCATGCTTCGCGAACAGGACGCCCTCGACGCCCAGGCGCGTGCCGACGTCGCCCGCGCCTTCGAGGATGCCGTGGTCGATACGCTGGTGATCAAGTGCCGGCGCGCCCTCAAGGAGAGCGGGCGGCAGCGTCTGATCGTCGCCGGTGGCGTCAGCGCCAATCGGCGCCTGCGCGAGACGCTGGATACCGCGCTCGCCAAACTGGGCGCCCAGGCGTTCTACCCGCGCGGCCGCTTCTGTACCGACAACGGCGCGATGATCGCCTACGCCGGCGCGCAGCGTCTCGCCGCCGGCCAGCGCAGCCAGACCCTGCAGCCTCGCCCGCGCTGGCCGCTGGCGGAACTCACTCCTCCTGCGGTCTGACTTGCTGCCTGTCCTATCGCCTGTCCTGTTGTCTGAGCTCGCGGCGATCGCACAGGGCATCTTCCTCGTCGAACGGATCGGCCAGCGCCGGTTCGTGCGTCTCGCGGCGTCGCTCCCGCCACAGCCGGATGTTCCAGGCGTGCCGAGCCAGAACCAGTAGCGAGAACACGCAGATGACTCCCGTCATCGGCGGCACCAGCCAGTAACTCAGCAGCGGCGCCATCAACGCCGTGGCCAGCGAGGCCACCGCCGCCGTGCGCACCCGCCAGGCGAGCAGGAACCAGCAGATCGCGCAGATCAGCGCCACCGGCGTCGCCAGCATCAGCAGCACGCCGAATGCACTGGCCACCGCCTTGCCGCCGCGCCCCCGATGCCAGACCGGGCAGCTGTGCCCGATCAGCACGCCGAGGCCAACCAGCCCCTGGGACCAGACCGACAGCGACGCCGCGCCAGCCAGCCACAGCACCGGCATGCCCTTGGCGGCATCGATGATCAGCGTCGCCAGCGCCGGCCGCCAGCCGAAGGCACGCAGCACATTGGAAAACCCCGGGTTCCCCGAGCCCGCCCAGCGAGGATCGCGAAGGCCCCAGGCACGGCACACCCAGATCGCCCCGAGCAGCGAACCGCTGAGATAGCCGGCCCCCATCAGCAGGCCGGTAACAAGGATCGGTGGCAAGACAAGACTCCCCTGGCCGCTTGGCGCGGACATCATCGAGAGCCCTGATTCTGCCACTCTCCTCGCGTACAATCGATGGCCGTCGCGTCGAGCGGGAACGGCCCGCCGGCGGAAATCACCACCAAAAGCATCGCTGCCGACGAGGAATTCGCGTGGATCAGGTATTGATCGAAGGCTTGAGTCTGGAGACGGTCATCGGAGTCTATGACTGGGAACGTACGGTACGCCAACGCCTGGAGCTGGATCTGGAACTCGGCACCGACATCCGCCCGGCCGCCCGGGACGACGACCTCGGCCGGACGCTCGACTACGCCGCCATCTGCCAGCGTCTTGCCGATTACGCCGACGCCAACGCCCACGGCCTGGTGGAAACCTTCGCCGAGCGCGTCGCGGCACTGCTGATCGAGGAGTTCGGCGTCCGCCAGCTACGCCTGACCGTGCGCAAGCCCGGCGCCGTGGCCGCGGCACGCGCGGTGGGCATTCGCATCGAGCGCAGTGCCGACTGATGCCGCTGGCCGTTCTCGGGCTGGGCAGCAACATCCACCGCCAGCATCACCTGACCCGAGCTCTGGACGCACTGGCAATCCTCGCCGCCCCGGCCCCGCTACGACTCTCCCCGGTTTACGAGAGTCCCGCGGTCGGCTTCGAGGACGATCGCCCCTTCTACAATCTGGTGGTGGCGTTCGAGACCGAGCTGTCGCCGACCGCGCTCAACGACCGCTGCAAGAGCATCGAGCGCGATAATGGCCGGCCCGCCGGTCCGACCAAGTTCGTTGCCCGCACGCTGGACATCGACCTGCTGCTGTGGGGCGACGCCGTCGGCCGCCATGGCGATGCCCGCCTCCCGCGCGAAGACATTCTGCGCTACGCTTTCGTGCTGCACCCGCTGGCCGAACTGCTGCCTTCTCACGTTCATCCGGTCGACGGCCGCACGTTCGATGCGCTATGGGCCGCCTTCGATGCCGCCGATCAATCTCGCGACCAACCTCACTGGCCGGTGGATTTCCAGTGGAGAGAGCGCTTCGTTTCCCGCGCCGTGCCCGATCTGGATCAGGAACGATGAAGCGCTCGCAATCTCCATCTTCTTTGCCCATTGTCTGAACCATCCCTGCCACGCGATGAGACACACTGGAGGCATCGATACCGCCCGTGAAAAAGCCGGACCCCATGTCCTTGTCGTATAGCAGATGGCGCGACTGGCCACGACTGTCGCGTCTCGGCATCAAACTGTTCGCCATCATCCTGATCACCAACGTCCTGATCAGCGGACTGGTGTTCGTGTTCGTCTCGCGCAGCCTGGACGAGGGCTTCGTCAACTATCTCGAGCGCAGCCAGTCGACACGAGCCGAGACACTGGCCAACGCCCTGGGCGAACAATGGACACAGCGCGGCAGCTGGCAGTGGCTGCGCGACGACCCTCGCGCCTGGCAGAGCCTGGTTCGCAGCCAGCTCTGGTCGAGCGAGAAACGCCCTCCCAGCGGGATCGACCGCGAGTTTTCCGACGCCCGCGGCTATGTCCTGCTCGACGAGCTGAGCAATCCGGTGATCGGCGAGCCCCTGCTCAAGCCGCCTCCCCGGGGCGACCTGGACATGCCGCCGCCGCCGGAGCCCCATTTCGTGCCGATCCGCAGTGGTGACAAGCTGGTCGGCCAACTGGGCTACCTGCCGCCGGAACGGCTGATGGCGCGGATGGACCAGATCTTTCTCGAGCGCCAGCAGCGCAACCTGACCATTATCGTCGGTTCGCTGTTTCTCGCCTCCCTGCTCCTGGCCGGCGGGCTCGCCTGGTGGCTGGGCCGTCGTGCTCGGCTCATGACCCTGGCCACGCGCCGCCTGACCCTGGGAGACTACAGCGTGCGCCTTTCCGAACGCGGCCGCGACGAGCTCTCGCGTCTCTCGGCGGATTTCAACCAGCTCGCCGAGACGCTCGAGGCCAACCGTCGCGCGCGCCAGCGCTGGGTCGCCGATATCGCCCATGAGCTGCGCACGCCGCTGGCAGTGCTGCGAGGCGAAATCGAAGCCATGCAGGACGGCGTCCGCCCTCTGTCGGTGGACAATCTGGGATCGTTGCAGCAGGAGGTCGACCAGCTCGGGCATCTGGTCGAGGACTTGCGCCTGCTGGCCCAGAGCGACGCCGGCGCGCTGGACATGCACCTCGTGCCCGTGGATCTCGAGGAGTCGCTGGTGCAGCGTCTCGAAGACAGTCAGCCGAGACTGGAAAGCCTCGGCCTCGCGCTTCAGCTCGAAACCGAACCGCTGTGGGTGCGTGCCGACAGCCAGCGTCTGCGCCAGCTTTGGGACAACCTGCTGTCCAACACCATCGCCTATACCGACAGCCCCGGCACGCTGCGCGTCACGCTGAAGCGCCATGGCGATCAGGCGACCGTCGTCTGGGAGGACACCGCCCCCGGCGTGTCGGAGGACGAACTGCCTCGCCTGACCGAACGGCTGTACCGGGTGGAAGGGTCGCGCAATCGCCGCAGCGGTGGCAGCGGCCTGGGGCTGTCGATCGCCAACGCGCTGATCGAAGCGCAGGGCGGCACGCTGGTGCCCTCGGTTTCGCCACTCGGCGGTTTGCGCTGGACGCTGACGTTTCCGCGGGAGCTTCCCGCCGACATGACCGCAGAATCATTCATCGAGCGCGCCGACGATTCATCCGGTCCGCCCGCCCATGCGCCGTGCCACGAACAGCCCGATGAAAGATCCAGCAAGCGATATAACGAACCATCCGATAGACACGGCAGCCACGCCAACTGACAGGGAGCCGGTTTGATGAACGACACCATTCTGATCGTCGAGGACGAACCCAAGATCGCACGCCTGGTCGCCGACTATCTGTCGAAGAGCGGCTACGCTTCCGATCACATCGATCACGGCAACGCCGTGATGGCGTGGCTGGAGGAGAATCAGCCGATGCTGATCCTGCTCGACCTGATGCTGCCCGGCACCGATGGCCTCACCCTGTGCCGCCAGATCCGCGAACGATTTCCCACCATTCCGGTGATCATGCTGACCGCCCGTGTCGAGGAAGTGGATCGCCTGCTGGGGCTCGAACTGGGCGCCGACGACTATATCTGCAAACCCTTCAGCCCCCGGGAAGTCGTAGCTCGCGTCAAGGCCGTGCTGCGCCGCAGCTACGGCACCACCGGCGCGGACGAGTCGCTCTCCGAAGGCGAACGCCTGACGCTGGACGAAGATGGCTGGCGCGCAATGGCGGGCAGCGAGGATCTGAATCTCACCGCCGTCGAGTTCCAGCTCCTCAAGGTGATGATGCATAGTCCGGGCCGCATCTTCTCTCGCGACCAGTTGATGGATCACATGTATCGCGATCATCGCATCGTTTCCGAGCGTACCGTCGATAGTCACGTCAAGAAGCTCAGGCGCAAGATCGCCGATGTCTGGCCGGACCGCGACATCATCCGCTCGGTCTACGGCGTCGGCTACAAGTATCAGCCCGAGGAGTGATGCCGTCTCCGGCCCGGTCTCGACGCTGGCCGGCAAGCGCCGGCCCCGGTCAGCCGCCCGGGGCGCCGTGGGTCAGGAAGGTATCGACATCCTTCACTGAGAAGAACAGCAGCGTCACCTCGAGGCCGGGAAGCGTGGGTAGCAGCTCGCGCATCACGCCGGCCACGATAGCGGCGGCTGTATCGGCCGGATAACCGTAGACACCGGTCGAGATGGCCGGAAACGCCAGCCGCGTGAATCGATGCTCTCCCGCCAGTCTCAGCGAGTTACGATAACAGTCGGCCAGCTGTTCAGAGCGATCCGCCGACTTGGCGAAAACCGGCCCCACGGTGTGGATCACATGAGAGGCCGGCAGCCGGAACCCCGGCGTCATTGCCACTTCGCCCACGGGTAGCCCCTCCGGCCAGGTCGTGCGTCGCAACTCGCGGCACGCCTCGAGAAGTTCGGGGCCGGCTGCGCGATGGATTGCGCCATCGACGCCACCACCGCCCTGTAGACTCTTGTTGGCGGCATTGACGATCGCATCGCCATCGAAGCGGGTGATATCGCCCTCGGCAACGACCAGACGGTCGCCCTGCCAGTGAATCTTCATAGCCTCCCTCCTGTTCACGAACACCCGATTGGCAAAACGCAAAAGGTTGGCAACGACCGAATCGCTGCCAACCCGTGTTTGCCAACCCATCGTTTCAAACAATGTAGGCTGCGATGCCGACGCTGGCGAACCTAGGCCGGTTCGAACCAGAGCCGTTTTGAACCAGAGCCGTTCCGAACCAGAGCCGTTTCGAATCAGGAGGTCTGACGGCTCGCCTCGGCGGGCGCGGGCTCGGACGAGGCAGCGGCCGGCGTCATGCCTGCCTCGCCACGCTTGAGCAGGGCGTAGCCGACGCCGGTGATGACCGAGCCGGCAGCGATGGCCAGCAGATAGAGCAGCGCCAGGTTGACGGCATTCGGGATCAGCAGCACGAACAGGCCGCCGTGAGGCGCCATCAGCTTGACCCCGAACCACATCGAGAGCGCCCCGGTCACCGCGCCGCCGACCATCGACACCGGAATCACGCGCAGCGGGTCCTTGGCGGCGAACGGAATCGCCCCTTCGCTGATGAAACAGAGCCCCAGCACGAATGACGCCTTGCCCGCCTCGCGCTCGGCCTGGGCGAACCGGCTGCGTCTCAGGAACGTCGCCAGGCCCATGCCGATGGGCGGCACCATCCCCGCGGCCATGATCGCGGCCATCGGCATGTAGGTCTCGGTCGAGAGCAGCCCGACGCCGAAGGTATACGCCGCCTTGTTGACCGGCCCGCCCAGGTCGAAGCACATCATCGCGCCGAGCAGCACGCCCAGCAGGACCGCGTTGGTCGAGCCCATGTCGTTGAGGAAGGCAGTCAATGCCGAAAGAACCGCCGCCACCGGCGTGCCGACCACGTAGATCATGACCAGGCCCGTGACCAGGCTCGCCAGCAGCGGAATGATCAGGATCGGCTTCAACGACTCCACGCTGGCCGGCAGCTTGACGTAGCGCGTCACCGCCTTGGCCGAGTAGCCGGCCAGGAAGCCGGCCAGAATCCCGCCGATGAAGCCGGCGCCCAACGTCGAGGCCAGCATCCCGCCGATCATGCCCGGCGCAATGCCCGGACGGTCGGCGATAGAGTAAGCGATGTAACCGGCCAGTACCGGCACCATCAGCGCAAAGGCGGTGCCGCCGCCGATCTGCATCAGCGCCGCCGCCAGCGTCCCTTCCTGCTCGAAGGCCTTGATCCCGAACACCAACGAGAGCGCGATGCACAACCCGCCCGCCACCACCATCGGCAGCATGAACGAGACCCCGGTCAGCAGGTGCTTGTAGAGCCCGCGTTCCTTTACGCTCTTGCGCTCGCCGCCGGCACTCTTCCCGCTGCCGGCCGATTCCACCTGCGCCTCGTCGAGCGACTTCTGGATCGTCTGCTGCGGCTGCTTGAGCGCGCTGCCGGTGGACGTGCGATAGACCCGCTTGCCGGCGAAGCGGGCGTCGTCGACCTCGATGTCGCAGGCCAGCAGCACGACGTCCGCCGCCTCGATATCCTCGTCGCTGATCGGGTTCTGCGCGCCCACCGATCCCTGCGTCTCGACATGAATCCGGTGGCCCAGCGCCCGCCCGGCCTGCTCCAGCGCCTCGGCCGCCATGAAAGTGTGCGCCACGCCAGTCGGACAGGCCGTCACCGCGACGATGCGCTTGACGCCGGAAGCCTCGGACGACTTCGCCGTCGGAGGCGTCGCGGGCTCGCTGGCGGCATCGAACGTCGTCGCCTCGCGGGCGGCGCGTTCGAGAAACGCCTCGGGATCGGGCAGCGCCTGCTGGATCGGCGCGCGATAGAGCCGCTTGCCGTCGAAGCGAGCGGCTTCGGGCACCCGCTGCGCTGCGACGACGATCAGGTCCGCCGCGGCGATCGCCTCTTCCGACACCGGCGTGACGGCCTCGAGTTCGCCATGCATCTCCGTCCGGGCCTGCCAGCCGCGACGCTTGGCGGCCTGTTCCAGGCGTCTCGCGGCCAGAAAGGTCGTCGCCATGCCGCTGGGGCAGGCGGTAATCAGAATGACGTTCATGCGCTCCCCATCCATACGTTCCCCGTTCATGCATTCCCCCCGACGCGCGCTTCGCCGCAGCGGCTGACGCTCGTCTGTTGCAGTAATTGCTGGAAGTCGCTGACGTGCGGATTGCCGACACCGATATGGCGCACCGCTTCGGCGGCCAGTGCCGTCGCCTGCCGCAGCGCCTCCTGCGGCGATTGATCCGCGATCACGCCATGCAGCAGGGCGGCCAGCAGCGTATCGCCCGCGCCCACCGTATTCCGGACCTCGACCCGGGGCGGCGTGGCGCGCCACTCTCCGCGTCGGCTGACCCACAGCACGCCGTCACCACCCAGCGACAGGATCGCCTCCTCGACGCCGGAAGCGTGCAGACGCCGGACCGCATCGAGCTGGGCCGCCGGATCGGTCAGCGGGCCGCCGGCCCAGTCGGCCAGTTCCTGTTCATTGGGCTTGGCCGCGTCGGGCAATACCGCCAGCGCCGCGGTCAGGGCCGGGCCGCTGGTGTCGATCCAGACCGGCACACCGCTGGCCTTGAGCGCTCGAATCAGCGCCGCCAGCGCCTCCGGCGTCGCGCCCGGCGGCAGGCTGCCGGTCACCACGACCGCAGCCGGCGATGTCGCCTTGCAGCGCGCGACCAGATCGGCCGTCAATTCGGCCAGCGCCGCCTCGGAGACCTCGATGCCCGGGCCGTTGATGTCGGTCACGCGACCGTCGTCCTCGGCCAGTTTGGCGTTGATCCGGGTCTCGCCGGGCAGACGCAGGCTGGCATCCTCGATCCCGTCGCGCCGACAGGCCTGGACGAACGCAGTGTCGTTGTCCGCCCCCAGAAAGCCGGACAGCGTGACCCGGTGGCCTAGCGACACCAGCACCTGCGCCACGTTGAGGCCCTTGCCGGCCGCCGCCAGATGCGACGACCGCGTGCGATTGACCGCGCCCGGCTCGAGCCGCGGCAGCTGGATCGACAGATCCAGCGCCGGATTGAGCGTCACCACCAGCACGTGCGCCATTAGAGCGCCTCCAGCGCTTCGCGCACGGCCTGGCTGGTGGCCTGGGCCAGCGCCGTCTCGGCGTGCAGGCGGGCGCTCTCCTCGGTGATCCCGCGCAGGCGTGCCTTGACCATCGGCACCTGGCGCACGGAGACCGAGAGCTCGTCGACGCCCAGCCCGACCAGCACCGGCACGGCGGCAGCGTCCGAGCCCAGCTCGCCGCAGACGCCGACCCACTTGCCCTCGGCGTGAGCCGCATCCACGGTCATCCGGATCAGCCGCAGCACCGCCGGATGCAGGCCGTCCGCCTGGGACGACAGCTCGGGATGGCCGCGGTCGATCGCCAGGGTGTACTGGGTCAGGTCGTTGGTGCCGATGGAGAAAAAGTCGACCTCCGCCGCCAGGCTCGGCGCCAGCAGCGCCGCGGAGGGAATCTCGATCATCACGCCGACCTGGACGTCGGACGCGCCAATCTCCTGCTGCAGCCGGTCGACGATCGCCCTGGCCTGACGGTACTCGTCGACGTCCTTGACCATCGGGAACATGATCCGTAGCGGACGATCATCGGCGGCGGTGAGCAGCGCCCGCAGTTGGGTTTCCAGCACGTCCGGGCGGGTCAGCGCCAGCCGGATGCCGCGCAGGCCGAGGAAGGGGTTGTCCTCCGCCGCTACCGGCCAGTAGGGCAGCGGCTTGTCGCCGCCGACATCCAGCGTACGCGCCACCAGCGGGCGGCCGTCGAGCGCATCGAAGGCACGCCGGTACTCGCCGATCTGGGTCTCCAGATCCGGCGCCTCCGGGTGCGCCATGAACAGGAACTCGGTGCGCAGCAATCCGACGCCTTCGGCGCCATGTTCGACCGCATCTTCGGCATGGGCGGTGTTGCCCAGATTGGCAGCGACTTCGATACGCCGGCCATCCGCCGTGCGGCCCTCTTCGAAGCGCAGGCCGTGCGCTTCGCGACGCAGCCGCTCCAGCTCCTTGAGTCGCAGTTCGGCGCGATCACGGCGTTCCGCGCTGGGCCGCACGATCACGCGACCGAGGTCACCGTCGAGGATCAGTTCGTCGTCGTTGGCGAGCGTCAGCGCTCGCGCGCCGGCACCGACCACCGCGGGAATGCCCAGCGCCCGCGCCAGAATCGCGCTGTGCGAGGTCGCGCCGCCACGGGCGGTCAACAGCCCCCGTACCTGGGCGGTATCGAGGCGCGCCACGTCGGAGGGGCCGATATCGTCGGTGACCAGAATGTACGGGCGCTGCGGCGGCGCCGGCATGGAGACCCCGCACAGCACGCCCAGCACGCGACGCCCCACGTCGCGCAGGTCGGCGGCGCGCTCGGCCAGCAGCCGATCCGCCAGCACCTCCTGGGCGCGGGCGGCGGTATCGATCGCCTGCCACCACGCCGCTTCGGCGCTCATGCCGTCGCGCATGCCCTCGAAGGCAGCCTCGTGCAGCTCGGGATCATCGAGCATCTCGGCATGCATGGAGAGAATCTCGGCCACGTCCCCGCCCTTGGCGGTGCCGATCAACGCCCGCAACTGGTCACGCGCTTCGACCAGGCTGGCGCGCAGGCGCTCGCGCTGACGTTCTGCGCCACCTTGTTTTTCCGGCGCCAGATCGCGGGCCCGCTCGGGATAGTCGAAGCTGGGCGCGCGCATCACGAAGACCGGCGCGATCGCCAGCCCCGGCGAGGCGGCGGTGGCGGGCAACGCGGTATCGTCGGCGATGGGCTCCGGTGCCGCCGTTCCGGGGATCTCGCCCGTTGCCTCGCCCACGGCATCGCGCCGCGAGACGTGGCTGGCGCCGGCGGCATCCGCCAGCGGCCGCACGGACTCGCCGAGCCCACCCTTGACGGCGGCGACCATCGCCGCCAATGCTGCCTGGGCACTCTTACCCTCGCCCCCGCCTTCGGCGGAGAAGATCAGCGTCTGGCCGCGCCGGGCGCCGAGCCCGATCACCTTGGTCAGGCTGGCGGCGGAAACCGTCTCCGCCGCGCCTTCCATCAGCCGCACGCGAACCGGCACGGACTGCTCGCGGGCCGCCTGGACAAGCAGCTTGGCCGGGCGGGCGTGCAGTCCGTGAGCGTTGAGCAGTGTCACGCGAGCGGTCTCGGCGTGGCTCGACTCGCCGGACAGCCGCGCCAGAACGTGGTCGGCATCGGCGTCGACCAGCGCTTCGCCTTCGCCGCTATCCAGCAGATCCGCCAGCCGCTCCAGCAGCTCCCGATGAACGTCGCCTTGCGCCGCCACGCAGAACACGCCATTGACCACGCCTTTCGGGCCGGTGAACGAGCGCTCCGGCGTCGCCAGCGCCAGCGCCGGCTGACTGACGCCTGCGGCAGCGCTCACCAGCCACAGCCCCTGGCCCAGCGGGATCGGTTCCTGCTCGGTGATCGCGGCAACGAAGCGCGCATCGACGCACTCGGCCTGGCGCAGCCGCGCGGCCGCCGCCAGCGCCAGCTCGAAACGGTCCCGCGCCGGAAAGCCCAGGCAGAGCGTGCCGGCATCCAGACGCGCCTTGAGCCGAGGTTTGGCCAGCAGAGCGACCATCGCCTCGGCCGTGTCGGCGTTGGCCAGGCGTTCGGCCACGCTCTCGTCGTCGAGCACGTGCGTCAATCGCCGCAGCACGTCCAGATGTTCGTCGCTGGCGGCGGCGATCGTCACCAGCAGATAGACGCGGTTGCCGTCGTGCCATGTCACGCCTTGGGGAAACTGCAGCAGCCGCACGCCGGTGCGGTGAATCTGTTCGCGGCTCTCCGGGGTGCCGTGGGGAATGGCGATACCGCTGCCGAGGAAGGTCGAACCCTGCGCCTCGCGGGCGTGCAGCGCGTCGCGATAGCTCGCCTCGACCAGGCCGGCCCGGTGCAGCGACGCGGCGGCCTGATCCAGTGCATCCTGCCAGCTGTCGGCCTGGCAATTGAGCGCCGCGTCCTGCGGCTGGAGGGTCAGCATAACGATCTCTCCGAATGGTCGTTCGATGTCCGTAGCATGGGGCAGCGGCGCTTCCGATACCACCGGGACATCGCGATGTTCCGACTTTTTGCTGAATCGTGTCACCTGTCGTGTCGACATGCTCTCCGTTCGTCGACCGTTTGACAAGCTAGACCTTCGCCGCAGACCTTCGCCGCCGATCTCTGCGACGGAACGGGCCGGATAGCGCCGGGCGTAAAATCAGGCTGGGCCGGGGCGGCCCGACGCGGTATCGTTCCCCACCGTGCGGACGCGTCATCGTCGATCATGAACGTTGCAGGAGCCTTGCATGAAGCTTGCCGATATCGCCCGACTGGCCGGCGTTTCTCGTACCACCGCCAGCTATGTGCTCAACGGCCAGGCCAGGACGCGTCGCATCAGCGAGGCCACGGTAGCCCGCGTGCTGGCCATCGCCAGTGCCCACGATTACCGGATCGATGCCCAGGCGGCGGCCCTGCGCGGCGGCGACAGCCGGACGCTGGGCCTGATCGTGCCGGATCTGGAGAACGGCAGCTATGCGCGCCTGGCCAAGCGGCTCGAACACGGCGCGCGCCAGCAGGGCTATCAACTGCTGATCGCCGGTTCCGACGACGATCCGCAAAGCGAGCGCGAAGTCGCGAAGTCGCTGCGCGCCCAGCGCTGCGACGTGCTGCTGGTCGCCAGCAGCCTGAGCCCCGAGGATCCCTTCTATACCGAACTGTCGGCCCAGGGGCTGCCGGTGATCGCCATCGACCGCCCGCTGGACCCCGAGCGATTCGTCAACATCGTCACCAACGGTCGCGCTGCCGGGGAAATGCTGACCCGTTCGGTGCTGGCCGACGACGTGTCGGACGTGGTGTGGCTGGACGCAGTGCCGAATCTGTCGATCAGCACCGAGCGGCGGCGTGGCTTCCTCGACGCCCTGCTCGACAGGCCTCTGTGCCGCCCGCGCTGCTTCAGCGGTGAACGCTACGATCGCGACAGCGGCGCCGCACTGATGCGCCGCCTGCTGGACGAAAGCGGTTTGCCGGATGCCATCGTCACCGCCTCCTACACGCTGATGGACGGGCTGCTCGACGTTCTGCTCGAACACGGTGCGCCACCCGCCAAGTTGCATCTGGCGACATTCGGCGACGATCGGCTGCTCGACTTCCTGCCGTGCAAGGTCAACTCGCTCCCCCAGGATCACGACCGGGTCGCCGAACAGGCCCTGGCGCGCGCCTTGCAGGCGGCCCGCGGCCAGTATGTGCCGGGGCTGGACGTGATAGACAGGACGCTCAAGCGTCGACGTTGAACGCCGGTGAATGCCGGGCGAGACGGATCGCCCACGGCAGAGCGTGGGCTGAACGTCGCGACTGAAGTATGCTTGAGCTTTGTCTGCAATCTGGCTGAAAGCTGGCGAGCGCAGCCATTTTCGGACAGAGCGTAGTCCACCGACGTATCAGGAACGACACTTGTCAGACGATCTTCCCGACATCCTGGCCGGGCCGATACTCCGTCGCGCCATGCCGCAGCGACTGGTGATGTGGCTGGTCGCTTCGCGCCCGCTAGCACTTCAGTTGACGCTATGTACCGATGACCTCTCGCAGCACCACGATCTCGAGTCGGCCACGACTCGCCTGGCGGTCGGTCGCCACGCACATCTTCACCTGATCGACCTGCCGCTCGACGACGCCCTGCCCCGGGATGTCCGCATCGCCTACGACCTCGCCTATCGTGCGAATGCGGAAGGGAGCGTGAATGCCGAAGGGGGCGTGAATGCCGCAGGGGGAGTGAATGAGGAAGGGAAAGGCACCGCCTGGCGCTCGATGCGGGATTGGGGCGAGGCCCTTTGCTACGACGGTGAGCCGTTGCCTACGCTGGTGCTGCGTTCGCGCTACGACAATCTGCTCCACGGCTCCTGCCGCAAGCCGCATCACGCCAGCGCCGATGGCCTGGTTCGCGCCGACCGCTGGCTGAGCGAGCGCCACGCCGACAGCGCCGCGCGGCCGGCAGCGCTGTTGATGACCGGCGATCAGATCTACGCCGACGACGTGGCCGGCCCGATGCTCGCCGCCATTCATGCACTGATCGCCCGGCTCGGGCTCTACGACGAGTGCCTGGAGGGGACGGAGATCGCCAGCGGCAGCGAGCTCTACGCCCGCGACGAAACCTACTATCACCGCGACGATCTGCTGCCGGCGATCCGCTCCACCGAGGCCCTGCGCGAGAAGTTCTTCGGCGGCGTGCGCAAGCCGATCTTCACCACCGCCAGCGCGGAAAATCACCTGATCACCTTCGCCGAGCTGCTGGCGATGTATCTGCTGGTGTGGTCGCCGACACCGTGGCGGCTGATCGAGGTGGAGGTTCCCCACCTCGCCGCCGAGGAGCAGGACCGCTACCGCGCCGAACAGCGCCACATCGATGCGTTCGTTGCCGGCCTGCCGGGCGTGGCGCGCCTGTTCGCCCATCTGCCCACGCTGATGATCTTCGATGACCATGACGTAACCGACGACTGGAATCTCTCCGCCGCCTGGGAGGCCGCAGTCTACGAACATCCGTTCTCGCGCCGGATCGTGGGTAATGCGCTGATCGCGTACCTGCTGTGTCAGGGATGGGGCAACGATCCCGACGGCCTGGCCGAGCCGCTGGCCGCCAGCCGCGAATGGCTCGACTCGGCCGGCCATGACGGCCGGCTCGATTGCGAGACGCACAACCGGCTCGTGACGCGCCTGCTGCGCTTCACCGGCTGGGGCTACACCCTCGACTCGACGCCGCGCCTGGTGGTGCTGGACACACGCACCCGGCGCTGGCGTAGCGAGCGTCGCCGGCATCACCCCTCGGGCCTGATGGACTGGGAGGCGTTGAGCGAATTCCAGCAGGAACTGCTAGAGGAACCTTCGGTGATCATCGTCTCTCCGGCGCCGATCTTCGGGGTCAAGCTGATCGAAGGCATCCAGCGCGTCTTCACCTGGTTCGGCAAGCCGTTGCTGGTCGACGCGGAGAACTGGATGGCGCATCCCGGCGCGGCCCACACCATGCTCAACATCCTGCGCCACAGCCGCACGCCCCAGCGTTACGTGATTCTCTCCGGCGACGTGCACTACTCGTTCGTCTACGCCATCACCATTCGCCAGCATCGCAACAGCCCCCGCATGTGGCAGATCACCAGCAGCGGCCTCAAGAACACCTTCCCCGACACCCTGCTCGACTGGTTCGACCGCCTCAACCGTTGGCTCTACGCGCCCTGGTCGCCGCTCAACTGGCTCACCAAGCGGCGTCGCATGGCAGTGGATCCCTACTATCCCGAACGCGCCTCGAAGGGCGAGCGGCTGTGGAACCGAGCCGGTATCGGCCAGGTCCTGCTCGACGATCAGGGCGCGCCCCGGGAAGTCATGCAGCTGGGCGCCGATGACTGCGACACTCGTTTCCACGAGGAACACCGATGAGCACGATCCGCCTGGCCCGGGCCCCGGATCTCGCCGTTGTCGAGGCGCTGATCGACGCCGCCTATGGCCATTACGTTGCCCGCATCGGCATGACGCCGGGGCCGATGCGCGACGTCGATGATAACGGCTATGCGCCCTACATCGCCGCCGGCTACGTGAACCTGCTGTTCGATGACGATGACGCTTGCGATAGCGACAACGGTGCTCCGGTCGGACTTCTCGTATTGATTCCCAAGCCCGATACGCTGCTGCTGGACAACGTGGCGGTCTTCCCCGCTGCGCAAGGCCGAGGCTTCGGCAAGCGACTGATGCAGGTGGCGGAAACGTACGCTCGCGACCACGGGTTCGACAGCATCACGCTCTATACCCAGGAGCAGATGCACGAGAACCTGGCGATCTATCGACGCTACGGCTATGTCGAGACGCACCGCGCCGAAGAGCGGGGGCTGAAGCGGGTCTATCTGCGCAAGTCGCTCTAACGCGCCTTCGTCTCGATACGCCCACCGCCGCGCCCGGTAGAGGACGCGGCGGTGGGCGCGCGGTGTCGCGCTTTCGTCAACCGGCGCGAGCGGTGCCCGGTAGCGCCTCGACATCGCCAAACGTGCCGGTCGTCCCTTCGACATCGCGCAGTTCGACCACGATTCCCCTGGCCGCGGCGTGCTCGACGAAACGGTCGATATCCTCGCGAATATCCGGATCGATGTAGTTGGCACCGATGGCATCGATGATCAGCTCGCCGTTGTCCGGCACGGTATCGAGACACTGACGCATCTCTTCGCGGTTGAGAAACGAGACGTCCTGCTGGAACTTGAGCAGCGTGTGATCGCCGCGCCGGGTGCAGGCGATTGCCGAGCGGTAACCGGACTGCAGCAGAAAGTAGAGACTGCACACCAGCCCCACCAGCACGCCCATCAGCAGATCGGTAGCCAGAATCGTGATCACCGTGACGGTGAACGGGATGAAACGGCGCATGCCTTCGCGATACTGATCGACGAACAGCGCCGGCCTGGCCAGCTTGTAGCCGGTATGCAGCAGGATCGCCGCCAGCGTCGCCAGCGGAACCAGCTCCAGCCACATGGCGAGGAACGCCACGCTGACCAGCAGCAGGCTGCCGTGGATCAGGCTCGACAGCCGGGTGCGGCCACCCGCGTTGGCATTGGCGGAGCTGCGCACGATCACCGCCGTCACCGGTAGCGCGCCCACCAGCCCGCAGACCATGTTGCCGATGCCCTGTGCCTTCAGTTCGCGATGCGGCGGCGAGTGGCGCTTGAGAGGGTCGAGCTTGTCGATGGCCTCCAGGCTCAGCAGGGTCTCGAGACTGGCAATGATGGCGATGGTAATCGCGACAGTATAGACCGCCGGGTTGGCCAGCGCGCCGAGGTCGGGATGGGTCATCTGCCCGATCAGTTCCGCCGGGCCGGACAACCCGCCCAGATCGATATGATGCTCCGCCCCCAGCGCCCAGCCAGGCATCGCACCGCCGACCAGGCGATCGATCGCGATACTGCCGAGCACCACCAGCAGCGGCCCCGGGATCAGTGCCAGCACGCGATGACGCTTGATCATCGGCTGCTCCCAGAGTATCAGCAGGCCCAGACTGAACAGCGCGATCCCGGTCGCCAGCGGCGAGATGCCACTGAACAGCGCCACCGGATCGGTGATCGATGGCATGTCGTCCAGCGGATGTCCCAGCGCCATCGGAAACTGCCCCAGCACCAGAATCAGGCCGATCCCCGCCAGCATGCCCTTGATCACCGAGGTTGGCACGAAGGCACCGATACGACCGAGCTTGAACACGCCCATCAAGAGCTGCAGTACGCCGGCCAATATGACTGCTATCAGAAATGCGGCGAAGCTGCCCAACTGCTCGATCGCATCCAGCACGATCACCGTCAGTCCCGCTGCCGGGCCGCTGACACTGAGCGCCGAGCCGCTGAACATCGTCACTACCAGGCCGCCAACCATGCCGGCGACGAGCCCCGCGATGGGCGGCGCGCCGGAGGCCAGCGCGATCCCCAGGCAGAGCGGAATCGCGACCAGGAAGACCACGATACCCGCCGGGACATCGCGGGAGAGGTGTCGGAACGAGAAGGTATCGGGGCTGTCGTGACCGGTGTCATGGAACGTGTCGGAGCCGTCTTGAGACGCCGACGCTGCGGGCGTCGTCCGTCTCGATGTTTTCTGGGCCGATGTCTTCTGGATCGATGTCGTCTGTCTCGATGCCGTCTGTCTCGATGCCGTCATTGTCGTGTCCTCGAATCCTTGAGTCACAGCGTGAAAATGGCGTGGTTTATTGCTCTTGGTTGCTCTCGAAGATCAGCTTTTAACCAGCCGCCACGTGCTGCCAGTGCTGTTCGTCGAGCCTGTCTTCCGCTCCCTCGACCTCGCGACGATAGACTTCCTCCAGGTGCCCGCTCGCCAGATCGTAGACCCAGCCATGCAGGCTCGGCGCCCGCCGCGCCTGCCAGCTCTCGGTAATCAGTTTCAGGCCGGCAAGCCGTTCGATCTGCGCGATCACGTTGAGCTCGACCAGGTGATCGACCTTGTCGCCGAGTTGCGAGAACTGCGCGAGTTCGGCGCCCCGCTCGGCGACCAGTTGCTTGACCTGCCCCAGATGCCTGTCGACATGGGGCAGCGTCCGAAGGGCGTCGCCGCCGCTCACCGCTGCCTGGATGCCGCCACAGCCGCGGTGCCCGCAAACGATGATGTGATCCACCTCCAGCGCGTTGATCGCGTACTCGAGCACGCTCGACACGTTGGCATCGTCTTCATGCACCAGGTTGGCGATATTGCGATGGATGAAGAGCTCTCCAGGCCTGGCATTGCAGATCTGCTCCGCCGGCACCCGACTGTCGCAGCAGCCGATCCACAGCGCGGCGGGCGATTGCCCCTGGTTCAGACGCTCGAACAGGTCGGGATCGGAGGCCATCATGTCATCGGCCCAGGCCCGGTTCTCGAGAAGCAGACGGTCGCAGAATTGCATGGAGGCACTCCTTGTGCAGTGTTGTGCAGTGGCGTTTTGTGTAGTGGCGATAGCGACGATCGACGAACCCGGTTTTCACACGGTCGTTTCGGCGTTCGAGCTCGACTTCCCAGCGGTAATGTCGGCCTGGCCGTCGTCGTCATTGCGGCGACTCGAGCATGAGACGAAAGGCGCAGACCTGGCTTTTAGTCGTACGGTGGAGAGGCAGAATGGGCAAGCAAAAACCGCTTTGCAGCCTGCAAATTTTGTAAGGCTACGTGATTGAATGTTGATTCAGGAATAACGAAGGATGACGACGAAATCATCGTCTTGTCTTGCTGGGCTGACAGCTGCCAATTGTCAAGAAACGTAAAACCGGGCCTTCCACCCGCCGTCGATTGCGTTTATGAACCCTGCATGACAGCAGGCTTCAGGGAGGGAAAAGAAAGGTGGGCAACATCAGAAATTTAATAAAATCTAATGTAACAGAAGGCACGACAACCTTGCGTGAAGATGAACCCTTTCATGCCGGCGAGGGGGCTCGGCGAGCATGAACGTTACCCGCCGATAACGTTCATGCCCGGTTCATGTCACAGCGACGATTCCAGCACCTCGATCGGGTCGTTCACGCCGATGTCACCGCTATTTTCCGCCACGAGATTCTGACCGAAATAGACCTTGCCCTTCTCGCCTCGGCGGTAGCCCGCCAGGGTCTTGAGCGGTTCCTTGTCGGCCCGTTTTTCACCCTTGGCAGGGTCGACCGTCACCATGGCACAGCGAGAGCATGGCGCATCGACCCGAAACGTCACGTCGCCGATCCGGATGCGTTTCCAGCCATCCTCGGCGTAGGGCTCGGTGCCGGTCGCGACGAGGTTGGGCCGGAACTGGGCCATCACATGAGTCCCGTCGGTGCGGGCATTGAGATCTTCCAGCGAGGCCTCGGAGATCAGCAGCAGCGGATAGCCGTCGGCGAAGCTGACCCTCACGCCGATCGACTCCCGATAGCGCGGCGATCGCTCCCCCAGCCACAGCAGCCGTGCGGGCTCGCCCGCGGCCTCGCTGAACCAGTCGTCGAGCGAGGCATGCGTGGTGGTCGCACTGAAAGGGTCGGCCCAGACCTGGGTGTCGAACGGCTGCCCCGAGAACTCCTGGCGCGCCACATCCACCGGCGGCAGCGTGCCGTGGGTCAGGGTCAGACGCTCGCCATCGAACTGCGCCCGCACCAGTTGCAGTTGGGGATGCGTGCGCGCCGTGAGGAAGGTGCCGTCGGGCTTGACCACCATGAAGCGGCGATCGCCGACCAGGCCCTCTTCCTCGACCCGAGCGCGCTGCAGCGACGAGCCGGCCGTGGATTTGATCGGATAACGATGAATGGCAGCAAGCGCTGGCATGAAAGGCTCCTGTCGCAAAGATGATCTTTTGATTCGGGGCGATCAGCGCCTGGATTTCAGGCGACGCTGATGCTCGCGCTTGGCCTGCTGATAGACCTCGTCGGCGCGCACACGATCCAGCCTTTCGCGGTAGCACTCGGCGATGCGAGCCTTCTCGGCATCGACGTTGCGCGGCTGGCGCAGACGGCCCTGGGCGTCCTTCTTGCGCCCACCCGGGTAGCGCGCATAACGCCGCGCGCGGGTATATCCCATCTGAAGATATTTCCGCGCCATGTCCATGCCCACGAAGTCGCCTCGTTCACGATAGTCGCAATAGCGCGCGTGCAGCTCGGCGACGGCCTGTCTGGCGTCGGCCTCGTTGCGGATGGCCCACAGCGGGAGCAGCTCATCCTTGTAGGGCTGGACATGAAACACACCGCGCTCGCCGTGGCCGATCCGATAGCATTCCGGATGCCGACGATAATCGATGGACGCATCGGGGAAACTCACGCTCACCTCGCTCAGGGTTGTGACGGGATCGCGCGGCGAAGGCGGCGCGAGACATCGCAGGGACGAAAAACGGCCGTCTCCGAGGAGACGACCGTCATGTTGCCACGCCTTTAATGCTACGTCAGGTCGCCGCGACCTGCTGGGGCTTGTTGGCCTTGGGCTCGCGCCGACGTCGCTGGAGCGCTACCACCAGCCCGAACAGCAAAAGCGCCGGGATCCACATCAGCTCTTTCGGCAGTTGCGACGTGGGGATACGCACCGAGACGATCTCCTGATCGAAATCGAAGCCCAGCTTTTCCGCCTGGCTGCCGAAATCGGTCATGTCGACCAGCACTTTGCCATCCTCCTGCATCAGATGCAGGCCGAGGCTCGAGAGCCGCTCGGCACCGGTGCCGCCTTCCGTCGCTGGCACCTGGATCACGAAGCTGGTGGGCGCGCCGTAGGCGTCGAGACCCTCGATACGTGTCATCAGGTGTTCGTTAGGCCCGATCTCCCCCAGCGCCTGCTCGAACTGCGCTGGCGGCACTTCTTCATAGGGGGCATCGACCATGTCCATCCAGAAACCCGGACGGAACAAGGAAAAGGCGACCAGCAGCAGCAGCAGGCTTTCGTACCAGCGGCTCCTGACCAGCATGAAGCCCTGGGTCGCCGCGGCGAAGATCAGCATCGCCGCCGTCGCCACGATGAAGATGAGGATCCCGTGGAGCCAGTCGACGTTGATCAGCAGCAGGTCGGTATTGAAGATGAACAGAAACGGCAGCGCCGCCGTTCGCAGGCTGTAGTAGAACGCCTGGAAGCCGGTCCGGATGGGATCGGCGCCGGAGATCGCCGCCGCCGCGAACGAGGCGAGCCCCACCGGTGGCGTCACGTCGGCCATGATGCCGAAGTAGAACACGAACAGGTGGACCGCGATCAGCGGCACGATCAGGCCGTTCTGCTCGCCAAGCTGGACGATGACCGGCGCCAGCAGCGCCGACACCACGATGTAGTTGGCGGTGGTCGGCAGCCCCATGCCCAGGATCAGACTGAGCACGCCGGTGAGCAGCAGCATCAGCAGCAGATTGCCCATCGACAGTGTCTCGACCAGATCCGCCAGCACCAGGCCGACGCCGGTCTGCGCCACCGCGCCGACGATGATGCCGGCGGTAGCCGTGGCAATGCCGATGCCGATCATGTTGCGGGCACCATCGATCAGCCCGTCCCACAAGTCCATGCCGCCGCGCTTGATGTCGTTGGCCAGGTCACTCTTGCCGCGGAAGAAGGCATCGATCGGCCGCTGGGTCAGGATGATGAAGATCATGAAGGCGGTCGCCCAGAACGCCGACAGCCCCGGCGACAGGCGTTCCACCATCAGACACCACACCAGCACGATCACCGGGAGTATGTAATGCAGCCCCACCATGACGGTCGGCTTGGTGCGCGGCAGTTGGGTGATTTCCTGTGAGGGATCGTCCACTTCCAGCTCGGGATAGCGGGAACCGATCTTCATCAGCGCGATGTAGATCACGCCGACGCCCAGGGCGATGACCCAGGGCGCGGCTTCTCCCAACGCCGGCTTGAGCCAGCCGATACCGTAATAGACCGCGAATGCCATCGCCATGATTCCGACCAGGCCGGTCAGGAAGCCGAGGATCTTGTTGAGCCACGGCCGCTGCGGGTTACCGCTGGGCAACCCCTGCATGCCTGCCTTCAGCGCTTCGAGATGGACGATATAGAGCAGCGCGATATAGGAGATCACCGCCGGCAGGAACGCATGCTTGATCACCTCGATATACGGAATGCCGACGTATTCCACCATCAGGAAGGCTGCCGCGCCCATCACCGGCGGCATGATCTGACCGTTGACGGAGGAGGAAACTTCCACCGCACCGGCCTTGGTCGCACTGAAGCCGACGCGCTTCATCATCGGAATGGTAAAGGTGCCGGTGGTAACCGTATTGGCGATCGAGGAACCGGAAATCAGGCCGGTCAAACCGGAAGAGACCACGGCGGCCTTGGCCGGACCACCGCGATAGTGCCCCAGCAGCGAGAACGCCACCTTGATGAAATAGTTGCCCGCACCGGCCTTGTCGAGCAGCGCGCCGAACAGCACGAACAGGAACACGAAACTGGTGGAAACCCCCAGCGCGATGCCGAAGACGCCCTGCGTGGTCAGCCATTGATGGTTGACCAGCCCCGAGAAGCTCACGCCACGGTGGGCCAGCATGCCCGGCATGTAGGGCCCGGCCAGCGAATAGACCAGGAAGATCAGCGCGATGATCATCAGCGGCGGGCCGAGCGCGCGACGTGTCGCCTCGAGCAGCAGCACGATCCCCACCACGCCGACGATCACGTCCTGCAGGATCGGCGCGCCGGGACGCTGGGAAAGCTGGGCATAGAAAAAGTAGAGATAGGAGGCACAGAATGCCGCCACGATTGCCATGACCCAATCGAGGATCGGCATGCGTTCGCGCGGGGAGCGCTTGAACGCCGGATAGGCCATGAAGGCGAGAAAAACGGCGAACGCCAGATGAATGGAGCGCGCCTCGGTGGCGCTGAAGACGCCGAACCCGACGATGAAGGGTAGCGGCGAAGCGATCCAGAGCTGAAACAGCGACCACAGCGCCGCCACACCCAGCAGGATGCGGTTGGGCGTTCCGGTCAGCTTGCGACCACCGGTATCGGTCGCAGCCAGTTCGTCCAGCTTGGCCTGATCGGGGCCAGAAGCCTTGTTATCCGTCATGAGCAGATCCTGACTTGGCAGCCGGTAGGCGAAAGGACATCGGAGAGACATCATTTCGCGCTTGATTCGATGCGACGGTCGACGTCGCGGGGTATCGATCCAACGGCGCGGCGGTTGTTGCCAACCGCCGCGCCAGAGTGTCAACGCATTCCGTCAGGAATGACGCCGTGGGCAATTACAGCCAGCCCTGCTCCTTGTAGTAACGCTTGGCGCCTTCATGCAGCGGTGCGGAAAGCCCCTGGCTGATCATGTCTTCCGGCGTCAGGTTGGCGAAAGCCGGGTGCAGACGCTTGAAACGGTCGAAGTTGTCGAACACGGCCTTGACAGTCTGGTAGACGACTTCGTCGTCGACGTCGGCAGACGTGACGAAGGTCGCGCGCACACCGAAGGTCTCGACGTCGTCCGGGTTACCCTCGTACATGCCGCCGGGAATGGTGGACATGCTGTAGTAGGGGAACTTCTCGACCAGCCCTTTGACGGCCTCGTCGTTCAGCGGCACCAGGTTGGAGGCGACGGTGGTGGTCGCTTCCTGGATCGCACCGTTGGGGTGACCGACGACGTACGCCATGGCGTCGATGTTGTTGTCCGCCAGCGCGGAAGCCATCTCGGCGGCGCCCAGCTCGGAGGAGAGCGAGAACACGCTGGTGTCCCAGCCTTCCGCGTCCATCAGCACTTCCATGGTGGCGCGCTGACCGGAACCCGGGTTGCCGATGTTGACGCGCTTGCCCTTCAGATCCTGGATGGAATGGATGTTGGCGTCTTCGCGGGCCAGGATAGTGAGCGGCTCGCCATGCAGCGAGAAGACCGAGCGCAGATTTTCCATCGGCTGGTCGAACTGCGCTTCACCATTGAAGGCGTTGTACTGGACGTCGGACTGGGCGACACCCATGTTCAGCTCGCCGGACTTGATGCCGTTGATGTTGGCAACGGAACCACCGGTGGACGGTGCGTTACAGCGGATACCACTCTCTTCGGCGCTGCGGTTGACCATCCGGCAGACGGACTGGCCGACGACGTAATAGACGCCGGTCTGGCCACCGGTACCGATGGTGATGTACTGCTGATCCTGAGCCATGGCCGGCGTGGAGATCGATGCGGCGCCCATCAGGGCGGAGGAGAGAACGGCTGCGGTTAATGCATGGCGTTTCATGCGCATACCTCGAAGATTTTCCCGTTTATTGTGTTGATCGGTTTCCCGACCGCGAAGACAACGGGCTGGCCGGCGTGCGTCAGGGTGTGATTCGAATCGCACCGTGCCCGTGGACTTGCCTATTGCAACATATCTTATCCCTGACGGCGCGCCATCATATAGTGAGTTAGAGCCAGGCAAAACCGCGAGATGACGGTCTGCCGCCCGTCTCGCCCAACGGTTGGCCTGCCATTGCCATTGCTTACCGCCTCCAGAGGCTCCGGGGCTCGTTTCGCGCCAATGACCTTTCACGATCGGCATGCCTCATGCCGGAAGCGAATGCCGTCATGGCGTCAGCCAGGCGGAGAGATCGACTCGATCCCCCACGGCCAGGCCATGGGCGTCGAAGTAGCCGGCGTTGGCCTCGAGCGCGGCCCGAAACGGCGCGCCTGCCGGATAGACGGGGCACTCTCGAGACGAGGTCGCATGACAGGGAGGCATCGTCCTGAGCGAGCGGATCATGCCGTCACCGCCGATGAAGGCGATATCCAGCGGGATCCTGGTCTTGTACATCCAGTAAGCGTTGCTGCCCGGCTGCTCGCGGTCGTAGAGAAACAGCATGCCCGCGTTCTCCGCCAGCGACTCGCGCTCCATGAGCCCGCGCGCGCGCTCGGATGCCGTCCGCGCCACCTCGACATGCAGCGTATGCTCATGCCGGCCGTCGTCGAGGGTCACCGTCTGGCCCGGCAACGTTTCCGCCCATGCCGGTACCGCGAAGAGCGCGCACAATGCCCATACCCCACAGTCCCGAACCCTCGCCAGCATGCCCTTCCTCCTCACCGTTGCTGCGCCGCCTCACCCGTGGCGACGGCGCCAGTAATGCTTACCGATATGATAGAGCCAGGCCAGCACCAGCAGACCCAGCACCAGCTTCGACGCTGGGCCGATATAGGCTTCCAGCGCGCGGAAATTCTCGGCCAGCTGATAACCGGCCACGGCCAGGAAGGCGCTCCAGATCGCGCTGCCCGACGCGGTGAGCAGCAAAAAGCGCCCGATCGGCATGGCGTAGACCCCGGCCGGCAACGAAATCAGCGACCGCACGCCGGGCACCAGCCGGCCAAACAGGACGATCCAGCCACCGTGGCGCTTGAAGATGCGATCGGCGCGATCCAGGTCCCGCCGCGATAGCGCCAGCCAGTGGCCGTGTCGCTCGACGAAAGCGGACATCCGGTCATGGCCGAACCAGCGAGCGACGCCGTAGAACGGCAGTGCTCCCAGCACCGAGCCGACCGTGCCCGCCACGATCGCGCCGATCAGCGAAAGCTTTCCCTGGCTCGACAGGTAACCCGCCAGCGGCATGATCAGTTCGGAGGGAATGGGCGGAAACAGGTTCTCCGCGAACATCAGCAGCACCAGCCCGAAGTAGCTCAGCGTATCGACCGCCTGCTGAATCAGTGAATACATGCAACGGCTCCCGCCGGCGGGATGCCATGCGTCTCACGCCAGTGCCATGCCATCACGCCTGCTCCTCCGTCCCGGATTCGCGCTGGCGCGAGCCGTTCTGCGCCGTGGCCGCCTGACGCGTGGCGGATTCACCCTGGCCGACCCGATGGTCGATGTAGGACAGCACGAACAGCTGGACGACGAGAAAACAGAGGCAGAAGACGATTCCCTTGAACATGTTCCGGGCTCTCGGTGGCGATGATTTCGAAATCGGGGCGTCAACCTTCGGAAGACGTTGACGCATGGTAGCGCATTCCTCGGATAGCGGGATGCCGAGTTCGCCGCCGGCAGGCGGACATCGCCCGTGACTCTTGCGATGGCATGCCAGGGCCTGTCGGCGTTTCATGGCCGGTCGCGTGACATCTCAAAATAACCTTGCTCTCGCCCGAGTCGTTGAGACAATGGAATATCGACGCCATTTAGCAACGTCTCGACGACGCCTTTCAGCGACGTCTTCCAACCACATCATTCAACGATGAGTACTGCGCGTGCCCCTCAAGGATTTACTGATCGGTCTCGGCATCATCATCATCTGGGCCTTCAACATCATCGTGATCAAGCTCGGGGTCGAGGATCTGCCGCCGCTGCTGGTGACGGTACTGCGCTTCATGCTGGTCGCGGTGCTGGTCGTGCCGTTCACCCGGATCTCGCGTCAGCAACTCCCCTGGATCCTGCTGCTGGCAGTCACCTTCGGCGGCCTGCACTTCCCGCTGCTGTTTCTCGGGCTCCAGCAATCCGAAGCCGGTACCGGTGCACTTCTGGTCCAGATGGGCACCCCGTTTGCCACCCTGCTGGCAGCGATGTTTCTCAAGGAGAAGCTGGGGCCCCGCCGGGTCGTCGGCCTGATCCTCGCCTTCGGTGGCGTCGTGGTGCTGGCCGGAGGCCCGTCGCTGCCGCCACCGGCCTCCACCGCCCTGCTGCTCGCCAGCGCCTTTTTCTGGGCGGTCTCGACCATGATCATCAAGCTCGCCCCGCCCATCGCGCCGCTGACCATGACCGGCTGGATCTCGCTGTTCGCGATTCCCCTGGTCGCACTGGGCAGCTGGATCTTCGAGGATGACCAGTGGCTGGCGCTTCGCCAGGCCAGTTGGGCCGGCTGGGGCGCGGTGGTATATACCGCCGTGATGTCCTCGATCGCCGCTTACGGGCTATGGTACCGGCTACTGCAGAAGCACCCCGTCAGCCGCGTGGTGCCGCTGACGCTGCTGATGCCGGTGTTCGCCGTCATGCTCGGCGTCTGGCTGCTCGACGATCCGCTGGGCATCAACAAGGTCGCGGGCGGGGCCATGGTCATCGCCGGGCTGGCCATCATCAACATCCGTTTTCGCCGTCAACGCAAGCCGAGGCCCGTTTCATGAGTCATCCCGCCCTCCCCGATATCCTGCCCATGACACTCGACGATCACGCGGATTTCACCGCGATGATGCTACGCACGCCGGGCGTGGTGCTGAGAACCGCCGATGGCTACGCGGCCACGCAACGCTATCTGGAGCGCAACCCGGGGTTGAGCTTCGTGGCGCGCCCGGCCAACGGGGAAGGCATCGTGGGTTGCGCCATGGCAGGCCACGATGGCCGCCGCGGCTATCTGCAACACGTCATGGTCGATCCGGACTATCGCCAGTTGGGGCTCGCCCGGACGATGGTCGATCACTGCCTGGCGGCGCTGCTGGAAGCGGGTATCGAGAAAGTGCATCTCGATACCCTGGCGGACAATCACGAAGCCCACCGCTTCTGGCAGCATCTGGGCTGGGCCGATCGCCGCGACGAGATCGTCAAGTTTTCCCGCGTGCTGGTCGAAGATGCCAACGCCTGAGCCGGACCCGCCCTAGGTGGATGGTTCCGCGGAGTAACGAGCCGAGCGGATGTTGGTCAAGAGCGGGCTGCCGGTAGCCGGATCCTGCATCAAGGTACATTCCACGCCGTAGAGATCGCGAACCAGCGCCGTCGTCACCACGTCGCTCGGTCTGCCGGCAGCGACGATCCTGCCGTCCAGCATCGCCACCAGGTAGTCGGCAAAGCGGCACGCGCTGACCAGATCGTGCACCACCATCGCCAGCGTCTTGCCTGCCGCGGCCAGATCCCGAATCAGTTCGAAAACTTCCAGCTGATGGCCGAGATCGAGCGCGGAAGTCGGTTCGTCGAGCAGCAGCAGCGGTGTCTGCTGAGCGATCGCCATGGCGATCCAGGCGCGCTGGCGCTGACCGCCGGACATGGCATCCAGAGGCCGGTCGGCGAGCGCGTGCAGATCCGCCGCCGCCAGCGCTTCGTCGACCACCCGCCTGTCGTCCCTCGACCACTGCTTGAACAGACTTTGATGTGGCTGCCGCCCGAAGCGGATCAGCTCGGCGACGGTCAGGCCTTCCGGCGCGTGGGTTTCCTGCGGCAGCAGTGCCAGCCGCTGCGCCATCTCGCGCGCCGGCAGACGCTGGATATCGTGACCGTCGAGCAGCACCGCGCCCCGGTCCGGCACGTGCAGACGCGCCAGACTCGCCAGCAGCGTCGACTTTCCGCAGCCGTTGGGGCCAACGATCGCCGTCACCTGCCCGGCAGGGAGCTCGAGATCGAGCGCCTCAATCACCGTGCGCCGCGCGCTGCCCCGCCCGTAGCTCAAAGAGAGCTGACGCGCGGCCAGGGGCGGCGCGACGCCCGGCGACACGTTCGAGGGCGACGCATTCGACGGTGACGCATCGGGCGAGATAGCGGCAAACGAGTTCATGACTGGAACCTCGGTGCAGGACGTAACAGTATCCACAGAAGAAACGGCGCCCCGACGATCGCGGTCACGATACCGACGGGCACTTCGATCGGCGCCAGCAGTAACCGCCCGACCAGATCCGCGGCGACCATAACGATTGCCCCGGAGAGTGCCGAGGCGATCAGCGAAACGCCCCGGTGCGAAGAGAGCTGGCGGGCGATTTCCGGGCCGATCAACCCGACCAGCCCGACCGGGCCAGCGACCGCGACCGCAAGTGCCGCCAGCGCCACCGACACCACCAGCGCCGTGTAACGACAGGCGCGCACGCGGTAGCCCAGCCCCTGGGCCACGGCGTCCGAAAAGCGCAGTATCCGCATCGCCCGGGAGAGATAGCACGCCACCACGAGGCCGATCGCCAGACCGCACCAGAGCCAGACCAGCGCGGCGCCGTCGCGGGCGTTGAGACTGCCGACGGTCCAGGGATAGGCGGCGTTGGCGGTGTCGATGGCGACCCGCGCCATCAGCAGCTGCGTCAACGCTCCGAAGACCGCGCCGACCCCGATCCCCGTCACGATGAAGCGATAGCCGCGCGTCCCGACGTCATTGGCCAGCGCAAAGGTGATGGCCGTCGCCGTAGCGGCCCCCGCCAGCGCCATCGGCGGCGGCGCCAGACTCGTGCCGAGCCCCACGACCGAGGCAACGGCAAAGGCCGTGGCACCGTTGTCGATGCCGACGATCCCGGGCGTGGCCAGACGGTTGCGGGCCAGCGTCTGCATCAGGCAGCCGGAGAGCGAAAACGCTGCGCCGGTCGCGACACCTGCGGCCAATCGCACCAGACGCAGCTCCTGGACGACGAAAGCGTTGACCGGATCGCCATGACCGAAGACACCGGCCAGCGCCTCCCGCGGGCTCAACGTCAGCGTGCCCAGGCACAGCGACAGCAGCGAAACGGCCAGCAGCGCAACCAGCAAGCCGAGGCAGACGAAGCAGGCGCGACGCTCGATCAGGATCGAATAGTCGCGCTCGCCGAGCGCCCAGCTCAGGCGCCACGAGCCGGACGGAGGCGTCACGCCGGCCTCAGGGCGATTCATCAGGCAGGCGGGCGGTGTCAGGGTACGAGTCTTCATCAGGCGTCACAGCGCGGGCAGTCGGTGGGCACGAACGACAGCGATCAATACCGGCGCCCCAACCAGCGCGGTAATCACGCCCAACGGCATCTCCGAGGGCGCCACCAGCAGTCGCGCCAGAATGTCGGCGCAGAGAATCATGATCGGCCCCAGCGGTAGCGCCAGCCACAGGGTACGGCGAATGTCGGGACCGGCCAGCGCCCGGGCGACGAACGGCACCACCAGCCCCACGAAAGCGATCGGGCCGGCAACCGCCGTGGCCGCGCCGACCAGTATCGCCACCGCGATGACGCACAGGAGCCGGATCCAGCGGGGATGATGGCCCAGCCCGACGGCTACCCGCTCGCCGAGCGCGAGCGCCGCCAACGGCCGGGCGATGGCGACGATCAGCACGCCAGCGAACAGCAGGCTGGGCAGGATAGCGCGAAGATCCTCGAGCCGACGCCCGGCCAGACTGCCGATGACCCAGAACCGGATCTCGTCGGCACTGCGCTGGTCGACCAGCAGCAGCAGTGAGGTCAGTGCGCCCAGCAGCCCGGACAGGATCGCCCCGGCCAGCACCAGCCTGACCGGATCGTTGCCGACCCCGTTGACGCGCGCCATCGCCAGCACGAACAGGCATCCGGCCAGCGCTCCCAGTTGCGCCACGGAGATTCGCAGCGTCGCCGCGCTGGCGCCCAGCACCAGCGCGATCGCTACCGCCAGGGCACTGCCCGCGCTGACACCGAGCAGCCCTGGCTCGGCCAGCGGATTACGGGCGACTGCCTGGATCAGCGACCCCGCCACCCCAAGCGCCATGCCGACGGCCACACCGATCAGCGTGCGTGGCAGGCGTAGCGACTCGACGACGAAACGCGCCTCGTCGCTACCGCCACCGGTCAGAACCGACCAGGCAGCGAGCGGGCCAACGTCGCCGGCGCCCAGAAGCAGGCTCGTCACGCCGACCAGCAGGAGGCTGGCCAGCAGGACGAGCATCAGATTGAGGAGCGACGATCGTTCACGAAAGGACGAGCGCTCACGGGACATCGGTTCAGTCATGGCAGGTCGTCATGAAATTCGGGGCATGGCGTCGAAGCCAGAATCAGGGCATCAATGGTCACTGCGTCAACACGCCCTCGATATCGTCGAGAATGCGCTGCGCGGCGATGGGCCCGGAAGCGCTGGTCCAAAGCTGGCCGTCCACCGGCACCACATGGCCCTGCTGCACGACATCGAGGCGCTCGAAGGCCGGCGACTGGCGCGCGGATTCCAGCGCTGCTTCGCCGTCGTCGTTCAGCGTCGCCAGGAAAAGCCAGTCGCTGTCGATACTCGACAGGTTCTCGAGACTCAGCGAATCGCTGTGTGGACGACCAGCCTTGACCACGTCGCCGTCCTTCACATCGAAACCACTGGCCGCCAGCAGCCCGGTCGCGAACAGCCGGGTCGACATCACCAGAGGGCCGTTGGGCATCCAGCGCGCCAGGGTGGCGGTAGTGTCACCATTGGGCTGACGTTGTGCAAGCGATCGAGAACGATTTTCAATTGTTTCTATGGCGTCATCGATCGCCGTCTCGCGGCCCAGCGCTTCGCCGAAGAGACGTGCTTCGGCCTTCCAGGCTTCCGGCTCGAATCCTGCGGTTTTGGGCACCACCGTCGGCGCTATCTGCGACAGCAACTGGTACTGCGATTCGGGCAGGCGCGAGGAGGCCAGGATCAGATCCGGCCGCTGCGCGATGACCGCCTCGATGTTGGTCTCGCGTGCGGTGCCGACGATGGCGATATCCGCGGCGGCTTCTCCCAGATAGCTCGCCACGCCCTCGCCGCCGCGAGTCGCCACCGCCCCTAGCGGCGTCACGCCCGCCGTCAACGCGGTATCCAATGCCCCTTCGTACAGCGTCACCACGCGCTGGGGTTGGCCCTCGATCTCGACATCGCCGTACGCCGTATCCAGCGTACGGGCCTGAGCTTGCGGGATCAGTGCAGCCTGTGCCAATGCGGCCAGAGCGATCGCAGCGCAAAACAGCACGCCGCCACGAGAGTGGGAACGAATCTGCATGAATGATTTCCTGTCTAGCGAGTTCATGGAATAGAAAGCCGGCATCGGCCTATTGCGATGCCGGATATGTCTTACGCTGCCCTAGAGGATGATCCTATGTGGATAGCTTCCAGCCGGCGTCATATTTCGAGATCGATAGCGAGCCAGTAGCGACGACCGTCTTCGACCAGGCTGTAGGTGTCGTAATCGATCCGCTTGTCGAAGACGTTGTAGACGCCGAACAGCAATTTGGCTTGCGGGGCGATTCGCCAGGACCCGCCCGTATCGACCAATGTGTAGGAGGGAATGGCATCGGTGGAGCCGGAACGCCCCGACGCCACATACTCTTCCTGATCGCCGCGGAATGTCAGACGACCCCAGCCGCTGAATCGACCGGCAGGATCCCAGTCCAAGGTGGTGCTCAGCAGATGCCTGGGCAGCTGCGTGAGCTGCTCCCCTTCTGCCTCACCGGACTCCTGTTCGGAATCGGTATAGGTGTAGCTCGCCTTGGCCGACAGCGTCTCGCTCAGCGGACTTCCCAGCGTCAGCTCGACCCCCTGTGTATAAGCCTCGTCGATATTGACGCGGGTGGTGGGGCTACGGCCATAGCTGTTGTCGGGCTCCGACGCACAGGGGGCGCCCACGGCCGTACAGGGAACCCGGCTGATCTTGTCCTCGAAGTCGTTACGGAACAGCGTGATCCCGCCATTGAGCCCGCTGGGCCGACCGTAGAGCAGACCGATCTCCTTGGTGACCGAGGTCTCGGGCTCGAGATCCGGATTGCCGTAGGTGTCACCACCACGACTGACGGCCCCCCATTCCGGCGAGAGATCGCGTACGCCGGGCGCCTTGTAGCCCGTCGAGACGCCACCCTTCACTGTCCACAGCGGCGCTGGATTCCAGACACCGTAGAGACGCGGACTGAAGTGATTGCCGAACTCTTCGTTGTCATCCATGCGCACGCCGGCGGTGACCGAGAAAGTATTGGTGAGGTAGTACTCGTCCTCGATGAACAGCGCCCACTGGTACATGTCCAGTTCGGAGAGCTCGGAGATCTTATTACTAGTGGTATCTTCCAGCTCCTCCTTGGAGTAGCTGCCGCCCACGCTCAGCGTATGCGAGCGAAAAGGCATCACCACCTGCGACTTGGCCTCGGTATTCTTGACCGTGATGTCTCGCCCCTTATTTTCGGTCTCTTCCTGTTGTACGTAGGTGGTCGAGGTGCCGATACCCCAGCGCCCTTCATGGCGCAGCGAGTAGCGCTCCGTCTCATTATCGGATTCACTAGGATCACCGCCCTCTTCGACGGTCTTTCCGACGTTCATCTCGCGCTGCTGCTTGGTGCGACCGGCTTCCAGCATGAAGTCATGGTCCTGGGTCGGCGTCAGCGTCACGCGCGCCGTGCCGTTGACCAGCTCCTTGTCCTCGTAGCCGTCGACGATGTCGTCCTCCTGCCGCGTGCTGTAACGGCCGAAGACCTGCAGTCCGAGCAAATCATCGACCAGCGGCCCGGTGGTATAGAATTCGGTCTGCTGAGCATCGCCGGAGTCCCGATCTTCCTGGATCGTCGCTCCCAACCGCAGATTGGCATGCCATTCGTCCTGGACTTTACGCGTGATGACGTTGATCACCCCACCGATTGCAGCCGATCCGTAGAGCGTCGACATCGGCCCACGGATCACCTCGATGCGCTCGATGGCATAGAGCGGCGGTAGCCAATCCTGCTCGAACCCGGCGCTACCGTTGGGGCGCGATTCACGTGTACTGACCGGCATGCCATCGACCAGGATCAAAGTATATTCGGCAGGCATGCCACGGATGCTGATGTCGGCGCCGTTGTCCCCCGACCCGCCGCCCGTCACGATGACGCCGGGCACGTCCACCAGGGCATCGGTCACATCGCGGTACTGACGGCGCTCGAGCTGTTCGCGTGAGATCACGCTGATCGAAGCGGGTGCACTGGTCACCTGCTGCGCATAGCCTGCGGCCGTGACGACCATAGGGTCCAGCTCGCTCTGGGCCTGGCTATGGTTCGCAAACCCGATAGCCCCCGCAGCCGCAAATGTGAGCGCTGAAAATCGTAATGGCGTTGAAAATGTCATTGTTGGTTCCCTTGATAAGACGAGTCCGAATGAACAAGCAGCTCGCACGGCCAAAAATCTTAATACGAATATTTATCATTTAGATTCTTTCATACTGCCTGCCTAAAATCTCGCGACAGTGCGTTGCGTGTTTTGCAACCGCTGGAAAGATCGCGTCGAGGCGATAAAACCGTTAAAGTTTCCGACAATCATTCTCATTCACGCCAGAATCCACCCCGCTACCGGGCAGGCTTCATGTACGATCTCGAGGAACTCGCGACCTTCGCTGATGTGATGGAATCCGGCAGCCTGACGGTGAGCGCTCGTCGCCTGGGCGTCGCCAAATCGACCTTGAGTCGCCGCATCGCGCATCTGGAAACCCGGCTGGGCCAACCTTTGCTCCGACGCCAGGCCAACCGTCTGATGCCCACGGAGGCCGGCGGGCTTTTCCTGGGCTACGCCCGGGAGATGTTGCGGATTGCAGAACAGAGCCATCTGGCGCTGGACGACCTGAAGGCGGAAATCAGCGGCGAGGTCGTCGTCAAGGTTCACTCGGCGCTGGCGCGGGGTTTCATGGCGAAGCAGGCAGAGCGTTTCCTGGAACGCCACCCCAAGGCCAGACTGGAAGTGCGGACACTTCGATCGGCCCCTTCGCTACCGGATGGCAGCGCTCTTCACCTGTGGGTCGGAGCGGTAGTGGAATGCGGCCTGCGTCAGGAGGTGCTGGGCTCGATCACGCGCGGTATCTACGCCAATCCCGAGTATCTCCGCCATCGGGGCACGCCTAGCCATCCGCACGAACTGAAAAACCATGCCTGGGTCGATCTGCTCGGCGATACCGAAAGCGGCGTGACGCTGAGTCATCTCTACCAGGGCCGTTACCACCTGCCGTCGGCCGGCAGTCGGCTGCGTGTCGATCAACTGGCGTTACATGCCGATGCCATCGCTCGTGGCCAGGGATTGGGGCTGATGCCCCACTGGATGGCCGAGCTCCGTCTGCGCCATCACCCGGGGACCTTGGTGCCGTGTCTGGAAGAGTGGCAAGCGCCGCCGCTACCGGTCACGCTGCTTTATCCCTACGGCCACCAGCCCCGGAAGATCACTGCACTGATCGAGCAGTTGCGCCAATCGGTACCGGCTGCCTGGCAACGAGAGACAGCGGAGCTGCCAGCCCCGACCGCCGATCGCTGAACACCATTCGCCTGGCCGATGCCGCACGCGCTGCGGGCGGTCAGGGCATTACCATGGAGCTGGAAGCCGAAAAGTCCTTCTATGCGCGGGACATGGCCGGCCGGACTGGCGAAATGGATCGACTATCGCGTAGGCGATGCCTTGCAGTTGCTCGCGGGCGAGGCAGGCCCTTTCGACTTCGTCTGGCAGATCACTGGAAGGGGCTCTACCCGCTCCTTCGATATTCGCTCTTTCGATACCGACCCCTGCGTGCAGCTGATGGCCTTTTCCTTCAATAGGAGTCAGATAGGCGCTAATTTGGGCCAGGTACGCGAATTTCGGCTTTTCCGGCTAGACTGCAGGAAAGACGCGCAGCGCCAAGCCACGCCTCTGACAGTGACTTAAATAGCGTGATAACATTACTCGCTTGTCGAATCACGACGCAGCCGACAGGGAAGATATGGGTCTACAGGAAATTGCCGTTGGCGGGATCTTTCTCAGCCCACTGCTGATTTATGCCTTCTTTGGCTTCATCGCCACCCTCTTCCTGCGTTGGTTGCTGCATTGGGTGATCGGGCAGCGCGCCTTGTGGTATGAAGCCTGGTTCGACGTCTCGCTGTTCGTGCTGTTCACTGCCGGCATTACCTTTCTGTTTTCCGTCCTGCTCGAGAGTACTTGATGCGCAATTCGCTACGTATCCTCATGACCCTCGTCGTCGTCGGGATCGCCGTGGCCGCCGGCATCTGGCTTTGGAACTACTATCTTTTCACCCCCTGGACGCGGGATGCCCGCGTGCGGGCGGAAGTGATCACGATCGCGCCGGATGTCTCCGGCTGGGTACGCACGCTCAACGTCAACGACACCGACTTCGTCGCCAAGGGCGATACCCTGTTCGAGATCGACAAGGCGCGTTATCAGGCGGCACTGGATCAGGCCCAGGCGACGGTGGAAAACCGCGAGGCCACCTTGCAGCTACGCCAGACGGAAGCCCAGCGCCGTAACCAGCTGAGCAACCGTTCGATCAGCGCAGAAGATCGCCAGATTGCTCAGATCAACAGCCGTGTCGCCGCTGCCGATCTGAAGCAGGCCCAGGCCGATCTGACCAGCGCCAAACTCGATCTGGAGCGAACCCGCGTCGTCGCGCCGGTCAGCGGCCATGTGCTCAACCTGCAGCTGTCGGCCGGCAACTATGTCAGTCGAGGCACATCGGTGATGGCGCTGGTGCAGTCGAACTCCTATTACGTCATGGGCTATTTCGAAGAGACCAAGATGTCCTCCATCGACGTCGGTGATCCTGCGGAGGTCATCCTGATGAATGGCGATACCCATCTGCATGGCCATGTCGCCGGCATCGGCCGAGGGATCGCCGATACCAATACCAGTCTCAACAACCAGCTGTTGCCGCAAGTCCAGCCGACCTTCAACTGGGTGCGGCTGGCGCAGCGCATTCCGGTTCGCATCACCCTGGATGACGTTCCGGACGAGACGCTGCTCAGCGCCGGCATGACGGCAACGGTCAGGATTCAGCACGGCGACGGCACGCCGCCATCCGAGTCTCCTGACGACCCTGTCAGTACGACAACGCAGCCGACCCAGCCAGCCGACCGACGTCCGACCGAGCAGGCCCAATCGCGACCGGCTGACGCAATGCCAGCCGGGAACGTCGCCGACGACACGCAGTGAGTGCCATGTCACCGCTCGTCAAGACCTACCTGATGCCCGATGCCACGGCGGTCAAGTTCGCCATCAAGACCACCGTGGCGATGATGATCGCGCTCTATCTGGCGCTCTGGCTCAACCTCGACCGCCCCTACTGGGCGTTGATTTCGGCGGCCTTTCTGCAGATCCGCCCGATGAGCGGCATGGTGATCGAGAAAGGCATCTGCCAGCTCGGCGGCACGTTCATCGGGGCGGTGGCGGGAATCGTCATCATGTCGCTGTTTGCCCAGGCCAGGGTGCCCGCGCTGATGACCCTGACGCTATGGATCATGCTGTGTACCTACGTCGGTTCACTATGGCGCAACAACTATACCTACGGCTGTCTGATGGCAGCCGTCACCGCGATGCTGATCGTGGTGATCTCCAACGGCAGCACGCCCGGCGAGATCTTCGACATCGCCGTGGCACGACTGTCGGAACTGGGGCTGGGTGCGATCTGCGCCACCCTGGTCAGCTCGTTGCTGTGGCCTTCCCGAGTCGGCAAGCATCTCTCGACGCAGGCCGATAGCGTCATCAACGAAGCCTTCGAGAACGCGGCCCTGCGCCTGGAGGCGAGCAACGACATTCCAGCCATGCAGAAGGCGTTGCGGGGTAGCCTCGGCTCGCTGACCACGCTGGAGACGGATAGCCAGGCGGCGCGCTTCGAGGGCCCGGAAGGCCCGGGCCGCGTCCGCGCCACCCACGTTCTGACCCGACGCACGCTGCGCTTTCTGGCCAATCTTCAGGCGCTGCATCAGATGCTGCACGACCATGCCGACAAGCTGGCGCCCCGCAGCATCGAGATCGCGCGCCGGGTCGCACAAGGCTTTCGCGAGGCGGAACACGTCAAGGGCGTTCCCAAGGCACGCCAGGAACTCCAGGAACTGCGCCATCTCGTGCACGAGAGCGACGAAGAAGGCATGGCACCGCTGGACCGGCGTGCGCGCCTGGGGCTGCGCGAATCGATCGGCCATGCCATGGTGATGCTGGACGCCCGCGAAGCGATCGCCTCCCCCGGCACCTACCGGCTGCGCTCGGCCTCGCTGGCCTGGCATCGCGATCATCTCGCCGCCGCCATCAATGCGATCCGCTCGGGGATCGTTTTTGGTGTGCTCGCCACGTTCTGGATTCTCACGGCCTGGAACAGCGCCATGGTGGCCATGCTGCTGGGCACGCTGTTCTCGTCCTTCTTTGCCAGTCGCGACAATCCGGTCGCGATCACCATGATGTTCTACAAGGGCATGCTCGCGGCCATTCCCAGCGCGTTCCTGTTTGGCCATGTACTGCTGTCGCAGGCCAACGGCTTTCCGATGCTGGCGCTGCTGTTCGGCACGCCGCTGTTTCTGGGGCTGATGGGGGCAACCAATCCGGCGACGATGGGTTATTGCCTGGCCTTCACCATCTTCAACATCCTGCTGACCATGCCCGGCAACAACATGGACTTCTCTTTCGACAGCTTCGCCAATCGCGCGGTCGCGGTGATCATCGGCCTCACCTGCGTGATGATGGGTTTCCGGCTGCTGCCCGGGCTGGGCACGCGCCTGCGCCGGCGGCGCTTGATCAATGCGATCTCCAGAGACATCCATCATCTGCGGCGGCGATCGATACGCGACGCCGAAACCCGCTTCATTGGCCATATGGCCGATCGCATCCTGCAACTGGCCCAGCACGACGACATGCTGCCTCAGGATCAGCGCCATCTGTTCATTCTCGGGCTAACCGGGCTGGATCTGGGGACCGCCACGCTGCGTCTGCGCGACCGTTTGGACAACGCGACCCATCCCCTGATCCGTCGCGCTCATCGCCAGCTGCTGCGCACGCTGGCAGATGGGTTTGAGGCGAGTGCCAACGGCCGTCAGCCGCAGGGGATCCGTGAAGCCGGCAGCAAGCTCGAGACCGCGATCGCCGAGCACGGCGACGTGCCGGCGGATCGCCGCGTGCTGCTGGAAGGATTGGTCGAGCGCCTGGAACTGGCGCTGGAACGCCTCGGACGCATCATGGCCGAGCGACCGCATATCAAACCGGATCAAACCCCGGAGCCGGCGACCTCCTAGCGGACGCGATTCGGCCCGATACGCGGCCAGGTGTCGGCGATGCGGTATCCGGCGGGCCAGGGGTCGTGGGGATCGAGGGTGTGCTGATGCGTCCCGGTGATGAACGCGCGCCCGCGGATCAGCGGCGTCACCGCTTCCTTGTCGCCGACCCGCGTCGTGCCATCGAGCCGGCAGTAGAAGAGCGAGTCTATGATCGATTCGCCGATGAAGGTTTCGCCCAGCTTGAGTTCGCCGCGTGCGTGCAGTAGCGCCATGCGCGCCGAGCAGCCGGTACCGGTGGGCGAACGATCTAGCTTGCCGGGCTGGATCGCCACCGTATTGCGCCCCAGCCAGGCGCCGCCTTCCCGCCTGAGCGGCGCCGCGATCTGGCAGAAGGAGACGTGCTTCCAGTCGGGGTTGGTAGGATGATGGAACCCGAACTGCGCGTTGACGGCATCGGTGATTCGAATCCCGGCTTCGACCAGATCCCGCGCTTCATCCGGCACCAGCTCGAAACCGAGATCCTCGGCATCGACGATCACGAAGCTATCGCCGCCGAATGCCGTGTCGACACGCAGCGTGCCGATCCCTTCCACTTCGAGCTGCAGGTCTCGCCGATCGACGAACGCCGGCAGATTGCGCACGGTGACGTCCAGCACTCGGCCATTTTCGCAGCGCGCCACGGCCTCGATCAGGCCACCGGGCGCTTCCAGCACCAGGCGCGTCTCGGGTTCCTGCATCGGCAGGATCCCGGTTTCGAGCAGTACGGTCGCGACACAGAGGCTGTTGGAACCGGACATCGGTGGCGTGTCTTCCGGCTCCATGATGATCCAGCCCATCTGCGCCCGCGGATCCTTGGGCGGCACCAGCAGATTGACGTGCCGGAACACGCCGCCGCGGGGTTCGTTGAGCATGAAGTTGCGCAGCGTTTCGTCACGCGCGATCCAGCGCGACTGCTCCCAGAGCGTCTCGCCGGGTGGCGGCGCCACGCCGCCGACGATGACATCTCCTACTTCTCCCTCGGCATGGCAACTGACGCTATGGATCACGCAAGTGGTCTGCATACGATTCTCCGATACTTCGTTATTTACCGAGTCATGCACCGCCGTTCTGTCATTCACCGACGCCCTGTCATTCACCCACACCCAAGTAGGCCTTCACGATCGACTCGTCTTCGCGCAGCTCGGCGGCAGGTCCCTGCATGCGAATCTCGCCGTTCTCGATCACGTAGGCGTAATGCGCCAGCCGCAGCGCGAGCCGTGCGTTCTGCTCGACCAGCAGAATGGTGGTACCCGCTTCGTTCAGGCGCTTGATGATGCGCATGATGTCGGTCACGAGCTTCGGCGCTAGCCCCATGGAAGGCTCGTCAAGCAGCATCACGCTGGGGCCGTGCATCAGCGCGCGTCCCATCGCCAGCATCTGCTGCTGACCGCCGGAGAGCAGCGAACCGTCCTGATGGCGGCGCTCGTGAAGGATCGGGAACAGCTCGTAGACCTCGTCGAGCCGCTGGCGGCGCAGGGCGTTGTCCTTGACCGTGAAGGCGCCCAGTTCCAGGTTCTCCTTGACCGTCAGCCCACGCAGAATACGTCGGCCCTCGGGGACGTGAACCACGCCACGACGAGCAATCTCGTGAGCCGCCAGCGTGGCGATCGATTCCCCTTCGAGCTGGACGTCGCCCCGCTGAGCCCGGACCAGTCCGGAGATGGTCTTGAGCGTGGTCGACTTGCCGGCCCCGTTGCTACCCAGCAGGGTCACGATTTCCCCTTCGTGGACATCCAGCGACACGCCCCGCAACGCCTGGATCTGGCCGTAGAAGGCTTCGACATCGCGAATGCTCAGCCGCACCTTGCCAGGCCGCACGGTGCTTGCCGGCCTATCGGTTTGAGTGAGGGTTTCCGTCACAGTGCCAGCTCCTCATCGTCCTGGCCGAGATAGGCCTCGATCACCTTGGGATCGTTCTGCACTGTGTGCGGGTCGCCTTCGGTGATCAGACTGCCGTGGTCGAGCACGCTGATGCGCTCGGAGACATTCATCACCAGGCTCATGTCATGCTCGATCAACAGTACGGCGACGCCGCGCTCGTCGCGGATACGTCGGATCAACTCGATCAGCGCCTGCTTTTCGCCGCTGTTGAGGCCCGCTGCCGGTTCGTCGAGCAGCAGCAGCTTGGGCTGGGTCGCCAATGCGCGGGCGATTTCGACACGCCGCTGATGACCATAGGCGAGGTTGGTGGCCAGCCGATCCTGATGCCCCAGCAGACCGACGAAATCGAGGCACTCCAGGCTAGTTTCGAGAATCCGGCGCTCCTCTGCACGCTGACTCGGCAGCCGGAGAATGGCGGCAAGCGCCCCCGATCGCGTCCGGCAATGCTGGCCGGCCATGACGTTCTCCAGCACCGACATTTCCCGGAACAGCCGAACGTTCTGGAAAGTCCGCGCGATGCCCAGCCGCGTCACGGCGTGCGGCTTGCGCTTGACGATGGGTTCGCCATCCAGCGTGATTTCCCCCTGCTGGGGGCGATAGAATCCGGTGATCACGTTGAACATCGATGTCTTGCCGGCCCCGTTGGGGCCGATCAGGCTATGAATGCGTCCCGGTTCGACGCCGAAGTCGACATCGTGCAGGACAGTGTTGCCGGCAAAGCTCAGCGACACCTGTTTCAGTTGCAGCAGCATCAAGAACTCCTCAAAAAGGTGCTTACAGAACAGGCGAGCGAAGGCGAGACAAGGCAAAAATGGCCGAGGAAACGGAGTTTACTCGGGTAAATGAGTACTCCGAGGCCATTTTTAACGCGGTATCGTCGAGCGCAGCCCTTTTGTAGGTACCTTTCATGAACGCTTCTCGGGCCATATACCGCTCGGCCGGAACAGCATGATCAGCAACAGCAGCACGGCGAATATCAGCAGTCGCAGGGTGCCGAAATCCCTCAGCAATTCAGGCCCCAGCACCACGATGAACGCGCCCAGGATGACGCCGGGTATCTTGCCCATGCCGCCCAGCACGACGGCCAGCAGGATCAGCACGGACTGCTGGAAGCTGAAGCTTTCCGGCGAGATGGCGCCCAGATTTACCGAGAAGAAGATGCCGCCGATCGCCCCGAAGATGGCGCCGATCACGTACGCCGCCAGCTTGGTCGCGACCCGGTTGATACCCATCGCCTCGGCGGCATCTTCATCATGGCGGACATAGAGCCAAGCCCTGCCGAGACGCGAATCGAACAGCCGCTGGCTGGCAATGTATGCCAGCACCGCCAACACCACGAAGACGTAGTAGAAGTCGATCGAGCTATCGATGTGCCAGCCGAACAGTGATGGCTCCGGAATGTGCGATAGACCGCTGGCGCCGCCGGTGATCTCGAGATTTCGGGCGGTGAAGCGCACGATTTCGCCGAAGCCCAGCGTCACGATCGCGAGATAGTCGCTGCGCAGGCGTAACGTCGGCCCGCCAATGATGACGCCGGCCAGCGCCGCTGCCAGCAGCGCGAAGGGGATCGCCGCCCAGAAATTGACGCCGAACTGCTGCGTCAGAATGCCGATGGTATAGGCACCAACGGCGAAGAAGGCGGCGTAGCCGAGATCGAGCAGACCGGCGTAGCCGACCACGATATTGAGCCCCAGGCACAGCACCACGTAGAGCAGCGCGTTGGTCAGGATCACCGTGGTGTACTGACTCGAGATCCAGGGCGTGACGATCAGGATCGCAATGATGGCGAGATGAAGTGCCCGTCTCCGGCCTGGCGATTCAAACGCCGCGTAGAGACGCTGGAAAAGATTGCGTGGCCTGGGTTCGTGGAAATCAGACTCGTGGAAATCAGGCTTGTGGGTATCGGGCGTCGTGGATGGCGAATGTCTGTCCATGTCACATCCTCTCCACTTCGGATTTGCCCAGCAGACCGGTGGGCTTGAACACCAGCACCAGAATCAGGATCGAGAAGGTAAAGACGTCCTTCCACTCACTGCCGATGAACGGAATGTGCGTCCCGAAGGATTCCAGCAACCCCAGGATCAGGCCGCCCAGCATGGCGCCGGTGATGCTGCCGATCCCGCCGATCACCGCGGCGGTGAATGCCTTGAGCCCGATCAGAAAGCCCATGAAGTACCAGATGCTGCCGTAATAGGCGCCAGCCATGGTGCCTGCGGCGGCCGCCAGCCCCGAGCCGATGAAGAAGGTCACCGCGATGACGGCGGAGACATTGATCCCCATCATCCGGCACATGTCCTTGTCGATGGAGACCGCGCGCATGGCTCGGCCATATAGCGTCCTGGAGACGAACAGTTCGAGCGCGATCATCAATACCGCAGCGGTCGCCACCAGGACGATCTGGTTGTGAGAGAGGAAAAGATTGCCGAGATTGAAGCCGCCTAACCCGAGATCGGTGCTGAAAGCGGTGTACTGACCACCGGTCAGCGCCAGCGCTGCGTTCTGCAGCACCAGCGACACTGCCAGCGCCGTGATCAGGATCGAAAGCCGAGGCGCGCCGAGCATCGGGTGGTAAGCTACCCGCTCGATCACCACCCCCAGGCAGCCGACGGCGATCATGGCCAGCAGCATCGCAACGAAGATGCCGATCCAGCCGGCGCCGAGGAATCCGGAAACCAGGGACAGGCCACCGAAGCCCGCGAAGGCGCCCGTCATGTAGAGATCGCCATGGGCGAAGTTGAGCAGTTTGATGACCCCGAACACCATGGTGTAACCGAGCGCCACCAGGGCATAGAAAGAGCCCAGCACCAGCCCGTCGACGAGCTGCTGCAGAAAAGAATCGTACCAGGTCATGGGCGTATGTCTCTGGGCAGCGGACAGCGGATGAGGAGAGTGAGCGCGTCGCGGGTTTCACGCCCCGCGACGCGTGACAGCATCTTCGGTCCGAGCCGAGGCTCGAACCGAAGAGCGAGTCGTCATTCCTCGTAGCGAGTCCACTTGCCGCCTTGGCCCTCGAGCACCACGAAGTTGCTGCGTGCCAGCGTGTGCTGCGGCGTGAAGGAGATCGGGCCGGCCAGCCACTCCTGTCCGTCGGCGCTGTTCAGCGCCTTGATGATGGCATCGCCATCGGTGGAGCCGGCCTCGTCGATCGCCCAGGCCATCAGCTGCATGCCATCATAGGCGAGCGGCGCATACGGCCCCGGCGCATTGCCGAACCGGGACTGGTAGTCGCTGGTGAACTGCTTGGCGGCCGGCAGGAAGTCGGCTGTCGGATTGGAGAACGCGAACACGCCCTCGGCAGCCTGACCGGCGATATTGAACAGTTCCGGCGAGTTGGATCCGTCACCCACGGCGATGGTGCCCTGGAAGCCACGCTGGCGCAGCTGGCGAATCAGCAGACCGCCATCGGCGTAGTAGGCTGTCCAGAAAACCGCTTCGGCACCGGAGCCCCGGATCTTGTTGACCAGTGCGGAGAAATCCTGCTCCCCCTTGTTGACGTATTCGAAGGCCGAGACGGTGTGACCGGCACCGGTCCAGGCGTCCCGGGTCAGGTTGGCCAGATCCTGGGAATAGGCATCCCCCTGATTGACGATCGCTAGTTTCTCGATGTCCTTGCCCTCGAAAAACTCGAGCGCGGTCTTGGCCTGGTCGTCACCGGTGGAGTTGATCATCACCGCGTTGCCCGGGTTGGCCGGAATCAGTTGGGTGGAGTTGGCCGCCACGATCACGAACGGGATGTTGGCATCACCGTAGGTCTTGAGCGTCGGCTGGGTCGCACCGGAACAGTAGCCGCCCACCACGCCGACGACCTCCTGCGAAGCCAGGCGACTGGCGGCGTTGACAGACTGCTGCGGGTCGCAGGCCGTGTCTCCAGTGACCAGTTCGATTTGGCGTCCATTCAGCAGCCCACCGTCGGCGTTGATCTCGTCGGCGGCCAGCATCATGGCGTTGTACATGTCCTTGCCATAGGTGGCTTCGGAGCCGGTGGTCGGCACCTGGACACCAATGGTGATGGGCCCGTCCTGCGCCATGGCGAGCGAACCGGCTGCCAGATTGACGACGGCCGCAGAGGCGATCAGTTTGAGGAATTTACCCATACAGCGATTACTCCCTTCAGCGATTGTTGTTTATTCGTACTGCAAAGGGGTCGGGCGGGCGCCCTTCCGTTCTCTCGCCGCTTCGATAGCGGCATTGTTGTATCCTGACATGGAAGTTACGTTCTGACACTCTGCAGACACTAGGCGTTTTGTATAAAATATACAAGATCCCGATTGGTCGTATTGTCCCCCTTCTCCCCGCCCCCGTACTCGGCGCTGTCTGAAAAGCCGACGAGCAAAGGCCAGACAAGGCAAAAATCGGTGAAGAAGGACCGGGCTGGCGCCGCAGTTTACGCGGTGTCAATGAGCGTCGTGACAGGCCTGTTCATTTTCCTGACCGCGTTGGCACAGAGCAAGCGAGCCTGGGAATCACTGCAAGGAAGGATCTGACCGGGTTTCGAGGGATTTTGATCGCCAGCTTGGATTACCGTGACTACCCTAACTATATGCCACAGCTTGTCGCATGAGGCAGTTGGTCGCTTCGACGCATGACCAACCTAATACCAAATATCATTCAAGGGAGAATACAGTGGTCACTACGACTTCTTCCGGCGGTGCAGGGGGCATTTTTGCCAAGCTCGTCGGAATCATTGTTGCGCTCGTTGGTCTGGCTCTGGGAGCCGGCGGCGCTTACCTGGCGGTACTAGGCGGTTCCTGGTACTACCTTATCGCTGGCGTGCTAATGCTGATTGCCGGCATCCAATTGTTCCGCGGTCAGATTTCCGGTGCCGCTATTTACGGGATCGTCTTCATTGGTACCTTCCTGTGGGCGGCCTGGGAATCGGGACTGAATTACTGGCGCTGGATCCCTCGTCTGGATGTCGTGCTGATCCTGGCCATTCTGGTCGCGCTGGTCACCCCTGCGCTGAAGAACGGTCCCTCCCGCAAGGCCGGGTTCTCGCTGGCAGGCGTCCTGTTTCTGGGCCTCGTGGTGGCCGGCGCGCTAGCGTTCCTTCCCAACCGCGGCTACGAGCATCTCGAGGATGTCCCTGCGATAGCCGATGCATCGCTATCGACGGATGTCGGTAACGCACAGCCAGCCGATACGCCGGCTCCGGGCGACTGGGCCGCCTATGGTCGTGACTCGGCTGCCACGCGCTATTCACCTCTCGAGCAGATCACGCCGGATAACGTCGGCGACCTGCAGGTGGCCTGGCAATATCGCACCGGTGACATTCTCGACCATCGCTGGGGCGCTGAAACTACGCCGCTGAAAATCGGAGATGATGTTTTTCTGTGCACGTCGCGCAATATCTTGATCTCTCTGAACGCTGCAACCGGAGAAGAGAACTGGCGCTACGACCCGCAGGTTTCCGAGGACGCCATCCCTTATACGGCTGCATGCCGCGGCGTGACGTATTACGAGGTGCCGGAAGATCAGACGTCGAACACGGATCAATCAGCGGACCCGAGCCAGTCTACGGCAGCGAACGAGCCACAAGGCAACGATGAAGGCCAGGCGCAGTCCGATGAGGCATCGTCGAGCCAGATGGCCACCACTTCGAATGACGACCAGTCCTGCCAGGCGCGCATCATCTCGGGCACGCTTGACGGCCGTCTGATCGAAGTCGATGCCGCAACCGGCGAACCGTGTACCGGCTTCGGTGACAATGGTCAGGTGGATATCAAGCGCAATATGGGCGAGACGCCGGAAGGATATGTCTCCATCAACTCAGCGCCTGTCGTCGTGCGCAACGTGCTCGTCACGGGTCACCAGGTCCTGGATGGGCAGCGTCGCTACCCGCCCTCCGGCGTGATCAAGGGCTATGACGTCGTAACCGGCGAGCTGCTGTGGGCGTGGGATGCTGGTCGCCCGGATCAGAGCGAACCCCTGACCGGCGACGAGACCTATGTGCGCGGCTCTCCCAACATGTGGACCACCGCGGCCGGTGACAGCAAGCTGGGCCTCGTGTACCTGCCGATGGCCAATAGTGCCGCCGACTACTGGAGCAGCTCGCGTACGCCGGAAGAGAACGAGTGGGCCAGTTCCATGATCGCGCTCGATGTCGAGACGGGCCTGCCGAAATGGCATTTCCAGACGGCGCACAAGGACGTCTGGGATTACGATCCGGGTTCACAGCCGACATTGATCGACTTCCCTACCGACAATGGCAAGGTGCCGGCATTGGTCATGCCGACCAAGCAGGGCGAGATCTATGTCTTCAATCGTGAGACGGGTGAACTGCTGGGTGGCGGTGCCGAAGAGCGGCCGGTACCCCAGGGCGGCGCCGAGCCGGAGCAGCGCAGCAAGACACAACCTTTCTCGCTCTACGCAACGCTGCGTCAGCCGGACATCGACGAGAAGGACATGTGGGGCATGACCCCGTTCGACCAGCTGTTCTGCCGTATTCAGTATCACCAGGCCAGTTGGAAGGGCATGTATACCCCGCCGACCGCCAAGCAGCCGTGGATCCAGTACACCGGCTACAACGGCGGCTCCGACTGGGGTAGCGTGGCGATCGATCCGCGTCGCGGCGTCATCATCGCCAACTACAACGATATGCCGAACTACAACGAACTCGTGCCGCGTGACGTCGCCAACAAACTGGGCTGGGTGCCCCGAGAGGAACAGCAGGAAGACAGTGGTGGCGCCGAGGGTGCCGGTGATCCGCAAGCCAATACGCCGTATGCGATCAACGTCAACGCTGGCTGGCGTGTGCCCTACACCGGCATGCTCTGCAAGCAGCCGCCGTATGGTCATATCCGCGCCATCGACCTGGCCAGCGGCGATACGCTATGGGATCGGCCGCTAGGCACGGCTCGCGCCAATGGCCCGTGGGGCATTCGTTCAGGGCTACCCATCGATATCGGCACGCCCAATAACGGTGGTTCCGTGGTGACCGCTGGTGGCTTGATCTTTATTGCTGCCGCGACTGACGACCTCATTCGTGCCATCGACATCGAAAGTGGCGAGACGGTGTGGCAGGCTGCGCTACCCGCGGGCGGTCAGGCCAACCCGATGGTGTATGAAGCCAATGGTCGTCAGTACGTGGTTATCGTCGCCACCGGACACCACTTCATGGAAACGCCCTCCGGTGACTATGTGATCGCCTATGCACTCCCCAAGAGTGACGATAGCTGATTACTGGTCTCGGCCAGCGCCACTCCCTGTCTGGATAAAATCCAGTCAGGGAGCCGGCAAAAAGTCAGCGCTAAAGAATAACGGGCGGCGGTGTCACCGACACTGCCGCCCGTTCTTTTATCGCGAGATGGTGATAGCGTAGGCCAAGGCTATCTCATTGTTCACTGTTGGACGTCTATCCCAATAGCAATGAAAAGCCCGAGTACCGAAAGAAAGGCACTCGGGCTTTTTCTCCATAACCGCCTGATTTAGTTTTCAGGCAACCACGGTGACAAACGCAGAGTTTTTTGTCTTACCCTACGCTGACACCATGACAGAATTAATTCTGCGCATCCTCTGCTTCTTCCTGAATCTCTTCGCCAGCGTCTTCCATCGTGCTGCCTGCGTTGTCCACGGCATTATCGACCGACTCTCCGGCTTCTTCTGCTGGCCCTTCGTCGTTATCGCAAGCCACAACGCCAAATGCCATCAGGCCTAATAGCATAGCCATCGCCATTTTCTTCAATAGGTCAGTGCGCATCTCGCATCCTCCTGAGCAACTGCTTCCATGTATTTGCCCTAACAACCATAGCTACAGTTTGCAGAATCAGCCAACTTCGAAGCGACCTTCCCTAATTTCTCCTAATTATTCGAAAGCGGTCAAAAGCGTGTCTGCTCCTGGCGTCAGGATTCCTCCGTTTGCGATGAGATTGCAGGAATAATGATGAAGTAACGAAGGAACTCTCCTCCAACCCGCATGATAGAGTCGGGCCAGCATGGCCCGTGACGTTTCATGCGGGCATAAAAAAACCCCAGCCTTGTTGGGCTGGGGTTTGGGATAGATGCCTGACGATGAGTCGGCCGGCGTTCCGGGACTCTCCATGGGAGACCCCTAAATAAGTGAACCCCGACCAATGGCCGGGGTTCGGTATAGA
>NZ_PZJT01000014.1 GCF_003206135.1 Salinicola salarius | reverse complement strand
TAGAATGGCGCTTTTCTCGCTGGGCAATAATCCTTCATGAGCATCGGTGATCTGATACGCCTGCTGGGCGATGGCAATTATCACTCTGGTCAGCAGCTAGGCGAACATCTAGGTGTCTCGCGCACGGCTGTCTGGAAGCAGCTCAAGAAGCTGGAAGCAATGGATCTGCCACTGGAGGCAGTCAAGGGGCGCGGATACCGCCTGGTCAACTCGCTGGAGTCTCTTGATGGGGCCAGTATCGTTGCGCAGCTTCCTGCCGGGCCTCGGCGCCACCTCAAGCGGCTGTTCGTCGAGGATGTGCTCGATTCCACCAATACCTTCCTGCGAGATCGCTTCCGGCATGGTGCGGGCCATGGCGAGGTCTGCCTGGCAGAAAGTCAAACGGCAGGCCGAGGACGCCGAGGCAAGTCCTGGAGTACCAGTTGGGGTGGTAGTCTAATTCTTTCCCTGGGATGGCGATTCGAATCGGGTGTAGCTGCGCTCGAAGGGCTGAGCCTAGCCGTTGGCGTGGTGCTGGCTGAGGTGGTCGAAACGTTTGGTGCCAATGTTGCCTTGAAGTGGCCCAACGACGTTCTGATCGCCATCGACGACGAGTGGCGAAAGCTTGCAGGCATTCTGCTCGAGGTGACCGGGGACGTCGAAGGGCCTTGTGAGGTAGTCATCGGTATTGGGGTCAACGTCTCGCTGAATGACGCTGTGCGAAAGGCGGCAGGGCAGCCCATAGGGGCTCTCGCAGACGTGATCGATTCCCCCTCTCGCAATCATGTCGCTGCGGCTCTGATCGAATCCTTGTTGACGATGTTGCCTGAATTCGAGCGGCAAGGCTTCAGCGCCTGGCGAGCGCAGTGGAACCGTAGGCATGCTTATGCTGGTCATGCCATTCGTATTCACCAGGGCAGCACGTCCTATACCGCCACGGCGATCGAAGTCGACCGGCAGGGCAACCTGGTAGTGATGACGGATACCGGTGAACGGGCGCTGACTGGAGGCGAGATCAGCATTCGCCTGGAGGAGTAGTCCGCTACGGAAAGCCATTGTCGAAAATGCATATTCACGCTTGCATTGAGTGCCTTCCTTTGACACAATGCGCCCCGCTTTGAACGCAAGGCCATCGGTGTGTGGCGCTGTTATTGTAGTAAAAACAGATGCTTGACATTGGTGAGTGGTAGGGTAAAATCTGCCGCCGGTATGGAGAGGTTCCCGAGTGGCCAAAGGGAGCAGACTGTAAATCTGCCGCGAAAGCTTCGAAGGTTCGAATCCTTCCCTCTCCACCAGATTTTTTGACAGAGTTTTACCGGTCTGTCTCGGTAAACCAGAGTCAGAGCGGGTAGGCGGGTATAGTTCAATGGTAGAACCTCAGCCTTCCAAGCTGATGGTGTGGGTTCGATTCCCACTACCCGCTCCATGCTGTTGGTGATGATTTAAGCTCATGTAGCTCAGGGGTAGAGCACACCCTTGGTAAGGGTGAGGTCGACGGTTCAATTCCGTCCATGAGCTCCATTTTTTGTTGTCGAAAGATGCGTGAAGGCGAGCATGAGCTCGCTTTTTTGATGGCGAAAGAAAATGTCGTGACGGGATTGATTTTCTCGACATTTCTCCGCTATCATAGCGCCCTCCTAATTTCCGGGTGATTCTCGGATGTGTAGTTGCAGGCCAGTAGCTCAATTGGCAGAGCAGCGGTCTCCAAAACCGCAGGTTGGGGGTTCGATTCCCTCCTGGCCTGCCAGTCTTCCCCAGGCTGGCTCGTATTGATACCTTGTCTTGTTCGGTTATCGCGCCTTGAGTTGAGGAGTTTTCATGAAGCACAACGCCGAGGTGCAGGAGTCACGCTACGACACCCCAAAATGGATTGTCGTGGTGTTACTGCTCGCGGTCGCGGTCGGCGGTAATGCCTGGTTCGCGGAGCAGGCCCTGCTGTATCGCGTGCTGGGTGTCGTCGTCGTTTGCGGCATTGCCGCAGCGATCGCATTGACCACGACCAAGGGGCGGGCGCTGATGGAGCTGGCGCGTGGCTCTAAGCGCGAAATTCAACGCGTTGTCTGGCCGACCCGACAAGAGACTATCCAAACGACATTGATCGTATTGGCGGCCGTCCTGGTTGTGGGTCTGTTGCTGTGGCTTATCGATACCGTCCTCGGTTGGGCGATGTCCGGAATCATTGGCTAGGAGTTTTCATGTCCAAGCGTTGGTACGTCGTTCACGCTTATTCCGGTTTTGAGAAGCAGGTCATGCGTTCGTTGATCGAGCGCGTCAAGCTTTACGGTGTCGAGGACCAGTTCGGTGACATCCTGGTGCCCACCGAGGAAGTCGTCGAAATGCGTGACGGCAAGCGCCGCAAGAGCGAGCGCAAGTTCTATCCCGGCTATGTACTGGTCGAGATGGAGATGAACGAACAGACTTGGCATCTGGTCAACGAAACGCCGCGAGTCATGGGTTTCATCGGTGGTACGCCGGAAAAGCCCGCTGCGATCACCCAGAAAGAAGCGGATGCGATCTTGCGCCGGGTCCAGGATGGCACCGACAAGCCACGTCCCAAGACACTCTTCGAGCCAGGCGAGACCGTACGTGTCGTCGATGGCCCCTTCGCCGACTTCAACGGCGTCGTGGAAGAGGTCAACTATGAAAAGAGTCGCCTGCAGGTCAGCGTGCTGATCTTCGGGCGCTCGACGCCGGTCGAGCTGGAGTTCGTCCAGGTAGTCAAGGACTGACCGGCGCCGAAGCAGCATTCACCGCAGCGCTTCTGGTGCTGCGTTATCGTTGCCGGTCGATGTGCCGGCTGAACAGGGGAGCCGCAAGGCGTCCGTACCCGACTGGAGTTCAAAATGGCTAAGAAAGTTCAGGCCTATATCAAGCTGCAAGTCGCAGCCGGCAAGGCCAATCCGAGTCCGCCCGTGGGCCCTGCGCTGGGTCAGCATGGCGTCAACATCATGGAATTCTGTAAGGCGTTCAACGCCGCGACTCAAGAAATTGAGCCGGGCTTGCCGACGCCGGTCGTGATCACGGTTTACAGCGACCGCAGCTTCACTTTCGTCACCAAGACGCCGCCGGCAGCTGTGCTGCTGAAGAAGGCCGCCGGTATCAAATCCGGTTCTGGTGTGCCGAACAAGACCAAGGTCGGCACCGTGACGCGTGAGCAGCTCGAAGAGATCGCCAAGACGAAGGAGCCGGATCTGACGGCTGCCAATCTTGAAGCCGCTGTTCGTACCATTGCTGGTAGTGCCCGCAGCATGGGCCTCAATGTGGAGGGCCTCTGATCATGGCAAAGCTGACAAAACGTGCTCAGATGATTCGCGAGAAGGTCGAGCCGGGCAAGGTCTACACCCTTGAAGAAGCCGTCGCTCTGCTTTCCGAGGTGTCCACGGTCAAGTTCAAGGAGGCTGTCGAGGTCTCTATCAACCTGGGTGTCGATCCGCGTAAATCCGACCAGGTCGTACGTGGTGCTACCGTGCTGCCGAACGGCACGGGTCGTGACGTCCGTGTTGCCGTGTTTGCTCAGGGCGCTGCCGCCGATGCCGCCAAGGAAGCCGGTGCCGACATCGTTGGCATGGAAGATCTGGCTGATGACGTCAAGAAGGGCAACATGAACTTCGACGTCGTCGTGGCTGCCCCGGACGCCATGCGTGTGGTCGGTCAGCTGGGCCAGATCCTGGGGCCGCGTGGCCTGATGCCGAACCCCAAGGTCGGCACCGTGACTCCCGACGTTGCGACAGCAGTCAAGAACGCCAAGGCGGGTCAGGTCCGCTTCCGTACCGACAAGAACGGCATTATCCATGCCTCTATCGGTAAGGTGGATTTTCCGGCCGACGCGCTCAAGGGCAACCTCGAAGCACTGGTCAACGACCTCAAGCGTCTCAAGCCGAGCACGTCCAAGGGTATCTATCTCAAGAAACTGACCCTGTCCAGCACGATGGGCCCGGGTCTGACCGTCGATCACAGCACTTTTGCGTGATTGCCGGCAACTAGGCAGTAACTTTGCGGTCCCCGTGCGCTGCCAGGACGATTCGCGTCGTCCTGGCAGAGTGGGGCGGGGCACCGTCAAAGACCGCAGGTGTCGGCACCAGTCGTCGACTTAATGCCCTGTAGAGGGGCCTGCGCAGATGGTGTTGCTCGCCGATTCAGGTGTGCAGCCATCATCCAAGACTTTCACCGATGTCGGGTGAAAGAGATGGTAACCACCGGGTCGCGACGTCGTCGCCCCGGCACGAAGGAGTAACCACTGTGCCACTAGCACTCGAAGGCAAAAAAGCGATTGTTGCCGAGGTCAGTGAAGCCGCTAAGGACGCTCTTTCCGTCGTAGTTGCCGATTCTCGCGGTGTCACCGTTGGCGCAATGACCGATTTGCGCAAGCAGGCTCGCGAGAATGGCGTCCAGATTCGTGTTGTCCGCAACACGCTGGCTCGCCGCGCGCTGTCAGGGACTTCATGGGAGTGCCTGAACGAGACTTTCTCAGGCCCCACGCTGCTGGCCTTCTCCTACGATCACCCCGGCGCTGCCGCGCGGTTGTTCAAGGAGTTCGGCAAGTCGCAGAAGGAATTTGAAGTCAAGGCGCTGGCTTACGAAGGGGAGATGATCCCGGCCGCCGATATCGACCGTCTGGCTACGTTGCCGACTTACGATGAAGCGATCGCCAAGCTGATGTCCGTCATGAAGGAAGCTTCTGCCGGCAAGCTGGTTCGTACTCTTGCAGCTCTTCGCGATCAAAAGCAGGAAGAAGCCGCCTGATCGGTGCCTGCTCGCGTAGACTGAGTCGACTATTGAATCAACGAGCACTTGGCCGATGCCGGCTGGGGCTCCGCAAAGTTTAGGAATTTGAAAATGGCACTTTCTCAAGAAGACATCATCAACGCCGTTGCCGAAATGTCCGTGATGGAAGTTGCGGAACTGGTTTCTGCAATGGAAGAAAAGTTCGGCGTTTCTGCTGCGGCTGCCGTCGTCGCGGGACCGGCCGGTGGTGACGCTGGTGCTGCCGAAGAGCAGACCGAATTCGCCCTGGTCCTGACCGCTGCTGGTGACAAGAAAGTCAACGTCATCAAGGTCGTCCGCGAAATCACCGGTCTGGGCCTGAAAGAAGCCAAGGGTGCTGTCGATGGCGCACCTGCCACGCTGAAAGAAGGTCTGTCCAAGGACGACGCTGAAGAAGCCAAGAAGAAGCTGGAAGAAGCTGGCGCTTCTGTGGAGCTCAAGTAACTCTGTGCTCACGGCTTCACGCGCTGTGTAAGCGCCACGGCTGGTGGCGGGCCTACCCGCTGCCGGCCTTTTTCTGTTTTTGCTAGCCTGGCGTTAGTACGCCTGACTCGGGGTCGACCTTCCGGGTTCAGGATTGTAGCCACTAGACGAATTCCGACGGCGAGCTCCCTTTTTCGGGAGGCTTGCCGTCAGCGCCTAACGGGGGTAGCCCGCGTTAGGAGAGCGCCGACCACGCACCGGTCACCCATGGTGAACAAGCTGGGGAATACAGATGGCTTACTCATACACTGAGAAAAAACGCATCCGCAAGGATTTCGGCAAACTGCCTCAAGTAATGGATGTGCCCTACCTGCTGGCCATCCAGCTTGATTCCTATTACGACTTCCTCCAGCAGGACCGGGCGCCGGAAGAGCGTCTCGAGACCGGTCTCCATGCGGCTTTCAAGTCCGTATTTCCGATCGAGAGCTTCTCGGGTAATGCGGCGCTCGAGTATGTCAGTTACCGCTTTGGCACGCCGGCTTTCGACGTCAAGGAGTGTCAGCTCCGTGGCGTGACCTATTCGGCACCGCTGCGTGTCAAGGTACGCCTGATCATCTATGACAAAGAGTCGTCGAACAAGGCCATCAAGGACATCAAGGAGCAGGAAGTCTACATGGGGGAAATCCCCCTGATGACCGAGAACGGTACCTTCGTCGTCAATGGTACCGAGCGTGTCATCGTTTCCCAGCTCCATCGTTCGCCGGGCGTGTTCTTCGATCATGACAAGGGCAAGAGCCACTCTTCCGGGAAGCTGCTCTATTCCGCGCGCATCATTCCTTATCGCGGCTCCTGGCTGGATTTCGAATTCGACCCTAAAGACAACGTCTTCGTGCGTATCGACCGTCGCCGCAAGCTGCCGGCGACCGTATTGATGCGCGCGCTCGGCATGAACGCCGAGGAAATTCTCGAGACGTTCTTCGAAACCAGCACCTTCCATATCGAGAGCGATGGTATTTACGTCGAGCTGGTGCCGTCGCGGCTGCGTGGTGAGACCGCAACCTTCGACATCAAGGATGGCGATGGCAATATCGTCGTCGAGGAAGGTCGCCGGATCACCCAGAAGCACATCCGCCAGCTGGAAAATGCCGGACTCGAGCGTCTTCAGGTGCCGCTGGATTACCTGTTCGGCAAGACGCTGGCCAAGGATCAGGTCGACGCCAACACCGGTGAACTGATCTGCGAGTGCAACTCCGAGCTGACGCCGGAGCTGGTCGAGAAGCTGGGCCAGGGCGGCGTTACCAAGCTGGAAACGCTTTACACCAACGATCTCGACGCGGGCTCGTTCATCTCCGATACGCTGAAGGTGGACTCCACGCGCTCCGGCCTGGAAGCGCTGGTCGAAATCTATCGCATGATGCGCCCCGGCGAGCCGCCCACCAAGGAAGCGGCCGAGACGCTGTTCCACAACCTGTTCTTCTCCGAAGACCGCTATGACCTGTCTGGCGTCGGTCGGATGAAGTTCAACCGTCGTCTGCGTCGTGATACCGATACGGGTTCCGGCGTACTCGACAATCAGGACATCCTCGATGTCCTGAAGGAACTGATCAATATCCGTAACGGCTTCGGTGAAGTCGACGATATCGACCACCTTGGCAACCGTCGCATCCGTTGCGTCGGCGAGATGGCGGAAAACCAGTTCCGTGTCGGCCTGGTGCGCGTCGAGCGTGCGGTCAAGGAGCGTCTCTCCATGGCGGAGAGCGAAGGCCTGATGCCGCAGGATCTGATCAATGCCAAGCCGGTGGCGGCAGCCGTGAAGGAGTTCTTCGGCTCCTCTCAGCTGTCCCAGTTCATGGACCAGAACAACCCGCTTTCAGAGGTCACGCACAAGCGTCGTGTGTCCGCGCTCGGGCCGGGCGGTCTGACCCGTGAGCGCGCCGGCTTCGAGGTGCGCGACGTTCACGCCACGCACTACGGTCGTCTTTGCCCGATCGAGACGCCGGAAGGCCCGAACATCGGCCTGATCAACTCGCTGGCGACCTACTCCAAGACCAACAGCTACGGTTTCCTCGAGACACCGTACCGCAAGGTCGTGGATCGTCAGTTGACCGACGAGATCGTGCATCTGTCGGCGATCGAGGAAGGCGACTACATCATCGCCCAGGCTTCGGCGACGGTCGACGAAAGCAACAAGCTGATCGACGACCTGGTCCAGGTTCGCCACAAGGGTGAAACCACCTTCATGGCACCGGACAAGGTCACGCTGATGGACGTGTCGCCGCGTCAGGTCGTATCGGTCGCCGCTGCGCTGATTCCGTTCCTCGAGCACGATGATGCCAACCGCGCCCTGATGGGATCGAACATGCAGCGTCAGGCGGTACCGACCCTGCGTGCCGACAAGCCGCTCGTAGGTACCGGCATGGAGCGATTCGTCGCCCGTGACTCCGGCGTCTGCGCCGTGGCGCGCCGCGGTGGCGTGATCGACTCCGTCGACGCCAAGCGCATCGTTGTGCGTATCGACGAAGACGAGATCATCGGCGGTGAAGCCGGCGTCGATATCTACAACCTGACCAAGTACGTGCGTTCGAACCAGAACACCTGTCAGAACCAGCGTCCGATCGTGCGCCCGGGTGACAAGGTGGCGCGGGGCGACATCCTGGCCGACGGCCCGTCCGTCGACATGGGTGACCTGGCACTGGGTCAGAACATGCGTCTCGCGTTCATGCCGTGGAACGGCTACAACTTCGAGGATTCCATCCTCGTCTCCGAACGCGTGGTCGAGGACGATCGTTTCACCACGATCCACATCCAGGAACTGACCTGTGTCTCTCGCGACACCAAGCTGGGCGCGGAAGAGATCACTTCCGATATTCCCAACGTGGGCGAGTCGGCACTGGGCAAGCTGGACGAAGCGGGTGTCGTCTACATCGGCGCCGAAGTCGGCGCTGGCGACATTCTGGTGGGCAAGGTCACGCCGAAGGGCGAAACCCAGCTGACGCCGGAAGAGAAACTGCTGCGCGCGATCTTCGGCGAGAAGGCGTCCGACGTTAAGGACACCTCGCTGCGTGCGCCGACCGGCATGCGCGGTACCGTCATCGACGTCCAGGTCTTCACGCGCGACGGCGTCGAGAAGGACTCGCGTGCACTTTCCATCGAGCAGCAGCAGCTCGACGAAGTGCGCCGTGACCTGCAGGAGACCTACCGGATCGCCGAGGAGGCGACCTTCGAGCGTCTCAAGCGCACCCTGGAAGGTCAGGCGGTCAACGGCGGCCCGAAGCTGAAGAAGGGCGACGTGCTGAGCGAGGATTACCTCGACGAGCTGCCGCGCCAGCAGTGGTTCAAGCTGCGCATGCAGGACGAGTCTCTCAACGAGCTGCTGGCCCAGGCCGACGAACAGCTCGAGAACCGTCGCAAGGAGATGGACGAACGCTTCGAAGACAAGAAGCGCAAGCTCACTCAGGGCGACGACCTGGCACCGGGCGTGCTCAAGATCGTCAAGGTCTATCTGGCGGTCAAGCGTCGTATCCAGCCGGGTGACAAGATGGCCGGCCGTCACGGCAACAAGGGTGTCATCTCCGCGATCATGCCGATCGAGGACATGCCGTTCGACGACTATGGTCAGCCGGTCGACGTCGTGCTCAACCCGTTGGGCGTACCCTCGCGCATGAACGTCGGTCAGATTCTCGAGACGCACCTGGGCATGGCGGCCCACGGTCTCGGTGTCAAGATCGACCGGATGCTGCGTGATGCCCGCGAGCAGCAGGTCAGCGAGATTCGCGGCTTCCTCAAGCAGGTCTACAACACCCAGGAAACCCGTCAGGAAGACATCGACTCCCTGACCGATGACGAGATCATCACCCTGGCCAAGAACCTGCGCGGCGGTGTGCCGATCGCGACGCCGGTATTCGACGGTGCGAAAGAGCACGAGATCAAGCATCTGCTGAGGCTTGCCGATCTGCCGGACTCCGGCCAGATGACGCTTTATGACGGGCGTACCGGCGAAGCCTTCGATCGTCCGGTGACCGTGGGCTACATGTACATGCTGAAGCTCAACCACCTGGTCGACGACAAGATGCATGCGCGTTCCACCGGCTCCTACTCGCTGGTCACGCAGCAGCCGCTGGGTGGCAAGGCGCAGTTCGGCGGACAGCGCTTCGGTGAGATGGAAGTGTGGGCACTCGAGGCGTACGGCGCCGCCTACACCCTGCAGGAGATGCTCACCGTCAAGTCGGATGACGTCGAGGGTCGTACCAAGATGTACAAGAGCATCGTGGACGGCGACCACACCATGCAGGCCGGTATGCCGGAATCCTTCAATGTGCTGGTGAAGGAAATCCGCTCGCTGGGTATCGACATCGAATTGGAAAGCTAAGACCGGCACAGTCGATCGATAGCGACGGTTTGCGGGGCGAGCGAGTGATTCGCGGCCCCGCTCATGACAACTCCGCAACGGAGCGATCCCATGAAAGATTTGGTGAAAGTCCTCAAGTCACAGGCGCAATCTGACGAGTTCGACGCGATCAAGATCACGCTCGCGTCGCCGGAAATGATTCGCTCCTGGTCATACGGCGAAGTCAAGAAGCCGGAGACCATCAACTACCGTACGTTCAAACCGGAACGTGACGGGCTGTTCTGCGCCAAGATCTTCGGGCCGGTCAAGGATTACGAGTGCTTGTGCGGCAAGTACAAGCGCATGAAGCATCGCGGCATCATCTGCGAGAAGTGCGGCGTCGAAGTGACCAAGGCGGCGGTTCGTCGCGAGCGCATGGGTCACATCGAGCTGGCCTCGCCGGTCGCCCACATCTGGTTTCTGAAGTCGCTGCCTTCCCGCATCGGCATGTTCCTGGACATGACGCTGCGCGACATCGAGCGCGTGCTCTACTTCGAATCGTTCGTCGTGATCGATCCGGGCATGACCACCCTCGAGCGTGGCCAGTTGCTCAACGACGAGCAGTATTTCGAGGCGCTGGAAGAGTTCGGTGACGACTTCGACGCGCGCATGGGCGCCGAGGCGATCCAGGCGCTGCTGAAGGACATCGATCTGGAAGAAGAGATCGATCGCCTGCGCGAAGAGATCCCGCAGACCAACTCCGAGACCAAGATCAAGAAGCTTTCCAAGCGCCTCAAGCTGCTGGAAGCCTTCTACAAGTCCGGCAACGCGCCGGCCTGGATGGTCATGGAAGTGCTGCCGGTACTGCCGCCGGATCTGCGTCCGCTGGTGCCGCTGGACGGTGGCCGCTTCGCGACCTCTGATCTCAACGATCTGTACCGCCGCGTCATCAACCGCAACAACCGCCTCAAGCGTCTGCTCGACCTCAATGCGCCGGACATCATCGTGCGCAACGAGAAGCGCATGCTGCAGGAATCGGTCGATGCGCTGCTCGACAACGGTCGTCGTGGTCGCGCCATCACCGGTTCCAACAAGCGTCCGTTGAAGTCGCTGGCCGACATGATCAAGGGCAAGCAGGGACGTTTCCGTCAGAACCTGCTGGGCAAGCGTGTCGATTACTCCGGCCGTTCGGTCATCACCGTCGGTCCGACGCTGCGTCTGCACCAGTGCGGTCTGCCGAAGAAGATGGCGCTCGAGCTGTTCAAGCCGTTCATCTACTCCAAGCTGCAGGGCAGCGGTCAGGCGTCCACGATCAAGGCCGCCAAGAAGATGGTCGAGCGTGAACTGCCGGAAGTGTGGGACATCCTCGCCGATGTCATCCGCGAGCATCCGGTCCTGCTCAACCGCGCGCCGACGCTGCACCGCCTGGGTATTCAGGCATTCGAGCCGCTGCTGATCGAAGGCAAGGCGATCCAGCTCCACCCGCTGGTGTGTGCCGCCTACAACGCCGACTTCGACGGTGACCAGATGGCCGTCCACGTGCCGCTGACGCTGGAGTCCCAGCTCGAAGCGCGTGCGCTGATGATGTCGACCAACAACGTGCTGTCGCCCGCCAACGGCGAGCCGATCATCGTGCCGTCTCAGGACGTCGTGCTGGGTCTCTATTACATGACCCGCGAGCGCATCAACGCCAAGGGCGAAGGCAAGGCGTTCGCCAACCTCAACGAGCTGGATCGCGCCTTTGCGACTCAGAACGTGTCGTTGCACGCTCGGGTCAAGGTGCGCCTGACCGAGTGGCTGTCCGACGAGAAGGATGGCGAGGTGACCGAACTGACCGAGACGACCTCGATCAAGGACACCACCGTCGGCCGTGCGCTGCTGTTCCGGATTCTGCCCAAGGGCATGCCGTTCGAGCTCGTCGATCGCCCGATGAAGAAGAAGGCGATCTCCGGCCTGATCAACGAGGTCTACCGTCGTACTGGCCTGAAGGATGCGGTCATTTTCGCCGACCAGCTGATGTACACCGGTTTCCGTCTGGCGACATGGTCCGGTGCCTCGATCGGCGTCAACGACTTCGTCATCCCGGACGCGAAGGCGGAGATCGTCGATGCGGCCGAGGAAGAGGTCAAGGAAATCGAAGACCAGTTCTCCTCCGGTCTGGTGACCGCGGGCGAGAAGTACAACAAGGTCATCGGTATCTGGTCCAAGGCCAACGACAAGGTGGCCAAGGCGATGATGGCGGGTATCTCGAAAGAGACCGTGACCGATCGCGACGGCAACGAAGTCGAGCAGGACTCGTTCAACAGCGTCTTCATCATGGCGGACTCCGGCGCCCGTGGTAGTGCGGCCCAGATTCGTCAGTTGGCGGGTATGCGCGGCCTGATGGCCAAGCCGGACGGCTCGATCATCGAAACGCCGATCACCGCCAACTTCCGTGAAGGTCTGAACGTACTGCAGTACTTCATCTCGACCCACGGCGCTCGTAAGGGTCTGGCGGATACGGCACTCAAGACGGCCAACTCCGGTTACCTGACACGCCGTCTCGTCGATGTTGCCCAGGATCTGGTCATCACCGAAGAGGACTGCGGTACCCAGGAAGGGCTGACGTTGCACCCGGTGATCGAGGGCGGTGACGTCATCGTCTCTCTGGCGCAGCGCGTACTCGGCCGCGTCGTGGCGCAGGACGTCATCGATCCTCAGACCGAAGACGTGCTGATCGCCCGCGGCACCCTGCTGGACGAAGCCTGGTGCGAAGAGCTCGATACCATGGGTGTCGACGAGATCATCGTGCGCAGCCCGATCAGCTGTGAAACCGCTCACGGCGTCTGTTCGGCCTGCTATGGTCGCGACCTGGCTCGCGGCCACCAGGCCAACATCGGCGAAGCGGTCGGCGTCATCGCGGCACAGTCCATCGGCGAGCCCGGCACGCAGCTGACCATGCGTACGTTCCACATCGGTGGTGCGGCATCCCGTGCCTCGGCAGTGGATAGCGTGCAGGTCAAGCACGGCGGCAGCGTGCGCCTGCACAACATCAAGTCGGTCGAGCGTGCCGACGGCAAGCTGATCGTGGTTTCTCGCTCCAGTGCCCTGGCCGTCGCCGACGATCATGGTCGTGAGCGCGAATACTACAAGCTGCCCTACGGTGCCGAGCTCTCCGTCAAGGATGGCGATCACGTCGAGGGTGGTCAGATCGTGGCGAAGTGGGATCCGCACACGCACCCGGTCGTTGCCGAAGTTCAGGGCAAGGCGCAGTTCACGGACATGACCGAAGGTCTGACCATGACGCGCACCGTCGATGAGATGACGGGTCTGTCGAACATCGAGGTGATCGAATCGGCCGCTCGCCCGGCATCTGGTCGCGACAAGCGCCCGATGATCATGCTGGTCGGCGAAGACGGTCAGCACGTGACGCTGCCGGGCTCCAACACGCCGGTACAGTATCTGCTGCCGGGCCGCGCCATCGTCTCTGTCGAGAATGGTGCCGAGATCGGCGTCGGTGAGGTCATTGCCCGTATCCCGCTGGAGGCGTCCGGCAACAAGGACATCACCGGGGGTCTGCCGCGCGTCGCTGACCTGTTCGAGGCGCGCAAGCCGAAGGAGCCGTCCATCCTGGCCGAGATCAGCGGTACGATCAGCTTCGGCAAGGAGACCAAGGGCAAGCGTCGTCTGACGATCACGCCGGAAGAGGGCGATCCGTTGGAGATGCTGATCCCGAAGTGGCGTCAGATCGGTGTGTTCGAGGGCGAAACGGTCGAGAAGGGCGAGGTCATCTCCGACGGCCCGAGCAACCCGCACGATATCCTGCGGCTGCTGGGCGTGGCGGAACTGGCCAAGTACATCACCGTCGAGATCCAGGACGTCTATCGTCTGCAGGGCGTCAGCATCAACGACAAGCACATCGAAGTCATCGTGCGTCAGATGCTGCGCAAGGTCGAGATTACCGACGCCGGCGACTCGACGTTCATTCCGGGCGATCAGGTCGAACTGGTTCGGGTGCTCGAAGAAAATGCCCGTCTCGAGCAGGAAGAGAAGTTCCCGGCCAAGTACGAGCGTCTGCTGCTGGGTATCACCAAGGCATCGTTGGCGACCGAGTCGTTCATCTCCGCGGCTTCGTTCCAGGAGACGACTCGCGTGCTGACAGAAGCCGCCGTGACCGGCAAGCGCGACTATCTGCGCGGTCTGAAAGAAAACGTGGTGGTGGGTCGTCTGATCCCGGCCGGGACCGGCCTTGCCCACCATGACGAGCGGCGTCGCAAGCGCGAGGAATCCGAGCGCACGCTGCAGCCGTCGGCGTTCGATGTCGAGCAGGAGCTGGGCGCCCAGCTCACCGCGCTCGATGCCGATGACGACGATCTCTAAGTCGCGATTCCCTGGCCACCTGCCTCTCGGGGCGGGTGGTCTTGACGGGTCTCACGACAACTGATTAGAATGCGCAGCCTTTATGTTGGGGTGGTGCAACCAATCCATGCACAATGCTCCCGGCATAAGGCAAGGCAACCCATTGGAGTCAGCTAAACACTATGGCAACGATTAACCAGCTCGTGCGCAAGCCGCGCAAGCGCCCTGTCGCTACCAGCGACGTGCCGGCGCTGCAGGCTTGTCCGCAACGCCGTGGGGTCTGCACCCGCGTCTACACGACTACGCCCAAGAAGCCGAACTCGGCTCTGCGTAAGGTGTGCCGCGTGCGCCTGACCAACGGCTATGAAGTCAGTTCCTACATCGGCGGTGAAGGTCACAACCTGCAGGAGCACTCCGTGGTCCTGATCCGTGGCGGCCGAGTCAAGGATTTGCCGGGTGTGCGTTATCACACCGTTCGTGGCGCCCTTGATACCTCCGGTGTCCAGAATCGTAAGCAGGGCCGTTCCAAGTACGGTACCAAGCGTCCCAAGTCCTGATCTCGGTCGCTTTTCATCATCCATTAACGGTCCGATAAGAGTAAGGTCGGCTCTTTTCGCTCACTAGCGAAAAGCGATGCCGGGTTTACCTGAACGACCCTTAACTAGAGGGCTTATCATGCCAAGAAGAAGAGTCGCCGCTAAGCGCGAGATCCTTCCCGATCCCAAGTTCGGAAGTGAGCGCCTGGCCAAGTTCATGAACCATCTGATGGTCAGCGGCAAGAAGTCCATAGCTGAGCGCATCGTCTACGGTGCGTTGGACAGGGTTGCCGAGCGTAACAACGAGGCGCCGCTGGACGTCTTTGATAAAGCGCTGGAAGCCATCCAGCCGATGGTCGAGGTCAAGTCCCGCCGTGTTGGTGGCGCGACTTATCAGGTCCCGGTCGAAGTTCGCCCGTCGCGTCGCCAGGCGCTTGCCATGCGCTGGCTGGTCGACGCTGCGCGCGGTCGCGGGGAAAAGACCATGGTGCAACGTCTCGCCGGCGAAATGCTGGATGCCGCCGAAGGCAAGGGCGCTGCTGTGAAGAAGCGTGAAGACGTGCACCGCATGGCAGATGCCAACAAGGCCTTCTCTCACTACCGCTTCTAAACAACGGGGACTTCCATCGTGGCACGAAAGACACCACTCAAGCGTTATCGCAATATCGGTATCGTTGCCCACGTCGACGCTGGTAAGACGACCACTACCGAGCGTGTCCTGTTCTACACCGGCCTTTCCCACAAGGTGGGCGAGGTTCATGAGGGCGCTGCCGTCATGGACTGGATGGAGCAGGAGCAGGAGCGTGGCATCACGATCACCTCTGCTGCGACCACCTGCTTCTGGCAGGGCATGAACAAGCAGTTCGACGAACACCGTATCAACATCATCGATACGCCGGGACACGTCGATTTCACTATCGAAGTCGAGCGTTCCTTGCGCGTTCTGGATGGCGCCGTTGTCGTACTGTGCGGTTCTTCCGGCGTTCAGCCGCAGACCGAAACCGTCTGGCGTCAGGCCAACAAGTACGAAGTTCCGCGCATGGTGTTCGTCAACAAGATGGACCGTGCCGGCGCTGATTACTACATGGTGCTGGACCAGCTGAAGAATCGCCTGGGCGCCAACGTCGTTCCGATCCAGATCAACTGGGGTGCGGAAGACGACTTCAAGGGCGTGGTCGATCTCATTCAGATGAAGGCCATTCTGTGGGACGAAGACAACTTCGGCATGAACTACGACCTGGTCGATATCCCGGCCGATCTGCAGGAAACCGCCGAAAAGTATCGTGAGCAGATGGTCGAGGCTGCCGCCGAAGCCAACGAAGAACTCATGGACAAGTACCTCGAAGAAGGCGACCTGTCCGTCGAGGAGATCAAGGCTGGCCTGCGTGCGCGCACTCTGGCCAACGAGATCGTTCTCGTCACCTGTGGCTCCGCGTTCAAGAACAAGGGCGTTCAGGCCGTTCTGGATGGCGTCATCGAGTACCTGCCGTCGCCGACCGAAGTCAAGGCGATCGAAGGTGAGCTCGACGACAAGGACGGCACCATCGCGACGCGTGAAGCCGACGACAATGCACCGTTTGCGGCGCTGGCGTTCAAGATCGCGACCGACCCGTTCGTCGGTACGCTGACCTTCATGCGCGTCTACTCGGGCGTTCTGAAGTCTGGCGACAGCGTCTTCAACTCCGTGAAGTCGAAGAAAGAGCGCGTCGGTCGTATCGTTCAGATGCACGCCAACTCGCGCGAAGAGATCAAAGAGGTCTACGCTGGCGATATCGCAGCGTGCATCGGTCTCAAGGACGTCACGACAGGCGACACGCTGTGTGATCTGAACGACAAGATCATCCTGGAGCGTATGGAGTTTCCGGAGCCGGTCATCTCCGTCGCCGTCGAGCCGAAGTCCAAGCCCGACCAGGAGAAGATGGGCGTCGCCCTCGGCAAGCTGGCGCAGGAAGATCCGTCTTTCCGCGTGCAGACCGACGAAGAGACTGGCCAGACCATCATCTCGGGCATGGGCGAGTTGCACCTCGACATCATCGTCGATCGCATGCGTCGCGAGTTCAAGGTCGAGGCCAACATCGGCAAGCCGCAGGTTGCCTACCGCGAGACCATCCGTCAGTCGGTGGAACAGGAAGGCAAGTTCGTTCGTCAGTCTGGTGGTCGCGGCCAGTACGGTCATGTCTGGTTGCGCATCGAGCCGCTGACGGCCGAAGACAAGGGCGAGGACGAGGAGATGACCTTCAAGTTCGCGTCCGAGATCGTCGGTGGTGTCGTACCGAAAGAGTACGTGCCGGCCGTCGAAAAAGGGGCTTACGAACAGCTCAAGAACGGCGTCATCGCGGGTTACCCGATGATCGACGTCAAGGTCACGCTGTTCGACGGTTCCTACCACGACGTGGACTCCAACGAGACTGCGTTCAAGGTTGCCTCTTCCATGGCGATCAAAGAAGGTGCTCGTAAGGCTAAGGCCGTGTTGCTCGAGCCGGTGATGAAGGTCGAAGTCGTGACGCCCGAAGATTTCATGGGTGATGTCATGGGCGACCTCAACCGCCGTCGTGGCCTTGTGCAGGGCATGGATGACTCGTCTTCTGGCAAGGTCATTCGCGCCACGGTTCCGTTGGCTGAGATGTTCGGTTATGCAACCGATCTGCGTTCTCAGACCCAGGGACGCGCAAGCTACACCATGGAGTTTGCGAATTACGAAGAGGCGCCATCCAGCGTCGTTGATGCCGTCATCAATCAGAACGGTTAACCGTTAGCTAACGTAAAGAGGTTATAGCAGTGGCTAAGGAAAAATTTGAACGCTCCAAACCGCACGTCAACGTCGGCACCATCGGTCACGTCGACCACGGTAAAACGACTCTGACGGCAGCGCTGACTCGTGTTTCCGCCGAAGTCTTCGGTGGCGAATGGCGTCAGTTCGACACCATCGACAACGCGCCGGAAGAGCGCGAGCGCGGTATCACCATCGCGACCGCTCACGTCGAGTACCAGTCCGAAGTTCGCCATTACGCGCACGTCGACTGCCCGGGACACGCTGACTACGTCAAGAACATGATCACCGGTGCTGCCCAGATGGACGGCGCGATCCTGGTCTGTTCCGCTGCCGACGGCCCGATGCCGCAGACTCGCGAGCACATCCTGCTGTCTCGCCAGGTTGGCGTTCCGTACATTGTCGTGTTCCTGAACAAGGCCGACATGGTCGACGACGAAGAGCTGCTCGAGCTGGTCGAGATGGAAGTTCGCGAACTGCTGAGCGAGTACGACTTCCCGGGTGACGACACTCCGATCATCATCGGTTCTGCACTGATGGCGCTGGAAGGCAAGGATGACAACGGCATGGGTACTACCGCCGTCGCCAACCTGATCAAGTCTCTGGACGAGTACATTCCGGAGCCGGAGCGTGCCATCGACCAGCCGTTCCTGATGCCGATCGAAGACGTGTTCTCCATCTCTGGTCGCGGTACCGTCGTGACGGGTCGTGTCGAGCGCGGCATCGTCAAGACTGGCGACGAAGTCGAAATCGTCGGTATCCACGACACCACCAAGACGACCGTTACTGGCGTCGAGATGTTCCGCAAGCTGCTCGACGAAGGTCGTGCTGGCGAGAACGTCGGTGCGCTGCTGCGTGGTACCAAGCGTGATGACGTCGAGCGTGGTCAGGTTCTGGCCAAGCCGGGTACGATCAAGCCGCACACCAAGTTCGAAGCCGAAGTCTACGTGCTGTCCAAGGAAGAAGGTGGTCGTCACACGCCGTTCTTCAAGGGCTATCGTCCGCAGTTCTACTTCCGTACCACTGACGTCACCGGTACTTGTGAACTGCCGGAAGGTGTCGAGATGGTCATGCCGGGCGACAACGTCCAGATGGTCGTGACCCTGATCGCCCCGATCGCCATGGAAGACGGCCTGCGCTTCGCTATCCGCGAAGGTGGTCGTACCGTTGGCGCCGGCGTGGTTGCCAAGATCATCGAGTAAGCTTTTTCGATGATTGCCAAAGAAGGGGCGCTTGCGCGCCCCTTTTTCTGTGTGGATTTGATAGTCCCGATAGACGGTGTGTTTGACTCTCAATCGGGGCTCTCCTATAATGCGCGTCCTTTGAACGCGTGGGTCGACGGCTCGCGCCGTCAGCATCCAGTGGAGCATAAGGTAAATGCAGAACCAGAAGATTCGCATTCGGCTGAAAGCGTTTGACCATCGGCTGATCGATCAGTCGGCTCAGGAGATCGTGGATACAGCCAAGCGCACTGGCGCTCAGGTGCGTGGTCCGATCCCGCTGCCGACCAACCGCGAGCGTTACACCATCCTGATTTCACCGCACGTCAACAAGGACGCGCGCGATCAGTATGAGATTCGCACGCACAAGCGCGTTCTCGACATCGTCGAGCCGACGGAAAAGACCGTCGATGCGCTGATGAAGCTCGATCTTGCCGCTGGCGTAGACGTGCAGATTAAACTCGACTGAAACTAACACTAGACACTAGCGGACGTTGAGTTCACCAGCTTCCGCCGCGTCGTGAGACGCCACACAATGTGCTAGTGGAATGCTCTGGAAAGGGCAGCCATAGCGGGTGATAGCCCCGTACACTAAAGGAGACTGAACATGACTATCGGTTTGGTCGGTAAGAAGGCGGGCATGACCCGTGTCTTTACCGAAGATGGCGCATCCGTGCCCGTAACCGTTATCGAGGTTGAGCCTAACCGTATCGCTGGCGTCAAGACCGTTGAGTCTGACGGCTACCGCGCGGTGCAGGTTACAACTGGCTCCCGCAAAGCCAAGCACCTCTCCAAGGCGATTGCTGGTCAATACGCCAAGGCAGGTGTCGAGGCAGGCCGTTCCCTGATGGAGTTCCGTCTGACAGAAGACGATGAGACTCCGGAAGTGGGCGGTTCCTTCACCGTATCCCTCTTTGAAGCTGGTCAGAAAGTCGATGTGACCGGTACCTCCAAGGGTAAAGGCTTCCAAGGCGCCGTTAAGCGCTGGAATTTCCGTACCCAGGATAATACCCACGGTAACTCGCTGTCTCACCGTGCGCCGGGTTCCATCGGTCAATGCCAGACTCCGGGTCGCGTTTTCAAGGGCAAGAAAATGGCCGGTCAGCTGGGTAACGAGCGTGTCACTGTCCAGACGCTGGAAGTGGTACGTGTCGATGCCGAGCGCAATCTGCTGTTGATCAAGGGCGCCGTGCCCGGTGCACCCGGCAGTGATGTCGTTGTGCGCAGTGCCGTGAAAGCTCGCTGAGGGGACTGAGACCGATGAATCTGAATCTCGTAGGTGCCGCAGGCACCGTCGAAGTGTCCGAAGAGACCTTTGGCAAAGACTTCAACGAAGCGCTGGTCCACCAGGTCGTTACCGCTTATCTGGCGGCGGGCCGTCAGGGTACCCGCGCTCAGAAGAACCGCTCCGATGTCCGTGGTGGCGGCAAGAAGCCGTGGCGTCAGAAGGGTACTGGTCGTGCACGTGCCGGCACCATTCGTTCGCCGCTGTGGCGTAGTGGTGGCGTAACGTTTGCCGCTCGTCCGCAGGACTACACGCAGAAGGTCAACCGCAAGATGTATCGTGCGGCCATGCGTTCGATCCTGTCCGAGCTGGTTCGCCAGGAACGTCTGGTACTGGTCGAGGAGTTCGTCGTCGAAACCTCCAAGACCAAGCAGCTGGTCGGCAAGCTCAAGGAGCTGGAGCTCGAGAAAGTGCTGATCGTCACCGAAGAAATCGACGAGAAGCTCTATCTGGCAGCGCGCAACATCCCCAACGTCGATGTCGTCGACGCTGCGGCCGCTGATCCGGTCAGTCTGGTCGCCTTCGACAAGGTGCTGATGACCGTCTCCGCTCTGCGTAAATTCGAGGAGAAGCTGGGATGAACCAGGAACGCGTATACAAGGTTCTGCTCGGACCTCACATGACCGAGAAGGCCGCTCTCGCCGCTGAGAACAATCAGTACGTGTTCAAAGTGGCCCAGGACGCGACCAAGCCCGAGATCAAGAAGGCAGTTGAAGCGCTTTTCGGCAAGAAGGTTGCCGGCGTTCAGGTGCTCAACGTCAAGGGCAAGACCAAACGCACTCGCTTCGGTATTGGTCTGCGCAAGGGTTACCGCAAGGCGTACGTGACCCTGGCTGCGGGCGAAACGCTCGAAGACTTCTCTGGCGCCGAGTAAGGCAGGAGTACGGATCATGGCAGTAGTCAAGACAAAACCCACGTCCGCCGGTCGTCGTCACCTCGTCAAGGTCGTCAACGACGAGCTCTACAAGGGCCGCGCCTATGGTGCGCTTGTCGAGAAGCAGTCGAAGTCGGGCGGGCGTAACAACAATGGCCGTATCACCACGCGTCACGTGGGTGGTGGTCATCGTCAGCATTATCGTTTGATCGATTTCAAGCGCATCAAGGATGGCGTCAAGGCCACCGTCGAGCGTATCGAATACGATCCGAACCGTAGCGCCAACATCGCGCTGCTGAAGTACATGGACGGCGAGCGTCGTTACATCATCGCGCCCAAGGCCCTCAAGGTCGGCGACGTGGTGGAGTCCGGTGTCAACGCCGCCATCAAGCGCGGAAACGCGCTGCCGCTGCGCAACATTCCGGTCGGTTCCACGGTGCATTGCATCGAGCTGAAGCCGGGCAAGGGTGCGCAGATTGCCCGTAGTGCCGGTGCCAGCGCTCAGCTGGTTGCACGTGAAGGCAACTACGCGACTCTGCGTCTGCGTTCTGGCGAGATGCGCCGCGTACTGTCCGAGTGCCGCGCTACATTGGGCGAAGTGGGCAACTCCGAGCACAGCCTGCGTCAATTGGGCAAGGCCGGTGCGAAACGTTGGAGAGGGGTGCGCCCGACTGTTCGCGGTGTCGCAATGAACCCGGTGGACCACCCGCACGGTGGCGGTGAAGGCCGCACCAGTGGCGGTCGTCATCCGGTCAGCCCGTGGGGGATTCCCACCAAGGGCCACAAGACCCGCAAGAACAAGCGTACCGACAAGCTCATCGTTCGTCGCCGCAAGTCCAAGTAACAGACATTAAGAGGTAACGGCTGTGCCACGTTCACTGAAGAAAGGTCCTTTTATCGACCTTCATCTGTTGAAGAAGGTCGAAGTCGCAACGGAAAAGAACGATCGCAAACCGATCAAGACCTGGTCGCGTCGTTCGATGATCCTGCCCAACATGGTCGGGCTCACCATTGCGGTACATAACGGTCGCCAGCATGTCCCGGTGCATGTCTCCGAGGAAATGGTCGGCCACAAGTTGGGCGAGTTCGCTGCCACCCGCACCTATCGCGGTCACGCAGCGGACAAGAAAGCCAAACGGTAAGCCAAGAGGAATAAGAGATGGAAGTCGCTGCTAAGTTGCGTGGCGCGAGCTTATCCGCCCAGAAGGCCCGTTTGGTGGCTGACCAGGTGCGCGGTAAGCCGGTCGCCGAAGCGCTCGACGTGCTGACCTTCTCACCGAAGAAGGCCGCCAAGCTGGTCAAGAAGGTGCTGCAGTCCGCGATCGCCAATGCGGAAGAAAACAACGGCATGGACATCGACGAGCTGCGTGTCTCGACCATCTGTGTCGATGAGGGCATGACGCTCAAGCGCATTCAACCGCGCGCCAAAGGCCGTGCGGATCGCATTCTGAAGCGCACCTGCCACATCACCGTCAAGGTAGCCGAGAAGTAGGAGTCGACCAGATGGGTCAGAAAGTCAATCCAGTCGGTATCCGACTGGGCATCGTCAAGGATCACACCTCGGTCTGGTATGCCGAGCGTGGAGCCTATGCCGACAAGCTGAACAGCGATCTGGAAGTGCGTAGCTATCTCGAGGAGCGTCTGAAGAACGCTTCCGTGAGCCGCATTACCATCGAGCGTCCGGCCAACAACGCCCGTATCACCATTCACACTGCCCGTCCGGGTATCGTGATTGGCAAGAAGGGCGAGGACGTCGATCGTCTGCGTCAGGATGTCACCCGCATGATGGGTGTGCCGGTGCATGTCAACATCGAAGAAGTCCGCAAGCCGGAACTCGATGCCGCTCTGGTCGCGCAGAACATCGCCGGTCAGCTCGAGCGTCGCGTGATGTTCCGTCGCGCCATGAAGCGTGCCGTCCAGAACGCCATGCGTCTGGGCGCCGGCGGCATCAAGGTGCAGCTCTCCGGTCGTCTGGGTGGTGCCGAGATCGCACGTACCGAGTGGTATCGCGAAGGCCGCGTGCCGCTTCATACACTGCGTGCCGATATCGATTACGCCACCTATGAAGCCCACACCACCTACGGCGTCATCGGCGTCAAGGTCTGGGTCTTCAAGGGCGAAATCCTCGGGGGCATCGAAGAGGTGCGTGCCAAGCAGAAGCAGCAGGCTCAGGCACCCGCACCGAAGAAGAAAGGTTCCAGGTAAGGGGAGACTGATCGATGTTGCAACCCAAGCGTACAAAGTTCCGCAAGGTGCAGAAAGGTCGTAACCGCGGCCTGGCGCATCGCGGCAGCAAGGTGAGCTTCGGGGACTTCGGTCTCAAAGCTACCGATCGCGGCCGTATCACCGCACGTCAGATCGAAGCGGGTCGTCGTGCCATTACCCGTCACGTCAAGCGTGGTGGCAAGATCTGGATCCGTGTATTCCCGGACAAGCCGATTACCAACAAGCCTCTCGAGGTTCGTATGGGTAAGGGTAAGGGTTCCGTCGAGTACTGGGTCGCTCAGATTCAGCCGGGCAGAGTACTTTACGAAATCGAGGGCGTCTCCGAAGAGCTGGCGCGTGAAGCCTTCTCTCTGGCAGCCCAGAAAATGCCCATCTCCACCACCTTTGTGAAACGGACGGTGATGTGATGAAAGCCAACGAAATGCGTGAAAAGTCAGTCGATGCGCTGCAGGAGCAGCTCTTCGAACTGCTCCGTGAGCAGTTCAATCTGCGCATGCAGAAGGCCACCGGCCAGCTGAGCCAGACGCATCTGCTCAAGCAGGTGCGTCGCGACATCGCTCGCGTCAAGACTGTGCTCAACCAGAAGGCAGGTGACCAATAATGGCTGAAGCAAGCAAAGCACGTACGCTCACCGGCAGGGTGGTGAGCGACAAGATGGAAAAATCGATTGTCGTATTGATCGAGCGCCGCGAGCGCCATCCGATCTACGGCAAGTACATGAAGCGCTCCACCAAGCTGCACGCCCACGACGAGTCGAATCAGGCCAAGGCCGGCGATCTGGTATCCATTCAGGAATGCCGCCCGCTGTCCAAGAAGAAGGCCTGGACGTTGGTCGAGGTGGTCGAGCAGGCCAAGGGCTGAGCCCGACAGGCGCCTTCTGAACCAGTGCAGTCAGATTAGGTTTGGAGAAAACCAATGATTCAGACGCAGACAATGCTGGATGTCGCGGATAACAGCGGCGCGCGCCGGGTGCAGTGCATCAAGGTGCTGGGTGGTTCACACCGCCGTTACGCTCGCGTTGGCGACATCATCAAAGTGACGGTCAAAGAAGCCATCCCGCGGGGCAAGGTCAAGAAAGGCCAGGTCCTCAAGGCGGTGGTCGTGCGTACGCGTAGCGGTGTCCGTCGTAACGACGGTTCGCTGATCCGCTTCGACGGAAATGCGGCAGTTCTGTTGAATAACGCCAACGAACAGCCGATCGGCACCCGTATCTTCGGACCGGTAACTCGTGAACTTCGTAACGAGAAATTCATGAAGATCATTTCCTTGGCGCCCGAAGTGCTGTAAGGAGCGAGGCGGATATGCACAAGATCAAACGTGACGACGAAGTCATCGTCATCGCCGGCAAGGACAAGGGCAAGCGTGGCACGATCAAGCGCGTCCTCGACAACGACCGTTATGTCGTTTCGGGCGTGAACATGATCAAGCGCCATACCAAGCCCAATCCTATGGTTGGCAACCCGGGGGGTATCGTCGAGCGTGAGGCTCCGATCCATGCGTCCAACGTAGCCATCTTCAATGCGGAGACCGGCAAGGCGGATCGCGTCGGCTTCCAGCTACAGGAAGACGGTACCAAGGTACGTATCTACAAGTCGACGCAGAAGCAGATCGACGCCTAACGCGAGTCGGGTAGCAAAATGGCGAACTTGAAAGAACGTTATCAAAACGAGGTCATGGCTCAGCTCAAAGAGCAGTTCAGCTATGCCAACGTTATGCAGGTGCCCCGGATCACCAAGGTGACGCTGAACATGGGCATCGGCGAAGCGACCAGCGATAAAAAGCTGATCGACAACGCCATCGGCGACCTGGAGAAGCTCTCCGGTCAGAAGCCGGTGGTAACCAAGGCGCGCAAGTCCATCGCTGGCTTCAAGGTCCGCGAAGGCTGGCCGATCGGCGTCAAGGTGACGCTGCGCCGCGAAAGGATGTGGGAATTCCTGGACCGCCTGGTCAACATCGCGATTCCTCGCGTGCGTGACTTCCGCGGCCTGAACCCGAAATCCTTCGATGGCCGTGGCAACTACTCCATGGGCGTACGTGAGCAGATCATCTTTCCGGAGATCGAGTATGATAAGATCGACCGGATCCGGGGTCTGGATGTCACCATCACGACCAGCGCCATCACCGACGAAGAAGGTCGTGCGCTTCTCAGCGCGCTGAACTTCCCGTTCAAGCAATAAGGGTGGATTCATGGCAAAGAAAAGCATGATTGAGCGTGAGCTCAAGCGCGCAAAGCTGGTCGACAAATACGCCGCCAAGCGTGCCGCGCTCAAAGCCGTCATTTATGACGTCAACGCTTCTGACGAAGAGCGCTTCGACGCTCAGCTGAAGCTGCAGCAGTTGCCGCGTGACTCCAGTCAGGTCCGTCAGCGCAACCGCTGCCGCATTACCGGTCGTCCGCACGGTTACTACAACAAGTTCGGACTGGCCCGTAACAAGCTGCGCGAAGCTGCCATGCGTGGCGATGTCCCTGGGCTGAAGAAGTCCAGCTGGTAAGCCACGTCGAGGAATTCAGGAGCGCAATGTAATGAGCATGCAAGATACTCTAGCGGATATGTTTACCCGTATTCGCAATGCGCAGATGGCCACCAAGGAGACGGTTACCATGCCGTCTTCCAAGCTCAAGGTTGAAGTGGCCCGCGTACTCAAGCAGGAAGGCTATATTACCGACGTATCGGTCACCGAAGGCGCCAAGCCCGAGCTGACCGTGACCCTCAAGTACTTCGAGGGCAAGCCGGTTATCGAGCACCTCCAGCGTATGTCCAAGCCGTCACTGCGGATCTACAAGGGCAAGAGCGAATTGCCCAAGGTCGCGGACGGTCTGGGTGTGGCGATCGTTACCACCTCTCAAGGTGTCATGACCGATCGTGCCGCACGCCAGGCGGGTGTCGGTGGTGAAGTCATCTGCACCGTATTCTAGGAGTGAGTAATGTCTCGCGTAGCCAAGTATCCGGTTAAACTGCCCAGCGGCGTCGAAGTGAAATTCGACGGCGACCAGCTGTCCGTCAAGGGTAGCCAGGGCACGCTTGAACTGACCGTGCATCCCGACGTGAAGATCACTCAGGAAGACGGCCAGCTGGTTTTCGCCCCGAGCGAAACGGCGAAAACATGGGCCATGGTTGGTACGACTCGTGCCTTGGTCCAGAACATGGTCACCGGCGCTTCCGAGGGTTTCACTCGGTCGCTGGAAATCAATGGCGTCGGCTATCGTGCCCAGGCTAGTGGCAAGACGCTGAACCTAACACTCGGTTTCTCACACCCGATCGACTACACGCTGCCCGAAGGTGTCACGGCGGAAACGCCCAAGAACACCGTGATCGTGCTGAAAAGCGCGGACAAGCAGAAGCTCGGTCAGGTGGCAGCGGAAATTCGCGCGTTCCGTCCGCCGGAGCCCTACAAGGGCAAAGGGGTTCGGTACAGTGACGAACGTGTCCGCCGCAAAGAAGCCAAGAAGAAGTAAGGCAGGGTTATGAACGCGAAGAAAGAATCTCGTCTCCGTCGTGCCCGCCGCGCCCGTGCCAAGATCCGCGATTTGGGTGTGTTTCGCCTGTGCGTCAACCGCACCCCGCGACACATCTATGCGCAGATCATCTCGCCGGACGGCGGCAAGGTCCTGGCCAGCGCTTCCACGCTGGACAAGAGCCTGCGCGAAGGTGCCACGGGCAACGCTGACGCGGCTGCCAAGGTGGGTGCTCTGATTGCCGAGCGCGCCAAGGATGCCGGCATCTCTCAGGTCGCCTTTGACCGCGCTGGGTTCCAGTACCACGGGCGTGTCAAGGCATTGGCTGATGCCGCACGCGAAGGCGGTCTGCAATTCTAAAGGGTTTAACGATGGCGAATAACGAACAGAAGGGCGGAGATCTGCAAGAGAAGTTGGTGCAGGTCAACCGCGTCGCCAAGGTGGTCAAGGGTGGCCGTATCTTCGGCTTCACCGCGCTGACCGTCGTTGGCGATGGCAACGGCCGGGTCGGCTTCGGTCGCGGCAAGGCACGTGAAGTGCCGGTCGCGATCCAGAAAGCCATGGACCAGGCTCGCCGCAACATGGTCAAGGTCAGCCTCAGCGGCAGCACGCTGCAGTACCCGGTACGCGCCCGTCATGGCGCGTCCAAGGTCTTCATGCAGCCGGCTTCCGAAGGTACCGGCATCATCGCCGGTGGCGCCATGCGCTCCGTGCTGGAACTGGCCGGTGTACATGACGTTCTGGCCAAGTGCTACGGTTCCACCAACCCGGTGAACGTGGTTCGCGCCACGATCAAGGGTCTTGAATCCATGCAATCTCCGGAAGACATCGCCGCCAAGCGTGGCCTGTCTGTCGAAGAGCTGGCGGGGTAAGCGACCATGGCACAGACGATCAAAATCACTCAGACCCGCAGCACCATCGGTGTCCTGAAGAAGCACAAGGCGACAATGACCGGTCTCGGTCTGCGTCGGATCGGGCATTCGGTCGAGCTGGAAGACACCCCCGCCGTTCGCGGCATGATCAACAAGGTCAACTACCTTGTTCGAATCGAGGGAGAGTAATCCATGAAACTCAATAGCTTAAGCCCGGCTCCGGGCTCCAAGCACGCCGAAAAGCGTGTCGGGCGCGGCATCGGCTCCGGTCTGGGCAAGACCGGTGGTCGTGGTCACAAGGGCTTGAAGTCTCGCTCTGGTGGTTCGGTCAAGCCGGGCTTCGAGGGTGGTCAGATGCCCTTGCAGCGCCGTCTGCCGAAGTTCGGTTTCACCTCGGCCAAGTCGCTGGTGTCCGAAGAAGTCCGCCTGGCCGAGCTGGCCAAGGTCGAGGGCGATGTCGCCGATCTCGCTAGCCTGAAGAAAGCCAACGTACTCAAGAATGCTACCGAGTACGCCAAGGTCGTTTTGTCCGGCGAGCTGAGCAAGGCGGTTACCGTGCGTGGCCTCAAGGTCACCAAAGGTGCGCGTGCTGCGATCGAAGCGGCCGGTGGCAAAGTAGAGGACTAAATGGCTAAGTCAGGAAACATGCCGGCGAACATGGGTAGTGGTCTCAGCGAGCTGTGGGCACGCCTGCGTTTCGTCTTCATCGCGATCGTGGTGTACCGCATCGGTGCCCACATCCCCGTCCCCGGCATCGATCCTGACCAGCTGGCTGCCCTGTTTCGGGAGAACCAGGGCACCATCCTGGGCATGTTCAACATGTTCTCGGGGGGTGCGCTGCAGCGCATGAGTATCTTCGCGCTGGGGATCATGCCGTATATCTCCGCGTCGATCATCATGCAGCTTCTGACCGCGGTATCGCCTCAGCTCGAAGCGCTGAAGAAGGAAGGCGAAGCCGGGCGCCGCAAGATCAACCAGTACACACGCTACGGCACGGTGTTGCTGGCGCTGATCCAGGCGACGGGCATGTCAGTTGGTCTGGTCAGTCAGGGCGTGGCCTATTCGGGCGACATCAGCTTCTACTTCACGGCAGTCGTGACGTTCGTGGCCGGTGCCGTATTCCTGATGTGGCTGGGCGAGCAGATTACCGAAAAGGGAATCGGCAACGGTATTTCGCTGATCATCTTCTCCGGTATCGTAGCGGGTTTGCCGAGCGCGATTGGTCAATCTTTCGAGCTGGCTCGTAACGATGGGGCCTGGAATGTGCTCCCGTTGCTCGCGCTATCGATTCTCGGGATTGCGACAGTCGCCTTCGTGGTATTCATCGAACGCGGCCAGCGTCGCATCACGGTGAACTATCCGCGTCGCCAGGTAGGCAACAAGATGTATGCCGGCCAGAGCAGCTATCTGCCGCTCAAGGTCAACATGGCAGGTGTCATTCCGCCGATCTTCGCCTCCAGCATCCTGCTGTTTCCCGGCTCTATCGGGCAGTGGTTGGGTCAGGGCGACGGATTCGAGTGGCTGCAGGTGGCTTCGCAGCAGCTCGCTCCCGGTGCGCCGCTGTACATCATTCTGTTCGCCGCGGCGGTGCTGTTCTTCTGCTTCTTCTACACGGCGTTGGTGTTCAATCCCAAGGATGTCGCCGACAACCTGAAGAAGTCCGGCGCTTTCCTGCCGGGCATTCGTCCGGGAGAGCAGACGGCTCGCTACGTCGACAAGGTGATGACGCGTCTGACGCTGTTCGGGGCGCTCTACATCACACTGGTCTCGTTGATGCCGCAGTTCCTGGTGGTGGCCTGGCAGGTGCCGTTCTACTTCGGGGGTACCTCGCTGCTGATCGTGGTCGTGGTAATCATGGACTTCATGGCCCAGGTTCAGTCTCATCTGATGTCTCACCAGTATGAGTCAGTGATGAAGAAATCGAACCTGAAGGGCTACGGTAGCGGCGGCCTGACGCGCTGAGCCTCCGCGAGAGAGCATTTGGAGAGAACGATGAAAGTTCGAGCTTCTGTAAAGAAAATGTGCCGTAACTGCAAGATCATTCGGCGCAACGGCGCGGTTCGTGTTATCTGCACGGAACCTCGCCACAAGCAGCGCCAGGGTTGATTCTACCCCGAAGCTGCGAGTAAAAGCGGGCCGTGGCATATCCCTTGCCTCGAGAGAGGTTAGGGGGTATGCTATTGCGCCCTTTGTGGACGACTAACGAGCAAGCCGCTCAACATTCGGAGTAAGCTGATGGCCCGTATTGCAGGCGTCAATATCCCGGACAACAAGCATGCGGCGATCTCGCTGACCTACATCTACGGGATTGGCCGCACGCGTGCACAGAGTATCTGTGCTGCTGCCGGCATCGCACCGACCACCAAGGTTCAGGATCTGTCTGGCGAAGAGCTCGACGTTCTGCGTACCGAAGTGGGCAAGTACACCGTAGAAGGCGACCTTCGCCGTGACGTGACGCTGAACATCAAGCGTCTCATGGACTTGGGTTGTTACCGTGGTCTGCGCCATCGTCGTGGTCTACCGCTGCGTGGTCAGCGTACCAAGACCAATGCGCGTACCCGTAAGGGACCGCGTAAACCGATTCGTAAGTAATTAACGTTCCGGCGTTTAAGATCAGGATACATCAACATGGCTAACCCGCGTAGTAACCGTAAAAAGGTTAAAAAGCAGGTCGTGGATGCGGTAGCGCATATCCATGCCTCTTTTAACAATACGATCGTGACGATCACAGACCGCCAGGGCAATGCGCTTTCTTGGGCAACTGCCGGTGGTTCGGGTTTTCGTGGTTCTCGCAAGAGCACCCCGTTCGCAGCTCAAGTGGCGAGTGAACGTGCAGCGACTGCTGCAGCCGAGTATGGTGTGAAAAACGTCGACGTGCTGGTCAAGGGCCCAGGTCCTGGCCGTGAGTCTGCCGTGCGCGCGCTCAATGCCGCCGGCTTCCGTGTACAGAGCATTACTGACGCGACGCCGATTCCGCACAACGGATGCCGTCCGCCGAAGAAACGCCGCGTTTAAGGAGACAGACTCATGGCTCGTTATCTTGGACCCAAGTGTAAGTTGTCTCGTCGTGAAGGAACCGACCTCTTTCTCAAGAGCGGTGTCACTCCCTTCGAGAAGAAGTGCAAATCCGAGCAGATCCCGGGTGTGCATGGCCAGCGCCGTCAGCGTCTTTCCGACTACGGCTTGCAGCTTCGCGAGAAGCAGAAAGTGCGTCGTATCTACGGCGTGCTCGAAAAACAGTTCCGCAACTACTACAAGGAAGCCGCTCGCCTGAAAGGTGCGACCGGCGAATCCCTGCTGCAGTTGCTGGAATGCCGACTGGACAACGTGGTCTATCGCATGGGCTTCGGCTCCACGCGTAACGAATCACGTCAGTTGGTCAGCCACAAGGCGATCGCGGTCAATGGCCGTACCGTCAACGTGGCGTCCTATCAGGTGCGTCCCGGCGACGTCGTGTCTGTTCGCGAGAAGGCCAAGAACCAGGCCCGTATCCAGCAGGCCCTGTCCATCGCTGCCAACCGCGGCGACGTGACGTGGATCGACATCGATTCGAAGAAGATGGAAGGCACTTTCAAGGCTGTCCCGGAACGCGGTGACCTGTCTGCCGACATCAACGAAAACCTGATCGTCGAGCTGTACTCCAAGTAAGTCTGAGCTCGGGTCGCGATTGCGGCCCGAGACCAGCATTGGGTACCGATATTCGTTTGGCAGCCTGGGAAGGTGTTCATATGCAGCGTTCAGTGACAGAGTTTCTCCGTCCCCGCGACATCAAGGTCGAAGAGGTCAGTGCACATCACGCAAAGATCGTGCTGGAACCCTTCGAACGTGGTTTCGGCCATACCCTGGGGAATGCGCTGCGTCGCATCCTGCTCTCTTCGATGCCCGGCTGTGCCGTGATCGAAGCCGAAATCGATGGCGTATTGCATGAATACAGTGCCATCGAAGGTGTTCAGGAAGACGTCATCGAGATTCTTCTGAATCTCAAGGACGTGGCCATCAGGATGCACGGCCGCGACGAAGCCGTCTTGACCCTGAACAAGCAGGGCCCCGGTGTGATGACCGCAGGCGATATCGCCGTCGGTCATGACGTCGAGATCGTCAATCCGGATCACGTGATCGCTCACCTCAACGATGGCAGCGAGCTGAAAATGCAGCTCAAGGTCGTCCGGGGTCGTGGTTACGAACCGGCGGATGCGCGACTCTCTGACGAGGACGAATCCCGTGCCATCGGTCGTCTGCAGCTGGATGCCACTTTCAGCCCCGTACGCCGCGTCTCCTATGCGGTAGAGGCTGCACGTGTCGAACAGCGCACCGACCTCGATAAGCTGGTCATCGATCTCGAAACTGACGGCACTCTGGACCCCGAAGAAGCCATTCGTCGCAGTGCGACCATTCTTCAGGAACAGCTGGCCGCCTTCGTCGACCTCGAAGCTGACAGAGAGCAGGAAACCGAAGAAGAGGAAGATCAGATCGATCCGATTCTTCTGCGTCCCGTGGATGATCTCGAACTCACGGTTCGCAGCGCCAACTGCTTGAAGGCCGAGAATATTTACTACATTGGCGATTTGATTCAGCGCACGGAAGTCGAGCTGCTCAAGACGCCGAACCTTGGCAAGAAGTCCTTGAACGAGATCAAGGACGTGTTGGCTTCGCGCGGTCTTTCACTCGGCATGCGGTTGGAAAACTGGCCGCCGGCGAGTCTGAAAGACGACAAGGCTTCTGCCTGAGGAAGATAGCGCCGAGGCTCAGTCTTCGGTGTCGTCGCCTAGCGTCGAATCCAGTGTGCCGACTCGAATCACCAGTTTGGTAAGGAATAGCAATCATGCGTCATCGTAAGAGTGGTCGTCATCTGAATCGGACCAGCTCGCATCGGCACGCCATGTTCAAGAACATGTGCATCTCGCTGGTCGAGCATGAAGTGATCAAGACTACCCTGCCCAAAGCCAAGGAACTGCGCCGTCATATCGAGCCGCTGATCACCCTGGCCAAGCAGGATAGCGTGGCGAATCGCCGTCTGGCGTTCAGCCGCACCCGCTCCAAGGAAGCCGTTGGCAAGCTCTTCAACGAGCTTGGCCCGCGTTACGTCAATCGCCCGGGCGGTTACGTCCGTGTGCTCAAGTGCGGCTACCGCACTGGCGACAACGCGCCGATGGCTTACATCGAGCTGGTCGATCGTCCGGTCGTCGAAGAAGCCGCTGGCGACGAATAAGTCCCAAGCTTCTTGCACGACAAAAAAACCGGCTGCCCANNTGGGCAGCCGGTTTTCTTTTGGCTGGATTTCAGAGGGCTGGATTTCAGAGTCTTGGCCAAGGCCCGGTAAAAAGAGGAGAGGAAAACGCTTGAGATGGCGACACCCTGTACCCGGATGCCGCCCATGCAATCTCAAGCGCGTTTGGCCTTGCGTGCCTTGGGCTCGGGCAGTAGCGGCGCCAGAAAATGGCCCGTATGAGAGTGTTCGAGCGCGGCAACCTGTTCCGGTGTTCCTTCGGCGATGATGCGTCCGCCGCCGGAGCCCCCTTCCGGCCCGAGGTCGATGATCCAGTCCGCGGTCTTGATCACGTCCAGGTTATGCTCGATCACTACCACGGTATTGCCATGGTCGCGTAGCCGATGCAGCACGCCGAGTAACTGACGAATGTCTTCGAAATGCAGCCCCGTCGTCGGCTCGTCCAGAATATAGAGCGTCTGGCCGGTATCGCGCTTGGCCAGTTCGCGCGCGAGCTTCACGCGCTGTGCCTCGCCGCCGGAGAGCGTCGTGGCGCTCTGGCCAAGTCGTACGTAGGAGAGGCCCACGTCCATCAGCGTCTGCAGGCGTCTGGCGATCGCCGGCACCGGGCTGAAGAATTCCAGCGCCTCCTCGATGGTCATCTCCAGCACCTCATGGATGCTCTTGCCCTTGTAGTGGATCTCCAGCGTCTCGCGATTGTAGCGCTTGCCCTTGCAGACATCGCAGGGGACATAGATATCCGGCAGGAAGTGCATCTCGACCTTGATCATGCCTTCGCCCTGACACGCCTCGCAGCGGCCGCCCTTGACGTTGAAGCTGAAACGCCCCGGTTTGTAGCCGCGCGCGCGGGCTTCCTGAGTACCCGAGAAGAGCTCTCGAATCGGGGTGAAGATGCCGGTGTACGTGGCGGGGTTGGAGCGCGGCGTACGGCCGATCGGGCTCTGGTCGATGTCGATGATCTTGTCGAGCTGATCGAGACCCTCGATGCTGCGATAGGGCGCTGCCGTCAGCGTCGTGGCGCGATTGAGTTCACGCGCAGCGATCGGCATCAACGTCGAGTTGATCAGGGTGGACTTGCCGGAACCGGAAACGCCGGTCACGCAGACGAACAGGCCCAGCGGCAGCGCCAGATCGACATCCTGGAGATTGTTGCCATTCGCGCCGCGCAGATGAAGCTGCTTGTCCGGATTGACCGGAATGCGATGTGGCGGAATTTCGATACAGCGCTTTCCGGAAAGGTACTGTCCCGTCAGCGATTCCGGCGTTGTCTCGATCTGCTGGGGCGTACCCTGAGCCACAATGGTGCCGCCATGCACGCCGGCCCCCGGCCCGATATCGAGGACATGATCGGCGGCGCGAATCGCGTCTTCGTCGTGTTCGACCACGATCACGGTGTTGCCCAGGTCGCGCAGGCGAATCAAAGTGCGCAGGAGGCGGTCGTTGTCGCGCTGATGAAGGCCGATCGAGGGCTCGTCCAGAATATACATCACCCCGACCAGGCCGGCGCCGATCTGGCTGGCCAGGCGGATGCGCTGGGCCTCGCCGCCGGAGAGCGTGTCGGCACTGCGCTCCAGCGTCAGGTAGTCGAGCCCGACATTGACCAGGAACTCCAGACGCGCATGGATTTCATGAACGATCTTGACCGCGATCTCGCCCTTGCGGCCGGGTAGCGTCACCTGGCCGAAGTATTCCCAGGCTTCGCCCACCGGCATTTGGGTCAGCGTCGGCAGATTATGACCGTCGATGAAGACATGGCGCGCCTCCCGCTTGAGGCGGGTGCCATGGCAGGTCGGGCAGGGGCGTACGGCCAGGTATTTGGCGAGGTCGTCGCGCACCATGGAGGATTCGGTCTCGCGATAGCGCCGCTCGAGGTTGGGCAGCACACCCTCGAAAGGGTGTTCGCGGGTGACCTTGCGCCCCCGGTCGTTGACATAGCTGAACGCGATCTCGTCCTTGCCGCTGCCGTTGAGCAGCAGGTCGCGCTCGTGACGGGCAAGTTCGTTCCAGGGCGTGTCCAGCGTGAAGCGGTAGTGGTCGGCGACGGCCTGCAACTGGCTGAAATAGTAGATGCTACGGCGATCCCAGCCCTTGATCGCGCCTTCGGCCAGCGACAGTTCCGGATGGCTGATCAGCTTGTCCGGGTCGAAAAACTGGCGCACGCCGAGGCCGTCGCAAGTCGGGCAGGCGCCGGCCGGGTTGTTGAACGAGAACAGCCGCGGCTCGAGCTCGGAAAGCGAGTAGCCGCAGATCGGGCAGGCGAAGCGTGAAGAGAACGCCAGATCTTCCTGCTCGCCGTCCATGAAGTGGATGATCGCTGTGCCATCGGCCAGGTTGAGCGCGGTCTCGAAGGATTCCGCCAGGCGCTGCTGCAGGTCGTCGCGCACCTTGATGCGATCGACGACGACGCTGATGTCGTGCTTGCGCTTCTTGTCGAGCGCCGGTACGTCGTCCAGCTCGACGGTATCGCCGTCGATCACTGCACGCACGAACCCCTGGGCTCGCAGCTCGCTGATCAGTTGCTGATGCTCGCCCTTGCGGCCCTTGACCACCGGCGCCAGCAGCATCAGCCGGGTGCCCTCGGTCAGCGCCAGCACCTGATCGACCATCTGCGACACCGTCTGGGCCTCGAGCTCTTCGTCGTGGTCCGGGCACCGCGGCGTCCCGGCGCGGGCGAACAGCAGGCGCAGGTAGTCGTAGATCTCGGTGATCGTGCCGACAGTGGAGCGGGGATTGTGCGAGGTCGATTTCTGCTCGATGGAAATGGCGGGCGACAGTCCTTCGATATGGTCGACGTCGGGCTTTTCCATCATCGACAGGAACTGGCGGGCGTAGGTCGACAGGGACTCGACGTAGCGTCGTTGCCCCTCGGCGTAAAGCGTGTCGAATGCGAGCGAAGATTTACCCGAACCGGAGAGACCGGTTACCACGATCAACTTGTCGCGCGGCAGTTCGACATCGATGTTCTTCAGGTTGTGGGTCCGTGCGCCCCTGACCAGAATGCTGTCCATGACTACCTCGTGCTGCGACGCGGGAAACGACCATTATAGGTCGCGGATCAAATGACCGGCAAAGCCGGCTGCTTTCACTGGCGGAAGGCGAGCGGTAAAATGTGTCGCTCATTCCGAACCATCCTCGGCCCTGGCCGAGTTCACCCAACGTTGTGACCCCCCATGAATTCTCGTTTTCTCGTCACCGAACGACGTGCCATCGTCGGGCTGGCAAGCCTCTATGCTTCGCGCATGCTGGGCCTGTTCATGGTCCTGCCGGTTCTGGCGCTGTATGCCGATCATCTCGATGGTGCCACTCCTCTGCTGGTCGGCATGGCGCTGGGCGGCTACGGCCTGACCCAGGCCATCCTGCAAATTCCCTTCGGGCTGCTGTCCGATCGTATCGGCCGTAAAGCCGTCATCGGCGGCGGCCTCGTGCTTTTCATCATCGGTAGCGTGGTCGCCGCCGACGCTACCTCCATCACCGGAATCATCATCGGCCGCTGCCTGCAGGGCAGCGGCGCCGTTGCCGGGGCAATCATGGCGCTGCTGGCCGATCAGACCCGTGAAGAGATCCGCACTGCGGCGATGGCGACCATCGGTCTATCCATCGGCGTGGCATTCGCCGTTGCCATGGTGGCAGGCCCGCTGGTCGCGGATATCGGTGGGCTCGCCGGCGTGTTCTGGTTCACCGCCGCGCTGGCCGCCTGCGGACTGCTGGTCCTGTGGAAACTGGTGCCGAAAGCGCCGAGGCGCATGCCGCACCGCGATGTCGGGATCGACCGGCGTCAGCTGCGTGCGACGCTCGCCCAGGGCGATCTGTTACGACTGGATTTCTCGATTTTCGCGCTGCATCTGATTCTGACTGCCTGCTTCACGGCGCTGCCGTTCCGACTCGAGGCATTGGGATTCGCGCCGGCGGATCATGGCTGGGTCTACCTGCCGGTGATGGCGCTGGCCTTCGTCGGCATGATTCCGCTGGTCATCGTGGCCGAGAAGTATCGCAAGATGAAGCCCATTTTCATCGGTGCCGTCGCGGCGATGACGTTGATCCTGCTAGGCTTCGGTGAACTGGCAAGCGACCGGGTCTCGTTACTTGCCCTACTTTGGGGCTTTTTCGTCGTCTTCAATCTATTGGAGGCGACGCTGCCGTCGATGATCAGCAAATTGGCGCCGGCAGGTGCCAAGGGGACGGCCATGGGCGTCTACTCGACCAGCCAGTTTCTGGGGGCTTTTCTCGGCGGCACGCTGGGCGGGGCGCTATCGCAGGGCTTTGGCGTTCAGAGCGTGTTTCTGGGAGCGGCTGTCGTGGGGGCGATCTGGCTGGCCGTGGTCTGGAAAATGCCGGCGCCACGTCACCTTTCGAGCGAGATCATCGCACTCGACAAGCAATCCATGGACATGCTCGATACACTACTCGACCGCTTTGCCTCGGTGACCGGTGTCGAGGACGTCATGGTCGTACCCGAAGAGCAGGTCGCCTATCTCAAGGTCGACCGCCAGCGTCTGGATGTCGAGATGCTGGCCAGTATCGCAGGTAAACAATGGCAACGAACCGACGCCTGAAGGCGTCGCAACGCAGGAATGCGAGGAGACAACGATGGCCAGAGGTGTAAACAAAGTCATCCTGATCGGCAACCTGGGACAGGATCCGGAAGTCCGCTTTCTGCCTTCGGGGAATCCGGTGTGCAACCTGCGCATCGCCACGACCGATAGCTGGACCGACCGTCAGAGCGGCCAGCGCCAGGAGCGCACGGAATGGCACACCGTGGTGCTGTTCAACAAGCTGGCGGAGATCGCTCAGCAGTACGTGAAGAAAGGGTCGCGTATCTATATCGAAGGCCGCCTGCAAACCCGTAAATGGCAGGGGCAGGACGGTCAGGATCGCTACTCGACCGAAATCGTCGGTAACGACATGCAGATGCTCGATTCCCGCGCCGGTGGGCAGGGCGGCGGTGATTATGCGCCGCAAGGGCAGTATGGCGGCGCGCCGCAGGGCGGCTACGATCAGCAGCCGCAGCAGGGCAACTATGGCGGCAACCCGCAGCCACAGCAGCGTCCGCCGCAGTCAGGACAGCCGCAACAGCGTCCACCGCAGCAGGGGCAGCCAGCGCCACAACCCAACCAGAACCCCAACTACGGCGCCCCCAATCCGGGCAGCTTCGACGATTTCGACGACGAAATCCCGTTCTGACGGACGTTCCAGCCAGATGCGACGGACGATTGCCGGCCGTCATCAACGCCCCGCCAAGCGGGGCGTTTCCGTTTTTGTCGGGGGCCGACGGCGCCCCGGATTCGCAGGAAGCTCTTCCGGGCTTCGTGGTTGGTCGGCCTCGACGCCAGCCCCGGGGGACCCTAGAATACCGATCGCTATCGATAGTCATCTAACGATTTGCCTGTGTCCTCCATTCCATATCGCGACGGTTCCATGCCGTGATGTCATCCCGCCGCGACAGGCGTGCTGTTTCACGCCGTTCCCTATACCAAGAGTGTCGTCATGCCACAACGCATTCCAGATGAAGCTCGCCTTCCCGAGTTGACGCTGCGAGGCATCATCCTCGGTGCCATCATTACGCTGCTGTTCACTGCATCGAACGTCTACCTCGGCCTCAAGGTCGGGCTGACATTTGCCTCGGCGATTCCTGCTGCGGTGATCTCGATGGCGGTGTTGCGGCGTGTGGCCGGTGCCAACAAGCTCGAGAACAACATGGTCCAGACCCAGGCTTCCGCGGCGGGAACGCTGTCGGCGATCATCTTCGTATTGCCGGGGCTGCTGATGATCGGCTACTGGCAGGGGTTTCCGTTCTGGCAGACCACGGCGATCTGCGCCATTGGCGGCATACTCGGGGTGCTCTACACGATTCCGCTGCGCCGGGTGATGGTGGTGCAGAGTGATCTTCCCTATCCCGAAGGCATCGCCGCCGCCGAGATTCTCGAAGTCGGTAGCCGCGATTCGCGGCATCGGAAGGTGGAGCGTAGCGCGGAAGATGGCGATCACCACGACGTCGCGGACGATGAGGGGCCGGGAGCTCGAGAAATCCTGCTGGGCGGCATCGTTGCGGCAGTGTTTTCGATCGCCAGTGGCGGATTGCGGATATTGGCGGACAGCGTCAGCGTCTGGTTCTCGGCCGGACGTGCGGCATTTCAGCTCTCTACCGGATTTTCGCTGGCGCTGGTCGGTGCAGGCTATCTGGTCGGTATCGTGGGTGGCGTGGCGATACTGATCGGTACGCTGATCGCCTGGGGTGTCGCGGTGCCCTGGCTGACCAGCGTCACCCCGCCGGAAGCCGGTCAGTCGTTGGCCGGTGCCGGTATGGCGCTATGGTCGGACAAGGTGCGTTTCATCGGCGCCGGCACCATCGGCATCGCGGCGGTATGGACCCTGGCAACGCTGTTCAAGCCAATGGTGATCGGCATTCGTACTTCGTTCGGGGCGATGCGAGGGGATCATGGTGCCTTCAGCGAACAGCCGCGCACCGAACGTGACCTGCCGGCGGCGATCATCATGTCACTCACCGGCGTGCTATTACTGCTGCTGACCGCGGTATTCGCGATCTTTCTGCATGACGCGGCACCGGAATTGGCCGGCGGTTCGTTCTGGACGCTGACGCTGGGCAGCGTGCTGTTCGCCGGCATGTTCGGCTTTCTGATCGCGGCAGCCTGCGGTTACATGGCGGGTCTGGTGGGCTCTTCGAGCAGTCCGATTTCAGGGATCGGTATCGTGGCGGTGATTCTGGTATCGCTGTTGCTGCTCGGCTTTACCGCTGTCAGCGACGCCTTCGATGCGCTGGATCCCGAGGTCGCGCGAATGCTGCCTACCGCGCTGGCGCTGTTCGTGACCTCCGTCATTCTTGCCGTGGCCGCAATCTCCAACGACAACCTGCAGGATCTCAAGACGGGATATCTGGTCGGTGCCACCCCCTGGCGGCAGCAGGCGGCACTGATCATCGGCTGCCTGGTGGGCGCGGCGGTGATTCCGCCAGTGCTGTCGCTGCTCTATAACGCCTATGGATTCGTGGGGGCGATGCCTCGGGAAGGCATGGATCCGTCCCAGGCGCTGGCAGCGCCGCAGGCATCGCTGATGACCGCCATCGTGCGCGGGGTGTTCTCCCACGATCTGGAGTGGACGATGATCCTCATCGGTCTGGCCATCGGTGTCGTGCTGATCGCCGTCGACGAGTTTCTGCGCAAGCGTGGCGGGATAGCGCGATTGCCGGTACTGGCCGTAGGCATCGGCATCTATCTGCCGCCGAGCGTCAACATGCCGCTGGTGATCGGTGCCGTACTCGCTTGGGTGATAGATCGCCGTCTGCGCGCCCGTGCACTGGCACGCGGCGAAGACATCGAGCACGCCTCGACGCGGCCTCGCCAGCGCGGCGTGTTGCTCGCCTCCGGAATGATCGTCGGCGAGAGCCTGGTAGGCGTGCTGATGGCCGGTATCATTGGGTTGAGTGGAGCACCGGCACCGTTGGCGCTGGTCGGCGACGGCTTCGCCGACACCGCCCGGTGGTTGGGGCTGATCGTGTTCGTTGCCGTGTGTTTCGGCTTCTACCGGCGGGTGCTGGCGAAACCGAGCGTGGCGTGACGGCCGGCTTAGAGTGTCGAATCGTTGGGCATGACCACGGGCGTGGTCGCGATACCGCCGATCTCGACATCGACCTCGAACAGCGCACCGGCCAGTGGTTCGTCGTCGCAGCCGGTGGCTGCCGAAGTAACGAAGAGACGATCCAGCGCATCGCCGCCGAAGATGCAGGAGGTGGGGCGGGAAACCGGGAGCGTGACTTCGCGATCGAGCGAGCCATCGGCGCGGTAGCGGGCAATGCGGCCGCCATCCCACAGGGCGATCCATAACCCGCCTTCGCGATCGCAGGTCATGCCATCCGGATAGCCGGCGCCCTCCGGCAGGCGAATGTGCTCGCGGCGGTTCGACAGCTCGCCGTCGTCGTCGAGATCGAAGGCGAAGACGATCTGGCGCGCACTGTCGTTGTGATAAAGTGTGCGACCGTCGGGGCTGATGGCGGGGCCGTTGGTCACGTGGTATTCGCTGTCCATCTCGACCAGCCCGCGGCTGTCGAGGCGGAACAGGAAGCCGTGAATCTCGGCTTCGGCATTATCCATGGAGCCGAACCACAGCCGGCCGTGGGCATCGCTGTTGGCGTCGTTGAGGCGATCGCCGTCCGGCAGCCATTTGATGGGTGTGAGTCTCTTGCCGATACGAGGGCCATCGGCATCGAGGTCGAGTTCAGCCACACCGGAATGCAAGCCGGCAACGAAGCCGCCATCCTCGCGGGGGAGCAGCCAGCAGCAGGCTTCTTCGAGGTCCCAGCTCTGGCGCTCGCCATTGTCGGGGTGATAGGCATGCAGTCTGGCCTGCCGGATGTCGACGAACAGCAGAGCCCGAAGGCTATCGGACCAGATGGGGCCTTCGCCGAGTTCGGCGCCGACCTCCCAAGCCACAGTGACGTCCTTGTTCATGATGACCCTCCATAGACTAGCGAAGTGTGCCGGTACCGATGTCCGTCAATATCAATGTCTGTCACTATCGATACCCTGATTATCAGTGCTTCCGTTGTCGCGGCTTTCATTATCATAGTGCCGGTACCGACAATGGAAATATGATTCTCCCAATGAGTAAGGATTCCAAAGCGATGATACGTGTCGAGGTGCCATCGTGAAGTGTCTGGTGTTGCAAGCAGAGCACTGTTTGAGTCTGGCGCTGCGCGATGTGGCTGTGCAGCGTAGCGACATCGAATATTGGCCGGCACCGGAGCTGGTGGATGCCGATGTGCTGGCCACGATCGGTCCGGATGCCGTGATCGTGCCGCCGCTGGCGGATCCTGGTCGCTGCGAACCGGCGGTGGTCTATGCCCACGCCAGTCAGGTCGAAGCGCTGCTCGAAGCGTGCCAGGCTCGCCGGATTCCGCTGATCTGGTGCGTCTCGGACACGCTCTACGAGGATGGGGCGGAAGGCCCGATCGACGAGGACGTTCTGCCACGACCGCGGGATGAGGCATTGCGCCGACTGATCTCGGTCGGCGAGCACGTGCGCCGCCATCCCCAGCATCTGATCCTGCGCCTGGGGCCGCTGTTCGGGCTCGAAGGGGAAGGCGCTTGGTTGAGCGAACTGATCGAATCGCTGATGCGCGGCGAGTCGGTGCGCGCGGCCCAGGATCTGGTGCTCTGCCCGACATCGGTGACAGCCGCCGCGCGCGCGCTCACGGGCGTGCTGCTGCAGCTCGATAGCGGTGCCGGCGCCTGGGGCACCTATCATCTCTGCGGTACGGAACCCGTCAGCGTGTTCACTTTCTGCTCTGTGGTCCGGACACAGCTGGCGACACGCCTCGAAGGCGTCGGGGCCTCGCCGGCGCCGGGTGAGTTGCTGGCGCTCAACCAACACCACGACACCCCGCTGCGACGCGTGCTCAACTGTCGTCGGCTGCTCGATGTCTTCGGTATTCATCAGAAGTCTTGGCGGCTGGAGCTGGGGCTGATGCTGGATGCCTGGTGCCAGCAGCACTATCCCGATCGTGATGAGGCCGATAACGGCAGCCGAGACAGTCGCAAAAGGGAAACGTCCCGCGCATGAAAGTCTTTCGTAGTGTGATCTTCTATATCGGTTATTTCCTGGCGATCCTCGTATCCGGCTTGCTGATGTTGCCCGTCGGTTTCGCCCTGCCGACCCGCTCGCGGTTCCGTCTGTTCAATTGGCATAACCGTTTCATCATCAAGTGGCTCTCCTTGACTTGCGGCATTCGCTACCACATTCGAGGCCGTGAGCGGGTTCCCGAGGGGCCCTGCGTGGTCCTGGCCAATCACCAGAGCGAATGGGAAACGGTTTATCTGCAGCTGCTCAAGACACCGATCTGCACCGTGCTCAAGAAGGAGCTGCTCGAGATTCCGCTATTCGGCTGGGGCGTGCGTCTGCTGCGGCCAATCCCGCTGGATCGCTCGAAGCCGTCGGCCGCCATGCGCCAGGTACTTTCTCATGGCAAGCAGCGTCTGGAAGAAGGGCTGTCGGTACTGATCTTTCCCGAAGGGACGCGCGTACCGCCGGGACAGCGACGTCGCTTCAACAAGAGTGGTGCGGTGATCGCGTGTCGTACCGGCGTTCCGGTGCTGCCCGTCGCTCACAATGCCGGCGAGCGCTGGGGTCGCCATTGGGTCAAGCAGCCTGGCGTGCTCAATGTGGTCGTGGGCGAGCCGATCGAGACTGTCGGCCGCAGCCCCGAAGAGGTGATGACGGAGCTGGAAGCCTGGATCGAGCGCACCCTCGACGAGATATCCGAAGTGCCGCGTCCACCGCTGCCGGAGAAAGCTCCGCCAGCGGAGCTGCCGTCCTGACCCGATTCGCTGGGATGGATGGAAAACGAGCCAAAAAAAGGCGCCCCGCGGGACGCCTTTTGCATTGGCAACGATGACGCCAGCAATCAGCTTTCGAAGCGATCCAGTACCAGGCAGGCGTTGGTGCCACCGAAGCCGAAGCTGTTGGACAGCACGCGCTTGATGTCGACATCATCGCGACGCTGGCGAACGATATCGAAACCGTTGGCCTGTTCGTCGAGCGTGTCGATATTGGCCGACGCGCAGATGAACCGGTTCTGCATCATCAGCAGCGCGTAGATCGCTTCCTGCACGCCGGTCGCGCCCAGCGAGTGGCCCGTCAGCGACTTGGTCGAGCTCATTGCCGGCGTGGTGTCGCCGAATACCTCACGGATGGCCTTGAGCTCGGCCACATCGCCTACCGGCGTCGAGGTGCCGTGGGTATTGATGTAGTCGACCTTGCCTTCCAGTCCTGCGAGCGCCTGGCGCATGCAGCGTGCCGCGCCTTCGCCGGAAGGGGCGACCATGTCGTGTCCGTCGGACGTCGCGCCGTAGCCCGTGATCTCGGCGTAGATCTTGGCGCCGCGAGCCTTGGCGTGTTCGAGCTCTTCGATCACCAGCATGCCGCCACCGCCGGCGATGATGAAGCCGTCACGATCCACGTCGTAGGGGCGCGAGGCCTTTTCCGGCGTGTCGTTGTAATGGGTGGTCAGCGCACCCATGGCGTCGAACAGGCAGGACAACGTCCAGTGCTCTTCCTCGCCGCCGCCGGCGAAGACCACGTCCTGCTTGCCCATCTGGATCTGTTCCACGGCACTGCCGATGCAGTGGGCCGAGGTGGCACAGGCAGAGGAGATCGAGTAGTTGATGCCCTTGATCTTGAACGGCGTCGCCAGACAGGCCGAAACCGTGCTGCCCATGGTGCGCGTCACGCGGTAGGGGCCGACACGGCGCAGACCTTTTTCCCGCATCACATCGGCGGCTTCGACCTGGTTGGCGCTGGACGCGCCGCCGGAACCCGCGATCAGGCCGGTGCGCGGGCTGGAGATGTCGCTGGCCTCGAGCCCGGCATCGTCGATCGCCTGCTGCATGGCGATATAGGCGTAGGCGGCTGCATCGCCCATGAAGCGCAATTGCTTGCGATCGACCAGAGACTCGATGTCGATATCGACGACACCGGCAACCTGGCTGCGAAAGCCAAGTTCGGCATATTCCGGCTTGAAGCGAATGCCGGAGCGCCCCTGACGCAGAGAGTCGAGTACCTGTTGGGCGTCGTTGCCCAGGCAGGAAACGATGCCCAGGCCGGTGACTACCACTCGTTTCATGGAAGCCTCCCGCTCAGAATTTCTCAGTATTGGTGAACAGGCCGACACGCAAGTCCTTGGCCTCGTAGATGGCCTGACCGTCGACCGACAGCGTGCCATCGGCGATGCCAAGTACCAGGCGCCGGGTAATCACGCGCTTGATCTCGATATGGTACGTAACCTGGCCCGCGCTTGGCAGGATCTGTCCGGAGAACTTGACGTCGCCGCAACCCAGGGCCCGACCACGACCGGGGTTGCCCAGCCAGCCGAGATGGAAGCCGACCAGCTGCCACATGGCGTCCAGGCCGAGACAGCCGGGCATCACCGGATCACCAGGGAAATGACACTGGAAGAACCACAGGTCCGGATGGATATCCAGCTCGGCGATGATTTCGCCCTTCTGGTACTTGCCGCCTTCCTCGTTGATCTGCGTGATGCGGTCGAGCATCAGCATGTTGGGAGCGGGCAGTTGGGCGTTACCGGGGCCGAACAGTTCCCCCCGGCTGCATTTCAGCAGATCGTCTTGGCTGAAAGAGTGCTGTCTGGTCACTGGATCGTTCCGAGAATCGAAAATAGAGTTTGCCTCGTCGTCTGCAAGGCGCGGCCAGTCTAATGGCTGCGCGCGCTGATTGCACGCCAGCCAAAGCCTAGTCTTGTGCTACCTGTGGCGCAATGATCGGAGTGAAGCTTGCCCTGGCGAATGCCCCCGGGGCATGATGCGGACGGAAATGGGGGGCTCTGCAATAGCCGCCAGTCAAACGATGACGACGACAAACGACAATCTATGTGGCCTTTCTTTACGCTGAATCGACCGCTGATCTGGTTGGCCCTGGCGGCTCTGGCTGCTGCCAGCGTGCTGCCCATACTGGGGCTGAGGCTGGCAGCGCTGGCGGTGGTGATCATTGGCATGCTCGATGGCTGGCGCCAGATCCGGCTCGAACATCAACGTCGCCGCCTCAGCGAGCACGCGCTCGGGCTTTCACAGGATGGCGTGATCATTACCAATACTGCCAATCGTATCGTGGCCGTCAATCCCGCATTCACTCAGATCACCGGCTACACGCTGGAAGAAATCCGGGGCCATGATCCCTCCGTACTGTCGTCGGGGCGTCACGACAAGGCGTTCTACGATCTCTACTGGAAAACGCTGAAAAGCACCGGCCGCTGGGAAGGCGAGATCTGGAATCAGCGCAAGTACGGCGACCAGTTCCCCGAATGGTTGCGGGTTCAGGCCTTTCAGGATCACAAGGGCCGGGTTTCCCATTATGTGGGGCTGTTCACCGATATCAGCCGGCACAAGGCACGGGAGCAGGATCTGAGTCGTATCGGGTTCGAGGATCCGCTGACCGGCTTGCCCAATCGGCGACGTCTGCACGACCTGCTGGCGTCTCGCTTGCAGCATCTGCGCGCCGGAGAAGGGCTGGACCTGGCACTGATCGATATCGATGCCTTCAAGGCGATCAACGATAACCTGGGCGTCGAGAACGGAGATCGCCTGCTGTCGCGCTTCGGCCAGCGCCTGGCCGATCACATCGTCGGTGGTGTCGTCGGGCGGTTGGGCGGTGACGAATTCATGGTCATCCGCACCACGACATTCGACGACCATGAACAATGGGTCGCGAGCCTGCGCGAGCAGCTGAGCGAGCCGTTCGAGATCGAGGAGAGGCCGCTCCATCTGGGGTTGACCATCGGCAGCTGCCGGGCGCCGGAAGATGGCACCGACCCCAACGTGCTGTTCCAGCGGCTCGAATCCGCGCTTTACAGCGCCAAACGTCACGGCAGCAATCATGATCGACGCTTTCGTCCTTCCCTGGAAGTCGAAACCGATCGCCATCTGACCATTCTCAACGAACTACGCCAGGCGCTGGCCCATGGATCGCAGCTGGAAATCTATTACCAGACTCAGCACCGGCTGGACGACGGCAAAATGGTGGGGATGGAAGCGTTGCTGCGCTGGCATCACCCCGAGCATGGCCTGATCCTGCCGAGCGAGTTCATTCCGCTGGCGGAGCGCTATGGCCTGATGCCGGCGCTGGGAGGCTGGGTCATCGACCAGGCCGTGGCGCAGCTGGCGACCTGGCGAGGGCTGGGGCTGGAAGTCGTGCCCATCTGGGTCAATCTCTCGGCGCTGCAACTGATTCAGGGCGACCTGGAATCCCACCTGATCTCGACATTGGCACAGTATCGAGTGCCGGCTCAGCTGCTCGGCCTGGAGTTGACCGAATCCGTCTTGATCGACGAGCGTGCCGGCGATATCTCGTCACGACTGGAGGCGTTGCGGCAGGAAGGTCTGCAGATCGCGATCGACGATTTCGGCACGGGCTATTCGTCGATGGCTTATCTCAAGCGTCTGCCGATCGACAAGCTGAAACTGGATCGAGAGTTCATCCGAGCATTGCCCCACGATCATGCCGACGCCGCGATCACCTCGGCGGTACTGGCAATGGCGCAGGGGTTGCACATGGACGTGATCGCCGAAGGCGTGGAAACCGCCGAGCAGCGGGATTTCCTGCTGGCCAGAGGATGCCGCCACGTACAGGGCTATCTCTACGCCCGGCCCCAGCCGGCCGACGAGGTGGAAAGCCGGCTGCGCGAGGCAGTGGAAAGCGTCCAGTCCTGAAGTGACGCCGCCGTTCGCGTCGTTCCGTAAAAGCGTGCATGCCCTCTTCGGCAAGGCGTCGACCGCGTGGTGGACGCATGTAGACACCACTGAGACCAGCATTAGCCCAAGTTCTTGAATGCCTCCAGGGCCCGCTCTCTGACGCGTCCATGATCGACGATCGCTGGCGGATAACCCGTTTGGCGGCGCTGCTCCGCGTTGGGCTGATGGCGGGATTTGGCCGGCAGGCCGGCGAGCTCCGGCAGCCAGCGGGCGATGAATTTGGCCTCCGGATCGAAACGCCGGGACTGGGTGGTCGGATTGAATATCCGGAAATAGGGGGCGGCATCGGTGCCGGTCGAGGCTGCCCACTGCCAGCCGCCGTTGTTCGATGCGAAATCGCCATCCACCAGGTGTTGCATGAAGAAGGCTTCGCCGCGGCGCCAGTCGAGCAGCAGATGCTTGCTCAGGAACATGGCCGTTACCATGCGTAGCCGGTTGTGCATCCAGCCGGTCGTGACCATTTGGCGCATGGCGGCATCGACGAGCGGGAATCCGGTGCGGCCCTCGCACCACGCTTCGAAATCCCTGTCGCTGTGGCGCCAGCTCAACCTGTCGGTTGCGAGCTTGAACGGGCGATGGCGACAGACGCGGGGAAAGCCGACGGCAATGTGCTGGTAGAACTCGCGCCAGATCAGCTCGTTGACCCAGCTCGTCAGACCGGCGTCGCCATCGCCGAGATGGCCGCCGTTATGGGCCATCACGGCCTGCAGGCACTGCCTGTGGGAGATCATCCCGGCCGAAAGGTAGGCGGAGAGTTCGCTGGTGCCGGCGATGGCGGGGAAGTCGCGATCATCATTGTAACGGCGCGCCCGCTGCTGCAGGAATCGGGACAGCCGGTCGGCGGCGGCCTCCTGACCTGCCGGCCAGGGCTCATCCTCTGCGCTGGCAGAGTCGGGGAAGGCCACGGCGGAGCGGTCCCGCTCGGGTAGCTCGGGAATCGAATCGCTGGAAATCTCCAGCCTGGCCTGGCGCTGTGGCGTTTCACGCAACGCCAGCTGGTCTGCGGTGACGCGCTGGTGCCAGGCTTTGGCGAACGGGGTGAAGACCTTGTAGTACTCGCCCTGACCCGTCAGCAGCTCGCCCGGCTCGAAGGCAATAGAGTCGGTGTAGCCATGGGCCGCGAGCCCCTCGTGAGCGAACGCTTCGGAGACCCTGGCGTCACGCTCCCGCTCATCCAGCGGGTACTCGCGGTTGAAATGGAGCGCTTGCGCTTCGTAACGCCTGGCTGCTTCCAGCAGTGCCTTGGGCGCCGCATCAAAATCGCCGATATCGCGGTAGAGCAGCGGGATATCGAGTTCGGCCAGCGCTTTCCGTAGCGCGATGACGCCGCGATGCAGAAACGAGATCTTGCTGGCACCATGATCGTGACTGCGCCATTGGTGACGACAGGCGAGATAGATGCCGATCACCGGACCCTTGCTGGCAGCTGCGCTCAATGCGGAGTGGTCGAACGTTCTCAGGTCGTTGCGAAACCAGACGAGTTGCGTGGGCGACATAGACACGTCCCTGTTACCGATGACTGGGCGACGCGTCCCTGCGTCGCGGGCTATTCACCCTATTGCGCTGTCACGGCGGACCTGACGATCGCGCCGTGCGTCCATGTCCGGCTCAACTGCCGGCTTCGATCGTCGCTCGCATCCGGCTCAACGCCTGGCTCATGTCCTCTCCCAGCACGGCGACCGAAGTGTTCTCGAAATCGCTGGCCCGGATGCGGGCGACGGGCCCGACCAGGCATACCGGCGCCTGGGACTGTTCGGCAAGCCGCGGCAGCTGGCGTCGAATGACATCACTGCGCTCTGCGTGGCTGCTGGCGAGCAGCAGCGCTTTGGCGCCGAGACGCTCGACGGCCAACGGAAATTCGCTCAGCGGCAGATCACCATCGATCAGCTGGACGCGATAGCCTGCGGCGGATGCGGCCAGGCCCATCAGCAGCGCCCAGAATCCGCTGCTGTCGTCCGGCAATCGGGCGACCAATATCTCCCCCGCATTGCTCAACTGGTTGGTGTGGTAGATCCGGGTACCGATCCGCGTACGCAGGAAAGTCTCCAGCACCCGGCGTTGGAGCGTGGCGCCGAACTGGTCGCCCCAGCGCTCTTCCAGCTGCGAGATGACGGGCTGCCAGAGTTCCGCGATACACAGGCTGACCGGATACAGCGACAGGCTCTGGTTGAACAGCACTTCCAGCCGGCCAGTGTCGAGAGACTCCACGGCGTGGATCAGATGCTGGCGCTGGCTGGCCCAGTCTCCCATCTGCGGCGCCGGCGTCTCGACCGCTTCCGGCTGATCCAGAAGTTCCCGTACCTGGCTGACCGGGACGCCCCGGTTGAGCCACTGCAGAATGCGCTCGACGCGCTCGATATCGTCACGGCCGTACAGCCGGTGGCCTTTTGGCGTGCGCTGGGGACGGATCAGGCCGTAGCGGCGCTCCCAGGCACGTAAAGTGACGGAGTTGACTCCAGTGAGGCGCGATACTTCACGAATCGGGTAGAGCGGCGCGGCACTGGAATCCATTGCCTTGTAAGTCATGCAAGTCCTCCTGCGAGGTCTCTGCGTGCGCCGTCTCGTCGAATGAGATAGGTCATGTCAATGCTGCGAGTCATCACTACGGCTTCGAAAGTGTCAGGACGTCGGTTACGGTCATCTGTCGCGATCCGCACCGGTGTAACCTGCGATAGTGCCCTGATGCCTTGAGGACGTCACCTCGGTTCGGTGACGATCGCTAGAGAGCGATGACTTCGACGAGTCGTGACGAGACGGATACTACCGTCTCGATACCTCAAGGATGGGTGAAGATATTGTACGTTTCAAGTGGTTTGTACAATATCCATGTAAGACGTAGACAGGTTTTACAGATCCTGCGCCTGCGATTCGACGATACTGGCGAGGGCGTCGACGAAAGCCGGGTGCTGGCCGACCGGATCCAGCAGATGCAGCGAAACCGGATGTTGCCGAGCGATCTCCTCGAGCTGGCCGGGAACGCCTTCTCGCAGGTGCCGGCCCGCCGCGAAGAACAGCGGCAGGATCTCTATTCGCGAGATGCCTTGCGCTGCCAGTTCGGCCACCCGGGGCTCGAGTGAAGGCTCGCTCAACTCCGTGAAGGCGAGAACGACAGGCTTGCCGTCGCTAGGCTGCAGGTTCTGCTCCAGCGTTTCGAACGGGGCACGCCAGCGAGCATCGCTGGAACCGTGGGCCAGCAGAATCATGGCGGACTGTGTCATGCTGCTCCCTGAAAAGGGGTTGAATGCCGGGGGCGGAGTCGAGTTGTCACGCGACCATGGAAAGGACGCGCTGGGACGGCTCGCCGTCGGATGGCCAGGCTCAACGTATTGTACAATATCCGTATAACTTGGAGCATCCATCATGCGTCTATTGATCACGGGCGGTACGGGATTCGTCGGACGTCGACTGGTCGAGCGGGCTCTGGCGGCCGGCCACGACGTCATGGTGATCTCTCGCGACCCGGAACGGGCTCGCCGGCAGTTGCCGCAGAGCGTGCGCATCGGTGACGATGCCATGGATTTTGCATCGTCTCTACCGGAGGCCATCGTCAATCTGGCCGGGGAACCGATTGCCGACCGGCGCTGGAGCGACCCGCAGAAGACCCGGCTGGTCGAATCGCGCCGCCACGCGACACGCGACGTCGTCGCGCTATGCGAGGAGCTGGCGCGGCGGGAACAGCCGCCGGAAGTGCTCGTCTCCGGCTCGGCCATGGGCTACTACGGCGATCAGGGCGATCGTGACGTGACCGAGGAGACGCCACCCCACGACGAATTCGCCCACCGCCTGTGCCAGGCCTGGGAGGCGGAGGCGCTCAAGGCCGAAGCTTTCGGGGTAAGGGTGGCCTGTCTGCGTACCGGGCTGGTGCTGGATGCCGGCGGCGGCACCCTGGCCAAGATGATGCCGGCGTTCAAGCTGGGGCTGGGCGGTCGCCTGGGGGATGGGCGCCAGTACATGCCGTGGATTCATCGGGAGGATCTGGTCGCCATGATCGAGTTTCTGCTCGAGAAAACCATGCTCAGCGGCCCGTTCAACGGCTCCGCGCCGCAACCGGTGACCAATGCCGAGTTCACCAGGGCGCTGGGACGACACCTGCATCGGCCGGCGGCGCTGTTCGTGCCCGCGCCGCTGCTGAAACTCGGACTGGGGGAGATGTCGCGCCTGCTTCTGACTGGCGCTTGCATGCGTCCCAGGCGCTTCCAGGAGGCCGGCTTCACCTTTCGCTATCCGACGCTGGACGACGCCCTGGCGGCAATCGTGTCGCATTGAGAGCGCCCGCGGCTTGCCGCGGACGCGGATCCTCGATGCGCTGGCGAACTAGCGTGCATCCTTGTCGACGGTGACGATCACGCGCACCGCGTCGAGGCGCAGCGACGCGCTTTCGATGGCGGTATCGAGGGCGCGACGTTCGTCTTTCAGGGCCTGCAGCTCGTCGTCGCGAATAGCGCCGTTGTGCTGGGCAAGGGCCTTGAGACGCGACAGCTCCAGATCGAGCGTCTCCCGCATCTCCTGCTGAGCGCGTTCGACCAGCGACGGCAATTCGCGTTGGGCCTCCTGCTCGCCCTTCTTCAGCAGCTCGCGCAACGCGTCATGCCGGGATTTCAGCAGCTCGCGCGCGACGCCTTTCTTGACTCGCTGCAGGTTGCGGGAGAGCCCGCTGAAGGTGACCTTGTCCGACAGGTTGGCGCCGCTCTCGTCGAGCAGCACGCGAATGCCGGTATCCGGCAGGAAGCGGCCCAGTTGCAGCCGCTTGGGCGCCGGGCAGTGCGTGCGGAAGATCAGCTCCAGCATCAGCCGGCCGCCGGGAATGTTGGGATGCTTGAGCAGGGCGAGGGCGGTGTTGCCCAGGCTGGAGTCGAGAATGCGCTCCATCACCGTGGTCACCAGCGGATGCTCCCAGGAGAGACGCTGGATATCGTCACGCGCCAGCGCCTGGGTGCGCGAGTAGGTCACGGTGAACCCCTCGTCGCCCTGGGCCAGCCCCGGCAGGCTGTCGATCATGTGCGAGCCGGGCGTGAGATGCATCTGACCGTTGCCAAGATCCCGGCTATCGACGCCGAAGATGTCCAGCGCCTGATCGACGTAGCGGGGCAGGGCGCTGTCGTTGTCCTGCTCCACGATCGCGCTGATCACGGCATCCGCCCGCTCGGGGCGGCAGGCGTTCCACTCCAGCAGACGATTGCGGCCCGCTTCGCGCTCGGCCAGACGAGCGTCGTTGAAGGTGCGGGTCTCTGCGATCAGCGAATCAAGGCCGCTGTTTTCATCGAGAGAGTCGTCGTCGAGAGAGCCGTCATCGCGATAGTCGTCATCGAGACTTTCACGCAGCGCATCGCCGAAAGCCTCGAGAACGTCGCCGCCCGCCGCGTGCGGTGCCTCGAACGCGGCGAGGCCATCGTGATACCAGCGCAGCAGCGTGGCGGTGGGGCTTTTCTCGATCACCGGCACGTGAATATCGATCGGGTGCAGCTGGCCGATACGATCGAGTCGCCCGATGCGCTGCTCGAGCAGATCGGGGTGCCAGGGCAGATCGAACATCACCAGATGATGGCAGAACTGGAAGTTGCGCCCTTCGGAGCCGATTTCCGAGCAGATCAGTACCTGGCAGCCGCCATCGTCATCGGCAAAGGCGGCAGCTGCACGGTCGCGTTCGACCAGGCTCATCTCTTCGTGGAAGACCGGCGCCTGGATACCGGCGCGCACGCGCAGCGCCTCGGCCAGGTCCACGGCGGTCTGGCGCCAGTGGGCGATCACCAGCACCTTCTGCTGGTTGCCCAGTGCCTCGAGCTGGCCCATCAACCACTCGACGCGGGGATCGAAACGCCACCAGGGCGTGTCATGCTGGATCGCGGCATCGTGCAGGGCGCGATAGGCCGCCTCGGGATAGAGGCGGGCGTCGTGCGTGCTCAGGTCCGCGGCGGTCAGGCGGGCGGCGAAGTGATCGTTGCCCTGTCTGAGCTCCTCGAACTGATCCTGGTAGGCCGTCGGCATCGCCAGCGAGGCAACGTGCAGGTGGCGCTCGGGAAAGCCGCCGACATGACGGCGGCTGTTGCGGAACATGACCCGGCCGGTGCCGTGGCGATCCAGCAGCTGTTCGCGCAGCTGGCGGCGGGCGCTGTCGCGCTGGGCCTCGTCGCTTTCGGCGTCCAGCAGGGTGTCGAGCAGCGCGCGGCTGTCGCCGTCATCAATGATGGCGCCGAGACGGTCGCGGTCGGCGGCATCGCCCGGCAGCCGCTCGAGTGCTTCGATCGCTTCGGCCACGGCGGTATAGCTGGCTTCTTCTTCCCGGAAGCGTTCGAGATCGTGATAGCGGTCGGGGTCGAGCAGGCGCAGCCGGGCGAAGTGGCTCTCCAGACCCATCTGCTCCGGTGTCGCGGTCAGCAGCAGGAGACCGGCGATATGCTTCGACAGGCGTTCGATGCAGGCATAACCCGGGCCTTCTGCCTGTGGCGTCCAGTCGAGATGGTGCGCCTCGTCGACGATCAGCAGATCCCACTCGGCGCTCTCGGCCTGACGCTGACGATGCGGGTTGGCGAACAGCCACTCCTGGCTGGCCAGGATGCACTGGCCGCTGTCGAAGGGGTTGTCCTCGTCGAACGCTTCGCTCTGGGCTTCGTCCAGCAGCGTGACCGAGAGCGAGAAACGGCGCAGCAATTCGATCAGCCATTGGTGGGTCAGGCTGGCTGGCACCAGAATCAGCGCCCGGCTGGCGCGCCCGGTCAGCAGCAGGCGATGCAGGATCAGCCCGGCCTCGATGGTCTTGCCCAGGCCGACTTCGTCGGCCAGCAGAACGCGCGGGGCATGGCGCCGGGAGACTTCATCGGCGATATAGAGCTGGTGCGGAATCAGATCGATGCGCGGCCCGGCCAGGCCCAGTGCCGGGCTACGGGCGATGCGCTGGTGGTGATGCAGCGAGCGATAGCGTAACTGGAACCAGTCGTTGCGGTCGACCTGGCCGGTCAGCAGACGATCCTGTGCCTGATGGAAGCGCATGTTGTCGGAGAGCCTGGCTTCGCTGAGCGACACGGATTCGCCGTCATCGGTCTGGCCGTGGTAGATCACGCAGCCATCGCGTTCTTCGATACGCTCGACGGTCAACTGGTCGCCGTCGGCGGTGTCGATGCGATCACCGGGGCCGAACACCACGCGGGTCAGCGGTGCCTGACGGGCGCTGTAGGTACGGGTTTCCTGACTGGCGGTGAACAGCACGGTGACGCTGCGTGCATCGACGGTGAGAATGGTGCCGAGTCCAAGCTCGGTTTCGCCGTCGCTGATCCAACGCTGGCCGGGAGAGAAGTCGCTCATGGTGCCTCGGTCGTGTGTACGCTGCGGGAACGGATCGAATGGGCGACGCATTCTAGCGTAAACCGCGTGCGGCCTTAAGCACTGAACGGTTCGGCGTGTTCCGGCATTGGCGTTACACTGCCTCGGCGTGGGTCCGGGCGTCGCGGACTCGGATACGGGCGCGAAGCATCTTACGAGGAGAGATCATGGCGGGAGCAGGGCCAAGAGACGGTCTGCGTCGGATCGCGATCGCCAGCCAGGCGATAGGATTCGTTCTGATCATCACCCTGGAAACGGTGATGGGAGACGGTGCCAGGCCCTGGCAGGGGGTGACGCTGGCGCTGATGCTGGCGACCGCGGCCTGGCTGGCGCTGGTGCGACGTTATCGGCGTAACCGAAAGCAGCGCCGCAAGCGCGAAGACGACGATTGATGCCGCCGGCCAATGCCAGTCGATTCCTGACGGCCATCGATCGAATGTCGTCCATGGCATCCACGTTCGGATGCATTAAGCTTGGCCATATCCCCGCGCCCGGAGCGTGCCTGTGCTACTGAACAGCCTGATCCTGATATTGACCGTTGCGGGCATGGAGATCGCGGCGGCGCTGATCCATCGCTACGTCATGCACGGCTTTGGCTGGGGCTGGCATCGCTCGCATCACGAGCCGCACCAAAAACGGTTCGAGCTGAACGATCTCTACGCCGTGGTCTTTGCCGCCATCGCCATCGTGCTCATCGCCTTGGGGACCCAGGGCGTCTGGCCGCTGCAGTGGATCGGTGCCGGCATGACCGCCTACGGGCTGCTCTACTTCATCGTTCACGACGGGCTGGTGCACAAGCGCTGGCCGTTTCGCTACATTCCGCGGCGCGGCTATCTCCAGCGCCTTTACCAGGCCCACCGCCTTCATCATGCCGTCAAGGAGCGCGAGCACGGAATCTCCTTCGGCTTTCTCTATGCGCCGCCGACGGACAAGCTGAAGGCGGAATTGCGTCGCCGTCGGCCGTCTTCCGCTAGCGAGGGCGCTGCCAGAGATGCGCGGGCCGAGGATCGGGTCGCCGTCCGCGAGCGCTGATCGCCTGCCCCGCCCCGGCCAGCAACAGCCCGATCTTCTCCGCCTTGCCGGTGCCCTGACGTCGATCCCAGGCGTGTTCTCCGGCCCCGGCGACCTTGACGCCGATCCGCCGATAGACGTCCCGCGCCGTGGCGACGGCCCAGGCCGAGCGCAACGGCAGGGCGGGCAGGCCGTCCCGCGCCGAGTCGTAGTAGGGCTCCGCCACGGCCACCAGCCGGCTGGCGAGAACGGCGAGGCGGTCGCGATGGCGCGACGCCGTGAGTTCATCGAGCGGTATGCCGACCTCGTCGAGCCAGGCCAGCGGCAGATAGCAGCGTCCGATCCGGGCGTCGTCGACGATATCCCTGGCGATGTTGGTGAGCTGGAAGGCGAGGCCCAGGTCGCAGGCACGATCCAGCACGGCTTCGTCTCGCACGCCCATGACACGCGCCATCATCAGCCCCACCACGCCCGCGACGTGATAGCAGTAGCGCAGCGTGTCCGACAGATGCGGATAGGTCTCGCCGCGTACGTCCATGGCGTAGCCTTCCAGATGATCGAACGCCTGCGACTGGGGAATCTGGTGGGTCAGCGCGACTTCCTGAAACGCGGCAAAGGCCGGGTCCGACATGGACGCTCCGGCGTAGGCTTGCCGCGTGGCGGCTTTGAGTTGCGCCAGGCGCTGCTCGGGTGTGTCGGGGCTTGCTCCGAGGTCCGTCTCGAAGCCCAGCGTCTGACCGTCGATCACGTCATCGCAGTGACGGCACCAGGCGTAGAGCATCAGCGCGGATCGCCGCGTGCGCGGCTCGAAGAGCTTCGAAGCGGTAGCGAAGCTCTTCGAGCCCACCGCCATGGTGCGGGTCGCGTGGTCGAGCAGCGCCTCGCTCATGTTGACGCCTCTCGCTTGCCCAGATCCTCGATCATCAGTCCGGCGGTCGCCTGGGCGGAGCCAATGACGCCGGGTATCCCCGCACCGGGATGCGTGCCTGCGCCGACCAGGTAGAGATTGTCGATCCGGCTGTCGCGATTGTGGGGCCGGAACCAGGCGCTCTGGGTCAGGATCGGCTCGATCGAAAACGCCGAGCCCTGATAGGCATTCAGCGTATCGCGGAAATCGAACGGGGTGATGTGACGGTGGGTCACCAGTTGACTGCGCAGGCCCGGCATGTAGTTCGCTTCCAGATAATCGAAGATCCGCTCGCGCAGGCGAGGGCCCTCGATTTCCCAGTCGAGATTGGCGGTGCCCAGGTGCGGGACCGGCGCCAGCACGTAGTAGGCGCCGCAGCCCGGTGGGGCGAGCGACGGGTCGGTGACGCAGGGCGCATGCAGATAGAGCGAGAAATCGTCGGCCAGCGCGTCCTTGTTGAAGATCTCGTCGATCAGCTCGCGATAGCGCGGCCCGAAGCAGACCGTGTGGTGCGCCAGTTGGGTGTGGTTGTGGTCGAGGCCGAAATAGAGGACGAACAGCGAATTGCTCATCCGCTTGCGCTTGAGGCTCGCGGTAGCCTTCATGCCGCGTGGGTGATGGCCGAGCAACGTCTCGTAGGTGTGGACGACATCGGCATTGGAGGCCACCGCACGCGCCTCGAGCCGGCGGCCGTCCGCGAGCGTGACTGCGCTGATGCGATCGCCTTGGGTCTCCAGCCGTTCGACCCTGGCGTCGAGCGCGATCTCGCCGCCGATGTCCTCGAACAGCCTGACCATCGCGTTGACCAGCGCACCGGTGCCGCCGCGGGGAAACCACACGCCCCATTCGCGCTCGAGAGCATGGATCAGGGTATAGATCGACGAGGTCGAGAACGGATTGCCGCCCACCAGCAGCGAGTGGAACGAGAACGCCTGGCGCAGATGCTCGTCCTCGACGAAGCTCGATACCATGCTGTAGACGCTGCGCCACGCCTGCAATCGGGTGAGCTGCGGCGCGGCCTTGAGCATGTCGCGAAACGACAGGAACGGCTTGGCGCCGAGCTTGAGGTAGCCCTCCCGGAACACGTCGCGGGAATAGTCGAGAAAGCGCCGGTAGCCTTCCACGTCGCTCGGGTTGAGCCGGCGAATCTGCGCTTCCAGGTTCGCCTGATCGTTGTCGTAGTCGAACACCTCCCCCGTTTCCCAGCAGAGCCGGTAGAAGGGCGTGACAGGCAACAGCTCCACGTAGTCGGAAAGCGACTTGCCGGCAAGCGTGAACAGCGACTCGATGGCGCTGGGGTCGGTGATCACCGTGGGGCCGGCGTCGAAGGTGAAGCCTTCGTCCTCGTAGACGTAGGCCCGCCCGCCGGGCTTGTCGCGGCTCTCCAGCAACAGCGTGGGAATACCCGCCGCCTGCAGGCGAATGGCAAGCGCCAGACCGCCGAAGCCGGCGCCGATCACGATCGTTTTCTTCATTGAAAAGCCCTTGGCCGAATCATCGAAAATCATCCAGGCGCGGCGTCCGTTTCAGCACCGCCCGGGCCGCTTCGACGACCGGGACGGGCGGTTTGCCAACGAGAATTCGCAGCTTGTCGGCACGCTTCAACTGGCCGGCGTAGAAGCGCGCGATCAACCCGGCGTCGAGCCCGTAGAAACGCTGCATGACGCGAAAGCGCTCGTCGGGCCGGCCGGCGAGGAACAGCATGCGATTGAGCATGCGAAAGAAGCGCTGCTGACGCCAATGCGTTGCGGCGAAGCGATGAATCAGCGCGGACAGCGCTGATGCCCCGAGCGGCATGCGCTCGGCGATGCGATCCGCCAGCGCCGCGGCCGTCGGCAGCGAATAACCGGTGGTGGCATGGAACAGCCCGGCACGCAGGCCGCTGGCCGGCTGGTTCGCCAGCGGCGCCCGGAAAGCCTCGAAGTCGCCGGCCAGCGTGATCGGCAGGCTGCCTTGCTCCTCCCGCACCAGCGCCTGCCGTTGCCAGCCCCGAGCCTCGGCGTAGCGCACGAGATTGGCGCGGGCGCGATCAGCATCGAGGCCGGCGCTATCGACGTAGTGGGTGTCCTCGATCAGGAGTTCGGTCGGCGACAACGGCAGCGTATAGACGAAGCGATAGCCGCCCTGCTGGTCGACGGTGGCATCCATCAGGGTCGGTCTGACGAGACCATGCGGCGTGGCGAGTCGCCACTGCTGGCCGACGAAGGCCTGGAAACCGATGGTCAGATGCGGTGAAAGGCGATAGCCCCGACCGTCGATCACGGCGCGGGCCTCGAGTCGCTCTCCGTCGGCGAGCGTGACGCTGCATGGCGAGACGTTGTCGACCGGGGCGTTGGTGCGCAGATCGTCGCCGAGGGTGTCCGCCAGGGCCGCGGCGAAGCGTTCCGACGTGATGCTGAGATAGTCGCCGGGGAGCGTTCGCGTGAGCTCGGGAAAGCGCACGTCATAGCCGGACCAGCGGTGCGCCACCAGCGGGGCGAGCCAGTCGCATTGGGCCGGCGTGAGGTCGGTGCCGTGAAACGACCAGGTGTGATTGCCGCCGGCGTGTGGCCCCGCTTCCAGCATCAGAATCGCGAGGTCCGGCTGGCGCTGCTTCAGCCGCCATGCGATCAGGCCGTTGGCAAGCCCAGCCCCCACCAGAATGAGATCCCATGGTCGACTCATGACGCCACCTTCATCGGTATCGGTCCGAGCGCCAGCTCGACGATGCCGGCCGCCCGTTCGGCGCCGTCGGCCGACCGCAGCGAAATGGCCGCGTCGTCGAGGCGCCGGCGGCAGGCGTCATCCGTCAGCAGCGTCTTGAGCGCTCGCGCCAGGCGGATGCTGCCGCTCCGGCGGGAAACCCGTTGACCCAGCCCGTGCCAGACCAGCCTGGCGGCGACGCCGGGCTGGTCGAAGGCGATCGGCATGACGAGCATCGGCGTCGAGGTGGCGATCGCATCGACGACGGTGTTCAGGCCGCCATGGGTGATCACCGCCTGTGCCTGGCGCAGCGTTACGCGCTGGTCGGCAAAATCGGTGACAAAGGTGGCACCGTGGTCTTTCAATGCCTCCGCCCGGGCGGGAGGCAAACCGCCGCAGTGCGCGATCGCCAGCTGAACATCGAGACGACGACAGGCACGGGCGATCGCCTTGAAGCGACCGTAGCGGTGACCCTGCAGCGTACCCAGCGAGGCGAAGACGAACGGGCGTGCGGGATCGATCGGCCAGGCGTCTCGTCTCTTTTCCGTATCGCCTTTCGCCCGGCGCAGCGGGCCGACGGCATGGAAGTTCGCCGGCAGCCCGTGGCGGGGGAAGTCCAGCGTTGCCGGTGTCTGGCTGATCTGCGCCAGGGGCGACAGGCATTCATGCAGCCCGGTGCGATGTCGCAGGCCGAAGGAGCTCGCATGATGCGCGATCACCCGAGCGTGAGGACGCATCAATCGATCGTGGATCGCCTCGCTGGTCGCATACATTCGCCGGGCGCGCTCGTCGGTGGCATAGCGGAACGGCATCACCGGCAGCGGCAGCGCCGGCTCGCGATTGATCGGCAGCGCGCAGGCCGCCGACACGAACGGCAGCGCCATCGCCTCGGCAACGAGGCCGCCGGCCGCTTCCATCTGATCGGCGATGATCCCGTCCACGCCGAGGCGTTCGAGCGCGCTTGGCAGCTCCCGGCAAAGCATGTCGGTCGTCGCGGCCATGTCGGCAATGAGCCGGCGTATCGAAAGCCCGGTCGGATGCGCGGCCAATCGATGACTGCGCGCCAGACTGCCGGCGGGGTGCGTGTGCAACCCGACCGGCTCGAAGCCGATGCGAGCATCGTGGACGAGCGTGCGGGCTTCCTGCTGGTGGACGAAGGTGACGCGATGGCCGCGATCGATCAACACGCCCGCCAGCGCCTGCAGCGCCTGGAAATGGCTGTAGAGGGCGGGCGCGATGACGGCGTAGTGACTCAATCCCGCCCCTCCCGACCGAGGAGTGGCGCGCGCTTGAGCGCGGCGAGATCGGCGCTGCCGGTGCAGAAGCAGGCGATGCGAAGCTGATCGATGACGACGCGAAAATGGCGAATGACGGCCTCGCTGGAATCGGTGGCGCCGGCGAGCGTCGCGGCCGCCTGGCCGGCGAGATCGGCGCCCAGTGCCAACGCCTTGGCCGCATCGATGCCATCGGCAATACCGCCGGAGGCGATCAGTGGCGTCGTCGGCAGGGCCCGGCGAATGTCGCGGACGGCTTCGGCGGTGGGAATGCCCCAGTCCGCGAACGCCATCGCCACGGCGCGCTGGTGCGGTTCCGCGGCGCGTTCGCCCTCGACCGCCGCCCAGGAGGTGCCGCCGGCACCCGCGACGTCGAGCATCGCCACGCCGGCATCTATCAGTCGGCGAGCCACGCCGACGGACAGCCCGGCGCCGACTTCCTTGGCGATCAGCGGGACGTCCAGCGTGCCGGCGATCTGCTCGATGGCGTCGAGCACGCCGCGCCAGTTCCGATCACCGCCGTTCTGGACCGCCTCCTGAAGCGGGTTGAGGTGAACGATCAAGGCGTCGGCGTCGATCATCTCCACTGCACGGCGAGCATAGTCGCGCCCGCGCCGCCCCTTGAGCTGGGCGGCGCCGAGATTGGCCAGCAGCGGAACGTCGGGGGCGATCTCGCGCAGGGTATGGTCGAGCCCCACATTGGCGTCGCTCTCGATGGCGATGCGCTGGGAGCCCACGCCCATCGCCAGGCCCAGGGTCTGTGCTGCCTGTGCCAGATGGCGATTGATGGTCAGCGCGCGTTCGGCGCCGCCGGTCATGGAGCTGATCAGCAGCGGGGCTTTCAGCGGTTTGCCGAAGAGCGTGGTGCCGAGGTCGATGCGATCGAGATCGAGCTCGGGCAGGGCGCAGTGTTCGAAGCGAAAGCGCTCGAATCCGGCCCGGGTTCGAGATCTGGCCCGCTCCGGATCGAGGACGATATCCAGATGATCGTTCTTGCGTTGCAGCAGTTCCGCGTCCTTCATGAATTCTCCATGGCCCTGAGGGATACGCCGTAAGGCATTGCCGATCTTCTACAGCGCTGGCGGGGCGCAAGAGCGGGACGGGAACTACTGGAAATCCGCCAGCTGCCGTTCGAACCAGGCGTGCATGAAACGACGCGTCGAACCCTGCTGACCGCAGGCATGAGTGAAGTGGTCTTCGGCGCTGTGCAGGTGATCGCGCAAGCGCTGTCGCACTGCCTCGGCGCCGAGTGTCGCCACGAGCGTCGATTTGCCGAGATCCTTGCCGGCGTCCTTGCCGGTGTTGTCGTGGCCATCGGCCAGATCGTCGAGCAGCTGGAACGCCTGGCCCAGATCCTGCGCGAAGCAGCGCAGCCGTTGCCGCACCATGGGGGCGGCATCCGCGGCGATGGCAGCCAACTGGAGCGTGGCGCCGAACAGCATGCTGGTCTTGAGTTCGTTGGTGGCGACGATGTCGTCTTCCCCGCGGGGAAGGTTGCCCTCTTGCAGGTCGAGGAACTGGCCTTGAACCAGTCCCTGCAGGCCCACGGCAGCGGAGAGCTCGGAAACCGCCTGGTTGCGCGATTCGCTCGAAAGCCCCTCGACCGAGGCCACGACGCCGAAGGCGTTACTGAGCAGCGCCACGGCGGCGAGAATGGCGACATGCTCGCCGAACTGGCGATGGATCGTCGGCCGGCCGCGTCGCAGCATGGCGTTGTCCATGCAGGGGATGTCGTCGAGCATCAACGAGGCGGCATGAATCATCTCCACCGCGCAGGCCAGGTCGAGCAGGCCCGGGTGATGCGCATCGCAGCCCAGGTCGCGGGCGGTGAGAATCAGCAGTAGCGGCCGGATGCGCTTTCCCGGCGTCAGCGTACCCTCGCGCATCGCGGCGCTGACGAGATCGCGTTGACTGCCGGCGGGCAGGAGTTGTTCGAGACGCCGCTGCAGCGTCTCCTTGAGCAACGCCAGCTCCTCGTCCGGGGGCGGGGTCTTTTCTGCGGTGTGAGCGGTCATGGTCACTTCCCTGCTGTCGCCATGTTGCGGTGCGCGTCGATACGGACGGTATCGGCCCGGACATCCCTGTCCCGGCGGTGAGGCGGCGCTACGAACTCGCGCATGAACGCGATGTTTCGGTAAGCGTGCGTAAATCCTACATTACCCTGTCCGAGTCCGCCTCGTCGCCGCCGGGAGGTTCGCTTCGCTGTGCCCGGTAGTCCGTGTCGGTAGAAAGTGGCGCCCGTCCGACATCTACGCATGCCTGGCGTGTATGGATGCAGGGCCGCTGCAGGCCGGGCCTATTGCGACTCCAGGACCGCCGAACACTGATCGAGCGTCTTGTCGAGCTCGGGCGGTCGGCTGTCGTTCTCGTCGCTCGGATCGTACTCTCGCTGCATCTTGCGCACCTCGGCCTCGCTGAAGCGTGCCTGCAGCGCTTCCGTCACGCACTCGCAATAGCGTTCGACCTTGGGGCCTTCGATGCCGCTGGCCGTGATGTTGGCCCGGCATTGGGCCCGGGAAGCCTCGATGGCCTTTGTCGACCACGGCGGCGGTGGCGTCTCTTCATCCTGCGTCTGTGCATGAGCCGCCACGGCGAAGGCGCAGCAGAGTGCCGCACTGAAAGTGAGGCGAAGCCATAGGGACATGATGGGTTCTCCTGAAGGGCAGCTCTCGGGAGGCTTTTCGAGGGGTGCTCCGGCAAGCGCTTGCCAAGACGAGTGGAGACGGCCGAAACGAGTACCGCTGCCTTTTACTCTAGAGATTTCACGGCTGGCTGCCATTAATCATAGGTGTGGCCGGTTGACCGGTTGATGAGGGAAGTGGCCGGTATGAGCCCCCGCCACGTAAACCCTGCCACGCCATGATCCCTGAAATGCAAAACGCCCGTCAGGCAGGGCCTGAACGGGCGTTTCGAAATTCTTGGTCGGAATAGCAGGATTCGAACCTACGACCTCTGCCTCCCGAAGGCAGCGCTCTACCAAGCTGAGCTATATTCCGATGTCATTGCCGGGCCGTTGCCACTCAGGCTAGCTCGACGGGGGTGAATTATACTCATCCGAAGGCGCGGTGCAACCCTGATCTTGCACCCTTTTAGACGTCGCGTTCGACAGCCACTCGTGTCAGCGCTTCCATGCTGTCGCGATAGGGGCTGGGCGCGAGGATTTCGAGCTGAGCACGGGCCAGGCTCGCCATCTCTTCGGCACGCTGCTGGGTATATTCGAGGGCGCCCGTTTCACGCACGATGGCGAGCACCTCGTCCAGGCGTTCCAGGCCGCCATCGGTAATCGCCTGCCGGATCAGCGCGGCCTGTTCGGGCGAGCCCGTGCGCATCGCATGGATCAGCGGCAGCGTCGGTTTGCCTTCGGCAAGATCGTCTCCCACGTTCTTGCCCATGGTCTCGGCGTCGCCCTGGTAATCGAGCAGGTCGTCGATCAGCTGGAAGGCGAGCCCCAGGTAGCGGCCGTAGAGCTGCAGCGCCTGTTCCTGCTCGGCGTCGGCGCCGGCGAGGATGGCGCCGCTATGAGAGGCCGCTTCGAACAGCATCGCGGTCTTGCCCTGGATGGTGTCGAAGTAGTCCGACTCTTCGATATCGGCGTTGCCGATGTTGGTCAACTGCTGGACTTCGCCCTCGGCAATGATGCAGGTAGCGCCGGAGAGCACCTGCATGATCCGCATCGAGCCGACCTCGACCATCATCTGGAACGAGCGCGAGTAGAGGAAGTCGCCGACCAGTACCGAAGGGGCGTTGCCCCAGGTGTCGTTGGCGGTGGCCTTGCCACGGCGCCGGCTCGACTCATCGACGACATCGTCATGCAGCAGCGTGGAGGTGTGCATGAACTCGATCAGCGTCGCCAGGATGATGTGCTTGTCGCCGGGGACGCTCTCGTCTCTGGAATAGCCCAGCGCCCGCGCCGCCAGCAGCACCAGCAGCGGGCGCAGACGCTTGCCACCGCTTTCGATGATGTACTGGCCGATGGTTTCGACCAGTGGAATTCGCGACGCCAGTTGATCGAGGATCGTACGATTGACGGCGGCGAAGTCCTCAGCCACCGATGCATGGATGGATGCAGCGTTGGATTGCATGGTCGGCTTGTCAATGAATCGGGTGGGGTCGTTCGGCTTCTCGGGCCGGGAGACGACGTGTGGGGGTATGCTAGGTGGCCCCCTCAGGTGCGTCAACCGACGTGGCGCTCGGCGGTTGCCCATCCGCCGGAACGCGCGCGGGCCGGGCGCGCAAGTAAGGTTGCCTGGCATGGCGTGAGCCGTTATAATCCGCCGCCCAACTCATCATGCTCCCTGTCAGATGGTTGCCGGAAGGGGCACCACTCGCCGCAGGTCGATGAAAGAGCGCCAACCCCGATGAGTGTTTGGAGAATCTTATGTACGCTGTTATCAAGAGTGGCGGTAAGCAGTACCGCGTGCAGGAAGGTCAGACGCTGAAGCTCGAGAAGCTGGAAGTGCCGACCGGTGAAACCCTGGAATTCGACCAGGTTCTGCTGGTTGCCGACGGCGACGACATCAAGGTCGGCGCTCCGCTGGTCGGCGGCGCCAAGGTGTCTGCCGAGATCGTCTCGCACGGTCGTGGCGACAAGGTGCAGATCATCAAGTTCCGTCGTCGCAAGCATCACATGAAGCGTCAGGGCCACCGTCAGTGGTTTACTGAAGTCAAGATCACTGGAATCTCCGCTTAAGCGGAACATTCCCCCAGAAAGAGGTATTCGCCATGGCTCATAAGAAGGCCGCCGGTAGTACGCGTAACGGTCGCGATTCCGAATCCAAACGCCTGGGTGTCAAGCTGTACGGTGGACAGAAGGCTACGGCCGGTAACATCATCGTTCGCCAGCGCGGCACCAAGTTCCATGCGGGAACCGGTGTGGGTATCGGCAAGGACCACACGCTGTTCGCTCTGAATGACGGCGTCATCAAGTTCGAGCAGAAAGGCCCGAGAAACCGCAAGTTCGTGAGCGTGGTCTCCGCCTGAGACGTCACGAACCTTGTATGAAAAGCCCCGCCCAGGCGGGGCTTTTTTGTTTTTGCCGTATTATTCTTGCAGCATCCACGCGTGCGGCACCTGCCGCCGGGAGAGTGACATGCAGTTCGTCGATGAAACCTCGATCACCGTCGAAGCCGGCAGAGGCGGCAATGGCTGTCTCAGCTTCCGGCGTGAAAAGTTCGTGCCCAAGGGTGGCCCTGACGGTGGCGATGGCGGCCACGGCGGCAATGTCTATCTGATCGGCGACGAGTCGCTGAACACGCTGATCGACTTCAAGTTCCAGCGCTTCTACAAGGCGCAGAGCGGTCAGCAGGGGCAGGGGCGTCAGATGAGCGGCAAGGCCGGCGACGACCTGCACGTCAAGGTGCCGGTGGGCACGACGGTGATCGACGAGGATACCCTCGAGGTGATCGCCGATGTCACGGCGGAAGGTCAGGTGGTGCTGGTGGCACAGGGTGGGCGCCGGGGGCTCGGCAATATCCACTTCAAGTCCTCGACCAACCGCGCGCCGCGGCGAACCACGCCGGGCACCGAAGGCGAACGGCGCAAGCTGCGCCTGGAAATGAAGGTGATGGCCGATGTCGGCTTGCTGGGGCTGCCCAATGCCGGCAAGTCGACGCTGATCCGGGCGGTCTCCGCCGCCAAGCCGAAAGTGGCCAACTATCCGTTCACCACGCTGGTGCCCAACCTGGGCGTGGTCAAGCTCGGGACTCACGAGCACTTCGTGATGGCAGACGTGCCCGGGCTGATCGAAGGGGCCTCCGATGGCGCCGGACTGGGACTGCGCTTTCTCAAGCACCTGACGCGCACGCGGCTGCTGCTGCACGTGGTCGATGCGGCGCCGTTCGACGAGTCCGATCCCGTCGCGGCGGTCGAGGCGATCGCCCGGGAACTGGAGCAGTTCTCGCAGACGCTGGCGGAGTTGCCGCGCTGGCTGGTGATCAACAAGCTCGACCTGCTGCCGGCGGAAGATCGCGAGGCGCGCGTGGCGGACATCGTCTCCCGGCTCGGCTGGCAGGGTCCAGTATTCCTGATTTCGGCGATCTCCAGCGACGGCACCGGGGAGCTGGTGCAGGCCGCGCATCGCTGGCTGACCGAGCAGCGCCAGCTGGAGAACGACGACGAGGAGGCCGCCGAGCGCGAGCGCGAGATGCGTCGGCGCATGGAGGCCGAGTCGGTGGCGCGGGTGGAGGCGCACCAGACCCGCCTGCGCGTCAAGCGTGGTGAAGCCGTCGAGGAGTTCGACGATGACGACGACGATCACGACGTCGAGGTGGAATACGTTCGTTGAGGGTAACCGTGATTCGGGTCATGACAGGCGGGCAGTCGGGCGGAGAATGAGATGGCGACGGAAGAGCGAGCAGGGCGCGGCGTACTCGAGGGCGCGAAGCGTGTCGTGGTCAAGATCGGCAGCGCCCTGCTGACCAACGATGGCCGTGGCCTCGACGCGGCGGCGATCGGTGGCTGGGTCGATCAGATGGCAGAGCTGCACCGCCGGGGTGTGGAAGTCGTGCTGGTGTCGTCCGGCTCCATTGCCGAGGGCATGGTGCGCTTGGGCTGGCATACGCGCCCGACCGCCGTGCACGAGCTTCAGGCGGCCGCCGCCGTGGGGCAGAGCGGACTCTCCCAGTGTTACGAAACGCATTTTGCCCGCCACGGCTTGCGCAGCGCCCAGGTGTTGCTGACCCATGACGATCTCTCCAATCGCAAGCGCTACCTGAACGCGCGTTCCGCGCTACGCACTCTGGTTCAGCTCGATGTGGTCCCGGTGATCAACGAGAACGATACCGTGGTCACCGACGAGATCCGCTTCGGCGACAACGACACCCTGGGGGCGCTGGTCGCCAACCTGCTCGAGGCCGATGCGCTGCTGATCCTGACCGATCAGGAAGGTCTGTTCGATGCCGACCCGCGTCACGATCCCGACGCCCGGCTGATCAGCGAAGGCCAGGCCGACGATCCCGAGCTGGATGCCGTTGCTGGCGGAGGTGGCGTGCTGGGTCGCGGCGGCATGGCGACCAAGCTGCGCGCCGCCCGGCTGGCGGCACGTTCCGGCGCGGTCACCGCGATCGCCAGCGGGCGCCAGCCGGCGGTGCTGACCCGGCTGCTCGAGGGCGAGTCGCTGGGAACGCTGCTGCATCCCGATCATGCACCGCTGGCGGCACGCAAGCGCTGGCTCGCCGGTCAGCTGCAGGTGCGTGGCACGCTGACGCTGGATGACGGCGCGGTCAACGTCCTGCGTTCCCAGGGGTCGAGCCTGCTGCCGGTGGGCGTCAAGCAGGTGCAGGGCACCTTTCGGCGCGGCGACATGGTGGTCTGCGTCGACGAGCAGGGCGGGCGCGTTGCCAAGGGGCTGATCAACTATTCAAGCGTCGACGCGGCCCGGCTGCTGGGGCAGCCCAGTCAGCGCATCGCCGACATTCTCGGCTACATGGAAGCGCCGGAGCTGATCCATCGGGACAATCTGGTGGTGATCTGAGGGCGGCAGGCCGCGCCAGTTGGCGCTGGTATCGTGCTTGGGCCTTGTGATAGAATCCCGCATCCTCTCAGACATGGCCCGTTGAAGACTGCGAAAATGGCAGTCGAAGTGGCTCCCGAAGCATGATGAATTCGGGCGTCATTGAACATTCGGCCGAATCATTCAGGGTTGCCTGAAGCGGTTTCGAGGCTGGCCTGGGTGATTTAACTTACAGAATTGACTGTCAACATCTCCAAGGAGTCGACGGTGGCGAATACCAAGCAGGCGCGCAAGCGCGCACGTCAGGCGGAAGACCGCCGCAAGCTCAACGCTAGTCAGCGTTCCATGGTTCGTACCTACATCAAGCGTGTGATCAAGGCCATCCAGGCTGGCGATCAGGCGCAGGCGAACAGCGAATTCAAGGCCGCTCAGCCGGTCATCGATCGCATCGCCGACAAGGACGCCATGTCCAAGAAGAAAGCTGCACGCATCAAGAGCCGCTTGAACAAGCGAATTAAGGCGCTGGCTGCCTGAGCCGGACGCGCTTGATGAAAAACCGGCTTCGGCCGGTTTTTTTGTGGCTGCCTTCCGTGGCCCTCGTATCGAGAACATCGCATCGAGGTCGCCGTATGGGCGGCGAAGCGTGCGAATCCCCTGGAGCGAGTGACGGCGCGTCATGAACGAACAGCACGGCCCTGTGGACAAGACGCCAGACGATACGCCGGCAGACGTGGCGGCCGCGGAGACGGCTACCCCGGTCTCGCGTCGCGGGCTGCTGCGTTCCGGCATGGTGGTCAGCACGATGACGCTGCTGTCGCGTGTGCTCGGCCTGGCGCGGGACGTCGTGATAGCCGCGTTGCTGGGTGCCGGCAGCGGTGCCGATGCGTTCTTCGTGGCGTTCAAGATCCCCAACTTCATGCGACGGCTGTTCGCCGAAGGGGCATTCAACCAGGCGTTCGTGCCGGTGCTGTCGGAATACGCCACGCAGCGTACGCGCGCGGAAGTTCGCGAGCTGCTCGACGCGGTCTCCGGCAGTCTCAGTGTCGTGCTGGCGCTGATCACCGCGCTGGCCATCGCTGCCGCGCCGTGGCTCGTGTGGCTGTTCGCGCCGGGCTTCCAGGCCGACCCCGGCAAGCTGGCGCTGACGGCGGAGATGCTGCGGCTGACCTTTCCGTACCTGTTGCTGATCTCGTTGACGGCGTTCGCCGGCAGCGTGCTCAACACCTGGGAGCGGTTCGCGATACCCGCCTTCACGCCAGTGCTGCTCAATGTCTGCCTGATCGGCGCCGCGCTGTGGCTGACCCCGTTGATGAGCGACCCGGCGCTGGGACTGGCCTGGGGCGTCCTGATTGCCGGTGCGGCGCAGCTGCTGTTTCAGCTGCCGTTCCTGGCCCGTCTGGGACTGATGCCGCGTCCGAAGGCACGGTTCAGGCACCCTGGCGTCCGGCGCATTCTGCGCCTGATGGCCCCGGCGCTGTTCGGGGTGTCGGTCTCGCAGATCAATCTGTTGCTGGATACGGTGCTGGCCTCGTTTCTGGTCTCGGGCAGCGTCTCCTGGCTCTACTATTCCGATCGCCTGGTGGAACTGCCGCTGGGCGTGTTCGGGATCGCGATTGCCACTGTGATCCTGCCGGCGCTCTCCAAGCGCCATGCGGACCAGTCCCGGGATCACTTCGCGCGCATGCTGGACTGGGCGCTGCGCATGGTGCTGCTGATCGGGCTGCCGGCAGCGCTGGCGTTGATCCTGCTGGCCGAGCCGCTACTGGTCAGCCTGTTTCACTACGGGGCGATGACCGACCACGACGTGATCATGGCCGCGCGCAGCCTGAGGGCCTATGCACTGGGGCTGTTGGCGTTCATGCTGATCAAGGTGCTGGCGCCGGGCTACTTCGCGCGCCAGGACACCAAGACGCCGGTCAAGATCGGCATCGTGGCGATGTTCGCCAACATGGTCATGAACTTGGCGCTCATCGTGCCGCTGGCTCACGCCGGCCTGGCGCTGGCCACCGCACTGTCGGCGTTTCTCAACGCGGGGTTGCTGGGCCTGGGGCTGCGCCGGCAGGGCGTGCTGCGCTTCCAGCCCGGCTGGGGCCGCTATGCCGTGCAGGTCGTCGGCGGTTGTCTGGTGATGAGCGTGGGCTTGTGGTGGTGCTCGCCGGACTGGCATGCCTGGGTCACCTGGGGCGCGCTGCACCGGGCCGGGGTGCTGGCCGCGCTGGTGGTCGGTGGCGCCGCCCTCTATTTTGGCTGGCTGGCACTCAGCGGCGTCCGGTTGAGAGACTTTCGCCTGCAGGGCTGAGAGGTCCAGGCCGCTTTTGGTTACGGGGCAAGCCCTTTGGTTATAATGACGCCCTTTTATGCAGAAATGCGGTTCGCGCTGAAACGGGAACAGACCCCATGGAACTGATCCGAGGCTTGCACAATTTGCCGTCCGCCAACGATGCCGCGCAGGGTACGGCCGCGCGTGGCTGTGTGGCGACCATCGGCAACTTCGATGGGGTGCATCTGGGCCACCAGGCCATTCTCGAGCAGCTGCAGACGCTGTCCCGGGCACAGGGGCTGCCGGTCACGGTGGTGATCTTCGAGCCGCAGCCACGCGAGTATTTCGCCGGCGATCAGGCACCGCCGCGGCTGACACGGCTGCGCGACAAGGTCGCGTTGCTCAAGGCCCACGGCGCCGATCGAATCCTGTGCCTGCCGTTCAACGATGCACTGCGCAGTCTGACCGCGCAGCAGTTCGTCGAACGGGTGTTGATCGAAGGCCTGCAGGTCAGGCACCTGGTCGTCGGCGACGATTTCCGCTTCGGCTGCGACCGCGCCGGGGATTTCGCGCTGCTGCAGGCGGTGGGACGCGAACGGGGCTTTGCCGTCGAGCACACGCGGACCTTCGCCCTCGACGACGAGCGCGTTTCGAGCACGCGGGTACGGACGCTGCTGGCCAGCGGCAACTTCTTCCAGGCCGCACGCATGCTGGGCCGGCCCTACGGCTATCAGGGGCGAGTCGTCCGTGATCGCCAGCTGGGACGCACCATCGGCGTGCCCACTGCCAACATTCCGTTGACCCGACGACCCATGGCGCTGCGCGGCGTGTTCGCCTGTGCCGCGCGCTTGCCGAGCGGGGAGTGGGGCGCCGGTGTCGCCAACATCGGTTGGCGCCCGACGGTGGGTGCCGACCGGCCGATCCTCGAGGTACATCTGCTGGATCGCGAGGTCGAGCTGTACGGCCAGACCCTGACCGTCGTGCCCTGCGCCCGGCTGCGCGGCGAAACCAAATTCGACGATTTCGGCGCGCTGGTTACCCAGATTCATCGAGATATCGACAACGCCCGCCGCTATTTCGGGCAGCGCGATCCTCATGTTCCCGAAGCGGCCCGCGCCGATGTGAACCACGCCATCGAAGAGATCTGCGCCGCCACCTTGCCCCAGGCGCAGTTTCCGCTGGCATCGGCGCCGCTGTCCGAGAATTCGCATGGCGGTACGCATGCGGGGCCGGCACCGCATGAATCCCGAGACGACTGAACAGTCTGAGCGATCTGACAAATAGCCCTGAACGACCCGAGACAGCCTTGAGCGATCTGACAAATAGCCCTGAGCGACCCGAGACAGCCTTGAGCGATCTGACAAATAGTCTTGAGCGATCTGAAACAGCCCTGAGCGACCCGAGACAGCCCTGAGCGACCTGAAAACAGCCCTGAGCGGACCCAAAAGCCATGAGCGACTATAAGCACACGCTGAATCTGCCATCGACCGACTTCCCCATGCGCGGCAATCTGCCGGCTCGGGAGCCGAGCCGAATTGCGCAGTGGAACGACATGAACCTCTACGCCAAGCTGCGTGAGGCGCGTCGGGGGCGCGAGCGGTTCGTGCTTCACGATGGCCCGCCGTACGCCAACGGCAGCATTCACATCGGGCACGCGGTCAACAAGCTGCTCAAGGACTTCATCGTCAAGTCGAAGAGTCTGGCCGGCTTTGACGCGCCCTACGTCCCGGGCTGGGATTGCCACGGCCTGCCGATCGAGCACAAGGTCGAGACCACCCACGGCAAGCATCTGCCGGCGGATGAAGCGCGTGCGTTGTGTCGCGAGTACGCTGCCGCCCAGGTCGAGGTGCAGAAGGAAGGTTTCGTGCGGCTGGGCGTCCAGGGTGACTGGGACAACCCGTACCTGACCATGAACTTCGCCAACGAAGCGGGCGAAATCCGCGCGCTGGCCGAGATGGTCAAGGGCGGCTACGTGTTCAAGGGGCTCAAGCCGGTCAACTGGTGCTTCGATTGCGGCTCGGCACTGGCCGAAGCCGAGGTCGAATACCAGGACAAGCAGTCCGATGCCATTGATGTCGCCTTCCCCAGCGTCGACGATGCCGGGCTGGCGGCCGCGTTCGGGCTGGCGTCGCTGGCCAAGCCGGCGGCGGCCGTGATCTGGACCACCACGCCCTGGACCATCCCGGCCAACCAGGCGATGAACGTGCATCCCGACTTCGTTTACGCGCTGGTCGATACCGGCGAGCGCCTGCTGGTTCTCGCCGAAGAGCTGGTCGAGTCGAGCCTGGAACGCTTCGGCCTGACCGGCGAGACCATCGCTACGGCGCCGGGTGCGAGCCTCGAGAACCTCGCCTTCCGCCATCCGCTGGCGAGCCTGGATGCAGGCTACGATCGCGTCTCGCCGATCTACGTGGCCGCTTACGTCGAGCTGGGTGCCGGCACCGGCATCGTCCACTCGTCGCCCGCCTATGGCGAAGACGACTTCTACACCTGCCGCCAGTACGGCATGAGTTTCGACGAGATTCGCAATCCGGTGCAGAGCAACGGTGTCTATGCCGCCGATCTGCCGCTGTTCGGCGGGCAGATGATCTGGAAGGCCAATCCGCACATCGTCGCCAGCCTGGAAGAGGCGGGCGCGCTGATGGCGCACGAGAAGATCACCCACAGCTACATGCACTGTTGGCGCCACAAGACGCCGGTGATCTATCGCGCCACGGCGCAGTGGTTCGTGGGTATGGATCGCGAGGGCAGCGATGGCAAGACGCTGCGTGACAAGGCGTTGGCCGGCGTCGACGCCACCGATTTCATTCCCGGCTGGGGGCAGGCGCGTCTGCACTCGATGATCGCCAACCGCCCTGACTGGTGCATCTCGCGTCAGCGCAACTGGGGCGTGCCGATCCCGTTCTTCCTCGACAAGGCGAGCGGCGAGCTGCATCCGCGCACCGTCGAGCTGATGGAAGCCGTGGCCAAGCGCGTCGAGCAGGAAGGCATCGATGCCTGGTTCAAGCTGGACCCGAGCGAGCTGCTGGGCAACGAGGCGGACCAGTACGAGAAGGTCACCGACACACTCGACGTCTGGTTCGATTCCGGCACCACGCACTGGCACGTGCTGCGCGGGTCGCATCCGTTGGGGCACGAACACGGGCCGCGCGCGGATCTCTACCTCGAGGGCTCGGATCAGCACCGCGGCTGGTTCCATTCGTCGCTGCTGACCGGCTGCGCCATCGATGGCCATCCTCCGTACAAGTCGCTGCTGACCCACGGTTTCACCGTCGATGAGAAGGGCCGCAAGATGTCCAAGTCATTGGGCAACGTGGTCGCGCCGCAGCAGGTGATGGACAAGCTCGGCGCCGATATCCTGCGCCTGTGGGTCGCCTCCACCGACTACTCCGGCGAGATGGCGGTGTCCGACGAGATCCTCAAGCGCACCGCCGATGTCTATCGCCGGATCCGCAACACCTCGCGCTTTCTGCTCGGCAACCTGAGCGGCTTCGAGCCGAGCCGCGATGCCGTGGCGTTCGACGACATGCTGGCGCTGGACCGCTGGGCCGTGGATCGTGCCGCCGAACTGCAGGCGCGCATTCAGAAGGCCTACGCCGACTATCGCTTCCGCGACGTCTACCAGCAGGTGCACGATTTCTGCGCGCGGGACATGGGCGGTTTCTACCTCGACATCATCAAGGATCGTCAGTACACCACCCAGCCCGACTCGCTGGCGCGGCGCAGCTGCCAGACCGCGCTCTATCATATCGTCGAGGCGCTCTCGCGCTGGGTGGCGCCGATCCTGTCGTTCACCGCCGAGGAGATCTACGAGAACATCCCCGGCGAACGCGGCGAGAGCGTGCATCTGGAGACCTACTACGAAGGCCTGAGCCAGCTGCCGGAAGACGCGCCGATGGGTCGCGCGTTCTGGGAGCAGGTGATCGCCGTCAAGCAGGCGGTCAACAAGCAGCTCGAGGATGCCCGCAACGCCGGCGTCATCAAGGGTGCTCTGGACAGCGAAGTGACGCTCTACGTCGATGACGCGCTGCATGCGCTGCTGTCGCGTTTCGAGGACGAACTGCGCTTCGTGCTGATCACGTCCGAGGCGACGCTCGAGCCGCTGGCGGGAGCGGGCGATGCCAAGGCCACTGAGCTGGATGGCCTAAAGGTCGCGGTTCGCATGAGTCCTTATGAGAAGGACGAGCGCAGTTGGGAGCGTCGCCCGGACGTGGGCACGAATCCAGAGCATCCGACGCTGTCGGCCCGCTCGATAGCCAACCTGCCTGACGGTCCGGGCGAGGTGCGCCGCTTTGCCTGATTCCGCCTCTCACCAACCCGTCGAGCGGGCGCCGATGCGGCGTCCGCTGCGCTGGCTGTGGCTGTCGCTGGTCGTCATCGTGCTTGATCTCGGCATCAAGGCGCTGGCTTCGGCGAATCTCGAGTACGGTCGGCCGCTGGAAGTGCTACCGTTCTTCAATCTGACGCTTCTGCACAACACCGGGGCGGCGTTCAGTTTCCTGGCCGAGCACGCAGGCTGGCAGCGCTGGCTGTTCGCGCTGATCGCCATCGGCGCTAGTATCGGCCTAACGGTGTGGCTCTCCCGTCTCAAGCGCGGCGAGACGCTGGCGGCGGTCTCGCTGGCGCTGGTGATCGGCGGCGCCATCGGCAACCTCTACGATCGCCTGGTTCACGGCTACGTGGTCGACTACCTGTCGTTCCACTGGGGCGATTGGTACTACCCGGCGTTCAACCTCGCCGATACCGCGATCACGCTGGGTGCGATCGGTCTGGTGCTGCAATCGCTGTTCGATTCGCGCCGGCCGAAAGCCTCCCGGGATTCCCGCAAGGGTCCATCTTCTTCGACTGATCAATCTTCTTCGACTGATCAATCTTCTTCGACCAGGGGTGACTCATGAGCGAAAACGGCCAGCACGACTATCGCATCGATGACGGAATGGAGGTCACACTGCATTTCACGGTGAAGCTCGAGGACGGCGAAGTCGTCGATTCGACCCGCGACAAGCAGCCGGCCACGTTCCAGCTCGGTGACGGCAATCTGCCGCCGGGCTTCGAGGCGCCACTCAAGGGCATGGCTGCCGGCGATGAAGGGGCGTTCGAGATCTCGCCCGAGCACGCCTTTGGCCAGCACAATCCGCAGAACGTGCAGCGGCTCTCTCGCGATGCGTTCGAGGAAGCCGTGGAGCCGGGCACGGTGATGTCGTTCGCCGACGCTGCCGGCGGCGAACTGCCCGGCGTGATCGCCAGCGTCGACGAGCGCCATGTCGAGGTCGACTTCAATCATCCGCTGGCAGGGCGTACCCTGACCTTCGAGGTGGAAATTCTGGACGTGAAGCCAGCCACGACTCATTGAATCCGGACTGCGCCTTCACCACGATATTCGGGCGTACCAAGCGAGGTCGCTATGCCAAAGGTTCCTACGCAAATCAAGCTGGCCAATCCCCGCGGTTTCTGCGCCGGCGTCGATCGTGCCATCGACATCGTCAATCGCGCGCTCGATGTCTTCGGGCCGCCCATCTATGTTCGCCATGAAGTCGTGCACAACCGTTTCGTGGTGGACTCGCTGCGGGAGCGTGGGGCGATCTTCGTCGAAGAGCTCGACGAGGTGCCCGACGACGTCATCGTGATCTTCTCCGCTCACGGCGTTTCCCGCGCCGTACAGGTGGAAGCCGAACGCCGTGGCCTCGAGATCTTCGATGCGACCTGCCCGCTGGTGACCAAGGTGCATATGGAAGTGCTGCGCTACGCCAAGCGCGGCCAGGAGTGCATCCTGATCGGCCATGCCGGCCATCCGGAAGTCGAGGGCACCATGGGGCGTTACGACGACAGCCACGGCGGGTCGATCTATCTCGTCGAAGACGAGGACGACGTCGCCAGGCTGCCGGTACGCGATCCCTCGCGGTTGGCATTCGTCACCCAGACGACGCTCTCGATGGACGATACCGCCAAGGTGATCGACGCGCTGCGCGAGCACTTTCCCGAGATTCAGGGGCCGCGCAAGGATGACATCTGCTATGCCACCCAGAACCGGCAGGATGCGGTGCGCGAACTGGCTGCAGGTTCCCAACTGGTGCTGGTCGTAGGCAGCGTCAACAGCTCCAACTCCAACCGGTTGCGCGAACTCTCCGAGCGAGTCGGCACGCCGGCCTATCTGATCGACGATGCCGAGCAGATCGAGCCGAGCTGGCTCGAAGGCGTCGAGACCATCGGCGTCACCGCCGGTGCCAGCGCCCCGGAAGTGCTGGTCAAGGGCGTGATCGACAGGCTCCAGGCGCTGGGCGCCGAGGCGCCGGAAGAACTCTCCGGGCGCGCCGAGACCATCACGTTTTCGATGCCGCGAGAGCTCAGGGAGCAGGTCATCGTCAGCGACTGACACTTCAACGCCTATTTGACGAAAAGCCGGACCAAGGTCCGGCTTTTTCATATACGATCGTCAGCCACTCCTGTATAGATTGATACAGACTGAAACAAACTATCGAGCAGGTATGTGATGCGAAAGCGTGAGGACGGCTTCACCTTGCTGGAGCTGATGATCGTCATGCTGATCGTGGCGATCCTGGCAAGTATTGCCTACCCCAGTTACACAAGTTACATGCAAAGCTCGCGGCGTACCTATGCCAAAACCGCCTTGATGGACATCGCGAGCCAACTGGAGCGCTGCTACGCCGACCTGGGCGCTTACTTCTCCAGTGCCGGTAACAGTGGCGCTTCGTGCGCGATTGCGGACCCGAGCGCCAGTAGCGTCGATTTGACAGAACGAGCGGAGACAGGCGGCTATTACCGGATTACCGGGAGTTCCGACGACAGCTGGGAAAGCGAGTACAAGCTGGAGGCGAAGCCCATCGGCTCACAGGCGGGAGATACTTGCGGCGTTTTCACGCTGGACCAGCTTGGCCGGCACGGGCTGGAAGACAACACGGATAGCCAAGCCAACTGTGGCTGGTAACCGGGACGTACGACAGGGCGGATTCACGCTGCTGGAGCTGTTGGCAACCCTCGCCATCGTCGCGATTCTGGCGTCAGTGGCCGTGCCGGGCATGCAGTCGCTGTTCACCCATAACCGCATTGCCAGCGACTATAACGACATTGCCGGCGGCTTGCGGCAGGCACGAAGCATGGCGATATCGGAGGGCGAGAGCGTTTCCGTCACGCTGGCACCGAGAGAAGGCGGCGGCTGGACACTGGTGGTTGATGGTCTGGATGGCCCACCGCTTAGAGAAAGCTTTCGGGGCGGCGGCGTGACGCGAACATGGAACGTTACGTTCAATGAGGTGGGCCGGTTACAGTGCGATTCCGACTCCCTGTGTCCGGAGAAGAAAATAGAGATTGCCGACAAAACATTGTGGATTTCCCCGATTGGCTATATCGGCAAACGAAATGATGACAAGACGCCATGATCGACAGTCGCTGCCTGTTCCCCCGTGTTGGGGCAGCGGCCGCGCCCGGGGCTTCAGCCTGATCGAAGTGCTGGTTGCGGTCGCGGTGCTGGGAATCGGCCTGCTGGCCGTCGGTGGCTTACAGCTCAAATCCCTTCAGGGGGCGCAGGCCGGATACCAGCGCACGCTCGCTTCGCTGGCGGCCCAGGATGCCGTCGAGCGTCTCTGGGCGGCCCACAAGGCCGGGGCAGGAGGAAGCGAGTGTCCGAAGGGTAGCGAGATCGCGGCCGACTGGTACGACAACTGGCAATCCCACCTTCCTGGCCTTTTGTCCGGAAATGCAGTCAAGCAGAAGACCAAGTCGTCGGCTGACAGTGCATCGGGCGACAGTTGCGATTACACCATCGAGGTGAGATGGGAAAACGGCGGCGATTCTGTAACGTACAGCTACGAAGTCGGACTGCCCAAGTTAGGAACATGAACGTGAACCTGAACGGGAACGTGGACGCCGAGCGCTATCCGGCCCGCCACCGTGGATTTGGCCTGGTCGAGTTGCTGATCGCCATGGCGATCGGGCTGCTGATAGCGCTGGGGGCCGAAAGGCTCTTCATGATCGGCATACAGAATCAGCAGGCGACGCAGCGGCTAAGTCAGCGCCAGGCCGTCCTGTCCTATTTGGCTGATAGCCTGATCGGAGATATTCGCCGTGCGATCGACGTGACGATCGAGAATGACGATGAAGGCGAAGTCGTCATCCTGACACTGGGAGACGGTGACGAAAGAACCTATCGCTGGAGCGGTGACCCCGATAGCGAGGATGGGCTGAGTCTTTATGTCGACGGGCAGCCCGTTCTCAATGGTTTCTCTCACCTAGACGTGCCGAAAGACAAGTGCGAAACCGCGGCGAACGAGTTGTGTCCAGTCACCATCACGTTCGAGAACAACAAGGAGATCACCCTTGTCGTCATGAATCGCAATCAGTCCATGGGAGCCTTGTAGATATGCAGAAGGGATATGGAAGGCTTGCCATGAAGAGACAAGGTGGCGCTGCCTTGATCGTGGTGCTTGGCATCGTAGCGATATCGACCATGATTGGCCTGGCTAGCATGCAGTCGTCGCAGATCGACGAGAAAATGGCCGGCAACTATAAACTGTCCACCAGAACGGCTCTGTTCACGGAACGTACCGCCATGTCACTGGCTTCCGAAGTGCGCGCTGGTGCCTCCGCCATTACCTTGCCCAGCAATATCGACATGGATCAGGACGGCTTTCAAAGTTTCGCCGCGAAGACCGAGAATGACGGCGGCAAGAGCTGTCTGATCGAGGCTGCTGATGATATGACCGCAGCCGCCTGCTATATCGAAGTGCCCGAGGGCGAGGAGTTTCAGGACAGAAAAGCGGGCAACTATATCGTTGCCTGGAGTGCCATATCACGAGGCTCGAAGCCGTTCGTGGGCCAGCCATTGATTATTGAGGTGGATGGCGGTACGTCTGGTGGTGCATATGGTTCGGTGTTGCTGGGCTGTGAGGGTGTCAATGTATCAGGCGGTGGTGCTATAGATAGTTATGATTCTCGTGAAGGAAGCTACGGTGGTGAGAATCAGGGGCGTAGTAACGCGAAAATCCAATCCAATGCTCCGGGAGGCGATATTGTCCTGAGTACGGGGCAACCGTTTTATGGAGATGTTGTGTCGTCGGGGGGAATCGAAGTCGGCAATTCTGGCACTATCTACGGTAATCTGAAGGCGAATGGAGACATCGTAATTAGTAATGGTGGGGCGGATATTCGAGGCAATGTCGCGTCAAATCAGGCGATACGTCTGACCGGCAGCGGTACCATCGCAGGTAATGCCGAAGCGAACACGGAAATCGTGACCGGTAATTGGGGGTCAAGTATCGAAGGCAATGCCACCGCGCCAGTCGTACGCACCACGACCAATCGCGATGTAGAGGAGCAGGTGGGCGGAAGCATTAATCGCTCGTCACCCAACGTGGGCAAGGTGGCGACATCGAGCTGCGATTCCTTTATCACATCCGATGGCGCGACGATCGGTGATTTGAGCGATGCGCTGACACCTTATGCCTCGTCGGGTAGCCTATCGATCGGTGGCGGCAATCGGACCTATAAATTGACGCCGTACGGGATACAGGTACCTGCGGACAGTAACAATAACAGCGTACCCAACCCCGAGCGCTATCAGGTCACGCGTGATGTCATGATCGACGGCGTGTTTCCCGAGCCCACCAACGTACTGGTGCTGGATAGTTTTTCGCTGGGCGGCAGCGCCAATTTCGTCGTGGACGGTGGCGACATGACGCTCTACGTCAAGGGCGATATCAACATCGGAGGCGGCGCCACGTTCAGCGTTGCCGAAGGCAGTTCATTGAAAATAGTTACCGATGGGCGTTTTAGTCTGTCCAGTGGCCTGGATGTTGCCTCCGACAGCCCGACCGATGAAGAGGGCAACCCGATCCTGTCCCTCTACTCGACTTTTGACGATGGTGATGCCCCCGCCTGGAATGCAGGCGTCAATATCACCGGAAGCTCTGCATTCAAGGGCACCATTTTTGCGCCGTACAGCACCGTGAACGTCGCTGGCAGCGGGGGGTTGTATGGCGCCGTGAAAGGCAGACGTGTCGAGGTGTCCGGCGGCGCGGGCATCCATTACGACGAGGCGCTGATGGAATCGACCGTAGGCACCAATGGTGAGAGTGCCGGGGGGACGGGAGGGATCTCTTTCACCTGGCTGTAAATGAGTGCACTACTCGCTCCGCTCGCCCTTCGGACGTTCTGAATGCGGTTCAGTGAGCTGATTTTACCGCCGTCTGGCCGAGCGCAGGCAATTTCGTACAGAGCCTGATCAGCAGCCGGGCGGTGTCTCTCCGGATGTTCGTATTCTTCCCAGATTGCTCAGAACCACCTGAGCCCCTTCGCCATACTGGCCACAGATCTCGAAAGTACCGTTATGGCCTGTCGACCAGCCCATCGGCTTGAAGCGCACGAGGCGCCCATCGTTCCGGTAGGTGACGGAAACGACCTGGCTGGCGCTCAGCTCCCGGAGAACGATTTCGTCCTCCAGCGTGTCGTCATCGGCGGGGCCCTGCACGATCATCAGGGGTGCCGTCCAGTCTTCGGGGGTGCAAACCTGGCGGTCATGACTGGGGCATATCGTCATGGTCGTATGTCGTGTGATGGCAAGGCTTCTCGCCAACTGCAGGGCATTGCGCAAGCGCAGAACTTCGGTCGAGACGCGCTGCTGTGCCATCAACCTCTGGATACTTGGCGTGACCATCGTGACGAGGATCGTGAGCACGACAAGAACGATCAGCAACTCGATCAGCGTAAAACCTGCTTGTCGCGTCCGCTTTTCGTAACGGCCAGCAGGCGATTGTGAAGGTGTCGCGCGAGAGTCCATTGCGGCGTCCGGGGTCTGAGCAAGTGATAGAATCGCCCTTTTGTCAGGATATCGACAGCATGCAGGATTTCTTGATCGTGGGCGGCGGGGTCATCGGCATGATGACGGCGCTGCAGTTGGCGGATGCGGGTCATTCGGTGGCGCTGGTCGAGCGTGGCCAGTGCGGTAGGGAGGCCTCCTGGGCGGGTGGTGGCATCGTCTCGCCGCTCTATCCGTGGCGTTACTCGAAAGCGATCTCGGCGTTGTCGAGCTGGTCCGAAGGGCGCTATCCGGAGCTGGCCGGCCGGCTGCTCGAGGAAACCGGCATCGATCCCGAATATCGCCAGAAAGGCCTGCTCTATCTGCGGGTCGAGGATGTCGATGTCGCGCTCGCCTGGGCGCGGGAGGTGGCCAAGCCGCTGAACCGCATCGACGCTGACACGCTCTACGCCAAGGAGCCCAACGCCGCGCCGGGCTTCGATAGTGCATTATGGATGCCGACGCTCGGCAGCATTCGCAACCCGCGGCTGGGCCAGGCGCTGCGTGCGCGTCTGTTGCAGATGCCGGGGGTGGGCCTGCACGAGCAGTGCGAGGTCTCGGCGCTGATTCGTGAAGGGGCGGCCATTCGCGGCGTGGCGACGTCGCAGGGTGCGATCCGGGCGGGCCAGACCGTCGTCTGCGCCGGTGCCTGGTCGCAAGGGTTGCTGGCAAGTATCGGCATCGAACTGCCGGTTCGGCCGGTCAAAGGGCAGATGATTCTGTTCAAGGCGCCGCCGGGGCTGGTCGAGCGGGTCGTTCTCAAGGATGGGCGTTATGTCATTCCCCGCGGTGATGGCCGGGTGCTGGCGGGCTCGACGCTGGAGGAGGTCGGCTTCGACAAGCAGACGACCCGTGAGGCCCGCGACTCGCTGCATGCCAGCGCGCTCTCCATCGTGCCCGCGCTGGCCGAGTGTCCGGTGGAGCACCATTGGGCGGGGCTGCGGCCGGGTTCGCCGGATGGAGTGCCGATGATCGGTACAGTGCCAACGTTCGAGGGGCTTCACGTCAACGCCGGCCACTATCGCAATGGGCTGGTTCTGGCACCGGCTGCCACGCGGCTGCTGGTCGATCAGTTGATCGGCTGCGAGCCCATCGTCGACCCTTCCCCCTATCTGCCCGGCTCGCGCCTCCTCGGCTCCGATGTGTCGGTTCGTTGAGCATGGGCGGGTTTTGCCTCCGTGGATGGCATGCGCGAAAATGGCGGAAAGCGCTGTCGTGGCAACGGTTTTCTGTTCGATAGCGATCCGAGCGCCAGGCGCGCCGTCACTCGTCGGAGGGCTCTCGATCGGGAGACGTCTTCGATATCGAGAATCCCATCTGTTTGGAGAAATGTAGACCGATGCAAGATCTGACCCTGGTGATGGCGCAGCTGGACCCGCTGGTGGGCGATATCGCCGGCAATACCGCGGCAGCCATCGAAGCGGTACGCGAGGCGCGACTCGAGCACGGCGCGGATGTGGTCGTGTTCAGCGAGCTGTTCCTGACCGGTTACCCGCCGGAGGATCTACTGCTGCGCGAGGCGATGGAATCGCGCCTGCAGGAGGCGTTGGCGGAGATGGCCCGCAAGATCGACAGGATCGCGCCGGAGACGCTGGTCATCATCGGCTATCCGGGCATGCGCCAGGGCGCGCGCCGCAATCTGGCCGGCGTATTGCTGGGTGGCCAGTGGCGCGGCGAGTATGCCAAGCAGGCGCTGCCCAACTATCAGGTTTTCGACGAAGATCGTTATTTCGAACCTGGAAGCGAGCCGCTGGTGATAGAACATCGGGGCGCCAGACTCGGTATCCTGATCTGTGAGGATCTCTGGGATGGCGCGCCAGTGCGTCGGTCCGCCGAGGCCGGCGCCGACATTCTGGTGACGCTCAACGCGTCGCCGTTCCATCTCGACAAGCCTGCCGAGCGCGAGCGCCTGTTTGCCGAGCGCGCACGGGAAGTCGACAGACCGCTGGTGTACGTCAATGCCATCGGCGGCCAGGACGAGCTGGTGTTCGACGGCGGCTCGCTGGTGCTGGACGCTGCCGGTGACGTCGCCGTGCGCGCGCCATTCTGGCAGGTCGGGCTGATGCCGGTCCGGTTCACCCGGGAGGGCGGCAGCTGGATTCCTCAGGCGGGGGAGCGCGAGCCGCTGCTTGGGGCCGAGGAGAATCTCTACTGCGCGCTGGTCACCGGGCTTCGCGACTACGTCAACAAGAGCGGCTTCAAGGGCGTGGTGATGGGGCTTTCCGGCGGTATCGATTCGTCGCTGTCGCTGGCCATTGCGGTTGATGCGCTGGGGCCGGATCGGGTCCATGCCGTGATGATGCCTTATCACTACACCGCCGAGATCTCCCAGGCCGACGCGGCCGAACAGGCGAAGATGCTGGGTGTCGGTTATGAGGTGATGCCGATTGCGCCGATGGTCGAGGCTTTCAGCGCAACGCTTGCCGAGAGCTTCGAAGGGCTGGCGGCCGATACCACGGAGGAGAATCTGCAGTCTCGCGTGCGCGGTGTGCTGCTGATGGCGATCTCGAACAAGAAGGGGTTGATGGTCCAGACCACCGGCAACAAGAGCGAGATGGCGGTGGGCTACGCCACGCTCTACGGCGACATGGTCGGTGGCTACAACGCGCTCAAGGACGTCTACAAGACCTGGGTCTATCGCCTGGCCAACTGGCGCAACGCCCAGGAGCCGGCGATCCCCGAGCGGGTGATCACGCGGCCGCCCTCCGCCGAGCTGGCGCCGGATCAGCAGGACAGCGACTCGTTGCCCGGTTACGACGTGCTGGATGCAATTCTCGAACGTTACATCGAAGGCGACATGAGCGCCGAGGCGATCATCGAGGCAGGATTCGAGCGCGACGACGTCTATCAGGTGGTCAAGCTGGTCGATCGCAGCGAATACAAGCGACGACAGGCGCCGGTAGGTGTGAGGGTGACGCTCAGAGGATTCGGACGCGACCGGCGCTATCCCATCGTCAACGGGTGGAAGCCGGGAAACTAGCTACGGGCTACGGTCTATGAAGAAAGCCAGCGACGTTCATCGCTGACTTTCTTCTTTACGGTAAACCGCAATGCTGGTTTTCGCAGCTCGCAGCTCGCAGCTCGCAGCTCGCAGCTTCAGCCCTTGAGCGCCAGCGGCGGATCGACATCGACGTGCTTGGGCACGAAGGTGTCGCCATCGAGCTGGCTGTTGTCGGGGTCGTTCTCGATCAGTGTCTGAAGTACGGTCTGCGCGCGATCCCGCATGTTCAGGCCGAGATAGCCCTCGACCATGACCGCCAGGGCATCGCGGGTGGCTTCGGCTTTCGGATAATGCTCGATGACCCAGCGGCCGCGTTCGACGGCCGCGACGTAGGCGCCCTTGCGCAGATAGAAGTCGGCAACCTGCAACTCGTGACGTGCCATGACGTTGCGCAGATAGATGATGCGCTGACGGGCATCCGGCGCGTAGGCGCTGTCGGGGAAGCGGCGTACCAGTTCGCCGAAGTCGACGTAGGCATCGCGGGACGCGCCCAGGTCACGCTTGGAGATATCGATCAGCTCTAGGCTTTCGAGGCTGAAGCGCCCCGCCTGATAGGCACCGAGACCGCGCATGTAGTAGGCGTAGTCGACCTGCGGATGATCGGGATGAAGGCGGATGAATCGGCTGGCAGCGGCCCGGGTCTTCTCCCAGTCCTCGACTTCGTAATAGGCGTAGATCAGTTCCAGCTGGGCCTGCTCGGCATAGCGACCGAACGGGAAGCGGGTATCCAGAGCCTCCAACTGGGTAACGGCGGTGCTGTAACGGCCGGCGTCGAGGGAACTCTGGGCTTGCTGGTACAGTTCCTGCTCCTGCAGGTCGGGGGCCGGCTCGTTGCTGGCACAGCCAGCGAGCAGGGCGCCTGCCACCAACATGGCAGCCAGAGCAGAACATCGCGCAGAAAATCGCATCATCATCCTCGTATCAACCATTCCTTGGCGGCCGTGCTAGAATCCGCCGAATCCGACCCACTATAAAGCAAACCCTTGTACCGACGAAACGCGCCGACGAAACGCAGCGGCGAAACGTACCGGCGAAACGGAACCGATCCCCACGTATGGCCGATATCTTGAAGCGTGACGAGCGCATACCCGAGCATTTGGCCGGGCGACGTCTTGACCAGACCGCAGCCGAAATGTTCCCCGAATTCTCGCGAGAACGCCTCAAGGGGTGGATTCAGCAGGGGGAATTGACAGTCGATGGGCAAAAGGCCAGACCCAAGGATAAGGTGATCGGTGGCGAGCGGCTAGCGCTCGATACCCGGCTCGAAGAGGAAGTCCGGTGGGAGCCTCAGGCGATTCCGCTGTCCATCGTCTTCGAGGATGACGATGTCATGGTCATCGACAAGCCTGCCGGCCTGGTGGTGCACCCCGCTGCCGGCAACCCCGATGGCACGCTGCTCAACGCGCTGCTGTACCACCATGCGCCGCTGGCGGCGATTCCCCGGGCGGGGATCGTCCACCGTCTCGACAAGGACACCACCGGCCTGATGATGGTGGCGAAGACGCTGACGGCGCAGACGGCTCTGGTGGCTCAGTTGCAGGCACGAACCGTCTCGCGGGAATACGATGCCATCGTGGTCGGCGCAATGACCGCGGGCGGCAAGGTGGATGCACCGATCGGCCGTCACCCCAAGGACCGCCAGCGTCAGGCGGTCACGGCCTCGGGCAAGCCGGCGGTCACGCATTATCGGGTCAACGAGCGCTTTCGTGCCCATACCCATGTTCGCTGCCGGCTCGAGACCGGGCGGACGCATCAGATCCGCGTGCATCTGGCGCACGTTCGCTATCCGCTGGTCGGTGATCCGGTATACGGCGGGCGGCTGAAAATGCCGGCCGGTGCCGGTGAATCACTGAAGACGCTGCTGAGGGAATTTCCGCGCCAGGCGCTGCATGCCCACAAGCTGCGCTTCGAGCATCCGGTCAGCGGGGCGCCGATCGAGTGCAAGGCGCCGCTGCCGGACGACATGTTTCTACTGCTGGACGCGCTGCGCGAGGATCAGGAGTCCGATTGATGAGTTCCGAACATGATTCGTCGATACTGGCGAACGAACCCGAGACATCGTCGGTAGACGCGCCGACCCTGCTGCTGCCCGACTGGCCCGCGCCGAGCACGGTCGGAGCCTTCGTCACCACGCGCGAAACCGGCCCCAGCCGGGGCGATTTCGCGGCGTTCAATCCGGCGGCTCACGTTGGCGACGATCCCGATACCGTGGTTCGCTGCCGGGATCGGCTGGTGACCGAAATCGGCGACCAGCGGCCGCTGCTGTGGCTCGATCAGGTGCATGGCGCCCGCGTCGTCCAGCACTATCAGTCGCGTTATCGCCGGCAGCCGCCGCAAGCCGACGCCTCGGTGGCATTCGACCGTCGCCATGCCTGCGTCATTCTCACCGCGGACTGTCTGCCGGTCTTTTTCTGCGATCGGCAGGGAACGCGTGTCGGCTTGGCTCATGCCGGGTGGCGCGGTCTTGCTGGCGGTGTGCTGGAAGCCAGCGTGGCAGCGCTGGGTGTCGACCCCGAAGAGCTGATGGTGTGGATGGGGCCGGCAATCTCCAACGCCCAGTTCGAGGTCGGGCCGGAAGTCTTCGAAGCCTTCGTCGCCATGCAGCCCGATGCCGAGAGTGCGTTCGAGCGCAGCCCCTATCGCCTGAACCATTACATGGCGGATCTCTATCGGCTCGCCCGGCTTCGCCTGGAGCGCATCGGCGTTTTCTCGATCAGCGGCGGCCATTTCTGCACGGCGTGCGAATCCCGTTTCTACTCCCATCGCCGCGATGATGGGCATACCGGGCGAATGGCCAGCGTGATCTGGCTGCGCTGACGACCGCTTTGGTGTCTGAGTTCGACTTTTCACCGTCAGCCTGCTCTCCAGCTCCAGCTCCAGCTCCAGCTTTCTACCATTGAATGCTCTTCGCTGAATCTTCGTGATGTTCAGCGCCGTCCGGCGGCGCAAGTCTGCTACCGCCAGCGACTTTTCACGTCTGTGGTCGGCTTCCTGAATGCAATTCTCATGCGACAGCCTGCCGCAGCGAATTCTTCATTCGACTCGCTTGAAAAGTCCAAACATACCGCCATCTTATAGTCAACCGATGAAAACGACGAGCCGCCAAGACCCCTTGCGCCGGCTTCTGGAGGTGACGATATGCGTATGGATCGCATGACAACCAAGCTACAAAATGCGCTGGCCGAGGCACAATCGCTGGCGGTAGGACGCGGACACAATCAACTCGATCCCGGCCATCTGCTGATGGCCTTGCTCGATATGCGCGACAGCGGCATCAAGGGGCTGGTGCAAAAAGCCGGTGGCGATGTCAGTCGATTGCGGGAAGGACTAGTCGGCTATCTCGGCAATCTCCCCGAGGTAGGTCAGTTCGATGGCAACGTCAGCATGAGCCAGGATCTGGCGCGGCTGTTCAACCTTGCCGATCGCGAGGCCCAGACCCGTGGCGATCAGTACATCGCCATCGAACTGGTACTGCTTGCCGCGCTGGACATGAAGAACGGGCTTACCAAGGTGCTGGCCCAGGCGGGGCTGGATCGCAAGCGTCTCGCGACCGCGATCGGCGAGCTGCGCGGCGGCGCCAATGTCGATGACGCCAACGCCGAGGAGAAGCGCGAGGCGCTGGAGAAATACACCCTCGACCTGACCGCCCGGGCCACCGAAGGCAAGCTCGATCCGGTGATCGGCCGGGATGATGAAATCCGGCGCACGATTCAGGTACTGCAGCGCCGTATCAAGAACAACCCGGTCTTGATCGGCGAGCCCGGCGTGGGCAAGACGGCCATCGTTGAAGGACTGGCGCAGCGCATCGTCAACGGTGAGGTGCCCGAGGGGCTGAAAGAGAAGCGAGTGCTATCGCTCGACATGGGCTCGCTGCTGGCGGGCGCCAAGTTCCGTGGCGAGTTCGAGGAACGGTTGAAATCGGTGCTCAACGAACTGGCGAAGGAAGAAGGGCGCGTCATTCTGTTCATCGACGAGCTGCACACCATGGTCGGCGCCGGCAAGGCCGAAGGTGCGATGGATGCCGGCAACATGCTCAAGCCGGCGCTGGCCCGGGGCGAGTTGCACTGCGTCGGCGCGACCACGCTCGACGAGTATCGCCAGTACATCGAGAAGGATGCGGCGCTGGAACGCCGCTTCCAGAAGGTGCTGGTGGACGAGCCGTCCGAGGAGGACACCATCGCCATTCTGCGGGGGCTCAAGGAACGCTACGAGGTTCACCACGGTGTCGATATCACCGACTCGGCGATCATCGCCGCGGCCAAGCTGTCGACTCGCTACATCACCGATCGTCAACTGCCCGACAAGGCGATCGACCTGATCGACGAAGCCGCTTCGCGGATCCGCATGGAGCTCGACTCCAAGCCGGAAGAGATGGATCGCCTCGACCGGCGTCTCATTCAGCTCAAGATGGAGCGCGAGGCGCTGAAGAAGGAGACCGACGAGGCGTCCAAGAAGCGCCTCGACAATCTCGAGACCCAGATCGGCGAACTTGAACGCGAATACGCCGACCTCGAGGAGGTGTGGAAGGCCGAGAAAGCGAGTATCCAGGGAGCGGCGCAGTACAAGGCCGATCTCGAGCAGGCGCGCATCGACCTCGAAGCGGCCCGGCGTCAGGGTGATCTGGGACGAATGTCGGAACTGCAGTACGGCGTGATTCCCAGGCTCGAGCAGCAGATCACCGATAGCAGCGATAGCGCCAGCGCCGATACTGCGCAACACCAGCTGTTGCGCTCCAACGTGACCGAGGAGGAGATTGCCGAGGTCGTCTCGCGCTGGACCGGGATCCCGGTGGCCAAGATGCTCGAAGGCGAGCGCGACAAGCTGCTGCGCATGGAAGAGGCGCTGCACGAGCGGGTCATCGGCCAGGACGAAGCGGTCAGGGCGGTGGCCAACGCGGTACGCCGTTCCCGCGCCGGGCTGTCGGATCCGAATCGGCCCAACGGCTCGTTCCTGTTCCTCGGCCCGACCGGGGTGGGCAAGACCGAGCTTTGCAAGTCGCTGGCCAACTTCCTGTTCGACACCGAGGAGTCGATGGTGCGAATCGACATGTCCGAGTTCATGGAGAAGCACTCCGTGGCCCGGCTGATCGGCGCGCCTCCCGGCTATGTTGGTTACGAAGAGGGCGGTTATCTGACCGAGGCCGTCCGCCGCAAGCCCTATTCGGTACTGCTGCTCGACGAGGTCGAGAAGGCGCATCCGGATGTGTTCAACATCCTGCTGCAGGTGCTGGAAGACGGCCGCCTGACCGATGGCCAGGGGCGCACGGTGGATTTCCGCAATACCGTGATCGTGATGACCTCCAACCTGGGCTCCGACGTGATCCAGCGCATGGGCGGCGATGATAGCGACTACTCCGCCATGCGCGACGCGGTGATGGCGGTGGTGGGCAACCACTTCCGGCCCGAGTTGATCAACCGTATCGACGAGGTCGTGGTATTCCACGCGCTGGGTCAGGAGCAGATTCAGGCGATTGCCTCGATCCAGCTCGACCGCCTGCGCAGCCGCCTCGCCGAGCGCGACCTCAAGCTCGCTGTCAGCGACGAGGCGATGGCCCAACTGGCGGTGGTCGGCTTCGACCCGGTGTTCGGTGCGCGTCCGCTCAAGCGGGCAATCCAGAGTCGGATCGAGAACCCGCTGGCGCAGGATCTGCTGTCGGGCCGATTCCTGCCGGGCGACACGATCCGCGTTCGCGCCGAGGGCGACCATCTGGCCTTCGACAAGTAACGACTCGGCCCGGCGGTGCCGCCGGGCCGATCGGCTCTGTCTTTCCAAGACAAACGGTCTTTGCAAGAGAAACAGTCTTTCCAAGACAAACGGTCGCGTCCTGACCGTCTTCCCGCCCGTGGCGCTCGATGTCACGGGCTTTTTTACGTTCGAGACTCCCCTCTCGGCGATAGCTTCTGCTGCAGTTTCTCCAGCGAGACGCCCTTGGTCTCCGGCATCAGGAACGCGACGAAGACGATCTGCAGCACCATCATGAAAGCGAAGAAGGCGAACACCGGTCCGCCGTTGAACACGCTCAGAACCCACGGCGTGACCAAGGTGATGACGGCGGCGAAGAACCAGTGCGTGAAACTGCCGAGCGACTGCCCGCGGGCCCGTTCGCGGTTGGGGAATATCTCCGAGATGAAGACCCAGATCACCGTGCCCTGGCTGATGCCATGGGCGGCGACGAACAGGCATAGCTGCAGCGGAATCAGCGCGCCGCCCAGGTTATCGGTGAAGAAGGCGTGGGAGATGATCGACAGCGAAATGATGTAGCCCACCGAGCCGATGTACATCAGCGTCCGCCGGCCGAATCGATCGATCAGCGACATGCCGATCATGGTGAAGATCACCATGATCAGTCCGATTCCCGCCGTCGAGAGCAGGGCGGCGTTATCTCCCAACTGGGCGGACTCGAGGATACGAGGCGCGTAGTAGAGCACGAAGTTGATGCCGGTGAACTGGTTGAAGAAGGCGATCAGAAATGCGAGCACGATGGGAAGGCGATAGCGGCGCGAGAAGAAGCGCGAATGCACCTTGCTGTCTTCGCGATCTGCCGCCTGGATCTCCTCGATCTGAGCCTGGTTGTCGCGGTGCGGATCGATCTGGTCCAGCACCTCGGCGGCAGCGCGGGTGTCGTTGCGGTTGAGGATCAGCCAGCGCGGGCTCTCCGGCACCTTGAGCAGCGCCAGCGTGTAGACCAGTGCAGGGATCGCCTCGATCCCGACCATCCAGCGCCAGGCATCGTCGCCGAGCAGACTGCCCAGAATGGCGTTGGAGACATAGGCCATGAAGATCCCGAACACGACGTTGAACTGGTAGAGGGCGACCAGGTTGCCACGCCGTTCGGCGGGCGCGATCTCGGAGATGTAGGCCGGCGCGGCAACCGAGGACATCCCCACCCCGAAGCCACCGATCAGGCGGAAGAACGAAAACCAGAACGGGTCGGTGGCCAGCGCCGACCCCACGGCGGAGACGAAGTAGAGCACGCCGATGATGAAGAGCGTGGTGCGTCGCCCCAGGCGATCGGTCGGCCAGTTGCCGAAGATCGCGCCGAGAACGGTGCCCCACAGCGCCATCGACATGATGAACAGCCCGTGCTGGAGATCGCTCAGCCCCCACAGCTCCTGGATGGGTTTGTCGGCGCCGGATATCACGGCGGTATCGAAGCCGAACAGAAAGCCTGCCATGGCCACGAACGCGGACCATTTCACGATGGGGGACATGCGCGTTACTCCCATGGGTCGTTTGTCTGCGAGTCATCGATCGGTATCCGAGCCGATAAGACAGGACTCGACACGGGTCTTCGGTTCAGTACAGCAGCGATGTCTCGTTGGCGCTGCGAAAAGCGAACCGACTTTAGTCGGCGTCATCCGAGAGGTTCGGGACTCGCCGTGTCCGGGGCGTGGTTGGCGGCGCTGAAGGTTGACAGCCTCGGGCCGCTGGTGGAATCTAGGCGGTTCCTGATTGCGGGCGCAGCCAAACTCCGGGTGATCCCCAGCCGCTGCGTGAAGGGTAGGTTCCGAGCGACCTCTACCCGCCTGTCGAAGGACATCTTTCTGAGGAAAGAAGGGCGCGGGCCAAACGCCTGTTCCCGCCAACCCCGATGCGGCGATCTGCCGTGTCAGGAGCTGTCGGCGCCGAGGCGCAGGCGGTTCCTATGAGTGCGGGTCCCCACCCCGGGCCCAGGACGCCAGGATATGGCATCAGGCGCTGACGGTTTCGGCTGTCGGCAGCGGCTTACCGCCGTGATTGAGCTTCGTTTCCGTGGATCGCGCCAATCGTTCACGGACCCGGTTTTGTGACCAGAACCGCGAAGCGGCACTCGAACTTCCAGGGGAGACTCACCAGTGGAATTACTTTCCGGCGCCGATATGATCGCCCGCTTTCTGAAAGACGAAGGCGTCGAGCGTATCTATGGCTATCCGGGTGGCGCGGCATTGCACATCTACGATGCCCTGTTCCGCCAGGATAGCGTTCAACACATTCTCGTTCGTCACGAGCAGGCCGCGACCCACGCCGCCGATGGCTACGCCCGCGCTTCCGGCAAGCCCGGCGTGGTGCTGGTCACCTCCGGCCCCGGTGCGACCAATGCCGTCACCGGCATCGCCACTGCCTACATGGATTCGATTCCGATGGTGGTGCTGTGCGGTCAGGTCGCCAGTCACCTGATCGGGGAAGACGCCTTCCAGGAAACCGATATCGTCGGTGTCACCCGGCCGGTAGTGAAGCACAGCTTCTCGATCCGCCATCCCAGCGAGATCCCTGAAGTCCTGAAAAAGGCGTTCTACCTGGCTTCGACCGGCCGCCCCGGCCCGGTGGTGGTGGATATTCCCAAGGACATGACCGCGCCCACCGAGCGCTACGAATACGTCTATCCGAAGAAGGTCAAGATTCGTTCCTACAACCCGGTGACGCGCGGGCATAGCGGCCAGATCAAGAAGGCCGTCGACATGATGCTCAAGGCGCGTCGTCCGGTGTTCTATACCGGCGGCGGCATCGTCACCGGGCGAGCCTCGGAGGCGTTGACCGATCTGGTCCAGCGGCTCGGCTTCCCGATCACCACCACGCTGATGGGCATCGGCGGTTATCCGCAGGGCGACCGCCAGTCGCTGGGGTGGCTGGGGATGCACGGCAGCTATGAAGCCAACATGGCTATGCATCACGCGGATCTGATCGTTGCCATCGGCGCGCGCTTCGACGACCGTGTCACCAACAACACCTCGAAGTTCTGCCCCACGGCCAAGATCGTCCATGTCGACATCGACCCCAGCTCGATCTCCAAGACCGTGCGGGCGGACGTGCCGATCGTCGGTGCGGCGGGCAGCGTCATCAACGAGATGATCAGCCTGGTCCAGGACCGCGAGCCGGCCAATCCCGAGGCGCTGGGCGAATGGTGGAAAAGCATCGATGGCTGGCGGGCCGAGCGCAAGGGCAGGCTCTACGAACCTTCGAAGCCGGGCGAAGCGCTCAAGCCGCAAGAGGTGATCGAGGCGGTCTATCGGGCCACGCGCGGCGAGGCGTTCGTGACTACCGATGTGGGCCAGCATCAGATGTTCGCGGCGCAGTACTACAAGTTCGCCAAGCCCAACCGTTTCATCACCTCTGGCGGCCTCGGCACCATGGGCTTCGGTTTTCCGGCGGCGATGGGCGTCAAGCTCAGCTACCCGCAGGACGACGTGGTCTGCTTCACCGGTGAAGGCAGCTTCCAGATGATGATGCAGGAGCTGTCGACCTGTAAGCAGTTCGATGTCGGCGTCAAGATCGTCAATCTCAACAACCAGTCGCTGGGCATGGTGCGCCAGTGGCAGGACTTGAACTACAAGTCCCGTCACGCTCACTCCTACATGGAGTCGCTGCCGGATTTCGCCAAGCTGATCGAGGCCTACGGCTTCACCGCGATCAAGGTAACGACGCACGAAGAGCTGGCCCCGGCGCTGGAGCGTGCCTTCGCCGATACCAACGAGCTCGTGTTCCTCGATATCTACGTCGACCCATTCGAACACGTCTATCCGATGCAGGTGCCGTTGGGCTCCATGCGTGACATGCTGCTTTCGAAGACGGAGCGGACCTGATGCGCCATATCATCTCGATTCTGCTGGAAAACGAACCGGGCGCTCTGTCCCGCGTGGTGGGGCTGTTCTCCCAGCGCAACTTCAACATCGAAACCCTCAACGTGGCGCCGACGGAAGATCCGTCGCTGTCGCGGCTAACCGTGACCACGGTGGGCGACGACCGGGTGATCGAGCAGATCACCAAGCACCTCAACAAGCTGATCGACGTGGTCAAGCTGGTCGATCTGACCGAGGGCAACCACATCGAGCGCGAGCTGATGCTGGTCAAGGTCAAGGCGCTGGGGGCGGCCCGCGACGAGGTGAAGCGCACGGCGGACATCTTCCGGGCGCAGATCGTCGACGTCACGCCGAGCGTCTACACCGTGCAGATCACCGGCGATGCCGGTAAGCTGGATGCCTTCATCCAGGCGATGGCGCCGATCGGCATTCTGGAAGTGGCACGGACCGGCGTGTCGGGCATTGCTCGCGGAGACAAGCTGCTCACGTTGTAAGTGGCCAGCGGTAATTCGGCGCCCGGTAGGAGCGATCCTGTCGGGCGTTTTGCGTTTTTGCGTATTTAGCCTCTCCGGCGTGTCGGATCAGTTCGGCAACTGAGCCCACAGCGCCTCGATCAGCGCGCTCTTCAGGCGCCGCTTGAGCACGCACAGGCCGACGTCGTAGTGAGGGAGTTCCGGCTTGACCGGCAGGATCGTGATCCGGTCCAGCAAGGGGCTGTTGTCGAGCACGATGCGCGGCACGATGCCGACCCCGAATCCCAGTCCGACCATGCTGACGATCGCTTCGTTACCCGCCACCTGCGCATAGATTCGCGGGCTGATGCCCATCGCCCGAAACCAGGTATCGGCATGATCCCGCGACAGGCCGGATTCGGACAAAATCATCGGCACGCCTTTCCACTGCGAGGGCGTCGGCGTTTCCGGCGTGGCGGGCAGCCAGTCGGCGCCGTCACGGGGCGCGATGAACACCAGCGGCGAGGTCGCCAGTGGCTTGAATGCTAGGGCATCCGGCAGGCTGCGCGGGCGCGCGGTGATGGCGATGTCCTCGTTCTCGGCCTGCACGCGGGCAATGGCGTCCGCCGGGTCGCCGGTATGCAGCTTGATCTCGATACGCGGATGGCGCAGGCGGAACTGGCTCAGCAGGCGGTAGAGGAAGCTGTAGCTGGCGGTGACCGAGCAGTAGATGCTGATCTCGCCGGCCAGCTCGCGGGTTTCCGCCATCAGCGTGGCCTGCATCGCCTGCCACTGCTCCAGCGTCTCCCTGGCGTAGGAGTGAAACAGCTGTCCTTCTCGCGTCAGCGTGACATGGCGGTTGTCGCGCTCGAACAAGGTGACGCCGAGCGTCTCCTCGAGCTGGCGGATCGAGCGGCTCAGTGTCGACGGGCTGACATGGCAGGCATCGCTGGCCCGGCCGAAGTGCAGATGGTCGGCCAGGGCCAGAAACTGGGTGAGCGGACGGTAATCCATGGGCTTGTTTCGTTTCAGAAATTGAAATGTCGCGTTGCAAATATAGCGTTTTACGCAACAAGTTGCCTGGCTTATCGTGGCTCCAGGCTAAAACGAAGAGCGCCGCGCCAGACGACGCCAGTGGCCATCAACGCTGACAGATATTGAGTGACGACAGTTCCGGGCCAACGGCCCATCGATTTCCGGAGTACGACATGCACGTTTATTACGACAAGGATTGTGACCTTTCCCTGATCCAGGCCAAGCAGGTCACGATCGTCGGCTATGGCTCACAGGGCCACGCTCACGCCAACAACCTGAAAGAGTCCGGGGTCGACGTGACCGTCGGTCTGCGCAAGGGCTCTTCTTCGGCTGCCAAGGCCGAAAGCGCCGGTCTCAAGGTGGCCAGTGTCGCCGAAGCGTGCAAGACCGCCGATGTCGTCATGATCCTGGCTCCGGACGAGAACCAGAAGGTCATCTACGAGCAGGATATCGAGCCGAACCTGAAAGAGGGCGCCACCATCGCCTTCGCTCACGGCTTCAACATCCACTACAGCCAGGTCGAGCCGCGCGCCGATCTCGACGTCATCATGATCGCGCCCAAGGCGCCGGGTCATACCGTGCGTTCCGAGTTCGTCCGCGGCGGTGGCATCCCGGATCTGATCGCCATTCATCAGAATGCGTCCGGTCAGGCCAAGGAGATCGCGCTCTCCTACGCGGCGGCCATCGGCGGCGGTCGCAGCGGGATCATCGAAACCACCTTCAAGGACGAGACCGAAACCGACCTGTTCGGTGAGCAGGCGGTTCTCTGCGGCGGGGCGGTCGAACTGGTCAAGGCCGGCTTCGAAACGCTGACCGAGGCCGGTTACGCGCCGGAGATGGCCTACTTCGAGTGTCTGCACGAGCTCAAGCTGATCGTCGACCTGATGTACGAAGGCGGCATCGCCAACATGAACTACTCGATCTCCAACAACGCCGAGTACGGCGAGTACGTCACCGGCCGCGAGATCATCAACGACGAGTCGCGTGCCGCCATGCGCAAGGCGCTGCAGCGCATCCAGGACGGCGAGTACGCCAAGATGTTCATCGCCGAGGGCGCCTGCAACTACGCTTCGCTGAACGCACGCCGTCGCCAGACTGCCGAGCACCCGGTCGAGCAGGTTGGAGCCAAGCTGCGCGCGATGATGCCGTGGATCACCGCCAACCAGCTGGTCGACAAGAGCAAGAACTAAGACTCGACCCGCAGGTTTGGTTTCGACAGGGGCGCGACGATTGTCGCGCCCCTGTTCGTTTGGCCGAACCCATGACGTTTGCCAGGCGCTTTGCGCGAGCATCTGTCGAGATTCCCGCTAGGCTGTAGAATGGGCTGGCTATACATGCCCGAGCGCACTCGCCACTATAGGACTCGCTTCATGACGCAGGATGACCGCCACCACGAGCAAGAGCCCGAGACCATTACCATTGGTGCCACCTCTCCATTGTTCGACGACGAGGATGAAGTCATCGAGGAAACGGTGGAGAACGGCAAGCGGATACGCCGCCGAGGCATCTATCTGCTGCCTAACCTGTTCACGCTCTCGGCGCTGTTTGCTGGCTTCTACTCCATCGTGGCTGCCATCAACGGCGACTACGCCAAGGCCGCCATCGCGATCTTCGTTGCCATGGTGCTCGATGGGCTGGATGGACGCGTGGCGCGATTGACCAATACGCAGAGTGCCTTCGGTGCCGAGTTCGACAGCCTGGCCGACATGGTCTCGTTCGGTATGGCTCCGGCGCTGGTTGCGTTCACCTGGATATTGCAGGACATCGGCAAGATCGGCTGGATCGCAGCGTTCATCTTCGTTGCCGGTGCCGCGTTGCGCCTGGCCCGCTTCAACGTCCAGATCGGCAGTATCGACAAGAAATGGTTCGTCGGTTTGCCCAGCCCCTCGGCGGCGGCCATCGTGGCTGCCTGCGTGTGGGTCTTTCACACCTTCGACGCCGAGTCGCTGGGCTTCAAGGTGTTGATGACCGTCGTGGTTGCCGCTGCCGGGGTGCTGATGGTCAGCAACGTGCGCTATCACAGCTTCAAGGAGATCGATTTCAAGGGGCCGGTACCGTTCGTGTTCCTGTTGGCGATCGTGCTGTTGTTCGTGCTGATCTCCATCGAGCCTTCGGTGATGCTGCTGGCTCTGTTTGGCTGCTACGTCATTTCCGGCCCGATTCTGGCGCTGGGACGATTGAACAAGGGGCGTAGGGAGAAGCGCCGTAGCGAAGCCGGCGGTCAGAACTCGCAGGATGACTGAAAGCTGAATGTGGCCTCATGCCGCTGAAACGCCCGCCCCGCGCGGGCGTTGTCGTTTTTGCCGGGCACGGTTTTGACCGAATGCGCAAAAAGTGACAAACAACACTTGCCAAGCGGGTCGCTGGTCCGTAAAG
>NZ_PZJT01000013.1 GCF_003206135.1 Salinicola salarius | reverse complement strand
GCACGTGGCATTCCAGCGTGATCGAGGTGGTGCCGAAGTGCGTGGCGGTAATGCCGAGTTCGATGATATCCCCCTGGCGAGCGCTGGAGACGAAGTTGATCTCGGAGATGTACTTCGTCACGACCTGGGCATTGCCCAGTTGGATGATGGCGTAGATCGCGGCTTCTTCGTCGATCCAGCGAAGCAGGCTTCCGCCGAACAGTGAACCGTTGGGATTGAGATCCTCGGGCTTGATCCATTTGCGGGTATGAAAGTTCATCCGCTGCTCCTCGTTGGCATCACCCGGCGTCGTGGCCCGCCTGGGTTCGATGATCGGGCCTGCCGGGTCGTTACAGGTAAAAGGCGGTCGCCAGACCCAGGAAGGCGACGAAGCCGACCACGTCGGTAATGGTCGTCAGCAGCACGCCGCCGGACAGCGCCGGGTCGATCTTGAATTTCTTGAGCAGTACCGGGATCAGGGTGCCGGCCATCGTGGCGACGGTCAGGTTGATGACCATCGCCATGGCGATGATCTGCCCCAGCCGGATGTCGTCGAAGCGGAAGACCGACATGGTGCCCACGACCACGGCCCAGATCAGGCCGTTAGTCATGCCGACGAGCAGTTCGCGGATCAATAGCCAGCGCACGTTGGCGCCGGAGACGTGGCCCAGCGCAATGCCGCGAATCAGCACGGTCAGCGTCTGCGAGCCGGCGATGCCGCCCATGCTGGAGACGATCGGCATCAGCACCGCGAGGGCCGCGATCTGCTGAATGGTGTCCTCGAAGAAGCCGATGGCGATGGAGACGATCGTTGCCGCGATCAGGTTGATACCGAGCCAGAACGCCCGGCGACGGCTCGTTCGCAGCGCCGGGGCGAAGGTGTCTTCGTCCTCGTCGAGACCGGCCATGCTCATGACCTGGTGCTCGGCATCCTCGCGGATGACGTCGACCACGTCGTCGATGGTGATACGGCCGAGCAGTTTGCCGTCGATGCCGACCACCGGCGCCGAGATCAGGTCATGCTTCTGGAACAGCGTCGCGACGTCGCTGTCCGAGGCGGTGGCCTGTATCGAGTGGAAGTCGGTTTCCATGACCTCGCGCACCAGCACCGAGACATCGGAGACCAGCAGGCGGTTGAGCGACAGAATGCCGATCAGCTCGTCACGACGCGTGACGACCAGCAGGGTATCGGTGGCATCGGGCAGGCGCTCGTGGCGGCGCAGGTAGCGCAGGACCACATCCAGCGTGATATCCGGACGAATGGTGATCGCGTCCGGGTTCATCAGGCCGCCGGCGGTGTCCTCCGGGTAAGAGAGGACCGCTTCGACCCGCTGGCGCTCCTGCGCCTCCATCGACTGGAGGACTTCCTGGATGACGGTATTGGGTAGCTGCTGCAGCAGGTCGGCGAGGTCGTCGACATCGAGACCCTCGGTCGCCGTCAGCAGCTGTTCGGCATCCATGCGGTTGAGGAATTCGATCTGGACGTCATCGCCCAGATACTGCAGCACGTCGCCATGCAGCTCGGGGTCCAGCAGGCCCCAGAGAATCTCGCGTTCCTTGGGCGGGCTGGACTCGAGCAGATGGGCGACATCCACCGGCGCCAGGCCGCGATTGAGCATGCGCCGTGCCTGATCCAGCGCGCCGCTTTCAAGAGCTTCGTTGAGCTTGGCCAGCCGTGGCTGCAGCTTTTCGGGATTATTGCTCATCCTGAACGGTCATCCTTGAACGACTGGCGGGATGAGCATTCTACCATCGTCGAGCAAAATGACGAGGATGGAAAACGCTGTTCACGAACGCTGTGGAAGGAGCGGGAGCTACTCGTCCTCGTGGAAACGCGCCTCGAAAAGCTCGATGATGGCCTCCATGGCGGCGTCTGCATCGTCGCCTTCGGTCGTCACGGTCAACTCGGTGCCGCAAGGCGCGGCCAGCATGAGTAGAGACATGATATTGGCGGCATCGGCCTGGCGTTCACGGTGATGAATCGCCACACGGACGGCGAAGGGCTGGCAGCATTGGACCAGTTTGGTGGCGGCGCGGGCATGCAGTCCGCGACGATTGGTCAGGCGAAGTTCACGTGTCGGCATCGCGCTTGAGTGATCCTGCGTCTTTTGATGGTGCATCCTGCGGCGCCGGCTCTCGCGGTGTGGAATCCTGCGAGAGGGCGGTATGGATACCGAGTTCGCGATGGCGAAGTCGGATGTCGGCGGATTCATGGTGGAAATGGCGGGCCAGGCGCTCGATCAGGTAGACCGAACGGTGCTGGCCACCGGTGCAACCGATCGCCACCGTCAGATAGCTGCGGTGACTGGCCAGGTAGGCCGGCAGCCAGCGGTCCAGCCAGGCATGGATGTCGCCGGCCATGGCGTGGACGTCGGGATAGGTTTCCAGAAATTCGACGATCTGGGCGTCGCGGCCGTCATAGGCACGCAACCCGGGATCCCAGAACGGGTTGGGCAGGCAGCGCGCGTCGAACACCATGTCGGCATCCAGCGGCACGCCACGTTTGAAGCCGAAGGATTCGAAGGTCAACGTCAAACGGCCGCCGGTGTGCCTGGCGACCTGTTCTCCGATCCGTGCACGCAGTTCGTGGACCGAGAGCCCCTGAGTATCGATCACCAGATCGGACATGCGGCGAATCGGTGCAAGATATTCCTGCTCGTGATCGATCGCCTCGGCCAAGGTCATGTCGTTGCCGCGGGTCAGCGGGTGGCGTCGTCGGGTCGCCGAGTAGCGTTCCAGCAGAATCTTGGCATCGGCGGTGAGATAGACGACCTGCGTGTCGATCCCGCGTTCACGTACTGCGTTCAACAGGACCGGGAAGCGCTCCAGCGCTTCCGGCAGGTTGCGGGCATCGATACTGACCGCCACGTTGGGGCGTGTGGGCGGGGCGCTGCGCAGTTCGTCGATCAGTGGCGCCAGCAGGTTGGCCGGGAGGTTGTCGATGGCATAGTAGCCCAGGTCTTCCAGTGCCTGCAGGGCGATCGATTTTCCCGAACCGGAGCGACCACTGATGATGACGAGTTGCATCTCTAGTAGCCGTTATCGCTGGGTTGGTGATGACGGATGGCATCGATCAGCGCGTCGTGCAGCGCTTGCTGAGTCTCTGCGTGACGCAACTGCTGTCTGACGCTGCCCTGATTCATGACGCCGGCGACTTCGGCCAGTAGCGAAAGGTGGGTATCGTCCGCTTCCTCCGGTACCAGCAGCACGAATACCAGATCCACCGGTTCACCATCGATCGCGTCAAAGTCGATGGCGTCCTTCAGGCGCATGAATCCCGCGATCGGCCCCTTGCAGTGAGGGCTGCGCGCGTGGGGGATGGCAACGCCGTTGCCGATCCCCGTGCTGCCCAGTCGCTCACGGCCGATCAGGCGGCTGAAGACTTCCTGGCTGTCCAGGCTGGGTGTGTTTTGGGCGATGAAGGTGCTGAAAAATTCCAGCAGACGTTTTTTGCTGCCCCCCGTGACCCCGTAAAGGGTGCGTTCGGGAGGCAGAATGCTTTCCAGTGTCATCATCAGGCGTTAACGGGCGCCGGCGCCTTGGGCGCGGGCTTGTGCCTTCTCTTTGTGTTTGACCAGTTGACGGTCGAGTTTGTCGGCCAGTGAATCGATGGCGGCATACATGTCGGTATCGCTGGCTTCGGCGTGCAGATCGCCGCCTGCGGCATGCAGGGTACAGGCTGCCTGTTGGCGCTCCTTCTCGACACTCAGGGTGACCTGAACATTGGTGATGTTGTCGTAGTGACGCTCCAAACGAACGAGTTTTTCTCCGACATAGTCCCGGAGGGCATCGGTCAGCTCGACATGGTGGCCGGTAACGTTCACTTGCATGACACACTCCTGTTGCGGCAGATGGCACTTTTGATTGTAACCCTTTTCAGGTCACTGCAAAGGCATCGTGATCCATATCGCCCGGTTTGGCGAGCCCTGGATCGATTTTGCCTCGTCGTGCAGTCGGGACGTCAGGAAAGGCGCTTGCGTTCGCTGGACGAGGGAATGCCCATGGCTTCCCGATATTTGGCCACGGTGCGCCTGGCAACGCAGATATCGGACTGGGCAAGCAATTCGACCAATTTGCTGTCCGAGAGCGGCTTCCTGGGGGGCTCTTCGCCGATGAACTTCTTGATCCGGGCGCGAATCGCCGTGCTCGAATAGCTGTCGCCTTCCCCGCGCTGACCGCCCACCTGGCTCGAGAAGAAGTACTTGAGCTCGAACACGCCGCGTGGCGTGTGGATGTACTTCTGGGTCGTGACACGGGAAATCGTCGACTCGTGCATGTCGACGCTACCGGCGATATCGGCCAGGATCAGCGGCTTCATGGCTTCTTCGCCGCGCTCGAGGAAATCGACCTGGCGCGACATGATCTCCCGGCCGACACGCAGCAGCGTGTCGTTGCGGCTCGACAGGCTCTTGAGCAGCCAGCGGGCCTCTTGCAGATGCTGGCGCAGGAAGGTGTTGTCGTCACTCTTGTCGGCGCGCTTGATCAGGGCGGCGTAGTCGGGCTGGATGCGCAGACGCGGCAGCGCCTCGGCGTTGAGCTCGATGCGCCAGCCCTCGGGGGAGGGCGTGGCGACGAGGTCGGGAATCACGTAGTCGTCGCGGCTGGTATCGAAGCGCTGCCCGGGGCGTGGTTCGAGCGTGCGGATCATTGCGATGACGCTGTCGAGTTCGTCGTCCTCGAGCCGCAGTCGGCGTTTGAGCAGTCGCCGATCGTTGCCAGCCAAGGCCTCGAGAAACTGGCGCACCAGGCGTTTGGCTTGTGGCAGCAGCGGGGTATCCGTGTCCAGCGTGCCGAGCTGGAGCAGCAGGCATTCGCGCAGGTCGCGGGCGCCGACCCCGGTGGGGTCGAACTGCTGCAGGCGCATCAGCATGTGTTCGAGATCCGCCGTGGTCACGCGGTCGCCGCGCTGGGTGCGGAGGCTGAGGGCCAGCTCGTCGAGCGAGCCGGTGAAGTAGCCGTCGTCATTGATCGCGTCGATCAGACATTCGCCCAGCTCGCGCTCGCGGTCGTCGAAATCGCCCATCGCCATCTGCCACAAAAGGTGGTCGTGCAGACTGGTGGCAGCGGCGTTGCGGTCGAAATCCGGCGCCTCTTCGCTGCCACTGCTGCTGCCCAGCGATCCGGCGGTGGCGTCCTGATAGGTGTCGCTCCAGTCGCTGTCGAGCGCCAGCTCTTCGGGAATGTCGCTGGACCAGTCGTCTTCCGGCGTCTCCTGGGTCTCCTGCTCCGAGTACTGCTCTTCCAGCTCCAGCATCGGATTGGATTCGAGCGCTTGTTGAATCTCCTGGCACAGGTCGAGCGTCGACAGCTGCAGCAGTTGAATCGCCTGCTGAAGCTGAGGCGTCATGGTCAACTGCGTGCCGACTCTGAGTTGCAGCGAAGGCTTCATGGACATGGCGAAACGGACGTCATAATCAACGAGGGAATAGCCACGTTACTGATTGATCTGACGACATGCAACGATTTATGCAAGAAACATGCCACTAAGGGCGGCTCAGGCAGGGCTGGCCGCCGGAAAGAAGCAGGATAGGGCGGGAAATCGGATTATAACCGGAATTCGTGGCCAAGATAGACGTCGCGAACGCGCTGGTTGTCGAGGATGGCATCCGGGCGGCCCTCGGCAATGATCTGTCCGTCGCCGACGATGTAGGCGTTGTCGCAGATGTCCAGCGTTTCGCGCACGTTGTGATCGGTGATGAGAACGCCGATCTCCCGGTCGCGGAGCTGGCGGATGATGCTCTTGATATCGCCGACCGAGATCGGATCGACGCCGGCGAAGGGTTCGTCGAGCAGGACAAAGGCCGGCTCCGTGGCCAGCGCGCGGGCGATCTCGACGCGCCGGCGTTCGCCGCCGGACAGGCTCATGCCGAGGTTGTCGCGAATATGGTCGACGTGAAAATCGGCGAGCAGCCGCTCGAGCTGTTCGCGTCGTCCGGCGCGGTCCAGATCCTTGCGCGTCTCGAGAATGGCCATGATGTTGTCGGCGACGCTCAGTTTGCGAAAGATCGAGGCTTCCTGCGGCAGATAACCGATCCCGGCTCGGGCCCGGTCGTGCATCGGTGCACGGCTGAGGTCGTGGTCGTCGATATGAACGCTGCCGGCATCGGCCTTGACCAGGCCGACGATCATGTAGAAGGAGGTGGTCTTGCCGGCGCCGTTGGGGCCGAGCAGGCCAACGATGCTGCCCTGGCGCAGGGTCAGGCTGAAATCGTGGACGACGCGACGTCCTTTGTAGCTCTTGGCCAGATTGGCGGCCGTTAGCGTTTTCATGGATACGGTCCTTGTGGCGACGCGGCGCAGAGCGATTCGGGCCCAGTGAGCATGGTCGGAAACAGAGCCCGAATCTTCTCTGGAGTCATGACTGTAAGAACTATTGGGACGGCTGCTCGGAAGCGTTGCGCGGCGTGAGGGTCATGCGAACGCGACCGTCGCCGCTGCCGTCGCCGTCCTGGCTGGAACGAGCCTGGACGCGGCGCGAGTCGAGATAGTATTCGACGTAGGCGCCATCGAAGGTGTCGCCGGCCTGATGCAGTTCGGCGTTGCCGACCAGTTCCACGCGGCGCTCGGCGGCATGATAGATGACGGTATCGCCCCACCCCTTGACGATCGCTTCGTCGGGGGCCGGCCGCTGTTCGAGATAGGCGCGCTCGCCACCGCCGCCCTTGGCTGTGACCTGGCTGACCTGGCCGTCGTCGGCTCGCTGGATGTCCACGCGTGCGGCCTTCAGGTTCATGCTGCCTTGCTGAATGTCGACGCTGCCGGTATAGACCGCGGTACCCTGACGGTCGTCGAGCTCGAGCTGGTCGGCGGCGATCTCGATCGGCGCGCTGGCATCGCTTTCCAGTGCCATGGTCGGAAGGCTGGTGAAGCCCAGCGCGGTAAGCACCAGGAGTTGGCCGAGTTCTCGCCTCATGATCCTTGATCCTCAGATTGCTGTGACTGGGATTGCTGTGATTGGGATTGCTGTGGCAGGTACCCCTGCACGTTGTCGGTCAGGCGCATGCGGTCTTCGTCGATCCAGGCGTCGAAGCGATCACCGCGCATGCGCTGGTCATGCTGACGTAACACGGAAGACGTGTCACTCCATGCGTGGGCTTCGCGATTGTCGTAATGCAGTGTCTGCGTTTCCAGGCTCCATGCCTGTTCGGGTTGTACCAGACGTGCATTGCCTTCCAGCGTCAGCTGTTCGCCGCCCCGGCTCAACTGGCCGGTATCGCTGGTCACCTGCCATTGGCGCTGCTGGTCGTCGATGAGGTAGCCGTGGGGTGTCTCGGTACGAATGACGTCGTCTGCAGGCGTGTGTACCAGCCGCGGCGTATCCAGGCGTTGATAGGCACGCCCCTGCGCATCGAAGCGCGTCATGCTGGCATCTTCGAGGTAGTAGTCGGGCTCGCCGCCCGCCGTGTTGCTGGTGGCGGACTCCTGCTGGTCTTCGCCGCGCTGATCCAGATAGGTCAGCCCGCCACCCAGTATCAGCAGTAGCGCCAACAGGCCGAGGCGCCGCCACCAGGGTGACTGAAATCCGGCTGTCTTGGCCACGGTTGCTCCTTGTCTTAAACGAAAGCCTTGATCGAACTGGCATTGATGCATCTATGGGCTCTGACGGCTCGAACCGCATCGTTGTCCGGGTGCTGGAAACGACATGGCCATTTCATTGAGACGATGCCATCAGGGTACAACGTCGACGACGAATCAGATGTTCGACGATGAATCGGATGTTCGACGACGAATCAGATGACTCCGCTTCTCAGCAGGTCGTGCATGTGAAGCGCTCCCACGGGGACACCCTCTTCGATCACGGCCAGTGCGGTGATCCGATTGTCCTCCATGATCCTTACCGCTTCCGCGGCCAGCATGTCGGGCGTCGCCGTCTTGCCACCCCGGGTCATGACGTCGTCGACACGAAGCAGGGTGAAATCGCCGCGCTGGTCGAGCGTTCGGCGCAGATCGCCGTCGGTATAGACACCGACCAGCAGGCCGCGTTCATCGACGACGCAGGTGAACCCCATGCCCTTGAGCGTCATCTCCAGCAGCGCCTCTCGCAACGGGCTGCCGGTGGGAACGCTGGGGAGTCGGCTGCCTTCGTGCATGAGGTCGGCGACGCGCAGCAGCAGGCGTTTGCCGAGCGTGCCGCCCGGATGCGAGAGGGCGAAATCGTCGGCGCTGAAACCGCGCGCCTCGAGCAGCGCCAGCGCCAGCGCGTCGCCCATCGCCAGCGCGGCGGTGGTGGAAGAGGTCGGCGCGAGATCGTGGGGACAGGCTTCGCGGGAGACGCCAACATCGATATGCACGTCGCTGTAGCGCGCCAGGGTGGATGCCGGCCGGCCGGTCAAGCTGACCAGCGGCGCGCCGAGGCGCTTGAACAGCGGGAGCAGGCCGGTGATTTCCTGAGTTTCGCCCGAATTGGACAGGGCGATGACCACGTCGTCGCCGGTAATCATGCCGAGATCGCCGTGGCTGGCTTCGCCGGGGTGTACGTAGAACGCTGGCGAGCCGGTGCTGGCCAGGGTGGCTGCCATCTTGCGGGCGACATGGCCGGACTTCCCCATGCCGGTCACGATGAGGCGGCCACGACAGTCGAGCAGCAATCTACAGGCAGCGTCGAAACAGTCGTCGAGTTTCTCGACGAGTTCACCAATGGCCTGCTGTTCCAGTGTCAGCGTACGTCTGGCGCTGGCGCGAAAATCTAGCTTAGCGGGTTCGCTCTGGGACACGGCGGAAGCGACTCGGGGATCGGTCATGGCATGAATGTCGGTCGTGGAATGGTGGGCGCAGAGCGATTTCGGCGCGGCGCGATACGCAAGAGTATACCTTCGATCGTCTAATGATTCGTCCCTTTGCAGGATAGTTCGTCCCTTTGCAGGATAGCAGGTGTAACGGTTGTTCAGTGACGGCTGGTCGCTACCGTCAAGGTTAGGATACAATGTTCGATAATTGATCTCACTGGATTGGTGGATGCTGCATGGATGATCCGATTATGGTCGAGGTCAAGGATCTGCATTTTTCCCGCGGCAACACGGATATCTTCCGTGGTGTCGACTTGCAGATTCCGCTCGGCAAGATAACCGCCATCATGGGGCCCAGCGGAACCGGCAAGACGACACTGCTGAAGTTGATCGGTGGTCAGCTGGTGCCGGACAGGGGGCAGGTTCTGATCGACGGCCAGGACGTACACCAGCTATCGCGGCGTTCGCTTTTCAAGCTGCGCCGTCGCATGGGCATGCTGTTTCAGAGCGGCGCACTGTTTTCGGACCTCGACGTGTTCGAGAACGTCGCGTTTCCGCTGCGTGTACATACCGAGCTGCCGAACGCCATGGTGCGTGACATCGTGCTGATGAAGCTTCAGGCGGTCGGGTTGCGTGGCGCACGCCATCTGATGCCATCCGAACTGTCCGGCGGCATGGCTCGACGGGTGGCGCTGGCTCGCGCGGTGGCGCTGGATCCGGATCTGGTGCTCTACGACGAACCTTTCGTCGGCCAGGATCCGATTTCGATGGGGGTATTGGTGCAGTTGATCAAGAAGGTCAACCAGGCGCTTGGGCTGACCGCCGTGATGGTCTCCCATGACATCAAGGAGACGCTGTCGATCGCGGACTACGTCTACATCATCGCCGATGGCAAGGTCATGGCGCACGGCACTCCGCAGACGCTGGACGTCAATGATGACGCCCATGTGAAACAGTTCGTGCATGGCGAACCCGACGGCCCGGTGCCGTTCCATTACCCGGCACCGGATTTCTTCGACGACATCCTGGCGCCGGCGGGGCAGTTCTCATGATGCGACATATCCATGCGCTCGGGCGGGCGACGCTCGATATCGTGAGTTCGATCGGCCGGGCCGGGCTGTTTCTGATCCAGTCGATCGTTTGCCTGCCGTCTCGCGAGGGCTTTCATCTTTGGGTCCGACAGATGCACTTTGTCGGCGTGATGTCGGGGGCGATCGTGCTGGTGTCGGGGCTGTTCATCGGCATGGTGCTGGCGCTACAGGGCTTTACCATCCTGGTCGGCTTTGGCGCCGACGAGGCGCTGGGGCAGATGGTGGCGTTGTCGTTGGTTCGTGAGCTGGCTCCCGTGGTCGCCGCGCTGCTGTTCGCCGGCCGTGCGGGATCGGCGCTGACCGCCGAAATCGGCCTGATGAAAGCCACCGAGCAGCTCACCAGCATGGAGATGATCGGCGTCGATCCGCTGCGTCGCATCGTGGCGCCTCGACTCTGGGCCGGTTTCGTCTCGTTGCCCATTCTGACGGTGATGTTCGCCGTGGTCGGCATCTGGGGCGGGTATCTGGTCGGCGTCGACTGGCTCGGCGTCTACGAGGGCTCCTACTGGAGCAACATGCAGGACAGCGTCGACTTCGTCGACGATGTGCTCAACGGCATGATCAAGAGCTTGGTGTTCGGGCTGGTCGTGACCTGGATCGCGGTCTTCCAGGGCTATGACCTGATTCCCACCTCGGAAGGTATTTCGCGCGCGACCACCCGCACGGTGGTATACGCCTCGCTGGCGGTATTGGGCCTCGATTTCGTGCTCACCGCGCTGATGTTTGGAGACCTCGGATGAAGCGCAACAACTTGTTGGAACTGGGCGTCGGCATTTTCATGCTGGCAGGCATTCTGGGGCTGGTGTTCCTCGGGCTCAGGGTCAGCGGTCTGGGCGTTGGCGTGCCCAACGACACCTTCACGCTGACGGCCAATTTCGCCAACATTGGCGGGTTGCGGCCGCAATCCAAGGTCACCATGTCCGGTGTGCGCGTCGGCAAGGTGACCAATATCCAGCTCGACCCCAAGTGGTTCGATGCCAAGGTCACCATGGAGCTGGATTCGGAATACGAAGGCAAGCTTTCCAATGACACCACCGCGGCCATTCTGACCTCCGGCCTGCTGGGCGAGCAGTACATCGGCCTGACCGTGGGCGGGGCGCCGGAGATGCTGCATGACGGTGATGTCATCCACGACACCCAGCAGGCGCTGGTGCTGGAGGAACTCATCCAGCAGTTCGTGTCGAACATGGCCAATTGATTTCAGATGAGGAGTCGATGATGAAAATGAGTTTTGCGCGGTATGACTCGGCGGCGCCGAAGCGCGTCTCAGGCCTGAGCAGGGCCTGGATGGCGGGTGTTGCCCTCGTTGCGATGTGTCTGGCGAGCGTCGCGCCGGTGGCCCAGGCCCAGCAATCGCCGACCCAGGTGATTCAGCAGAGTGTCGATTCGCTGATGTCCGAGCTGGAGGGCAAGAAGGACTACTATGCTCAGCACGATGGTGAGCTCGCCAAGCTCGTCGATACCAACATGGCGGAAGTGGCCGATTTCCGTTACATCGGCGCCAGCGTCATGGGGCGCTATTTCCGTGGTGCCACGCCGGAGCAGCGGTCTCGGTTCGTCAACGTCTTCCGCAAGACATTGATCGACACCTATGCCAAGGGGCTGGTGACGTTCGACTACCAGACGCTCCGGGTGAAGGAGAGCGAGAACGCCGGACGCTACGAGGATCAGGCATCGGTCCCCATGGAGGTGGTTTCCACCAGTGGTGAAACCTTCCCGGTCAATTTCACGCTGCGCCAGAACGATGGCCAGTGGAAGGTGATCAACGTGATCGTCAATGGCATCAACCTCGGCCTGACGTTCCGTAACCAGTTCGATCAGTCGATGCGTGACAACAATCGTGACATCGAGACCGTGATCAACAACTGGGCGCCGGAAGTCGGTACCGACGAGCTTGAAAAGGGCGGCGACGCGTGAGTCTGCTGCTCGAACGCGAGGACGCCACGCTGGAAGTCGTCGACGGCAACGTGCTGACGATTCGCGGCGAGGCGGACTTCGACAGCGCTGGCCCGCTGGCCCAGGCGGGGCGCCACTGGCTGGCGGATCAGCCGGAAAGCGCCAAGGTCTCCTTCGACCTGACCGGCGTGCAGATCCCCAGCAGCGCGGTACTCAGCGTGCTGCTGGTGTGGGTGCGTAGCGTGCAGCGTCACTCGCTGAGCCTGCAGCGGGTGGCGCTGTCATCGGCCTTGAAACGGCTGATGGATATCACGGAACTGGCGCCGCTGCTGCCGGCCGTCGAGACGACCTGCGTCGAACCGATGCAGACACCGCGTTAGATACACGATCCGCAGTCCTTGAGTGAAACGGTGGCTTGCGGCGTTTTTGCACGCCGCCAAGATCGCCAAGACGGGGCGCTTTCCGCTACCATGTGGCGCTTTCCCTGCGCATCCGGCGCAGCAGCCACAAGGGAGCCCGATCGTCATGCAACCCAGCGATGTCAAAAGCCGTCTCGAAAGTCAGATCGATGGCTGTGAATTTCATATCCAGGGCGAAGGCTGCAACTTTCAGGTCATCGCCGTGGGCGAGGTTTTCGAGGGCATGAGCCCGGTCAAGCGCCAGCAACTGATCTACGGTGCCCTGGCCGACGAGATCGCCTCCGGCGCGCTGCACGCCATCAGCATCAAGACGTATACGCCTGCCCAGTGGGAAACGGCGCCCGAGAATCCCGGCGTCTGATCTTCCTTCTGGGCCTCTCGGGCCGGTCATCTCTATTCGATTCTATAGCGAACCTTCATGGACAAGCTGATCATCACCGGTAATGGGCCGCTCGATGGCGAGGTCTGGGCCAGCGGGGCGAAGAATTCCGCGCTGCCGATTCTGGCCTCGACGCTACTTGCCGACGAGCCCGTTACCATCGGCAACCTGCCGCACCTTCAGGACATCACCACGACGCTCGAACTGCTCGGTCGAATGGGCATCGAGCCGGTCATGGGCGAGAAAATGAGCATCCAGATCGACGGTTCACAGGTGCGCGATTGCCACGCACCTTATGAATTAGTCAAGAAGATGCGCGCTTCGATTCTGGTGCTCGGTCCGCTGCTGGCGCATTTCGGTACCGCCGACGTGTCGCTGCCGGGGGGCTGCGCCATCGGCTCCCGGCCGGTCGACCTGCATATCCGAGGGCTCGAGGCGATGGGGGCCGACATTACCGTCGAGGGGGGGTACATCCGAGCCCGCGTCGATGGCCGGCTCAAGGGTGCCACGATCTTCTTCGATACCGTGACCGTGACCGGCACCGAGAATCTGCTGATGGCGGCCACGCTGGCCGAGGGCACGACGATCCTCGAAAATGCCGCGCGCGAGCCGGAAGTGGTCGATCTGGCCGAGTGCCTGGTCGCCATGGGCGCCAATATCCGTGGGCAGGGCACCGATACCATCACCATCGAAGGTGTCGAGCGCCTCCACGGCTGCCACTATGATGTGATGCCGGACCGTATCGAGACGGGGACGTTTCTCGTCGCCGCCGCCGCGACCGGTGGGCGGGTTCGCGTGCGCAAGACCCGCGCGGACATCATGGAGGCGGTGCTGGCCAAGCTCGAGGAAGCCGGGGCGACCATCACCACCGGCGAGGACTGGATCGAGCTCGACATGGGCGGGCGCCGGCCCAAGGCCGTCAACCTTCGTACCGCGCCCTATCCGGCTTTCCCCACCGACATGCAGGCGCAGTTCGTGGCGCTGAATGCGGTGGCCGAAGGGACCGGCACGGTGGTCGAGACGATCTTCGAGAACCGCTTCATGCACGTGCAGGAGCTCAATCGCATGGGGGCGCATATCGCTCTCGAGGGCAACACGGCGGTCGTGACCGGTGTCGAAAAGCTGTCCGGCGCGCCGGTGATGGCGACCGATCTGCGGGCTTCGGCAAGCCTGGTCATCGCGGCGATGGTGGCTCAGGGTGAGACGATGGTAGACCGGATCTATCACATCGACCGCGGCTACGAGTGCATCGAAGAGAAATTGCAGCTACTGGGCGCGCGCATTCGTCGCGTGCCGGGTTAGGGTCTGTTGCCGTTTCATGCACGGCCGCGCCGGAGCCAGCTTTTGTTCGGGGCAAGGCGTGAGGAGTGTGATTTGGTCGTTCCCAATGAGCGACGAATAACGCAGCGCCGTGCAAAAACTGGCCCGGCCCTTCGGATTGTGCGGCAAATGGTGCCATGCGGCGTTGCGGGATTGGAAAAGGGAACCACCCTGCTCTGCATTCCGCGCCTGGCCTGGCACCATTTGGCGCAGCAACGCGGTTCGCGCTGAAATGACAACGGACCCTAGGCGACGGCAAGAGAGAACATGAGCAACCAACTGATTCTGGCCCTGTCCAAGGGCCGTATCCTCGAAGAGACCCTGCCGCTGCTGGCGGATGCGGGCATCACGCCGGCGGACGATTTCGGCAAGAGCCGCAAGCTGCTGTTCGATACCAATCTGCCGGACGTCAAGCTGGTGGTCATTCGTGCCGTGGATGTGCCGACCTACGTGCAACTGGGCGCGGCCGATCTTGGCGTAGCCGGCAAGGACGTTCTGCTGGAGCATGGTGCCGAGGGACTCTACGAGCCGCTCGATTTGGGGATTTCACGCTGCCGCTTGATGACGGCGGGTATCGTGGGTGCGCAACCGGCGCATGCCAAGCGGCGAGTCGCGACCAAGTTCGTCAATGTGGCGCGCCGCTATTACGCGGAGCAGGGCATCCAGGCCGAAGTGATCAAGCTCTACGGGGCGATGGAACTGGCGCCGTTGATGAACCTGGCGGACGAGATCGTCGATATCGTCGATACCGGCAACACCCTGCGCGCCAATGGCATGGAACCGCGTGAATTGATCGAGAACATCAGCACGCGACTGGTGGTCAACAAGGCGTCGATGACGATGAAACACGAGCGGTTGAGGCCGCTGATCGAGCGCCTGCGTCAAGCCGTGGCATCGCGTCTTCCGGCCGCCTGAGACGTCGATCCGTCAGGCGTGCCTGGCGTGCCGGTCGGTGGACGGCGATCGGCCGAACGTAGAGAGAATGCAAAGATGAGCCAAACGACTACCATTGCCCGCCTCACCACGCGGGATACCGATTTCGATACGCGTCTCGAGTCACTGCTGGCCTGGGAAGGTGTCTCCGACCATGAGGTCGGGGAGCGGGTCGCGGAGATTATTGCCGCCGTTCGCCAGCGCGGTGACGACGCCGTGATCGAGTACACCAACCGTTTCGACCGTCTGTCCGCCACCGACATGTCCGAGCTGACGATCGGCCCGGCACGTCTCGAGGCGGCATTCGAGAGCGTGCCGACGGAACAGCGCGAGGCGCTGCGGCATGCCGCCGAGCGCATCCGGCTCTACCATGAGCGCCAGAAGCCGGAATCCTGGCAGTACAGCGAGCCGGATGGCACCGTGCTGGGCCAGAAGGTGACACCGCTCGATCGGGTCGGTATCTACGTACCCGGTGGCAAGGCCGCCTATCCCTCGTCGGTACTGATGAATGCCGTGCCGGCGCACGTCGCCGGCGTGCGCGAGATCATCATGGTCGTGCCGACGCCGGATGGCATCGTCAACGAACTGGTACTGGCCGCGGCGCACCTTGCCGGGGTCGACCGGGTGTTCACGCTGGGTGGCGCCCAGGCCGTGGCGGCGCTGGCTCATGGCACTCGGAGCGTTCCTCGGGTCGACAAGATCGTCGGGCCGGGCAATATCTATGTGGCGACGGCCAAGCGCGCGGTATTCGGACAGGTGGGCATCGACATGATCGCCGGTCCCTCCGAGATCCTGGTCGTTTCCGATGGCGGGACCGATCCCGACTGGCTGGCAATGGACCTGTTTTCCCAGGCCGAACATGATGAAGACGCGCAGGCGATTCTCGTCACCTGGGATGCCGAACATCTCGAAGCAGTCCAGGCGTCCATAGAGCGGCTGCTGCCGACCATGGAGCGCGAGGCGATCATCCGTGAATCGCTGGCGCGGCGCGGCGCGCTGGTGCTATGCGACGGCCCCGAACAGGCGGTCGAGCTGATCAACCGGATCGCTCCCGAGCACCTGGAGCTTTCCGTGGAGGCGCCGCAGGAGATGGCAGCGAAGGTGCGTCATGCCGGGGCGATCTTCATGGGGCGCTACACCGCGGAAGTGCTGGGTGACTACTGTGCTGGCCCCAACCACGTGCTGCCGACTTCCGGCACGGCACGCTTTTCGTCGCCGCTGGGTGTCTACGATTTCCAGAAACGCTCTTCACTGATTCAGTGCTCCCCGGAGGGAGCCGATACGCTGGGCCGGACCGCCTCCGTGCTGGCGCGAGGGGAGTCGCTGACGGCTCACGCACGCTCGGCGGAGAATCGCCTCAAGCGCTGAGCAGCCACCACCGTTCGGACCTGTTCGATCGCCGCCCTTGCCGGGGCGGCGATGTCGTTTCTGGCCTATGACGCTATGGAGAGGTGCCTTCCGTGTCGGTGCCTGGCGCAGGGGAGGCTGAATCATCGGCGTCCGCCGGTGCATTGGCTTGACGGGCGGCATCGTGGCCGGGCTCGACAGGTTGCGGGCGCTCGCCGACGGTCAAGGTGATCTCCCGCTTTTCACCGCCCCGGACGATGGTCAGCGGGAGCTGGGCGCCGGGCGGAATTTCGGCAATGTCGACCTGGGTTTCCCGCGGGTCGAGGATCGGCTTGCCATCGATCGCCAGCAGAATATCGCCGGGTCTTAGCCCAGCCTCGTCTCCAGGGCCGCCGGGCACCACATTGGCGATGATGACTCCGCTCAGTGTCTTGAGGCCGAACGAGGCGGCCAGGTCCGGGGTCATCTGCTGGGCGTCGATGCCCAGCCAGCCGCGGATGACACGTCCGTGGGTCACGATGTCGTCGAGGATGCCGCGTGCCAGATTGGCCGGAATCGCGAAGCCGATGCCCTGCGAGCCGCCGGAGCGGGAAAAGATCGCCGTATTGATACCGATCAGAGAGCCGTTGGCATCCACCAGCGCGCCGCCGGAATTGCCCGGGTTGATGGCAGCATCGGTCTGGATGAAATCTTCATAACGGCTCAGACCGAGGTGATCGCGTCCGGTGGCGCTGATGATGCCCATGGTCACGGTCTGGCCGACGCCAAAGGGGTTGCCGATGGCCAGCGTGACGTCGCCGATGGCAATGTCTTCCGAATTGCTCAGTTTGATGACCGGCAGGTTCTTTAGGTCGATCTTGAGTACGGCCAGATCGCTGTCCGGATCGGTTCCGATGACTTGGGCGATGGCTTCACGACCATCTCGCAGCGCGATCTGGATCTGGTCGGCGTCATTGATGACGTGGTTGTTGGTCAGGATGTAACCTTCTTCGCTGACTACCACGCCGGAGCCGAGGCTCGACAGCATGCGCTGGCGCTGCGGCATGTTCTTGCCATAGAACTGGCGGAAGAAGGGGTCCGACATCAATGGGTGCTGGCTGGTGTCGACGACGCGCGACGAGTAGACGTTGACGACCGCGGGGGCGGCGCGGTTGACGGCCCGGGAATAGCTGACCGGGCCTTCGTGACGATCCAGTGCCGGCGCGTCGACGACATCGGGTGGCGGCCGTTCGGCATTCTGTGAGCCGGTCGTGGTGGCGATGCCGGCTGGCCGGGAGGTCTCCTCGGGTGCGCCCCGTCCCAACAAGGAAGGAAACGCGTAGAGCAAGACGACGGCAAGCAGAATGCCGCAAAGGGCGGGCCACAGATAAGCGGCTAGGTGGCGGCACATGTGCTGAGTCCTTAGACTGAAAACCCGAGTGGTCTCGTGAAATCCGTGTTGCCGTGTCACCGAACCGATATGTCATCCTTGCGACTCGAGGACGCCGCAAGGCGGTTTGTCGGAGCCTCGCTGGCTGCGGCAAGCGACCGAATATGCAATCACGTCAGGCTCGTCGATCGAGAGGAGACGAGTTAGAGAAACGACGTCCGTCACCACATCTCGCAACGTGGGCGAGACCATGGCGACAAGTGACACAAGTGTAACATTCACCAAGGCTTTTCGCTGGGAGACAGTATGATTTCGCGGCAGACGCTACAGGCGGCTATCGATACGGAGCTGCGTACCGATGCGTTCAAGGATTACACGGTCAATGGGTTGCAGGTAGAGGGACGGGAATCGATCGGCCGGATTTTGACCGGAGTGACGGCCTGTCAGGCACTGCTGGACGAGGCCGTCGCGTGGGGAGCCGATGCCGTGCTGGTGCACCATGGGTATTTCTGGAAGAACGAGCCGGTCAGCGTGACGGGGATGAAGCGCCGTCGTTTCGCTACCTTGTTGAACAACGATCTCAACCTGCTGGCCTATCACCTGCCTTTGGATGCACACCTCACGCTGGGCAATAACGCCTGTCTGGGGCGGCGGCTGGGCTTCGAGGTGGAGCGTTGTCTCGATGGCGAGCTTGGGCAGGGGCTGCTGTGGATGGGCAAGCCCGACACCGAACTGGATAGCCGGGCGCTTGCGGCTCGCATCGAGCAGGCGCTGGGCCGCACGCCTCTGTTGATCGAAGGGCATGTTGGCACCATCCGCAACGTGGCCTGGTGTACCGGCGGCGCGCAGGACATGCTGCCGCTGGCGGCCGAGGCGGGGGTGGACGCTTTCATTTCCGGCGAGATTTCCGAACGTACCACGCACATGGCGCGCGAGATGGGCATTACCTACCTTGCAGCGGGGCACCATGCCACCGAACGAGACGGTATCCAGGCTTTGGGCGAGTGGTTGAAAGGCCGCTTCGGCATCGAGCACCGTTTCGTGGATATCGACAATCCGGCGTGAAGGGAGAAGGCCGGCATGAAGGAGGAAAGTCGGCGTGAAGAGGGAAGAATAGGAAGGGAAAGAATATAAGGTGAAGGATAGATGGGACGGCCCGTCGGTAGCCGGTTTCGACTGCCGACGGGGAGACATCAATAGCGAGGCGGCTGGGGAGCGCTATCCTGCTGTTCGGCCGTCTTGCGCTGACGGACGCCATAATCCTCGGCTAGAGTGCCGCCTGTGCCATCGGCGTAGTCACGCGGTACCTGCGGCGCATCGACGTCTTCGCTTTCGTCCTGAGTGCCGTGCAGCCGGCGTTTCAGCTTGAGGTCATCGACCAGCTTGTCCGCGCCATTGATCAGATGCTGCTCGAGATCGTGGCTCTGGCGCTGAATGCTGGAAGCCAGATCGGCCACTTTGGCAAAGTGATCGTTCAGGGCATCCTTGACCTGGTTGAGTTCCAGTTCGGTCTCGGCCAAGCGCTGGCGCACTTTCTGGTTGCGGGCCACGTTGGCATTCAGCAGATGGTAACAAAGGGCGCCGATACCGATGCCCGCCAGGAAGCAGGCGATTGCCAGAATCCAGTCGATATTGCTTTCGTTCACAATGCGCTCCTCGTCGTCGTGCTGGGCACGACCTTTCTCATAGACCGTTCTTAAGGTCGGTGCGGTGCCATTATATCGACCCGCTCGGCTACCGGGTCAAACCTTCCTTGTCTGACTGCCACTGTCAAGACTTTCGTCGGAGGTTATAATGCCGCCACCTGTTTCGACCGAGGCCAAGATACCGCCATGAGTTCTCCCCAGTCTGCGACGTCAAATTCGAACACCATGACGCCGATGTCTCGCTACCGCGCCGATCTGGAACGTGATGACTTCAGCTACGACGCCGCGCAGGAGAATGCCGTCAAACATCTGCAGCGTCTGTATGACGATCTCCAGCGAACCCCGGCTCCCAGGCCGTCCGCCGCTGTCTCCGGAGAGTCGAAGCTCTCCAAGATGGCGGGACTGTTCGGCAAGCGCAAGGCATCGGAGCCCCAGGCACCCGAGAAGCCGCAGGTGATGGGACTCTACTTCTGGGGCGGTGTGGGTCGCGGCAAGACCTACCTGGTCGATGTGTTCTACGAATCGTTGCCGTTCGATCGTAAGATGCGAACGCACTTCAACCGGTTCATGCAGCGCGTGCATCGCGAACTCGAGGTGCACAAGGGCGAAAAGAATCCGCTGACCCGGATCGCGGCCAAGTTCGCCGGCGAGGCGCGCGTGATCTGCTTCGACGAGTTCTACGTCAAGGACATCACCGATGCGATGATCCTGGGCAATCTCATGGAAGCGCTGTTCGCGCAGGGCGTCGTGCTGGTGGCGACTTCGAATATCGTGCCTGACGATCTCTACAAGGACGGCCTGCAGCGGAGCCGGTTTCTTCCGGCAATCGATCTGCTCAAGCGCCACTGCGAGGTGGTCAATGTCGATTCCGGCGTGGACTATCGCCTGCGAGCGCTCGAGCAGGTCGAGATATTCCATTCCCCGCTCGATGCCGATGCCGAAAAGCAGCTGGCGAAGAGTTTCCGTTCGGTGGCCGGTAGCGAGGGGCAGTGCGATGAGACGCTGACAGTCAACCATCGCAAACTGACGACGCGCCGTCGCCATGAAGGCGTCGTCTGGTTCGATTTCAAGATGCTCTGCGACGGACCGCGCAGCCAGAACGATTACATCGAGCTGTCGCGGGAATTTCATACCGTGCTGGTGTCGGATGTGCCGCGCATGGGCGGGAGCAACGACGATCAGGCGCGGCGCTTCATCAGCATGGTCGACGAATTCTACGATCGCGCGGTCAAGCTGCTGCTCTCCGCGGAGACCGAGGTCGAATCGCTCTACACGGGGGGCAACCTCAGTTTCGAATTCGAGCGTACGCTGTCGCGCCTTCAGGAAATGCAGTCGCGGGACTATCTGGCGCTGGCGCACAAGCCGTGAACCAGGTCGAGGCCGATCGACAGAAGTGGCCCAAGAATGGTCGCGTAGCAAATTGCAAGTCGATCTTTCGTCGCTCGTCGGGCTCGTGTACAATGCGCGCTCTTCGATCCGTTGCCGTCCGAATGGAAGCTGCTCTGCAGCCTTCGGTGGACGAGCAACCCAAGAAAAATAGGGATGGCCGAGAAGCATTCGCTTCGACGCCCAAATACGCTTATTTGGTGAAACACTCATGAAGACGTTCAGTGCCAAGCCGCATACCGTGCAGCGCGATTGGTATGTCGTTGATGCATCGGGCAAGACGCTCGGTCGTCTGGCGACAGAAATCGCTCGCCGCCTGCGTGGCAAACACAAGCCGGAATACACCCCGCACGTCGATACCGGCGATTACATCGTCGTCATCAACGCCGAGAAGGTGCATGTGACCGGTAACAAGGCGCAAGCCAAGAACTACTACCGTCACACTGGTTACCCGGGCGGTCTGCGTACCATGTCGTTCGAGAAGCTGATCGACCATGCGCCGGAGCGAATCATCGAAGGCGCCGTCAAGGGCATGCTGCCCAAAGGTCCGCTGGGTCGTGCCATGCACGCCAAGCTCAAGGTGTATGCCGGTACCGAGCATCCGCACGCCGCGCAGCAGCCGCAAGAACTGAACATCTGAGGGTAACCGTCATGGCACAACAGTATTACGGCACCGGGCGTCGCAAGACTTCTACCGCTCGTGTGTTTCTCAAGCCGGGCACCGGCAAGATCACCATCAACGATCGCGAGCTGGGCGAGTTCTTCGGCCGCGTCACCGCGCAGATGGTCGTGCGTCAGCCGCTGGAGCTGACCGAGACTACCGGCCAGTTCGACGTCTACGTCACGGTCAAGGGTGGTGGTGGTTCCGCTCAGGCCGGTGCGATTCGTCACGGCATCACGCGTGCGCTGATGGAATACAACGAAGAGCTGCGTCGTCCGCTGCGTGCGGCTGGCTACGTGACCCGCGATGCTCGTGAAGTCGAGCGTAAGAAAGTGGGTCTGCGCAAGGCACGTCGTCGTCCGCAGTTCTCCAAGCGCTGATCCTGCAGGATCGCCTCTGCGCTCAACGCCCGACTTATTCAGTCGGGCGTTTTGCTGTTGGTACGTGGTTATTGGTGCGTGGCTATTGGCACGTGACACGTATGCATTCGAGCTTCCTGTGGTCGGCGAGGCGCCCGGCCGGGTTGCCCGTCGTGGTATCATGGTCGTTGAATTAATGCGAGGAAAGTCTCATGGGTGTAGTGGCCAAGCGATCGTCGATGATCTTTTACTCCGGTAGTGAGGATCATTTCAGCCATCGCGTCAGAATCGTGCTGGCGGAAAAGGGCGTGGCTGTCGATATCCTGGACGTCTCGGCCGACGAGCATAACGCTGAACTGGCGGATCTGAATCCCTACAACAGCGTGCCTACGCTGCTGGATCGTGATCTGGTGCTCTACGAGTCCAAGGTCATGATGGAATATCTCGATGAGCGTTTCCCGCATCCGCCGCTGTTGCCGGTCTACCCGGTGGCGCGTGCGCAGAGCCGTCTGTGGATGCATCGCATCGAGCGTGAATGGTGTCCGCTGGTAGAGCAGATCCAGCAAGGTTCCAAGAAGGACGCCGAAAAGGCGCGCAAGGAATTGCGTGAAAGCCTGACCGGGATCTCGCCCATCTTCGAAGACATGCCGTTTTTCATGAGCGAAGAGTTCACCCTGGTGGATTGCTGCATCGCACCGATCCTGTGGCGTCTGCCGGCACTGGGCGTCGAGTTGCCGGAAAAGCAGGTCGCTCCGTTGATGAATTACATGGAGCGGGTCTTCGCGCGTGATGCTTTCAAGGTGGCGCTATCCGAATCCGAACGTGAGATGCGTAGCTGAACGGCGCCTGTCGTAAGCTGCCTGAAGGAGATGACATGCTGACTAGCCGTCCCTATCTGGCAAGAGCTCTTTATGAGTGGTTGCTGGATAACGAGCAAACACCGTATATCGTGGTCGATGCCGGGAAGCCCAACGTCAAGGTGCCGCAACAATTCGTGCAGAATGGTCAGATCGTGCTGAACATCGCACCGGCGGCCGTGCGCGATTTGATGATCGACAATGCGGCGGTCACTTTCGGGGCGCGCTTCAGCGGTCAGCCGATGCAGGTCGTCGTGCCGATGGATGCCTTGATCGCTATCTACGCTCGCGAAAATGGTGTGGGTATGGTCTTCGGCCAGGAGCCGGTCATGCCGAGCTTCTCGGATGGAGAAGAGGAGGCGGAGAGGGAAGACGAGGGGCGTCCGTCGCTGGAAAGCGTCGAGAACCGTTCGGAAAGCACCTCTTCGAAGCCATCCGAATCTGCCGACGAGGAGAGCGGTGGCGAAGCGCCAAGCCGGCCGGAGAAGGGCAAGCCGTCGTTGCGTATCGTCAAGTAAGCTGCCGTTTGCGGTTGTCGCTGTGCCTGTTTTCATGCCAGTGACGGACCGGGATCACAAAAAGCCGCTGCCGNNGGCAGCGGCTTTTTTTGTCGCGGGTCGAGACCCGTCGAGTGATTAGTTGAGGTATTCGAATACCTTGACGATGCGCTGGACGCCGCCCACGCCGGAGGCGGCGGCGGTTGCCTGGCTGGCTTGCTGTTGCGTGACGAGCCCCATCAGGTAGACCGTGCCATTTTCGGTAATGACGCGAATCAGATTGGCGTCCAGGTCCTCGTTGGCGACCAGGTTGGCCTTGATGCGCCCGGTGATCCAGGTGTCGGTCATGCGCTGACTGACCGGTGTGTTGGCCGATACCATCAGCTCGTTATGGACCTGCCGAACGCTGCGCACGTTACGGGCGATTTCCGTGGCGCGCTGCTTGAGCTCGTCGCTGGGCACCTGCCCGGTCAGCAGAACATTGCTGTTGTAGCTATCGACATTGACGTGGGCGTCGCCGTAACGAGCGTCCGCGGCATTGAGGGCGTCGAAGATCTTGCTCTGGATGCTGCTGTCTTCGACCTTGGCGCCAGGCGTACGCTCGGCATAGTTCTCTGGCTGGCTTCCGGTGGCGCATCCGCCAAGCGTCAGCAGGCCGATCAGACAGGAGGAAGCGATCAGTGTCTTCTTCATGGGTCTCACTCGTTGCTGCCAAATAGCTGTTGGTCGATCAGATCACACAAGCAGTGAATGACCAAGAGATGAACTTCTTGAATTCGTGCGGTGGAGGTTGCCGGAACGCGAATTTCGCAATCTTCCTGGCCCAGTAACGAGGCCATGTCTCCACCGTCGCGCCCCGTCAGGGCAACGACGCTCATTTCCCGATCGTGCGCTGCCTGGATGGCCTGGACCACGTTGGCCGAATTGCCACTGGTCGAAATCGCCAGCAGGATGTCGCCTGGCTGGCCCAGCGCCCGGATCTGCTTCGAGAAAACATCATTATAGCTGTAATCGTTGGCGATCGAGGTCAGGGTCGAGGTGTCGGTCGTCAGGGCCAGTGCCGGCAGGCTCGGGCGCTCACGCTCGAAGCGGTTGAGCAGCTCGGAGGAGAAGTGCTGGCTGTCGCCAGCGCTTCCCCCATTTCCGCAGGCCAGAATCTTGCCTTCGCTGACCAGACACTGAACCATCATCTGGCTGGCGACTTCGATGAAAGGCGGCAAGACTTCACTGGCGTAGGTCTTGGTGTCGATGCTGGCGTTGAACAGGTCGAGTATGCGTGTCTGAAAATCCATGGGCTGCCTATTAGGGCCTGGGTCAATATGCGTCGAAGGCGGCGCGAATCCAGTCGAATTCGAGCAGGGGAGGGCTTCCGGTCACGCCCACGACGTCGAAGCGGCAGGGGCATGATAGCTGTTGCGCATGAAGATAAAAACGCGCGGCCTTGATGATGCGCCGCTGCTTGGCTGGCGTGATCGTCTCGAGCGGGCTGCCGTAGTCGCTGCGCTGGCGGTGACGTACCTCGACGAACACGAGATGCTCGCCGTCGCGCATCACCAGATCGATCTCGCCACCCTTGGCGTGCTGGTTGCTGGCAACCAGCGTCAAACCCTGTGTCGCGAGCCAGCGGGCAGCAGCCTGCTCGACCTGCTGCCCGAGTTGGCGCCGGCTGGGCGCTGCCTGATTGGCTGGCGTCGGACGATCAGTTGGCGCTGGCATCGTCGGTATCGAGTGCGAATCCGTTGAGATCGCTGCCGGATGCGTTTCGTGGCGCTTGCTGCGATACGCTGCCAGCGTCGCCGCCGGGATTCGAGGGGGAGCTGGCTGGTGCGGCTGCCGGTGCCATCAATAGCGGTTGTGGCGTGCCGGACTGGAACAGCGCCCAGGGCAGGGTGCGCTGGATGCGGCCGTCGTCGCGCGCCTGCAACGTACCGGTGGCGCCGAAGATCTGCGTGTTCGGTAATGCCTGGATCAGCGGCAGGCGGCGCGCGAGCTCGTAGGCGTCGACGCCCATGGCGTTGAGCTTGAGCAAGCCGGGGTCGCTGTCTTGCTGCGATAGTCGGCGGAAGGTGGAAACGAAAGGCAGGGCGTCGACACCGCCGACGGCCGCGTCCGGAATCATCCACGGAATGTCCAGGAACTGCACGCCGTTCAGGTCATGATCGGCGCGCGGCTGTGGCGTGCCCTCATAGAGGTGAGAGGTGGCGTAGACAGGTAGATCGCCAGCGTAATAGAACTCCAGTGTCGGCGGTACCTGGCGGGCGTAGCTGGGCAGTGCGAGCAGGAACAGCATGTCCATGCTCGAGGGGTCGCTGTCGAGCAGATTGCGCACCGCCGTGGCAACGGATCCCGACGGATCGTAACTGACCACCGAATCGACGTTGCCCCCTTCGGTCTCCCACGCGTTGCAGAACGCGGCCAGAATGCGCGAGCCCCATTCGTTATCCGGAACCATGATGCCGGCCTGGCGGTGGCCGTCGAGATACGCGCGATGGGCGACCTGGCGTGCCTCGTCTTCCGCTGACAGGCCGTACTGGAACAGGTTGGTCGCCTGGTTGTGCGCATGCTGTCCATAGTTCAGCGCGAGCGTGGGCAGAGGCACGCTACCGTGGGTTTCCAGCTCGCTGACCTTGTCCTTGTCGAGCGGGCCGATCACCGCCTGGGCGCCGCTCATCGTCGCCTGGGCGTAGAGGGCATCGAGATTCTGCTGGCTGGAGTCGATGAAGGTCAGTCGAGGGATGCGTTCTCCCTGACTTTCGGCATCGCTGGCACGGGCTTCGAGGCCCTGGCGGATGGCCGAAGCGATATTGGCCAGCGGGCCGCTGTCGGGCAGGAATACGGCGATCTGGTCGACTTCATTGCCTTCGAGCTGGCGTAACGCCGACAGATCCTGCGGCAGTCGTCGATTGGCCGGGTGGTTCGGATAGCGGCTACGCCACTGATCCAGACGATCGAACAGGTTGGAGATATCACCGCTGCTGGTACGGTAAAGGCGGGCAAGATCCACCCAGCCCTGAGTGACCGGGTCGCTATCCGTCGCAGCCAGGGCATCCAGCGCGGTGGGGCTGAGACCCGACAGCGGCTTCCAGACGTCGTCGTTCAGCTCGTAAGGAGCGTTGTCGCGCTGCAGGCCGATCAGCAGGCGGGCCGCCGCCTCCGGTTCGCCGATCATGCTCAGGGCAAGACCGCGGCGATAGCGCAACGTCTGCCGATCACCGGTCGAGAGCTCGCTCGTGCTATCGAGAATATCGGTGGCGCGAATCACGCTCTGACCATCTTCCTCGGCTAGCGCGCTGTCGGACAGCACCATGGCCCAGCGGATTCGCTGGGTGCTGTCGAGCTGGGTGCTGTCGATCTGGCTGGCGATCTGGAGTGCCTGCGCCGTGTCGCCCTGGCGTGCTAGGATATCCGCCGCCTCGAGGCGGGAAGCGGCAGCCTGTTGCCCGCTCTGGGTATTGGCCTGCTGGAGTAGCTCCTGGGCGCTCGGGCCGCTGATGTCCTGCATCATGCTCTGGCCTGCACAGCCTGCCAGCGTCAGAGTTGCCACCAGTGGCAGGAGGAGTCGCCGCAGCGCGTTATGCATAGTGTCTTTCCCTTTACTTGTTGAGAGGCCTTGCGCCCGGGACACCCGTCATCGATGAAGCCACTATCGATAAATCGTAGCCCGAAGCATTGACCTTTACCCGTTCCGCTGAAGGCGTCTATCGATCGATGGCCTGTGGTCGTCCATCGCGGCCTTGCGGAGGCTTCCTTGCCGAAACTGAGCATCGAGTCTGCCAGTGGCGGTCGTCGATGTGAATGCATGTCAATCCGGATGGTACCGAATGAGCGAGACAAAGGAAGGCGTATTGTACGTGGTCGCTACGCCGATTGGGAATCTTGAGGACCTGAGCGCCCGGGCGGGCCGGGTTCTCTCGGAGGTCGATGCGATCGCGGCCGAGGATACGCGGCATACGCAGCGTCTGCTTCGGCATCTGGGTATCGAGCGGCCGCTGGTCTCGTTGCACGAACACAATGAGGCGGCACGGGTCGAGCAGCTTCGTCGACGGCTGGCCGATGGGGCGCAGCTGGCGCTGGTCAGCGATGCCGGAACGCCATTGATCTCCGATCCGGGATTCGTCCTGGTGCGAGAGCTGCGTCGGGCCGGGTGTCGTGTGGTGCCGATCCCGGGCCCTTGCGCACTGATCGCGGCGCTTAGCGCCGCCGGATTGCCGACGGATCGCTTCACCTTCGAGGGATTTCTGCCGGCCAAGTCCGGTCCGCGGCGGAAGCAGCTGGAGGTGGGCGCATCGCGGGAAGAAACGCGGGTGTTCTACGAATCGCCGCACCGGATTCGCGATCTGCTGGCGGATCTCGCCGCCGTGGTCGGCGAGCGCCAGGTGGTGCTGGCACGGGAGCTGACCAAGACCTTCGAGACACTGCTCGACGGTTCCGCGGCCGAACTGCTGAGCATCATGGACGAAGATCCCGATCAGGCGAGGGGAGAGTTCGTGGTCATGCTGGCTGGCGCGCCGCCCCGGGAGGAAGCTGCCGATGATGCCGAGGGCGAAGCGCTGCTCCGCGCGATGCTGGCCGAAGGGGTGGCGGTCAAGAATGCGGCGGCGGTCGTCGTGCGCCTTCTGGGCGGGCGTCGCAAGCACTGGTATCAGATGGCACTAGAATTGAAGTCTGACGTCTAGGTCGATACCCGGGATTCCTGGATGTTGTGAAGGTCTCTTTTGAAGATCTCTTGTAAAGATGTCTTTAGCCCTTGTCATGGGCTGCAAGTGTCGGCATTACGCGACGTTTTCGTGCCGATGGCAACGGCTTTCGCTCAACGCGGCAATGCTGTCTTGAGAGGGTCACGGGGGGCTGCTATTCTTGCGCGCTTGGGAGTCGGCCAGACAGTCGCCGCCGGCATTGCCGGGGGAGGAAAGTCCGGGCTCCATAGGGCAAGGTGCCAGGTAACGCCTGGGCGGCGCAAGCCGACGGCTAGTGCAGCAGAGAGTAGACCGCCTAAGCAGCGATTCGCTGCCGGTAAGGGTGAAAGGGTGCGGTAAGAGCGCACCGCGCGCCTGGTAACAGTGCGTGGCACGGTAAACCCCACCTGGAGCAAGACCAAATAGGGATCCTTTGGCGCGGCCCGCGCTGGATCCGGGTAGGTTGCTTGAGAAACGTGGCGACGCGTTTCCTAGATGAATGACTGTCTTAGACAGAACCCGGCTTATCGGCCGGCTCCCTCTTCGATTTCCGCCGTTCGATACCGAGATCTTCATGCAGCACCGCGACAACGCTCCAGAAGCACCCCAAGGCGGTGCGGCGAATCGCGCCGATTTTCGCCATACCAGCGTGCTGCTCGACGGAGCCGTGGATGCGTTGGTGCAGTCCCCCACCGGTGTCTATCTCGATGGCACTTTCGGCCGTGGTGGCCACTCTCGAGCGATTCTCTCCCGTCTCGACGAGAGTGGGCGCCTGATCGCGATCGACCGCGATCCTGCCGCGCTGGCGGTTGCCGCCGAGATCGACGATCCGCGGCTGACGGTATGTCGCGGCGTGTTTGGCGAACTGGACCGTCATGCCGAGGCGTGCGGTGTCCATGGCCGTTTGAACGGCATTCTTCTCGATGTCGGTGTTTCTTCACCCCAGTTGGACGACCCCGAGCGCGGCTTCAGCTTCCTGCGGGATGGCCCGCTGGACATGCGCATGGACCCGACCTCGGGCATTGGCGCTGCCGAATGGATCGCGCGCACCGACGATCAGGAGATGGCGCGTGTCTTCAAGACCTACGGGGAAGAGCGCTTCGCCAAGCGAATCGCGCGGGCCATCGTCGCGGCGCGTCGCGAGGCCCCGATCGAACGGACCCATCAGCTCGCCGAGATCGTCAAGGCGGCGCATCCTGCCTGGGAAAAGGGCAAGCATCCTGCAACTCGCGTCTTCCAGGCCATTCGCATCCATCTCAATGACGAACTGGGCCAGCTGGAACGCGCCCTGGCCGTCGCGCTGGATGCGCTGGCGCCTGGAGGTCGGCTGGTGGTGATCAGTTTTCATTCGCTGGAAGATCGGCTGGTCAAACGTTTCATTCGCGATCAGTCTCGCGGGGATACGCATTTGCCCCGCGGCATGCCCATTCGCGAGGATCAACTCGACAAGCGGCTCAAGCCGGTAGGCAAGGCAATGCGTGCCAGCGACAGCGAGGTCGATGCGAACCCCCGTGCGCGCAGTGCGGTCATGCGCATCGCCGAGAAGCTGGGGCCTGCCGTCGAGAAGTCGAGATAAGGAGCAACATGGCCGTTCAAGGACGACGACGCAGCCTGTTGGAGACCGGTGACTGGCCGTTCGCCCGCCGTCCGGGGTTCCGCGGCACACTGCTCGGCATCGTGACCATCGCGGTGCTGGTGACGGCGCTGGCCATCATCAGCACGTCTCATTTGACCCGGGTGCAGTATGCACGGCTGCAGAAGCTGGAGAATCAGCGGGATTCCCTGCAGACGGAGTGGGGGCGCCTGCTGCTCGAGGAGAGTACCTGGTCGTCACCGGCACGTATCGAGTCGCTGGCCAGCAAGCGTCTGAACATGCGCGTACCGAGTGTCGATGAAGTGAAGGTGATTCATCCATGAGTGCGACAAGACGCGCTGCCACGGACAGGCGACGCCGAGCGGACGCCCCGTTGGGGGCGGGGCGCTACTGGTTCATGTTGTTCATCATCCTGGTGGCGCTATCCGCCCTCGTGGGCCGCGTCGTCTATCTCCAGGTAATCGACCGCAGTTTCCTCCAGAACCAGGGCGACGCCCGCACGCTGCGCGTCGAGTCCATCGGGGCGCATCGCGGAATGATCAGCGATCGCAACGGCGACCCCCTGGCGATCTCGACGCCGGTCATCACGCTCTGGGCCAATCCGCAGGAACTGCCCCAGGATCCTATCCAGCAGACGCTGCTGGCGAAGGCGCTCAAGGTGGATCCCGGCCAACTGGCCGATCGCATCTCGCGTTACTCGGATCATGAATTCATGTATCTGCGGCGCCAGCTCACGCCGGCCGCAGCCAAGCCGGTTCTCGACCTGCAGATGCCCGGCGTCTACGCCCGCGACGAATACAAGCGCTACTATCCGGCGGGAGAAGTGGCGGCACAGCTCGTCGGCGTGACCAATGTCGACGACAAGGGGCAGGAAGGGCTCGAGCTCGCCTACAACCGCTATCTCACCGGCCAGCCCGGCAAGCGACGTGTGCTCAAGGATCGCAAAGGGCGGCTGGTTCGGGATCTGCATCTGATCGAGGAAGCCAAGCCGGGCGGTGATCTCTCGCTGTCGATCGATCTGCGCCTGCAGTACATGGCTTATCGCGAACTGGCAGCGGGGGTTCGCAAGAACGACGCCGACGGTGGTTCGCTGGTCATGCTGGATGCGCGGACCGGCGAGGTGCTGGCGATGGCGAACTTGCCATCCTACAACCCCAACAACCGCAGCGATGTCGATGTGCGCGGATTGCGCAATCAGGCGATTACCGACGCCATCGAGCCCGGTTCGGTGATGAAGCCGCTGGCCATGTCGGCAGCCCTGGCTTCCGATCAATTTTCGCCGGAGAGCATCATCGACACCTCGCCGGGCTGGATGGTGGTGGATGGCTACACCATCCGGGACTTCCGCAACTACGGCAAGCTGACGCCGGCGGGAATCCTGCTGCACTCATCGAATATCGGCATGTCTCACATCGCGTTGTCGCTGCCCCAGGATGCCATCTGGAATCGCTATCGCGAACTGGGCCTGGGGCAGTCGCCCGGAACCGGCTTCCCCGGTGAAAACAGCGGTAGCCTGCCCTCCACGATCAATCTGCCGCGTAGCGCCCAGGCGGCGATGGCTTACGGCTACGGCGTCGCCGTGACGCCGTTGCAACTGGCGAGCGCGTATACGGCCATCGCCAACGATGGCAAGCGGTTGTCTCCATCGCTGCTCAAACTCAATGGCGACCCGGATAGCGAGCAGGTAATGTCGCCGCGTATCGCCCATGAGTTGCTGGCGATGATGGAAAAGATCGTCCAGCCCAACGCGGGTGGACATCTGGCGATGGTGCCGGGCTACCAGATTGCCGGCAAGACCGGCACGGTGCGCAAGGTAACCAGCACGGGCTATCAGGAAGTCGAGTATCGCGGGCTTTTTGCCGGTATTGCCCCGGCTTCCAATCCGCGTATCGTCACGGTGGTGATGATCGACAATCCCAAGAAGGGTGACTACTACGGTGGCCTGGTCGCCGCCCCTGTGTTCAGTCGTGTCGTCGGTAACGCCTTGCGGCTGCTCGACGTGCCTCCCGATGCGCCATCCGGCGCGGCGGAACAGGAGTCCAACCCATGAAGACCGATACCGCAAGACTCGCCGACGCGCTGGCCTCGCTCTGGCCCGAGATCGCTCGCCCCGAGCGGTTGACTTCCTGGCTTCCCGCCTCGGTCGATTCGACGCTGTGCCTGGACAGTCGGCAACTGCAGGAGGGCGATTTGTTCCTGGCGGTGCCGGGCGTCAGCGCGGACGGGCGACAATTCATCGCCGATGCGCTTGGAGCCGGTGTCGCGGGCGTGCTGTGCGAGGCCGATGGGCTCGATCCGCAATGGTCGGATGACGAACGGGTTCTTGCGCTGCCGGGTTTGACGCGGCAGCTGGCGGCCCTCGGTCGCCGGCTGTTTGCGGTGCCGGATTCGTTGAAACTGATCGGTGTCACCGGCACCAACGGCAAGAGTTCGGTGACTCACTATATCGCCGCGTTGCTGGAGGCGCTCGGTACGCCGGCCGGGGTCATCGGTACGCTGGGTTATGGCCGGCCCGGCGCGGTACGTTCCGCATTGCAGACCACGCCGGGGCCGCTGGCGCTGCAACAGATGCTCGGCGAACTGGCGAGCGAGGGCATCGAAGTCGTGGCGATGGAGGTGTCGTCGCATGCACTGGCGCAGGAGCGGCTGGGCGATACCCGAATCGATACCGCGGTCTTCACCAACCTGAGCCGCGATCATCTCGATTATCACGGCAGCATGGCGGCTTACGCGGCGGCGAAAGCCAGGCTGTTCAAGCGCGACGGGCTGAAGCTGGCGGTCGTCAATGGCGACGACCCGCTCGCACGACTGATGCTGGCGGGGTTGCCGGAAGGCGTCCGGGTATTGGCCACCGGTAGCAACGAGGCGACGACCTTGCGGGTCGTCGATTGCGAGGCGCTGCCCGGCGGATTGCGCGCCATCGTCGCGACGCCGGAGAACGAGGGCGTTCTCGAATTGCCGCTGATGGGACGTTTCAACCTCGACAATGCGCTGTCGGCGATCGCCACGCTCTACGGGCTGGGCTACCCGCTGGATTCGCTGTGGCAAGCCGCGTCCCGGCTCCAGCCGGTGCCGGGGCGCATGCAGCGGCTGCCGAGAGTGGCCGATGCCGGCGGGCCTGTCGTGGTGGTCGATTACGCCCATACCCCCGATGCATTGGAGAATGCGCTCTCGGCACTGCGCGCACATCTGCCGAGCAGGGAAGGCGGCAAGCTCTGGTGCGTGTTCGGCTGTGGCGGCGATCGCGACAGCGGCAAGCGTCCGTTGATGGCCGCCTTGGCCGAAACGCTCGCCGATCGAATCGTCGTCACCGACGACAACCCGCGCAGCGAAGATCCGAGCCGCATTCGTGACCAGATCGTGGCCGGCCTGTCACCTTCGGCGCAAGCGACGGCCTGGTCTATCGATGGCCGGCGGCAGGCGATCGAGCGGGTCATCGACGCTGCCGGCGCCGACGACATCGTGCTGATTGCCGGCAAGGGCCACGAGGATTATCAGGAGATCGACGGCGTGCGCCACCCGTTCAGCGATATCGACATCGCGACGGCGCTATGCCAGGTAAAGGGGAAAACCGCATGAGCGAGGTGTTGAGCACCATCGCCGCGCGGCTCGGTGCGCCTTTCGAAGGAGCAGATGCCGCGGTCACGCGAATCGTCACCGATACGCGAGCGCTCCGCCCCGGCGATCTGCTGGTCGCACTGCGGGGGGAGCGGTTCGATGCCCATGAATTTCTGGCTCAGGCGCGGGAAAAAGGGGCGGTCGGCGCCGTCGTCGACCATCCGGTAGCCGACTCGCTGGCACAGATCGTCGTGCCCGACACGCGTCTGGCGCTGGGTCTGCTGGCCCGCGCGCATCGGCTCGACTGGGACGGACAGCTGATCGCGGTCACCGGCAACAGCGGCAAGACCACGGTCAAGGAGATGCTGGCCTCGATACTGGGTCGGCGGGCGCCGACGCTGGCCACGCGCGGCAATCTGAACAATGACATCGGCGCACCGTTGACACTGCTCGAGCTTGCCGCCGAGCATCGCTATGCGGCGATCGAACTGGGCGCCAACCATCTGGGGGAAATCGCCTGGACCACGGCGCTGGCCAAGCCGCAGGTGGCGATCATCACCAACGTCACGGGCGCGCATGTCGGCGAGTTCGGCGGCATGGGACAGATTGCCCAGGCCAAGGGGGAAATCCTGGCGGGTCTCTCCAGCGACGGTTGCGCCGTTCTCGATCGGGACGAAGCCTATTTTCCCGTCTGGCGGGCGCTGGCCGGGCGCGCCCGGGTCGTCGACTACGGTCTCGAGGACTACGGTATCAAGGACTACGGTATCAAGGACTACGGTATCGAGGCTGGCGCCAGTGTCACTGCTCGTGATCTGGTCTGCGACCCGGCCGGGCGTTATGCTTTCACGCTTTGCCTGCCGGGCGAGGCGTCGGTACGCGTCGGGCTTTCGCTGATGGGCCGGCACAACGTACGCAATGCGCTGGCGGCGGCGGCGGCCACGCATGCGCTGGGTTTCGGCGCAGCGGAGATCGCGGCCGGGCTCGAAGCCTGCCGCAGCATGGCGGGGCGAATGCAGGTGGTCGACGGCATTCGCGGCAGCTGCGTGATCGACGACACCTACAATGCCAACCCCGGCGCGATGCGAGCGGCGCTGGAGGCGTTGTCGTCGTTGCCGTCGCCGCGCTGGTGTTTTCTCGGCGCGATGGGGGAACTGGGCGAGGATAGCGAGCGCCTGCACGCCGAGGTCGGCCGTTCGGCCCGCGATCTCGGACTCGATTTTCTGGGCACGTATGGTGAACCCGCACGTGCCGCATCCGAGGCCTTCGGTCACGAAGGCCATCATTTCGATGACTGGGCAGCGCTCGAGCGTTTTGCCCAGGATCAGCTTCCTTCCCGGGCCAGCGTGCTGGTCAAGGGATCGCGCAGCGCCGGCATGGAACGACTCGTCGCCGCACTGCGTGATGATGCCTCAAGGTGAATTCGACTCATGCTGCTTTTTCTGGCTGAACTGCTGACCCATTTCCAAAGTGCTTTCAATGTGTTCGGGTATCTGACCCTGCGCATGATCCTGGGGACGCTGACCGCACTGTTTCTGAGCCTGTGGATGGGGCCGCAGATGATTCGTCGTCTGGTCGAGCGCCAGATCGGCCAGGCCGTGCGCGACGACGGCCCCCAGTCGCACCTGTCCAAGGCGGGTACGCCGACCATGGGCGGTGCCATGATCCTTATCTCCATCGCCGTCAGCACGCTGCTCTGGGGCGACCTGACCAATCACTACGTCTGGGTGGTGCTGGCCGTCACGCTGGGGTTCGGCGCCATCGGCTGGGTCGACGACTTTCGCAAGGTAGTGGAAAAGAATCCTCGCGGGCTGCCGGCGCGCTGGAAATATTTCTGGCAGTCGGTGATCGGCCTCGGCGCTTCGCTGGTTCTCTATTTCACCGCGGCGAGCCCGGTCGAGACCAGCCTGATCGTGCCGCTGTTCAAGGATGTGGTGATTCCGCTGGGCCTGTTCTACATCGTGCTGAGCTATCTGGTCATCGTCGGTAGCTCCAACGCGGTCAATCTCACCGACGGCCTCGATGGTCTGGCGATCATGCCGACCGTGCTCGTTGCCATGGGTCTGGCGGTCTTCGCCTATGCCAGCGGCAACGCCGTTTTCGCCAACTACCTGCATATTCCCGAAGTGCCGGGTGCGGGTGAGCTGGCGGTATTCTGCGGCACCATCGCCGGCGCGGGGCTCGGGTTTCTGTGGTTCAACACTTACCCCGCTCAGGTCTTCATGGGCGACGTCGGTGCGCTGGCGCTGGGTGCCGCGCTGGGTATCGTCGCGGTCATCGTGCGCCAGGAGATCGTGCTGTTCATCATGGGCGGCGTCTTCGTCATGGAAACAATCTCCGTCATTCTCCAGGTCGGCTCCTACAAGCTGACCGGGCGTCGCATCTTCCGCATGGCGCCCTTGCATCACCACTTCGAGCTCAAGGGCTGGCCGGAGCCGCGAGTGATCGTGCGCTTCTGGATCGTTACCGTCATGCTGGTCCTGCTGGGCCTGGCGACTTTGAAGCTGCGTTGATGCCATGAGCGATTCCGTGCATTCCACCCCGTCAACCCAACGCTCGCCGGAACCTCATCATCGAGATGGGGCTCCCTGGCTGGTCGTCGGGCTGGGGATCTCCGGCCGCGCGATCGCCCGCTTTCTGCAGCATCGGGGGGAGCGCTTCGTGGTGGCCGATACCCGCACCGCACCGCCGGGCATCGAGGCCTTCCGTGAGGCGTTCCCGACGGTCGAGATCCATCTGGGCGGTCTCGAGGCGCTGGATCTGCAGGTGTTCGCCGAGATCGTCGTCAGTCCCGGCGTGGATCTGCAGAAGTCCGGGCTGGCCGCGGTGAGGGATCGCGTCATCGGCGAGATCGCGCTGTTCGCACGCCACTGCAAGGCGCCGATAATCGCCATTACCGGGTCGAACGCCAAGTCCACGGTGACCACGCTGGTTGGCGACATGGCGCGGCAGGCCGGCAGGCGGGTCGCCGTGGGAGGCAACCTGGGCGACGCTGCGCTCGATCTGCTGATCGATCATCTCGATGCCGACCTGTTCGTGCTGGAGCTGTCGAGTTTCCAGCTGGAGACGCTCGAGGGGCTGGGCGCGGTGTGCGCCGCCTTTCTCAACCTGTCCGTCGATCACCTTGATCGGCATGGCGACATGGCCGGCTACCGGCAAGCCAAGTCGCGAATCTTCGACAAGGCCAGGCACGTCGTGGTCAATGCCGAAGACGAGGCGACCTGGCCGGAGGATACGTCGATACCCTGCGAGCGCTTCACGACGAAGCAACCCACGGGCGACACGTGGGGCATCTCGCCTCTCGAGGCAGGCGAGTGGCTGTGCCACGGCGAGCAGCCGTTGATGCCGGTCAGCGAGCTGCGGCTGGCGGGGCGTCACAATCAGGCCAACGCACTGGCCGCAATGGCAATCGGGCATGTCATCGGGCTGCCGCTGGCGGTCATGCGCCAGGTACTGGGGCACTTTGCCGGGCTGCCGCACCGCGGCGAGATAGTCGCCGAGCGCGGCGGCGTTCGCTGGATCAACGATTCCAAAGGCACTAACGTGGGCGCGACGCTGGCGGCCATCGCCGGTCTGGGCGAGACCTTGGCCGGAAAGCTGATCTGGCTGGGGGGCGGCGTCGGCAAGGGGGCGGATTTCACGCCGCTGGCCGCGCCGCTGGCCCGACACGCCCGCGAGGCGATCGTCTTCGGCCAGGATGCGCCGCAGCTGGTGGCGGCATTGGCGCCACAGGTGGCGACTCATCGCGTCGATACCCTGGTCGAGGCCATGCAGCGGGCGGCCTCGATCGCCGAGGCAGGAGACTGCGTGCTGCTGTCGCCGGCCTGCGCCAGTCTCGATCAGTTCCCCAACTATCTGGCGCGTGGCGAGGCTTTTCGCGCCTTTCTTGATCAAGGACCGCTCGAACCAGGGCAGGAAGCCGCATGCTGAAGGCGATGTTGAAGACCTCGCAGGAGCGACTGACCACGCGGCATCAGGCATTCGATGGCTGGCTGCTGCTGGCGACGCTTTCGTTGATGTTGATCGGCTGGGTGATGGTGACTTCCGCTTCCACCGAAATCGCCGCGAGCCTGACCGGCAACCCTTACTACTTCAGCATCCGACATGGCATTTTCGTGCTCGCGTCGATCGGGGTGGGGCTGTTTGCCGTGCGTCTGCCACTGGACTGGTGGCGCCAGAAAGGGCCGTTGATGTTGATCATGGCGCTGCTGCTGCTGTTCGTGGTCCTGGTCGTCGGCCGCGAAATCAACGGTAGTCGGCGCTGGATTTCGCTCGGCATCATCAATGTCCAGGCGTCGGAAGTCGCCAAGCTATGCCTGATCGTCTATATCGCCGGCTATCTCGAGCGCTACCTGCCCGAGGTACGCCGAAGCTGGGGGGCGTTCATGCGCCCGCTGGCGGTAATGGCGTTGATCGGTTTTCTGCTGATTCTCGAGCCCGACTACGGTGCCGTCGTGGTGTTGACTGGCTGTGTCATGGGGATGCTGCTGCTGTCGGGGGCGCCGCTGTGGCGGTTCCTGCTGATCCTGATCGTCGTCGGGTCGGGCGCGGTCATGCTGGCGGTGGCGGAGCCCTATCGCTTGCAGCGTATCACCAGCTTCGCCAATCCCTGGGCGGATCAGTACAACACCGGTTACCAGCTGACGCAGGCGCTGATCGCCTTCGGTCGTGGCCACTGGTTCGGCCTGGGGCTGGGTAACAGTGTCCAGAAGCTGTTCTACCTGCCCGAGGCGCATACCGACTTCGTGTTCGCGGTGCTGGCCGAGGAACTGGGGCTGTTCGGCGCCGTGGGCGTGATCCTGCTGTTCGCGCTGCTGGTATTCCGCGCCTTTCGCATCGGGCGCAAGGCGGAGCTGGCCGGCATTCCGTTCGCGGCCTATCTCTGCTACGGCATCGCGCTCGTCATCGGTGCGCAGGCCTTCATCAACATCTCGGTCAGTTCCGGCATGTTGCCGACCAAGGGGCTGACGCTGCCACTGCTGAGTTACGGTGGCTCGAGCCTCATCATCAGCGGGATCATGATGGCGATTCTGTTCCGCGTCGACGTGGAGGTCAGGCGGCTGCAGCGTCGGCCGAAGCCCGCGACGGAAAGCGGCGAGGCCAAGCCCACGAGCGAAGCGGTGGAGCCGACTCTATGAGCGAATTGAAACGTGTACTGATCATGGCTGGCGGCACGGGCGGGCATGTCGTGCCGGCGTTGTCGCTGGCCAAGGCACTGATCGAGCGCGGCGTGGCGGTGGAATGGCTGGGTAGCCCAAGGGGAATCGAAAACCGTCTCGTTCCCGAGGCCGGTATCGCGCTGAACCGGATCGACGTGGCCGGTCTGCGGGGCAACGGCCTGGCCGGCTGGCTGTCGATTCCGTGGCGGCTGACGCGAGCCATTCGGCAGTCGCGTCAGGTGATCCGGCGCTTCGACCCTCAACTGGTGGTCGGTCTGGGCGGGTTCGCCAGCGGCCCCGGCGGGTTGGCGGCACGCCTGGCCGGCAAGCCGCTGGTCGTTCACGAGCAGAACGCCATTGCGGGGTTGACCAACCGGTCGCTGGCGCGTCTGGCGACCAGGGTCTACGCGGCGTTTCCCGGCGCTTTCCCCGACGGAAAGGCCGAGGTGGTCGGCAATCCGGTGCGTGCGGATATCGCAACGCTGGGCGAGCACCCCAGAACGGCGGCGCAGATGAATGGCCGCGCCTTGCGGCTGCTGGTGCTTGGCGGGTCGCTGGGCGCGCAGTCGCTCAATCAGAAGCTGCCGATTGCACTGTCGGCGCTGGACGCCTCGCGTCGCCCGCAGGTTCGTCATCAGGCCGGGCGCGACAAGGACGACGTCACGCGAGAAGGCTACCGCACGGCGGGTGTCGAGGCAGAGGTCAGCGCTTTCATCGATGACATGGCTGCCGCGTACGACTGGGCGGATCTCATCGTGTGCAGGGCCGGCGCGCTTACCATCGCCGAGCTCTCGGCGGCGGCCAAGCCTTCCTTGCTGGTGCCTTTCCCCCACGCGGTGGATGATCATCAGACACATAATGCGCGTCATCTGGTCGAGGCCGGCGGCGCGCAATTGATACAGCAGGCCGAGCTCACCCCTGAACGTTTGCAGGCGGCGCTCGAGTCACTTTTGCAGCCGGACGTGCTGGCGCGGATGGCGAGCCAGGCACGCCGGGTGGCTCACCTCGATGCCGTCGAACGTCTTGTCGACGGCTGCATGGAGATCGGTTTTGAACGATAGCATTCAGACGCGTCCCGTGCGCTCGCATCTCGGCATGCGACGTATTCGAGGCATTCATTTCGTCGGGATCGGCGGCGCTGGCATGTGCGGCATCGCCGAAGTCCTGGTCAACGAAGGCTACGAGGTCAGCGGCAGTGACCTGCGCGAGTCGACCGTTACTCATCATCTGCGCGAGTGCGGCATTCGGGTGGCCATCGGCCATGCGGCGGTCAATGCCGAAGGGGCCGATGTCATCGTGGTATCGACGGCGGTGGATCCGACCAATCCGGAAATCCAGTGGGCGCGCGAGCGTCGCGTGCCGGTGGTGCGGCGCGCCGAAATGCTGGCCGAGTTGATGCGCTTTCGTCACGGCATCGCGGTCGCCGGCACCCACGGCAAGACCACGACCACGAGCCTGCTGTCGACGCTGTTCGCCGAGGCGGGACTCGATCCCACCTTCGTGATCGGCGGCAAGCTGACCAGCGCGGGTACCAATGCGCGGTTGGGATCCGGCGACTTTCTGGTTGCCGAGGCCGATGAATCGGATGCGTCCTTTCTGCACCTGCAGCCGATGACGGCGATCGTCACCAATATCGACGCCGACCACATGGCGACCTACGATGGCGACTTCACGCGATTGAAGACGACCTTCATCGAGTTCCTGCACAATCTGCCATTCTACGGTCGCGCCGTGCTGTGCCTCGACGACGATCACGTGCGTGAATTGCTGCCCCAGGTTCAGCGCCAGTTCGTGACCTACGGCTTCAGTGAAGAGGCCGATTTCCGCGTGCGGGATTTCCAGCAGACGGCCGGCGTCATCCGGTTCGTCGCCGAACGACCCGAGGGATTCGAGCCGCTGGCCATCACGCTGGCCATGCCCGGCACCCATAACGCCTTGAACGCTCTCGCCGCGATTGCCGTCGCTACCGATGCCGGTGTCAGCGACGACGATATCGTCAAGGGGCTGGCATCGTTCGGAGGGGTTGGCCGACGGTTCCAGGTCCATGGTCACTACCCGCTTCCGCAGGGTGGCGAGGTGATGCTGGTCGACGACTACGGCCATCATCCGCGGGAGGTGGAGATGGTCATCCGTGCGGTGCGTGCCGGCTGGCCGCAACGACGTCTGGTGATGGTCTATCAGCCGCACCGCTATACCCGCACTCGCGACCTTTATGAAGATTTCGTCCGGGTGCTTTCCGGGGTCGATACGCTATTGCTGCTCGACGTGTATAGCGCTGGGGAAGCGCCTATTCCGGGTGCCGAAGGCAAGATGCTGGCGGGATCGATTCGCCAGCGCGGCCAGGTCGACCCGCTGTTCATCGAGAAAAAATCGGCCCTGCCGGATATTCTCGCGCGGGTGCTGCGCCCCGGGGACATCCTGATCACTCAGGGCGCCGGCGATATCGGTGGCATTGCGCAGGCGCTGGCACACAGTGCGCTGAGACTCGACGAGGTGGTCCTTTGAGTGTGGCGATCCTGTCCAAAGGTGCGCGTCTGGCGAAGAGGTTCGGAGCCGTCGAGCGGCTTCATGGCAGCTCGAGGGTGGGGCGGGCGTCATGAATTCCAGTGCGCGGGGAACGCTGCTCGGCGTGCTCATGATCGTGGTGCTCATCGGCGCCGGCGGCAGAGCGCTGTGGTTGTGGCTGGACAAGCCCATCGCTCGCGTGTCGATCAGTGGCGACTTGAATTATGTGAGTGCGAGCTACCTGCAGAAGGAGTTGGCGCCGCTGGTGCGCGGTCATACCTGGCTTTCCCTGTCGTTGTCCGACCTGCGTGACGAAGCGCGCGAGATCGGATGGCTGCGCGAGGTCACCGTTTCACGGGAATGGCCCAATACCTTGCGGTTCGTGCTTTACGAACAGGATCCGGTTGCGCGCTGGAACGATGAACTCCTGCTCAATACGCGGGGACAGCCTTTTTCGCCTGGGCCGGTGAGCGATTTCGGTCGTCGCCTGCCCGATCTTGGCGGTCCCGCCGGGTCGGGGCGGGAAGTGCTCGGTTACTATGACTCACTGCGTCGCGCGCTATCGGGCCTGGGGGTTTCCATCACGCAATTGAGACTGGAACCACGCGGTGCCTGGCGCTTTCAAATCAATGATGGCGTTTGGATCATTCTCGGGCGTGCAGATCTGGATGCGAGATTGGCTCGTTTTATTGCCGCATGGAAGCGACAGTTGGGTAAAGAGGCGTCGCAGATTCGCTACATAGATCTTCGTTATCCCAATGGCGTTTCGGTGGCAAGGCATGGTGAAACGGCTACGGTCCCCAGTGATTAGCATGGAAATCATTGGCAGCTAATCTCAATCGAGCCCCGCAGTTGACGGCCTCTCGGCTTTCCTCATCGGCAAGGAAGCAGGCCCGGCGGCGACCGGCATTTATACGCCGGACGCCATTCTTGGCCTCGGCTATCTATGTGTTCCGCCATGTCAGCCTATGTATTCCGCCATGTCGGCGCGACTTAAATAGCGGTAAGGCTTCTTCCTTATTTCCTTTTTAATGAAAAAGGGCTTACTGTGGCTTTTGTTTTCGCGATGGGCTGGTGAAAAAGGTCGTCTTGTTCCTATAATAAGCCCGACTCTTTATTGGCCCATTTCTATCCGGTTTATCGGTGAAGTTTGAGGAGCGACCCCGACCTATGGCAGGACAATCCAACGCTTCCAATATGGTGGTCGGGCTGGATATCGGAACATCCAAGGTGGTCGCCATCGTGGGGCAGCCCACTGATGATGGCGGGTTGGAAATTGCCGGGATTGGTTCGCATCCTTCTCGTGGCATGAAGAAGGGTGTCGTGATCAATATCGAATCAACCGTTCAGTCGATTCAGCGCGCCGTTGAAGAAGCCGAACTGATGGCAGGCTGCGATATCCACTCTGTGTATGTCGGTATCGCCGGTAGCCATATCAGCTCCATGAATTCCGATGGTGTCGTGGCGATCAAGGAGCGCGAAGTCGCGCCTGCAGACATCGACCGCGTCATCGACTCTGCCCGTGCCCGGGCCATTTCCGAAGGCCAGCGGGTGCTTCACGTCATTCCCCAGGAGTTCGCGATCGACACCCAGGAGGGCATCCGCGAGCCTCTGGGCATGTCCGGGGTGCGTCTCGAGGCCCGCGTGCATCTGGTGACGGCGGCGATGAATGCCGTTCAGAACATCGAAAAGTGCGTGCGACGCTGTGGCCTGGAAGTCGACGACATCATCCTCGAACAACTGGCTTCCAGCCACGCGGTGCTGACCGAAGACGAGCGTGAACTCGGTGTCTGCATGGTCGACATCGGCGGCGGTACGACGGACATCGCGGTCTTCACCGAAGGCGCCATTCGCCATACCGCGGTGATCCCCATCGCCGGCGATCAGGTGACCAACGATATCGCCATGGCGCTGCGCACTCCGACTCAGTACGCCGAAGAGATCAAGGTCAAGTATGCCTGCGCGCTGACCCAGCTGGCGAGCAGCGACGAGATGATCAAGGTTCCCAGCGTCGGAGACCGACCGGCACGGGATCTCTCCCGCCAGGCGCTGGCGGAAGTCGTCGAGCCCCGCTACGAGGAGCTCTTCACGCTGGTGCGCGAAGAATTGCGTCGCAGCGGCTACGAGGATCTGGTGGCAGCCGGGATCGTGTTGACGGGGGGCACGTCCCGGATGGAGGGGGTCGTCGAACTGGCAGAGGAAATATTTCACATGCCGGTCCGTATCGCTTGTCCGTACAATGTCCGCGGCTTGGCGGACGTAGTACGCAACCCGATTTATTCGACCGGGGTAGGTTTGCTACTCTACGGTATGAAAGACGCCAAGCACTCTCGCGCAGTATCAGCCCAGCCTCAACGGGAAGACTCACTTCCCCGGCGCGGAACCAGGGAAGAGGTTTCGGCGCTGGAGCGACTCAAAGGCTGGTTTAAAGGAAATTTCTGACAGGCCGCAAGCGCGGTCTTGGAGACGGGGCAATGTTCGAACTAGTAGATAATGCACCTTCTAGTAGTGCAGTCATCAAGGTCATCGGTGTCGGCGGCGGCGGCGGTAATGCCGTCAACCACATGGTCGAGAGTAACATCGAAGGCGTCGAGTTCATCTGCGCCAACACCGATGCCCAGGCGCTCAAGCGTGTAGCGGCCAAGACCGTTCTCCAACTGGGTGGCGAGATCACCAAGGGACTGGGAGCGGGGGCGAATCCGGATGTCGGACGTCAGGCGGCGATGGAAGATCGCGATCGCATCGCGGATATGCTCCAAGGTGCGGACATGGTTTTCATCACTGCCGGCATGGGCGGCGGCACCGGCACGGGCGGGGCGCCTGTCGTCGCTCAGGTCGCCAAGGAACTGGGTATTCTGACCGTTGCTGTCGTGACACGTCCTTTCCCGTTCGAGGGGCCGAAGCGCATGCGCGCGGCGGAAGAGGGCATGAAGGAGCTGTCCGAGTACGTCGACTCCCTGATCACCATCCCCAACGAGAAACTGCTGTCCGTACTGGGCAAGAATGCCAGCCTGCTGACGGCGTTCAGTGCCGCCAATGACGTCCTGTTGGGTGCCGTTCAGGGTATCGCCGAGCTGATCACCAGCCCGGGCATCATCAACGTCGACTTTGCCGACGTGCGCACGGTGATGTCGGAAATGGGCATGGCGATGATGGGCACCGGCGCCGCGACCGGCGAAAACCGTGCCCGCGAAGCCGCCGAGAAGGCCATTCGCAGCCCGCTGCTCGAAGACATCGATCTGCACGGTGCACGCGGTATCCTGGTCAACATCACGGCGGGGCCGGATCTGTCCATCGGCGAGTTCAACGACGTCGGCGCCACGGTTCAGGAGTTCGCCTCCCAGGATGCGACCATCGTGGTCGGCACTTCCATCGACATGGAAATGTCCGACGAGTTGAGGGTGACAGTGGTTGCTGCAGGGCTGGATGCGCAGAAAGAGAAGGCGATCCCGCGTGAATCGGTGGCTTCCCGCCCGGAAACGACCGATTATCGCAAGCTTCAGCAGCCGGCGGTCATGCGCCAGCAGGCGGCACGCGCCGAGCAGGAAGCGGCGGCCAAGAAGTCGCAGCAGGAAAAGCGCAAGACGTCCGACATGGATGACTATCTGGACATTCCGGCGTTCCTGCGTCGTCAGGCGGATTGATAGCGATTTAAACTGCCCGTCATCATTCTGTAACGTCGATAAGGTTGGTGAAGCGGTGGTTTGGTGTTATAGTGAACACCGTTTCCAAACCATTTGACTGTCAGGTCGATGCCCATGATCAAACAACGAACGTTGCAGAACACGATCCGCGCGACAGGCGTGGGCCTCCACTCCGGGGAGAAAGTGTATCTGACGCTGCGACCCGCAATGCCCAACACGGGTATCGTGTTCGTGCGTACTGATCTCGATCCGGCGGTACATATTCCGGCGCACGCAGAAAGCGTGACCGATACCAATCTGTGTACGGCGCTGTCCAAGGATGGCGTCAAGGTCGCCACGGTCGAGCATCTGATGTCGGCATTTGCCGGTTTGGGAATCGATAACGCCTACGTCGAGCTGAGTGCGGCCGAAGTGCCGATCATGGATGGCAGCGCAGGCCCGTTCGTGTTTCTGATCCAGTCTGCTGGTATCGCCGAGCAGGCCGCGCCGAAGCAGTTCATTCGCATCAAGCGCGAAGTCACCGTCAACGATGACGGCAAGCAGGCGACGTTTCTGCCGCACGACGGCTTCAAGGTCAGCTTCGCGATCGATTTCGATCACCCCGTCTTCGAGCAGCAGAAGCAGACAGCCAGCGTCGATTTCTCGACCACTTCCTTCGTCAAGGAAGTGTCGCGTGCTCGCACCTTCGGTTTCATGCGCGATCTGGAGTTTCTGCGGTCGCAGAACCTGGCATTGGGCGGCAGCCTCGATAACGCCATCGTCGTCGACGATTATCGCATCGTGAATCAGGACGGCTTGCGCTACGACGATGAGTTCGTCAAGCACAAGATGCTGGACGCCATCGGCGACCTGTATCAGTTGGGTCACAGCTTGATCGGCGAGTTCAAAGGCTACAAATCTGGTCATGGCCTCAACAACCAGCTTTGCCGCGAGCTGCTCGCTCATCCGGAGGCATACGAAATCGTGACCTTCGAAAAAGCGACCCAGACTGCACCGATCTCCTATGCAGCGCCCGCAATGGCCTGACGCGAACCGGCACCGAGTGCCGTCGTGACGATCTGATGATGTCGACCTGATATTGCCAGGGCCCAAATAGAGAAAACGCCGATCCCAGGATCGGCGTTTTTGTGTCTGATCGACGCCGATAGCCGCATTAGCCAGCCGGGCAATGCTCGCGTCGTCGAGGCTGGATTGGCGTTGCCGTCAGGCGGGATCGTCGCTGGAAGAGGCGTCGCTGAAGGGGGTGTCGCTAGAGGAATCGTCCTTAGAGGAACTGTCGTTGGAGGAGCTGTCGTTAGAGAAATCGTCGCCGGGCTCCACGGCGGCATTGGCATGGGAAGCCAGCCGATTCAGCGAACGCTTGAGCGGTGAGTCCTCCAGACCTTCCGCACAATGGGCGAGCGCCTCGGCACCTGCCGGTGACAGGTGCCGTGTCTGCCGCGGAATCGCCTTGACCGGCCGGATCGGGCGTACCTTCAGCGAGAATTTCATGACTGCCTCGAATCCCGGCAATTGGTGCAGCAATCCGAGCAGGCGCGGCTGCTCGTAGCGCAGCCAGGTCAACCAGGCGGCACGGTCGGTGATCAGCGTCAACACGCCGTTGCGGTAGCCACCGACATAAAGATGTTCGGCCACGTCCGGCGGTAGCTGGCGTCTCAGGTGATTCTGGGCACGTTCGATCAGCGTCGCCATGCGCATGACGTCACCCAACCCGCCGGGTTGTTCCAGGAGTCGGGAAACGGGCTGGGCTCGCAAACGCTTAGCCTTTATACTCATCGGCTTGCACGCAGTGGGGATAGACCCGCTAAACCTATCACGACGCGGAGTTCGTCGACAGCATGACTTCGGCCAAAGCGCAGTCCGGTCAGTGTGGTGCCGTATGGCGCCCCCGGCAGCGAGCCCATTGGTGGCTGGCCAGTGTGCTGGTCGGTTGCCTGCTGCCTGCCGGGTTGATGCATGCCGAAGCCATGCGGCTGGCCGAGCGGCTCACCCAGGTCTACCTGATGGCCCCGGAGGCCATTCGCGCCGAGTCCCGACGCGTCGCTCGTGTTGCTGCCAAGCGTCCCGTCTACCCGCAAGCGGCGGCTGTCTTCATACAGTCACCGGGTTATTCCCCGCCTCTCATCGCCGCCAGCGCCGCGCTGGATGTCATTTCCCGTCGTGGTCCTCCCGTCCCTGCCTGATCATCGTCAGACACGTATATTATCGGTGGCCGATGCCGGCCTTTCGTCGCATCGTCGCCTTGGTACTACGCAGGAACAGAGTCAGGCAGGAAACGGATCATGTTGAACGGATTGCTACACAAATTGGTCGGCTCCAAGAACGATCGTGACGTCAAGCGCCTGCGCAAGCAGGTGGCGGCGATCAATGACCTGGAAGCCAGTTTCGAAGCGCTCGATGACGCGTCGCTCCAGGCCAAGACGGTCGAGTTTCGCCAGCGCCTTGCCGATGGCGAGAAACTCGATGCGCTGCTGCCGGAGGCTTTCGCCACGGTTCGCGAGGCGAGCAAGCGCGTTTTGGGCATGCGCCACTTCGACGTCCAGATGGTCGGCGGCATGGCGCTGCATGAAGGCCGGATCGCGGAGATGAAGACCGGCGAGGGCAAGACCCTGGTCGGCACCCTCGCGGTGTACTTCAATGCGTTGCCCGGAAAGGGGGTTCATGTCGTCACGGTCAACGACTATCTGGCCGGCCGCGACGCCAACTGGATGCGCCCGCTCTACGAATTCCTCGGTCTGAGCGTCGGCGTCATCGCTTCCGGGCAGCCCAACGAAGAGAAGCGTCGGGCCTACGCCTGCGACATCACCTACGGCACCAACAACGAGTACGGCTTCGATTACCTGCGCGACAACATGGCGTTCTCGCTGCAGGACAAGGTTCAGCGGCCGCTGTACTACGCGATCATCGATGAGGTCGATTCGATCCTGATCGACGAGGCGCGTACGCCACTGATCATTTCCGGCCCCGTCGAAGAGAACGTCGAACTCTACCGCACGATTCACGCGCTCTCGAAGCAACTCAAGCAGTGCACCGACGAGGAGGATCCCTCTACCGGCGACTTCCTGATCGACGAGAAGCAGAAGCAGGTCGAACTGACGGAAGAAGGGCACCAGCAGGTCGAGCAGCTGATGCGCGAAGCGGGATTGCTGAAGGCGGAGGACTCGCTCTACGCGGTGCAGAATCTGGGCCTGTTGCAGCATATCCATTCCGCGCTGCGCGCTCGCTGCCTCTATCACCGTGACGTCGACTACATCGTCTCCGACGGCAATGTCGTCATCGTCGACGAGCACACCGGCCGTACCATGCCGGGGCGGCGCTGGTCGGAGGGTCTGCACCAGGCGGTCGAGGCCAAGGAAGGCGTGCCGATCCAGCGCGAGAGCCAGACGCTGGCTTCCACCACCTTCCAGAACTACTTCCGTCTCTACGGGAAGCTGGCGGGGATGACCGGTACCGCCGATACCGAGGCCTTCGAGTTCAACCACATCTACGGGCTCGACGTGCTGGTCATCCCGACCAATCGGCCGCTGGCGCGTCAGGACCTGAACGATCTGGTCTACCTCAGCGCCAAGGAGAAATTCAACGCGATCATCGAGGACGTCAACACCCAGCGCGAGGCCAACCGCCCGGTGCTGGTCGGTACCGCCTCGATCGAGACCTCGGAATATCTCTCCAAGCTGATGCAGGCGAAGAACATTCCGCACAACGTGCTCAACGCCAAGCAGCACGACAGCGAGGCCGAGATCATCGCTCAGGCCGGCCGCCCCGGCGCCGTGACCCTGGCCACCAACATGGCCGGCCGTGGCACCGACATCATGCTTGGCGGCAACTGGGAAGCCGAGGTCGCCAAGCTCGAAAACCCGAGCGAAGAACAGATCGCGGCCATCAAGGCCGAATGGCAACAGCGCCATGACGCGGTGCTCGAAGCCGGCGGTCTGCACGTGATCGGCTCCGAGCGTCACGAGTCTCGTCGTATCGACAACCAGTTGCGTGGCCGCGCGGGGCGTCAGGGCGATCCCGGCTCGACGCGTTTCTTCCTGTCGCTGGAAGACAGCCTGATGCGTCTGTTCGGTTCGGATCGTGTTCAGCGTCTGATGGGCGCGCTGGGGCTCGAAGAGGGCGAGGCGATCGAGCACAAGATGGTTTCGAATGCCGTCGAGCGCGCGCAGAAGAAGGTCGAAGGACGCAACTTCGACATTCGCAAGCAGCTGCTGGAGTACGACGACGTCTCCAACGATCAGCGTCGAGTCATCTACGATCAGCGCGACGACATTCTCGCCGCCGACGAGATTTCCGATAACATCGCCAGCATCCGCGACGAGGTTCTCGAGCAGACGATTTCCGACTACGTGCCGCCGCAGAGCCTGCCGGAGCAGTGGGAACTGGCCGGGCTGCAGGATCAGCTCAAGCAGGAGTTCAATCTCGATCTGCCGCTGGTGCAGTGGGCGGAAGAAGACGACAACTTCAACGAGGAAGTGCTGCGTCAGCGTCTGCTGGACCAGCATCGTGGGCAGTATGTGGCCAAGGTCGAGGCGATCGGCGCCGACATGATGCGTCGTTTCGAGAAGCAGGTGATGCTCCAGGTGCTGGATACTCGCTGGAAGGAACATCTGCAGTCGATGGATCATCTGCGTCGCGGCATTCACCTGCGGGGTTATGCGCAGAAGAACCCGAAGCAGGAGTACAAGCGCGAAGCCTTCGAGCTGTTCCAGTCGCTGCTTTACAACATCAAGCACGACGTCACGCGTATCCTGAGCCACGTTCAGGTGCGTCGCCAGGAAGAGATCGAAGACCTGGAGCGCCAGCGTCGCGAGGCGCTGGAGCGCGAGAAGGCTGCCAGTCAATCGGTCCATGAAGATGCCGTGGCCGCCGCGCAGCAGACCGCCGAAGGAGAAGAGCCCGCCCCGGAGTCCGGTGAAGACCAGACTCAGCCGGTACGGCGTGAAGGACCCAAGGTCGGGCGCAACGACCCGTGCCCCTGCGGTTCCGGCAAGAAATACAAGCAGTGCCACGGCACGCTGAGTTGAGTTGGCGTCGGACTCGGGCCGGGCTCGAGTCCGCCAAGGAGAATCGAGATGGCGGTAGGTAAGTCAGTATTTCCGGAGATGCCGGCCATTGACGGCGTGCGTCTCGGCACGGCGATGGCTGGGATCAAGAAGCCCGATCGGCGTGATCTGGTGGTGATCGAAGTGCCGGAAGGCGCCACGGTCGCGGCGACGTTCACCCGCAACGCCTTCTGCGCCGCCCCGGTGCATGTCGCTCGGGATCATCTGCAGCACACGGTGCCCCGGTATCTGTTGATCAATACCGGTAACGCCAATGCCGGTACCGGCGCTCGTGGCCGTCAGGATGCCGAGAGCTGCTGCAACTCGCTGGCGGATCTCGCCGGCGTCGATGCGCATCAGGTGCTGCCGTTCTCGACCGGCGTGATCGGCGAGCCATTGCCGGTAGAGCGCATTGCCGCCGGCCTGCCGGCAGCGCTGGAGTCGCTGAGCGAAGCCGACTGGGCGCTCGCCGCCGAGGGCATCCTGACCACCGATACCCGAATCAAGGGCGCCTCGACGCAGGTCGAACTGAGCGGCGGAACCGTCACCATCAACGGCATCAGCAAGGGCTCGGGCATGATCCAGCCCAACATGGCGACCATGCTCGGCTTCGTCGCCTGTGATGCGGCGATCGACGCCACCCGGCTTCAGCTGTGGCTGCGCGACGCCGTGAAGGTATCGTTCAATGCCATCACCGTCGATTCCGACACATCCACCAACGACGCCTGCACCCTGATCGCCACCGGACGCGGGCCGAAGGCCGAGTCGGCCGAGGACGAGCAGCGGTTTCGCGCGGCGCTGACGACGGTGCTGACCGACCTGGCCCAGGCGATCATTCGCGATGGCGAGGGCGCGACCAAGTTCGTCACGCTGCAGGTCGAACAGGCGATGAGTGTCGACGAAGCGCGGGCGGTGGCGTTCACGGTGGCCCATTCGCCGCTGGTCAAGACGGCGCTCTACGCCAGCGATGCCAACTGGGGCCGCATTCTGGCCGCCGTGGGTCGCGCACCGGTCGACGAGCTCGATGTCGAGCGCATCGTCATCGATCTCGGCGACGTGCGCCTGGTCGAGCACGGCGGGCGCGCCGAGAGCTACACGGAAGAGGCTGGCGCCCGGGTGATGGCGCAGGAAGAGATCGTCATCCGCATTCAGCTTGGTCGTGGCGACGCCAACGCCACGGTCTGGACATCGGATCTGTCCCACGATTATGTATCGATCAACGCGGATTACCGTAGTTGAGCGACATTCACATGTTGAACGCTATCCAGACGTCGCGTGCTATCTCGACCTCGCGCGTCAAGGGTAAACACTGCAGTGGTACGAGAGACTTAGCAAGATGATCAAAAGACGGGTCCACGTAGCGGCAGCCGCCGTCATTCGCGGCGACGGCCGAGTGCTGATCGCCAGACGCCCGGCGACTGTCGACCAGGGCGGTCTGTGGGAATTCCCGGGGGGCAAGCTGGCGCCCTACGAAACCGGGCTCGAGGCGCTCAAGCGGGAGCTGAACGAGGAGCTCGGTATCCAGATCGTGCGCGCTCAGCCGCTGATCCGCGTTCATCACGAATATGCCGACAAGCACATTCTGCTGGACGTCTGGCAGGTGCGGGAATACGACGGCGATCCGTACGGTCGGGAAGGCCAGCCGGTACGTTGGGTCGAGGTCGACGATCTGCCCAATTACCCGTTCCCGGCAGCCAATATGCCGATTCTGCGTGCGGTAGCGCTGCCCCAAGAGTATCTGATCACTGCCGAGGCCGCGGACGACGATGTTTTCCTGGCGCGGCTCGAGCGGGCGTTGAAGGAGGACGGCGTCCGCCTGGTACAGTTGCGTGCCAAGGAGCTGGATGACGCCGCCTACCAGGCGCGGGCGGAGAAGACCCTGGCGCTGTGCCGACGCTATGGCGCCAAGCTGCTGCTCAATGCGGACCCCGAGTGGCTGCAGCGCGTCGATGCCGACGGCATCCATCTGACCAGCGCACGGCTCATGGCGCTCAAGCACCGGCCGATTCCCGCCGACAAGTGGCTGGGAGCGTCGACTCACGGTGATGAGCAGCTTGCTCAGGCCGGCCAGATCGATTGTGATTTCGTCACGCTGTCGCCGCTGGCGCCGACCCCGTCGCATCCGGACGCGGTGACCATTGGCTGGCACGATTTCCAGCAGATGGTGGAAACGGCCGCGATGCCGGTCTTCGCGCTGGGTGGCATGACCCGTCATCACGCCAATCAGGCGCGTGGTGTCGGCGCGCAGGGCATCGCCTCGATCCGGGATTTCTGGCGCGACGACTCCTGAGCTACGAGCTACGAGCTGCGACTAGCGCCGGCTTCGGGGCGCTGTGGACAGTGGCTACGAGCTACGGAAAGGGCCAGCGACTGACGTCGCTGGCCCTTTTCTTCGCTACAAGCACATGCTGACTTTCGCGGCTCGCAGGCGCTATTCGCCGCGCTCGAGCCGGTCGATCAGTTCATCGAGTTCGGTTTCGTCCATGTGGGGCTCGCCGGCAATACGGTGGGAGCCGTCGGCCCAGGCACCCAGGTCCAGCAGCTTGCAGCGCTTCGAGCAGAAGGGGCGGTAGGGGTTCTCGGGTGTCCAGGCGACGGATTTTCGGCACTGAGGGCAGGGCACGGTCAAGCCGGGTTTGTTCGCATCCTGGCTGGCACCGCTGTCGGCACCGGCGTCCGGAGAACGGTTCGGGTCGTTACGTCGAGTCATGGCGAGGGGGTATCGTGTCGGTGATCGTTGCATCAGGCGCGAGGGTCAGAAGACCCGTTGGCGATACCGGGCGTCCAGCCGGGCAACCTGGTCGAGTAGGTGTTGTCGGTCGCGACTATTGTCGATGACGTCGTCGGCGGCTGCAAGGCGACGTTCCCGGGGAAGCTGGGCCGCCAGTATCGACTCCACCTGACGCCGATCGACCCCGTCCCGCGCGAGGGTGCGCTGAATCTGGGTCTCCGGCGGCACATCGACCACCAGAACGCGATCGACCAGCTCGAGCTGCCCCGACTCGATCAACAGCGGTGAGACCAGCAGACAGTAGGGGGCGCCTGCGTTGCGCAGTCGCTCCAGGTGCATCAGCAGCCGTTGGCGAATACGCGGGTGCGTTTCTCGTTCCAGCCACCGGCGTTCGGTTTCATCGTCGAAGATCCGCGCCCGGAGCGCGCGTCGGTCGAGTGCCCCGTTGCCGTCGAGTATCGCCGGGCCGTAGCGCCCGACAATGGCCGCCAGCGCCGGCTCGCCGGGCATCACGACTTCCCGCGCCACGTGATCGGCATCGACCCAGCCGATGCCCAGGGCACCGAAGGCATCCGCCACTGCGCTCTTGCCGGAGCCGATCCCGCCGGTGACGCCCACGACCAGGGTGCCGCGCTCGCTTTCGTTTCTGTTCTCGGTGCGTGTGCCGCTCTTGTTCATCCCCAGCCTCCCAGTAACAGCGCCTGATAGCCGGCCAACAGCGGGGCGCCGATCAGCAGGGCGATCCATCCGGCCAGGGCGATATAGGGGCCGAAGGGCATTGCCTGGTTGCGATCCTGCTGGCGCAGGGCGATCAGTATCAGGCCGGCCACGGCGCCCACGCCCGCCGAGAGCAACAGCAGCAGCGGCAGGCTCTGCCAGCCGAGCCAGGCGCCGAGCGCCGCCATCAGCTTGAAATCCCCGTAACCCATGCCTTCCTTGCCGGTCGCCAGCTTGAAGAGCCAGTAGACCGACCACAGTGACAGATACCCGGCGACGGCGCCCAGCACGGCGCTTTCCAGCATCAATGGCGCGAACAGCCACTGATAGAGCAGGCCGGCCCAGAGTAGCGGCAGGGTCAGCGCATCCGGCAGCAGCTGGGTTCGCCAGTCGATCACCGCCAGCGCCAGCAGGCAGAGGCAGGCGCCGACCAGCCACAGGCTTTGCCAGCTCACGCCATGCAGCGCCATGATCGCCACCGTCAGCAATGCCGAAACCAGCTCGATCAGCGGATACTGGACACTGATCGCCGTACCGCATGCGGCACAGCGGCCGCGACGCTTGAGCCAGCCGACCAGCGGCAGATTGTCATGCCAGGCGATGAAGTGCCCGCAGCCGGGGCAGTGCGAACGTGGCGTCGCCAGATTGTAGGCAGGGCCGGCTTCCACCGGCTGCTCCAGCGCTTCCAGCGCCTCGACCCGCCAGCGCTGCATCAGCATTACCGGCAGCCGCACGATAACGACGTTCAAGAAACTGCCCAGGGCAGCGCCGAACAAAAACACCAATGGCCAGATAAACAAAGGGGGAAGATCGGACAACGGAAGCTCCACGAAAACTAGATAGACGGATAGCGCCAAGGGTAACGCACCCAAACATACAGGGCCGCCCTTGGGCGTCACATTTCGTTCGATAAGTTAGGCAAACGCTTAGGAACGTGGCGAGCGAAGGTCAGGCTAGGCGAAAGCGCGCGAGCGACCGGAGTTGACCGGGTATCAATGAGGATCGCGAGCGCGCTTTTAACAACGCCTGGCCGAGCGCAGCCCGTTCATACCTATATAGCGGAACCCATCTGGAAGATTGGTAGATACATCGACACCACCAATCCACCGACCATGGTGCCGAGCACCACCAGAATGAACGGCTCCAGCAGAGAGGTCAGCGTGTCGACCTGATTATCGACTTCTTCCTCGTAGAACTCGGCCACCTTGTCCAGCATCGTGTCCAGTTCGCCGGCTTCCTCACCGATGCTGACCATCTGCACGGCCATTATCGGGAAGACCTTGGTGCGACGCATGGCGAAGTTGAGCTGCTGCCCCGTGGCGACGTCTTCGCGAATCTCGGCGATGGCGCGCTGATGAACCTGGTTGCCGGTGGCGCCGGCGGCGGTATCGAGCGCCTCGACCAGCGGAATGCCAGCGTTGAACGTGGTCGCGAGCGTGCGCGAGAAGCGGGCGATCGAGCCCTTGTCGATGATATTGCCGATCACCGGCAGCTTGAGCGCCAGATGATGGGCACGATAGGCAAATGCCGGCGAGCGCTTCATGGCCTGGCGCAGGCCGAGGATCATCACCACGAGCGCCAGCACGGCCTGCCACCAGTAGGCTTGGGTCAACTGGGACAGATTCACGGTGAACTGGGTGAAGACCGGCAATTCCGCGCCGAATCCCTGAAACAGGCTCTCGAACTGGGGTACGACCTTGACCAGCAGCAGGGCGGTGACGCCGATCCCGACCAGAACCACCGCCGTGGGATAGTAGAGCGCTTTCTTGACGCGCCCCTTCAGGGTGTCGACCTTCTCGCGGTAGCTGGCGACGCGCTCGAGCATCTTGTCCAGCGCACCGGCCTGTTCGCCGGCGGCGACCATGTTGACGAACATGCGATCGAACCGCGCTGGGTGCCTGGCCAGCGCTTCCGAGAAGCTGGAGCCAGCGCTGATGTCATTGGCCAGTGTCTCGACCAGGTTGCGCATGGCAGGGTTCTTGAGCGTCTCGGCGACGACCTTGCAGCCCTGCAGCAGCGGAACGCCGGCCCGGAGCATGGTGGCCAGCTGACGCGAGAACAGGGTGATATCCCGCGACTTGACCCGGCCCAGGCCGAAGATGCCGGTCTTGCGCGTGATGCGCTTGACGATGATCTTCTGGCGGGTCAGCTCCTTGCGCACCTCGTCGATCTCGCTGGCGACGAGCTCCCCGGAGACGACTTCGCCACGCAGGTTCTTGCCGCGCCACTGCCAGCGGTGCATGACTACCCGCCGAGGCGGCTTGGATGACTTCAGTGACTTGGCTGACTTCCGGCTGGTCGCCATGATCGCTTTCCTGACAATGACTCGACGAGGCGCCGAGCGTGAGTGAGATCGAAGATTGGCCCGAACCGCGAACCACGGATTGTGCCAGAGTCCGGGCGAAACGAGTGGGTCGCCGTCAGTCGATCGTCACGCGGTTGATCTCCTCGAGGCTGGTCACGCCTTGAAGTACCTTGTCGATACCGCTCTGGCGCAGCCCCGGGAAGCCGGCATCGCGTGCCGCGCGGGCCAGCTCCAGCGCGTGACTGTCGGCCATGATCAGCCGGCTCATGGCATCGTCCACCGGCACCACCTCGTAGATCCCGATGCGCCCCTTGTAGCCCAGCGTGCACCGATCGCAGCCCACGGCGCGGTAGAGAGTGGCGCTTGCCAGTCTCTCCGGCGAGACGCCTTCGTGTAGCATCACGTCCTCGGGAATCTCCGCCGGCGCCCTGCAGCGCGGGCAGAGCATACGCGCCAGCCGCTGGGCAATGATCAGCGATACCGAACTGGCGATATTGAAGCTGGCAACGCCCATGTTGCGCAGGCGCGTCAGGGTTTCGGCGGCGGAGTTGGTATGCAGCGTCGATAGCACCAGGTGGCCGGTCTGGGCTGCCTTGACCGCGATCTCGGCCGTTTCCAGATCCCGGATTTCGCCGACCATCACCACGTCCGGATCCTGGCGCAGAAAGGCGCGCAGCGCGCTGGCGAAGTCGAGGCCGATGCGTGGCTGCACGTTGACCTGGTTGACGCCGGGCACCTTGAGTTCCACCGGATCTTCCGCGGTCGAGATATTGCGCTCCTCGGTATTGAGCAGATTGATGCCGGTGTAGAGCGTTACCGTCTTGCCGCTACCGGTGGGGCCGGTGGCCAGAATCATCCCCTGGGGCTCGGCCAGCGCGGCCTCGAACAGTTGACGCTGCTCCGGGGTGAAGCCCAGCGCATCGATGCCGAAGCTGGCCGTTCGGGCATCCAGCAGTCGCAGGACGATTTTCTCGCCGAACACGGTGGGCAGCGTGTTGACGCGGAAATCGATGGCACGCTCACTATCGAGCCGAATCTTCATCGAGCCGTCCTGGGGCAGGCGGCGCTCCGAAATATCCAGTCGCGCCATGACCTTGAGCCGGGCGGCGAGGCGGGTGCGCAAGCTCAGCGGCGGTCGTGCGATCTCGAGCAGCAACCCGTCGATGCGAAAGCGAATCCGGTAGCTCGACTCGTAGGGCTCGAAGTGGATATCGGAGGCGCCGCGCTGGATCGCGTCGTGCAGGATCTTGTTGACGAAGCGCACCACGGGCTCGTCGTCTTCCCCGATCTGGTCGAGCGCGGCCGCTTCGCTGGCCAGGTCGGCCTCGCTGGTGTCCAGCGTCAGCGCCTCGCTGGCTTCCCCCAGCGCTTCCAGCATGCCGGAGGTTTCATGGCGCTGGTAACGTTTGGCCAGCGCCCGCTCCAGTTGATCGAACGGCACCAGGACACCCTCGATCGCAAGCCCGGTGGTGAACTGCAGCTCGTCCAGCTGTGCCAGCGTGGCCGGGAAGGCGATCGCCACGGTGAGACGACGATCGTCGCGGGCCAGCGGCAGCACCTGAAAGCGGCGGATGACCTTGTCCGCCACCGGCTCGATGATCGGCAGCTTGTCCCAGTCGACATGCTCCAGGTCCATGAACGGCAGGCCATACTCGCGCGCTGCCAGTACGCCGGCTTCGCGGGGATCGACCCTGCCTTCACGGACCACCAGCTCCAGCAGCGTCAGCTGCCTGTCCGCCGCGTCGCGGATCGCCTGCTCGCACGCCTCCGCGCTGATCAGGCCGTGTTCGATGAAGCGCTGGGCAAGACTGCTTTGCGTACGCGATGTGGTGACGTCCGACATGGAGATGAGAGCCCCGGCTAGCTGGCTGGCGAACGGATGGCGGGGGAGCGGCCCCGTGAAGCCCCCGCGTTCACCGGCACGAATGGTTCGATCGACGAATCCGTTATCGGCTGACGCCTTTTTTTCTTTAAGTATTCTTGGCAATCTGCCGATAAAGCAGTCGAATGTCATCCATGGTAAATTTGTGTATCTTTGCAGGCGCGAGCTTGCGAGCGGTTCGGCAGGGTTCGGCACCGTCCGAACACCCGACGTAGCGCTCGGGAAGCAAGCGGAAGGAATGCAAGGATAGAACGAATGTAACGATAGCGTGAACGTAAAACCAGCGTGAGCGTAACGATAGCATGAGCATAAAGAGAGAAACGACCGGCGGCACGATGGAAAACATCACGCCAACAGTCTCAACATCGGCAAGGCAGGGAACCACGATGCAACAGCAGCGCAAACCCGTTTCACACCGGCAGGGCGGCTTCACCCTGATCGAACTCATGATCGTCGTCGCGATCATCGGCATCCTCGCCGCTGTCGCGATTCCGCAGTATCAGAACTATACCGCCAGGGCCAAGATGTCCGAAGTCATCACAATGATGGGACCGGATAAAACCGCTGTGTCCGAGTACTTCGTATCTCAAGGGGAATTCCCGGATTCACAGTCAACATCCGGTGTGGTGGATGAGGAAAGAGGAAATTACATAGCTGGCGTTAAATATGCCCCTATCGGCACTGATGGGGCCACGTTGACTTACCTCCTGAATAGTGGAGGGGATACCGATGACGGGGAGACGATCAACTCCACTTTGGCAGGTAAAGCCGTGATTCTCCAAGCGACGAGTGATGGTGATAAGCTGACATGGAAGTGTGGTGCGGACGATACGGCCATTTTTGAATATCTACCCTCTTCCTGCCGTGAAACACTCTCATCTGGCGAATAATGTAATATCGGGCCGGCATTCGCCGGCCCTTTCGACTCTTCCTTCTTCCCTCTATCTTCTTTTCTCTTCCTCTTACAGATTCCAGCTTAAAGCTTCCAGCTCAATACAACGCCTTCTCTTCCCCCACGACCTCCCTCAACACCTCCAGAAACAGCCGATCCGCCTCCGAGTGCTCGGCCGGGTCTTCCGGAATATGCACGCTGGTAGTATCCGAAATCTCGTTGGCGATGGTCGCCCAGGCCTGGGCGTCGTTGCTGCCGTCGGAGTGGCGCTTGGCGATGGCCAGAGAGCTCTCGAGAATGCCGGGCTCCTGCAGCAGTTTCTTGATAAAGGCGCGAAGCTCCTGAATGACGCGAGTCTTCTGCATTTCCGAGGCGGAACTCATGGGGGCTTTCCTCCAGTGACTAGCTTGTAATATTCGGCCTGTCTCGGCGCCGGCTCGTCGTCGAGATGAATGTTCGTCGTAGCTTTCAACGCCGGGCCGGCGCGCCTGCGTTGCGATGGCGCCACCATAGCACATCTCGCTGCGCGGCCAGAGTCGGTGCGGTCGATGAACCATGGTTCATGGGCCGGGCGAGAACGGCGGATGCGAAATGCAGGCCGAGTCGTGTCTTGCACGGCGGGATGGCCTATCATCGCTCCGATTCGTTCGGCGGGGGATGTCGTCGGCCGAATGACAATAGCGAATGCAGTAGGGTTGGACTCGGCCGCAGTGCGGTCGGATAGCGCCAGTCGAGCTCGCGTGACGAAGACCGGGAGGAAGTCTTGCAAGACGCCAAGCCAATTTTCAAGATTCTGGCGCTGCTGTTGATCGTGCTGTCGCTATTCATGGTGCCACCGGTGGTGCTGCTGGGGCTCGAGAACGATCCGGACCTGTGGGCGTTTCTCGAGTCGATGGCGCTCGCGCTGGTGGTGTCGCTATCGCTGCTGGCGTGGACCTGGCGTACGCCGGTGGAGTTGAAGACGCGCCACATGTTCATCCTGACCACGTCGAGCTGGGCGGCGATCAGCGCCTTCGCCAGCCTGCCGCTGGTGCTGGGTGCGCCGCAGCTGTCGTTCACCGATGCGGTGTTCGAGTCGGTCTCGGCGATCACCACGACGGGTTCCACCGTGCTCGTCGGTATCGAGAATCTGTCCGATGGGCTCAAGTTGTGGCGCGGGCTGATGCAGTGGCTGGGCGGTATCGGCATCATCGTGATGGCGATCGCGATCCTGCCGTTTCTGAAGGTCGGCGGCATGCGGCTGTTCCAGACCGAGTCTTCGGACTGGTCGGACAAGGTGCTGCCTCGGGCTGGGGGTATCGCCAAGGCCTCGACGTTCATCTATCTCGGCTTCACGCTGGCAGCGATCCTGAGCTACCGGCTGGCGGGCATGGGCACGCTGGATGCCATCGTCCATGCGATGAGTTCGGTCTCCACTGGCGGCTTTGCCAACTATGACGCCTCGTTCGGTATCTATCGTGACCAGCCGCTGATCCTGTGGCTGGGCTGTGCGTTCATGCTGGCCGGAGCCTTGCCGTTCGTGCTCTACATCCGGCTGCTGCGCGATAGTCGTGGCGCGCTGTGGCAGGACCAGCAGGTGCGAGGGCTGGTCGGGTTGCTGGTCGTCGTGATCGTGGCGCTGACGACCTATCGGGTCCTGGCGTTTTCCGAAGCGCCCTTCGAGGCGCTGACGGCAGTCGCTTTCAATGTGATTTCGGTGGTGACGACCACCGGCTACGCCAGCGAGGACTATTCGCTATGGGGGCCGCTGGCGGTCACCACATTCTTCTTCATCACTTTCATTGGCGGTTGTAGCGGTTCGACCAGCGGTGGCATGAAGATCTTCCGCTTCCAGATCGGCGGCCTGCTGCTGGTCAATCAGCTGCGCTATCTGGTCCATCCGAGCGGCGTGTTCGCCCAGCGCTACAACGGCCGAAGGCTCAACGACGAGGTGGTGCGCGCGGTCATCGCCTTTTCGTTCTTCTTCTTTCTCACCGTGGCGGTGCTTTCCCTGGCACTGGCGGCGCTGGGGCTGGACATGGTCACGGCGATCACCGGCGCGGCCACGGCGCTCAACAACGTCGGCCCAGGGTTGGGCAATACCATTGGCCCGGCCGGCAATTTCGCCAGCCTGCCGGCTGCCGCCAAATGGTTGCTTTGCCTGGGCATGCTGATGGGGCGTCTGGAAATCCTCACCGTGCTGGTGCTGCTGATGCCGTTCTTCTGGCGCAAGTAGGCAGGAGAGCGTCGAGTATCAACGCAGCGTGAGTTCACCGGGCTTCATCGCGGCGCTGGTGCGAATGGCGCTTGAGCCGGGGTAGCAAGCGGCGTTTCCAGGTGTGCTGGAGACCTCTGATCCAGGCCGGTTTGCGACGCAGGCGAGCCTCCTCCGGCGTGAGGGCTTCGCCGGTCAGCCGGGCCTTGAGCTTGAGCCCGCCGGCGAGGTCGCTGCGCCGCAGAGGGCGGAGCAGAAAGCGCAGCAGTCGCCCGCCGGGCAGATAGATCGCCGAGGCAAAATCGATCAGCACCACGCGACCCCGGCTCACGATGATGTTGGAACCTCGTATGTCGTTATGCACGATCGAGCTGCGGTGCAGGGAGGTCAGCACGGTCATCAACTGGGCGAAGTAGATCGGGCTCGTGGGATCTGCCGCTTCGCTCAGCATCTCGCCGGGCACGTACTCCAGCAATAACGCGAGCTTGCCGACCTGACCGACCACCTTGGGCGCGTGAGGCCAGTGGCGCAGGCGTTCCAGAATGCGTGCCTCGTGGCGCAGCAGCAGGCGTGCGGGAATTGCCAGCCAGCTGCCGGCGTAGCGGCCGTAGTCCTTGCAGATCACGGGCTGGCCCGCATGGGTCTTGAGGACGACATCGGCCTTGAGCAGACCTTCGCCACGTTGCAGTGTCCTTGGCGTGATCAGCGGTGGCGTCAGGATCGTTGGAAATGGGTCTGCTGACGGTGTTGGCGTTTCCGGTGCTGGATATGGCGTTTGGGTGGCTGAGAGAACGGCATCGGCATCGAGCGTTCTGGCCTCGGCCGGGGAAGTGGTGGCGGAATCGAGAGGAGAATTCATGGCTGGAAACGATAAAGATACTAATTAGCTGACTAAGTTTAAGCTCATTTTAAGAAACTTGCTGCGATCACGCCAGTACGGGATCGACGGACAGCGATAAAGTCAGGGTAGGGAAGCTATTTTTGGCCGAGTCGGGTTCGGCTCGGTTTGGTTCGGTTCGATTTGGTTCGATTCGATTCGATTCGATTCGATTCGATAGAAAAGGAAGGCTGGGTAGCGGGTGCGGAGAAGGGGCGAGGCATCAGGAAAACCGCCATTGCAAGGAGCGATGGCGGTTGGGTCAACGGTATGCGGGGATCAGGACTGGGCTTCCCGACCGTGGGCTCGGCCGGCGCGGTTCAGAATGGGATTGGCGTACTGCATCAGCCACCAGTGACGGAGTTCGTCCGGCACCTGGGATAGCTGCGCCTGGAACCGCTCGCGATCGCCCGCTGTCACGCCGGAAAGGTCGACCAGATCCGGTGCCAGGCCGGTTTCGGCCAGCGCGAGCCGATGGCTGGGGAAGATCGGGTAGTTTTCCAGCACCTGGCGGTCGATCTCTGCGGCAACATCATCGGCGTTGTCGAAATCCGCCGAGAGCGGCGTGCCGAATACCAGCTTGACGCGACCCTTGTCGCCGGTAATCCCGGCGACAATGGAGAGGATATCCTCGAACTCCACCTTCTTGTAGGCGCCGTCGGTCTCCTTGGCATGCAGCTCGCGAGCCTTGTTGATGGCGCAGGGGTCGTACTCGTAGCTGATCGAGACCGGCACGATCTTGAGCTCGCGCACGGCGGCGCCGATATCGCTGTCGCCCTCTTCCAGACGCCGTGCCATGGACAGCATCTTGACGATGGCGCTGTCGGTGCGGTCGACGCCATCCTTGGCCCGGCCTTCCCGCTGGGCCAGCCAGACCGAGTGATTGTCGTCGGTGATCGAGTGACGGATATAACCGGAGAGCGACTGATACGCTGCCAGCATCGCCCGTTTGCCCTTGACCGAGCGCGGCACGATGAAGCTCTTGTTGAGCCGCATCAGGTCGGTCACGAACGGCTTCTGCAGCAGGTTGTCGCCAATGGCGATACGGACGGTGTCATGCCCTGCCGTATAGAGCGCGTAGTTGACGAAGGCCGGGTCGAGGGCGATATCGCGATGATTGCCGATGAACAGATAGGCCTGATCCGGCGACAGCCGATCCAGACCTTCGACTTCGAACCCTCGGGTGGTGCTGCCGATCATGTGCGCCATGTAGTCGGCAATGCGCAACTGGAAGTCGCGTACCGTCGAGACGTTGCGGACCTCGCGCTGGATCCGGAAGCTGGCCAGCTTGCGCGCCAGCGGCGGGGCGAAGCGCGACAGCCGCGGCAGGCGGTAGCGGGTGATCGCATCCAGCAGTTCGCTGTCATGCGCCAGCCGGGCCAGTACCGCTGCTACCTCTTCATCGTGATAGGGGCGGATGTCGGCAAAGCGATCGAGATCGATCGCCGCTTCGGCGCTGTGCGGATTGCCATGCGAATTGCCGGTCGCGGTGCCCTGGGAGGGGGCTGCGCCTTTGTCGGTATCGAAACGGAGCGTCATGGTGTCGGGGCTGCCGGGTCGGCTTCGCCACCCAGCCATTCGATCAGTTGGGTGACGAAGGTGGCCAAGGTCTGGGACATCAGGGCGAAATCGGTCTCGAGGCTGACGATCGGGTCGTCGCCGTCGTCGCTCTGGCTGGCTTCGTCCAGCAGGGCGTCGTCGAACTGCAGCGACTTGAGCGCCAGGTCGTCATGCAGCATCACGCGGAGCTGACCTTCGCTGCCCAGGCTGAGCTGGCTAGCCTGGCGTCCGTTTTCGAGCAGCGACTGGATCTCTTCGCTGTCGAGATCGACCTGGCGCGCGCGCAGCACGCCGTCGTCCTCGGCGGCACGCAGCTCGACCTGATCGCCGAGCAGCAGGCTGGCGGGGCGGCTGGCGGGGTCGCTCAACCACTGGGTCATGCCGCGAGAGGGCGGCGTTTTCGTCGCCAGCGGTGTCACCTTCAACGAGCCGAGCGTCTGACGCAGCAGATCGAGCACTTCTTCGGCACGCTTGCGGCTGGAGGCGTTGATGCCGATCAGCTGCTTGCGGGTGTCCCACCACAGTTCGACGCGCTGCGTCCGGGTGAAGGCCTGCGGCAGCAGTTCCTCCATCACCTGCTCCTTGAGCAGTTGGCGCTCCCGGCGCGAGAGTGGCTGCCCTTCGGCCTGCTCGCGTGCCTCGCTACGCTCGTTGACTTCGTCATTGACGACCGCGGCCGGCAGCAGACGCTCCTGACGCAGCATCGACAGCAGTCGATGCCCCTGAATTTCGTGTACGCGTTGTTCGCTGCGGCGGCCGGCCGGTGCGCTCCAGCCAACCCGGCGTGCTTCACGCGGGGAGACGGGGCGAAACGCAAATTCTGCCAGCGCGGTTTCCAGATCCTCGACGGAGAGAACCTCGGTGTCATGGCAGCGATACAGATGACAATGCTTGAACCACATGCGCCCGATCCGTTTGAAAGGAGGCATATTATGGCGAAACGACCCAGGTGTTACCACCAAGGTTGCGCGTCGATATTTGCGCGTCTGTTTAAAACGGGCGTATGTTTTCGAGCTACGAGCTACGAGCTACGAGCTACGAGCTACGAGCTACGAGCTACGGCGAGACTTTGCACCAACAGGAGAGATTCCATGGATTCACGCACTACCGTGACTGCCGTGCGCGTTCGCGGCTTTCATCTCGATGGCTACGGTCACGTCAATCACGCCCGCTATCTGGAGTTTCTGGAAGAAGGGCGCTGGGCCTATGTCGACGCGCACCCGGAGTTTGCCGAAGGCTTGGCAAGAGGCGTGGCGCTGGTCGCGGTCAATCTCAATATCGATTACCGGCGCGCGGCCGTCATGAACGACGACCTCGAGGTCGAGACCTGCCTGACCCGGCTTGGCGGGCGCAGCGGGGTGGTCGGTCATCGCATTACCCATGTCGGCAGCGGTGAGCTGGTCGCATCGGCTAAGCTGACCTTCGTGTTGCTGGACCAGCAAAGCGGCCAGGTGATCCCGATGGAAGGGGAATGGGCGGAGCGATTGGGACCCTTGGTCGTCGATGTGGCTGAAACGAAGTAGAAAACCGGGTCAAAGCGCGTCAACGCCTGCCTTTGAAGTCCCTGAAATGGTATGATCCCGTGATTGTGTGGCTGAGCCACTTGGCCGCCTAGCCAGGGCTTTATTAACGCTGCCACGGCCGGACTCCGGGCGTGGCAGCGGTGCAAAGGATTTGACGACCCATGGGTGATATCGCCAGAGAGATTCTGCCAGTCAACATCGAGGACGAACTCAAGCAGTCCTATCTGGACTATGCGATGAGCGTCATCATCGGGCGCGCGCTACCCGATGTCCGCGATGGCTTGAAGCCGGTCCACCGTCGCGTGCTCTACGCGATGCACGAGCTTGGCAATGACTGGAACAAGCCATACAAGAAGTCGGCGCGCGTGGTCGGCGATGTCATCGGTAAATATCATCCCCACGGCGACAGCGCGGTCTACGACACCATCGTGCGCATGGCGCAGCACTTCTCGATGCGCCACGTATTGATCGACGGTCAGGGCAACTTCGGGTCCATCGACGGCGATAACGCGGCGGCAATGCGTTACACCGAAGTTCGCATGGCACGCCTGTCGCATGAACTGCTCGCCGATCTCGAGAAGGATACCGTCGACTGGGTCGACAACTACGACGGCACCGAGCGAATCCCCGAAGTGCTGCCGACCAAGGTGCCGAACCTGCTGATCAACGGTGCCTCCGGTATCGCCGTGGGCATGGCGACCAACATTCCGCCGCACAACATGGTGGAGGTGATCAACGGTTGCCTGGCGCTGATCGAGGATTACACGCTGACGGTCGATGACCTGATGGAGTACATCCCCGGGCCCGACTTCCCCACTGCCGGCATCATCAACGGTCGCGCCGGCATTCTCGAAGCCTACCGTACCGGCCGCGGGCGCATCTACGTGCGCGCCAAGCATACCGTCGAGTTCGACAAGAAGAGCGGTCGTGACCACATCGTCATCACCGAGCTTCCCTACCAGGTCAACAAGGCGCGGCTGATCGAGAAGATCGCCGAGCTGGTCAAGGAAAAGCGGATCGAGGGTATCGCCGAGCTGCGCGACGAGTCCGACAAGGAAGGGCTGCGCGTGGTGATCGAGGTCAAGCGTGGCGAATCCGGCGATGTCGTCGTCAACAACCTGTTCGCGCACACGCAGCTCGAGAACGTGTTCGGGATCAATATCGTCGCCCTCGACGACGGCCAGCCCAAGACACTGAACCTCAAGCAACTGCTCGAGGCCTTTGTCCGGCACCGGCGTGAAGTCGTTACTCGCCGCACGCTGTTCGAACTCCGCAAGGCTCGTGAACGCGGGCATCTGCTCGAAGGCCTGACCGTCGCGATCTCCAATATCGACGAGGTGATCGAACTGATCAAGGCCTCGCCGAACGCCGCCGAAGCGAAGGAAAAACTGCTTGCCCGCGACTGGCAGCCGGGGCAGGTCACCGGCATGCTCGAGCGCGCCGGCGCGACTTCCTGCAAGCCGGAAGATCTCGAAGAGGGCTATGGCCTGAGTGACGACAGTGCCATGTATCGGCTCTCTCCGGCACAGGCCCAGGCGATCCTCGAACTGCGTCTGCATCGCCTTACCGGTCTGGAAACGGAGAAGCTGCTCGACGAGTACCTGAGCATTCTCGAGCGCATCGCTGAACTCAATCATATCCTGGCGTCGCCGGATCGCCTGCTCGAGGTGATCCGCGAGGAACTGGAGGCGATCCGCGACCAGTACGGTGACGCGCGCCGGACCGAGATTCATACCAGCCGTCTCGACCTATCCATGGAAGATCTGATCGCCGAGGAAGACATGGTGGTCACGCTGTCCCGCGGCGGTTATGCCAAGACGCAGCCGATCTCCGATTATCAGGCACAGAAGCGGGGCGGACGCGGCAAGTCGGCCACCAGCATGAAGGACGAAGACGTCATCGAGCATCTGGTGGTGGCCTCGACGCACGACACCATGCTGCTGTTCTCCAGTCGCGGCAAGGTGTACTGGCTCAAGACCTACGAAATGCCCAATGCCAGCCGCGGATCGCGTGGCAAGCCGCTGGTCAACCTGCTGCCGCTGGATGCCGGCGAGTCGATCAGCGCGATCCTGCCGGTGCGCGAATACAACCCGGACAGCTACATCTTCTTTGCCACCGCCAGCGGCACGGTCAAGCGGACGTCGCTGGACCAGTTCTCGCGGCCGCGCAGCGTGGGTCTGATTGCCATCGATATCGATGAAGGCGATCGCCTGATTGGCGCCGCCATCACTTCCGGCTCGGATCACGTCATGCTGTTGTCGTCCAACGGCAAGGCGATCCGCTTCGAGGAAGGTAACGTCCGCGCGATGGGCCGAACGGCCCGCGGCGTGCGCGGCATGCGTCTGCTGGATGGCGCCGAGGTGATCAGTCTGATCATTCCGCAGAGTCAGACCATCGATGCGGATGCCGACGCCGACAGCGAGGCCGATGCCGGGAATGATGGCGCCAGCAACGGCGGCGACGAGCAGATCTATATTCTGACGGCGTCGGAAAATGGCTACGGCAAGCGCACCCGACTCGAGGAGTTCCCGATTCGCGGGCGTGGCGGCCAGGGCGTGATCGCGATGCAGACCACCGCGCGCAATGGCTCGCTGGTCGCGGCGATGCAGGTTCGCAGTAGCGATGAAATGATGCTGATCACCGATCGTGGCACGCTGGTGCGTACTCGCGTGGCCGAAGTCTCGGTCAGTTCGCGTAACACCCAGGGCGTCACCCTGATTCGCACCGGCGACGACGAGCGTCTGGTCAAGACGGTTCGTGTGGACGAGCCGAGCGAGGAAGAGATGGCGGAAGGCGGGGCCGCTGCGGATCTGGCGGAAGAGACGCCGCCCGTCGACACTGGCGAGGATGATGCCGAGTCCGGCGAAGGACGCGAGTAGGCAGTGGCGCCCCGGCAACAGCCGGGGCGTGTTTGTGAGCCGTGGCTCTTGTAAGTGGCTTTTAGGCTTTGAATCGGGAAACCTTGACGATGACACGTCTGCATAATTTCTGTGCTGGCCCGGCGGCGATGCCGACCGCCGTTCTGGAACGCGCTCGCGAAGAGTTGCTCGACTACCGGGGCCAGGGGCTGTCGGTGATGGAGATGAGCCATCGCAGCCCGACGTTCGAAGCAATCGCCGCTCAGGCCGAGCAGGACCTGCGCGATCTGCTGGCGATTCCTGACAACTACCGCGTGCTGTTCATGCAGGGCGGCGCCACCATGCAGTTCGCCTGCGTGCCGCTCAATCTGCTGGGGCAGGGCGGTACGCCCAACTATCTGGATACCGGCATCTGGTCGACCAAGGCGATCAAGGAAGCGGATCATCTCGCCGCCTCCCATATCGCCGGATCGACACGCGGCAACGGTTACGTGCATGTGCCGCGCCCCGACGAGATTGCGCTCTCGAACGATGCCGCCTATCTGCACTACTGCCATAACGAGACCATCGGCGGACTGGCGTACGATTACACGCCGGAAGTCTCCGTACCGCTGGTGTGCGACATGTCGTCGTCGATCCTGTCGGCGCCGCTGGACGTGAGTCGCTATGGCGTCATCTATGCCGGGGCGCAGAAGAACATCGGCCCTGCCGGTATCACCGTGGTCATCGTTCGCGACGACCTGCTCGAGCGCGCTCTGCCGCAGACGCCGTCGCTGCTGGGGTGGAAGGTCTACGCCGACAACGACTCGATGATCAATACGCCGCCCACCTACGCCTGGTATCTGGCCGGCCTGGTATTTCAATGGCTCAAGCAGGATATCGGTGGCCTGGCCGAGATGGAGGCGATCAACCGTCGCAAATGCGAGGCGCTCTATTCGACGATCGATGACAGCGACTTCTATGCCAACCCGATCGACCCGACCAACCGCTCGATCATGAACGTGCCGTTCACGCTGGCGGACGAGTCGCTGAATTCGGTCTTTCTCAGCGAGGCCGAGTCGGAAGGGTTGCTGAACCTCAAGGGGCACCGCAGCGTCGGCGGCATGCGTGCGAGCCTCTACAATGCGGTCAGCGAAGCCGACGTGCAGGCGCTGACCACGTTCATGCGGGATTTCGAGCGCCGCCGCGGTTAAGCGGGGCGTCACCCACCTCCTTCAGGATATGGTCATGAGTGACTCCTCGAATTCGCCGCTGGACCTTGCAGCCCTGCGGCAACGTATCGACACCATCGACAGCGAACTGCTGCGGCTGATCAGCGAGCGCGCCGATTGCGCCCAGCAGGTCGCCCACGTCAAGACGGCGGATGATCCGAACGCCGTGTTCTATCGCCCGGAACGCGAGGCCCAGGTTCTGCGCCGGGTGATGGAAAACAACCCCGGGCCGCTGCACAGCGAGGAAATGGCGCGCCTGTTCCGCGAGATCATGTCGGCCTGTCTGGCGCTGGAAAAGCCGATCAAGGTGGCTTATCTCGGCCCGGAGGGGACCTTTACCCAGCAGGCAGCGCTCAAGCATTTCGGGCACAGTGCGATCAGCCTGCCGATGGCCGCGATCGACGAAGTGTTCCGCGAGGTCGAGGCGGGCGCGGTCAACTACGGCGTGGTGCCGGTGGAGAACTCCACCGAGGGCGTGGTCAACAACACGCTGGATTCGTTCATGGATTCCGGCCTGCATATCAGCGGCGAGGTGGTGCTGCGTATTCATCATCACCTGCTGATGTCGAGCGTCACGCGCCAGGACAAGATTTCGCGCATCTACTCGCATCCGCAATCCTTCGCCCAGTGTCGCAAGTGGCTGGACGCGCACTATCCGCACGCCGAGCGTGTGGCGGTATCCTCCAACGCGGAGGCCGCGCGGCTGGTCAAGACCGAATGGCACAGCGCCGCCATCGCGGGCGATATGGCCGCCCAGCTCTACGGGCTCGACCACGTCGCCGAGAAGATCGAGGATCGGCCGGACAACTCCACGCGGTTTTTGATCATCGGCAATGAGTTGGTCCCGCCATCCGGCACCGACAAGACTTCCATCGTGGTCGCCATGCGTAACGAGCCGGGCGCGCTGCACGATCTGCTCGAGCCGTTCCATCGCCACCGTGTCGACATGACGCGGCTGGAAACGCGTCCGTCCCGTACCGGGGCCTGGAACTACGTGTTCTTCATCGACTTCAAGGGACATGTCGACCAGCCCGAGATCGCCCGTGTGCTGGATGAAGTGCGCAACTGTGCCCAGGACATGAAAGTGCTGGGCTCCTACCCGGTAGGTGTGCTGTAAGGTGCGGGCCGGAGATACGCCAACAGGAGAGGCGACGCTGCTGATCGTGGGGCTGGGCATGATCGGAGGTTCGCTGGCCGCGGCGCTCAAGGCCAACGGCTATACCGGGCGCATCCTGGCTTGTGACCGGGATCGGGACGAGATCGCGACCGGACTCGAGCTGGGCGTGATCGACGAGGGCGGTGGCGAACTGGCGCCGCTGGTCGCTCGGAGCGACATCATCGTGCTGGCGGTGCCGGTGCTGGCCATGAAACAGGTCTTCGCGCAGCTGTCGCCGTTGATCGACGAGCAGATCCTGACCGATGTCGGCAGTACCAAGCGTCGCGTCTGCGATGCCGCACGGGAAGCCTTCGGCCATCTGCCGACCAATTTCGTTCCTGGCCATCCCATCGCCGGCTCCGAGAAAAGTGGCGTGGCTGCGGCCAATCCGGCGCTCTATCGTCATCACAAGGTCATCCTGACCCCGGAGGCTGACACGGCACCGGCCGCTGTCGCTGCGGTGCGTGCGCTATGGCAACGCTGCGGAGCCGACGTGCTGGAAATGCCGGTGGATCGCCACGATCAGGTTCTGGCGAGGACCAGCCACCTGCCGCACCTGCTGGCGTTTTCGCTGGTCGATACGCTGGCACGGCAGGACGAACGTCTGGAGATCTTTCGCTATGCCGCCGGCGGGTTTCGCGACTTTACCCGAATCGCCGGCAGTGACCCGGTCATGTGGCGCGATATCTTCACTGCCAATCGCGGCGCGTTGCTGGCGGCGCTGGATGATTTCGAAGCCGGTCTCGCCCGGCTGCGAACGGCGATAGAGCAGGGCGACAGCGACGCCATGCTGGGTACGTTCGACCGTGCCAGTCACGCCAGACACTATTTTGAAACGCTGTTGAATCAGACGAGTTATCAGACCATGGAAGCACGACAGGTTCAGTACCGGGTGTCGCCCGGCGGTTCGGTCAGTGGCCGGATTCGCGTTCCCGGCGACAAGTCTATCTCTCACCGCTCGATCATGCTCGGCGCACTGGCCAGTGGTGTCACCGAGGTCAAGGGCTTTCTCGAGGGCGAGGATAGCCTGGCAACGCTGCAAGCCTTCCGTGACATGGGGGTCGCCATCGAGGGCCCGCACCAGGGCAGAGTGACGATCCATGGCGTGGGCCTGCACGGACTGAAAAAGCCGGCGGGGCCGATCTACGTGGGCAATTCGGGCACTGCCATGCGTCTGTTTGCCGGTCTCCTGGCGGGCCAGGCCTTCGATACCGAGCTGACCGGCGATGCCTCGTTGACCAAGCGACCGATGGCGCGGGTGGCCGATCCGCTGCGCCTGATGGGCGCGAAGATCGATACCGCCGAAGGTGGCCGCCCGCCGTTGAAGATCCATGGCGGTCAGCCATTGAAAGGCATTCACTACGACATGCCGATGGCCAGCGCCCAGGTCAAATCCTGCCTGCTGCTGGCGGGTCTCTATGCCGAAGGTGAAACGCGCGTGCGCGAGCCGGCGCCGACGCGTGACCATACCGAACGCATGCTCAACGGCTTCGGCTACAAGGTCGTCCGCGACGGCGATCTGGCGACGCTGCAGGGTGGAGGCGAACTGACCAGTGCGCCCATCGATGTGCCGTCGGACATCTCTTCCGCCACTTTCTTCCTGGTGGCGGCGGCCATTACGCCAGGGTCGGATCTCGTGCTCGAGCATGTCGGGGTCAATCCGACGCGTATCGGCGTCATCAACATTCTCAAGGCGATGGGTGCCGATCTGCGGCTGGAGAATCCGCGCGAGGTCGGTGGCGAGCCGGTCGCCGACCTGCATATCCGCTATGCACCGCTGAAGGGTATCGATATTCCCGTCGATCAGGTGCCGCTGGCGATCGACGAATTTCCGGCGCTGTTCGTCGCCGCAGCCAATGCCGAGGGCACGACGCGGCTGCGCGGCGCCGAAGAGCTTCGCGTCAAGGAGTCCGACCGGATCCAGGCGATGGCCGATGGACTTACCATTCTCGGCGTCGAGACGACGGTCTACGAAGACGGCATCGATGTCGTCGGCCGGGCTGGCGATGGTGCCAGCTACGGTGGCGGACAGGTGGATAGCCTGGGCGATCACCGTATCGCCATGGCTTTCGCCGTTGCCGCATTGCGCGCCAGCGAGCCGGTAGTGATCGATGATTGTGCCAACGTAGCGACATCCTTCCCGGGTTTCGTCGCGCTGGCCAACAAGGTGGGGCTGGAACTGACGGAGGCATCGACATGACCCAGCTGGCACCGGTTCTGACCATCGACGGTCCGGGGGGTGCCGGGAAGGGCACGATCAGCCGGATGATCGCCGAGCACATGGGATGGCATCTACTGGACAGCGGGGCGCTCTATCGTTTGACGGCGCTGTCGGCATTGCGCCATGGGATCGCTGTCGATGATGCGCAGGCGCTCTCCGAGCAGGCCCAGAATCTCGATGTAGTGTTCGCGGTCGAGAATGGCGCGATGCAGATCCTGCTGGAAGGCGACGACGTGACCACGGCGATTCGCAGCGAGGGAGTCGGCAACGCCGCCTCCCAGGTCGCGGCGCTACCACCGGTGCGTGATGCGTTGCTGCAGCGTCAGCGCGATTTTCATCAGGCACCGGGCCTGGTGGCCGATGGCCGCGATATGGGGACGGTGGTCTTTCCCGATGCGCCGCTCAAGATCTATCTCACTGCCTCCGCCGAAGAGCGTGCCAGGCGGCGCCTGCTGCAATTGCAGCAGGCGGGTGAAGATGCTAGACTCTCGACCCTTTTGGAAGAAATCAAAGCGCGCGATGCGCGTGACATGCAGCGCGCCGTGGCCCCGCTCAAACCCGCCGCAGATGCGGTAGAGCTGGACACGACGCAGCTGGATATACCGGAAGTCGTGGAGCGTATCGAGACGCTGCTCGCCGAACGAAACCTGGTCTAGCGCCTTTTCTGGTCTGACTGCCGGTTCGTGGCAAAAGCCGACGACGCACTTCCGCTACCGGGGACCCTGGCAAGATGTCATGACGTGCAATGATCCGACTGACAAGTCGTTGCAGGTCGAACCAGCGCCAACATCCCCAGGGATATGTCGATAAGGCCCGTGCTCGCTGGTGGTACGGAGGAAGACGGTATGACCGTCATCAACGTTGATCACGTAGGAATCACATGAGCGAAAGCTTTGCTGAGTTGTTTGAACAGTCTCTCCAGGACATCAACATGGAACCCGGTGCCATCGTCATGGCAACCGTGGTTGACATCGAAGGCGACTGGATCACCGTCAACGCCGGGTTGAAGTCCGAAGGACAGATCCCCGTCGCGCAGTTCCGCGACGACAATGGCGAGATGACCATCGCGATCGGTGATGAAGTCAAGGTCGCGCTGGAAGCCGTGGAAGATGGCTTCGGCGAGACCCGCCTGTCACGCGAGAAGGCCAAGCGTGCCGAAGCGTGGAAGGAACTGGAAGCGGCCTTCGAGAAGGACGAGATCGTCAAGGGCGTGATCAACGGTAAGGTCAAAGGCGGTTTCACCGTCGATGTCGCCTCCATCCGTGCCTTCCTGCCGGGCTCGCTGGTCGACGTGCGTCCGGTCCGCGATACCGCGCACCTGGAGCACAAAGAGCTGGACTTCAAGGTCATCAAGCTCGATCCGAAGCGCAACAACGTCGTCGTTTCCCGCCGTGCCGTTCTCGAAGCCGAGAACAGTGCCGAGCGTGAAGCGCTGCTCGCCACCCTGCAGGAAGGCCAGCAGATCAACGGTATCGTCAAGAACCTGACCGACTACGGCGCGTTCGTGGATCTCGGTGGCGTCGACGGCCTGCTGCACATCACCGACATGGCCTGGAAGCGTATCAAGCATCCGAGCGAAATCGTGGCCGTTGGCGACGAGATCAATGTCAAGGTGCTGAAGTTCGACCGCGAGCGCAACCGCGTATCGCTGGGTCTGAAGCAGCTGGGCGAAGATCCGTGGGTCAACATCGTCGACCGCTATCCGGAAGGCATGAAAGTCAACGCCCGCGTCACCAATCTGACCGACTACGGCTGCTTTGCCGAGCTGGAAGAGGGTGTCGAAGGTCTGGTTCACGTTTCCGAAATGGACTGGACCAACAAGAACATCCATCCGTCCAAGGTGGTTCAGGTCGGTGACGAAGTCGAAGTCATGGTTCTGGACATCGACGAAGAGCGCCGCCGTATTTCCCTGGGTATCAAGCAGTGCACCACCAACCCGTGGGAAGACTTCAGCGCTCGTTACAACAAGGGCGACCGCGTTGCCGGTACCATCAAGTCGATCACCGACTTCGGTATCTTCATCGGTCTGGAAGGCGGCATCGACGGCCTGGTTCACCTCTCCGACATCTCCTGGAGCGAGACCGGCGAAGAAGCTGTTCGCCAGTTCAAGAAGGGCGACGAGGCGGAAGCAGTCATCCTCTCGATCGATCCGGAGCGCGAGCGCATCTCGCTGGGCATCAAGCAGCTCGAGTCCGATCCGGTCTCCGAGTTCCTGGCCGTCAACGACAAGGGCTCCATCGTCACGGGCCGTATCGTCGAAGTCGACGCCAAGGAAGCTCATGTCGAGCTGGCGACTGACGTCGTGGCCGTGCTCAAGGCTTCCGAGATCAGCGCTGACCGCGTCGAAGACGCTCGCAACGTGCTGAACGAAGGCGACAGCGTCGAAGCCAAGATCGTCAACGTCGATCGCAAGAGCCGCGTCATCAACCTGTCCATCAAGGCGAAGGATCAGGTCGAGCCGCGTCGCAGCACTGGCGGCAAGCGGGATCAGGAAGCCGAGCCGAACGGCCCGACTACCATCGGTGATCTGATCAAGCAGCAGATGGGTCAGGATTGATTCTCCGAATCCGTTCTCTCCCATGAAAAACAGCGCCTCCGGGCGCTGTTTTTTTATGGGCGCTTTTTGTATAAGGCGCTGTTTTTATGGAGCGCTGCTTTTATAGTTTTACAGAGAGTCTTCTTATAGAAAGCTTTCTTATAGAAAGCCTTCAGCGCTTCCGATACAGATACCTACCGAGCACTCGTCGTGATAGTAGCCGAAGACCTTTGTCGCCGGGCTTCATTCGGATGGGTTGCGGCTCTCCAGGGCATTGAGTACCCCGCGGAGAATCGATAGCTCCTTGCGGCTGGGTTCGGCGCGAGCGAACAGGGCGCGTAGATGCGCTTCGGTCTTGGCGTGAGGCTGCGTCAGAAATCCGGCGCTATCCAGGGCGCGATGAAGGTGATCGTAGAAGTATTCCAGCTGTTCCACCGTCGGGTAGGGGCCATTGGCTCTGTGGGGTTGCTGGGCTGCTTCCTCGGTTCGAGACTGTCGGAACGTTTCGTAGGCGACGATCTGCACAGCCTGGGAGAGATTGAGCACGCCATAGTCCGGGTTGGCAGGAATGTTCAACTGGTGGGTGCAGTGGCTGATTTCCTCGTTGGTCAGTCCGTAGCGCTCGCGGCCGAAAACGATGGCAACCGGCCCTTCCGGCAATCGCTGCCAGAGTTCGGCGGCCATTCGATTCGGGGCGTGATAGCAAGGCAGTGGCAGGCTGCGCAGGCGGGCGCTGGCGCCGATTACCTGAACGCAATCACCGATGGCCTCGGAGAGAGAATCGACGACACGACAGTCGTCGAGGAGGTCGGTGGCGCCAGCAGCGAGACGAGTGGCCTCCTCATCGGGAAACTGGCGTGGTGCGACCAGTACCAGATCGCTCAAACCCATGGTCTTCATGGCGCGCGCGCTGGCACCGATATTGCCAGGATGATAGGTCTGGACGAGAACGATGCGAATGCGATTCAGCATGCGCGAAAAACTCCTGCAGGCAAAAGAATAAGGCAAGGCGTGATGACCAAGGCGTAACGACATAGCCCCGAACGCTTGACGCTTGGCTCGAAAACAAAAAAGCCCCGCCAATGGCGGGGCTTTCCATGATACCTGAACCTTTCGATAGTCTGAAAAATCAGGTGATGGCGGGGCGATGATTTACATCATGCCGCCCATGCCACCCATACCGCCCATGTCCGGTGCGCCGCCTGCCGGTGCATCTTCCGGATCTTCGGCCACCATGGCTTCGGTGGTGATCATCAGGCCGGCAACGGAAGCTGCGGACTGCAGTGCGGTACGCGTGACCTTGGCCGGATCGAGAACGCCCATTTCGAACAGGTCGCCGTATTCGCCAGTCTGCGCGTTATAGCCGAAGTTGCCTTCGCCATCCTTGACGCGGTTGACGACGACAGAAGCTTCTTCGCCAGCGTTGGTCACGATCTGGCGCAGCGGCGCTTCCATGGCGCGCAGTGCAATGGCGATACCATGAGTCTGGTCTTCGTTGTCGCCGGTCAGGCCCTGGATCAGCGTCAGGACGCGAACCATGGCGGTACCGCCACCAGGCACGACACCTTCTTCGACAGCGGCGCGAGTCGAGTGCAGCGCGTCTTCGACGCGAGCCTTCTTCTCTTTCATCTCGAATTCGGTCGCCGCACCCACGCGGATGACCGCAACGCCGCCTGCCAGCTTGGCAACACGCTCTTGCAGCTTTTCGCGATCGTAATCGGAAGAGGTTTCTTCGATCTGGGCACGAATCTGGGCGACACGGGCTTCGATGTCGGACTCGACGCCAGCACCATCGATGATGGTGGTGTTTTCCTTGGACATGGTGATGCGCTTGGCGCTGCCCAGGTGGTCGAGGTTGGCCTGCTCGAGGCTCAGACCGACTTCTTCGGAAATCACGGTGCCACCGGTCAGGATGGCGATGTCCTGCAGCATGGCCTTGCGACGATCGCCGAAGCCAGGCGCCTTGGCCGCAGCGACCTTGACGATGCCGCGCATGTTGTTGACGACCAGTGTTGCCAGCGCTTCGCCTTCGATATCTTCAGCGATGATGGCCAGCGGCTTGCCTGCCTTCGCGACGGCTTCCAGAACCGGCAGCAGCTCGCGAATGTTGGAAACCTTCTTGTCGACCAGCAGCAGGTACGGATCTTCGAGCTCGACCGCCATCGTGTCCTGGTTGGTCACGAAGTAGGGAGACAGGTAGCCGCGATCGAACTGCATGCCTTCGACGACTTCCAGCTCGTCTTCGAAGCCGCGACCTTCGTCGACGGTGATGACGCCTTCCTTGCCGACTTTTTCCATCGCTTCCGCGATGATCTCGCCGATGCGAGCATCACCGTTGGCGGAGATCGTGCCGACCTGAGCGATAGCCTTGGAGTCGGTGCACGGTACGGAGAGCGACTGGATGTGCTTGACGGCCTCGACGACAGCCTTGTCGATGCCGCGCTTCAGATCCATCGGGTTCATGCCGGCAGCAACGCCCTTCAGGCCTTCGTTGACGATGGCCTGTGCCAGGACGGTTGCGGTGGTGGTGCCATCACCGGCAGCGTCGGAGGTCTTGGAAGCGACTTCCTTGACCATCTGTGCGCCCATGTTTTCGAACTTGTCCTTCAGTTCGATTTCCTTGGCGACAGAAACGCCGTCCTTGGTCACGGTCGGTGAGCCGAAGGATTTTTCCAGAACGACATTGCGGCCTTTCGGGCCCAGCGTGGCCTTGACGGCATCAGCGAGAACGTTGACGCCACGCGCCATGCGCTTGCGAGCATCATCAGAGAACTTGACTTGTTTAGCTGCCATTGTTCGATCTTCCTAATGTAATACGTGAAATCGTAATGAAGCGTCGAGCGATGCGACGATTAGCCTTCGACGACGGCCAGAATGTCGCTTTCGCTCATGATCAGGACTTCTTCACCGTCGACCTTCTGCTTCTCGACGCCGAAACCTTCCTTGAAAATCACGGTATCGCCAACTTTGACGTCCAGTGCGCGGACTTCGCCGCTTTCGAGGATGCGACCGTTGCCCACGGCCAGGACCTCACCGCGGGTCGGCTTTTCCTGGGCACTGCCCGGAAGCACGATGCCGCCAGCAGTTTTCTGCTCTTCTTCTTTGCGACGTACGATGACGCGATCGTGCAAGGGACGGATTTTCATTGCTCACGTTCTCCTGATGGTTGCATGTTGCAAATGCACGTTCCCACATGAGCGAGGCTCAAGGGGTGAAGGCTTAGCCTTCCGGTTAATGGGCCTGATGGCCTAAAGCTATCGCTGTTGCCTTGATTGGGCCTTGCCGGTCGGTTTCAAGGGGCGGGCCAAAAATTTTCTCGCCTGGTGTCGTCTGTGTGGCAGACGATCGGATCAGCGATCCTTGCCCAGATACTCCCCTTCGATCGGCGTGCTCCCGTGTCGAGCTTGGTCATCGTGGGAAGCGCTCTCGGATCTGCGCCGACCAACGTCCCAGTCGCCGGGAATGTCCTGTCCGCTCCCGCCAGCATGTCGCGTGCCGCGCCCGGACCACCGGCGCATCAACTGGCTGCTGCCGGGGAGCAGGCATAGTAGGCCCACGATGTCCGAAAGAAAACCGGGCGCTATCAACAGGATGCCGGCGAGCAGGAACGAGGCGCCGGCCATCAGTTCGTCAGAGGGAATCTGGCCCGCGGCCATGCGCTCACGAGCTCTCTGAAGCGTAAGCAGGCTCTCGCGGCGAATGAGATGAATACCGAAAGCGGCACTCACGATGATCCATGCCAGACTTGCCAGCAGACCGATCTTGGCGCCAAGGGTGAACAGCAAGGCGAAATCCGCAATAGCGAAAAGCGCCAGTAGGAATAGCAGGGGCATGGTGTCTCCGTCGTTGACGCTGCCTGTTCAGCCAAGATGGAGACGATCGACAGGATTACAAGTATTGACGTTCCGGGGCCGTCGGCGACCCCGGAGACGATTACAGCGTCGCTTCTTCGGCCAGATTGCTGACGGTTGTCTCACCGATGCCGTCGACGCGAGTCAGGTCCTCGAGGCTCTTGTAATCGCCGTTGGCCTCCCGGTCATCGACGATGGCTTGTGCCTTGACTTCGCCGATGCCGGGGAGGGTAGCCAATTCTTCTGCCGACGCTTCGTTGATATTGATCGGGGTGGCCTGCGCCAGTGCGGGGAGGGCGCTGAAGCTGAGAAGCGAGAAGAGTGCTGCGTGAATCAAAGTCTTCATATCGATTTCCTTGATCGGAACAGGAAGGTGGATGAAGGCCGGTAATGCTCCTGGCCGGTCTTCATTCTGTGTATCGACGGCTGTTCCAAGGAATTAATGGGTAAATATCGCAGATTGTCGTAAGACAATGGCTACATGCCGGCGCCAGGCGGCGCTTCGGTTCGCTTCTGCCCCCGCAGATGCCTTCCATTCGGTATACTCCGCTCGAACTCGAATGCCGGAGACGATTCATGCCTTCCCCGAACTCGCCGCTCATCATTGCGCTCGACTATTCCGACCTGTCGCAGGCGTTGCCCTTGGTCGATGCGCTCGACCCGGCCCGTTGCCGCGTCAAGATCGGCAAGGAGCTATTTACTCGAGCGGGGCCGGCGGCCGTCGAGGCCATGCATCAACGGGGGTTCGAGGTCTTTCTCGATCTCAAGTTTCACGATATTCCCAATACTGTGGCCGGTGCCGTCGAGGCGGCGGCGGATCTGGGGGTATGGATGGTCAATGTCCATGCCTCCGGTGGCCGTAGAATGATGGAGGCGAGTGCCGAGCGGCTGGCGCAGCGAGGGCTGAAAACTCATCTCATCGCGGTCACCGTGCTGACCAGCATGTCGGACGACGAGCTGCAGGAGATAGGCGTATCGGGCGACGCGCTGGCTCAGGTCGAACGGCTGGCCAGACTGACACGGGAGAGCGGGCTGGATGGCGTCGTCTGCTCGGCACGTGAAAGCGCGAGGCTGACGGAACTCTGTGGCGAGGCCTTTTTCAAGGTGACGCCGGGGATCCGTCCCGCGACGGCCGAGCAGGGGGATCAGCGACGCGTAATGACGCCGGAGGCCGCGATGGCTGCCGGCAGTACGCATCTGGTCATTGGTCGGGCGATCACTCAGGCAGTAGACCCGATGTCAGCGCTGACGGAGATCGAGCGTTCACTCTCTTGGCAGTAGCGTGATCATTCGCCTTCCAGACCGGCAACCGGCTTGGTGGTGCCCCAACTGCGGCAACGAGGGCACTGCCAATGCAATTGTTCGGTACCGAAACCACAGCGTTGGCAGCGGTGGCGAGGCCGGATGCTCAGCAACTGGCGGGTGTGTTGCTTGAGCAGCTCCAGGCGATCGCGCTCTGCAGGATCGCTGTCGTCGAGATAGAGATCCATCAGATAGTCGATCCCGCGCAGGCTGGGATGCTCGCGCAATTGATCGCTGACGAAGGCGCAGGCGATATCGGCGCCTTGTCGTTGTCTCAGTGTGTCCGCCGCCATCATGACTACCGTGGTCTGCGGATTGTGCTGCAATTGCCTTTCCAGAAACTGCCACCAGCCGTTGTCGTCGTCGAGCAGGCGATACGCATCTCGCAACGGCTCAAGCACGATGGCGGTGAAGCTGGCGTCCTGTTCGGGGACGCGCTGCCAGAACCGCGCTGCATCACGATACTGGCCGATGTCCCATTCGAGCTGGCCCAGCATCCAGTTGGCCCGAACGCAGCGGTCATCGATACCCAGAGCCTGCTTCAACGCCTTGCGTGCCAAGGATGGGCTGCTGTTGTTGCGATGCTGGCTCGCCAGTTCGCAATGCCAGTGCGCGGCGGCTCGACGGATATCGGCATCCTGGCGCACCAGCTGTGGCTGGGCGGTCTCCAGAGCTTGTGCCCACTCCTTTTCTCGCTCGAACAGATCGACCAGCAGGCGTTTGGCGGCGAGCTTCTGCGAGTCGTCGACATGGCTTTTCTGCAGGGCCAGCAACAGCCGTTCCGCCCTGTCCAGCAGGCCGAGATTGAGAAAGTCGCGGGAGAGTTCGAGCTGTACCTGCCCGCTCTGAGAGGGCGTCAGGGCAGGGCGGGCGAGAAGATTCTGATGGATGCGCACCGCCCGATCGGCTTCTCCCCGTGAGCGATAGAGGTTGCCTAGCGCGATGTGCGTTTCGACCGTGTCGCTATTGACTTCCAGGGCCTGCGTAAAAGTCTCTATCGCGCGATCGGGCTGCTCGTTGAGCAGGTAATTCAGGCCGACGAAGTAGTCCCTCGGCAACGAACCGCGCGGCGGCTGTGGACGAGACCGGAACCGGCCGGACTCCCATCGCCCCAGAAACCAGCCGATGGCGATGGCTGCCACCAGCAACGCCAGTAGCAGAACATCGCTCATTCAGGGGCTTTCCTTGAACTCCTGCGTCCGGAGACGATCGAGTTCCTTGCGTTGTTGCTGATTATGACGTTGCGCCCGGGTCAGTAGGGTTCGCAGCCGCAGATACATGCCGGTCATGGCGAGCATGCCGAGGATGACGCCGCAGGCGAGAGCGACCAGAAGCCACAACGACAGCGAAGCCGGGGGCAGCTGTACCCAGATCAGATCCAGAGGCAGCGGCTGCTGGTTATTGACGGCAAACAGAATGCCCAGCAGCAACACGACGATCAAGATGATGGCGAGAATGACGCCTTTGAGCCAGCGCATAGGTTTTCCTGGTGACGCACCGCCGACGGCTCATGCCGTCGTTACATATTGCGGTGGCAGCCGCCGACTCTGCGCCGGCTGCAGTGACTGGGAAGATCAATAGCCGAGCGCGCGGCTGGCATTGACCTGTTCGCGTAGTTCCTTTCCCGGTTTGAAATGCGGGACGTACTTTCCGTCGAGATCGACGGGGGCGCCGGTCTTTGGGTTGCGTCCGGTGCGGGGCTCGCGAAAATGCAGGGAAAAACTGCCGAATCCGCGAATTTCGACGCGCCCGCCCTCTGCCAGGGCGTTGGTGATGTCGTCAAGGATGACACGCACCGCGGCTTCGACCTCCTTCGCCGACAGTTCCGACCGGCGGGCGGCAATCTGCTCGATCAATTCAGACTTGGTCATCGACATTCTCCGTAAGGCCTCGGCCTGGCGGTGGGAGACCGCACAATGGGCGTCCGACGTCTGTTATTGTCGTCTCAGCATACTTCGCAACTTTCGAGAAAACAACGCATTAGCCGGTCACCGCGCGTTCCCGAATAGTGGTGGGGGATTCCCTTGGGTATAATGCAGCGCGACACATTCATTCAGTACACGGGATCGAGGATAGTCCATGTCAGACAACGAAGATGTCACGCGTCGACGGCTTTACTGGCATTCCCGACGCGGCATGTGGGAGCTGGACCTGCTTCTGATGCCGTTTCTCGAGGCCTGCTATGACGAACTGCCCCCTGGGGACAAGGAGCTCTATCGTGAGCTGCTGGCCCAGGAGGACCAGGATCTCTTTGTCTGGCTGATGCGTCGCGAATGGCCGCAGGACCCGGAGATGCGTCGCCTCGTCCAGATGATCGTCGAACATGCCGAAACCACTGACCGCAGTCGTCATCAGGCGCTCTAGGCTATCACTGGGTTTTCAACTCCTGCTGGCAGGAGGAGTGGCGCTCTATGCGAGCTGGTGGATCGATTGGCGGGTGGCTGCCATCATCGCGGTGGTGGCCATTGCAGCGGGGTATCGGCACTATCTCGAGACGCCGGAAAGGCTGTACCTGCGCTGTACATACGAACGGGAACGACCGGTCTGGGAAAGCTCGATCGACGCCCGTACCTGGCAAACGAAGACGTGTCGCCTGATTCGGCTGGGTCCGCTTCTCTCCGCTATCGATCTCTCCGGGCGACGAGTGTGGCTCTGGCCTGACAGCAGCGACGTGGATTCGTTACGTCATTTGCGCGAAACCTTGGCCGAACAGGTCGAACGTGCCGATTTCTCATCCTGAAGGTATCTTTCATGCCCATTGTGACGATCCAGCAGTTTCCCCGTAGCGTCGAGCAGAAGCGCGAGCTTGCCGAGCGAATCACCGATGCGTTCGTGCAGGCATACGGACAGGCGCCCGAGTCGGTGCAGATATTTTTTCAGGAAACCGAGCAGGAAGATTGGGCGAGAGGCGGTCGTCTGGGTGTGGATCAAGCCTGAGCCTGAGGATCGCGATCCTGCGACTACCAGGCAGTGCTGTATCGATTACCGAATCAGAAACGGCCCCGTGATGCATGAACTGCATCGCGGGGCCGTTTCATTCAGCCGGCAATCGGCTTCCGATCGCTGTGGGGCCGGCGATGGGAACGCCTAGCGGCGACCGGCCAGGAAGCCGATGGCGAACCCGGCAAGGGCGGCAACACCCATGCTGCTCCAGGCGTTGCGATGAACGTAATCGTCAGTTTCGCGCCACGCCTCTTCTGCGTTTTCTACCAGCTCATGGCTGATATCGTCGGCGCGATGCCGGGCCCGATCGAGGCTCTTGCGGCCGCGGCGCTTGGCATCCCGGTAGTAATGGCGCGTGTCTTCACGGTAATTACGGCTCATGGATCGTCCTTAACCATTCGTCAATGTGTGGATCGGTGCACGTGACCGATCAGGTGGAAAACGGCTGTCAGCGCCGACTCAACAGCAGGGTCATCAGCACGCCGCCCAGCGCGGCGATACCGACACTCTGCCAAGGCTTATGTTGTACGAATTCGTCGCAACTCTCGCAAGTATCGCTGATCTGATCGTTCAGTCGACGACGTGAGCGGCTTGCCCAGCTGTCACGTGTCAGATAAGCCGTGGCGTAGGGTGACGGTTCGTCGATGCTTTCTTCAAGCGGTTCTTCTTCGGATGCCAATGCAGGTTCCTCCCGGATCGGATCATCTCCCAAATGCGGTGCGCGCTCGGCGGCGACTGCCATGTCTTCATCGATTCGGCTAGTCCCGGTGTCCTTGTCGTCACGATGGAACAGGCTCATGTTCATCCCTCCGGTTCGATGGAATAGCCTTCCGACTGGCTCACGCAATGGCACCATTGCAGCAGCATGGTTGCCTTAGTGTAGTTGCAATTCCGTTCCTTGCTAGGCTCGTGTGGTAGCTAAACCTCATCGACTGATTTCTTGGTCTCGTGTCTCGTGGCCGTGTATTTCGCGTTCGAGACGCCGGCTGACGTCGCCGGGTGAACCGGTACGCCGCGCTAGCATGTCGTAGGCCACCGGTACGATGAATAGCGTCAGCAGGGTCGCGGCGGCAACGCCACAGAAGATGACGGTACCAATGACGATGCGCGATTCGGCGCCAGGCCCGAAGGCCAGAATCAGGGGAACGGCGCCGGCCATGGTGGTGACGGTCGTCATCAGGATCGGCCTGAGACGAGTCACGGAAGCCTCGACCAGCGCGTCGGAGAAAGCCTGACCTTCGTCGCGCAACTGGTTGGCGAATTCGACGATCAGAATGCCGTTCTTGGCGGCCAGACCGACCAGCATGACCAGCCCCACTTGACTGTAGATATTGAGGGACTGCCCGCTGGCCCAAAGGCCCAGCAAGGCGCCGCTGATGGCCATCGGTACCGTGAGCATGATGACCAGCGGGTGCACGAAGCTTTCGAACTGGGCAGCCAGCACCAGGAAGACCACGACGATGCCCAGGATGAGCAGGAAGGTCGTCGCACCGCTGGCTTCCTGGTAATCCCGGGAGGGCCCCTTGTAGTCGATGACCGCTTCGCTGGGCAGCTCTTCTTCCGCGATATCCTGCAGGTAGGCCAGCGCGTCGCCGATCGCGACCCCTTCCTGGAGATTGGCCTCGAGCGTGATCGCGCGCATTCGGTTGAAGCGGTTGAGCTCGCTGGCACCGGCAAATTCCGACACCGACACCAGGCTTGCCAGCGGAATCAGCTCGTCACTGACCGCTGAACGTACCTGCACGTTGTCCAGCGAGCTTGGGGCGCGCTGATTGTCACGTTCGCCTTCGAGGATGACGTCGTACTCTTCGCCGCCGTCGACATAGGTGGTGACGTTACGGCCTCCGAACAGTGTCTCCAGGGTATTGCCGATGGTGCTCACGGTAACGCCCAGCGCGGCGGCACGGTTGTAGTCGATCTGGATGCGCAGCTGTGGCTGGGTTTCCTTGTAGTCGCTGTCCACCGCCTCGAGGCCGCTGCTGTCGTCGCTTCGAATGCGGGTCAGCAGCCGATCGCGCCAGTCGGCCAGCTGTTCGTAGGTGCTGCCACCGATGACGAACTGGATCGGCTTCTCGACCCGGCCGCCAAAGCCCTGGCGCATCACCGGCGTGGCAGTGACGCCGGGCAGATCCGACAGCCGGCTGCGGACGTCGGCGAGGATATCCCAGGCCGATCGTCGATCGCCCCAATCATTGAGCGTAACGACGGCCATGCCATCATTGAAGTTCTCGACATTGCCGAAGCCGCGGGGACCGCGAACCGACACCTGATTGATGTCGCCGGCATCGACCAGCGTCATCAGGCGGGCCTCGATCTCGTCGTAGTAATCCTGCATGTAGTGAAAGGTCGCGCCGGGCGGCCCTTCGATCAGCACGAAAAAGGCGCCGCGATCTTCCTGGGGCGTATATTCGTTGGGCAGCTGTTGAAACAGCCAGGCGGTGAGTGCCAGCACCAGGGCGAACAGTCCGACCACGATCCAGCGCCAACGCAGCGCCCATAGCAGTGCCTGTCGGTAGATCGTCTGCGAACGGTCCAGCAGCCAATGCACGCCATGGCTGATACGACTCTCGTGCATGCGCGGGCTGAGCAGTTTCGAGCACAGCATCGGTGCCAGCGACAGCGCCACCAGACAGGAGAGGCCGACCGACGCGGCAAGCGTCAGGGCGAACTCCGAAAACAGGCGGCCGATATCGCCCTGGAGCAGGCTCAACGGGATGAAGACGGTGATCAACACCAGGGTGGTGGCGATGACAGCGAAGCCGATCTGGCGGGTGCCCCGGAAAGCAGCGACCAGAGGCGTCTCGCCGTGGATCACCATGCGCCGGTGAACGTTCTCGATGACCACGATCGCATCATCGACCACGAGCCCGATCGCCAGCACTAGCGCCAGCAGCGTGAGCAAGTTCAGGGTGAACCCGAACAGCGCCAGAAAGATGAAAGTACCGATCAGCGAGATCGGTACCGTTACTGCGGGCACCAGGGTCGTGCGTACGTTGCCGAGAAAGACGAAGATCACCACCACGACCAGCCCCATGGCGATGAATAGCGTCGATACGACCTCATGCAGCGCGCCGGAAACGAACACCGACGAGTCGAAATTGAGCGACAGCTGCATGCCGTCGGGTAGCGTGGGTTGCAGCCGGGCCATCTCCGCCTTGGCACCGTTGGCCACTTCCAGCACGCTGGCGGTCGACTGCTTGATCATGCCGAGGCCCACCATCGGGACCTCGTTGCCTCGGTACAGCGAACGCTCCTCTACCGAACCGACCTCGACGCGCGCCACGTCAGCCAGTCGTACCAGATAACCGTCGTTGCCGCGGGCGACGACCAGATTCTGGAAGTCGGCGGCGGTGGTGAAGCTGCGCGGGATTCTCAGGGTGAACTGTCGATCGCGGGATTCGAGGAAGCCGGCGGGCAGTTCGACGTTCTCGCTCTCCAGCGCATCGGCCACATCGTCGACGGTCAGCTGGCGCGCGGCCAAGGCGTTGCGATCCAGCCAGACGCGCATCGCGTACTCCTTGCCGCCGCTGAGCCGCACCCGGGCCACCCCGTTCTGGGTCGAGAAGCGGTCGACGAGATAGCGGTTGGCGTAGTCGGTCAGCTCCGGGATGGTGTAGCCCTCTCCGGAAAGCGACAGCCAGATGATGACGTCGTCGCTGCTGTCGCTCTTCTCGATTTCCGGCGGCTCGGCCTGGTCGGGCAGGTTGTCGGCCACCGACGAGATCCGGTCGCGAATGTCGTTGGCGGCGCCGTCGATATCACGATCCAGCGAGAACTCGACGTCGATCTCCGATTCGCCGTCGGCACTACTGGATTCGATCGAGACGATACCTTCGATACCGGCAATGCGGTCTTCGAGCAGTTGGGTGATGCGCGTCTCGACGACGTTGGCGGAGGCGCCCGGATAGTTGGTCTCGATGCTGACGATGGGCGGGTCGATGGCCGGATACTCCTGCAGGGGCAGGCGCTCCATGGCCAGCAGGCCGAAGGCGATCAGCAGCAGCGAAACGACGGTCGCGAAGACCGGACGACGGATCGATAGGTCGGAAATCCGCATCAGTTCCTGGCTCGCGATTCGTTGACCTGCGATTCGTTGATCTGCGATTCGGTGGCGCGGCGCTGACGCTCGAGGACTTCTTTGATGTCACCGTCGCTGACGTCCTCGGCGATCAGTTCGACGGGGTCGCCTTCGCGTACCTTGAGGGTGCCATGCGTCACGATACGCTGGCCGCTCTCGAGACCATCGGTGATCTCGACCTCACCCTGGCGGCGTTCGCCGATGGCGACTTCCCGACGCGTGACGCTGGCGGGCTGGCCGGGTTCGATCAACCAGACGGTCTGGCGTTCCCCATCGGGCACCAGCGCGCTCTCCGGGATCGTCAGCGCCTCGCGGGCGGGCTGGTTCAATCGCACTTCCATCAGCATGCCCGGCAGCAGGCGCCCGTCGGGATTGTCCAGATTGGCGCGCACCACCAGGCTTCGGGAGACGGGGTCGATTCGGGTGCCGAGGGTGGCGACCTCGGCACGGAACGTGGCGTCGGGATAGCTCGGTGTCGTGGCGCTGAGCGTGAGCCCAGGATGCAGCACCGAGAGCAGCGTTGCCGGTACGGTGAAATCGAGCTTCATGGTATCGAGCTTGTCCAGCGTGACCAGCTCGGCGCCGGGGGTCACCAGCGCACCGACGCTGACGTCGCGCAGCCCGACGGTGCCTGCGAAGGGCGCGCGTAACCGATGATCGGCAAGCCGGGCGCGAATGGCATCGATTTCCGCTTCGCTCTGCCTGACCAGCGCGGCATTGTCCTCGAGCGTGGCACGTACGCCCAAATTGCGATCCTGAAGCTGTTGGGCGCGGTCGAGGGCGCTCCGGCGCTGATCGAGCAGTGCCTGGGCGGCCCGAAGTTCGGCCTGGGCCTGTTCGTCGTCGAGCTGGACCAGCCACTGACGGGCCTCGACGCTGTCGCCGTCCTCGAAGTTGATGGCACTGACGGTGCCGGTGAGCGTCGAGGAAAGGGTAACGCTCTCGTCCGCCTTCAAGGTGCCCAGAGCTTCGACCGGGTCTTGCCAGATCGAGGTGTCGACGGTGGCGCCGATCACTGCGATTGGTGCATCACTCTGCGTCTGAGCGAATACCGAGCCGGTATGGATCGAGCCGAACAGTAGCGCGGCAGCGGTTGCCAGGCTCGACAGTGTCGACGGTGACGGAAGGCGTCTGCGGAAAAGAGCGGGCGTCGAGCGGGTCACCGATATCATTGTCATAGTGGGCTGATGTCTGCGCTGCGTTACGATGTGTAAATGACGGAAGGATCGATGCGTCGTGAAGTCCTGTTACCCGTTAGTACCTTAACCCCTGCCGAATGAAAAGGGCGTGCCGCAAAATGGCTCTGTTAGAATGCCCGCCCAACCAGCAAGGCAAGGTCGGTGCGGACATGAAAACCTACGACGTCGTCGTTATCGGCGCTGGCGCGGCCGGCTTGATGTGCGCGCTCACGGCGGGCTATCGCGGCCTTCGGGTGCGCGTCGTCGATCATGCCAATAAGGCCGGCAAGAAGATCCTGATGTCGGGTGGCGGACGCTGCAATTTCACCAACCTCGCGACCACGCCGGCGAATTTCTTCTCGGGCAATCCGCACTTTCCGATCTCGGCCCTGAAGCGCTACACGCCACACCATTTCGTCGAGCTTATCGAGCGGCATGGTATCGAGTATGTCGAGAAGGCGCCCGGGCAACTGTTCTGTGCCCATTCGGCCAAGGATGTCGTCGCCATGCTGTTGACCGAGTGCGAGTGGGCGGGCGTGGAGGTTTCTCTTTCCACTGCCGTGAAACACATCGAGCGTCTCGGCGACGGCATGCGGCTGGAGATCGATGGCGCCAGGGTCGAGGCGGGGGCCGTGGTCGTTGCCACTGGCGGCCTGTCGATCCCGACGCTGGGAGCCAGCGGTCTGGGCTACGATCTGGCTCGTCAGTTCGGGCTCGAGGTGACCGAGACGCGAGCGGCACTGGTACCGTTCACCGTGACGTCGCAGTGGAAGACATCGCTGGCGGCGCTAGCCGGCCTTTCCTGCCCGGTGGCGGCCAGATGCGGAGATGGTCAGTACCAGGAGCCGCTGCTCTTTACCCATCGTGGCCTGTCGGGGCCGGCGATGCTTCAGGCGTCGAGTCACTGGCGGCCGGGAATGGCGGTCGAGATCGACTGGCTACCATCGATTCCTGTCGAGGAGACCCTGCGCAAGCTGCGCCAGGAAGCGCCTCGCCGGCATCTGGGAACCTGGCTGGGAGAGGTATTGCCCAAGCGGCTATCGCAGGCCTTGCTCCAGTGGCAGGGATGGAAGGATCGGCCGATGGCCGAGCTCTCCAATGGCGATATTCAGACGATTGCGCAGGGGCTCGGGGCATGGCAGTTCAAGCCGGCAGGCACGGAGGGATGGCGGACGGCGGAAGTCACCATGGGCGGCGTCGATACCGATGCGATTTCTTCGAAGACATTCGCGGTCAATGCGTTGCCTCAACTCTACTTCATTGGCGAGGTGCTGGACGTGACGGGCCAGTTGGGCGGCTTCAACTTCCAGTGGGCCTGGGCGTCCGGCGTCGCCTGTGGTCAGTCGCTCTAGGCTGAACGAAAAAGCGGCCACTAGGTCATAGTGGCCGCTTCTGAGGCCGAAGAGCGAGTATGGCGTCGCTTAGCGATTGCGCCCGCGAGACGCCCGGTAGAGTGCCTTGCCGCGGTTGTACATCAACAGCCCGGTCAGGGCGCGACGAAACAGCCGACCCGTCGAACGTGGCTTGCGCGCGCTGCGCATGGCCACCAGACTGCCGATCGCCATCAGCGGCACCTTCCAGCTCACGATCTTTTCCCAGGCATGGTCGATCGGCGCCGTGGCATCGCGCCATTCACGCATGGCGGACGTCATGTCGAGGCGTTGCTGGAGAATCTCGTCCTCGAGGTCGTCGATCTGCTGCTGCCGAGTCCGTTCAGTCATGGGAAGGCCCCAGTGCCTCTCGATCGCGTTCGAGATGATGCAAGGTCGCGGCCATCAACTTACGTTGTTTGGCCACTCGCTTGGCCGAGAGAATCAGCGCGCCCGCGATGACGAAAAGCACCGCCGAGCAGATCCCGATGGCCTGCAAGCGGTTATCCTCCCAGTACACCACCACGACCAGCAGAAGCAGCATGCCGATGGCGAAGGAGAGCATGATCAGGCCGGCGCCCGCCAGCAGCAGCAGGGTCAACATTCGGTCGCGTTCGGCTTCCCATTCGACAACGGCGAGACGCAGGCGCGTCTCGCCACTGGCGATGAGGTTGGCGATCAGCCGCCGAGCGGCGGTGATGACGTTTTCAGCCGGACCCGCCATCAACGACGCCCCAGCAGCAGCCCCAGAACGACACCAGCGGCGGCGCCGATGCCGATGCTCGTCCAGGGATTCTCGTGCACGTACTGATCGGTGGCGTCCATCTGGCCCTTGGCGCTGGCATAAAGCTTCTCGCCACGGGCTTCGAGACGTCCGCGCGTCTCCTGCAGGCGCTGCTGGGCGCGTTCACGCATTTCGGAGATGTTGCTGCGCGAGTCGTCCGCCGTGGCATGGATCAGCTCTTCGACGGTCTGCGACAGGTTGCGCAGATCTTCCTTGAGTTGCTCGGTAGAAGCTTCGCGTTCGCGCTCGGGGCCGTTGCCGCCGATGGATTGCATGGTCATGGTCGTCTTCCTTTGACAGTCAATTAACGTGGATCAGCATAGACAGGCTATCTGCAGGGATCAACGAGTGCCAGGGATGCCGGCCAAAAAGGTATTGATGCTGAAGCCGAGGCCGAAACGCTGCACGTCATGGTCGTAGTCGATCAAGCTTTCGCCGTAGCCCTGATAGTACTGCAGGAAGCCGCGAACCTTGCCGAACAGCGGAAAGGAGTAGTCGAGCTGACCGCCATAGTGGGCCTTGCCGGGGTTGCCGCGAACCATCAACGAAACTTCCTGGTCGCCGAAGGCGCGGACCACGGTCAGGTCACCATAGCCGATATAGTTTTCCAGATCGGGGTTGTCGTCATCCTCGTCGTTTTCAGGAATGCGCCAGTGAGGGGCGACACTGAACGCCCAGTTGCCACGCTGAAATATCGATTCGGCATAGATTCGATTCCAGCTGCGTGACAGCGGATCCGAACGACCATTGGACTGATGCGCGAAGCCGACCCGGTTGATGGTGTTGGTCCAGCCCAGCACTGTCCATCGGTTATCGAAGCTCACGAAACCCTCGGGTTCGTAATTGGTCTCGCGAAAGGGGGCCGATGCCTCGGAGTTGTAGGCTTGCCACCAGCTGCGCTGGGTATAGGCGAAATAGAGGTCGCCGTTGTCTCCGAACATGTCGTCGAGCAGCTTGATCTTGAAGCTCAACTGGAACTTGATTTCCGAATTGTCGACCTCGCCCTCGGAGGTGATCTGACGGAAATCGGCCTCGTCCGGGTTGGTGTTGTAAGTCCACGGCAGGAAGTAGTTGCGGCGATAGGTCGTGATCGCGAGCGGGTTCTCGGCGGTTTCCGCTTCGAGGTTACGGCGCACTTCCGCCTGCTCGTTCGCTTGTTGAACCGGGTCGCCATCGCTTTCCGGTGCCTGCGCAGTCGCCAACGGAGTGACCAGCACCCCCGCTAGTAGAAGACTGGTATGGCGCAGCGAACGAATGGGCGTCATAAGACTGTCCTGTCAAGATAATCCAGTGGATAGAAGCGCGATCAGGTCGATGACGATCAGGCTTCGTGTAGTCGAGTAGTGACGATTTCTAGCATGTCGCCGGCCTAAGTCAAACTCGGCAGGCACGCTTAACGGACGCCTCGGAATCCGCTCGTCCTGGCGTTAAACTCCGACTTCGATACGAATCGTACCGCGCGAGAGCGACGGTGGCCGCATGAACGGAGTTGGCGAGGAGAGGGCATGTCGGATTATCCGGCCGGGAGCGAGTATGTCAGTCAACCAGAGCCTCTTGCTCGGAGATCGTTAAACCCCACGAGGGCCAACGCTCTGATAATGACCGCCCGAGCGCCTGCGCCTGCTGTCTCTGTCGTCAAAGCCGTTTCGGTCGTCAAAGCCGTTTCGGTCGTCAAAGCCGTTTCGATCGTCAAAGCCGTTTCGATCGTAAAAAAAGTGGCTCAGCGTATCACGTTCCTCGCGCTGGCATTGTGCATACTGATGACAAGCGCTGTCGCCCTGGCGCAACAGCAGGAAAGCCTGCCGACGCGCGACACGCTCGCTGCCGAACAGCAGAAGCTCGAGCAGATCGAGGCGCCTGATGAACAGCAGCAGGCGGCGCTGGAGGATCTGCGAGTCGCGGTGCAGACGCTGGATTCGCTGGAAGCACTGCGCAAGGAGCTGAAGACGCTCGAGAGCTCGGCGCAGCAGGCACCCCGGCGAATTCGCGAACTCGAGCGCCAGCTTTCCGCACTGAGCGATAGCGAGGCCCCGGCAGCCGATACCCTCGATGGGCTCACGGTGGAAACGTTGAGCCAGAGAACGTCCGATGCCCTGGATCGGCTCGAAACCTTGCAAGGTCAATTGGCGTCGGTCAACGCGCGGCTGATCAGCGCGGAGACGCGGCCGGAACGAGCGCAATCTGCCATCGCCAAGGCGATGGCAGATGCCGAACAGGCACGAACACAGCTTCAGACGCCTGATAGTGACGAAACCCAGACCTTCGATCCGGCCCAGGCACGCTACCGACTGGAACTCGCGCTGGCCGAGCTGCAAGCCGAGTATCATCGCCGGGAACTGGCCAACAACACGCAGCTTCGCGAGCTCGATGCCCAGCGCCGCGACTTGCTCCAGCGCCAGGTTGCCATCGAAGAAGCCCGCCTGAATGCATTGCGGGCGGCGCTCGACCGGCAGCGGCGTGCCGAATCGGAGAAAGCCGTCGCCGATATCGGCGAGGAAGATCGGGCAGCGATCGCCGCGCACCCGGTGCTGCGTGATATCCAGGCGACCAATCGCGAGCTCAGCGACCAACTGCTCGAGGTCACCGACCGCACCAACGACCTGATCCGGCGGGCCATCGATACTCGCTCGCAGCTCGATCGTGTGCGCCAGATCAAGCGCACGCTCAACGAACAGATCGACGCCATCCGCGGCAGCCCGCTGCTGTCGCGCATCCTCAACGAGCAGCGCCGAGCCCTTCCGGACGTCGACGAATTGGGCGGCCTGCAGGAGGAGATCGCCGAAACGCGGCTGAGCCAGTTCGATCTGGCCGAGCAGCGCGATGCCCTTCGTCAACCGAGGGCGTTGGCCGAGAAGAGTCTGGCCGATACCGACATCGATGTGACGCCAGCGTTGATTGATTCGCTGGTGAAGCTATTCCAGTCGCGGAGTGACATTCTCGAACAGCTCGATCGTGAATACGGCAATTTGTTGACGGTGGCGATCGATCTGCAGCTCAATCAGGAGCAACTGGCCGAGCTCACCACGTCGCTTCGTGGCGTCATCGAGGAGCAGCTGTTCTGGGTCGCCAGTTCGCGCCCGCTGACATTGAGCTGGTGGCAGGATGCGCCCGGTCTTCTCGCCATCCAGGTGGGCGGAGACGCCTGGCCAGAGGCGCTGGCGAGTTTCTGGCAGGTGCCGGATATCCATGCGCTGGCGGTCGTGCCGGTGCTGATTCTGGCCGCCGTGCTGCTGATGTCGAGGCGTCGAATCAAGGTCCGGCTGCTCAATCTTCATGAGCAGATCGGCCGTCTCAAGCGCGACACCCAGATGCATACCCCGCGCGCGATTCTCTACAACGCGTTGCTGGCCGCCCATGGCCCGATGCTGCTGGCCGTGATCGGCGGGCTGCTGAGACTGGGCAGCGATGCGTTCGCCGAGCGTGTGGGTGAGTCGCTGTTGCAGCTCGCCCTGGCATGGGGCGTCATTGGCTGGACTCGTCGACTGCTGGTGTCGGACGGGGTGGCGACGCGCCATTTCCACTGGTCGGCCGGCTACGTGGCCCGGCTGCGCCGTCTGTTGTTCTGGCTGGGAATTTCGCTCATTCCCGTCATTCTCATCAGTGTCACCTCGCCCGGCAGTCAGGCCGAGCTATCCAGTCGGCCGCTGTTCCTGCTGTTGCTGCTGGCCGGCCTGCTGGCGATGAGCGTCATCCTGGTGCGGCTGATCCTCGCGCATGTGCCCTATTTCGGTCTCAAGCTGTTCCGATTGCTGTTGGGGCTGGCATTGGCGCTGGTGCCGCTGGTGCTGGCCGGGCTGGTCGCACTGGGCTACGAGTACGCGGCGCTGCGGTTGATCGGTCGGTTCATCAATTCGCTCTATCTCTTCGGATTGTGGATCCTGGTCGAGGCCACGGTGGTCCGCGGACTGGCGGTGGCACAGCGCCGCCTGGCCTATCGCCGGGCGGTGGCACGTCGGCGGGCCCAGATCCAGGAAGGGGCCGAGGGCGGGCTCGAGGTGGTCGAGGAGCCGCCGCTGGACATGGAGCAGGTCAACCAGCAGTCGCTGCGACTCTCCAAGCTGATCCTGTTCATCGGTTTTACCTTCGCCTTCTACCTGATCTGGTCGGATCTGCTCGAGGTCTTCTCCTATCTCGATCATGTCAGCGTGTGGGAAATCGAGCGGGGGCAGGGCGAGGCGATGACTTTGGATCCGATCACGGTGGCGGATGTCATCGTGGCGCTGGTCATGGTGGCGCTGACCATGATGCTGGCGCGCAACCTGCCCGGCCTGCTGGAGGTCATGGTCCTGTCGCGCCTGACGCTCAAACAGGGCAGTGCCTACGCGATCTCCTCGCTGCTCTCCTACACCATCATCGGCACCGGCGTGGTGGTCTCGCTCGGCACGCTCGGGGTCTCCTGGGACAAACTGCAATGGCTGGTGGCGGCGCTGGGCGTGGGGCTGGGCTTCGGCCTGCAGGAGATCTTCGCCAATTTCATCTCGGGCCTGATCATTCTGTTCGAGCGCCCGATGCGAATCGGCGACACCATCACGCTCGGCCAGCTCCACGGTTCGGTCAGCCGTATCCGCATCCGGGCGACCACGGTGACCGATTTCGACCGCAAGGAGATCATCATTCCCAACAAGACCTTCGTCACCGATCAACTGATCAACTGGTCGCTATCGGACAACGTGACTCGAGTGGTACTGACCTACGGTGTGGCCCACGGCTCGGATCTCGACGAGGTGCACCGGCTGATGCGGCAGGCCGCGGACGAGAACCGCCGGGTATTGCGGGATCCCGAGCCGCAGGTGTTCTGTCTCAGCTACGGGCCGACATCGTTCAACTTCGAGCTGCGGATCTTCGTCAACGATCTGCTGGATCGGCTCTACGCCAGTGACGAGATCAACCGCCGGCTGGATCAGTTGTTCAAGGAACATGGCATTCGCGTGGCTTTCAACCAGATGGACGTCTGGCTGCATGGCGACAACGGCCAGGTGGCGAAGGTCCAGAGCGCCAGCGGAAACGAGGCGGCGCTGGGTTCGGAGCCTGATTCGACCCCCCGGCCGCCAGCGGCACCCCGGAGTTCACGCCAGTCTCGCAGTGGTGACGATGGTCACCTGGGCGATGGAGAAGTCGGTGGCGCCGGACACGGTGGTGGCGGCGATGGAGGAGGGGACGGCGGCCGTTGATCGCACCGCCTCGGAAATAGCGCGCCGTTCAACGGCGCAGTGCGTGGAGCAGAAACTCGCGGTTGCCGTCGCCACCCTGGATCGGGCTTTCCTGCCAATGGTCGATTGCCAGGCCGTGGGAATCGCAGGCCCGGTGCAGCGTGTCGGCGACCGCCGCGTAGAGGCTGGCATCGCGGACGATACCCCGCGAGTCGACCTTGCCGGGGCCGACCTCGAACTGCGGCTTGACCAGCGAGTAGAGCTCGCCACCCGGGCGCAGGACGCGGGCAACCTCCGGCAATATCAGCGTCTGCGAGATGAACGAGACGTCCATCACCACGGCGTCGATGCCGTCGGGCGCCAGGGCCTCCAACTGCGTCGTCGGCAACTGGCGGGCGTTGGTGCCTTCCAGGCAGATGACGCTGTCGTCGTCACGCAGGGAGGCATCGAGTTGATCGTGTCCCACCTCGATGCCGATGACCTTTGTCGCGCCGTAGCGTAACGCGCAGTCGGTGAAACCGCCGGTGGACTGGCCAATGTCGAGCACGGTGAGGCCGTCGAGGCGCCGGTCCAGCGTCTCCAGCAGCGCTTCCAGCTTGAGGCCGGCTCGCGAGACGTAGCGCTCTTCCGGCGCTTCGGCGATACGCAGTGCCGTTGTCTCCGGGAGTTTCTCGCCGGGCTTGGTCGCGACCTGCCATTTCCCCCCGGCGTTGATGCTGACGAAGCCTTGGCGAATCAGGCGTTGCGCCCGGGTGCGCGAACGCACGTGAGCGGTGACGAGTTGATCGAGTCGTTTCATGGCGTGCTCATTTCTGCGGTGCTCATTTTTGCGGTGCTCGGGGGAGCGGAGAGGGGTCGGCCAGTGGCCCGTCGGCGTGGGTCGAGTGGTTCTTGAAGGCCTGTTGCCATTGTTCCAGCAGCGTCTGACGCTTGAGCGTATCCAGCGTCGCCAGCAGTCCGGGGCCGATCTGCACGGGGCGGATCGCCTCTCCCAGTCGCTTGCGCAGGTCCGCTGCGGTGCCGAGTCCGTCGATCGCCGGGTGCACGGCGCCCAGCGTCGTCTGCGTGGCGAGAAGGCGCTGGGCCGGTGCGCTCAGGAGATAATCGATGAAGCGCTGCGCGGCGACGGGATGCGGCGCGTTGCGAGACATCATGACCAGACGTTGCAGCACCAGCGCGTAATCCTTGGGCACGACCATGGCCAGCTCGGGATGTTCGGCCACGTAATCCTGGACGTAGGAGCCGATCAGATTGTAGCCGATCCAGTAGCGCCCCTCGCTGAGCCCCTCGAGCATCGCTGCCGTCGTGGTCTCCAGCTCGCTGTGCGCTTGCCCGAGTGCCTCGACCAGATCCCAGTAGCGGGCAGAAATCCTGGCATCCTCGATGGCGTAGGTATAGCCGGCGCCGCTGAAGCGCGGATCGTAGGTGACTACGCGGTGACTCAGTTCAGCGGATCGCTGGCGCAGCAGGCTCAGGAGTTCGGCGTGGCTTTCCGGCGGGGGCATGCGGGTGGCGAGATCGCGCCGATAGACCATGACGATGGGTTCGAACGTGAAGCCGAACAGCTCCTGACGCCAGCGTGCCCAGCTCGGCCAGGCCTCAGCGGCGGGAGAGTCGACGGGGGTCGAGAGCCCTTCGTTGGCGAGCTGGTATTGCCAGGGCATGGCGGGCGACATGATCACGTCGGCGCGTGGCGCGTCACGTTCCTGAAGTACCCGCGCATGTAGCGCCAGTGTCTCCAGGTTGTGATAGGTGATCGCGATATCCGGGTTCCGTCGATGAAAGTCCGCGAGTAGCGGATACACTTGCGGCGGATCGACGACGCCATAAATGGTCAGTGGCTGGGATGACTCGGCATCAGCGGTGAAATGTAGTGTCCTTGCCTGCGCAGAGGCCGCCACCAGTAGCGTGAGCGCCAGCAAGACGCCGGCGAGATGCCGGATATGGTGTGGCGCCGTCGTCAGGCGTCGGATGAAAAGGTCAGGGCGATACATAGGCCGGGACGCTCGGGGTGGTCGGGATGGACGGCTTGCAGACTCAGGCGGATGTCGTGGGCGCGGGCAATGCTGTCGACGATGGCCAGCCCGAGGCCGCTACCGTCGCCGGTTTCCTGGCCGCGGTGGAAAGGGCGCAGCATCAGCAGGCGCTGGGACTCGGGAATGCCCGGGCCGTCATCGATGACCGCCAGCCGTGGCGGTGTATCGGTGACCTGCACGGTGACCTGGCTGGCGCCATAGAGCGAGGCGTTTTCGATCAGGTTGTTCAGTGCCTCTTCCAGTTGCCAGTCGTTGGCGGAGGCCATCACCGCATGCTCCGGCGCCTCCACGCCGAGGTCGACCCCGCGGCGATGGTGGCGGGAAAACGCCTCCCGCACGCAGCGCCGGGCCAACGCGGTGAGGTCGACGGCTTGCTTGGCCGGCGTCGCTTCAGGGTTGTTGAGCCGGGTCAGCGACAGCAGCTGGCCGGCCAGTCGCGCGGTCTTGGTGGCGGTGCCATGCATGGTGGCAAGCGCCTCGCGCCAGGTTGCCGGATCCGATTGTCGCAGGGCCAGCTCCGCGCGGGTCGAGAGGCCGGCCAGCGGCGTTTTCAACTGGTGGGAGGCGTCACCGATGAAGCGTTCCTGGTTGGCGCGAACGCGGCGCATGCGTGCCAGCAGTTCGTTCAGTGTCTGGCGCAGCTCGGCCAGTTCGCGGGGCAGCGGCAGTTCGAGCGGTGCGAGTGTTCGAGGATTGCGCTGGCGGATGGCACGGCGCAGGCGGGTCAGCGGTTCCAGCGCGAAGCGGGCCGAGAGCAGGACGACCACCACGGCCAGGCCGGCAATGATCACGATATTGACGAGGCTCGCCAGGAACAGCTGGTTGGCCAGCGCCTGCCGGCCTTCGCGTGTCTGCGCCACCCTGACCTCGAAGCGATCGCTTCGATCCCAGCCCTCGAGGCGAGCGCGCAGCACCCCGAGCCGCAGCGGCATGCCCCGGGATGTCACGTCTCCGTAGCTCATCTGGCTGCCGTTCTCGGCGGGCAGCGTGGGGAGCGATCGGTTACCGGTGACGAAGTGCCCATGGGCGTCGTAGAGCGCATAGAACACTCGCTCTTCGGCATCGGTGGCAAGCATCTCCAGCGCCGAGGGGGGCAGGTCCATCCACAGCCGACTCTGCTGCCAGCGAACCTGCTCGGCAATGGAGAGCGATGCCGCGTCCAGCAGCCGGTCGAAGGCGCGATCGGCCGCCTCGCGGGAGGCCAGCCAGGCCTGCAGCAGCATGACGGCGACCAGCAGCGCCAGCGGGCAGAGCAGCCAGACCATCAGGCGTCGGTAAAGACTCAGATGTGACAGGCGCCAGCGTCGCAACGGCGTCACTCGACCTCCAGCAGATAGCCGATACCCCGTACCGTGCGCAGTCTGACGTCGGCCGCCGCGAGCCGGCGACGCAGCCGATGTACATAGACTTCGATGGCATTGTCGCCGACCGCTTCGCCGGCAAAGGCCTCGTCGAGCAGACGTGCCTTGTCCACCGGCTCGCCGGCGTAGTGGATCAGGCACGCCAGCAGGCGGTGCTCCCGCGGTGGCAGCGACAAGGCGGTGTCGTTCAACGTGAAATGCTGGCGCTGGCGGTCGAAGCTCAGCGAGCCGAGCATCAGCGGTTCGCTCGGATCATTCTGACGACGGCGCAGCAGCGCGCGAACCCGGGCTTCCAGCTCGTCGAGCGCAAAAGGTTTGGCGAGGTAGTCGTCGGCGCCGAGATCGAGTCCCTTGACCCGATCCTCGATCGCTGCCCTGGCAGTGAGGATCAGGACCGGCGTTTGTCGATCACGTGAGCGTAGCGCCTCCAGTACCTCGAGGCCGCTGCGATTCGGCAGGTTGAGATCGAGCAGGATCAGGTCGTAGTCATGCTCGAAGGAAAGGCGGTCCAGAGCTTCGCCGCCATCGGCAATCCGTTCGACGCGCTGATTCTCGACGGTCAATGTTTCGGTCAGGGTGCTGGCGAGCAGAGGATCGTCCTCTATCAGCAGCAACTTCAGGGGCATGGAAAACTCCTGCAGGTGAAAGAGACAGAATACCCCGGTGCGCGTCTATGCGCGTTTATCGGATACGCCGGCGCTCGAGGAATCCACTTTCCTTCACCGTTCTTCGTGCGATGAACCAGCGATGGCATCGTCCATCGCGCGTTGGCGGGCGATTGTAAACGAATTGAATATCGGGGCATTGAACTTTAGTCGGCTTTTGCGTTCGCGCCGTTGACCGTTACATGACTTCACCCTAATTTCCGCCCATGGAAACAAAGTTCTACCTTACGGAACTGTAAGGTTGGCGTCAGCGTTAGGGATAACTCCGCTCTATCAGCGAGGAGAATAATCATGTTTGCAAGCAAGACGATCCGTTGGGTGGCCGCTGCAGCGCTGGCCCTGACCGCCAGTGGCGCCATGGCCTTCGAGCCTGCTGGCAAGGTCGAATGTATCGCACCGTCAGATCCGGGTGGCGGCTGGGATTTCACCTGCCGCAGCGTGGGTAACGTGCTCGAGGAGCTGGAGCTCGTACCGGCCAGCGTTCAGACCATCAATATGGCAGGCGCCGGTGGCGGTGTCGCGTTCGCCCACACCGTCAGCAAGCGCAAGGGTGACGACCAGCTGCTGGTGGCGGCCTCGACGGCGACCACGACCCGTCTGGCACAAGGCCAGTTTCCGGGCATGAATGTCGACATGGTCAACTGGATCGGTGCCGTAGGAGCGGATTATGGCGTGATCGCGGTATCCAAGGATTCGCCGTATCACGACCTCAACTCGCTGATGGACGCGATGAAGGAAGATCCGCGTTCGGTCAAGTTCGCCGGGGGTAGCGCCAATGGCGGCTGGGATCACCTCAAGGTGCTGATCGCCGCCAAGGCCGCCGGTGTCGAGAATCTGCCACGCATTCCGTATCTCTCCTACAACAATGGCGGCGAAGCGATGACTCAAGTCATCGGCGGCCACGTCGATGCATTTACCGGCGACATCACCGAAACCCAGGGCTTCCTCGAGTCCGGCGATCTTCGTGTGCTGGCGGTGCTCTCCGACGAGCGTCTCCCGGGCGATCTGTCCAATATTCCTACCGCGAAAGAGCAGGGCATCGATGCGGTCGGCCCCAACTGGCGCGGTTTCTACATGCCGGCCGACATCGACGAAGACGCCAAGCAGTACTGGGTCGATGCCGTCGACAAGCTCTATGCCAGCGATCAGTGGAAGAAGGTCATGAAAAGCAACGGTCTGATGCCGTTCCACCCGGATTCCAGTGAATTCGAAGCCTTCGTCAAGCAGCAGATCAACGATATTCAGTCGCTGTCCAAGGAAATCGGGCTGATTCAATGAGCAAGTTCAACGACCGCGTCTTCGGCCTGGTCATGCTGGTGATCGCCGTGGCCTACTACTACGGCGCCACCCAGTTTCCGGTCCCCTTCGGGGGATCGGAAGCCGTGGGTCCGGAGACCTTTCCCAAGCTGCTGGCCGTCATTCTGGCGATCTGCAGCCTCTACATGATCGTCAAGCCCGACCCCGACAATCACTGGCCCGCCTCGCGCACCTTCGTCGAACTCGGTATCGCCGTGGTGACGCTGATCGTCTACGCGCTGCTGCTCGAGCCGCTGGGTTTCATCGTCTCGACCACGCTGGCGGTCGGCACGCTGTGCTGGCGCATGGGCGCGCGTCCGATCAAGGCGTATCTCACCGGGCTGATTAGCGGTGTGGTGGTGTTCGTACTGTTCACCTATGGACTGGAATTACCGCTGCCGCTTGGCCTGCTGGAGATGAACTGATGGAAACGTTGCACTATCTTTCCCTCGGCTTCGGCGTGGCGCTGCAGCCCGAGAACCTGTTGTTCGCCCTGATGGGGTGTTTCATCGGCACGCTGATCGGCGCGCTGCCCGGTCTGGGCCCGGCCAACGGCGTGGCGATCCTGATCCCGCTGGCCTTCACCCTCGGCCTCAAGCCGGAAACCGCGCTGATCATGCTCACGGCGGTCTACGCCGGGGCGATGTACGGCGGGCGTATCTCGTCGATCCTGCTCAACATTCCCGGTGACGAGCCGGCGATGATGACCTGTCTCGACGGCTACCCGATGGCCCGCCAGGGCAAGGCCGCCGAAGCGCTGGCGATCTCGGCGATCGCCTCCTTCATGGGCAGCCTGATCGCCACCATCGGCCTGATCCTGCTGGCGCCGTTGCTTGCGCGTTTCGCCCTGACCTTCGGCCCGGCCGAGTATTTCGCGCTGTTCGTGCTCGCCTTCGCCACCCTGGGCGGCATCACCGGCAAGAATCCGATGAAGACGCTGATGGCCGCGGCGATCGGGCTGATCATCGCCACGGTCGGGATCGATCTCTCCACCGGCACCCAGCGCTACACCTTCGGGGTGCTGGAACTCTACGAAGGCGTCGACTTCATCATCGCCATCGTCGGTCTGTTCGCGGTATCCGAGCTTCTGTTCTTCATCGAAGAGAAGGCCGGCGCCGGCCGCGAGATGATCAAGGTCAACCCGCTCAAGTTGAAATGGCGGGACATCACGTCGATCTTTCCGACGACGTTGAGAGGCGGTGTGCTCGGTTTCATCGCGGGCGTGCTGCCGGGGGCGGGCGCATCGCTGGGCAGCTTCATCTCCTACACCCTGGAGAAAAAGATTCTCGGCAAGAAGGGTTACTTCGGTGAAGGCGACCCGCGCGGCGTGGCCGCGCCCGAGTCCGGCAACAACGGCGCCTCCAGCGGCGCGCTGGTGCCGATGCTGACCCTCGGCGTACCGGGCAGCGGGACCACGGCAGTACTGTTGGCGATGCTGGTGTCGCTCAACATCACGCCGGGGCCACTGATGTTCACGCAGAATGCCGACCTGGTATGGGGCGTCATCGCCGCACTGCTGGTAGGCAACTTCATGCTGCTTTTGCTCAACATTCCGCTGGTCGGCGTGTTCGTGAAGATCCTGTCGGTGCCGCCGATGTATCTGCTGCCGATCGTGACCATGGTCGCGGTGGTCGGCATCTACTCGATCAGCCACTCGACCTTCGATCTCTACTTCATGATCGCCTTCGGCGTTGCCGGCTACATTCTGCGCAAGCTGGAGATACCGCTGGTGCCGGTCATCCTGGGTCTGCTGCTGGGGCCGGAAATGGAGAAGAACCTGCGTCACGCGATGCAGATCTCCGACGGCGACTGGTCGATCCTGTGGAGCAGCGGCCTGTCGATCGGGCTGTGGCTGGTGGCCATCATCGGTCTGCTGCTGCCGGTGGTCGTGGGGCCGATTCTGCGTCGCCGCATGCAGGCGGCCAAGGAAAAGGTCGGCTGAGCCGAAAGTTGACCTGTTCCATGCCCCGCTCGTTGGAAACGGCGGGGCTTTTTCGTTCTCGGCGAATGGCGCAGAGGTTCGCCGCCATTCTTTTCGAGGTGCTCTCATGTCGAAGTGCTTTCTTTTCGAAGCACTCTAGAAGCCTTCCCGGTTGCCGCAAAGCGATGACGCTGTTATAGTGCCGCTCGCTCGGCAACGTCTTGATGGTACAGGCTTTGTCGGACTTCGATCTTATCGTGTCATCGATGAATCGAGCTATGGTGGCCCTTACCGGTCCTCCCGCAACGCTAAACCGCAAACCCCGCCAGGCCCGGAAGGGAGCAACGGTAGTGGTGGCCGCGTGTGCCGGGATGTGGCTGGTAGGGGCCGCCTCCATTTCTGGCTCTGCTCAATTTGGCCCGCCCTGAATTCGGCGACTAAGTCGCTGCCTCCCGCCTCGTCAGTTTTCTCTCGACCCTGCTAGAATAGCCCGATCATTTCAGGATTATCGACGCTGGCTACGATGTTTCGATCGTGGCGTGCCGATTGCTGACGATCACGTCCAGCCGCGAGCCTATCTGCGAGGAGTATCGCGCCGCATGAGTTACCAGGTTCTGGCCCGTAAATGGCGCCCGCGTACCTTCCACGAACTGGTCGGCCAGGAGCATGTCAGCCGTGCGCTGGTCAACGCGCTCGACCAGGGGCGACTACACCACGCCTATCTGTTTACCGGGACTCGCGGTGTCGGCAAGACGACGCTGGCGCGAATTCTCGCCAAGTGCCTCAATTGCGAGCAGGGCGTGGGCTCCCAGCCTTGTGGCCAGTGCGAGACCTGCCGCGATATCGATAGCGGCCGCTTCGTCGATCTGATCGAGGTCGATGCGGCCTCGCGCACCAAGGTGGAAGACACTCGCGAACTGCTGGACAACGTCCAGTACGCGCCGACCCAGGGGCGCTACAAGGTGTACCTCATCGACGAGGTGCACATGCTGTCGACGCACAGTTTCAACGCGCTGCTCAAGACGCTGGAAGAGCCGCCGCCGCACGTCAAGTTTCTGCTGGCGACCACCGATCCGCAGAAGCTGCCGGTGACGGTGCTGTCGCGCTGCCTGCAGTTCACGCTCAAGAACATGCCGCCGGAGCGGGTGGTCGAGCATCTGACCCGGGTTCTCGAAGCCGAGCAGGTGGCCTTCGATCCGCAGGCGCTATGGCTGCTCGGCAAGGCCGCCGACGGCTCGATGCGGGATGCCATGAGTCTGACCGACCAGGCCATCGCTTTCGGACAGGGCGAAGTGCGCCGGGAAGACGTGGCCGCCATGCTTGGCACGCTGGATCATGCGCATCTGATTGCGCTGGCCGAGGCACTGGCGGACGTCGATGCCGAGCGGCTGCTGGCCGAAGTGGCCGCCCTGGCGGAGCAGGGGCCGGATTTCGCCGGCGTGCTCGACGAGCTATCAGGGCTGATGCATCGCCTGGCGATCGCCCAGATGGTTCCCGGCGCACTGGACAACGGCCATGGCGATCGTGACGAGCTGCTGGCGCTGGCCGGACGCTTCACCGCGGAAGACGTGCAGCTCTACTACCAGATCGCGCTGCAGGGCCGAGGCGATATCGATAACGCACCGGATACCCGCGCGGCGGTCGAGATGACGCTGCTGCGCATGCTGGCTTTCCGGCCCCAGGGTGTACCGACGCCACCGCAGACTGACCTGCCCTTGCGCAAAGGTGCCCAGCAAGGCGGCGGGTCGCCGAGCGACGTGAATCGGACGCCGGCCACATCGACGGCGGAGGCGCCGCAGGCTGCCAGCATCGCTCCTGCGCCGGTGACCGCGCCGGAGCCAACCGCTGCGGCATCGTCGGCGCCGGTCGAGCATCAGGCTCAGTTCGCGGAACCTGCCGATCCCCCTTCGTCTTCCCCGGCCGAGCCGCCCGCGCCCTCCGATTTCGAAGAGGACCGCCCGCCTTGGGCTACCGAGACCGAGGCATCCCAAGCTAAAGCTCCCGCGGTTGATATCGTCCCGGAAGCGGCGTCGCCGGAGCCGAGCGCGAGGCCGGACGAGAGAGTCGCCGTCGCGGCCGAGTCGGGTAGCGCGGCTACCGGTGATGCCAGCGGTTTCGAGGACGCCAGCCGTTTCGACGATCAGGCCGGTTTCAGCGACGAGGCCTACGCCTGGGCGGTCGAAGCAGAAGGGGCCTCGGCACCCGAACTCGGCGACTCGCCGACCGCCGGCTTCGCGGCCGATACGGCGCCGACCTCCGCTCCGGCCGAGCGGGCATCGCAACCGGCCCGGCCAGACTTTCAAAGTGACGGTGTTCAAAGCGACGTTGTTCAGGATGACGGTGTTCAAGGTGTCGGTGTTCAAGGTGACATTGCTCCAGCCGACACGGATCATGCGCCGGCTGACGGATCGGCAGCCGCCGTCGAAGCGGATGCGGTGCCGGCGATGGCCGAGGCGCCGATGGCCGAGACCGACAGCCCGGCGGTGACACAGGACTCGCCGGCGGATGCCGGTCAGCTCACGCACGCGCTATGGCTGGAGCGCTTCGATCAGCTCGATATTGGCGGTCTCACGCGCAATCTCGCGGCTCACTGCGTCATCGAGCATGACGATGGCAGTGCGCTGAGGGTGACGCTGGACCCCGGACAGTCGGCCATGCTCTCCGATCTGCATATCGAGCGCATCACCAAGGCGTTGGCAGGCCTCGGTTACACGCGTCGGCTCGAGATCAGCGTTGCCGAACTGGACGGCACCCGCGAGACGGCCAAGGCCAAGCGTGACCGCGAGGCACGCGAGCGTCACGCACGCGCCGTTGAAGCCTTGCGTGTCGACCCGCATATCCAGGAGCTGGAAGCGCGTTTCGGCGCTCGGCTGATGGAAGGGAGCGTAACCGCCGATCGCGTGTGATCCGACCGGGTATCATGGTTTCGCAAGTTCTTGATTTCGAAAACTATTCCCAATTTAGAAGGAGTTCGTCATGTTCAAGGGTGGCATGGGCAATCTGATGAAGCAGGCCCAGGAAATGCAGGAAAAGATGCAGCAGGCTCAGGAAGAGATCGCCCAGATGGAAGTATTGGGCGAAGCTGGCGCCGGCATGATCAAGGTGACCATGAATGGCCGCCATGACGTCAGCCGCGTCGAGATCGATCCTTCCGTGATGCAGGAAGACAAGGAGCTGCTGGAAGACCTGCTGGCGGCTGCCGTCAACGACGCGTCACGCAAGGTCGAGACCCAGTCGAAGGCGCGCATGGAAGAAGTCTCTTCCGGACTCAATCTGCCGCCCGGGATGAAGATGCCGTTCTGATGAGCTTTTCACCGCTTGTCGAGCAGTTACTGGACAGCCTGCGCGTGCTGCCGGGGGTCGGGCCGAAGACCGCACAGCGGATGGCGCTCCATCTGCTGGAGCGTGATCGCGAGGGCGGACGGCGGCTCTCGGAAGCGCTGGTCCAGGCGATCGAGCAGGTCGGCTACTGCGAGCGATGCCGTACGCTGACCGAAGAGGCGCTGTGCGGCGTCTGCCAGGATTCCCGGCGCGACTCGGCCCTGCTGTGCGTGGTCGAGTCGCCGGCCGACATGCTGGCGATCGAGCAGGCGGGCGGATTTCGCGGCCAGTATTTCGTGCTGCATGGTCATCTGTCGCCGCTCGACGGCATCGGCCCCGACGATATCGGCCTGGACCAGTTGGAGTCCCGGCTTTCCCGAGAGACGGTCAGCGAGATCATCCTGGCGACCAACCCGACCGTGGAGGGGGAGGCCACCGCGCATTACATCGCCGAGCACCTGGTCGGGCGGGAGGCCAAGCTCTCCCGGCTGGCCTATGGCGTCCCGATGGGCGGCGAGCTGGAGTATGTCGATGGCGGCACGCTCAGCCGGGCGTTCCAGGGGCGCCAGCCGTTTTCCTACGAGTAAGGGCATCGGTGGCTTGCCCGCCGAGTCTTCGCTCCGATTTTTCGTAACGCCGGCCATGTGACTGGCCGAGAGGGAACTGAATGAGTTTTGACTATTCGCTGTGTTGGGTCGACACCCCGGAAGGATTGCAGGCCGCTTGCGAGGCGTTGACCACGGCGGATCTCGTCGCCCTGGATACCGAGTTCTTCCGGGAGTCGAGCTTTTTTCCCGTGCCGGCGCTGATCCAGCTGACCGCCGGGGAAATCGTCTATCTGATCGATCCTCAGGCGATCACGGCAAGCGACGATTTGCGGCAGCTGCTGAGCGCCGGCCCGCCGAAACTGATCCACGCCTGCAGCGAGGATCTCGACGTGCTGGCACTGTGGGCAGGAGTGACGGTGGCTCCGCTGGTCGATACGCAGATCGCCGAATCCTTCCTTGGCGCCGACCCGGCCATGGGCTATCGACGCCTGGTCGCGCAGCGTTGCGGCGTCGATCTGCCCAAGGAGGAGACGCGTTCCAACTGGCTCGAGCGCCCGCTCACACCGGCGCAGCTCGATTATGCCGCTCTCGATGTCGTCTATCTTCCGGTGATCTGGGAGCAGCAGCGTCAGGCGTTGGCGACGCTGGGACGCGAGCGCTGGTTCGAGGAAGAATGCGAGGCGTTGAGCCAGGGCCGCGACGCTGCCGCCGGCGAACAGTGGTACACCCGCCATCGCCAGCTGTGGCGCCTGCAGCCCCGGCAGGTCGAAGCGTATCGGGAACTGACCGCCTGGCGCGAAACCGAAGTGCGGCGTCGGGATGTGCCGCGGGGCTGGCTGGCCAAGGATAGCGTGCTCTACGCGATCGCCGAGGCCATGCCGAGCAACCGGTATGAACTGGCCGCCGTCGATGGCGTGACACCGAGTCTCGTCAAGCGGGAAGGGGACGCGATGCTGGGGCTGGTCAAGACGGCACGGCACCGGGAGGCGTCCGAACTCTGCGAGCCGCTGCCGGTGCCGACGTCTCCTGCCTTCAAGTGCCGCTTCAAGGCGCTGAAGCAGGTCGTGCAGACCCGTGCCGAAGCATTGGGGCTGGCACCCGAACGGCTCTCCAACCGGGCGGAAATGGAGGCGGTGGTCACCGCGCATCTCAGACAGATGGATTTGCCGTTGCCGACCGGATGGCGCGGACAGCAGCTATCGGCCGGCTGGCAGCAGGCGCTTGCCGAGCAGGAAGCCGCGTGATGAACGATACCGCCAGGCTCATCTGCGAGATCGTCAAAAGCTCGCGACGGGAAGAAATGTATCTCTATCTCGACAAGGCGCGCGGCATGGCGCCGGTGCCCCAGGCGCTGCACGAGCAATTCGGTCGACCGATTCCGGTGATGACGCTGTTGCTGCGGCCCGAGCGGCCGCTGGCGCGGGTCGATGTGGTCAAGGTCATGGCGGTGATTCGGGAGCAGGGGTTCTATCTGCAGATGCCGCCGCCCAAGGATCCCGAGATGCTGGATCTGTTCACCCGGCGGGATGAATGATCCTGGTCGACCGTGAACCCCATTCTTCCGAAGTAGCCGTGAGCCAGCCATGGCGAGGAGAGTCGTATGCGTGAGCGATTCTGGGAGCGGTTCCCCCTGGAGGAGCTGACCCAGCAGGAGTGGGAGGCGTTGTGCGACGGCTGTGGCAAGTGCTGTCTGGTCAAGATGGAAGACGCCGATACGGGAGACGTCGCCACTCTCAACGTGGCCTGCCGGCTGCTGGACATCGGCAGTTGCCGCTGCAGCGACTATGCGCATCGTTTCGAGCGGGTCCCCGAGTGTACCCAGCTGAGTCTGGAGAACCTGGACCAGTTTCACTGGCTGCCGCACAGCTGTGCCTACCGGCGTCTCGCCGAGGGGCGCAAACTGGCCAGCTGGCATCCGTTACGCAGCGGCAGCGACCGCCGCATGCACGAGCGCAAGATGAGCGTTCGCCATTTCGCCGTCAGCGAAACCGAGGTCGATGATGCCGACTATGAAGAGCACATCATCGACATCATCCCTCTCGACGAGCAACGTTGAACCCTCAGCCGGATCGGGAGGATGTCACTCCTCCCGCCGGCGTCCTCCGGTGTGCCCTCCGCACGCGTCAGACGGCGTCTCGTCCCAGTGCCCACAGGATGAAGGCGTCCTGGCGAGCGTTGTCTCGCCATGCCTTGAATCGCCCTGACGCGCCACCGTGGCCGGCGGCCATGTCGGTACGCAGAAGGACCGGGCCACGTGCGCTGCCGAGTTCCGTCATGCGTGCGTAGAGCTTGGCCGGCTCCCAGTAGGGCACCCGCGAATCGTGCCAGCTGCCCTGCAGCAGGACGCTGGGGTAGGGCTGTGCGGTCAGGTTGTCCAGCGGCGAATAATCGCGGATGCGTCGCCGTACGGCCGGTTCGTCTGGATTCCCCCACTCCGTGTACTCCGCCGTGGTAAGGGGCAGATCCGGATTTTCCATGGTCCGCAGCACGTCGACGAAAGGCACGTCCAGTACCGCCGCGCAGAACGCCTCCGGCTCGAGGTTGAGGCTGGCGCCGACCAGCAGGCCGCCAGCGCTGGCGCCATAGGCCGCGATGCGTTCGGGGTCGGCAATTCCTTCGGCGACCAGTGCCTGACGCGCCGCGAGAAAGTCCCTGAAACTGTTTTCCTTGTGCTCCAGCTTGCCCGCCAGATACCAGGGTTCGCCCCGATCGCCGCCGCCGCGTACGTGGGCGACGGCGAATGCGACGCCACGAGAGAGCAGTTCCAGGCGAGCAATCGAGAACCAGGGGTCGAGCACTTCGCCGTACGCGCCGTAGCCGTAGAGCAGTGTCGGCATCGGGACCTGGCCGAGCCTGTCGGCTCGGGCCACGACGGAAACGGGAATGCGCTCGCCGTCGTGGCCTTCGGCCCACAGTCGCCGACAGACCAGGTCGTCGGGCTGCAGGTCGCCATACAGCGGCTGTGTCTTGAGTACACGCTGTTCCCCGCTGTCGAGGTCGTGCTCGACCCAGCGCACCGGCAGGGTGAACGACTCTTCGCGCAGAAGCAGCTTGCGGGTATGGAAATCCGGCGTGTCGCCGAGCGCCAGGCTGCAGGGGGCTTCGGGAAGGGGAAGCCGGCTACCCGGTAGCCCGCCGGCTCCGGCAGCGTCCCTGGCCGGATCGGCTTCGCTTCGCTCGATGACGCGCAGGTAGACCTGGGCTTCGTGATGATCCCGCTCGGTGACGACCACACCCCAGGAAAAGGCATCGACGCCCTCGAGCGTGACGTCCTCACGGTGCGGGACCAGCGGTGTCCATGAATCGGATTGCGAGACGGGGGCCGTATCCAGGCGGAAATGCGAGCCGTCGCGGTTGTGCAGCACGTAAAAGACGTCGTCGCGATGCTCCAGCGTGTACTCGACGCCGGTCTCCCGCGGCCGGACGCATGCCGGCGCGGTCCGGGGCGCTGTCGCCGGGATCAGATGGCACTCCGAGGTGTCTTTCGAGGCGGTCTCCAGTACCAGCCACTGGCGGGAGCGTGTCTTGCCCAGCCCCACCCAGAACTCGACATCCGCTTCCTCGAAAATCTTCTGGCAGTGATCGTCCTCTGGCCGCAGAAGCCACACGCTGGCGGGGCGCTGCGTGGCATCGTAACGCGTGAACAGCAACGTCCGGTTATCCTCCGCCCACACCAGATCCGGCCCGATGCGCCTGCGTAGCCGTTGCGGTTCGCCGTCCGGCAGCCGCTTCAGGTAGAGATCGAAATATTCGTTGCCGCTGGCGTCTTCGGTCCAGGCCAGCCACTGTTCGTCCGACGAGATCGCCATGTCGCCCAGTTCGAGAAAGTCGTGGGCCTGGGAACGAGCTTCCAGGTCCAGCAGCAGCTCGGGCGCGGTATCGCCGTCCCTGGCCTGGCGCCACCACAAAGGATAGTCGGCATCGGCGGCCGTTTCGCTCCAGTAGCGGAATCGTTCGAGCGTCGTCGGCAAACCGGTGACCTTGAGTTCCCGGCGCGCCAGGTGCCCGTCGTAGAGGGCATCTTCCAGCGCTTTCAGCGGAGCAAAGAAAGCATCGCTTTCACGATTGGCCGCGCGCAGGAATGCCTTGACCTGCGGATCATCGCGGGATTCCAGCCAGTGCCAGTCGGGATCGTCGCTACGGCGAAAGTGAGCGACGGGCGGTGTTTGTGTCGTCTGCGAGCGGGGCATGGGTCGAGGAAAGGTCCTTTCGGGCAGGCTGTTTCAATGACATCGAAAAAGGGTGCGTCAACGTCGAAAAAGGATACTTCCGACAATCGCGCTTCGACAATGCAGGGGGCCGATTGCCGTCTGTCACGCCAGGAAGGCCGTGCGGCGGGGGAGCCGCATGTCACGTCGGATAGCGGTGCGGCTGTGCTTTACCGACTTGAAGTGTACCATGTCCCAAATCGTATGAATCGAGAGTCATTACCATGCTGTTTTCCGATTCCCTGCCGCAACTCTGGCTGAGTTATGGCGTGCTGTCTCTGGTCGTTCTGATCACTGGCTATCTGGGCGTGCGACTGCTGCCGCTACTGCCGCGTCTCGTATTGGTGGGCGTCGTCGCCGGTGGGCTGTGGATGGTGGCGCCATTCTCGCTGCCGTTGCTGGAACCGGGAGAGACCTATTCCGGCCTGGCACCGGCCATCGTGGTCATGGCGGTGGGCGTACTCCAGCACGATGGCGGCCAGGTCGCCGGCGCAATGCCGCTATTGCTTGCAGGTGTCGCGATAGGGGCGGCGTTGGGTCTGGTAGCGTGGCGATTGTTGGCTCGCCGCCGCGATGGAGACGATGCTGACGACGGGCCGCGAGGAGGAAAGCGGAATACGCCGCAGGCGGGGCCAGCGCCGCGAGCGAAAGAGCGGACCCGTCGCGAGCCGGTAGTCAACTGATCCGAAGTTTTTTCGGGTGAAGTGATCTCGTTCTGACGTGTATTTCGAAAGGATGCGAAAAATGCGTGCGTTGTTGTTGATTCTGATATTGGCGGCGGGGATCTCTCCTGGCTGGGCGCTGGCGCAGACAGCGCCGGACGTGCGGATGGTCATCGACGTGTCCGGAAGCATGAAACAGAACGATCCCGGCAACCTGCGCGCCAATGCACTGAGTTTCGCCGCGACCTTGCTGCCTCCCAGTGCACGAGGATCGATCTGGACCTTCGGGACCACCGTCGCCAACCCGCTGCCGAGTGGCGAAGTCGTCGATGCCTGGCGGGAGCAGGCCGGAAGCATGGCTTCGCAGTTGACCGACTATCAGCAGTTCACGGACATCGAACGCGCGCTGCGGCAGACGGCGAGTGCGACGCCGGACAGCGGCAATCGGCATCTGATCCTGTTGACCGACGGCATGGTCGATCTGCCGGCTTCCGGCAGCGACAAGGCGCAGCGTGACAGCGCTTCACGCCAGCGCATCATCGATGAACTGGCGCCGGACCTCGCCGCGCGCGGGGTCGTCGTGCATCCCATCGCGCTCTCCAACAATGTCGACCTGCCGCTGCTCGAGCAGGTCGCGCAGACCACCGGTGGGCTGGCGGCCGTGGCCGAGACGCCCGAAGAGCTGCTACGGGCCTTCCTGGATGTTCTCGACCGCATCCTGCCGGGCGATCAGGTACCCATCGACGATAGACAGCGCTTTCGCGTCGATGACGATATCGACGAGTTCAATGCCTTGCTGTTCCACGCGCCGGGCGTCGACTCGCCGGTTCTGATCGGCCCCGACGGGCAGCGTTATTCCCGCGACGACCACCCGGGTTCCGTGGAGTGGCTGAGCAGCGACCGCTACGACCTGATCACCGTGCCCGACCCCGCCTCGGGCGAGTGGCAGATCGAAGGCGATATCGGTGCCGACAGTCGTATCGGTATCCACGCCGATACCGTGCTGCGCAGCGAGCCGCTGCCGGCGACGCTCTATCAGGGATTTTCGACACCGCTGGATGTCTGGCTGGCTTCGGAAGGCCGGACGCTGACCGCCGACGAGCGCCCGGCGGGGCTGAGCGTGCGCGCCGAATTGCGCGATCTCGACGGCGCGACGCTCGCCGAGACGGCGCTGGCCTCGTCCGAGGATCACTTCCGTGGCGAGCTGCCGGGCGCCGATCAGTTGGGCAACGCACGCCTGACCATCACGGCGCGCAGCGAGCGCATGATCCGCCAGCAGGTGCAGCCGGTGAACGTGGTCGCTGCCCTGAGCGCGGTGCTGAGCGAGGATGGCTCCCGGATCGTGGTGCGTGCCAATCACCCGGATCTCAACGTCGACAATACCCGGCTGAGCGCAAGCCTCACCGGTCGTTCGCTCGACATACGCCAGACCGGTGACCGGGAATGGACGATCGCCGTGCCGCAGACGGATCCCAACGAGTCGTTGCCGGTCAGGATCACCGCTGAGGCGCAGCTGGATGGCCGCACGTTGCATCTCGATCTCCCGGTGGTGCGTCTCAATCCCGACGCCGCGGTAGGCTTGAGCGGTGCCGAACTCGAGCAGGGCATCGTCAGCGAGTCTCGCCAGCAGGAAGATAGTGCAGATGCCGATGACGGTAACGACTTCGGCGATGGATTGACCCCTTCGCAGATGGCCGATATCGCCGTCGACAAAGCCCAGCAGGGGTGGCGGCTGGCCAGGCCGTACGTGGAAACCTACGCTCAGCGCCCGGTGACGTGGATCGTCGTTGCGGCGCTTTTGCTGCTGTGGATGCTGCTACGCTGGCGGCGAGCGGCGAAACGACGACGCCTGGCGCGGCGCGAGGAACCCTCGGTCTAGACCGAGCCAGCGTGCGGTGATATTGCCCGGACGACGGTTTGCGGTTCCCTTACAACCTTGGTGGCAGCGCCTCGCTGGTCCGATCCTGTTATAAGGTCGAGTAACCGACACGAATCAAGGAGATCCTATGAGCGACAGCGTCAGCCCGTGCATCGAAACGGGAGCGCCGCTGGAGGGCATGGAGGCGTTCGAGTCGATCAACGACATCATCGCCGAGGCGTGCCGCCGATTCGTCGACCATCCGGCCTTCAGTTGCCTGGGTCACACCTTGAGCTACCGTGACGTCGATCGGCTTTCCGGCGACTTCGCCGCCTGGCTGCAGCAGGAAACCGACCTGGAGCCCGGCGACCGGATCGCGATCCAGTTGCCCAACGTGCTGCAGTTTCCGGTGGCGGTGTTCGGTGCGCTACGTGCCGGGCTGGTGGTCGTCAATACCAACCCTCTCTACACCGAGCGCGAGATGCGTCATCAGTTTCGTGATGCCGGTGTCAAGGCAGTAGTGGTGCTGGCCAACATGGCCCACAAGCTGGAGAAGGTGGTCGATCAGACCGATATCCGCCATGTCTACGTGACCGAGATGGCGGATCTCCATCCCTGGCCGAAGAGGTCGCTGATCAATGGCGTGGTGCGGTACGTCAAGAAGCTGGTGCCTGCCTATTCGCTTCCGGGTTCGATCGGTTTCCGGCATACGCTCTCCGTTGGCAGCCGCCATCAGGTGAAGGTGGTCGCCAGCCGCGGCGACGACGTGGCCGCGTTGCAGTACACCGGCGGCACCACCGGTGTCGCCAAGGGCGCGATGCTGACCCACCGCAACCTGATCGCCAACATGCTGCAGACCAAGCAGGTGGTCGGCAAGGCGCTGGTCGAGGGGGAGGAGACGATCATCGCGCCGCTGCCTTGCTATCACATCTACACCTTCACGGTGAATTGCCTGTTCGCGATGGTCACCGGGCAGCACAACGTTCTGATCCCCAATCCTCGTGATCTCCCCGGATTCGTCAAGACGCTGTCCAGGACGCCTTTCACGGTATTCGTGGGGCTCAATACCTTGTTCAATGCGCTCTGTCAGCGCGACGACTTCAAGGCGCTCGATTTTTCCGGCCTCAAGATGACGATTTCCGGCGGCATGGCGTTGACCCATACGGTGGCACAGCGATGGGAGCAGACCACCGGTAATGGCATCGTCGAAGGTTACGGCCTGACCGAAACCTCGCCCATCGCGCTGGTCAATCCGCCCGAGGCGACGCAGATCGGCACCATCGGCAAGCCGGTACCCGGCACCTCGATCAAGGTCATCGATGATGATGGGCGGGCATTGCCGCTTGGCGAGCGCGGCGAGCTTTGCGTCAAGGGTCCGCAGGTCATGAAGGGCTACTGGAACCGCCCGGAAGACACGGCCAGAACGCTGGATGCCGACGGCTGGCTGCGTACGGGCGACATGGCGGTGATACTCGACGACGGCTACGTCAAGATCGTCGATCGCAAGAAGGACATGATTCTGGTCTCCGGATTCAACGTCTATCCCAACGAGATCGAGGAGGTCGTCGCGGGCCATCCCGATGTCGTCGAGGCCGCGGCGGTGGGGGTCCCCGACGAAGAGACCGGAGAAGCCATCAAGCTGTTCGTGGTCGCGCGCAACGACAGTCTCGACCCGCAGGCATTACGCCAGTGGTGCAAACAGGAACTGACCGGCTACAAGGTGCCCAAGTTCGTGGAGCTGCGTGACGAGCTGCCCAAGAGCAACGTGGGCAAGGTGCTGCGTCGGGAGCTGCGCGACGAGTCGGCGGGCAGCGAATCCGCGCCGTCCCGGCAGGCCGGCGATACGCCACCGACGGAACGCCGATCCTCCTCGGACGTGAGTTGATCCGCCGACGGCGCTATAATGACGGGTTCGCCATCGCCTTTGGTGGCGGCCCGTTTCTGTCGTTATCTCGCCGACGTAGAGGATCTCTTTGAGCGCTATCGCTTCCCCCTCGCTGCAAGCCCTGAATGATCTGGAAACTCGCCTGGATGGCTGTCTGCTGCGTGACGCCCACGAGCAGCGCCAGCGGCTCCGGCGTCTGGCTCGGCGTGCCCGTGACGGCAAGCCGATCGACCGGTCGCTGAAGGAGATCGAGTCGCGGCTGGCCGCCTCCAGCGAGGTGCTCGCGCGTCGCCGGAGCCAGCCGGTGACGCTGGACTACCCGGAATCGCTGCCGGTGGCTGCCAGGCGCGAGACGATTCTCGAAGCGCTGCGCGAGCATCAGGTCGTGGTCGTGGCCGGCGAGACCGGCTCCGGCAAGACTACGCAGTTACCCAAGCTCTGCCTGGAACTGGGCCTGGGGCGTCGGGGCATGATCGGTCATACCCAGCCACGCCGGCTGGCGGCGCGCTCGGTGGCTTCGCGCCTTGCCGAGGAACTCGAGGTGCCGCTGGGCGAGCAGGTCGGCTATCAGGTGCGCTTCACCGATCAGAGCAGCGACGACACCCTGGTCAAGCTGATGACCGACGGCATTCTGCTGGCCGAGACGCAGCACGACCCCGATCTCATGTGCTACGAGGCGATCATCATCGATGAAGCTCACGAGCGCAGCCTCAACATCGACTTCCTGCTGGGCTATCTCAAGCGGCTGACGGCCCGCCGGCCCGATCTCAAGGTGATCATCACGTCGGCGACCATCGACGTCGAGCGTCTGTCGCGGCATTTCGCCATCGAGCGCGACGGCAAGACCCAGCCGGCACCGGTGGTGGAAGTGTCCGGGCGGGCGTATCCGGTGGAGGTGCATTATCGGCCGTTGGTACGCGAATCCCGGGAGGAAGAGGACCTGACGCTGCAGGAGGGGATCCTGGCCGCGGTCGAAGAAGTTGAGCGCATCGAACGCGAAAAGCGCTGGTACAGCGGCCCGCGCGATATCCTCATCTTTCTGCCCGGCGAGCGGGACATTCGTGAAACTGCCGACGTGCTGCGGCGCGCCGACCTCAAGAGCACCGAGATCCTGCCGCTGTATGCGCGACTCTCCAACGCCGAACAGAACCGGGTGTTCCAGTCGCACGCCGGCCGGCGGATCGTGCTTTCCACCAACGTCGCCGAGACTTCGCTGACCGTGCCCGGGATACGCTACGTGATCGATCCCGGCCTGGTCCGCATGAGCCGCTACAGCGCGCGGGCCAAGGTCCAGCGCCTGCCGATCGAACCGGTCAGCCAGGCCAGCGCCAATCAGCGCAAGGGGCGCTGCGGACGTGTCGCCGAAGGGGTCTGCATTCGGCTCTACAGCGAAGAGGATTTCCTTTCCCGCCCCGAGTTCACCGAGCCCGAGATTCAGCGCACCAACCTGGCCTCGGTGATCCTGTCGATGTTGTCGCTCAAGCTGGGCGACGTGTTCGACTTCCCGTTCGTCGATGCGCCGGATGCCCGTTTCGTCAAGGATGGCTATCGGCTGCTGTTCGAACTGGGAGCGGTGGATGACGCCGAGCGAATCACCGGCCTGGGGCGGCAGCTGTCGCGGTTGCCGATCGATCCGCGGCTGGCGCGGATGGTGCTGGCGGGGGAACGTTTCCAGTGCCTGCGCGAAGTGCTGATCGTGGTCAGTGCGCTGGCGACGCAGGACCCCCGCGAGCGGCCGGCGGAAAAGCGCCAGGCCGCCGATCAGCGCCACAAGCAGTGGGAAGACCCCAACTCCGACTTCGTCGCCTGGCTCAACCTGTGGCATGGCTTCGATGTCATGCGCGAGACGCTGTCGAGCAACCAGCTGCGACGCTGGTGCCGCGAACAGTATCTGAATTATCTGCGGCTGCGCGAATGGCACGATACCTATCGCCAGTTGCGTCAGTTGACCCGCGAGATGAAGCTCGAGCTGACAAGCGCCGTGCAACCCGATGACGACGAGCCGTCACGGCCGGCCGACAGCGGCTCCGGCGACTCGGTATCGGCGGAGGCCGCCAAGCTGCCCCGGATCGATACGCAACGTCTGCATCAGGCTCTGCTGTCCGGGTTGCTCTCCAACCTGGGGCAGTTGCAGCCGGAAAGCCGCGAATTCCTTGGCGCCAGGAACCGGCGCTTCCTGATTCATCCGGCATCGGGACTTTCGCGCAAGCCGCCCAAGTGGGTCATGGCCGGCGAAATGGTGGAGACCAGCCGCCTCTATGCCCGTGACGTGGCCAGAATCAAGCCGGAGTGGATCGAACCGCAGGCGGCCCATCTGATCAAGCGCAGCTATAGCGAACCGCACTGGGAGCGCAAGCGGGCCCAGGTGGTGGCGCTGGAGCAGGTCACGCTCTTCGGCTTGCCGATCGTGACCGGTCGCCGCGTGGATTACGCCAAGGTGGCGCCGGAAGAAGCGCACGAGATCTTTCTGCGGCGCGCGCTGGTGGAGGGAGATTATCAGACCAGGGCCGCGTTCTTCGCGCACAACCGGGCGATGGTCGCCGAGGTCGAGGAGCTCGAGGATCGGGCACGCAAGCGGGACATCCTGATCGACGAAGAGACGCTGTTCGCCTTCTATGACGAGCGGGTCCCGGCGGACGTCGCCGGTGGGCGCAGCTTCGAGAACTGGCGCAAGCAGGCCGAGCGGGACGCGCCGGATATTCTCAAGCTGGACAAGGCATCGTTGATGGCGCGGGAGGCCGACGACGTCAGCGTCGAGCAGTACCCGGACGAACTCGTGTTCAACGGCGTTCGCTACCCGCTGAGCTATCACTTCGCCCCGGGTGCCAGCGATGACGGTGTCACCCTGACCGTGCCCGCCGTGATGCTCGCCCAGTTGCCGCAAGGTCGCTTGAGCTGGCTGGTGCCGGGCCTGCTGCGCGAGAAGTGCATCGCGCTGCTCAAGGCGCTGCCCAAGGCGATGCGCCGCCAGGTCGTGCCGATTCCGGACTGGGTCGACGCTGCGCTGGCGACCTTGACGCCGGACGAGCGCCCGGTCGAGGAGGCGCTGGGAGAGTTCCTGCGAATCAAGACCGGCACGCGCCTGGAGGCGTCTGCCTGGCGTCTCGATCAGCTCGATCCGCATCTGCTCATGAATCTTCGCGTGGTCGATCACCACGGCAAGGTGCTGGGAGAAGGGCGCGACCTGTACGCCCTGCAGAAGCGCTTCGGCGAGGCGGCAGCGGCGGGTGCCAGGGCGCTGGCGGAAACGCCACGGGAAAGCGCCGAACGTCTCGACGATCTTCCGGAAGCGGCCCTGCCGGATTCTCGCACGACCCGTCAGGCCGGCATTCAGGTGGAAGTCTATCCGGCGCTGGTGGCTGACGGTGACGACCTGACTGTCGCCTGGTTCGATCATGCCGAGCGGGCGGCGACGGCGCATCGCGACGGACTGGTGCAACTGGCCCGCCGTCGGCTTCCCGATACGGTGCGCTATATCCAGCGGGAGCTGCCGAAGCTCAAGCAGTGCGCGCTGCTGTTCGCCAAGGTCGGCAGTCAGGAGCAGCTGGCGCGCGATGTGATCGACGCCTGCCTGGCGCAGACCGTGGCCGCCGATCCGCTGCCGCGGTCCCGAGAGGCGTTCGATGCCCGTCTCGAAAGCTGGCGTGGCGAGCTGGTCGCGTATGCCGAGTCGCTGCTGGAAGACCTGCACAAGGCGTTGCAGGGGCACCTGGCAGTGACCAAGGCGCTCAAGGGCAATGTCACGCTGGCGCTGGCTCTGACCTACAGTGATCTCAAGGCCCAGATGCAGCGGCTCGTCTATCCCGGCTTCGTGCGCGACGCCGGTGCCTGGCTGAAGCATTACCCGCGCTACATGCAGGCAGCGGAAATCCGGCTCGAGAAGGCACCTCGGGACCTGCGCCGGGACCAGCTGTCGATGCAGCAGGTACAGGCCTGGGAGGCGCGGGTCGACGCGCGAAAGCAGCAGACCCATCGCGACGGCATCGTCGACGCCGATCTGGTCGAGTTCGGCTGGTGGCTTCAGGAGTGGCGAGTCTCGCTATTTGCCCAGCAGTTGGGCACGCTGGAAAGCGTATCGGAGAAGCGCCTGACGCGGCGCTGGCAGGAAATGACCGGGCAGACCGTGTGACCGACGGTCGCCTTATTGCATCTGCTACACATGGATGCGCGTAATGATCTGAAGCGGCCTGAGCCGCGGGAGGTAGTAGCCGATGACGCAAGCCGTGATTACCGCGACGGGCCTGTTCACGCCGCCGGATTCGATCGATAACGCCGAACTGGTCGCCAGCTTCAATGCCTGGGTCGACTCGGAGAATGCACGACAGGCGGAGGCGATTGCCCGCGGCGAACGCGAGCCGCTGGCACACTCGAATGAGGCATTCATCCTCAAGGCGTCGGGTATCGAGAGCCGCTACGTGATGGAAGCCAGCGGTATCCTGGACCCTGAACGGATGCGGCCGCGGATTCCCGAGCGGCCCAACGACACGCTTTCGGTCCAGGCCGAGATGGGAGTGGCTGCCGCGCGCCAGGCGCTGGACACGGCCGGTATCCGCGCCGAGCAGCTCGATCTGGTCATCGTCGCCTGTTCCAACCTCCAGCGACCCTATCCGGCGGTTGCGGTCGAGCTTCAGGCCGCGCTGGGCGCCGGAGGCTATGCGTTCGACATGAACGTGGCGTGCTCCAGCGCGACGTTCGCCATCGATATGGCGACCAATGCGATTCGTGCGGGCAGCCTGGAGCGGGTGCTGGTGGTCAATCCCGAGATCTGTTCGGCGCATCTCAACTTCCGCGACCGCGACAGTCACTTCATCTTCGGCGATGCCTGTACCGCCATCGTGCTGGAGGCGGACCATCTCGCTCAGGATCGCGAGCATTTCACGGTACTCGGCACGCGTCTGGTGACCCAGTTCTCCAATGCCATCCGCAATAATTTCGGGTTTCTCAATCGTCTCGCCGATGAATCTGCGCAGACATTGGACAAGCTTTTCGTCCAGGAAGGGCGCAAAGTGTTCAAGGAGGTCTGCCCGATGGTCGCCTCGCTGATTCTCGATCATCTGGAGAGTCAGTCGCTGACGGGAGATTCGGTCAAGAAACTGTGGCTTCATCAGGCCAATCGTCATATGAATGACCTGATCGCGCAGCGAGTGCTGGGGCGGGAAGCCTCGGAGACGGAAGCGCCGGTGATTCTCGACCGCTACGCCAATACCAGCTCGGCAGGATCGATCATCGCTTTCCACCTGCATCGAGACGATCTGCAGGAGGGCGACGTGGGGGTGGTGTGTTCCTTCGGTGCGGGCTACAGTGCGGGCAGTGTGATACTGCGTAAAGGGAATGCGTGTTAATGAAATCGATCCATTGGCTGGGCGGCGTCTGTGTCGCTGCAGCGTTGAGCGGCTGCGCCTCGACGGGGCAGGATTCCAATCCTCAGGACCCTTGGGAAGGCTTCAACCGGGGCGTCTATCAGTTCAATGACACGCTCGACCGCTATGCGCTGAAACCGATCGCCCAGGGTTACGACACGGTCACGCCGGATCCGGTTCAGGATGGTGTCGGTAACTTCTTCTCCAACCTGGGCGAGATCCGTACCGTCTTCAACAGTATTCTCCAGTGGCAATGGAGCAATGCTGGCGTGGCGTCCGGCCGTTTCCTGGTCAATACCATTCTAGGCGTCGGCGGCGTTCTCGACCCGGCCACGCGAATGGGCCTGGACGAGAACGAGGAAGACTTTGGCCAGACGCTGGGTGTCTGGGGTGTCGATTCCGGCCCCTACCTGGTACTGCCGATCCTGGGGCCGAGCACCGTTCGCGATACCAGCGGCCTGCCGGTCGATATGTACACCTATCCGGTCACCTATGTGGAAGAGGATAAATGGCGTTACGGCCTGACCTTCCTGCGCTACGTGGATCTGCGTGCCAGTCTGCTCGACCAGGAGGCGTTGATTCAGGGGGACCGCTACAGCTTCATTCGCGACGCTTATCTCCAGCGTCGGCAGTTCGAGGTCACCAACGGCGCGGCGGGGGAGGATCCGTTCGCCAGCGGCGGTTTCGGTGACGATTTCGAATATAGTGAAGACGACTTCGCCGAGTAGACCCGTGTCCAATACGCTGTCGGACGAGTTGCCCGTGATCGGGCTGATCGATCTGCCCGGGCCGGATCGCGAGCGGCTGGCCGAGGAGCTTTCTCGCCTCGACGTCGAGGTGCGAGTGGCCGTCTCGGTCTCGACCTTGCCGGCGCACTGCGATCTGGTGGTCGCGCATGTGCGGGCCGTCTCCCACGAGGGCTGGGAACAGCTTGCCGTCGGGCGTCCGACCATCGTGATCAGCGAGAGTCGTCGCGATGGCGATCTGCACAAGGCGCTCGATGCAGGCCTGATCGACTATCTGGTCGAGCCGCTGAAGCATGCCGATATTCTGCGGCGTCTGGTCGAGCGAGCCCTGGAACTGGATCGGCTGTCGCGCGATCATAACCAGAGTCGGGCAGAGCTCGAGGCGCTCAACGAACGTCTCGAGAAGCATCTCGCCATGCTGAGGGACGATCAGCGTGCGGGAGGCCACGTACAGCGCAAGTTGCTGCCGCCCCAGGGCGTTACGCATCTCGGCGTGCGCTGTGACTACTGGTTCGCGCCGTCGTTGTACCTGTCGGGCGACTTTCTGGACTTTCAGCGCTGCGACGACCGCTACAGCTTTTTCTACTTTGCCGACGTCGCCGGGCACGGCTCCTCGTCGGCGTTCGTTACCGTGCTTCTGCGGTATCTCTGCAACCGCTGGCTGGCCCAATGGCGCACATTGTTGCCGGAGGCGTTTCCGTCCCGATGGTTGGGCGAGCTCAATCGCGAGTTGCTCGAGACCGGAATCGGCAAGCATGCGACGGTCTTTGCCGGGGTACTGGACCACGAGCGTCGTTTTCTGCACTATGCGCTCGGCGCCCAGTTGCCGATGCCGATCCTCCAGGCCGAGGGGCGTAGCGCTTATCTGGGAGGCGAGGGGCCACCCGTGGGGTTGTTTCCCGATGTCGAGTACCCCATCTATGGTTGTCCTTTGCCGGAGTCGTTTCGACTCTGGTTCTGCTCCGACGGCATTCTCGAGTGTTTGCCGGCGGGTTCACTGGACGCGCGGCTCAAGGAACTCGAACGCCGCACGACACACTGCACCAGCGTCGACGATCTGAGGGAAGGGTTGGCGTTGGGGGATCCTCTGCCGGATGATCTCAGCATGATGACACTGAGTGGTTTCGACCATGATTGAAGGGCGAATCAAGGCGGCCTTCGAGTCGGGCGTATTTGTGCTCAAGCTGTGCGGTGACGTGCGGCTGACGCTGTGTGCCACCCTGGATGCCGAGGCCCAGCGCCTGGCGGAACTGCCGGGGCTGCGTGCGGTGATGGTCGACCTGCGCGAGGCAACCAACGTCGATTCGACCGCGCTGGGTTTTCTGGCCAAGGTGGCAATGGCCGTACAGGGGCGGCTGGATGATCCACCCACGATCATCGCCGAACATCCGGACGTGCGACGCATGCTGGACGTGATGGGGTTCGCGCGTTATTTCACGCTGCTGGAAGCTCCGCTGACCGAGCCATCGGAACTGGACGAGCTGCCCCATGTCGAGGCGGATGAAAACGACATCCAGCGGCGAATCCTCGAGGCCCACCGCATCCTCATGCGCATGAGCGAGCACAATCGGCACGAGTTTCAACCGTTCGTCGAGCTGCTCGAGTCACAGCGCACCAACGCGCCATCGCGCGGCTGATCGCGATCGGGCTCCTAGCGTGACGAGTTGCCACGCCGGTAGCAGAAGCACTAGCCACGAGTCGGATCCGGACAGCCTTCGGCGGTCGCTTCAGGATCTTGTTTCGAGTGTTATGTTGTGACTATCGGGTTTCGAACCTTCGCGCCTTGCCGCTTTTGGCAAGGCGTTTTTTGCGTGATTTTCCATGGGTTCCTTCCAGTTTGTCTCCGGCAGGAAAATCGGAGTGAGGCACCGGAATATTAAGGAGAGAGTGTGACGACTTTGAGCGCACGCCGTCTGGCGTTTTTGGTCGCGGCCAATACCGCACTGGCGCCGCTGGCGATCGATGCCTACCTGCCGGCGATGCCGTCACTGGCCGCTTCGATTGGTGCCAGCGTGCATCACACGGAACTATCTCTCAGCGTCTTTCTGCTCGGCTTTGCCCTGGGCCAGCTGATTTGTGGGCCGCTCTCGGATCGATTTGGCCGCAAGCCGGTGTTGATGCTGGGTCTGGGCGTCTTCTTCATCGCCAGCCTGGCGCTGACCCAGGTGGGCTCGCTGGCGACGCTGTGGGGGTGGCGGTTCGTGCAGGCGCTGGGCGGCGGAGCATGCGTGGTGAACTCTGCGGCGATCGTGCGCGACCGGTTCAGTGGCCGCGAGGCAGCCAAGGTGATGTCCACCATGGTGATGATCCTGATGATGGCACCGCTGGTGGCACCCGCCATCGGTAGCGCGCTGTTGCACCTGGCGGACTGGTGGCTGATTTTCCTGTTTCTCGCTGTCTATGCCGCGTTCGTGTTGTGGCTTTTGGGTCGTTATCTTCCCGAGACCCATGGGCGCGATCCGCAGGCGCCTTCGGCACGCCAGATCCTCGGCAATTACGTCAGCGTGCTTCGGCATCGCGAAGCGATGGGGTATATCGGTGCGGTGTCGATGTCGTTTGCCGGCATGTTCGCTTTCATCACGGGTTCTCCTTATCTCTACATGGAGCACTACGGGCTTTCGACCACGCTCTATCCTTTCGTCTTCGGCGCCAACATTTTGATCATGGCGTCGTCCAGTCGGCTCAATATCCGGCTGCTGAAGACGCGCACGCCGCAGCAGAACCTGCTCCTGGGGCTGGGGGTCCAGCTCACGGCGGGGTTACTGCTGGTCGCCATGGTGGCGACAGGACTGGACTCCATCTTCACCGTGGCGCCGCTGATGGTGGTGTTCGTGGGCATGCAGGGGCTGATCAGTCCCAACGCGATGTCGTCGATGCTGGATCATTTCCCGCGCATGAGCGCGACGGCGACCGCGTTACAGGGCTGTCTGCAGTTTACTTGCGGCGCCGTCTCGGGAGCGCTGGTGGGGGCCTTCGAACTGGCCAGCGCCTGGCCGACGGTACTGACGATGCTGGGCGCCACGCTACTGGGCAACATCGCCGTTCGCGTGCTGGCTGGCCGCGCGCTCAAGCGCCGTGTCGTGTCTGACGAGATGACATCCTGAGCCGTTACCCTAAACGGCGAGATCGTTACTCGATTTGACGTTTGTCATCCTGTTGTCATCAAACCTTGCCACTGTGGTGGCGCGAAGGTTGTCACGGTAATGCTCCGTCAAAGAACCATCGACGATCCTGAAGACTTCAGGCAATCGTTCGATGGTTTTTTCATAAAAGGGCGGGCACGACCTCGAAACCTTCGCGATAGTTGCTACATCGGTGTCATAAAACTGTCACGACACTGAAGTACGGTGTGTGCTGAGAGTGTTGGCAACCTTCGCAACGTCGTTATCGCTCACGCATTCAAGGTGGAAACAGGATATCGCTATGCTTAAACACGTCTTCGCAACGCTCATTTCCGGATCGCTGGTTCTGGGTGCCGCTGGTGTTCAGGCCCAGGAAGCCATTACCGGCGCTGGCGCAACCTTCCCGTACCCGGTCTATTCGCAGTGGGCGGACGCCTACCAGGATGAATCCGGCATCGGCCTCAACTATCAGGCGATCGGTTCCGGCGGCGGCATTCAGCAGATCGTCGCCAAGACGGTCACCTTCGGCGCCAGCGATGCACCGATGACCAAGGAAGAGCTCGACAAGAACGGTCTGATGCAGTGGCCGATGGTCATGGGCGGCGTAGTCGCGGCATTCCACGTCGAAGGTATCGAAGGGGGTTCGCTCAACCTGGACGGCCCGACGCTGGCCGACATCTACCAGGGCAAGATCACCAGCTGGGACGACGAGGCGATCGCCAAGCTGAACCCGAACATGGATCTGCCGGATACTCAGATCACGCCGGTCTACCGTGCGGAAGGCTCGGGCACCAACTTCCTGTTCACGCATTACCTGTCCCAGGTCAGCGAAGATTTCGCCAACACCGTGGGTGAGGGCAAGTCCGTCGCGTGGCCGGCTGGTGTCGGCGCCAAGGCGAACGCTGGTGTCGCCAGCCAGATCGCCAACACCAATGGCGCGATCGGTTATGTCGAGTTCGCTTACGCGGCCCAGAACGACCTGAGTCTGGTACACCTGAAGAACCAGGCCGGCAAAGTCGTTGCGCCGAGCATGGAGTCGTTCATGGCTGCTGCCGCCAACGCCGACTGGAAGGCCGCGCCGGGCATGTATCTGGTGCTGACCAACCAGCCGGGTGACGAAAGCTGGCCGATCACCGGTGCGTCTTTCATCCTGATGCACAAGGAAGTCCAGGACGCCGACGCTGCGCGTCAGGCACTGGAATTCTTCGACTGGGCCTACAGCAACGGCAGCGAGATGGCTCAGGAACTGGACTACGTGCCGATGCCGGAGAACGTCGCCGAGATGGTTCGCGACAGCTGGAGCGAAATCCAGGGTCCGGATGGCGGCGCTGTCTGGAACCAGTGATCCCTGCATGACATGCCGCGACGGTGAGCGGGATACCGCCTCCGTCGCGGCGCTGTATCGAATGCCGCCGGTTGGCGGCATGTTGGCAAGTCGATGAGGAATGAAGATGGCCACCTCCAACGCGATTCAAGCCAGCGGCCTGGGGCATCTCAGCGATGCTGCCCGCAAGCGGCTACGACGCAAGGCGCGCATCGATGTATGGTTCGAGCGCACGCTGTTCGCGTTCGCTTTTGCCGTGCTGCTGCTGCTTGGTGCGATCATCGCGTCGTTGATGTTGTCCAGTTGGCCGGCGATCCAGCGTTACGGCCTGGACTTTTTTACGGAAAACCGCTGGGCGGCCAACGTCGAGGTCTTTGGCGCGCTGCCGGCAATCTACGGGACGCTGTTGACGTCGTTCATCGCGATCGTCATTGCCGTGCCGGTTTCTTTCGGCATCGCTATCTTTCTGACCGAGCGATGCCCGGGGTTCCTGCGTCAGCCGCTAAGTACATTGATCGAGCTGCTGGCCGGTATCCCTTCGATCATTTACGGCATGTGGGGCATGGAGGTGCTGGCACCGTTACTGCGCACCTGGTTCCCCTCTGTCTTTCCCGCCGGTACCGGTCTGACGACGGCGGGCATCATTCTCGCGGTGATGATCATTCCCTTCATCACGGCGGTAAGCCGAGACGTGATCAACACCGTGCCCGCGGTCATGCGCGAGTCCGCCTACGGACTGGGCTGCACGACCTGGGAAGTGACGCGGCGCGTGATTCTGCCGTCGGTGAAAGGCGGTCTGGTCGGCGGTGTCGTTCTCGGTCTGGGGCGTGCGCTGGGCGAGACCATGGCGGTGACGTTCGTGATCGGCAACAACCTGTTCCTGAATACCACCTTGACCGGTCAGGGCACGTCGATCGCGGCATTGATCGCCAACCAGTTCTCCGAGTCGGACGGCACTCAGCGCTCGGCGCTGCTGGCGCTCGGCCTGATTCTGTTCCTGATCACCTTTGCGGTACTGGCTTTCGCGCGCTATCTGCTGCGCAACAGTACCGGTCGCCACGCGTAAGCGGCAGGAGAGAGCCATGAATATCAGTCAAACGCCGCTTTACCGCCGCCGCAAGCGGCTCAACCAGCTGGTGATGCTGCTCTGTCAGCTGGCCACCGTGATCGGGTTCGTCTTTCTGTTCGCGATCCTCTTCACGTTGGTGACCAAGGGCATCGGTGCGATCTCGCCGTCGACCTTCGTCGAGCGTACGCGGATGACCGGCGGCGGCCTGGGCAATGCGATCTGGGGCACGTTCATCATGACCTGCGCCGCGACCCTGATCGGTACTGTCATCGGCGTCGCGGCGGGTACCTGGCTGGCGGAGTACAGCGGCAAGGGGGTGATGGCGAAGGTGATTCGCTTCATCAACGATATCCTCCTGTCGGCACCGTCGATCATCATCGGCCTGTTCATCTACGCGGTGGTCGTCGTGCCGATGGGTAACTTCTCCGCCTGGGCAGGGGTGCTGGCATTGACCGTCATCATCGTGCCGGTAGTGATTCGCTCCACCGAGGACATGCTGCGTCTGATCCCCAATTCGCTGCGGGAAGCCGCCGCTGCGCTGGGCGCCCATCGCTGGTGGATCATCGTCCGTGTCTGCTACAGCGGCGCTCGCGCAGGCATCCTGACCGGTATCCTGTTGGGCTTTGCCCGTATCAGTGGCGAGACGGCACCGCTGCTGTTTACATCGCTGAATTCCAATCAATGGAATTTCTTCGACCTGGGTAGCGAGATGGCTAACCTGCCGATGACCATCTACCAGAACATGACGATCAATGCCTTCATTCCCGATCTGGTTGCACTGGCCTGGGGCGGCGCATTGATCCTGACCGCTGCCATCCTGATTCTGAACATTGCGGCGCGCTATTTCTCGCGCCAGCGTTCCTGATTTCCAGCTGCGAGACTGCCATGACAGCCGATATTTCTCTCAAGCAGAAACGCGACGCCGATCCCGTCGATGCGACGCCTGCTCCCCAGGTTGCTACCAAGCTGCGGGTGGACGATCTGAGCCTCTATTACGGCAAGTTCCAGGCGCTCAAGAACGTCTCCATGGAAATTCCCGAGCGCCAGGTCACGGCCTTCATCGGCCCCTCGGGGTGCGGCAAGTCGACGTTGATTCGCTGTTTCAACCGCATCCATGATCTTTACGAGGGGATCCGGACCGAGGGTCAGATCCTGCTCGACGATCACGACATCTACGATTCGGGCGTCGATCTCAACCTGCTGCGCTCCCGGGTCGGGATGGTCTTTCAGAAGCCGACGCCGTTCCCGATGTCGGTCTTCGACAACGTCGCCTTCGGGATTCGTCTCTACGAGAAGCTCTCGGCCCGCGAGCTCGAAGAGCGAGTCGAGTGGGCGTTGCGCAAGGCGGCGCTCTGGAACGAGGTCAAGGACAAGCTCAAGCAGAGCGGTCAGGCACTCTCCGGCGGGCAGCAGCAGCGGCTGTGCATTGCCCGCACCATCGCGGTGAAGCCGGAAGTGATCCTGCTCGACGAGCCGACATCGGCGCTGGATCCGATCTCGACCGGGTACATCGAAGACCTGATCAACGAGCTCAAGAAGGACTACACGATCGTTATCGTGACGCACAACATGCAGCAGGCAGCCCGCATCTCGGATATCACCGCCTTCATGTATCTGGGCAGCCTGATCGAGTGTGACGACACGACCAAGATCTTCACCCAGCCGAAGGAATCCCGGACGGAGGACTACATCACCGGCCGTTATGGCTGATCGCCGAGGATCAGTCATCGATCAAGGTTGGCGGACACGCCCGGGCTCTGGCTCGGGCGTGTCTGCATTCAGCGTCTGGATAAAGAGGATATTGCCGACACTTTGCATCGTGGCAACGAACCCGTGCGAGGATCATGCTACTGTCTCGATTCACAGGATGTGTCACTAGGATTATCACTATGTCGTCCGGGCAGGAACCCACGTTTCGGAACGTTCCCTTCAATCTGATGCTGACGCTGGCGTCGCTGACGATCATCATCGCCGGGATACGCGCCGCCGAAAGCCTCATCATCCCGATACTGCTGTCGCTGTTCATCGCCGTGATCTGCGCTTCGCCAGTCCACTGGCTCTATCGCCGAGGGGTCAATCCCTTCGCGGCCGTACTGATCACGCTGCTGATACTGGGCGGGTTGCTGGCGCTGTTCGGCACCTTGCTGGCCAACAGCTTCGCGATGTTCATGGACAGCTGGCCGGAAACGCAGAAGCAGCTCCAGGGACACTATTTGACCCTGCTGGAGTGGCTGGCCAACCAGGGGTTGTCCGTTTCGCCGCAGCAACTCTCCAACATGGTCGACGACTCCAGCGACCAGAGCTGGGTTTCCGGCTTTCTCAGCGGTCTGGGCCTGGTCTTGTCCCAGAGCCTGGTCATTCTGCTGATGGTCAACTTCATGCTGTTCGAGACGCTGGATTTTCGCCAGAAGGTGGCCAGGGCACTGACCAATCCGGGGCCGAGTCTGGAGCGGTTCACCGAGTTCAGCTACAACCTCAAGCGCTACATGGCGGTAAAGACCGTGATCAGCCTGATCACGGGGGTGCTGGTCACGATTTCGGCCTGGCTCGTCGGGGTGAAGTTCGCGCTGCTCTGGGGGGCGCTGGCTTTCATTCTCAATTACATTCCCAATATCGGCTCGGTGCTGGCCGCGGTGCCGCCGGTCCTGCTGACACTCGCGATGCCGGACGGCGGGGTAGTGAAGGCGCTGATCCTGTCGGGTACCTATCTCACCATCAACTTCATTCTTGGCAACATCGTCGAACCCCGCGTCATGGGCCGAACGATGGGACTATCGACGCTGGTCGCGTTTCTTTCCCTGGTGGTCTGGGGGTGGGTTCTGGGGCCGGTCGGCATGCTGCTGTCGGTACCGCTGACGATGACGCTCAAGATCGCGCTGGACAGCCATCCCGAGACGCGCTGGATCGCCAAGATGTTGAGCCCCTCGGAGCGTAGACGGCGGCGTCAGCGCAAGGCTCAGGAAGCGCTGGATGAGCTGGAGGAAGAAATCGAGTAGCGATCAGGTAGCGTCAGGCACCGAAGATTCGACCGGCCGGACCCAGTTCGAGAGCAGGCTGGCTTGGCCTCTCAAGGTTCCGACTGCCGTTCGGTCATCCGGCGACCGGAATGGCGGCCATGAAAAAGCCGCACTCACGAGAGTGCGGCCTTGAGAATATGGCGAAACCGAGACTATCTGTCGGCGGTCTGCCGGTATCAGCCGTTCTGTTCGAGGAACTGCGTCAGCTGGGACTTGGACTGCGCGCCGACCAGCGAAGCGACCTTGGCGCCGGATTTGAACAGCATCACCGTGGGAACCCCGCGCACCCCGTGCTCGGAGGCGATCTCCGGGGCGTCATCGACGTTGACGCTGACGACCTTGATATCCTCGGCCTTTTCATCGGCGACTTCGTCGACGACGGGCGCCATCATCTTGCAGGGACCGCACCAGGGCGCCCAGAACTTGAGCAGAACGGGCTTGTCCGAATTCAGCACTTCCTGTTCGAAATTGGCCGTGGTGATATCGACGTTGTTGGACATGACGTTAACTCCTGTAGACATTGGGCTCTTACCGAGCTTATGGCGTCGATGTTAGCCCTTGCATGGGATGCTGGCAAATATCCTGGCTTATCGAAACGATAGCGCCAAGTTATTAAAGGTCATTTTTTCATATCCGGAATAGCGTTTTTTGGCCTTCACGTGCTGCCACTTATTGCGTAAAGTAATCTTTAAATCGTTTCTTATGCCATTTTTGGTGAGTCGGGAAGCCACGAGGTCGCTTATGAAGCTTCAGCAGTTGCGCTATGTATGGGAAGTGACACGGCATCAGCTCAATGTATCGGCGACGGCCCAAAGCCTGTTCACGTCGCAACCCGGTATCTCCAAGCAGATTCGGCTGCTGGAAGATGAACTCGGTGTGGAGATTTTCGCGCGCAGCGGCAAGCATCTGACTCGCGTGACACCCGCCGGGGAGGCGATCGTCGAATTGGCCGGCAAGGTGCTGCGAACGGTCGAGGATATCAAGCACGTCGCGCAGGAACATAGCGACGAACGCCGCGGTAACCTGGCGATTGCCACCACGCACACCCAGGCACGGTACGTGCTGCCTGGCGTAATCAGCGAGTTTCGCCAGAAGTATCCGGATGTCGCTCTTCACATGCAGCAGGGGACGCCGAAGCAGATCGCGCAGATGGTCAGTGAAGGGTCCGCGGATTTCGCGATCTGCACCGAGTCGCTGGAGCTGTTCAACGATCTGGTACTGCTACCGTGCTACCGCTGGAATCGTTGCGTGCTCGTACCCAAGGGGCACCCGCTGGCCACCGGCGAGCTGACGCTCGAACGCGTCGCCGAACATCCTCTGGTCACCTACGTTTTTGGCTTTACCGGTCGTTCGCAGCTCGATGATGCGTTCAAGTCCCGGGACCTGACGCCCAATGTCGTGCTTACTGCGGCCGACTCCGATGTGATCAAGACCTACGTGCGCCTGGGACTGGGGATTGGCATCGTTGCGCACATGGCCGTCGACCCCGTTGCCGACAGCGACCTGATCGCCGTGGATGCGTCGCATCTGTTCGAGAGTTCCACCACCAAGATCGGCATACGTCGCGGCACCTTCATGCGTACCTACATGTATGACTTCGTCAAGCGCATGGCACCACACCTCGATCGAGAAACCGTCGAGGCGGCGCTGGCGGCGGGGCCGCGGCACGAGGCCGAGCTGTTCGAGGGAATTCAGCTGCCGGTGCTGTAGAAATCGTGTCGTAGAGGCCGGTTCCTGTCGGGATCGTTTCCAGCAGACGATCTTTTTCTCAATGCATGAGCCCCGCCACTGGCGGGGCTCATGCGTTGTAGGGTGCGGACCGAGCGAGACGCGTTGCCGGTCAATGTTGCAAATGCAGACCGCACTCGCGCTTTTCTTCCACCTTGGTCGGATCGAAGTAGTCGAAGTTGTTGGGCAGGTCGTGCTGCTGCAGGTATTGATACATCTGCTTGGCGGTCCAGTGCAGTACCGGAGCCACTTTCAAAAGCCCGCCGGCATTGCGGGACAGGGGCTGCATGCGCGAGCGCTCCGCGGTGTCTTCTGCCCGCAGTGCCGTGAACCAGACATCCGGCGCCGTCTCGGCCAGGGCGCGGCGGAACGGTTCGAGCTTGACCTCTTCGGTGAACGCCGCGTGACGCGGGTCGTCGATCTGCGGTGTCGGGCCTTCCACTGCCTCGCGATGGGCCCGTGAGCGAAGCGGGTGGTAGATGGTCAGGTTGAGGTCGAGTTGCCTGGTCAGTTCCTCGGCGAAGCGATAGGTCTCCGGCGTGTTGTAGCCGCTATCCATCCACACGACGGGAATATCGGGGCGCACACGAGTGACCAGGTGCAGTATCACGGCCTCGAACGGACGGAAGTTGGTGGTGCAGATCGCCTTCTGATCCAGGCTCAGTGCGAATTCGGTAATGGCCAGCGGATCGTGGCCGATTTCACGGTTCAGGGCATCGAGGTCGAACGCCATGGCTGACTCCTTCAGGGTGGTCACGCCGCAAGGTGGGCAAAATCCGACGGGGCGTGGAATGGCTGTCACTCTAGCAAGGGCGGCCAGGCATCGACCAATACCGTTTGGTTAGATGGATATATAACCAGATTATCTAGTTGGCATTAGAAATCAATCTTCTGATTATTAGTCACCCAGCCGGTGCAGGGCCGATAGCGGGATGACACGAGGCGGGGCGTCGATCGGCCATTCCACATGGGCTTCGATAGCATAGATGTCTCGCAGGCGCTCGGGGGTCAGCACTTGCTCTGGCATGCCGCTGACAATGTGTCGACCTTCCTTCACGACCCACAGATGATCGGCGAAGCGGGCGGCCAGGTTGAGATCGTGAATCGCGAGAACGATGACGATCCCTTCGCGGCGCGCCAGACGCCGAAGATAGTCGAGCACCTGCAGTTGGTGGTGCAGGTCCAGCGCGCTGGTCGGTTCATCGAGCATCAGCAGCTTCGGTTTCCGCACGATCGCCTGCGCGATCGCGACTCGCTGGCGCTGACCGCCGGAAAGCGTGACCAGCTCGCGTTCGGCCAAGGGGTCGAGTTCCAGAGATGTCAGGGCTCGTTCCACCGCCGACAGCGCGGTGGCGGCGGGCTCGGCAACCTGCGTTCGACGAGAGAGCAGGACGGCTTCGAAAACACTCAGCGCTGCCTGGGTGCTGGTGTCCTGAAGGAGATAGTAGAGGCATTGGCTGCGCTGCTCGAGCGACAGCGCATCGAGTTGCCGTTCACCCAGCCTGATGCGACCGCTGGCCGCTTCGATGCCGGCGATCGCCTTGAGCAGCGTCGATTTGCCCGAGCCGTTGGGGCCGATCAATGCCGTGATCTCGCCCGGGCTTGCGCTCAGGCCGGAAACGTCGTGCAGTATTCGACGCTTCCCCAGCGAACAGTCGAGATGATCGATGGTGAGAGTCATCGCCATGTCTCCCGGCGCGAACGCAGGATCAGCGAGACGAAGAACGGCAGGCCGATCAGGGCCGTCAGGAGGCCGATCGGTAGCAGGATGCCGGGAATCAGCGTCTTCGAGAGGATCGAGGTCAACGACAGAATCAGCGCGCCGGTCAGCGCGGACATCGGCAGGAACACGCGCTGGTCTTCGCCGACCAGGAGGCGCGCGATGTGTGGACCGACCAGGCCGACGAAGCCGATGGTTCCCACGAAGGCGACGGCTGTCGCCGACAGCAGTGCGCAACACAGCAGCATGCGCAGCCGAAGTCGACCGACATCGATACCCATCGCCTTGGCCTGAACGTCTCCCAGCCGCAGGGCGGTCAGTTGCGACCGGGCCCTGATGAAGGCCGGCATCGTGATCATCAACGCCAGGCCGGCGAGCCCGAGCTTTCCCCAACTGGCCTTGTCCAGGCTGCCCAGCGACCAGAACATCAGCTGCTGCAGCGACTCGGCGGAAGCGACGTACTGCAGGATTCCCAGCAGCGCGTTGAAGAAAAACATGATCGCGATGCCCATCAGCACCATCGTCTGGATGCTGACGCCGCGTAGTCGACTCAAGGCCCATATCGCCAGGGAGGCGAACATGGCCAGCAGGAAGGCGTTGCCGGTCAGCAGCAGCGTGCCGGCCACCGGCAGGAGGCCGAAGTCGAGCACGATGGCCAGCGCGGCGCCGAAGCTGGCCGCCGAAGAGATGCCGAGCGTGAACGGGTCGGCAAGCGGATTGTCGAGCAGTGTCTGCATTTCCGCGCCAGCGACGGCGAGACTGGCGCCGACGATGATGGCCATCAAGGCGACCGGTAGCCGAATCTCCCACACCACGATCTCGAGAATGCGGGACACCTCCGACGGTGCCACCAACGCTTTCAGCACGTCGGGAAGGGCATAGGCCCCGGGGCCAGTAGCGACATCGACCAGGAGCGAAATCAGGACCGCCAGGGCGGCCAGGGCGATCAACCTCCGCTGACGCCGCTGGCGGGCCAGGTAGCGGACTGCCGTGGATTCCGGCTTCGCGGTGTGAGACAAGCGAGTGGTGGCTTTCAAGGCAAGAATCGATGTCTGGAGGTGGGGTCGGGCAGCGTCAGCCAAGGAGAGGCTATCAGAAATCGGGCTCGCGACGGCTTCAACCCGCTAACGCCTGCATCAATCGTGCGATCTTGGCCAGCGTTTCCTGATACTCGGCCTCTTCGTCGGAATCCGCGACCAGCCCACCGCCGCCCCAGATATGCAGCGTGTCGCCATCGGCGATGACGGTACGGATCGCGATCGAGGTGTCGAGACGGCCGCGACGATCGAGATAGCCGAGGCTCCCACAGTAGACGCTACGTTGGGAGGGCTCCAGCTCGTCGATGATCTGCATGGCGCGATGCTTGGGGGCGCCGGTGATCGAGCCGCCGGGAAAAGCGGAAGCCAGCAGATCCAGCGGCTTCGCGCCGACTGCGAGTTCCCCATGCACGATACTGACCAGATGATGGACATTGGCATAGCTCTCCAGTCCGCAGAGCTGGGGAACCGTGACGCTGCCGGGCCGGCAGACACGACCGAGGTCGTTGCGGAGCAGATCGACGATCATGACGTTCTCTGCGCGATCCTTGGCGCTCTGTCGTAGCTCTGCCGCCAGGCGCTGGTCGTCCTCGGGCGTCGAGCCGCGGGGGCGAGTCCCTTTGATCGGGCGGGTTTCGACCCGTCCATCGGCGATACCGATGAAGCGTTCCGGCGACAGCGACAGGATGGCCTGGTCCTCCCACGCGAGATAAGCGCCGTAGGGCGTCGGGGTGGCCTGACGAAGACGTTGGTACGCCTGCCAGGTGCTCCCCTGAAAATGGGCGGTAAAGCGCTGGGCCAGATTGATCTGGTAGCAGTCTCCCGCGTGAAGGTAGTCCATGACCCGTTGAAAGCGCTGTGCATAGCCGGCGCGATCCAGGTCGGCCACGAAGGGGCTGGTCAGGGTGAAGTCGGGCCGCGTCGAGGTTGCAGGCTCGTCCAGCCAGGCCATGACCTGCTGGCGACGTTCGGCCGTGGCTACAACAAACGTGCGCCGGGCATGGTGATCCTGAACCAGCGCCCAGTCGTAGAGCCCGAGCCTGGCCTCGGGCAGCCCGGGCTCCGGTCGCCGGGCGTCTCGGCGGGCAGCGTCGTCCGTCGCATCGTGAGGCTTGACCAGCGAATAGCCCCAGTAGCCGAGCAGACCGCCGAGAAACGGAAGGGCGCTGGCCCGCGCTGCGACAGTATTCGACAGTCTCGGCAGCAGTTCGGTCTCGGCGTGCTCCAGCAAGGCCTGTTGCGCTGCAAAGGGGGCGGCGGGCAGTGGTATCGACGGCTCGCAGCGAGGGTGGCCGTCTTCGATGGTCAGCATCGCCAGCGGATCGCTGCTGAGAATGTCGAAGCGTCCACCCGGGGCGCTCGGACGGCCGCTGTCCAGTAATACGGCACCGGGGCGCTGCTGCAATCGTTCGAAGAGCGACGTGGGGTCGGAGGTATAGGGAAGGTCGGCTATCTCGAGCCACGGTCGCGCGTCAGCCATGAACACCTTTTCCTGACGAATGAAACAACGACACGGCATCGAAAGCCTTGTCATGCAGGCAACGATTGCCTGGCGCAAGTTTATCGGGAGTCGTGATGATGAGCGAGGTCTTTGCGCTCTCGTGGGCGAACGTGAACGGTGCCGGGAGCGGAAGCGTATCTGCCGGTGTCTGGCCGCTTGCGGGAACTGATTGTCGACAATGATGCAAAAAGAAGTTTGTGCTTTTCGACTAAAGTGCGATATCTGCGACGTTTTTTCCATTGCCCCGGGAAAACGGGGCGCCTATGATTGGATCTTCGCCCTTTGATTGTTAACAACTTAATGTTTCAACCAACTTCCGATGCACACGATGCCGACACCGAACTTCCTGTAGTTCGAACCCTGGCCGAGCGCGTTTTCCACCAGCTTCAGCGTGCCATCGTTCGTGGCGAGCTGCCGCCCGGCACGCGCATCACGGAGCCGGACCTCTCGTCGCATTACGGTATCTCCCGGGGGCCGTTGCGGGAAGCCATGCGCCGATTGGAAACCTATCGCCTGATCGAGCGCGTGCCTCATGTCGGCGCCCGGGTCGTCAAGCTGTCGATGGACGAGCTGCTGGAACTGTTCGATGTTCGCGAGGCGCTGGAAAGCATGGCGGCGCGACTGGCCGCGAAGTCGATGACCGCCGAGGAAATTGCCGGGCTGCGAGAGTTGCTGGCTTTTCACGAACGTCAGGAAGACTTGTCCAGCGGAGAGGCTTATTACCAGCGCGAGGGCGATCTCGACTTTCATTATCGCATCGTGCAGGGCAGCCACAATCGCATGCTGATGACCTTGCTGTGCGACGACCTCTATTACCTGGTGCGGCTCTATCGTACCCAATTCAGCGCCAAGGGTTCCCGGCCGCAGCGAGCGTTCGTCGAGCATCATCGTATCGTTGATGCGATCGAAGCGGGCGATGCCGAGCTGGCCGAGCTGCTGATGCGCCGCCATGTCAGCGCCTCTCGCGAGAATGTCGCTGCCCATTATGCCCGTACGCTGGGAGAGGAGGCGTCCGACTCTCCCGCAATCCCGAGGATCGAATCATGACTCAACCAAGCCCCGGCGCCCGCTTTCGTGAAGCGCTCGATAGCCACCGTCCGTTACCCATCGTCGGCGCCATCAATGCCTATAGCGCGATGATGGCAAAGGCAGTCGGGCATCATGCCCTTTATCTGTCCGGTGGCGGGGTGGCCAACGCCTCCTACGGGCTGCCGGATCTGGGCATGACCACGCTCAACGATGTGGTGGAAGACGCCCGCCGTATTACCGGCGCCTGCGATCTGCCGCTGCTGGTAGATATCGATACCGGCTGGGGCGGAGCTTTCAATATCGCCCGCACGATCAAGGAAATGGAGCGCGCCGGTGTTGCCGCGGTTCACCTCGAGGATCAGGTGGCGCAGAAACGCTGCGGCCATCGGCCCAACAAGGAGATCGTTTCCCAGTCGGAGATGGTCGATCGTATCAAGGCGGCATCCGACGCCCGTCACGATGCGGATTTCTATCTTATCGCGCGCACCGATGCCTTCCAGAAGGAGGGTTTGGCTGCGGCGATCGAGCGGGCCAACGCCTGTATCGAGGCGGGCGCCGATGCGATCTTTGCCGAGGCGGTGCATACCTTGGATGACTATCGGGCGTTCTGCGAGGGCGTCGAGGCACCCATTCTCGCCAACATCACCGAATTCGGGGCTACGCCGCTATTTACCCAGCAGGAACTCGCCGAGGTCGGCTGTCGCATGGTGCTTTATCCGCTCTCGGCTTTCCGTGCGATGAATGCCGCGGCACTCAAGGTGTATCGGGATATTCACGCCAAAGGGCATCAGCGGGATGTGGTCGATCTGATGCAGACACGAGAAGAACTCTACGACTTTCTCGACTATCACGCCTTCGAACGCAAGCTCGATATGCTCTTCGAGAAAGGGGGCGACTGAGTCGCAGCAGGAAAAGATTATTGGAGGAGATCATCATGGTGGAAAAACTCCAGAGCACCGGCCTGCGCGGGCAGAGTGCCGGCTCGACCGAACTCTGCACGGTGGGCAAGAGCGGCTCGGGACTCACCTATCGCGGCTACGACATCCAGACATTGGCGGAGAAGGCGCGTTTCGAAGAGGTCGCCTACCTACTGCTCAAGGGGGAGTTGCCCAATCAGCGTCAATTGGATGACTACGTCGCGTTGCTCCAGCGTTCCCGTTCGCTGCCGGAGGCGTTGAAGAAGGTGTTGGAGCAGGTCCCGTCCGATGCGCATCCGATGGATGTGCTGCGCACAGGGACTTCCATGCTGGGCAATCTGGAAACCGAGCAGCGCAGGGAAGACCAACAGCGCCACGCGGACCGGCTGCTGGCGGTCATGCCGTCGATTCTCAATTACTGGTATCGATATTCACATTACGGCGAGCGCATCGAGACCGAAACCGACGACGACTCCGTGGGTGGTCATTTCCTGCATCTGCTTCACGGCAAGCCGGCCTCCGAGTTGCACGCCAAGGTGATGAACGTCTCGCTGATTCTCTATGCCGAGCACGAGTTTAACGCCTCGACCTTCACGGCGCGGGTGTGTGCGTCGACACTGTCGGATCTGCACAGCTGCGTTACCGGGGCGATCGGCTCGCTACGCGGACCATTGCATGGCGGTGCCAATGAAGCGGCGATGGAAATGATCAGCCGCTGGTCGACGCCGGACGAGGCGGAGCGCCATATTCTCGAAATGCTCGAGCGCAAGGACAAGATCATGGGCTTCGGCCATGCGATCTATCGCGAGTCCGATCCTCGTAACGCGATCATCAAGGGATGGGCCAGACAACTGGCGGATGACGTGGGCGACAATCACCTCTATGCGGTGTCGCAGCGTGTCGATGAAGTCATGTGGAGAGAGAAGAAGCTCTTCCCCAATGCCGATTTCTATCACGCCAGCGCCTATCACTTCATGGGCATTCCCACCAAGTTGTTCACGCCGATCTTCGTTTGCTCCCGTTTGACGGGATGGTGCGCACACGTCTTCGAGCAGCGCGCCAACAACCGTATCATCCGCCCCAGTGCCGATTATGTCGGACCGGAAAAACGCGACTGGGTGCCGATCGAGCAGCGTCAATAATATCGGCTTCGAACATCGAGCCGGACAAGTCACAAATCAAAGGAAATGCCATGAGTGCCAACGTCGATTTCAACCAGCGCCCCGATTACGATCCGGAGCTTCAGGCGATTGCGGATTACGTGCTCGACTATCGCATCGAAAGTCGGGAAGCGCTGGATACCGCGCGGCACTGCCTGATGGATACGCTGGGATGCGGGCTGTTGGCACTGCGTTTTCCGGAATGCACCAAACATCTGGGCCCGCTGGTAGACGGTACGATCGTCCCCCATGGGGCTCGGGTGCCCGGCACGCAGCTTCGACTCGATCCCGTGAAGGCGGCCTGGGATATCGGCTGCATCATCCGCTGGCTGGATTATAACGATACCTGGCTGGCGGCGGAGTGGGGGCATCCCTCCGATAATCTCGGCGGCATTCTGGCAGTGGCCGATCATCTTTCCCAGCAGCGCCTGGCAAAGGGCGAACAACCGCTGACCCTTCGCGATGTACTCGATGCCATGGTCATGGCCCACGAGATACAAGGCGTGCTGGCGCTGGAGAACTCGTTCAATCGTGTAGGTCTGGATCACGTCGTGCTGGTCAAGGTGGCATCGACGGCTGTGGTCGCCAAGCTGATGGGCGCCAACCGCGAGCAGCTGCTCTCGGCGCTATCGCACGCTTTCGTCGACGGGCAGAGTCTGCGTACTTACCGTCACGCACCTAACGCCGGATCTCGCAAGAGCTGGGCGGCAGGGGATGCAACGTCCCGGGCGGTCAGGCTGGCCGATATGGCGATGCGGGGCGAAATGGGTATCCCGGGCGTGCTTTCCGCGCCGCAGTGGGGGTTCTACGATGTCCTGTTCAGCAAGACCAACAGGGATCAGGCGATCAAGCCCGAGGCCGAGCGCGCTTTTAGTGTATCTCAGCCCTACGGGACTTACGTGATGGAGAACGTCCTGTTCAAAATCAGTTTCCCGGCGGAGTTTCATGCCCAGACCGCGGCCGAAGCAGCCGTCGCGCTGCATCCCTTGGTGCGCGATCGCCTGGACGAGATCGAACGGATCGTGGTGACCACGCATGAATCTGCCATCCGCATCATCTCCAAAGTGGGGGAGCTCGCCAACCCTGCCGACCGGGATCACTGCCTGCAGTATATGGTCGCCGTACCGCTGGCGTTCGGTGATTTGACCGCCGAGCACTACGAGGACGACTTCCATCGGGCGCACCCCGTCATCGACCTCCTGCGTGACAAGATGGAGATCGTGGAAGACGAACGATACAGCCTTGAATACCACCAGGCGGACAAGCGCTCCATCGCTAACGCCATTCAGGTCTTCTTCAATGACGGAACGCACACTGACCGGGTGGCGGTGGAATATCCCTTGGGGCATCGACGTCGACGAGAGGAGGGGATTCCCCTGTTGAAAGAGAAGTTCCGCCGTAACCTGGCAACGCGCTTTCCTGCACAACGTTGCGAGCGGATACTCGCCTTGTATGAAGATGTCGCGCGGCTCGAATCGATGCCGGTCGATACTTTCCTGGAACACTGGACCATCTGACGAAAGAAGGCCTCGAGATGACCGTCTGATGACGGCTGGCTCACGTTGCCAACTTTTTCTTCATTCAGGGGTTGCCAAGCGGGCCG
>NZ_PZJT01000012.1 GCF_003206135.1 Salinicola salarius | reverse complement strand
GGTTTACACAGCTAGATCAAAGCCGTCAACGTTGGAGATAGCATGAATCGCACCGACAGGAAGGAATCGATATTGGTATTGGGCGCGGGGGAGCTGGGCTTCGAAGTACTGCGCCACCTGGCAAACCACGCTCGCAAGCATCAATCAGCGCGTATCTACGTCCGGTTGAGACAATCCACGATAGAGACGACCGATCCGATCAAGAAGCAGCAAATCGAGCAGTTGCGGGCATTGGGCGTCGAGACTGTTCCTGGCGATGTCGCCGCAACCGGCACGGATGAGCTGGCCGCTCTTCTCGCCCCCTACGATACGGTCATTTCCTGCATCGGCTTTTCAGCCGGACGTGGCACGCAGACCAAGATTACCCAGGCAGTGCTCCAGGCCGGTGTGAAGCGCTATGTGCCGTGGCAGTTTGGCGTCGACTACGACACGATTGGCCGAGGTAGCGCCCAGGACGTATTCGACGAACAACTCGATGTGCGCGACCTGCTCCGGGCGCAGAACCGCACAGAGTGGCTCATTGTCGCCACGGGAATGTTCACCAGCTTTCTGTTCGAACCGGCTTTTGGCGTCGTGGATCTCGAGCAGAGCGAGGTTCACGCCCTGGGTAGCTGGGATAACCAGGTTACAGTGACAACGCCGGAAGACATCGGACGCTTGACCACAGCGATACTGTTTCACGAGCCACGGTTCCAGAACGAAACCGTGTTCGTCGCAGGAGACACCATCAGCTACGGGGAATTGGTGGACGAGCTGGAGCGCCAGCTCGACCGCCCTTTCAAGCGAGAAGCGTGCTCGATTTCCTACCTTAGCGATGCGCTACGTGCCGATCCCGAAAATAATCTGTTCAAGTATCGCGCCGTGTTCGCGGCAGGCGTTGGCGTCGCATGGCCCAAGGAAACGACGTTCAATCATCGCGAGGGACTCGAAACGGTCGATGTCCCAACCTGGATACACCGCCACTTGGTTGAGTGATTGCCGGCCAATTTATGGCTGAGAAAGACGGCCGCCGGATCTACCCCATTCGCTCGCCAGGGGGCGAATGATCGACCGCACGATTGAGCAATTCTGCGCCGCCTCACAGTCGATAACGTTTCTCGTCTCACCAATGCGTTATTACACACGTGATTTTTTAGTGGGAACAGTGGGAACACCGGGAACAAGGCTCAACCATGCGGGTTGCAGAGTGGGTACGTCGTTCCCAGTTTTGGGAACAGTGGGAACAGAATCACCCTCTCTCAGGGGTAAATGACACCCGTACCCATTGTTGTACCCACTTGTTCCCGTTTACACACTCCATACTGGGAACAAGGGAACCGCTCAACCATGCGGGTTGTAGCGCGGTGTTCCCACTGTTCCCGGTGTTCCCACTATTTTTCAGGTTCCTGTGAGAAATAGCCTGACTGTTCCTGATCCTCTCCTCCAACGTGTCGAATGTCACCGATCATAGGATTGGGCAAATTCCCTCTCTCCTGGCGAGCGAATGGGTTTCGGGGTTGGGGCGCCGCGCTGGATCTCTCCACGATGTTGGACGGTGCCTTCCTCACCACGAAAAAGCCCCGCGGTGGGCGGGGCTGTTGTCTGGTGTATCTATCGAAGCGCGGGGCGTCGTCAGTGTGCCGGCAGCTCGAGCAAGGCCTGGAGTTCCTTGAGGCGGCGCGTGCGAGCGAGGCTACCGCCGTAAACGTTACGGCCGTCCTCGCAGCCCAGCGGCGCGATATCGGCCAGGGTTTCCGGCTGGGCGGCGTCGAGCTGGCCCGGGCGCAAACGCCACACCATCTCACCAATGGCGGCGTACTGGCGTTTGCGGATCTCGTGATCGAGGTGCTGGGTCTCCTGGTTGTTCAACTGGTGTTTGATGACCGTGCCAGGCTCGGCACTGGCGTCCACCTGGTAGTGGTGCGCCATGTATACCGCATTATTGCAAAGGTCAGTCTCGATTCGGCCGAACAGCGCCGGCAGTGCAGCATAGAACGCCGCGGCTGGCTCGCTCTGGCACAACGCCTCGGCGGCGGTCAGTAGCGTCTGCTGGGTCATGACTTCGCTGGCCTCTCGGCGAGCCCGCTGGAACTGCTCCCGGGCGACCTGCGTATGCAGGCGCAGCCACTCTACCTGGGGCGCCAGCAGCTCGATCATGGCGTCGGTCTGCTCGACCTCGAGACGCCATTCCCGTTCGGCTTTCTGCTGCTCGCGGATCGTCTTGTCCTGTTTGCCGAAGCCCGTCAGGAACCCCTTGCGCCAGCTTTCGCCGGACTGCCGGGATTGATGCTCGGCGGCATTGCGGGTCTTGCGCAGCCGTTCGAGTTCCTGGGCGGCGGGCGCCAGGCGCTCGCGTTGGGCCAGGTAGTCGGCGCGTGCCTCCTCCAGTCGAGCACTCGCCTTCTCGGGCGTCAGCGCGTTGATGGCCGTGGTCTGCGGCAGGTAGTCGAGGCGCTGGCCTTGCAGGCGCGTTTCGGTCGTCGTCATGGCGGCAGTCTCTCCGGTCGGTTGGGTGCGGGTTTGGGCGTCCTGAATGTTCTGGGTCGGGGTGGTCATGCGGGTTGGCTCCTGGGTCGCGGTGGCATCGGTCGTCACCTGGACGGCGCTGGGTGTTGGTTTGGGTCTGTCTCGGTCGGCACGTTTGGGACGTGTGGGGCGTTGTCGGGTTGCATCAGGCACCGCCCTCCGGGTCGAGGCGGTCGGGATCGATGACGAAGAACCGGCCCATGCCGCCCCCTGGCAGGCGGTATTTCTTCTGCTTGCGCCCCTCGTCCATCTTGGCCAGCACGTCGTGCTGCCCCAGCGTGCGCAGGATGCGGGCGCGGCTGTAGCCCTCGGCGGCCTCGGTGAGCGCGGCGCGGTTGAACAGGTAGAACCGCTTGTCGCCCTCAACCTCGAAGTACCCGGCGCGCTGTCGGACGTTGGGGTCGGCGAATTGGGCGTGGATGCTGGAGAACCGGCTATCCCCGTGCAGGGCGATGAAGTCGGAGAGCGCGGAGAGGATCTGGCGATCCTCTGCGTTACCATCCCCGATGGTGGCCAGCCACTCGGCAAAGAGCGTTCGACAGCCTTGCGTGGCCGTCCCCGCGGGCCAGGGCAGGATGCCGCACTCGCTGGCTATCTCGCCGGCGAGTGCCATCACCGCGAACCGATCCGCCACACGCCCCGCCTGGGAGCTCGAGACGTTGAACGCCTTGCGGATCTCGCCGAAGCGCCAGGTCAACCCGTCGGCGGTCTCGTCCTCGAGTAACCGCTCCACCAGGGCCGGGCCGGCATGACCGTAGTGCCGGCCGACGGCACCGGTCAGGATGCGGTGGAAGCTCTCGCCGGTGAGGCCGTGAACGTCGTCGAAGGCACGGTGTTGGCGAGTGCCGGCGTTGATGTCGACCATGCGCAGTTCGGCGCCGGCGTGGGCGGTGCTGCCCCCCATGGCGGCGTGGTCGGCCAGGGAGCGCTCGCCGCTGGAGAGCGCGAGCAAGCGCCAGTAGTTCTTGGGCCGTCCTTCCCGCTCCCGGGTCATGGTGCCCTTGCCGGTGCCGTTAGCGATGGCGTAGGCGTGGCCCTGGATCTGCTTGGGGCTGGCCCGACTCATCTCGTCGTTGATCATCACGGTGTCGTTACGCGAGGACGCTTCGATCTCGACGCCACCGCCGGACATGTCCCAGGAGACCTTGAACCGGTCGGCCGGCCCCCAGACGGTGGCGGCGATGTCCTGGGCGAGCGATTTCCCGCTGGAGGAGTCGCCCACCAGATGCACGCCGCCACCGTTGACGCCCACCTTCTTGAGGAGCGGGCCGGCCAGCGCGCAGCACACCGACAGAATCAGCACCGGGTTACCCAGGCACGGCTGGGCCACCTCGGTCTGCCAGGCTTCGAGCGTGCCCTGGGTGTCGAAGATCCGCGCCTCACGGCCGGAGCTGTGAAAGCGCACCTGGTCGCTGCCGATGATCCGGTGTGGCAGCACGAACGCGCCGCTGCGCTCGTGCCAGCCGGGCCGGGTCACGGTATCCAGTACCAGCGATGGCGCGTGGTGGCTGGCGATGTAGGCCGGCACGTGCTTGCGGTGGTGGTACTCGATGACGAGCCCCTGACGCATCAGTGTCTTGAGCACGTCCTCGCCTTTCCCGGCCAGCGCTTCCATGGGGATGACGCACTCGCGCTCACGGCCGCGGTGCTGGAACTTCAACAGCCGGCCGATGCTGCCATCATCGCTGTCGACGGTTTCGGCGATGACGTGGAGCGGACCGCAGATCCACAGATCGAACGGCTGTCCCGGTTCGTCCGGGCTGGTCTGCTTGGTGCCGTGATACCAGACGCCGGCGCGGAACATGCGCCCGTCGACGCTGGTCGGCCCGGCATAGGCGGCATAGCTTGGACGGTCGACGCTCAAGCGTTCCGGGGCGGCGGGCTCGCCGACCACGGTCAGGTGGGGCTGTGACTCACTCATGATCACCTCCCGCCTGTTCGGCATCGATCCTGGCCCGATGCCAGCGGTACAGGTCGTTGAAGTCGGTCAGATCGTCGGGGCAGCCTTCCGGCCACTTGGGATAGAGCACCATGGCGCCCACGGCCAGGGCGGCATCGTTGGCCGCCTGCCGCCCCGGGTTGCCCTCGGTCTGGCGGTCGTCGTCACCGGCGATGACGAGATCCAGCGAGTGATTCAGGGCGGTGCGCATCGTTTCGGCGACAGCGCGCAGGTTGCCGGCGTTCATGGCGCACGCCACCGGGTCGCCGGTGAGGCGATAGAGCGTGGCGCCGGTGGCCCAGCCTTCGCAGATGAACAGGCGTCGACCGGCGATGGGCTCGCCGACCAGCGAGCACGCCCCCTGGACCTGGCCGCCCTTGAGGAAGCGCTTTTTGCCGTTGGGCAGGATCCATTGCAGGTTGACCAGTTCGCCCTGGGCGTAGAGCGGCACCAGCAGCCAGCCGCGCCGGCACTGGCGCAGGCCATAGGCCGGGACGCCCCGGCTCATGAGATAGGGGTGGGTGGCACTGGCCGGTTTGGCGGCGTCCCACACCGTGCGGGCCCGAGCTGCCGCTTCCTGGCGAGCGAGTTCTTTCTCAGCGGCGTGTGCCTCGAGGTGCTGCCGGTGGGCCTCCTCGCTGGCCAGCGAGGGCGCCGGTAGCGGCGCCGACGCCGCGGCGCTCCACCGAAACACGCCCAGCCCCAAGCGCCGATCGATCGCCATGGCGGCGTCGACCTGCCGGCAGCTAAACAGGTAGCTGTAGAGCGAGACCAGATCGCCGCCGTGGGCGTTACGGTCGGCAAAGTCGTTCCACTTGCCGGTGACGAGCGAGACGCCGAACGAGCCGCTGGACCGGTCGCCGCGGGCGACGTTGCGGGCCACCCACTCGCTGCCCTGGCGGCTTCCTTGCGGCAGCCACTCCCGGGTGAGGGTTTCGGCGTAGGCCAGTGAGGCGCGGGACACGCGCTGGATCTTGGCGACGACCTCAGACATGGCCACCTCCCGCACGTCGTGCAACCGGCGCCTGGGCATGGGCTCTCGCTGCCACACGCTGTTGGGCGTCGATGCGCCGCGCCGCCACCAGCAGATCGCTGGCATCACCCATCAGGTAGCGTGCCACCGTGGCCAGGTTGGAGAGATCGACCGACGTCAGATCGCGGTCACGCCCGTTCATGGTCGAGAGCGTGAACATCAGATCCTTGATCGCGTCGAGGCGCATCTCCGCGCTGTCCAGCAACGTCTCGCGGTCGGTGCGCGGGTCGATCAACAGGCAATCGGTCTCGGTCAGGCAGTTGGCTTGCTCGAGGCGCTTATCCATGACGCATCTCCTCGGCCATCAGGTCGTCGAGATCGGCCAGGAACTGCTGGCGCTCTTCCTGGGTGATCGCGCCCAGCTCGGCGGCCATGCGGGTCATGCCCAGCAGATGGGCGAGCTGTTCGGGGCGACGATTGACGCGGAAAGCGATCAGCTTGGCGCCGATAACGGCGGTGGCGATTTGATGCGGGGGAATAACGGATCGTGCGGACGCACGGGGGGCGTGTTCGGCCATGGGGCAGACTCCTTTCGCTTCACAGGAGTCGCCAACAACCCTTTCCACGGGATTGGAGGCGACTGTACGCGGGGTGGAAAACCGGCACGAAAGGAAACCGGCCGGGCCGAAGCCCGCCCACGCACAGCCGCCATAACGACGCTTTGCGGGCACAAAAAAAGCGCCTGCAAAGGTAGGGGCGCTGTTGCGCCTTCCGACTTCCGGGTTTCCACGCCCGGTCACGGATTTTGCCGTGACGCGAGCATCGTAGCCGGACACTTTGGGAAGGCGCAAGCCCTCCCTGGCCAAAGGATGACGAATGGCGAGCGTGAGCCCCCGGCAAATCGGCGTGTGTTGGGGCGTGACACCGCGCCGGATTTTGCTAGGATCGTCATTGCTATGAGTGTCTTTGAGAGCCCCGGCAGCCCCACGCTGACCGGGGTTTTCGCGTTTCGTAGGCACAAAGCCTCCCTGTTCCCCTCGGCGCGAGCGCCGAGCGGCTGTGTGAATCGAGTCGGATTAGGTCGGAGAGTGCGGGCGGTCTAGCAGTCGGTCTCGAGCGTCGGGCCGCGATGAAGGTCGCGCATCAACACGGTGTTGGGATCGCGTGGCAGCGAGGAATGCTTGCCGCCGCTACCGTTGCGTTCCATCAGCACCGCCACGCGCTGGCCGCTGGCGCTATGGCGGACCACTTCGCGGCCGGCCCGATTGGTGGCGACGTTCAGCGCCTCGTCCAGCGCGGGGATGTCTTCTTCGGTGAAGTTGAGCGACTGCGCGCCCACGGTCAGTGTGAAACGTTTCATGCGCGGGCCTCCTGGGCGGTGTTGGCGAAGTAGTGAATCTGGCGGCCGGCCAGGGTGCGGTTACGCTCGGCGAGTCGGGCGGCGATCCAGCTATCCACCTCCTCCTCGAGCCAGGCGACGCTCTTGTCACCGATGGGCACCGGTGCCGGGAAGGTGCCGTTGCTCACGCCGGCATAGATCGCGGATCGGCTCTTGCCGGTCTTGAGCTCTACGTCGCGGCGTCGTAGCAGGCGATTGCCGAGTTCGATGCGCTCGACCTGGCGGTATGGGGCGGCTGTCGATGAGACGTTGGCCATGATGGTTCCTCGGTGGCTTCCATTGCGTGTCCCGGCGTTTTCGCTCAGGACAGGGATAGCTTGCCGGGGGCGAATGAGGACTTCGAGCGGTTGGCGTTGTAGAACTGGGGTTTTACAACGAAATACAACATTGGAGGACGGCTTTCGGGATAGAGGCTCTCGGGAAAATTGAGAAACGGGAGGATCAGCCCGACGGTTTGAGCAATCGACGAATGGAAATCGGCCGCGTGGGCCAAAATAGGTGGGATAGCGGCGGCAAGGTAGCCCCCCTTACATCCGCGCGCTGGCTTGTGCCGCATTTACTTGCGGTGCAACCCAGATAGAAGACTCTGTGATTGGAATCGATGCGCCTACTGGTGCGAATGAACATGCATGAGGAACACTTTGGACACCGTTCCCCCAAGCCATAGGTGTCAAAGTCCACTCCATCTCTTGGTGAAGAAACCGGCACGCTACGCGGCCTTGGCTGACGACTCGTAACGCTAGAAATCTGTGGCGAGTTGCCTGTGGGTTTCTTCTGATATGACCGAAGCGGACTCAATGTAATTTTAAAGCGGAGTCGCTGATGGCAGTTGAGGCACTCGACAATGGCGACACGTTGCGTTTCGGAAGTCTTCCACTGGCCCTGGGTCAGCATCCAAAACTGACAATTGGGACACTTCTCACCAAATCCTTTCACCTCAGGGCGTAGGTGTCTGGGAGTAAAGACTATCCGCCCAGAACTGCATCATCGCCGGGCGCTGTTCCGGTGTCATATGCTCGGCGTGCGTGTAGACGCCTTGAATCCCTGGGAGCTTGTGGGAGAGCTGCATCTCGATCCACTCGCCGCGATAGCCCAGTTCCTTGAGTCCCGTTGCTACGACATGCCGAAATCCGTGTGGCACATGCCGGCCCTGGTAACCCATGCGCTTGAGCGCTACGCCGAAAGCAGCATCAGACAGGGGCTTGGTGGGGTCGTTGCGACCGGGGAACAGTAGGCCGTACTGGCCCGTCATGACGTGCAGTCTGCGCAGCTCGGCGACGGCCTGGCGGGGCAAAGGGACGCGATGTGAGCGACCCATCTTCATCCGCTCGGCAGGGATGCTCCAGATAGCGCGCTCGAGATCGATCTCCTGCCATCGCGCCTGGCGCATCTCGCCCGGTCGTAACGCCGTCATCAGCAGCAGTTTCAGCCCGATTCGTACCAGTGGGTTGTGGTAACTCTCGATGGCCTCGACCAGCCCCGGCAACTCCTCCTGCGAGACGTGTGGAAAGCTCTTTTGCCTATGTGGGGTCAGCGCACCGGTTAGGTCGGTGAGAGGGTTGTGTGAGGCCCGGCCAGTGATCACGGCGAAGCGATAGATATCGCGGCAGAACGAGTGCACCTTGCGCCGCTGTTCGAACTTGCCGGCCTGCTCGAGACGCTTCAAGAGCTCCAGCCACTCCAGCGGCTTGATCGTCTCGATGGGTTTGTCCCCAACGGTCGGGAAGATGTAGTTCTCGAGCGACCGGATGCTCTCCTTGGAACGCTTGGAGCTGGCCTTCCACCTTGGCGCCATCGTCGCATGCCACTCATGCGCGAGCGCTCGGAAGGTATTCTGCTGGGAGAATTGCTGCTCCCGTTTCTCCTCCTTTCGACGCTCGACCGGATCGATGCCCTGGCTCAGCAGCCGGCGTGCGTCCGTGCGCTTCTCGCGGGCCTCGGCGAGCGTCACCTCGGGATAGCTCCCCAGGCTCATCATGTTGCGCTTGCCGTTGGGTCGCGTGTAGCGCAAGCGCCAGCCTCGGCTCCCTGTGTTCGAAATCACAAGTTGTAATCCCGCCCCATCAATGAGGGTGATCGGTTTAGGGCCTGGCTTGGTTGATTCGATTTTTCTGATAGTTAGCGGCATTGGGGTATAGCTAGGTTTTCCGAACACGGGTATATACCCCGATCTATACCACATTGCGTCTGGATTCGATAGGAACGCTTAGGAAAAGGCAGGACTAAAAGCTGATGATTTTTAAGCGTTTTTCTTACGATTTTGGACTTTCTCGGAACGTTCAGGAAGTCCAGATGGCGCGCCCAGCAGGATTCGAACCTGCGACCCCTGCCTTCGGAGGGCAGTACTCTATCCAGCTGAGCTATGGGCGCGCGATGACATGCGTCGTGCCGAAGCGGCGATGACCGGGGTGGCCGGGGAGCTGCCGCAAACAGCGCGGCCATCCTAACCGCTTGGCCATTGGCTGTCCAGCCATGCTCCACTCGGCTGGCGTGTCGGCTTTCGCCATGCAGGAGTGCGATTATACTGGGAAAGCAACGACACAAGAAACGAACGACGCGACCGACGACGAGGACGACATGCGCTTGAGATTTTCTCTGCCGTTAACGGCAATCCTGCTGGCCTCGAGTCTGACAGCACCGGCACAGGCCGCCGACGGTGAAGCCATCTTCGAAGACAATTGTGCCGGTTGCCACGACGGCGGTAGCGCGCCGCAGATCGGCGACAACGACGCCTGGCAGTCACGGATCGACGAAGGCATGGATGAGCTGTATGCCAATGCGATCAACGGCGTCGGCGGTATGCCGGCCAAGGGTGGCAACGCGGATCTCACTAATGGCGAGGTCAAGGCAGCCGTCGACTACATCGTCGATGAAAGCGAGTGACGGCATGACCGAGGCACCGCTCCAGACGCGTGAGTGGCAGCAGCGCCTGCTGGCAACACGTGATCACCTGCGCGAACGGGCGCCGCTCGTGCATTGCCTGACCAATCAGGTCACCGTCAATTTCGTCGCCAACGCGCTGCTGGCGGCGGGAGCCTCTCCGGCGATGACCGATCATCCTGAGGAAGCCGGAGACCTGGCCGCAGCGGCAGACGCCGTGCTGATCAATCTGGGTACACCCAATACGGATAGCCTGACCGCGATGCGACGGGCCAGCCGTGCCGCCAATGCAGCGGGCAAGCCTTGGGTGCTCGATCCGGTCGGGGCAGCGGCACTGCCGTTACGGCGAGAGGTGAGTCACGAACTGATGGCGCAACACCCGGCCGTGATTCGTGGCAATGCGTCGGAGATCATGGCGCTGGCCGAGGCCGATACGCGAGGCCGCGGGGTCGATACGCAGCATGAATCCCGGGATGCACTCTCCGCTGCTGACGATCTGCTGGAGCGAACGGAGGGCATCGCCATTTCCGGACAGGTCGATCGCTTGCTGGGACGTTTAGCCGACGCCCGCAATCCCGTGACGATCAGCCTTGCCGGCGGGAGCGCGTGGCAGCCGCGGGTGACGGGAACCGGCTGCGCCCTGGGGGCACTGATCGCCGCCTATCTGGCCGTTGCCGATACGCCGCTGGACGCGATGATCTGTGCCCATGCACACGCCGCCGCCGCAGCCGAACAGGCGGAGCGAACGGCGCGTGGCCCGGGCAGTTTTGCCGTGGCGTGGCTGGACGCGCTGGATAGCGTCGACCTGGCGGGCTTTTTCTCGGATCGCCAGAGACTAGATTGCTAGCATCGCCGCGCTAGCGCCCACAACAGAGCTTGCTGCTGGAGGGAGCGGGCTGCGCCGACCTTTGCGAATCACGCGGCTTGTCGAGGCAGTGCTGCATTTCCCGTGAAGGTGCCGCGCAACCGGCATCGCCGACAACGCGCGCCGGCACGCCCACCGCCGTGGTATGAGGCGGCACCGTCTTCAGTACCACCGATCCGGCGCCGATACGGGCGCCTTCACCGATCTCGATATTGCCGAGCACCTTGGCGCCGGCGCCGATCAACACGCCTCGCCGAATCTTGGGGTGGCGGTCCCCCGCTTCTTTCCCCGTTCCGCCGAGCGTGACGCCCTGCAGCAGTGAAACCTCATCCTCGATCACCGTGGTTTCACCGATGACGACCCCGGTCGCGTGATCGATGAAGACGCCATTGCCGATCCGCGCGGCGGGATGAATATCGGTCTGGAACACTTCGGAGCTGCGGCTCTGCAGGTAACGCGCCATCTGCCGACGCCCGGTCTGCCACAGCACATGCGCGAACCGATGCACCGTCAGCGCATGAAACCCCTTGAGATAGAGCAGCACCTCGGTGACCTGGCGAATCGCCGGATCGCGTTCGATCACGGCGGCGAGATCCTGCCCAATGCCATCGCTGATGGCAGGATCGCCGTCCAGCAGTTCGTCGAACAGCTTGATCAACTGATTGGCAGCCAGATCGGGATGCGCCAGGCGCTGGCCCAGTCGATAGGCCAGACCGGCACCCAGCGTCGAGCGGTTGAGCACCGCGCCCAGCATCAGTGGGGTCAGCAGCGGCTCCTGACGAGAGATCGTCATCGCCTCGTCGCGGGCCTGTTGCCACAGCTCGGTGGTGTTCATCGGCATCTCTCGTCGGCGTAAATGGGGATTGAATACATCTAGCCTAGCAGCGATCGCAGGCCCGCGATCGCACTCTGGCCCCGCTCCTGTTTCTTCTCGGGATTTTCCTTGTCGGCGCGACCTTCCCATTCGAGGTCGTCCGCCGGCAGCTCGTCCAAAAAGCGACTCGGCGTGCAGTCGAGCAGTTCGCCGTAGGCCTTGCGCTGGCGGGCGAGCGTCAGGGTCAACGTGCGCCGGGCACGGGTGATACCGACGTAGGCGAGCCGTCGCTCCTCCTCCACGGTGCCGGATTCGATGGAGTTGCGGTGCGGCAGCAGCTCCTCTTCCAGCCCCATCAGGTAGACGTGGGGAAACTCGAGGCCCTTGGAGGCGTGCATGGTCAGCAACTGGACCCGGTCGGAGTCGTCCTCTTCAGCCTGCTGTTCGAGAATGTCGCGCAGCACCAACCGCGAAATGGCCGACTGCACGTCGTCGGTCTCCTCGGAGGCTTCGCCATCCTCGTCGTCGCGGTGCATCGACTTTTCGAGCTGATCGATCAGCGTCCAGACGTTGGCCATGCGGCGCTCGGCAATGGTCGGTGCGCTGGCGTTCTGATAGAGCCAGGCTTCGTAATCCATGTCGCGGATCATCTCGCGAATCGCGGCGATGGCGTCGCCCTGATCCATGCGCTTGCGCACGCCATCGATGAAATGCGCGAATCGTCCCAGCCGCTCCACCGCCCGGGTCGGCAGGACCTGCTCCAGGCCGAGCTCATGACAGGCAGCGAACATCGAGGCGCCACGCTCGGTGGCGTAGTTGGCGAGTTTCTCCAGCGTGCCGGGGCCGATCTCGCGGCGCGGCACGTTGACGATGCGCAGGAAGGCGTTGTCGTCATCAGGATTGATCAACAGCCGCAGATAGGCCATCGAATCCTTGATCTCGTTGCGCGAGAAGAACGAGGTACCGCCGGAAAGCTTGTAGGGAATCTGGTGGTGCTGCAGCTTGAGCTCCAGCAGTCGCGCCTGGAAGTTGCCGCGATAGAGCACGGCGAAGTCGCGCCATTCGGCGCGCTCCTTGATCCGGCGGGTCAGGATCTCGCCGGCGATGCGCTCGGCCTCGGCCTCTTCGTGGCGGTTGACCACCACGCGGATCGGATCGCCCTGACCCATGTCCGACCACAGCGTCTTCTCGTAGACGTGCGGGTTGTTGGCGATCAGGGTGTTGGCCGCACGCAGAATCGTCGCCGTGGAGCGATAGTTCTGCTCCAGCTTGATCACGTTGAGCCGCGGGAAGTCCTCGCCCAGCGTCACCAGATTCTCCGGCCGCGCGCCGCGCCAGGCGTAGATCGACTGGTCGTCGTCGCCCACCACGGTGAAGGTGGCGCGCTCGTCCATCAGCATCTTGACCAGCTGATACTGGCTGACGTTGGTGTCCTGATACTCGTCGACCAGCATGTACTGGATGCGCTTGCGCCAGCGTGCCAGCGCCTCCGGGTCGGTCTGCAGCAGCACCACCGGCAGCATGATCAGGTCGTCGAAGTCGACCGCGTTGTAGGCCTTGAGATGACGATTGTAGGCTTCGTAGATTCGTGCGGCGTACTGTTCGTCTTCGTCGGCGGCGTGGGAGATCGCCGGCCCCGGCAGCACCAGGTCGTTCTTCCACTGGGAGATTCGGTTCTGCACCGCGTTGATCTGCTCGGCGTCGGTGTCCGCTTCCTTCTGCATCAGGTCGCGCAGCAGCGCCTTGGCGTCCTCCGGATCGAACAGCGAGAACCCGGGACGGAAGCCGAGCGTCTTGAGCTCGCGGCGGATGATGTTGAGGCCGAGGTTGTGGAAGGTCGATACGGTCAGGCCGTGCCCTTCGCGGCCCTTGAGCATCTGCCCGACGCGTTCCTTCATCTCGCGCGCCGCCTTGTTGGTGAAGGTGACGGCGGCGATCTTGCGCGCGCTCATCCCGCACTCCTGAACCAGATAGGCGATCTTGGTGGTGATCACGCTGGTCTTGCCGGAACCGGCACCCGCCAGCACCAGACAAGGGCCGTCGATGAAGCGCACCGCTTCCTGCTGGCGCGGATTGAGCTTGGCGAGACGTTGGCGAATATCGGACATGAGGGCAGAATCGCAGAGAAAACAAAACGGAGAAGGAAGTGCTTCACCCGTTGACGAGCAAGATGAAACGCGAGGCACGCAACGCACAGAAACCGGAACATAGTAGGCTATGTGAGAATTTCGAGCATTGCGCAACAAAGCGTTTCGCGTGCGCAGTCACGAGTGAAGTATTTCCGGGAATGATACACCTCATGCAATTCATACGAGATGATTTACGCGGCCTCGAAATCGCCGCGTTGCTGGAATTCCACCTCAAGGACTTCGAGCCGCACTCGCCACCCGAAAGCCGCCATGCGCTGGACCTCGATGGGCTACGCCATCCGAACGTTCACTTCTATACCGCATGGGAGGATAACGAGTTGCTGGGCTGCGGCGCCTTCAAGCGCCTCGATGAAAAGCACGCCGAGATCAAGTCGATGCGCACCGATCCGAGCCATCTACGTAAAGGCGTGGCGCGGGCGATTCTGGCGCACCTGATCGAGGAGGCGCGTGCCGCCGGCCTGCAGCGGCTGAGTCTGGAGACCGGCCCGATGGCGCACTTCGCCCCGGCCAGAAAGCTTTACGAGGCGTTCGGATTCACCTACTGCGAACCGTTCGGCAGCTACGTCGAAGATCCCTATAGCGTGTACATGACGCGGGGGCTACATAACTGAAGCCTCGATGCCTAGAGATCCACCGCCCCGGCAAAATCCAGCTGCCGCCAGGCTTCATAGACGATGATCGCGCAGGCGTTGGAAAGATTGAGGCTGCGACTGTCGGGCAGCATGGGCAGGCGCAGACGCTGCGCGGGCGGTAGCGCCTCGAGCATCGACTGCGGCAGGCCACGGGTTTCCGGGCCGAAGACCAGCGCATCGCCTTCACGGTAGTGAACGTGGCTGTAGCCATGACGCCCCCGCGTGGAGACGGCAAAGACACGCTCTGGCCCTACCACTTCGAGAAACGCGGCCCAGTTGGCGTGGACCTGAACCCGCGCCCATTCGTGATAGTCGAGCCCGGCGCGTCGCAGGCGCTTGTCGTCGAGTTCGAAGGCCATCGGTTCGATGATGTGGAGACGAAAGCCTGTGTTGGCGCACAACCGGATGATGTTGCCGGTGTTGGGCGGAATCTCGGGTTCATAGAGCACGATATCAAGCATGGCGGCCGACTCGGAGGCGGGTAACTCTCGCATCATACGCAATCGGCGTCTTTCTCTATAGGGCCCCGAAGCCTGCTCTCGCTCCAGAGCCCCGAAGCCGGCTCTCGCTCCAGAGCCCCGAAGCCGGCCCCCGCTACAGAACCCGAAGCCTGCTCTCAGGAAGGGACGCCGATTGTTTTCAGCGCCCCGAAACCGACGTCAGGCGTAGCTCGTAGCTCGTAGCTCGTAGCTCGTAGCTCGTAGCTCGTAGCTCGTAGCTCGAATACCTTAAAACCCGACGCTGACGCCCAACACCGGCCCGCTATCCAGCGTATGGCCGTTGTCGTTATCGAAGTCGGTACGCATGTAGCGATAGCCGCCATAGACGTAGGTATGCGAGATGATGTTGACCCGCGCCTGGGCGCCGTACTCATAGCTCTTGTCGATGTCGCCGTGGGCCAGCCCTTCCGGCGTGTAGAAGCCGTAGCCGCCGATCGAGGTCAGCGGGATGGGCGTATCGACGAATGCGGAGCCGCCGAGCCCCAGACCGCCACCGTTGCCATAGTGGGTATCCTGATACTGGTAACGCCCACCCACGGAAAGGTCGATGCCCGGCAGCCACGGTGTGAACATCAGCGAACCCGAGTAGGCCTTGGCATTGTGACCGCTGTCATCGGTGTTCAGGTAGCCGACACCGGCCCGCAAGGTGGGGAAGATGGTCTGACTGGCTTCGACACCGAAGGATTCATCGCCGCCGTTGGCGGAAACACTCAGCGCCATCGCCTGCTGACTGGCGAACATGAAGGTCGCTGTGGCAAGGGCAAAGCCCCAGGGTTTGATCCTGCTGCGGTTGATCATGATGCGTCTCCCGAAATTGGCGCCAAATCGCATTGGACTAACGGCGTAAGCGTGGCATAATTTTCGAGTTTATCAAACGCTGTTTTTTAAACATTTTGTAACACGCCACGACGACGAGGCTGCGGCTAATCGTAGCAGGCGAGAGCCTCGGAACGCCCTGCCTCGTCACGGACTGCAGGATCAGCAGTCGCTGATGATGCCGTAGCGATCACGGTAGGCGCGGATCGCCTCGGCATGCTGGGCAATGGAAGCGCCATCTTCGCCGCTGCGGGGTTCGCGCGTTTCCAGATAGGCGAGCAGTTGGTCGAGGTTGACGATGCTCACAACCGGCATATGATACGTCGCTTCGACTTCCTGGATCGCGCTGTGCGGCTTCAGACCGTCGGCATCCTGGCCACGTTCCTGACGATCGAGCGCGATCACGACACCCGCGGCCTGGGCTCCGGCATCGTTGATGATCTGCATGACCTCGCGGATCGCCGTGCCGGCCGTGATGACGTCATCGATGATGAGGACGTTGCCGCGCAGTTCGGCACCCACGATATTGCCGCCCTCACCGTGAGTCTTGGCTTCCTTGCGGTTGAAGGCAAAGGGCATGTCGCGCTGGTGATGGTCGGCCAGAGCAACGGCTGCACTCGCCGCCAGCGGTATACCCTTGTAAGCTGGACCAAATAGTACATCGGCCTCGATACCGCTGTCGGCAATGGCGCTGGCATAGAAACGTCCGAGACGGGCCAGCGCACGGCCGGAACGGAATAGACCGGCATTGAAGAAATAGGGACTGACACGACCGGACTTGAGCGTGAATTCACCGAAGCGCAATACTCCTTCGGCGATCGCGAATTCGATGAACTCTTGCTGATACGGCTGAATCTCGACGCTCACCCCGGGGTCTCCCTATTGCCTCATGTTTCTTGAAGACTGCTCTCGTCCTGGCCTGACGCAGCGGTCATTTACCTAAACCTTTCAAGCTCGGGTATCATACACGCGCGACAAAGAAGGAACACTGTATGAAAATCGCCAGCATCAATGTGAACGGGATCCGAGAGGCCGTCGAGCGGGGCTTTCTCGACTGGCTGGCCGAACAGGATGCTGACGTCGTCTGCGTGCAGAACCTGAAGGCCAAGAGCTTCGAGCTCGATGACAGCATTCTCTATCCGGAAGGTTACGAAGGTTATTTCCTGGACGCCGAGCAGGATGGCTTCTCCGGGGTCGGGCTCTACTGTCGCAAGATCCCCAAGGCCATCATGTATGGTCTGGGTTTCGAGCAGTGCGACAACGAAGGGCGCTTCCTGCAGGCGGACTACGACCGCTTCAGCGTCGCGACCTTCCTGATGCCGAGCGGCGACGACGATCCGGCCGCCAAGCAGACGTTCATGACCCAGTATCTCGAGTACCTGAACAAGATGGCTCGCAAGCGTCGCGAGTACATCATCTGCGGCACCTGGCACATCGCGCACAAGACGCTCGATCTGGCCAACTGGACCGACAACCAGACGACGCCCGGCTTCAAGCCCGAAGAGCGCGCCTGGATGGATCAGGTATTCGGCCCGACCGGCTTCATCGATACCTTCCGCGAAGTCAACCGGGACGCCAACCAGTACACCTGGTGGCCCAGGCTCGATCAGGAAGTACCGCGTTCCCGCCAGGAAGGCTGGCGCCTCGACTATCAGGTCGTCGGCCCCAACTTCCGGCGCAACGTGAAAAACGCCTGGATCGATACCGACGCAACCTTCAGCGAGTTCGCCCCGCTGATCGTCGAGTACGATCTCGAGCTGTAATCGCCGCTCGACGCCGCACGCCAGCAGCCGTCAGCGATTCGCAACGAAAACACCCCGCCAGCCGGATAACGGATGGCGGGGTGTTTTTTCGAGGCGGGCTGGATTCGGCTACAGATCCCCGAAGTGATGCTGCAACAGCGTCAGCGCCACCACCGGCGCGGTTTCGGTACGCAGAATGCGCGGGCCGAGGGTGAGCGGCTGGAAACCGCCGCGCCGGGCGGCCTCGACTTCGGCCTCGCTGAGTCCGCCTTCCGGGCCGATCAGCAGCGCAGCCGAATCGGCTGAATCCGTCTGTCGCCAGCTGTCGTCGGTGGCGGGATGCAGCACCAGCCTGAGGCTTTCGCCCCGTCCGACCAGCCATTGTGCCAGCGTCTGCGGCGGATGGATCGTCGGCACGCTGGCGCGCCCGCACTGCTCGCAGGCGCTGACTGCCACGCCCTGCCAATGGGCCAGCTTCTTGGCCTCGCGCTCGCCCTTGAGGCGCACGTCGCCATGTTCGACATAGAGCGGGGTGATTGCGGCCACGCCGAGTTCGACGGACTTCTGGATCGCGTAGTCCATGCGATCACCCTTGGAGATTGCCTGGCCCAGATGCACGCGCAACGGCGATTCCCCGCTACCTGCGCTCACCTGCTCGATGCGCGCGACGACTCGCTTGCGACCCACTTCGACCAGCGTCGCCTGCGCCTCGTGGCCGACACCATCGAACAGCGTCAGCGGCGCGCCTTCACGCAGCCTCAGCACCAGCGCCACGTGGCGAGCCGGCCCCTCCGGCAGAACGACATCGCCGCCAGCGACAAGGCTGACGGCGACATGAATACGCGGCTTGGCCATGGGCTTACTGCGTGGTTTCGCTGGCCTGGGCGGTGCGCTGCTTCTTCTGGGCGTACATCGCCTCGAAGTTGACCGGCGCCAGCATCAGCGGAGGGAAGCTGCCGCGGCCGACCAGGCTGTCGATGCATTCCCGGGCATAGGGAAACAGCACATTGGGGCAGAAGGCGCCCAGCGTGTGATCGAGCTGGTCGCCGGCGAGACCGGAAATGCGGAACAGGCCGGCCTGCTCGACCTCGACCAGAAACGCCGTCGCGCCGTCTTCGTTGTTGGAGACCTGCGCGGTCACCTTGACCACGACTTCGTACAGATCTTCACCCACCGATTGGCTGGTGGTGTCGAGATCCAGGCCGACCTTGGGCTTGAACGGCTGCTGGAACACGCCGGGCGCATTGGGCGATTCGAACGAGATGTCCTTCACGTAGATGCGCTGCAGGGAGAATTGCAACTGCGGCTTGTCCTGAGAACCCTGCTGATTGTTGTCTTCCGCCATGATGCGTTTCCTTTACGTTCCTGAATGACTAGCCAGACTGGTTGGCCGAAATGTCGTTGGGATGACTGGCCGGAGGCCCACGCGGCCAGGCCGACTCATTGCCGGGCCGGGATCAGCGCCGTACCACCGGCAGGCCGTCGGCCTGCCATTGGGCCATGCCGCCCTTGAGCTTGTAGACGCGCGAAAAGCCGGCCTGAGTGAGCTCGGTGACCGCGGCACCCGCCGCCTGGCCCTGCTTGCAGACCACGATGACCGGCGTGTCCTTGTACTTCTCGATCTGCGTCAGCCGCTCCTTGAGGCGCGCCTGGGGGACGTTCTTGGCGCCGGCGATGTGCCCGGCCTTGAACTCGCTGCTCTCGCGAATATCGATCACCACGCCATCTTCGCGGTTGATCAGCGAGGTGGCCTCGTTGGTGGAGACACCGGAGGCACCGCCACGCTTGGCCTCGAACGCCAGCCAGGCGAGGAGGACGACCAGGAAGGCGCTGACCAGCAGCGGATGGTTTTCGACGAATTCGAACAACTGATCGATCATGGGTCTGCCGACACTCTAATTCTGGGGCCAATGGGATCGCAAAACGCCGGCATGGCGTGCGACTCCGCCCTTGGCGCGTCTGCGTCAAACCGCGTCTTGCAATCCGGCATGGCGCCTTGGTTGCTCGGGACGCGAACGGCTGAAAATCCTGGCCCGTTAGGAGCCTGTCGGGCTTAGCACTGATCTGCTGCGAATTCCGGGCTTTTGGCCAACTTCATTCGATCGGATGCGTTAAATAACGGGCTATTCGCCTTATCCGATCGATGAACTTGACTCAAAATCCGTTTTTCTCGCGACGATCGGCCAAGCCCGGCAGACTCCTGGCGGGCGCCGGCCATTATACACGAGGGCGTCGGTGAAACGAGGCAAGTACGGGCGGGCGTGCCATTCCCGCCGGATGGCTGACCCGACCCGCCGGGTGCGCTATCCTCTGAAGCCTTGATTCCAGAATGACAGCATCGCGTCTCTCTGGTTCCAAACGCTAGGTTCCGACACGACTCACGCCGTTCATCCGATTTTTCGAGGCTTGTCATGGCAGATACTTCCAGCATTCCGCGTCCCGTTGCGCTGTTGATTCTCGACGGCTATGGCCAGAACGACAACAGCGCCAACAACGCCGTTGCCGCCGCCGATACACCGGTCATGGATCGCCTCAAGCGCGATTATCCCAATACCCTGATTCATACCGACGGCCCTTACGTGGGCCTGCCCGACGGCCAGATGGGCAACTCCGAAGTCGGCCACATGAACATCGGCGCCGGGCGGATCGTCTATCAGGATTTCACCCGCATCACCAAGGCGATCAAAGACGACGAGCTGAAGACGATCGAAGCGCTGACCGCGCCGATCGACGACGCCGTCGCCAACGGCAAGGCCGTCCATCTGATGGGGCTGCTCTCCCCCGGTGGCGTACACAGCCACGAAGACCACCTGCTGGCAGTCGCCGAGCTGGCCGCCGCGCGCGGGGCCAAGCGAATCTACCTGCATGCCTTCACCGACGGCCGTGACACCGCACCCAAGAGCGCCGGTGCCTCGATCGAGCGCGCCAACGCCAGGCTGGCCGAACTGGTGGGCGCAGATAATGGTTTCATCGCGTCGCTGGTGGGCCGCTACTTCGCCATGGACCGGGACAACCGCTGGGATCGTGTCGAGAAGGCTTACCGCGTGGTGCGCTTCGGCGAAGGCGAGCATGTCGCCGAAAGCGCCGAAGCCGGGCTGGCCGCGGCCTATGAGCGTGGCGAGACTGACGAGTTCGTCGGTGCCACCGCCGTACGACCCAACGGCGACAAGATCGTCATGGCCGATGGCGACGCCGCGTTGTTTCTCAACTTCCGCGCCGACCGCGCGCGCGAGCTGACCCGTGCATTCGTCAATCCGGACTTCGACGGTTTCGATCGCGGTGAGCAGGTCAAGCTGGCCGGTAAAGGCCTGGTGACGCTGACCCATTACGCCGACGACATCGACGCGCCGGTCGCCTTCCCGCCCCGGGATCTGGTCAACACGCTGGGGGAAGTGGCCGCGAGCCACGGCCTGACCCAGTTGCGTATCGCCGAGACGGAGAAGTACGCCCACGTCACCTTCTTCTTCTCCGGCGGTCACGAGGCCAAGTTCGAGGGCGAAGACCGGGCGCTGATCCAGTCGCCGAAGGACGTCAAGACCTACGACGAAAAGCCGGAGATGAGCGCCTTCGAACTGACCGACACGCTGGTCAAGGCGATCGAGGATGGCAAGTACGACCTGATCATCTGCAACTACGCCAACGGCGACATGGTCGGCCATACCGGCGATCTCGATGCCGCCACCAAGGCGATCGAGGCTGTCGATGTCTGCCTGGGCCGCGTCGTCGAGGCGATCCAGAAGGCCGGTGGCGAGTGCCTGGTCACCGCAGACCATGGCAATGCGGAGATGATGGTCGACCCTGAAACCGGCAATCCGCATACGGCGCACACCACGTTCATGGTGCCGCTGGTCTATGTTTGCAAAAATCAGGTTTGTCAAAACCAGGCCGGCCGCAACAAGTCCGTCAGGCTCAAGCCGGACGGGCGGCTCTGCGACCTGGCGCCGACACTGCTGCACATGCTGCATCAGCCCATCCCCGAAGAGATGACCGGTAACGTACTGATCGATGATGCGTGACGTCGGCGTACCGCACTTCATCCACCATGACAGGGTCCGCCAGACGTGAGTCGTCAGCGGGATGGGTCTGCTTTTCGGCGCGGGCCGGTCAACGGCGGCATCGTCTGTTTGCTGGTCGGCAGCCTGCTGCTGGCCGGCCCCGTTTTCGGCCAGGCCAACCCTCGGGAGGCCCGCGCCAGGCTGGATAGTCTGGCAACCGACATTCAGGCGCTGCAGGGCAAGCTGGAAGAGACCCAGGCTGCCCGCGGCGACGCCCAGGACGAGCTGGAACAGGTCGAAACGGCGATCGGCCAGACCCACAAGCGCCTGGATGCCCTTCGGACCGAACGCCGTCAGCTAGATGGCGAAGTCGACAAGCTTCAGCAGCAGCGTCAGTCGCTCGCCGCCGATCGCGAACAGCAGCGCGAGGCGCTGGCACGCCAGTTCGATGCGCTCTATCGCCTCGGCACCACACCCCAGCTGAAACTCCTGCTCAACCAGGACGATCCGGCCGAGGTCGATCGGCTGCAGCACTATCTCAATGCGCTGTCGTCGGCCCGCCAGCAGCGACTCGAAGAGCTCCGTTCGCTGAACCGGCAACTGGACGACAACCTGGCAGCGCTCGATCAGCGCCGCTCGCGGCTGAGCGAAGTGCAGTCCGATCTCGAGCGCCAGCGCCAGCAACTGGCATCGAGCCTGAAGGAGCGCCAGGCGCTGGTCGCCAGGCTCGACGGGCGCTATGACAGCGAGCAGGCACGGCTCGAGGATCTCAACCAGGATCGCGCGCACGTCGAGCGCCTGCTGGATCGCATGCAGAAGGAGCTGGCCAACCTGAAGAAGCCGCCGCCTTCCACCGCCATCCGCAAGACACAGGGAGATCTGCCGTGGCCGGTGCAGGGATCGATGCTGTCGAGCTACGGCAGCGGCGATGGCGTGAACCGCAACGGCATCCTGATCGGCGCGCCGGCGGGAACCGCCATCAAGGCCGTGCATGCCGGCCGGGTGGTCTTTGCCAACTGGATGCGCGGCTTCGGCAACCTGCTGATTCTCGATCACGGCGATGGCATCCTGACGCTCTACGCGCACCTGCAGCAGATCGATGTCGACCCCGGCCAGCAGGTCGCCAACGGGCAGACCGTGGGCGCCGTCGGCAATACCGGTGGCCAATCGCGTCCGGCGCTCTATTTCGAGGTGCGCCAGAACGGCAACCCGATCAACCCCGGCAACTGGATCGGCAAAGGCTGATCGAGCGCTGGATCATCGACCCGGCGAAACGCTATGCTGGGTTATCAAACGCCGTTCCGTTCTCGGACCGGCTCGATGTCGTCAGACGCTTTTCCATACGCCGCAACCATCGGGTTCGGCGTGTCGAGATCGCCGCCGGCAACGCATCTATCCAGCTCGAGTCGCGGAGACTGCATGAATTCAAGCCGCCCGAACCCACGGCCTTTCGGTACAGGTCTGCTCGCCAAAAAGGCCTGCCCGACAGCACATCGCATGCCGAAGACGGTTTCCGCCCCCACGCTTCTCGGCTCGCTGCTGTTCACCCTGGTGCTGGCCATGGGCCTGGCTCCCGCCGCCCAGGCGCAGGACGTCGAGACCGACAACGCGTCCAGCCAGGCCGAGCAGGATGCCGCCAACGGCTTGCCGGTCGAGGACGTCCAGACCTTCGCCGAGGTCTTCGAGCGGATCAAGCGCACCTACGTGGAGCAGGTCGACGACAAGACGCTGCTGCGCAACGCCATGCGCGGGATGCTCAGCCAGCTCGACCCGCACTCCGAATATCTCGATGCCGACGCCTTCCAGAACCTGCGCGAGTCTACCGAGGGCGAGTTTAGCGGGGTCGGTATCGAGGTCGGCCTGCGTGACGACCAGCTCACCGTCATCGCCCCGATCGACGACACCCCCGCCGCCCGGGCCGGCGTTCAACCGGGTGATCGCATCGTGGCCATCGACGGCACTCCGACCAACAATCTGAGCCTGCAGGAAGCCGTGGACCTGATGCGCGGCGAGGCCGGCACCGATATCGAACTGTTGCTGCTGCGCGACGGCGAGCAGGAACCCCGCGACGTGACGCTGACGCGCGAATCGATCCAGTCCGAGAGCGTCTCCAGCCGACTGCTGGAGCCCGGCTACGGCTATCTGCGCATCAGCCAGTTCCAGAGCCGAACCGGCGAACAGACCCGCGAGGCGCTGGCGTCGCTGATGAAGTCCGGGCCACTCGAGGGCCTGGTGCTCGACCTGCGCAACAACCCCGGCGGCGTGCTTTCCAGCGCCGTCGACGTCGCCGACCAATTCCTCTCCAGCGGTCTGGTGGTCTACACCAAGGGCCGGCTGGCCGACGATGACATGCGATTCACCGCCCACGCCAAGACGACCGCTCCCGACGTGCCGCTGGTCGTGCTGATCAATGGCGGCAGCGCTTCCGCGGCGGAGATCGTCGCCGGTGCATTGCAGGATCAGGGCCGCGCCGTGCTGATGGGAACGCGCAGCTTCGGCAAGGGGTCGGTACAGCAGGTCATGCCGCTCGGCAACGGGGACGGTCTCAAGCTCACCACCGCGCGCTACTACACGCCCAGCGGCCGTTCGATCCAGGCCGAGGGCATCGCTCCCGATGTCCGCGTGGTGCGCGGGCGGCTGGAGGTCGAAGAGAACAGCGGATTCCAGCTGCGGGAATCCAGCCTTCGCGGCCACCTGCTGAACGGCGATGCCGATCAGGTGTTGGACGATCCCGACACCCCGGTCGCCGCCGACGATTATCAGCTGGGCGAAGCATTGAACCTGCTCAAGGCGTTGAACGTGGTGCAGCGGCCTCGATCGGGGCAAAGTGCCAAGAGCGGCGAAAGCGCCCCCCCCTGAGCGGCGCCTCGAAATCAGACTGGAAAGACGCGAAACGGCTGCCTATCGGGCAGCCGTTTTGGTTCGACGGGTCACAGCTTAGAGGAGTCACAACTTCGGCGGGTCACGACAGGGGTCGATTACCGACACCGCTCGGGCAGGTCGCCATATTCGCCCAACGCCTGACGGATCAACAGCCGTTTGACCGGCATCAGCCGATCGACACCGGAAAGGCCCCAGTTGCGGGCGAGCCGCAGCGCCGGCTGGCGGCTACCGAACAGTCGCTGGAAGCCTTGCATGGCGGCGAGCATGGCCGCGTTGTCGTTGCGCCGGCGACGCTCGTAACGGGCCAGGATGCGCCTGTCCCCCGGCGGGGCGCCGCGATGCCGGGCGCGGATCCACTCCTCGGCGAGAACGGCAGCGTCCATCAGCCCGAGATTGACGCCCTGGCCCGCCAGCGGATGCAGGCTGTGGGACGCATCGCCGACCAGCGCCAGACCATCGTCGATGTAGCGCTGGGCGTGACGCTGGGTAATCGGGAAATGGGGTGCGGCGTCGATGACCTCGACATCGCCCAGTCGCCCTCCCAACCCCTGCGCCAGCTCGACCCCCAAACGGGCTCGCCCTTCGTCGGTCTCGCCCAGCGCCGTCAGTCGCCGGGCCTCGCCGGGCGTGGTCGACCACACGATCGAGCAATGGTCGTCCCGCCCCTCGACGATCAGCGGCAGGAAGGCCAGCGGGCCGGTGGCGAGAAACGCCTGGCGAGCCACACCGCCATGGCCGACGCCGGTGCGCACCGTGGTGACCATGGCGGCCTGACCGGTATCGCGCTCACGAACCGGGATTCCCGCCATGCCGCGCAGCGGGGAGTTCGCGCCATCGGCTCCGACGATCAGCGGCGCCCGGCGCTGTTCGCCATTGTCCAGCGTGATCACGGCCTGCCCGGCATCGCGAACGTAGCCGGTCAACCGCACGTCCGACAGCCACTCCACGCTGGGCAACGCCTGCAGGCGCTGCGCCAGCGCCGCCAGCAATAGCTCGTTCTCGACGATATGCCCGAGCGCGTCGACACCCACGTCGTCGGCATCGAACCCGATCTCGCCGCTGCCCTCGGCATCCCAGACCTGCATGCCACGATAGGCCGCCACCCGGCGCGCAGCGAGCCAGGGCCAGACATCCAGCGACGTCAGCAGCCGCTGCGATGCGGCGGTCAGGGCGCTGACGCGTAATGCCGGCTTACCCCGTCCCAGGGTTTCGTCGACCTCGGGTGCGGGCGCGGCATCGACGATCGTCACCCGCCAGCCGGCGTCGCCCAGCAGCAGGGCCAGTGTCGAGCCGACGATGCCTCCACCGATGATGAGTACATCGCTGTCATCCATTACGCGTTTTCTCCTGTGTACTCGCATTGTCTAACCTGGCTCGCCTGTCTGATGTGGCTCGCATGCTTAACGCTCGATCCCCATCGCACGCCTCGCCAGCGTCCGACGCAGCGGCCCCAGCGCATTGAGCCCGATCAGGCCCGCAGCACGCACATGGCCCAGCGGCGCATGATCGATACCGAAGAGTCGGATCAGACCATCGCTGAAGCGCACGATCTGCCGGGTATCGGCCGCCCGCGCGGCCTCGAATTCTTCCAGCGTCTTTGGATCGCCGGCGGAACGACTTTCCGCCCGTGCCGATTCGATGGCGGCTGCCAGGTCCATGACGCCGCGCAGCGCCAGATTGAACCCCTGGCCGGCAACCGGGTGCAGAGCATGAGCTGCGTTGCCCAGTATGGCGAGATGCGGGCGGGTCGTCTCCCGTGCCGTGACCAGGGACAGCGGATAGCTGTGCCGCTGTCCTACACGGCGGAAGCGCCCCGCGCGGTCGCCGAACGTCTGCTGCAAACGCTCGAGGAACACGCGATCGGAGAGCGCCAGCGTCTTCTCCACCTCACCTTGCCGGTGGGTCCAGACCAGTTCCATCCGGCGGCCGGCGAGCGGCAGCAGCGCCATCGGCCCTTCCCGCGTGAAGCGCTCGAACGCCCAGCCATCGTGTGCCTGGCTGACTTCGATATTGGCGATCAGCGCGGTCTGTTCGTACGGATGATGCTCGCTCTCGATGCCCAGGCGCTCCTTGAAACCGCCACGACCGCCATCGGCCAGCACGGTCAGGCCGGCATGAATGATCTCGCCGGTATCGAGCGCGAGACGATAGCCGCCACGCTCGGCCTCGAGCGATTCGACACGTGCCGGACAGTGCCAGTCGATCGGCAGTGACTCGAGACGCGCATGCAGCGTTCGCCCCATCCAGGCGTTGGGAATGACATAGCCCAGCGCCTCGACGCCGAGCTCGTCGGCATGGAGCCGGGTCGCGCCCAGGTGACCGCGTTCGCTGACATGGATATGCCGAATCGGCGCCGCTTCCATCGCCATCGCCGACCAGACCCCCAACCGCTCGAAGTGGCGCCGCGAACCGTAGGCGATCGCGCTGGCGCGGGCATCGAAACTGGGCTGGTAGGCATTGGCTTCGCCGGCGCTGGGCAGCGGCTGGGGTTCGATGATCGCGACACGCAACGGCGCCCGTTCACCCGCACGCGCTCGTTCCGCCTCGATCAAGCCGCCCAGCGCACAGGCAAGACTGGCACCCACGAGCCCGCCGCCGATGATCGCCACGTCGACCGTGGTTGCTTGCTGCGTTTGAGACATCTGTGCCAGCCTCTCCATTACGATTGGGAATTCAAAAGCCTCTAATCACGTGGCCTACAGGCCGGTTACACCTGTTACGTAATTTTCGAGACACTCTCGAGCCTGATCAAAAAATGATCAACCCTGGCCTTGCATCAGCGCTTCGATATCATCCGCCGCCTTGGGTACCTGCGAGGTCAGCACCTCGCCGCCGGCCTCGGTGACGATCACGTCGTCCTCGATTCGAATGCCGATGCCGCGATACGCCGCCGGAATGTCTTCGGCATCAGGGATATACAGCCCAGGCTCGATCGTCAGCACCATGCCCGGCTCCAGCGGTCGAGGCTCGCCATCGACCCGATAGCTGCCGACGTCATGAACGTCGAGCCCCAACCAGTGCGAGGTCGAGTGGAGATAGAAGCGCTTGTAACGCTGGGATTCGATGCAGGCTTCCAGCTCGTCCTCCAGCAGCCCGAGTTCGATCAGGCCCGCGGTGAGATCGCGCACCACGCCCTGATGAATGGCTTCCAGCGTGGCACCAGGCTTCACCGCGGCCACGGCACGCTCCTCGGCCGCCAGCACGATGTCGTAGAGCGCCCGCTGGGCCTCGCTGAAACGACCGTTGACCGGGAACGTGCGGGTGATGTCGCCAGCGTAGAGATCGAACTCGCCGCCGGCGTCGATCAGCACCAGATCGCCATCCTCGAGCGGCGCGGCGTTCTCGATATAGTGCAGCACGCAGGCGTTGGCACCGCCGCCGACGATGGTGCCGTAGGCGGGTGCCCGGGCGCCGTGCCAGACGAATTCGTGCTCGATCTCGGCCTGCAGTTGATACTCGAAGCGGCCGGGGCGACTGGCACGCATGGCGCGACGGTGCGCCAGCGCGCTGATGTGTGCCGCATGTCGCATCAGCGCCAGTTCGGCCTCGCTCTTGGTCAGGCGGAGTTCGTGGATCAGAGCGCTGACATCGGCGAATCGAGTGGGAGCAATCGCTCCGCGCCGCGCTCGTGCGCTCAATTGGCTGCGCACGCTCTCGGCGATGCCCATGGCAGCGCTGTCCGCCAGCGGCAGGTAGAGTGTCTGCCGGCCGTCCAGCAGCTCGGTCAGGTTATGGCGCTGGGTATTGTCGAAAGCCTCGTCCATGCCGTAGTCGCTCACGGCACCTTCGGGGCCGATGCGAATGCCGGTCCAGGCCTCCTTTTCAGGATCCTTCTCCTGGCAGTAGAGAATGGCTTCGCCGGCTTCACGGCCAGGCAACAGCAGCAGCAGCGCGTCGGGCTCGGGAAAGCCGCAGAGATAGTGGAAATCGCTGTTCTGGCGAAACGGGTATTCGCTGTCGTGGTTGCGCGTCTTGAGCGCGGCGCCCGGCAGCAGCACGGCGCTGCTTTCCGGCAGCTCCGCCATCAGGCGTTCGCGGCGAGCGGCAAACTCTTCCGTCGAGATCGGCGCGGGGCGCGGTAACGGCTCGGGTAACATGCGTTCTCCTTGATCATTGCGCCTCGAATCCGCAGGAGACGCCTGGAGTGTGGGCGTTGTTCGACGTCGTGCCTCGGGCAGCGGATGCCGAGGCGCGAGCGATTCAATGCAGCGACGGCGGCGTTTCACCGTCATTGGCGGCGGCCTTGCCAGCTTCGGTCTCGGCCTGCTCGCCTTCCGGCTGTTCCACCTGGGGCTGGCCGGGGTGCTGCTCGGTATAGAGCAGCATCGCCGCCATGCGGGCGTGCTCGGTCAGCGCGAAGAGATCGTTCTCGTTCTCGGGATCGTCGGCGATATCGACATCGATCGCCGACAGCTGGCCGAGATCCTCCAGCGCTTCCTTCAGGGGCGACGACCAGCCCTCGTAGGTCTCGCCATCCACTTCGTTGACGACTTCGAGAAAGCCTTGCGTCCACTCCTTGAGGCCCTGGGCCCGCTCGGAGAGCGCAAACAGCTCGTCCGGCAACAGCGGTTCGAAGTTGAGCTCGGCGGCGGACAGGGCATCCAGCGTCTGGCGGCGCCAGCCCAGCAGCACGTCGGCATCGTCGCGGCTTTCCGGCTGCTCGACGTTGAGCGCCAGACAGACTTCCTCCAGCCAGCGCTCCGCGCTCACGTCGTGCAGGCCCAGCTCGGCGCACAGACGCCCGTCGAGAAACGCCGGTGACTGCAGGCTGCCATGCACGAGAAAGACATTGGCGACGGTGGAAAAATCGAGCTGGTCGTTGATGATCGACATGTCGGCATCCATGATTGGTGATCGCGAGCGTTTGCAGGCAAGCAGCGCGGCAGCCGAGGCTGCGCGTCGCGTTGACCGCCCATAATCGGCTCTCTATAGTGACGGATCAATCGCGGTGGCAAAGCGGCTGGGGCTTCGAACCCGTTCCCGGCCTGGCCGATCACCGACCGCAGGCAGCGTGCCGAATCCTGGCGATGGCCGCTCGGCCCGCGACGCGAATGCCTGCCATCTTACCGCATCGATCTTCACCGCCCACCCCGGAGCGACATCATGAGCGACACGCCTCGCCCGACGACCGAAGTCACCCTGCTGGGCAAATCCTACGTGATCGCTTGCCCGCCGGAAGAACAGGAGCAGCTGAAACGCTCGGCTCGCTATCTGGATCGCGCCATGCACGGCATCCATGCCCGCGGCAAGGTGCTGGGCGCCGAGAAGATCGCGATCATGGCGGCGCTCAATATCACCCATGAGCTGCTGACGGCGCTGGACTCTCATCGTGCCGGCGAACAGAGCCTGAGCGACCTGAGCGAGAGGCTCGAACGCGCGCTGGCCAAGGTGGGCGAACCCGATCAGAAGACCCCTTCCCCCTGAAGCTTTCCCCTAGGGTCTGTTGACGTTTCATGCACGGCCGCGCCGGAGCCAGTTTTTGTGCGGGGCAAGGCGTGAGGAGCGTAGTTTGGTCATTCCAAATGAACGACGAATAACGCAGCACCGTGCAAAAACTGGCCCGGCCCTTCGGGTTGCGCGGCAAATGGCGCCATGCGGCGTTGCGGGATTGGAAAAGGGAACCACCCTTCTCTACATCCCGCGCCTGGCCTGGCGCCATTTGGCGCAGCAACGCGGTTCGCGCTGAAACGTCAACAGACCCTAAAACTTTCCCGAGTACCTCAATCCGTCATTGGGCAAAAAGGGTCGCTCTGCTACGATAGTGGGGTTTCCTGGAGTGTGCGCCAGTCATTACAAGTCCCTCGAGCCTATGCGCAGTACCCAGGGGGCCAAATGCTAGGCAGGCCCGTGTGCATGTCCGCGCGACGGAAAGCCTGAAGGCTTGCCTGCGGCCACCCACCTTGAACCAATAGGTTCAGGGCCAGAATGACAGCGGCACTCTGGGGAACTCTCTTGTCGTTCAAGATGACCACCGCAACGATCACCACCGAATCTGCCAGGACCGCCACGACGACGCCGATCGGCGAGTCGAACGCCAGTGGCAGCCTCGATAGACGCGAGCTGCGTCGCGAACTGCGTCGACGCCGACGCGCCCTGACCCCGCATCAACGACGCCTGGCTTCCCGCGAACTCTGTCGCCGCCTCAGAGACCTGCCCGAGCTGCAGCGCGCCCGACGCGTGGCGCTGTATCTGCCCAACGATGGCGAGATCGATCCGCGACCGCTGATCGACTGGCTGGTTGCCCGCCGCGCGCATGTCTATCTCCCGGTACTGCGCCCGCTATCCGACAACCGGCTGTGGTTCGTGCGCTATCACGCCGGCACGCGGATGACGCGAAATCGCTTCGGCATCGCCGAGCCGGATACCCGCTTCGGCGCCCATCGCGCCAACCGGCTGCCGGCCTGGGCGCTGGATATGGTTCTGCTGCCGTTGGTGGGATTCGACGACGACGGCCAGCGGATCGGCATGGGGGGCGGTTTCTACGACCGCACTTTTGCCTTCGTCCGTCACCGGCGCCCCAGGCCGCGCCTGATCGGGCTCGCCCACGACTGCCAGCGCGTCGGCTCGCTCCCCGTGGCCAGTTGGGATGTGCCGCTGGATGCGATCGTCAGCGACCGGCGGATCGTCAAGCCAGGACGCTGAGGATCGGCGACGCTCGAGAGGCCAGGCCAACCCCGCAAACGACGACGGCCGGCAGCGTTTCCGCTACCGGCCGTCTCCAGCCACACCCCATGGCCTCGCTCTCTTCGTCACACGATGACAGCCTGACGGCCATGCGCCAGACGATCTCGAGTGATTACGGGTCTCAAGCGCCCAGCAATGTCTGCGCGTAGCCCGTTGCCACCACGCCCACACCGAAGATCAATACCAATGCCATTACCAAGTCGGGCTTGCGTTTCATGTCGACTCCGCTGCGTTGGGTTCGGCCGCTGCCCCCCGCAGCGACGCGCACGACTATAGGGTCAGGCCAAAATCTTGACAAGAGCGTTTCCGGCCCAGATGACACCTTTTTCGTTACCCAACAGTATCGGCATTTACACAAAAAGGCTGAATTGGATTTCAGGCACTTTCAGCGTCCATTTCAACCTTTTGCAACGACTCGAGACTCTGCGCGAAGCCATTGCCCGATTCCGTGATGAGCACTGACGGTCGATGGCTTATCGCTGTGGTCTCCACGGGTCTACGCCATGAACATCCGGTAAGCCGTATTATCGGTCTCTTTCCAGTAGCGATAGCCGATCCGGTCGAAATGCTCCTCGGCATGGGCGCGGTCACCATTGGGCATCTGCAACCCGACCAGCACCCGGCCGTAGGCGGCGCCGTGGTTGCGATAGTGGAACAGCGAGATGTTCCAGTCCGCCGGCAAGTGAGTAAGGAAGTTCATCAGCGCACCGGGGCGCTCGGGGAACTCGAAGCGATAGGCCTCTTCCTCGAAGCGTTCCCTGGGCCGACCGCCGCCCAGATGGCGAATGTGGAGCTTGGCCAGCTCGTTGTCGGTGAGATCCTCGACCGGATAGTCCGCCTCGCGCAGCCGGCGAATGACCTCCTCGCGATCCTCCCCGCCCGGCTTGACCTGCACGCCGACGAAGATGTGCGCGCCTTCGGGATCGGCGTAGCGATAGTTGAACTCGGTGACCATCCGCCGGCCGATCACGCGGCAGAACTGCTTGAAGCTGCCTGGCCGTTCGGGAATCTGCACCGCCAGAATCGCCTCGCGCTGTTCGCCCAGCTCGGTACGCTCGGCGACGTGCTGCAGACGGTCGAAATTGATGTTGGCGCCGGAATTGATGCACATCAGCGCCTGATCCCGCGCCTGGGTCTGCTGCACGTATTTCTTCAACCCCGCCAGCGAAAGCGCGCCGGAGGTCTCCGACACGGCCCGCGTATCATCGAAGATATCCTTGACCGCGGCACACATCTCATCGGTGTTGACGGTGATCACGCCATCGACATGATGGCGCAGGATTTCGAACGGCGCCTCGCCGATCTGGGCCACCGCGACCCCTTCGGCAAACACGCCGACCTGATCCAGCGTCACCCGCTCCCCGGCTTCCAATGCCGCCTTGAGGCAGGCGGAGTCTTCGGCCTCGACGCCGAACACCTTGACCTCCGGACGCAGATACTTGATATAGGCCGCGACACCGGCCAGCAGGCCACCGCCGCCCACCGGCACGAAGATCGCGTCGAGCGGGCCGGAGTGCTGGCGCAGAATCTCCATGGCCACGGTGCCCTGGCCGGCGATCACATCGAAATCGTCGTAGGGCGGAATGTAGGTATAGCCATGCTCGGCGATCAGCTCTCGGGCGTGGCTCAACGCTTCGCCGAAGGCATCGCCCCGGAGCACCACCTTGGCCCCCCAGCCGCGCACCGCGGACACCTTGATATCCGGCGTGACACGGGGCATCACGATGACGGCCTTGACCCCCATCTGCTTCGCCGCCATCGCCAGGCCCTGGGCGTGGTTACCGGCGGAGGCGGCGATCACCCCCCTGGCCTTCTGCTCATCGCTCAGTTGCGCCATCTTGTTGTAGGCGCCGCGAATCTTGAACGAAAAGACCGGCTGCAGGTCTTCGCGCTTGATCAGAATACGGTTGGAAAAGCGGCGAGAAAGGGCAGGTAGCGGGGAAATCGGAGTCTCCCGGGCCGCCTCGTAGACGCGGGCCTGGAGGATCTTCTTGACGATATCTTCGAGTTGCATTCGGGTATGTCCTGGCGAACAGCTGGGGTGCAGCGCTCCCGCCTCGAAAACGACGGGTTATAGTGGATCCGTATTGTTAGCAGACGCCAGCCCCGAGCGTCCAGCGCCATCGGCAGCGATAAGCGCTTGCCCTATACTATCGGCCGAGCGAATGCCTCGAACTTCCTTTCAGCCTGCCGGAACCGACATGACTCAGGACGATCTCAAGCGCGCCGTCGCTGCCGCTGCCCTCGAAGACATCGACAACCTTCTGACGCCCGACGCGGTGATCGGCGTGGGCACGGGCTCCACGGCCAATCACTTCATCGATCTGCTGGCGACGCGTCGGCACGATTTTCGCGGCGCAGTGGCCAGCTCGGAAGCGACCGCCACGCGGCTGAAGTCCCACGGCATCGACGTGCTGGAGCTCAATCATGTCGGTACGGTGCCGGTCTATGTCGATGGCGCCGACGAGATCGACGCCAGGCTGCGCATGATCAAGGGCGGCGGCGCGGCGCTGACGCGCGAGAAGATCGTCGCCGCCTGCGCCGAACGCTTCATCTGCATCGCCGATGCCAGCAAGCGGGTCGAAGTGCTGGGCGGATTCCCGCTGCCGGTCGAAGTCATTCCCATGGCGCGCTCCTACGTTGCCCGCGAGATGGTCAAGCTGGGCATCACCCCGGTCTATCGCGACGGCGTGCTGACCGACAACGGCAACCGCATTCTCGACGGCTACGACAAGCTGTTCGACGAGCCGGAAGCGATGGAAACGGCGCTGGACGCCATCGTCGGCGTGGTCACCAACGGCCTGTTCGCCCGCCGCCCGGCCGACGTGCTGCTGCTCGGTGGCGCAAACGGTGTCGAGCGCTTCACCCGCTGAGACCACCGGGCCCCGGCCGAGCGCGTTGCTAGGTCTAAACGACACAGGATCAACGCGGCACAGGATCACAGCGGCACAGAATCCAGGTCGTATGGGATCAAATTATGGCCCTCCCGGCCGATATACTGGCGACGGCCAGTATCCTCGTGCTCCGGCAGCCCTGTTTTGACCGACCTTGTGTTGACCACCCGGTCTCGACCAGGCCCGGCTCGGGACTCGATCCGGGGCGTGGCGTTCGAATACTGGCTCCGTCGTCCTGGCCATCGTCGATATCGATGGCGTGACTGCCTGAGGGGCCTGGTCCTTCAGGCCCGACTTCGATCAGAGGATCCCCATATGACGACCGCCAAACTCGGCTCGGTAGCCGACATCATGAGCCACGATGTCGTGACATTGCGTCTGGAACAAACGCTTTTCGACGGCAATGAGTTGATGCGGGAGCACAAGATACGTCATGTGCCGGTGCTGGATGAACAGGACCAGCTGGCAGGCTTGCTTGATCAGAAGGTGGTATTGCGGGAAGCCTTGCGGATTGCCAATGACCATGGCACGCACCGCCTGGACCATTACCTCAAGCAGGTGCCGCTTGCGGATGTCATCCATCAGGATTTTCTGACACTGCCCATCGATACGCCTCTCATCGAGGCAGGACAGCGACTGCTTTCCCATAGACAGGGCGCCCTGCCTGTCGTCGACGACGGCCGCCTGGTCGGCATCCTGTCCTCGGTGGACTTCGTCCGCTTGGCCGTGAACCTGCTCGAAGCGTGATAGCCTTTCGCGCGTGAGCGTCGGGCAGCCGCGAGTCCGGATAGTTGCCCTATGATTGCCCTATGGTTGCCCTAGAGCCGATTGGGACATTCGATGCCTTCGGCGAAGGCGACGAGGTTGGCGCAGGTCACCTGTGCAATCTCACGCAGCGCCTCGACGGTGAAGAAGCCCTGGTGGCCGGTGATCAGCACGTTGGGGAAACTCGTCAGGCGGGCGAAGATATCGTCGTCGATGATCTCCGCCGAATGGTCGCGGAAGAACAGTTCGCTCTCCTGCTCGTAGACATCGATCGCCAGCGCGCCCAACTGACGCGACTTGAGCGCGGCAATCACCGCCGGCGTATCGATCAGCGCCCCGCGCGAGGTATTGACCAGCATCGCGCCGGGCTTCATCGCCGCCAGCGCATCGGCGTCGATCAAGTGATGCGTCTGCTCGGTCAGCGGGCAGTGCAGCGAGACGATATCGGAGCGGGCCAGCAGGGCCTCCAGCGGCACCATCTCCCCGTAGGCAGGAAAGGCATCGCTCGGATAGGGATCGTAGCCCAGCACCTCGCAGCCGAGCCCCTTGAGAATGCGCGCCATGCACAGGCCGATGCGACCGGTGCCGACCACGCCCGCCGTCTTGCCGTGGAGCGTTACACCCAGCAGGCCATCGAGGGCGAAATTGCCCTCGCGCACGCGATTGAATGCCCGGTGGGTCTTGCGGTTCAGCGTCATGATCATCGCCAGCGCGTGCTCGGCCACCGCTTCCGGCGAGTAGGCCGGCACGCGCGCCACGAACAGGCCAAGCCGATGAGCGGCATCGAGATCGACATTGTTGAAGCCGGCGCAGCGCAGCACGATGGCCCGGATGCCCAGCGCGGCCAGTGCTTCGATCACCTCGGCATCGAGGCAGTCGTTGACGAACACGCAGACGGCATCGCTGCCTTCCGCCAGCGCCACGGTGCCGGCCTCGAGGCTGGCCGTCTGATAGAGCCACTCGAAGCCGGCATCGGCAAACCGGGACTCTCGGATCTCGTCGAAGAAGCGACGATCGTAGGGCTGGGCACTGTAGACCGTAATTCGCATCACATCACACTCGCAGCGGCAGGAATCTTTCCCTAGGGTCGGTTGGCGTTTCACGTGCAGCAACGCGGTTTGCGCTGGAACGTCAACAGACTCTAGCGTAGCGAATTCCCGCATCGCCACCAGAGACCAGTCGCCGCACCCACAGGAGATATCGTGACCCTGCCGATCATCCACCACCCCGGTTACAGCTGCGAATGGCCCGAGCGTCACCCGTTCCCGATGGCGAAGTTCCGCGCCCTGCGAGAGCGCCTGTCGACGCTGGGGTTCGATGCTCTCGACGAGGTTCGCTGGATGACGCCGCGCCCGGCGAGTAGCAAGGCGCTACTGCGCACTCATACCGCAGATTACCTGCAGCGATTCTACCTGGGCGAAATCGCGACCACCCGACGCACGCCCAGCGGCTTTCCCTGGTCGCCGGCGCTGGTCGAACGCACCTTGCTGGAAGTGGGCGGCACGCTGGCCACCGTGCAGACGGCGCTGGAAACCGGCCTGGCGCTCAACAGCGCTGGCGGCACCCATCACGCCTATGCCGATCGTGCCAGCGGCTACTGTCTGCTCAACGACCTGGCGGTCGCGGCACATGACCTGCTGGCCGAACATCGTCTCGAGCGGATTCTGATCGTCGACTGCGATGTCCATCAGGGCGACGGCACCGCCTGGATCTTCCGCCATGAACCGAGAGTCTTCACGTTCTCGATCCATGGCGAGGCCAACTTCCCCTTCGAGAAAGTCCAGAGCGATCGCGACGTCGCGCTATCCAGGGGGACCGGCGACGACGCCTACCTGCGCTGCCTCGCCCGGGAACTCGATCCGATCCTGAGCGATTTCCGGCCGCAGTTCGTGCTGTTCGACGCCGGCGCCGACGTGCACGCCGGTGATCGGCTGGGGCATTTCTCGCTGAGTACCGAGGGGCTTTTCCGCCGGGACCGGTTCGTCCTCGCGCGGTGTCGCGACCTGGGCATTCCCGTTGCCGCCGTCATCGGCGGGGGTTACGACCGCGATCTCAAGGCACTGGCGGATCGTCACGCCCAGTTGTTTCTCGCTGCATTGACGCTGAACCCCGAGTCCAGCCGTAGCGGCGAGGGCTCAGCGGCGAACTGACCGGAAAGCACGAAGTACTTGTGCATCACCAGCAGCGAAATCAGCCGTTCGCGACGCGGATCGAGAAACTGTGCCACGTGCGCGTTGGCATTGCGCACGATCGCCTACGCTTCGTCGGGATGAGCGATGTAGTAATCCATCTTGGCTTCCAGATCGCTGCAGTCATCGGCCAGCGGCACGTAGTGGACGTAGGGCTCGAGCGTGCCTTCCCTGAACCGGGCGAAGATACATACGGGAACATCCATCAGCCAAAAGGTCCGAGCCCTGGGAAGATTGTCGCAGTCATATCTGACACGCTTCTGACGGGCCGAGCTTTTTTCTGACAGACCAAGCCTTCGGTGATTCCCCTGGATAACGTTACGAAACGTTCAGAAGTGCAGCGATCTTTGCTCGCGTTCGTGCCAGCGCACCGCGATTGGCGGCCACGACCGCTCGCCCCGCTTCGCCCAGCTCGTGTCGACGCACGTCGTCGCTCAGCAGGGCCACGAGGATCTCTCCCAGCGTCTGGCCGTTTTCGACCTGAACTCGCGCATCGCTCTGCGCCAGGGTATCGGCGATCTCGCGCAGGTTGTCCAGATGGGGGCCGCTGACCACGGCAACGCCCAGCGCCGCCGGCTCGAGCAGGTTATGCCCGCCGATCGGCGAGAGCGATCCGCCCACGAAGGCCACATCCGCGCAGCCGTAGAGCTCCATCAGATCGCCCATGGTGTCGCCCAGCAGCAGGGTCGTCGAAGCGGTCAGCGCAGGGCCGGCGCTCAGACGCTGCACCCGCTCGCCCGCCTTAAGACAGTGAGCATTCACTTCGTCGAAACGCTGCGGATGGCGTGGCACCAGGATCAACAGCGCGTCCGGGAAGCGGCGCCTGAGCGCGGCGTGGGCGATCAACACCTGATCCTCCTCGCCCGGATGGGTGGAGCCCGCGATCCAGACCGGCCGCGGCCCCCAGCTTGCCCGCAATTGCCGGCTGGCCTGCCGAGTCGCTTCGTCCACGTCGAGGTCGAACTTCAACGCCCCGGTGACGGCCACTCGTGCCGATGGCGCACCCAGCTCGACGAAACGAGCCGCATCCAGCGCCGACTTGGCACCGATCCAGGCGATCGTCTCGAGCATGCCTCGGCTCAGCGCGCCGAAGCGCTGGTAGAGGCGAAAGGCGCCCGCACTCAAGCGACCGTTGGCGACCACCACCGGCACGTTCCGCCGTTGACAGGCCGCCAGCAGATTGGGCCAGAGCTCGGTCTCGGCGATGATCGCGAGGCGTGGATTCAACCGCGCGATGAAGCGCCGCGCGCTACCGGGAAAGTCCAGCGGGAGAAAATGGTGAGTAACTCGATCGCCGAACGTCTGGCGGACACGTTCGGCGCCCGTGGCGGTCATGGTCGTGATGACGAGGTCGTGATCCGGATGATCCTCCAGCAACGCCCGAATCAGAGGCGTTGCCGTGACGACTTCCCCCACCGAGGCCGCGTGCAGCCAGAGACGCGGGCGGCTCCCGCTGACCTGAATGAAACCCAGGCGTTCTCGGCGCCTGTGAGTGGGCGCCCACTCACGCCATACCCGCCACCATATCAGGGGTGAGAGCAGCGTGATCGTCAGCGAGTAGAGCCAGCGCGCGAGTCGCGACGATCGTCCGGAACGGGAACGCACCGCGGCTCAGCGCTCGCGGTCGAGAATGGTGTCGATCATGGTGGTGGTCGACACACCATCCTCGAAGCCCAGCACCAGCACTTCACCGCCGTTGGCGATGACCGCTTCGCCGCCGGCGATATCCTCGGGGCGATAGTCGCCGCCCTTGACCAACCGGTCCGGCAGGATCGCCTCGATCAACCGCGCCGGCGTGTCCTCGCTGAAGGGAACCACCCAGTCCACCGCCGCCAGCCCCGCCAGCACCTGGGCCCGGCGCGCCAGGGTATTGATGGGCCGCTTGGGCCCCTTGAGCCGCGCCACCGAGGCGTCGTCGTTGACCGCGACGATCAGGCGATCGCCCAGGCGCTTGGCCTGCTCCAGATACGCCACGTGGCCGGCGTGCAGGATGTCGAAGCAGCCGTTGGTCATCACCACGCGCTCGCCTCTTGCCTGAGCCGCACGCACCGCGCCGATGAGCGGCTTTTCCTCGATGACGCCGTACTCGGCGAGGCTGTCGCCGTGAAGCGCGGTGTAGAGCTCCGCCACCGAGAGCACCGCGGTGCCGGGCTTCGCCACGACCAGGCCGGCAGCGAGATTGGCCAGCATCACCGCTTCGCCGAAGCCGTGGCCGGCCGCCAGCGCCAGCCCCAGCACGCCGATCACCGTATCGCCGGCACCGGTCACGTCGAAGACTTCGCGGGCATGGGTCGGCAGATGCAGCGGCGCGAGACCCTCCCGGATCAGGGTCATGCCGCGTTCGCTGCGCGTGACCAGCAGCGCTTCGAGCTCCAGTGTCGCCCGCAGTTGCTCGCCCTTCTCGGCCAGTTCGGCATCGCTGGCGCACGGCCCGACGATCGCCTCGAATTCGGTCAGGTTGGGGGTGATCACGCTGGCACCGCGATAGCGGCTGAAATCGCTGCCCTTGGGGTCGACCAGCACCCGCTTGCCGGCGGCCCGGGCGGCGGCGATCAATACCTCGACCCGGTTGAGGCTGCCTTTGCCGTAGTCGGACAGGATCACCACATCGGCATCACCCAACGCCGATTGGACCTTCTCGATCAGCGGCGTGGTATCGACATTCCACAGCGGCGACTCGAAGTCGAGACGAATGAGCTGCTGGTTGCGACTCATGACACGTAGCTTGGTGATCGTTGGCACGTCGGCGCTGCGGTGAAAGTAAGCACTCACATTGGCGGCTTCCAGCGCGCGCTCGAGATGGCCGGCATTGTCATCGTCTCCGACCACTCCGGCCAGGCTGGCCTGTCCTCCCAGGGAAGCGATGTTCAGTGCCACGTTGGCCGCCCCGCCCGGGCGATCGTCGGCGTCTTCCACCTTGACCACCGGGACCGGCGCCTCGGGAGAAATACGTGACGTGCCGCCGTGCCAATATCGATCGAGCATGACATCACCCACCACTAGCAGGCGGGCATGCTCCAGTTGCGACAGATCAATCTTCATGCGGGGGCTCCGTTACGTCTTCGGCCTGGGCAGTATCGCTCGTTGCGGCTATCAGCCGATCCAGATGCTCGACCACGTCGTCCAGCGTGATCAACGCCATGGCATCGGCGTGACGCACGCGTGTGCCCCAGCTGACGGCCTCGATGGGCTTTTTCAGATAGCGGCGAACGGCATCAGGGTACCGATTGACCACATGGTCCCGCCACAGATACGGCGCCGCACGATCCGGGTTGGTGGTGGCGTACAGTCCCAGCGTCGGTGTGCCGAGCGCATTGGCCATGTGAACCGGGCCGGAATCCGGCGCGATCACCACGCGGGCGCGATCGAGCAGGGCCAGCAAGCCTTTGAGCGAGGTGCGGCCGATGGCGTCGATGTTCTCGATATCGGGACACAAGCGCCGGATCTGCTCGCCCATGTCGCGCTCCTGCGGGCTGCCGCCGCCGCTCATCACGGTTCTCAGGCCATGGCGCTGCCAGGCGTGCTCGATGACCGCCGCATAGCCCTCCGCCGACCAGTTGCGGAAATTGCGCAGGCGCGGATTGGCACAAGGGCTGATGACCAGATAGGGCTGATCGCCGGTCAACTGGCGGGCCTCGTCATAGGCGGCCTTCGGCACCGGCAGCGACCAGTCGAGGCATGTATCCTCGACGCCCAGCAGCCGTGCGAAATCCATGAAGGACTCCAACACATGCGCCCGTGGATTCGGCGCCAGTTGGCGATGCGTGAACCAGTGCTGCCAGTCCTTGGCCCGCGCCTTGTCGTAGCCCACGCGGACATCGCACTTGAGGCCCAGCGACAGCACGCTGGCCCGCAACGCCTGCTGCATGTGCAGCAGCACGTCGAAACGCACGTCCGCGAGCTGGCGCCATATCTCGCGCATGCCCTTGAACCCGGTGGATTTGTCGTACACGACGAGATCGACGCCATCGAGCCCATCCAGCAGACTGTACTCGGCCTTGCCGACGATCCAGGTGATGCGAGCCTCGGGCCACTGGCGCTGCAAGGCACGCACCGTAGGGACCAGATTGCAGACATCGCCCAGCGCGGACAGGCGCAGGATGCCGATGTGTCGAGGCTGCTCTGGCAGAGAATGCTTCATGGGGTTGACCGAATTCCCATTGGGTAAAGCACTCATTCTAACGGAAGTTGACCGTGGGAGCTGAACCGAAGTCTGCGCAAGTCGACATGAGACGCCCACGCTATACGGCATGCACACACATTTGAAGGGAAAGTCATGGCAGGGATGGCGTATTCCAGATCAACCGTGCCCAAGCGGTTCGGCTACCCTAGCCAGCAGCCTTTCCAGACAACGCGAAGCGCCTTGAGATTCTTACTGTTGACACGACATACCGCCGAACTTTCATTCAGTAACTTGGGCCAGCTAGCTTTGATGGCAACTGGCACTGCTGTTAGCTTTTATACATAAAGTCGCTGAAGCTTGGTTTTGGAACCAAATGCAGCCGTTACCGTATTGTAGACATGTATCCAGGTAGCGATTGCGCAGCGCATCACGAAAGATATCTTCAGCACGCAACTGTCTCGTGCTTCGCGGCGGATGTCACATCTTTTGAGCAATTCCTTCATGGTAACCAAATCGAGCATCTGTTCAGTCAATAGCAGCTTGAGCTTTCGTTCTCAGGTATCTTCAGCCGCTTTGTTTCCAGCATCGTCACCGAACTTGGCTTTCCAGTTATAGCAGGTGTCTTCTGACATAACGCGCCGAGCATACGAAAGCAAGGCACCCCGTAGTCAACTAGTCATTGTATTCAACGCCGCGTTGCAGCAAAATTCAGGAATGCCACTGAAGTGTCGCTGTCCCTCTCTATTGCCCTTGATGTAGTTGAACGTTTTAGACCTACCAGAGAAAACCATGTCTTTAGAAAAAGCCCAAGGAAAAATATCACTGAACGTTGACGGTGTTTTTTGCATAAGCATCAAGGAAAGAGAAGATCGCAGAGAATTACTACGCAAAGAATTTTTATCGCTTGAAAACAAAATCGAATTCATTCTTGTTGAGCGTGACCACGAAAATGGCGAGCGCGGCTGTTTTAACTCCCATCTAATGTGCGCCCAAATTGCTTTGGAAAGAGGGTATAACCGAGTATTAATACTTGAAGACGACGCAACATTGCTACCGACATCCCAAAAACAAATAAAGCGGTTGAATCTATTTTTGAAACTCAGAAATCCGGAGCTTTTTTATCTGGGCGGCATGCTTGGTAGAATGTGGATTATCCCTTTCATGAATGTGGTGCGCTGCCGATTGACGGGAACTCAAGCTTATATTTTGTCGCGAAAAGGTTGCGAACGCCTGAGCCAAATGACCTATCAAGGAAAAGCCATTGATGGCTTATATTGTCGCAAGTTCAAAGCTTATGGCACTTATCCCATGATATCTCAACAACAGCCAGAGGCGAGAGCATCCAGCGATATCATGGCCTATCGGGCCTTGACCAAGGCAAAGCGGGTGAAGGACGAAAATTTTTGGCAACAAAACTATGAGAAGCAAAAGGCGGCTCTACGTCGAAACTGGCTACGTACGCTTTTCCTTCGCTTCCTATAGTGCCTTTTAATGGGTTATCGCGGACTAGCGAGAATTACCATTACAACCCTCGAAACGAGGTCTTCAGTTTCTCGGTCTGAGACTGATAGGAATAACCGTCTACCAGCGTCGAAAGCGCTGTTCCCAGAGAGTCGAGACCTGGCTCCTCCAGCATCCGCTCGAGACGATCGACCCAGGCTTTGGTGTCCCGACTTTCCAGGATCAGGTCGGCGTGGTCGGCCTCGAGCAGCTCGGCGGCACCGGTGGTGGATGAAAGCAATACCGGCGTGCCACAGGCCATCGCCTCGAGCGAGACGCGTCCGAACTCTTCGATATGGGCCGGCAGAACGAATATGTCGAGCGCACCGTAGAGCGTCTCGACGTCACTGACTGTGGTACGCCAGATGAAGCGCTCGGCAACGCCGGCCTGTTCGGCCTGGCGTTGATAGGGCGAAAAGTCGTCCTTGCCCACGACCAGAAAGCGGCACCGGCCGGGCAGGCGTTGCTCCAGCCCGGCCGCCATCTCGACGAACCCCGCCACGTTGCGTTTGGTGAAGTTGCCGGAGGTGATCAGGCCGATCAGCCGAGTGTCGTTCTCGATGCCCAGCTCACGTCGCCGCACGGGGCGGCCTGCCGTGGCCCGCTCGAGGTTGAATATCTCGGGGTCGTAGCCGGGATAGCTGATCTCGATTCGCGACTCGTCGATGCCGTAGCGATCGCGGAAATCATTAGCCATCATGCGCGAATTGACCGCCAGGCGGCGGAACTTGCCCCCTTTCAGCACGTGATCGTGAATCGCGGCAACTTCATGGCCCGGCGGTAGATCGCGCCCATGGATGCGCTGGCTGGCGAGGTGGACGCAGTTATGCATGTAAACGACATCAGGCGTCTCGACATCACCATGGCTGACCAGCATCGCTGGTCGATGACGCCGACACCAGGCCTGTACCCGACGATTGAACCAGAAGCGCCGAAAGGGCCCCTTGAACGGCCACCGTTTCAGCCGAACCAGCTCGGCGCCGGCCGCTTCCGCCAGCTCGCGCCGGCCGCGCTCGGCAAGGATCGCCACGCGATAGCCCAGCGCTTTCAGTGCGATGGCCTGTTCGAAAGCGTTGCGACTGGCGCCGGTGCTCTTTTCCACCTGACGAATGGCGATCACGGCTAACGGCGCTTGCGAATCTTCGGTCACGACAGCTTCCTTGCGATGTTCGATGGGTCCCGGGCGGCGTGAAACGCCGACATGCGGTGACGGGGTTGTCCGGTTACAATGCGCCCCAACGGCTCGTTGCCGTCTATCCTGTCTCTTTTCGCCGGCCAGCTACGATTCAAACGCATCAGGCCCAACGTCAAGGATCGGTCATGTCGTTATCGACCTATCATCATCGGGACGCCCATATCTTATACGATCCTGCGCGTCTCGCTCAGCCTGACCTGCCGATTCTACCTGCGTTCGGTGAAGCCTGGCTCGACCCGGATGCCTGGGCCGAACGTGGCTTGGTGGTCGGCTCGGCGCCCGGACGCGGTGCCAGCCAGTTTCTCGCGGTGGACGACCATCACTGGGTGCTGCGGCCTTATCGCCGTGGCGGCATGGCGGCCAAGGTCAGCCAGGCCGACTATCTCTGGACGGGACTCGAGCGCACCCGCGGCTTCCGTGAAATGCGCCTGACACGCGCCCTGTTCGAGCAGGGGCTGCCGGTACCGGCGCCGATAGCAGCGATCGTGGTACGCCGCGGCATCACCTATCGCGCCGCGCTGATCACCCAGCGCCTGCCAAAGAGCCAGGCATTGGCAGAGCGCCTGGCAAGTGCCTCGCCGCGATTGCTCGCCGATGTCGGTGCCACCATTCGGCGGTTTCACGATGCCGGTCTCGACCACGTCGATCTCAATGCGCGCAATCTGCTCGTTTCAGCCGACGATAAGGTTTGGCTGATAGATTTCGACCGCTGTCGACTGCGCCCGGAAGGCGCCTGGCGCCAGCGCAATCTGTTACGGCTCAAGCGCTCTCTCCTGCGTTTCTCGCCCGCCAACGCGGAACCATTTTTCACCGCCCTCGTCGATGGCTATCGGAACGTTCCGGCGGATCACGATAAGGTTTGACCCTGCATGCAAGACACGCTGAGGCGCCGTTGGCGCAGCACCCTGCTTTTCGCCCTGTTTCAACTACCGCTCGTCTGGCTGATCGCCCTGCGTTACGTACCCTATCTTGCTATTCCCCATGATCCCATGGGAATCGCCTATCTGATCCTGACCTGGATCGGTCACTTCGGCATGCTGGTGCTGCTGGGCTGGCTGCCGCTAGCCGTGCTGGCCGTCGTGACGAGGGCACGCTGGCTATGGCTGCCGGCCACGCTGCTTGGCGCGCTGGGCCTGAGCGCGCTGCTGCTGGATACGGTGGTCTATGCCCAGTATCGCTTCCACGTGAATGCCTTCATGGTGTCGCTGTTCCTGAACGACAAGAACGGCGAGATCTTCAGTTTCGCCACCTCCACCTGGCTGGTGGTCGTGGGTTGCGTGGCTGTCGCCTTGGCACTCGAAGGCTGGCTCGCGCATCGTCTGATCGTGGGCAGGCGCGGCCAGCGGCTGCCGGCAGGGCTCGCCTGCGGCACGATCCTGGTGACGCTGATCGCCAGCCACGCCCTGCACGTCGTCGCCGACGCCCGCTATCAGCGCAGCGTGACCCAGCAGGTCGGCATCTATCCGCTGTTGTTCCCGGCCACCGCCAAGGACTTCATGGAGAAGCACGGCTGGCTGGATCCCCGCGCGGCTCGCGCCGAGCGTGCCGATATCGACACCAAGCAGGCACAGAATCTCGACTGGCCCAGGAACCCGCTCAGTTGCCAGGCCGAGGCTCCGCCCAACGTCCTGGTGGTGCTGATCGACTCCTGGCGCGCCGATGAATATGGCCCCGAGAACACGCCGAATCTCTATGCCGCACTGAACGACAGCGGCCGGCGCTACCTCGACCATTACAGTGGCGGTAACGCCACCCGTAACGGCACCATGAGCCTGTTCTACGGGCTCACCGGCAACTACTACGCCTACCTGGACGATACCCAAACGCCGCCGCTGCTGATCACCCAGTTGCAGAAGCAGGGCTATGCGATGGGCATCTTCTCGTCGGCCAGCCTCGATGGTGTCGGCTTCGATCGCACGATCTTCTCGTCGGTCAGTCCGCTGCGGCTGAGCACACCGGGGAATTCGCCGGCGGGCCGGGACCAGAAGATGACCGAGGACTGGCTGGACTGGCTCGATCAGCAGGAGCAGCAGGACGATTCGCCCTGGTTCGGCATGCTGTTCTACGATGCGCCCCACGGTTACGACGTGCCCGACGACGCCGAACAGCCGTATCAGCCATCGGTCAAGCGAATGGATTATCTCGATCTGGGCCCCGATACCGATCCAACACCCTACTTCAATCGTCACCGCAACTCGGTCCACTACGATGACGAACTGCTCGGTCGGGTGATCGCCGATCTCAAGGCCAAGGGCGAGTGGGACGACACGATGCTGGTCGTCACTGCCGATCACGGTCAGTCGTTCAACGATTTCGGCAGGAACTACTGGGGCCACAACAGCAACTTCGCTTCGCCGCAGGTCCTCGTGCCGATGATCGTCAATGGCCCCGGCGTCGAGCCCGGCCGCGTCGAGGGCATGACCAGCCATCTCGACGTCGCGCCAATGCTGATGCGACATGCCCTGGGCTGCACCAACCCGCTCTCCGACTACGCCATGGGCAAGGATCTTCTCGCTCCCGGGATCGATCACCCCTGGATACAGTCCAGCAGCTATATCGATTACGGAATCGTCGAGCCGGACCGTATCACCGTGGTCGACGGCACCGGGCAGTGGGATATCGTGGATCGGCAGCTCAAGCCGATCGACGACGCCGAATTCTCCCCGGCGGTGTTCGAAGCCATGCAGTGGTTCCGTCAGTTCTATCGATAGCCCTGTCAGCGCTACAATGACCGAGGCGCTATCCGGAGCCCGATCACCGGGCGTCGCGACGAAGCGGGTCGCGACGCCCGCTGTCGTTTTCGATAGGTCTATCCACCGACGATACAGGACCGCTCATGGCCGCCATCACCGGCGTAGTGATTACGCTCAACGAAGCCGACAACATCGAGGCCTGCCTGGCGTCGCTGAAGCGAGTCTGCGATGAACTGATCGTCGTCGACTCCGGCTCCCGCGACGACACCGTGGCCCGGGCCGAAGCGTTCGGCGCCAGCGTGATTCACCAGCCCTATCTGGGCGATGGCCCGCAGAAGAACGTCGGCCCGCGTGCCGCCAGCCACCGCTGGGTGCTGTCGCTGGATGCGGATGAGCGGCTCACCGACGACGCCGTGGCGGCCATCCAGGCGCTCGATCTGGATGCCGAGTCTAACGGAGAGGGCAACCACGACGCCTACGCGCTGCGTCGCCGCAATTTCATCGGCAGCCGCTGGATCCGCCACTGCGGCTGGTATCCGGACTACTGCATTCGGCTCTTCGATCGCGATCGCACCGGATTTTCCGAGAGCCGCCAGCATGCTTCCGTGCAGGCGACGCATCCGCGGCGCCTGGACGCCGATCTGGAACACTATTCGTTCGCCAACCTCGGCGAACTGTTCGGCAAGGCCAGCGGCCGCTTCTCCAATCGCGCCGCCAAGATCATGTATCTCAAGGGCAAGCGGGCCAACGCCTTCTCACCGTTTTTGCATGGCGCCAACGCCTTCGTGCGCAAATACGTCTTTCAGCGCGGCTTCCTCGGCGGGCTCGATGGCGTCTCCGTCGCGCTGTCGGCGGCGATCAACGCCTACCTGAAATACGCCAAGCTGCTCGAATTCCAACGCGACGCGAAGGTTCGCGACGCCGAAGATTTCGACCGGATCTGGTGAATCGATGCCACGCGAACCGCTGCATATCCGTCACGTCAATCTCGCCCGAGGCTTCCGCGGCGGCGAGCGCCAGACGTTGCTGCTGATCGAGGCACTGGCTCGAATCGACGATGAACAAGGCAGCGTGGAACAGAGCCTGGTCTGCCGGCGCGACTCGCCGATGCGCGCGGCGCTGGCCGACACGGATATCGAATTGATCGACGCCGATCATGCGCTGGCCGGCCACGCCCACCGCCCGCGCGCGAGCCTGACCCACGCTCACGAGGCCAAGGCGGTGCACTGGGCGTGGGTCGAACGTCACCTGCGCGGAACGCCGTATATCCTGACCCGGCGTGTCCCGCAGCCGGTCAAGGACAAGCGCTTCAACCGCTGGACCTATCGCGGCGCGGCGACCGCCGTGGCGATCTCCTCGGTGATCGAAACCCATCTTCGCCAGCGGGACTGGTGCCCCGTTGCCCGTATTCCCAGCGTGCTTTCCGGCCAGCCGAGCGACCCGACCGAGGTCGCGAAGCTGCGCGAGCGCTTCGCCGGACGCCGGGTGATCGGCCATATCGGCGCGCTGGTGGATCGCCACAAGGGGCAGCGGGTACTGCTCGAGGCAGCGCGACAGTTGCGCGAGACGCATCCGGACGTCTGCTTCCTGCTGCTCGGCGATGGCGCCGATGGCGAAGCGCTGAAGGCCGAGAGCGCGGATCTGGATAACGTGATCTGGGAAGGCTTCCGGCCGAACGTCGGCGATTATCTCGAGATCATGACGCTGTTCGCGTTTCCTTCACGCAACGAAGGGCTCGGTTCGACGCTGCTCGATGCCATGGACCACGGCGTGCCGATCGTGGCCAGCGATGTCGACGGCATTCCGGACCTGATCGAGGACGACGTCAGCGGGCTGCTGGTGCCTCCCGGTGATGCGGAGGCGCTGGCAACGGCGCTGATGGCTCTGCTGGAAGATCCCGAGCGCAGCCGACGCCTGGCCACGGCTGCCGGACAGCGTCTCGCCGACTTCACCCCCGAGGCCATGGCCGCAGCCTATCTCGCCCTCTATCGCCGCCTCGCTGCCCGCTGATTCGCCGGTTGAGCGAGGCAGCCGGTATTCGGCCTGCCCGGGCAATACTTACACAGCGGGAACGTGGCATCATGACGCCCGACAGGCCGCAGCCGAGCGGCGTCGAGATCGTTAGCGAAGTGGAGCAGAACTATGAGCAAGATTCGGGTTGGCGTCATCTGCGGCGGCAAATCGGCGGAGCATGAAGTGTCGTTGCAATCGGCCAGGAACATCGTCGATGCGCTGGATCGCGAGCGTTTCGAGGTCACGGTCATCGGCATCGACAAGCAGGGCCAGTGGCATATCAACGATGCGGCCGACTTCCTGCTCGATGCCGACGACCCTCGACGCATTGCGCTCAACCCGTCCGCCGGCGATATCGCCCTGGTGCCCGGCCGCGAGCACCGGCAGCTGATCGCCACCGAGGCGTCTCAAGGGGCATTGAACCAGCTGGACGTGGTCTTCCCCATCGTTCACGGCACGCTGGGCGAGGATGGTTCGCTGCAGGGGCTGCTGCGCATGGCCAATCTGCCCTTCGTCGGTTCCGGCGTGCTCGGCTCGGCTGCCGGGATGGACAAGGACGTCACCAAGCGCCTGCTGCGCGATGCCGGCATCCCGGTGGCACCTTTCGTCACCCTGACCCGCCGCACGGCCGCCAGCGCCGATTTCGACGCCCTGCGCGACGAGCTGGGCACGCCGCTGTTCGTCAAGCCGGCCAACCAGGGGTCGTCGGTCGGCGTCAGCCGGGTGGAGAACGCAGCCGAGTTCCAGCAGGCGCTGGCCCTGGCCCTGGCATTCGATCACAAGGTGCTGGTCGAATCCGCCGTGGTCGGACGCGAAATCGAGTGCGCGGTGCTGGGCAACGACGCCCCCGAAGCGAGCGTCTGCGGCGAGATCGTGGTCGAGGGCGGTTTCTATTCCTACGACACCAAGTATATCGACGACGATGCAGCCAGGATCGCCGTCCCCGCCGATATCGATTCTGATGCCAGCGAGGCGATCCGCGAGCTCGCGGTGCGCACGTTCCAGGTGCTGGAATGCGCCGGCCTGGCTCGGGTCGATGTCTTCCTCACGCCGGAAGGCAAGGTCGTCGTCAACGAGATCAACACCTTGCCGGGCTTCACCCGCATCAGCATGTATCCCAAGCTGTGGCAGGCGAGCGGCATGACTTATCCGGCGCTGGTGACACGCCTGATCGAGCTCGCCATGGAACGCCATGCCGACGACCTGGCATTGCGAAGTTCACGATAGCGCCGGGAACTCGTCGCTAACCTGCTTGTCTTGGATTCGTCATGATAGAGTCATAACGACTCCTCATGCGGTGCCCGGACCCGGCACCGGTAGAACACGACGTTCACGGATCGAAGCGCGTCATGACCATCTCTCGTAACACTCGACGCTGGTGTGCACTCACTTATATCGGCCTCTGCATCGGTTACGCCATCATGGTGGTCTGTGTACTGCCATGGTGGACGCCCGTCGCCATCACGCTGGGCTGGCTCGCTATCGGCTATCACTTCCGCTGGGGGCATGTCTCTCAGCGCGCCACGCAGCGCAAGGCGTGGCCATGGTCGCTGCTGCCATTGGTGCTGTGGTGGGTCTATATCTATCTCGACGACAGCTTCGGTCAACTCGACCTGGGCGCGGTGATCTTTCACCTGCAGGCCGGCATCGAGGAGAACGGCAGTACCGACCGCCAGATTGCCGGCGTGATCTACACGATGGCGGCCATCGTGATGCTGATGGCGGTGACCTGGCTGGTGCGGGCCGACCATCGCTGGCGCTTGTGGGAACGGGTCTTGAGCCTGTTTCTGCTCGCCTTCAACCCGTTGCTGTTCGGGTTGTCGCTTCGTGGCGCTTCGGCGATCGACGACGACGAATCCTGGCTCAACGACCGTTACCAGCCACCGGAAATCGTCGCCGCGCCGCGCCAGCCGCCAAACCTGATCTATATCTACATGGAGAGCACCGAGCGCACCTACAGCGATACCCAACGCTTCGGTAACGCTTACGAGGATCTGGCGCAGCTGGGCAAGGAAGGCGTGGTCTTTCGCGGCGTCAAGCAGCTCGACAACACGGGCTGGACGATGGCCGGCATGGTCGCCAGCCAGTGCGGAGTGCCGCTGATGCCGGCGGGACTGATGCACGACAACCAGTTCGAGCCGCTGTCGGACGTGCTCCCTGGCGTCAGTTGTCTCGGCGACCTGCTCCACGCGCGGGGTTACGACCTGACCTACATGGGCGGCGCCAGCACGAAATTTGCCGGCAAGGCGAAGTTCTATCAGGGCCACGGCTTCGATACGGCGCTGGGTCGCGACGAACTGGAAGACAAGGCCCCCGCCGGTTACCTCAACGACTGGGGGCTCTATGACGACACGCTGCTCGGCCTGGCCGAGAAGCGTATCCGGCACCTGCACGACAGCGGCAAGCCCTACGCCTTCTTCGGTCTGACGCTGGCCGGACACCCACCGTTCGGCAATCCGTCGCAATCCTGTATCGACAATCAGGGCCCCTTCGACGGGACCGATATTCTCTACTCGATCAAATGTACCGGCTGGCTGGTCAGGAATTTCATCGAGCGGCTTCGGTCCGAAGGGCTGCTGGACAATACGCTGGTCGTGGTGGCCAGCGATCACCTCTCGATGAAGAACTCCGCCTGGGAGGATCTGATTGCCGAGGAGCGGGAAAACACCCTGATGATGCTGGGCAACGGCCTGCGCCCCCGCGTCATCGAGCGGCCAGCCAGCATGGTGGACGTGCTGCCGACGCTACTGGAAGCGATGAACTACACCATTCCTGACCATCGGGCCGGGCTCGGGGTATCGCTGTTCTCGTCGATCCCGACGCTGGTGGAACGTTATTCGCTGGAAGAAATGAATCAGCGCATGCGCAGCGAGAATCTTCTGCAGGAGCGGCTCTGGAACGGCGTCAACTGAGGCCGTCCGCACATGGGTCCGGGTGGCGCGGCGCCGGCCACTCGATGGGCCCCAGGTCCTCGCCAGGATCCCGTTTGCCCGGCCGGGTTTCGGGGGTGGTGTGCTGCAACGCCTCGGCGACTCGAGCCAGTGCCGTCTCCCCTCGCTCCCCTTCGACCACGCGCTCCCACCAGTCGCGGTGGACGGCACGAACGACCACGGGGACGGATGCCAGGCCCAGGCGCTGAGCCATCGCCAAGCGGTGCAGGCCGCGATTGATCTTGAGCAGCCGGCCGTCACGGGTGACCGCGACACCCAGATCGTCTTTTCCCAGCTCGGCATTGAATCCGTGAGCCGCCATATCGTCGAGAAAGCCCAGGTAGGTCCGCAGGTAGGCCATTATCTTTTCTTCCGTATCGAGCAGAATGCCCTGTTGATAGGAAGACCAGGGATACCCCGACTCGAGCCGCGAACGGTACTGGCGGAAGCGCTCGGTCTGGCTGAGATCGTCCCTGTGCTCGTCGAGATCGCTGATGAAGCGATAACGAGAGCCGCGACGCAGGTCGCCGCGGCTCTGATCCCATTCGCCGTCCCAGATGAAGGCGGAAGACGATGGGCGCTTGCCACCGATTCCCTTGGCATTGAAGTCGCGAATCAGCGCACGGGGATCGACGTGCACGATTAACGCCTGCCCCAATCTCGCTTCGATCGATCGCCGTGGCAGGCCGCGGCGCTCAGCCCACCGACAGCCTGCCTTTCCGGTGGCCCAGCGCCGAAACAGAGACTCTTCCACTGTCTCGCCAACGCTGCGCTGAAAAGCCGCTTTCAAACTCGCCTGTAGGCGCGCACGCCGGATCCCCCACTTCATGCGGGGGTCGAGCAAATCGCGAAACGCTACATCCTCGACGGGCAGGCGCGGAGGAGAAGGCGAGTGGTTTTGTGAAGCGCGCACCATGAAAGCCTACACGTTCGAGTACAGAAAAAGCGGAATTATCAAACGCTGTTCTTCTTCTGTATAGCATACCACGTTAATAAGCATGCTATACAATTAGCTGTAAATCCCGTATCCGGCTCTTCGTGTCGACATGGCTCCGTCTAGGTCGTTGGCAAGTCGAGGAATTGCTGCATGATGCGGGTATCACGGAAACGCTCAATCAGCTCGGGATCCGCCTCGATCGATGGCGGATTCTTCATCCCTTCACGAATCTTCACGGCCAGTCCTTCTATAGAATTTTCCGCGATCAATCGGGCCTGATCATGGATCAACACGTTGCGCACGCCACCCGGGCAATCCACGGCGACACATGGCGTGCCGCAGATCATGCTCTCTGCCAGCACGATACCGAACGCTTCACTGCGCGAGCTCAATACGAAAAGTCGAGCGTGTTTCATCCAGGGGTAAGGATTGGGTCGACTGCCGACGAAATGGATGCGCTCGCGAGCGCCGAGCTCGCCGACCAGTTTTTCGAGACTTTCACGCTTGGGGCCGTCGCCGACAATGACCAGATCTTCATCGATATCGGCCTTCAGATAGGCACGAATCAGCCACTCCTGACGTTTGACGTCGGACAGTCGAGAGACATGGACGATAAAGGGCCTGGCGGGCAGCTCGACAGGCTCGTCGGCCTGGCGGCGGATGGCCTCGATGTCGCAGGGGTTCATGATGGTGGCCCAGCGTTTGGGCCGGATATCATAGTGTCCTAGCTGACGCTCGAGCTGCTCGCGTACGTTGGGCGTATTGCAGATTACCTGCTTGCCCTCGTATAGCTTGCGCAGATATATCCCCTTGAGCCGGCTGCCATAATCGCCAGGCCAGGAAACGGTTACCTGCCATAGACGCGGGTCCCGCCAGGACCAGACCGTCTCGAAAGCGCCTTGTCCACGCATGATGACACGGTCGATCGGGCCATGTTCCCTTTCGAGCCTGACCACGAAGCGCTCGAGGTAGGAACCGCCATACCAGCCCCGCCACAGGAATCCCGAACCCGGCAGAAGCGGTTTCAACAATGCCCGCGTGAAAAGGTCGTACACGAGTCCCAGCCCCGTCTTGCGAAAGGCCTTGTCGAAATCCATCCGATGGACCGTCACCGCAGGGTCCGGTGCCAGTTCGTAGCCGCCTTTGAGCACCAGCACATGGACGTCGTGACCCTCTCTCGCCAGCACGTTGGCCAGGTTGACGGTGACACGCTCGATGCCGCCGATACTCAGTTTGCGGACGACCAGCAGGACTCGTTGGGACATGTATTCACCGTTCTATGTATGTAGCGGGTCATCGCCCGATAGATCGTCGCGAGACTCGAAGATCAGCGACTTGAGCTCCGGGTAGCGAGCAAGGCAATTGGCAAACTGCCTGTCGTTTCCACCGCGTTTGACGTTGTCTTCATGCAAGGCCGACTCCCCGGATGCTGGCGTGGACAGGAAGTCGACATTGCGTGAATTGACCCGCACGCAGCGCGTTCCCGCCTTGAGAGAAGCCATCTTGAACCAGATATCATCGGCATTGGGTGCCAGGGCCTGAAAGGCTTCGACGTCGAAAACCATAGGGTCCAGTACTCCTGGCGGATACAGCACCCCACCACTACCAGTCGGCATCAGTGCGAAGTTGGGTTGCATGGCGCCCGGATCCTGACGGGTCCTGACCTCTTTATAGGAAATTTCACCCGAGCCCGGCGAGCTCTCACAGAGCATATGGCCACGGTGGCAGACGATACAGCCGGGAAACCGATTTGCGCCATCTACCAGGCGCCTTGCCCAATCCGAGGGATACAGCATGTCATCGTCGGCAGTGATGATCGTCGCTTGCGGATATGCTTCCAGCGCATGCACCAACTTGTCGTAGGAACGCAAGTCGATGTCAGTCACGACGATCTTCACACCACGTCGCGTCAGGCGCTGAAGTGACCTTGGCAGGTCACCGACGGCTTCCTTGTCGCGCCGCGAAAGATAGAGATGGACATCGAATGCTTCGATATCCTGCTCGCAGAGAGATTCCAGCGTGGCAAAGACCTGGCGTATACGGGGCGGATGGGTGGTCAGCGAGATGATGAGTCGCTCGCCACTCGAAGGGACCTGCCGGGAGGACCATACGTTCTTCATGCGGTAGTGCAGGAAACGAAGCGCCGAGCGCAACTTGCGCTTTCGTTTGGCAGTCAGTAGCACCATGGTCGCTCTCGATGATTATGGCAATGGCCGGCCTCACCGGCAGCCGTCTATCGGTGATCCCTGAATCGCTTGTTCGATTCTATCGGGCACCATCTGCTTAAGACAGTTGCGGTGCCCCAGCGGGCAAGTGCGCTCGAAACAGGGTGAGCAGGAAAGACCTAGATAATGAATATAGGCGTTGTCGGTCAACGGTGGTGTATAGATCGGCGACGACGAGCCGTAGAGCGCCTGGATACGCGTGCCGACGGCTGCAGCCACGTGCATCAGCCCCGAGTCGTTAGTGACCACTTGCTTACAGGCAGCGAGCAGATCGACGGCATCCGCCAGCCGGGTCTTGCCGCACAGATTGTGAGCGTGCTCGAGACGCTCGGTAATGACCGCACCGGCCTCGGCGTCCTTTGGCCCGCCCATGACCCAGACCGAATATCCCCTGCCGATCAGGGATTCGGCGAGTTCGCGGAAATGTTCGAGCGGCCACTGTTTGGCCGGCCCATATTCGGCCCCCGGCATCATGCCGATGGCGGGACGCTCTCCCAGACCGAGCGACTCCCGCAGCTCGTCCTGATGCCGAGAGTCGACGCTGAGCCTTGGATGGGGAAGGGCGAAGTTGCCGCGTACGGCTTCCTTGGCATCGAGCCCCAGTGCGACGAAGCGCTTGACGGTCTGATTCAGGACCGCCTTGTCGAGTTTGCGGCGGTCGTTGAGCAACAGGTAGCGCTGTTCGCCGGTGAACCCCGTCCGGCGCGGGATGCCGGCCAGAAACGGCACCAGCGCCGACTTCAGCGAACGCGGCAGCACGATGGCATGATCGAAACGTCCCTTCAGGGAGCTTGCGATCTCACGCCGGGTCTTCCAGCCGAACTCGCCATGTTTCACGTCCAGCGCAATGGCTTCGTCGACTTCCGGCATGCGCTCGAGGATCGGCAGCGACCAGCCCGGCGCCAGCACACCAATCGTCGCGTCCGGGTGGCGTTGCTTGAGTGTGATGAACAGACTCTGCGCCATGACCATGTCGCCGACCCAGGAGGGGCCAACGACGAGGAGACGCGGCCCGGCTTTGGCATTGACCGCCGCGGTATCAGCCATTCAGCCATTCCAGATAGGCGGAAACGCCCTCGCGCACCGTCTTGAACTCGGCGGTATAGCCGGCGTCGCGCAACCGGCCGATATCGGCACGGGTATAGCTCTGGTAGCGCCCCTTGAGTTCGTCGGGAAAATCGATGTACTCGATCTCGCTCTTGACCCCCTGGTTGCGCGAATAGAAATCGATGGCGGTTTCGGCGATCGCCTTGAACGGCTCGGCGCGTCCGGTGCCCAGATTGAAGATGCCGGAAATCTCGGGGTTATCCAGGAACCACAGGTTGACGTCGACCACGTCGCCCACATAGACGAAGTCACGGCTCTGCATTCCGGCATCAAATCCGTCCCAGGCGCCGAACAGCTTGGGATTCTCCCCGCGCTGGACCTGCGTGTGGTGGTGGTAGGCGACACTGGCCATCTTGCCCTTGTGCTGCTCGCGCGGGCCATAGACATTGAAGTAGCGAAAGCCCACGACCTGCGAGTCGAAATCGTCCCAGCGCGCGCGGACGTACTGATCGAACAGCAGCTTGGAGTAGCCGTAGACATTGAGCGGTTTCTCGTGAGCCGGGTCCTCGACGAACACTTCGCTGCCCCCGTAGGTGGCGGCGGAAGAGGCGTAGAGAAACGGAATGCGCTTGGCCTGGCAATACTCGAGCAGCACCTTGGAGTACTCGAAGTTGTTCTCCAGCATGAAGCGGCCGTCCCATTCGGTGGTATCCGAACAGGCTCCTTCGTGGAAGATCGCCTCGATCGGCGGCAGACCGCCGATCTCGCCTCGTATCTCACCACACAGTTCAGCCTTCACTCTCGCCAGGAAATCGTCCTTGTCGAGATAATCGCCCAGCGTGCAGTCCGCCAGATTGACGAACTTGGTGCCGTCGCTGAGATCGTCGACCACCATGACGTCCTGGTGGCCGCGCGCGTTGAGTGCCTTGACCAGATTGGCCCCGATGAAGCCGGCCCCGCCGGTGACTACGATCATGTCGCTTTCCTCTTGTCTCGACTCGGTCGTCGAATGCAGCCGCCGCCGCTGCGAAAACCGTCGCGAACCCGCTCGACGCCGATTGGCAGCGGTGCCTATAACCGATTGAGCGCTAATTGTATACTTGGCGGCTCACGAATTCATGGGCAACGGTGCGCAGTCAATGACAGACTCGACGGCAGATGCGAAAACCTTTCAGGGGCTGATACTGGCCCTTCAGCAATACTGGGCGGAAAAGGGCTGTGTCGTGCTGCAGCCACTCGACATGGAAGTGGGTGCCGGCACCTTTCATCCGGCCACCTTCCTGCGCTCGATCGGCCCGGAGAGCTGGAACGCCGCCTATGTCCAGCCGTCGCGCCGACCCACCGATGGCCGCTACGGGAAAAACCCCAACCGCCTGCAGCACTACTATCAGTTCCAGGTGGTGCTGAAGCCCTCGCCGAAGGATCTGCAGGATCTCTACCTCGGCTCGCTGGAGCGTCTGGGTATCGACCCGCGAGTCCACGATATCCGCTTCGTCGAGGACAACTGGGAATCGCCCACGCTCGGCGCCTGGGGGCTCGGCTGGGAAGTCTGGCTCAACGGCATGGAAGTCACCCAGTTCACCTATTTCCAGCAGGCCGGCGGGATCGAGTGTTACCCGGTGTCCGGCGAGCTGACCTACGGTCTCGAACGTATCGCCATGTATCTGCAGGACGTCGACAGCGTCTACGACCTGGTATGGACGATCGCTCCCGACGGGACCCGCGTCACTTACGGTGACGTCTACCTGCAGAACGAGCGCGAGCAGTCGGCCTACAACTTCGAACATGCCGATGTTCCCTATCTGTTCGAGGCATTCGACCATTGCGAGACCGAATGCAACAAGCTGCTCGAGGCCAATCTGCCGCTGCCGGCCTATGAGCAGGTGCTCAAGGCCTCGCACACCTTCAACCTGCTGGATGCGCGCCACGCCATCTCGGTTACCGAGCGTCAGCGCTACATCTTGAGAGTGCGTACGCTGGCCCGCGAGGTTGCCCACGCCTACTACGCGTCACGGGAGGCTGCAGGCTTCCCGATGGCGCCGGAAGCCCTGCGCCGCGAGCTGCTGCAGGAACCGTCAGAAACCACTCAGGGAGACGCATGAGCATGGCAGTCAACACCCTACTGATCGAACTGGGCGTCGAAGAGCTGCCGCCGGGCGCACTCGCCAAACTCGCCTTTGCTCTGCGCGACGGCATCGTCAAGGGTCTCGACGATGCCGAAGTTCCCCATGGCGAGGCGTATGCGCTTGCCTCCCCGCGCCGCCTCGCCGTCCGTATCGAAGCCCTCGCCGGCAAGCAGCCGGATCGTGAGGTCGAGAAGCGTGGCCCGGCGCTGGCGGCAGCCTTCAAGGACGGCCAGCCCACCAAGGCGGCCGAAGGCTTCGCCCGCTCCTGCGGTGTGACGGTCGATGAACTGATCCACCTGGAGACCGACAAGGGGACCTGGCTCGGCTATCGTGAACAGCAGCAGGGAGATACCGTCGAGGCGCTGCTACCGGCGATCGTCAATTCCGCCATTCATGCCCTGCCGGTTCCCAAAAACATGCGCTGGGGTGCCTCGCGCATCGAATTTTCACGCCCCGTGCACTGGCTGGTTCTGCTCTATGGCGACCAGATCGTCCCGGCCAGCGTGCTGGGTCTGGAGTCCGGCCGCACGACCCGGGGCCATCGCTTTCACGCCCCCACGCCGATCGAGCTCGCCCATGCGGACGACTACGAAACCGCGCTCGAAAATGCCTACGTGCTGGTGGACCTCGAGCGCCGTCGCGAACGTATCCGCGAGCAGGTACTGGCCGAGGCGGAAGTGCATGACGCCCAGGCGGTCATCGACGAAGACCTGCTGGAAGAAGTCAACGGACTGGTCGAGTGGCCGGTAGCGTTGACCGGCAGCTTCGATGAACGCTTCCTCGAAGTGCCGGCGGAGTGCCTGATCTCCTCGATGAAGGCCAACCAGAAATACTTTCACCTGCTCGATGCCGGCGGCAAGCTCAAGCCGCAGTTCATCACGCTGGCCAACATCGACAGCGAAGATCCGCAGCAGGTCATCTACGGCAACGAAAAGGTCATTCGCCCGCGTCTGGCCGACGCCGCCTTCTTCTTCGAGACCGATCGCAAGCAGACGCTGGAGAGCCGCCGCGAGTCGCTGGCCAATGTCGTCTTCCAGCGCGAACTCGGTTCGCTCGCCGACAAGGCCGCCCGTACCGAAGTCGTCGCCCGCTTCATTGCCGGCAAGATCGACGGAGATTCCCAGGCAGCCGCGCGCGCAGCCCAACTGGCAAAGTGCGACCTGGTCACCGAGATGGTGCTCGAGTTCCCCGAACTGCAGGGGATCATGGGCACTTACTACGCGCGCCACGACGGTGAACCGGAAGCCGTGGCCGAAGCCATCCATGAGCAGTATCTGCCCCGCTTCGCCGGCGACGAGATCCCCAGGACATCCACCGGACTGTCGATCGCGCTGGCGGATCGTCTGGACACGCTGACCGGCATCTTCGGCATCGGCCAGCGTCCCACGGGCGCCAAAGATCCGTTCGCCCTGCGCCGGGCCACCATCGGCGTGCTCAATATCCTGATCAAGGGCGAGCTGGATCTCGATCTGCGCGAGCTGCTGGAACTGGCGGCCTCCCAGCACCGGGACCTGCCCAAGGCGGAAGGCCTGGTCGACGATGTCCTGACTTACATGCTCGATCGTTTCCGCGCCTGGGCGCAGGACGAGGGATTACCGGTCGACGTCTATCTGGCGGTACGTACCCGCCCGGTAACGCGTCCGCTGGATTTCGCCCGCCGCCTGCGTGCCGTGCACCGTTTCGGTCAGCGCGAGGAAGCCGTTGCCTTGGCTGCGGCCAACAAGCGCGTGTCGAATATCCTGTCCAAGCAGCAGCATGACGGCAGTATCGAGGTGAACGGCGACCTTCTCGCCGAGGAAGCGGAAATCGCCTTGGCCAACGCCATCAGCGACTGCCGCGACCAGGTCGAACCGCTGTTCCGAGAAGCCGAATACGCGCAGGCCCTCGATATCCTGGCCACGCTACGCGCACCGGTGGATCATTTCTTCGATGACGTGATGGTCGCCGTCGAGGATGACGCCGTCCGCGCCAATCGACTGGCATTGTTGGCTGGCCTGCAGGCGCTCTTCCTGGAGGTCGCAGACATCGCCGAGCTGCAATCGTAGCGCCAATCTTTCGTTTCACGTGAAACATTCGCCCGGCCAAGCGTCGGGCGTTCTTATTCTCTCCCCTTTTCCGCTTTCCTGTTCTTCCCATTCCTCACCGCATCGGCCCTGCAACTCAGACTCGCTGCTCGATAATCGATGTTCCACGTGAAACATCACAAAGCTTCGATCGCCTCATGTCTATCAGAGGCTATGTCGTCGTTTCCGCTGGGTAATAGTTCTCGATGCCCGCGAAGACACTGATCTCCGTTAATAACAGCGGCACGCCATTGGCGTATTGTCAGAATTCCACGAAGCTCAGACTCAAATTTCAGGAGGACGCCATGGCCGATCAGAATGATGCCATGATCAGCTCGCTGATCGATTACATGCAGAAGGAAGGGCTCGTGCTGACCACTGCCGAGTCCTGTACTGCCGGCCTGATCCTGTCGGAATTCGCCAGTGTTCCGGGGTCCGGCAGTCTGGTGGACTGCGGCCTTGTGGTCTATTCGCCGCAGGCCAAACAGCGTTATCTCAAGATCGATGACGAGATTTTCGAAAAGCACTCGATGACCAGCGAAACACTCTCTCGCGAGATGGCGATTGGCGCACTCGACTACACGCAGGCGAACGTGGCGATCGCCAATACCGGTATCGCAGGGCCAGAGCCGGCGGAGGACGGCACGCCCGTGGGTACGGTTTGCTTTGCCTGGGCCTTCCGCACGGGTGAAGGCGACAGCGTCTACTGCGAAACACGCCGCTTCGACGGTGGTCGCAACGACGTTAGACTCGCCGCCGCGCGCTATTCACTGGAGCGACTGACGCACTACCATGCTGAAAGCCAAGGTGCCGAAACGGCTATCGGTAGCCAGTGACATTGGCACCATGACGCCCTGCCTGCCAAGCTATTGCATGGCGCCACTCATCATCACTCCCAGGAGCAGACAATGACTGCAACGACCCAACAACAGATCATCGAATCGCTGGGCATCGAGCCGACATTCGATGCACGCCGAGAAGTCGAACGCCGTATCGATTTCATGGTGCGCTACCTGGAGAAAACCGGTACTCGAGCGTTGGTGCTGGGTATCAGCGGTGGCGTCGATTCGACCACCGCTGGCCGGCTATGTCAGCTTGCCGCCGAGCGCCTTCGCGACCGTGGCGGGGAGGCAACCTTCTATGCGATGCGCCTGCCTTATGGCGATCAGCATGACGAGGACGACGCCCAGGCCGCGATCGACTACATTCGCGCCGATCAACAGCTCGATGTCGATATCAAGCCCTGTGCCGATGGTTTGCTTGCGAGCCTTGAAACGGGGAAGCTCGCTTTTCAGAATGAGTACCAACGCGACTTCGTGCATGGCAATATCAAGGCGCGAGCGCGGATGATGGCGCAATACGCCGTAGCAGGAACGCACAACGGCTTGGTCGTAGGAACAGATCATGGCGCCGAAGCCGTCATGGGCTTCTTCACCAAACATGGGGACGGCGCTTGTGACATCACCCCACTGGCAGGACTCACCAAGCGCCGGGTCAGAGCGCTTCTGAGCGAGCTTGATGGTCCTGAAGCATTGGTCAACAAGATCCCTACTGCCGATCTCGAGTCGCTCTCACCGGGACGCACCGACGAAGAGGCGTTAGGCGTAAGCTACGATACGATCGATGACTTTCTCGAGGGCAAGGAAGTCGGCCGCGACGCAGCAGATCTGATTATCCGCACCTTCGACCGAACCGCACACAAGCGGGCGCTCCCCGTCGCGCCATAGGTGCGTTCGGCTATTTCCCGGCGGTTCCACATTCCAAGCGAGGTCGCCGGGATAGCGATATTGGCTTTGGCTGCCAATCGACCTCTCGTTCTAGCTCTCTTTTGCGCTCCCTTCTAAGCCAGCCTTTGCGAGCCTGGTCTCCACTACATGACTGAATGCACAGAATGTTTGTTTCACGTGAAACACGAGAGGCTTTTGCGTCTCGCAGCATGACATCCGATAATCGGCTTCTCTTTTCTCAGAGCACGATTGCACATGGTCAAGCTCGTCATACTCGATCGCGATGGCGTCATCAATCGAGACTCTGATGCCTACATCAAATCGCTGTCGGAATGGCACCCCTATCCCAGCGCCATTGAAGCGATCGCGCGGCTGCACCAGAACGGCTGGACAGTCGCCATTGCCACGAACCAGTCCGGCATTGGAAGAGGCTACTATGACATCCGGACGCTCGAGCAAATTCACGATCGATTACGCTCGCTGGTCGAACAAGCCGGCGGGAAGATCGCAGCGATCGAGTACTGCCCCCACCTCCCATCCGACGACTGCGCTTGCCGCAAGCCGCGTACCGGCCTGCTGGAACGGATAAAGGGTCGATTGCATTTGCAGACGCTGGAGGGTTGCTGGATGGTCGGCGATAGCCTGCGTGACATTCAGGCAGGCATTACCAGCGGTTGCCAGACGGCACTGGTGCTTACCGGCAAAGGGCAACGCTCTCGGCACGAGCTGGACGACACGCTTGCCGACACCTGGATCTGTAACGATCTGGCAGATTTCACCAGCCGTCTGCTGAATCAGAGCTCGTAAGCCAACAACGCCGCTTCTCCACAACGGCGCCTCTCCAGCCTGGCGAATGTTTCATGTGAAACATCGGTTTTTCCCGAGTTCCCGCAACTGATCCCAACGTCATGCTCAGCCTCGACTATCCTTGGAGAGACACTTCAAGGATGGAAACAGGGCCATGACATTGGGGAAGAAGATTGCGCTAGCCGTAGTAGCGATCGTCTTGTTGTCACTCATAGCGCTAATCGTCGTCTTTGTGACATTCGACTGGAACCGGCTCAAGCCCACGATCAACGAGCGCGTCTCGGCAGCCATTCACAGGCCCTTCGCCATCGAAGGCGACCTCGATCTGTCCTGGGCGTCCCCGGAAGATGAATCCGGTTGGCGCAGCTGGATTCCATGGCCTCATATCCACGCCGAGGATATCCATGTCGGTAGTCCGGAAGCCGTCACCGACGAAGATCTGCTCAGCCTCGCCTCGTTGGATATCGAATTCTCCCTGCTCCCGCTCATGGACAAGACGGTCTCCATTCCCCATATCCAATTCTCGGGTGCCGAGGCTTCTCTGGTCCGTCTTGAAAACGGCAAGAACAACTGGACATTTGCGCTCGGAAACGGTGAGCAGGATACGGCAGCCGAACCCTCGAACAGCGACAGCGGCTGGACAGTCGATGTCGGAGATATCGCTTTCGATCCGGTGAACGTTCACTACGATGACGCCGTACTGACGGCAACCGCCGATGCCACGGTCCGACTCCTCGGCGAGCCCATCGCCTTCAATGACGTTGCGGAGAAAGGCAGTGCCGCTCGGCAAGCCGTCGGGGATCGAGATGTCGCCGATTACGTATTTGGCTGGAAGGCCGAAGGTGAATATCAGAATCAGGCTTTCGACGGAGAAGGCCGGCTCGGCGGACTGGATGCCTTGCGCCTTCGCGATGCACCCTACCCCCTTCAAGCTACAGTAGAAGCGGGAGCAACCCGGGTGTCCGTCAATGGCACCTTGATCGACCCGTTAGCGCCCAAGAAAATCGATATGGATCTGCAATTTGCCGGCCAGAACCTGGGCGATCTTTACGGGATCATTGGCGTGACTCTGCCCGACACACCGCCCTACTCTACCCAAGGCCATCTGACAGCCAATCTCGATACCCAAGAAGCGCTCTCCTTTCGTTATCGCAATTTCGACGGACAGATTGGAGACAGCGACATTCATGGCGACCTTACCTACCAGATGGGCGAACCACGGCCATCGCTGGAGGGCGAGGTCGTTTCGCAGCAATTGCGCTTTGCCGATCTCGCCCCGCTGATCGGTGCCGACTCGAATGCGGAAAAGGCAGACCGAGGAGAAGCCAGCCAGCAGCCGGAAGACAAGCTGCTTCCGGTCGAAGAGTTCGATACGGCGCAATGGAAGACGATGGATGCGAACGTGAAATTCACCGCGCAGCGCATCGAGCATGGCGACTCGCTGCCTCTGGAGGATCTCTATACACATATCACGTTGGAGAACGGGGAGATTCTGCTAGACCCGCTTCGGTTCGGCGTCGCGGGAGGCAATCTCAATACCACGGTACGACTCGACGGTAGCCAAGAGCCGATGCAGAGCCGCGTGGACATGCATATCCGCCATCTCTTGCTGAGCCGTCTGTTTCCCGACGTTGAGCTGATGCAGAACAGCCGCGGAGAACTCAACGGGGGCGCCACGCTGAGTGGCACCGGCAATTCCGTTGCCAGCATTCTGGGCACCAGCAATGGTGACCTGCAGATGCTGGTCAATGATGGCCTTATCAGTCAGAACCTGATGGAACTGGCAGGCCTCAATGTCGGCAACTACCTGGTCGGCAAACTGTTCGGAGATGAACAGGTCAATATCAACTGTGCGGCAACCAATCTGGAAGTCACCGATGGACTGGCCAAAACCCGCTTCTTTCTGATCGATACTGAAAATGCGCTGATCAAGATCGACGGCACCGTCAACTTCGCCACCGAAGCGCTGGATTTCACCATCGAACCGGAAAGCAAGGGAGCACGTGTCTTCACGCTACGCTCGCCACTTTATGTGAAAGGTACGCTCAAGAACCCGTCTCCGGGCGTCGACACCGGATCACTGCTGGCTCGAGGCGCTGTGGGCGCGTTCCTGGGAACCGTGGCGACTCCCGCCGCGGCACTGCTGGCGCTGGTCTCGCCAAGCGCGGACGAAACGACACCCTGTAATGATTTTCTGAGTCAGATTAAAACCGGCACCTCTTCTCAGTAAGCAGTAAATGAACGCTTTCTCGATAAGTGCTTGTTTCACGTGGAACACGTCTACGACTTTGTTTCACGTGAAACCAGGCATCCATTTCCTCAAAGCGCAGCGCGCCAATATCTGACCTGGCGATCAAGCCTGATCAACGAATAGCTTCCGAGCTGGAAGCGAGGGATCATTGAGATTGAATAGAGCCCGGTGCGATAGAGTGATACTAGCGCCGGGCTTCGAAAGAAAGAGGCTTACCGGGAGGAGTCGTTCTTGTACTTCTCGCCCAGCGATTCCAGTGCACTGATGATCTTCTCGATCTCGGTGTCGAAGCGCTGTTGCTGCTGTGCATAGAAATGCCGCGTATAGGATGCACCCTTGTGCTTATCCACCAGATTGGAAAACTGGGATTCCAATTGCTCTGTGTGGTAACGCAAACGCTCTGTGAGAAACGAGGCATGGCCCTGGTGACAAGCCACATCCATCAAGGCTCTCACCTGAACCGTCAGCAGATACAGCTGAAGCACGTTGCGATCCTGAACTTCCTTCTGCGTGGAGACGCTATCATCGAGCAGGTTGATCGAACTCATCTGGCAGCAGCCGCTGTCGTCGGCCAGCGGGCGATTCTGAGTCGATTGATCTCGAGTCTGCAACATGGTCAGACCCTCCTTAGGTCGTTGAACCACACGGTTCATAGTAACACCGCGACACTGCCTGACCGTTCATCATTGGTCGAAGGGCTACGCGTCATCAGGGTCGCCTAAAGCGTAATGGCGAGAGCGCATCAAGGGGCGCAAATTGGTAGAGAAATCCAGCAATCGGTCACCGATTCAACAGGAGCACCTCACCATGCGTTACGCCAACCCGAATACCTCGGACGCCATCACCCAGTTCGAGAAGCGCTATGACAACTATATCGGCGGTGAATGGATACCACCGACCGAGGGACGATATTTCGAGAACATCACGCCAGTCACCGGCGAAGTCTTCTGTGAGGTCGCTCGTTCCAGCCAGAAGGATATCGACCTGGCGCTGGATGCCGCTCACAAGGCTGCCCCCGGCTGGGGCAAAACCTCCGTTCAGGAACGTTCAACGCTGCTGCTCAAGATCGCGGATCGTCTGGAGCAGAATCTGGAAATGCTGGCCGTCGCGGAAACCTGGGACAACGGCAAGGCCGTACGCGAGACATTGGCCGCCGATATCCCGCTGGCCATCGACCACTTCCGCTACTTCGCCGGTTGCATTCGTGCCCAGGAAGGGACCACTGCCGAGATCGACGAGAACACCGCCTCCTATCACTTCCACGAGCCGCTCGGCGTCGTCGGCCAGATCATCCCCTGGAACTTTCCGATCCTGATGGCTACCTGGAAGCTCGCGCCGGCACTGGCCGCGGGTAACTGCGTCGTGCTCAAGCCGGCCGAGCAGACCCCGGTCTCGATCTTCAAGGTCATCGAGATGATTCATGACCTGCTGCCCAAAGGTGTGATCAACATCGTCAACGGTTACGGCGAAGAGGCCGGGCAGGCACTCGCCACCAGCAAGCGCATCGCCAAGATTGCCTTTACCGGTTCCACGCCCATCGGCTCGCACATCATGAAATGCGCTGCGGAGAACATCATTCCCTCGACTGTGGAGCTGGGCGGCAAGTCGCCGAACATCTATTTCGAGGATGTCATGTCCGCAGAGCCTGCGTTCATCGACAAGTGTGCCGAAGGCCTGGTGATGGGCTTCCTCAATCAGGGCGAAGTCTGTACCTGCCCTTCTCGCGCCCTGGTCCAGGAAAGCATCTACAACGAGTTCATGTCGCGTGTCATCGAACGGATCAAGAAGATCAAGCGCGGCCATCCGCTGGATACCGAAACCCAGGTCGGTGCCCAGGCTTCGCAAGAGCAGTTCGACAAGATCATGTCCTATATGGACGTGGCACGAGGCGAAGGCGCCGAATTCCTGGCCGGCGGCGAGCGGGAGTCACTTGGCGATGAGCTATCCCACGGCTACTACATTCAGCCGACCCTGCTGAAGGGCAACAACAAGATGCGGGTGTTCCAGGAGGAGATCTTCGGGCCGGTGGTGTCGGTCACGACGTTCAAGGATGAAGCGGAAGCACTGGCCATTGCCAACGATACGGAATTCGGCCTCGGCGCCGGCGTCTGGACCCGCGACATCAACCGCGCCTACCGCATGGGTCGTGGCATTCAGGCTGGCCGCGTATGGACCAATTGCTATCACCAGTATCCGGCCCATGCCGCCTTCGGGGGTTACAAGAAATCCGGCGTCGGTCGCGAAACCCACAAGATGGTGCTGGAGCACTATCAGCAGACCAAGAACCTGCTGATCAGCTACGACATCAATCCCATGGGATTCTTCTAACTATCTGACCAGGCGTTCCGATGGCATCGGAGCGCCTGAGGTCGACGGCTGCCCCGTCGATCATCGCGGCGGGCCTGTCCTGAGGAGATCGACAGCAGGCATGCCCGCCGCTTCTCTGTCAGCCACATGGTCAGTCACGTGTCGTCAGCGATGTGTTTCATGTGGGCTATTCCTTCGCGCCCTGAATCAGCTCGGCGAACCGGTTCAGGTCGACGTTCCCTCCGGACAGGATGATTCCTACCCGCTGCCCCTCGACGGCCACCCGGCCACTCAGGGCCGCTGCCGCCGCCAGGCAACCGGTCGGCTCGATGAACTGCTTCATCCGCCCGGCCATGAAGCTCATGGCATGAACGAGCTCGGCATCGCTCACGGTAACGATGTCGTCGACGCACTCTCGAAGTACCGGGAACGTCAGGCTGCCCAAGGCCTGGGTCTGGGCGCCGTCGGCGATGGTGCGCGGCGTGGCGATGGAAACGATCTCGCCGCTGGCCAGGCTTCTCTGCGCATCGTTGCCGGCTTCCGGCTCGACCCCGATCACACGGCAATGGGGATATCGCGCCCTGGCGACCGTGGCACAACCGGAGAGCAGCCCGCCGCCCCCCAGAGGCACCAGCAGCGTATCGAGCTCACCAACTTCATCGAACAGCTCCTTGGCGGCAGTGCCCTGCCCGGCCATCACGTGGGGATGGTTGAACGGCGGGATCAGTGTCAGACCCTCGGCCTCGGCGAGCTCGCGACCCAGCGCTTCACGATCCTGGGTGTAGCGATCGTAGAGAACCACCTCGGCACCATACCCCTGCGTGGCAGCGATCTTGATCGCCGGGGCATCTTCCGGCATGACGATGACGGCGCGAATGCCATGCAGCCTGGCCGACAGCGCGATCGCCTGCGCATGATTGCCCGAGGAGAACGCGATGACGCCGGCAGCCTTCTGTGCGGCGTCGAACTGGTTGATGGCGTTGTAACCGCCCCGAAACTTGAACGCGCCGATACGCTGGAGATGTTCCGCCTTGAAGTGAAGCGACGCGCCGACAAGATCGTCTGCCGTCGTCGAGCGCAGCACCGGTGTTCGATGCGCGATTCCCTCCAGCCGCCGGTGCGCCGCCACCACGTCGTCGTAATCGATTGCCAGATTGCTCATGTCGTCATCGCTCTCCCAAGAATCATCGCCACTGACATTTTTCGAGGCGCTGCGTAAGATGCCGTTTCGAATGCCTGGATACGTATCGTCCATATTCAGATGTCCATATCCAGATAAAGCGCTTCGATCATGATGGCTGAACGGCGGCGAGGGAAGAGACAGATGGCATCATACGACTGGACATGGCAGACCGGCCCCGAGCTCGATCCCGGCGAACTCTATGCGCTGCTGTCGTTGCGGGTAGCTGTATTCGTGGTGGAACAGCAGTGTCCTTACCAGGAGCTGGATGGCCACGATCTGCACGCCTCGACGCATCATCTGAGGGTGCTGACGAAGCATCATCTCGCGGCGACGTTACGTCTCAAGGTGCCGGAGGAGAGAGATAAGCCCGTTTCCATCGGTCGCGTGGTCATCGATCCCGACCACCGCGGCAACGGTCTTGGCCATGATCTGCTGCAAGCCGCACTGATGCGAATCGAATCGCTCTGGCCGGGACGCCACGCCCGGCTGTCCGCCCAGGCACATCTACAAGCCTACTACGGTCGTCACGGTTTCGAGCCGGTCGGCGAGATCTATGTGGAGGACGGCATCCCGCATATCGACATGCAGCGGGATGCCGGCCAGCAGGAAAAGTAAGCGGTCACTGACATCCGCGTGCAGGCAGGCCTTCATGAAAAAACCGACACTGGTCGCCAGTGTCGGTTTCTTGTGATGACCACCACCGCCCGTCAACGGACGGCGGCTGTCGATCAGGCGCCGAATTCGCTCAGCATCTTTTCGATCAGGTCCAGCCCCTCCTCCAGCACCTCGTCACTGATGGTGACCGGCATCAGGAAGCGGATCGTGTTGGCATACAGACCGCAGGAGAGCAGGATCAGGCCACGCTCGCGCGCCTCGCGACACAGCTTGCCGGCCAGCTCTGCGTTCGGCGCACCGCTCTCGCCACTGACCAGATCGAATGCCGCCATGGCGCCCAGGTTGCGCGCGTTGGCGACGCTTGAGTACTCCTGCTGCCACTTGTCGAAACGTGCCCTGAGCTTCTCGCCCAGCGCCTGGCTCTTCTCCAGAATGCGCTCTTCCTCGAACACTTCCAGCACCGCCAGCACCGCAGCGCAGGAAACCGGGCTGCCGGTATAGGTGCCGCCCAGCGAGTTGCCGCCGGACGCATCCATCACCTTGTCCGTCCCCACGACCGCGGAGATCGGCATGCCGTCCGCCATGCTCTTGGCCATGGTCATGATGTCCGGCTCGACGCCGCTGTGCTCGATGGCAAACAGCTTGCCGGTCCGCCCGAAGCCGGACTGCACCTCGTCGACGATCATCAGGATGCCGTGCTCGTCGCAGATCTCGCGGATCGCTTTCAGGAAGCTCGCGGGAGCCGCATGGAAGCCGCCCTCGCCCAGCACCGGCTCGATCACGATCGCCGCGGTGTCGTTGACGTTGGCGTCGGTCTTCAGCGTCATCTTCAGATGGCGCAGCGCCTCTTCCTCGCTGACGCCGATCGACGGCACCGGATAGGGCGCGCGATAGACCTGGCCGGGCATCGGACCGAAGTCGTTACGATACGGCGCCACCTTGCCGTTCATCGCCATGGTCATGAACGTCCGGCCATGGTAGCCGCCAGTGAAGCAGATCACGCTGGAACGGCCGGTAGCGGCGCGTGCCACCTTGACCGCGTTCTCCAGTGCCTCGGCGCCGGAGTTGGCCAGCATCACCTTGGCGTGGCCGCGTACCGGCGTCAATTCGCTGAGCTTCTGAGCCACCCGCACGTACCCCTCGTACGGCATGACGGTCTGGCAGGTATGCATCACCTTGTCGAGCTGCGCCTTGACCGCCTCGACCACCTTCGGATGACGATGGCCGATGTTGAGCACGCCGATACCACCGGCAAAATCGATGAAACGCTTGCCATCCTCGTCCCACAGCTCGGCGTTCTCCGCACGAGCGGCGAACTGGCCGGCGGGGCTTGCCGCCCCGTTGGCGACATAGCGCTGCTTGAGCTCGTTGAGTTCCGCATTGCTCATGGATTTACTCGTCATGGAACACTCCTCCTGACGCGGCACCTCGTGCCGCTAACGTGGATTGCGCGTCGTCGTCGGCTTCGGCAGGCGGCGCGCCATGAAAATCGGGATGCCGACCTACGACTGGTTGTCGTAGGCCGCCTTGATCAAACGATCGCCCATCTCTCGACCGTAGTGCCGTCGAGCCCATCCGTACAGGGCCAATCCGGCGATCATCCAGGCGCCGAAGATGGACCACTCGACAGGCGTCAGCGCCGACGGGCTGCCCGGCAGGTAGAGACAGGTCATGCCCAGCGACAGCAGCACCGCCAGCACGCCGACCAGCTTGCCGGCACCGACATGGTAAGGACGCGGCATGTCAGGTTCGCGATAGCGCAGAATCACAAACGACAGCGCCACGAACAGATAGGCAAGCACGATGCCCAGCCCGCCGGCATCGACCAGCCATACCAGCGCCGGGCGGCCGAAGAAGGGGGCAGCGGTGGAGAGCACGCCGATCAGGATGATCGCGTTGGTCGGTGTCTTGTAGCGGGGATGCAGCTTGCCGAGGAAGGCGGGAAGCATGCCGGAATGGGCCAGTGCGTAGATCGCCCGCGAGCCACCGATGTAGAACGCGTTCCAGCTGGTAATGATCCCGGCAATGCCCGCCAGTACCATCAGATTGCCGGCCCAGGAAGCATCGAATACTGCCGTCATCGCGTCCGGTACGCTGAGCGAACTGCCCTGCAGCGCCTCGTTGTCGAGCATCAGGCTGGTACCGAGAATGATCAGGGTATACCAGCACACCGCCATGATGACCGAAAGCACCAGCACCTTGCCGATGTCCCGGAACGGCAGGTTGATCTCTTCCGCCGCCTGGGGAATGACGTCGAAGCCGACGAACAGAAACGGCACCAGCACCAGTACCGCCACGATGCCGCCGAAGGCGCCATGCTCACCGCTGGCGAACAGCGGCTGCATGTTGCCACCATCACCGGTGAACAGCGACCCGGTCACGAACATCACCCCCGCCACCAGAATCAGCCCGGTGACGACTTTCTGCAGCAGCGCGGCGGTGGAGATCCCCAGATAGTTGACCGCCATCATCACGATCGAGCCGATCACACCGACCGCGACCCAGGTTGCCTTGACCTCCCAGCCGGCGATGGCCCACAGATCACCGACGGCGTAACCGGGAAACAGATGCTCGAACACCGTGGGTAGCGCCACCGCCTCGAACGACGCCACGCTGACGTAGCCCAGCACGATGCTCCAGGTACAGACGAACGAGGCGAAATGGCCGAGCGCACGATAACTGTAGACGTGTTCGCCACCGACTTGCGGCATGGCAGACGCCAGTTCGGCATAGGTCAGTCCCACCAGCAGCACGGCAATACCGCCGATCACGAAGGCGAGCATGGCGCCCACGCTGCCGCCGTCGAGAATGGCGCTACCGGTAAGGACGATCCAGCCCCAGCCGATCATGGCGCCAAAGGCCAGCGCCAGAACGTCCGCACGAGCCAGGACCCGCACGAACTCCGGAGGTTGAGAAGCGTTCGACATGACGGAATTCTCTTCAGGTTGTTATTGATAAGCCGATCGTTTCTGGAGCAACCCAGTGCTCGGCCCTGACGCCACGCTACCACCCCGGCGCCTCGCCGGGACTAGACCACTTCTCCACGACTGTAGACCACCTACCGCTCCCCACGCATAATCCGAACCTTTCCGCGTCCGCGAGGGAGAGACCATGGACGACCGCCGCCGGGCGCTGGATCGCATCGCGCAGGTTTATCAGGCCCAGCCGCGTCATCTGACCAAGCATTGCCGCCTAGAACAGACCTTGCTGAGGCTGATCGACAGCGAGTGGCAGGATGGTCAGCGATTGCCTGGCCATCGGGCGCTATGCGCCGAACTCGGCGTGGCTCGCAACACGCTTGCCGGTGTCATCGAGAACCTGACCCGCCAAGGTCAGCTGGTTACCGACCACGGCCGCGGCACCTGGGTGAGTCAACGCTTGCATTCGCGGGAGCGAGAGATGGCCGATATCGGTCCGACCTCTCGCCGTGCCAACGACATTCTCGGCGATGTCGGTGCCAGCCCGCTGCAAAGCGGCGCCTTCGTGCCTGGCGTCCCCGATATCGCGCATTTCCCGATCGCCCGCTGGCGCCAGCTCTACTCGCGTATCACCGTGCCCCACAATACGCTGCTGCTCTCCTACGCCTCGGGTGGCTATGGTCCCCTGAAACGCGCCATCGCCGGCTACCTGGCGCGATGGCGAGGTATCGACTGCGCGCTGGATCAGATCGTAATCACCGAAGGCGCCCACCATGGCCTGCAGCTGTGCGCGCTGACACTGGCCGATAACGGAGATCGCGTAGTCATGGATTCGCCGTTCTACTGGGGCGCTCGCAACGTCTTCCAGGCCGGCGGCCTCGCCATCGAACACGCCATCTGGGAACCGCAGCAAGGCTACGCCGGGACCCTGCCACGGACTCGTCCCAGGTTGCTCTACTTCACCGGATCTCACCATTATCCGTTGGGCGTGAGGTCAGTAAACGCTCACAAACATGATCTCATCCGACGCCTCGGACCGGACTGGATACTGGAGGACGACTATGAATTCGGTGACGGCCATCACCGGGAGCTGGCGTTCGACCCCGACGCCGGCAACCAGATCCTGATCGGATCGTTTTCCAAGCTGATGTTTCCGGGTCTGCGGCTGGGCTACCTGGTGGTACCGAGAGGCCTGAGCGACGCGATCAACCGGGTACGTACCGGCGTCTTTCGCGAAGGTCGGCTGCTGGATCAGGCAGTGCTCGCCACGTTCATCGATGATGGCGATCTGGATGGCTGGTGCCGCCGCATGGCGAGCGAATATCTTCGGCGTCAACAGCGGCTACATGATCTGCTCGTCGGCACGCCCGGAGTCATTGGCGTTTCACCACCGGCCGGCAACATCAGCTTGAGCCTGGCGCTCTCGCCGACGCTGGACGACGAGCGCTTGTCGAAAGCGCTGCTGACTCGACAGCATCTGATCACCCGTCCGCTGAGCCGGGTCTGTGCTACCGGCGATCACCGACGCGGCCTGATACTGGGCGTCGGCATGGTCGAAGGCGAATCACTGGAACGCCAGGGCCGGCGCCTGGCCGAGGGCATTCGCGAATTCGTCGGGCAACAGCGCTGACTGAACTCGCGATGCCTCTCCTTCCCTCCGCCTTCTTTTCCCTGTCAGGCCGTCTCCTCTAGCGCCGAATCGATCATTTGTTCATCGCGGATTCGTCTTTCGGACTCGGGATCGAACACCACCATTCGTGAGACGTCGAAAGCGAATCGAGTCCGTTCTCCCGGCCGCAACGGTGTGCCGGGACGCATGCGCGCGTTGACGCTGGCGTCGCCGAGCGTGGTGACCACGTACAGGTCCGCCCCGGTCGGCTCGATCAGATCGACCGGCAGCTCCGCTTCGTGAATGTTGCCATCGCGATGATTGGCGCTGGCCGGATCGGTGATCGCCTCCGGCCGCAATCCCAGGATGACATCGCGCCCACACCAGTCACTCAGCGCTTCACGATCGCGCACGATGGGCAGTGCCAGTGTCGTATCGCCCGTTGCCACCTGTGCCACCAGTACACCATCGTGCTCGACGATTCGCGCCTTCACCAGATTCATCGAGGGTGAACCCATGAAGCCGGCAACGAACAGGTTGTTGGGATCGTCGTAGACTTCGTGGGGCGTCCCCAGTTGCTGCAACTCACCAGCGCGCATGACCGCGATGCGAGTCGCCAGCGTCATCGCCTCGACCTGATCGTGCGTCACGTACACGATGGTGGTCTTCAGTCGCTGATGCAGTTGCTTGATCTCGCTACGCATGTCGACCCGCAACTTGGCGTCCAGGTTCGAGAGCGGCTCGTCGAACAGGAAAAGTTGCGGGTCGCGCACCAGCGCCCGTCCCATTGCCACACGCTGACGTTGCCCGCCGGAAAGCTGACCCGGCTTGCGATCGAGCAGGTTCTCGATCTGCAACAGCTTGGCGACCCGATCGACCGCCTCGCGCCGCTCCTTGCGAGGCACCTTGCGCATTTCCAGCCCGAAGCCGATGTTGCCCGCCACCGTCATGCTCGGATAGAGGGCGTAGGACTGAAAGACCATCGCGATATCGCGCCGGGAAGGATGTACGTCATTGATACACCGTCCATCGAGCAATAGCTCGCCCTCGCTGATCGAATCCAGCCCGGCGATCATGTTCAAAAGCGTCGACTTGCCACAGCCGGACGGCCCCACCAGTACCAGAAAGTCGCCCTGCTCGATCGCGATGTCGACCCCTTTCAGGACGTGAGTCTCGCCGAAGCGCTTGTGTACGTTGTTGATATGCAGAAAGCTCATGTGATCCTCAGCCCTTGACCGATCCCGACATCAGCCCGCGCAGGAAATACTTGCCCGCGAGGATGTAGACGATGAGTGTCGGCACGGCCGCCACCATCGCCGCTGCCATGTTGACGTTGTAGGCCTTCACCCCGGTGGAGCTATTGACCAGATTGTTGAGCGCCACCGTGATCGGTGCGCTATCGCCGGAAGCGAACGAGACGCCGAACAGAAAGTCGTTCCAGACGTTGGTGAATTGCCAGATGATCGTGACCACAATGATCGGCACCGACGCTGGCAGCAGTATCCGGAAGAAGATGGTGAAGAAGCCGGCGCCATCGAGCTGCGCCGCCCGCACCAGTTCGTCCGGGAAGCTGGCGTAGAAGTTGCGGAAGAACAGCGTGGTAAACCCGATACCGTAGACGATATGAACCAGCACCAGGCCACCCGTGCTGTTGGCCAGATGCAGAATCCCCAGTACGCGGGCCATTGGCAACAGAATGATCTGGAACGGAATGAAGCAACTGAACAGTATCAGGCCGAACACGATCTTGTGGCCGCGAAACTTCCACTTGGTCAGCACATACCCGTTGAAGGCGCCGAGCAGGCCGGAGATCAGTACCGCGGGTATCACGATCTTGATGCTGTTGAAGAAGTAACCGTGGACGCCGTTGCATTCGAGCCCGATACAGGCACTTCCCCACGCTTCCCGCCAGGGTGCCAACGTCCATTCGCCGGGCAGCGCCAGCATGTTGCCCTGATGGATTTCCTCGAGCGTCTTGAACGATGTGGTCAGCATCACATAGAGCGGCATCAGATAGATGACCGCGAAGACCAGCAGAATGGCGTACAGTACGACACGCGTGGCAGCGCCTCGGCGTGCGGCAGGAGATGCGGCACTCATGATCTGGGCTCCCGAAGCTCGGAGTAGAGATAGGGGATGATCAGCGCTGCGATCACCGCCAGCATGAACACCGCGCTGGCCGCGGCGATGCCCATTTCGTTGCGCGAAAAGGCGTAGGAGTACATGAAGGTCGCCGGCACCGCGGTGGCATTGCCCGGCCCGCCGCCGGTCATCGCCACGATCAGATCGAAGCTCTTGATCGCCAGGTGCGCCAGTACCACGACGGCGCTCAGGAAGACCGGCCGCAACTGCGGGATGATGATGCGCGCGTAGATCTTCCAGGCCGGAGCACCATCGATCTGGGCCGCCTTGATCATCTCGCCATCGATACCGCGCAACCCCGCTAGAAACATCGCCATGACGAAACCGGTCGCCTGCCAGACTGCAGCGATCACGACCGTATAGATCGCCATGTTGGAATCGATCAGCCAGTTGAAGCTGAAACTCTGCCAGCCCAGGTCGTGCATGGTCTTCTCCAATCCCAGGCCGGGATTGAGAAACCACTGCCAGGCGGTACCGGTAACGATGAAGGAGAGCGCCATCGGATAGAGATAGATGGTGCGCAGCACGCCCTCGGCTCGGATGCGCTGGTCGAGCAGGATCGCCAGTATCAGACCCAGCACGATGCAGCTGACGATATAGAGAAGCCCGAAGACCCAGATATTGTGAAGGGCGATGCCCCAGGTCCAGGAGGTCCACAACCGCGACCACTGATGCAACCCGACCCAGGTATAGTCCGGCATCATGCCGGAGTCGCTGAACGAGATGTAGCTCGTCCAGGCGATGAAGCCGTAGACGAAGAACAGGACCAGGACGCAGGATGGCGACAGCACCAGCTTCGGCAGCCAGCGCTGAAGGCGCTCCCGCGCTCCACCGTCCCGATCCGGGGAAGCATTGGACATCGGATCACTCTCGATTCGTGAATGAGAAGCCCCGCCGAGAGGCGGGGCAGATCATCAGGACGTGGCGCTCTGTATCGCCGCGGCCAGCTGCTCGGCGGCAACATCGCTGGGCATGTCGCTGTTGACGAAGGAGGAAATGATGTCGAAGACGGCATTCTTGACGGACGCCGGCGCGGCGTAGCCATGCGCCATGCTGCCCATCAGCGTGTGGTTCTTCGCGGCAGCCTGAACCTGCTCGTAACCGCTCTGGGCACAGGCATCCAGCTTGTCGGCGGAAAGATCCATGCGCGCCGGCACCGAGCCCTTGATCTGGCTGAAGGCGATCTGGAACTCGGGTGAGCCGATGATCTTGGCCATGGTCTGCTGCATCTTCTGCTGTTCGGCGTCATCGGTATCGAACATGATCATCAGATCGCTGTTGAAGGTCACGGCATCCTGCGTGCCTGGCGTCCGGAAGCACATGAAGTCCTTGCCCGGCTCGAGGTTGGCATTGAGGAACTCGCCCTTCGCCCAGTCACCCATGATCTGATAGAGCGCCTTGCCGTTGATGACCATCGCCGTAGCCAGATTCCAGTCGCGGCCGGGAGAATTGTCGTCTTTGTACTTCAACAGTTCGCGCAGATGATCGAAGGCCTGGGTCATGGTGGCGGAATCGAGCGCCTGCGGGTCGAGATCGATCAATGCCTTGCGATAGAAATCGGCACCGCCAGTCGCGAGGACCACGTTCTCGAACACCGTAGAGTCCTGCCATGGCTGGCCGCCGTAGGCCAGACCGATATAACCCGCGTCCTTGGCCTTTTTCATCGAGGCGATGAAATCGTCCCAGGTCTTGGGCTGCTCGATGCCCAATTCGTCCATCAGCGACTTGTTGGCCCAGACCCAGTTGGTCGAATGGATCTCGAACGGCGCGCCGATCCAATGGCCATCGTACTTGGCGAATTCCTGCAGCGGCTGCGGAAAGACTTCGTTCCAGTTTCCTGCCTTGGCAACCTCGTCGAGCGAACTCAGCGCATCGCGCTGGGCCCAGTCCTGCGCGTCGTAGCCGAGTACCTGCGCTGCCGTCGGCGGGTTGCCCGAGGTGATACGCGAGCGCAGCACAGCCATGGCGTTGGTACCGGCACCGCCAGCTACCGGCATGTTCTTCCAGCCGATGCCCTGATCCGACAGGCCATCCTTCAATGCGCCCAGCGCCTTGGCTTCACTACCCGAGGTCCACCAGTTGAGAACCTCGACCTGATTATCCGTTGAAGTATCAGCCGCCATCGTATTCGTGGATAGCGCCAAAGCGAATGGAAGTAGCGCAAATCCCAGACGATTGACGAGGGCCCTATTGTGATTGCTGTGCATCCCTTAATTCCTCTTTTTGTGGGGCAACATCTAGTTCTTTTACGAAACGACCCACCTCATTTGGCGCACCAAGTGGGATAATTAAGACTATTACCTAACTGCGTTTACCTAACAATACAACCATGGACGCACACTCGATCGCTGTGATCCCGGTTCGATAACGCCGCCACGCATGCAATGCGGTTTATGGGTGACTATTGCCTGGTGCTACGTCCTAAGTCGTATCGACTAATGCGCTATATCACGAGGCCCGAACTCCTCGATCTTTCTCTCGCACCCTACCTCTCTCGCCTTGCAACAGCGCACAAAAAAGCGGCCCATCCCGAAGGATGAGCCGCTCTTTGTTGATCAGGCTCGATTGGCCAAAGGAACATTACACGTCCAGATTGGCCACCAGCGCGAAACGCTCGATGAAGTCGCGTCGCGGCTCGACTTCGTCTCCCATCAGCGTGTTGAACATCTGATCGGCGGCGACGGCATCCTCGATGGAGACACGCAGCATGCGTCGAGAGCCCGGGTCCATGGTGGTTTCCCACAGCTGGTCCGGGTTCATCTCGCCCAGCCCCTTGTAGCGCTGAATACTGAGGCCGCGCTGCGCTTCCAGCATCAGCCACTCGAGCGCATCGTAGAAATTCGCAATGGGCTTCTGACGTTCGCCACGGGCGATATAGGCGCCCTCTTCGATCAAGCCATCGAGCGTCTCGCCCAGATTGGCCAGCGCGCGATAATCCGCGCTGCGGAAGAAGTCGATACCCCAGACATAATCCGTGGTCACGCCATGGGCGGTGAGCGCCACGCTCGGCATCCACAGGCCGCGTTCGGTATCTTCCTGGAGCTGGAAGGTATAGCGCGGGCCGCCTTCGTGGGCGATCAGCGAATCCATCTCGACCTGCAGCGCATCGATCCAGGTCTGCATGGTGCCCCGATCGTCGAGATTGCTCTCGTCGAGCTTGGGAGCATGCACCATCTTGCGCAGCACGGCGTTGGGATAGACCCGCGACAGACGGTCGATGCGCTTCATCACGTCGCGATACTGATTGACCAGCGCTTCCAGATGCTCGCCGGCAATGCCCGGCGCATCGGCATTGACGTAGAGGCGGCCGCCATCCAGTGCCGTGGTGGTGAGATAGTCGGTCATCGCCTGCTCGTCTTTCAGGTACATCTCCTGCTTGCCGCGCTTGATCTTGTAGAGCGGCGGCTGGGCGATGAACACGTGGCCGCGCTCGATCAGTTCCGGCATCTGACGGAAGAAGAACGTCAACAGCAGCGTGCGGATGTGGGAACCGTCGACGTCGGCATCGGTCATGATGATGATCGAATGGTAACGCAGCTTGTCCGGGTTGAACTCCTCGCGACCGATCCCGCAGCCCAGCGCGGTGATCAGCGTACCGACCTCGGCGGACGAGAGCATCTTGTCGAAGCGCGCCTTCTCGACGTTGAGGATCTTGCCCTTGAGCGGCAGGATCGCCTGGGTACGACGATCACGGCCCTGCTTGGCGCTGCCGCCGGCCGAATCACCCTCGACCAGGTAGAGCTCGGAGAGGCTCGGATCCTTCTCCTGGCAGTCGGCCAGCTTGCCCGGCAGCCCGGCGATGTCGAGCGCACCCTTGCGTCGTGTCATGTCACGGGCCTTGCGCGCGGCTTCACGGGCGCGCGCAGCGTCGATCATCTTGTTGACGATCGCCTTGGCTTCGTTGGGATGCTCGATCAGGTAGTCCGAGAACTGCCGGCTCAACTCCTGATCCACCGCCGTCTTCACCTCGGAAGAGACCAGCTTGTCCTTGGTCTGCGAAGAGAACTTGGGATCCGGTACCTTGACCGAAATGATGGCCGTGAGACCTTCGCGGGCATCGTCACCGGCCGTCGCGACCTTGGCCTTCTTCTGGATATCTTCCGCTTCGATATAGCTATTGAGCGTTCGCGTCAGCGCCGCGCGGAAACCCGCCATGTGGGTACCGCCGTCGCGCTGCGGAATGTTGTTGGTGTAGCAGAAGACGTTCTCGGCGAAAGTGTCGTTCCACTGCATCGCCACTTCGACGACGATGCCATCCTCGCGCTGCGCCTCGAAGTGAAACACCGGATTGAGCGCGGTGCGGTTGACGTTGAGGTGATCGACGAACGCCTTGAGACCGCCCTCGTAATGAAACAGCTCTTCCCGCCCGTCGCGCTCGTCGACCAGACGAATGGCCACGCCGGAGTTCAGAAACGAAAGCTCCCGCAGGCGCTTGGCGAGAATGTCGTAGTGAAACTCGATGTTGGCGAAGGTGTCGCTCGACGGCTTGAAGCTGATCTGCGTACCGGATTTCTCGGTCTCGCCGACCACGCTCAACGGCGCCTGTGGCACACCGTGATGGTAGATCTGCTCGTGCACCTGGTTGTTGCGCCAGATGGTCAGCTTGAGCTGCTCGGAAAGCGCGTTGACCACCGAGACACCGACGCCATGCAAACCACCGGAGACCTTGTAGGAATTGTCGTCGAACTTACCGCCGGCGTGCAGCACGGTCATGATGACTTCCGCCGCGGAGACGCCTTCGGCGTGGATGTCGGTGGGAATGCCGCGACCGTCATCGGAAACGGTGACCGACTCGTCCGGATGGATGACGATCCGGATCTCGCTGCAATGACCGGCCAGCGCTTCGTCGATGGAGTTGTCGACGATCTCGAACACCATGTGGTGCAGCCCGGTACCGTCATCGGTATCGCCGATGTACATGCCGGGACGCTTGCGCACCGCGTCCAATCCCTTGAGGACCTTGATGCTCGATGAATCGTAGGCCTGTTCGCTCATTGCTCACTCCATGGTGAAATCATTCCGAATGCAGCCGTCCGTCGGCAAGTGTCGATGCCATCACATCCGTGCTTGGCTGCCAGACGCCGGCCAGCGCCTCCTGATCGACGCTGGTGATGAAGACCTGACAATTGAGCTGCTCGAGCCACTGACAGAAGATCCGCCGGTGATTGCCGTCGAGCTCTGCCGGCAGGTCATCGATCAAATAAAGGCAGGTGCGCCCCGTCAACTGTTCGAGCAGGTGCCCCTGGGCCAGTTTCAGTGCGCTGACCACCAGCTTCTGCTGACCCCGCGACAACACTTCCACCGCAGGGTGGCGGCCGACGCGGATGCGCAGATCGGCACGCTGTGGTCCCTGCTGGGTGAAGCCCATCTGGCGATCGGTATCGCGCCCGGCCTCGAAAACCTCCAGCAGCGCCCGTTGACGATCCCATCCTCGCGAATAACGCAGGGTCAGATCCGGCAGCGGCAACAATGCCGCCAAGGTCTCTTCGAACACCGGCACGAAACGCGTCATGTAGCGTTCCCGCAAACCATCCAGCTGCTCGCTCCAGTGTGCGAGTTCACGCTCCCAGATGCGTATCGACTGAAGGTCGATTCTATCATGTCTGAGCAGCGCATTCCGATGTTTCAAGGCCCTTCTGACCCGCTTCCAGCTGTCCAGAAAGTCACGTTCAGCGTGGAAAACGCCCCAGTCGAGAAACTCGCGGCGGGCGGCCGGCGAACCCTCGAGGAGACGGAAGGCATCGGGATTGATCAACTGCAGCGGCAGCGCTTCGGCCAGTTGGGTGATCCGCGCGGCACGCTCCCCTCTGATCCGGATATCGAGCTCGGCGCTATCGCGGCGGCGGCGTACCCCGACCGGCAGTGGCGGATCGCCGGCCACCCGCCCGAACAGCGTCATCTCGTCGCTGTCATGATCGATCAGCGACTTGAGCTTCTGGGTACGAAAGGAGCGCGCCATGCCGAGGACGTGAATACCCTCCAGCAGCGACGTCTTGCCGCTGCCGTTGGCACCGCTGATCAGGTTGATATGCGGCCCGGGGGCCATCTCGAAGGCGCGCAGGTTGCGCAAGCCGTGAAAACTCAACCGATCAAGCGGCATGGATACTCGGATTGCAGGGCGAAAGGGAGTTGGATCGAAGCCGACATGGAGGGTATCCGTCTTCCGACGTCAAAGAAACTGGCGAGCGATGGCCAAGCTCGCCATCACTCGCGGGTAATCGGCGAGCGTGATGAAACACGCGGCGCACGACGCTCAAAAAGCGAGACATAACAACGGGGTTAGGCGAGCTTTGAGAGCGGCGTGCAACAAAGTGGTTCGCACGCGCAGGCATTACCCTTAATCAGAGGCGCATCGGCATGACAACGTAACGGGCATCCCCACCACCCGGCTCTTCCATCAAGGCCGAGCTGTTGGCGTCGGAGAGCGTCATCTGCATGCGATCGGCATCCAGCACGTTGAGCACGTCGATCAGATAGCCGACGTTGAAGCCGATCTCCAGCGCGTCGCCGCTGTATTCGATGCTGACGTTCTCTTCGGCCTCTTCCTGCTCGGGGTTGTTGGCCATCACCTTGAGGTTGTTCTCCTCGAGATGGAGGCGCACACCGCGATATTTCTCGTTGGAAAGAATCGCGGTACGGGCGAGGTTCTGGCGCAGCTCGCTGCGTTCGGCGATGAAGACCTTGTCGCCGCCCTTGGGGATGACCCGGTCGTAGTCGGGGAACTTGCCGTCGACCAGCTTGGAAGTGAACGTGAACTCGCCAGTGTTGGCGCGAATGTGGTTGGAGCCCAGCATCAGCTCGACCGGCTCGTCGCTGCCGTCGAGCAGGCGGGTCAGTTCCAGCACGCCCTTGCGCGGCACGATCAGCTTGCGCGAGGTTTCCATCTCGATATCGGCGCTGCGTTCGCAGACTGCCAGACGGTGCCCGTCGGTGGCCACCGTGCGCACCAGGTGATTCGCCAGCTCCAGCAGCATGCCGTTGAGGTAATAGCGCACGTCCTGCTGCGCCATCGCGAACGAGGTCGCGTCGATCAAGTACTTCAGCGTCCCGCGCGGCAGCGACAGCGTGGTGTCGTTCTGGCCATCCTCGATGTTGGGGAACTCGGCCACCGGCAGCGTGGAGAGCGTGAAGCGCGAGCGTCCGGCACGCAGCACCACGCGCCCGTCTTCCAGCGAAAAGCTGATGGCGGACTGATCCGGCAGCGACTTGCAGATATCCATCAACTTGCGCGCCGGCACCGTCACCGAGCCGGGCTCGTCGACCAACTCCGGCGTCGCACGGCCGATCAGTTCCACCTCGAGATCGGTACCGGTCAGCGCCAGCTGATCGTTCTGCACTTCGATCAGTACGTTGGAGAGCACCGGCAGCGTCTGGCGGCGCTCGACCACCCCGGCCACCAGCGTCAGCGGGCGCAGCAGGGCTTCGCGAGAGATGGAAAATTTCATTGGGGCTCCGTTGTTGGTTCAATAAGCCTGAAGTCGAATCCAGTAACCGGTGGATCGATCCTGATCATGAGAATAGACGGCGAGAGCCGTCGGGCCGCGCCGCCCCATTCTTGCCTCGGCGGGCGCCACCCGCAATCCCTGTGGTGGCGGAAGTTGGCGGGATGCCGACTCAACTCGTCAACAGCCGCAGCAGATTCTTGTAATCCTCGCGGATGTCCGCGCTCTCTTCCTTCAGGGCCACGACCTTGCGGCAGGCGTGCAATACGGTGGTGTGATCGCGTCCACCAAAGGCGTCGCCGATTTCCGGCAGGCTATGATTGGTCAGCTCCTTGGCCAGCGCCATGGCGACCTGACGCGGACGCGCCACCGAGCGTGACCGGCGCTTGGAGAGCAGATCGGCGAGCTTGATCTTGTAGTATTCCGCCACCGTGCGCTGGATGTTCTCGATGCCGACCTGCTTGTCCTGCAGCGCCAGCAGATCCTTGAGCGACTCGCGGATGAAATCCTGGGTGATCGGTTTGCCCATGAAGTGGGAGTCGGCGATCACCTTCTTGAGCGCCCCTTCCAGCTCGCGCACGTTGGACCGGATCTTCTGAGCGATGAAGAAAGCCGCATCATGGGGCAGATCGACCTCGGCCTGATCCGCCTTCTTCATCAGGATCGCCACGCGCGTCTCGAGCTCCGGCGGCTCGATCGCCACCGTCAGGCCCCAGCCGAAGCGGGATTTCAGCCGCTCCTCGACCCCGCTGATCTCCTTGGGATAGCGATCCGAGGTCAGGATCATCTGCTGGCCGCCTTCCAGCAGGGCATTGAACGTATGGAAGAACTCTTCCTGGGAACGCTCCTTGCCGGCGAAGAACTGGATATCGTCGATCAGCAGGGCATCAACGCTCCGGTAGAAGCGCTTGAAATCATTGATGGCATTGAGCTGCAGCGCCTTGACCATGTCGGCGACGAAGCGCTCGGAGTGCAGATAGACGATCTTGGCGTTGTCGCGCAGCCCTGCCAGATGATTGCCCACCGCATGCATCAGGTGGGTCTTGCCCAGACCCACGCCACCGTAGAGAAACAACGGATTATAGGCACCGCCAGGGTTTTCGGACACCTGGCGCGAGGCGGCGCGGGCCAACTGGTTCGACTTGCCTTCGACGAAGGTTTCGAACGTGAAATTGGGATTGAGCCCGCTGCCATGCTTGAGGCTGCCCTCGACCTGGACCTGACGCTGCCCTCCGCGCCGGCCGTTCTCTTCCCGTTCCCGCGAGCGGTCGACCTGTCTTTCCTCGGCCGCCTCGTCAGACCGCGTCGCCGTCTGCACACTGGGCGAGGATGGCCGTTGCGGCGGCCGACTGGGCGCGGAAACGGGGGCACCCAGATCTCGCGGAGAGACCGCGGCTGCCCGGCGACTTCCCACCGTCAAGCGCACCTTGGGCGGTTTGTTGCTGGACGCGACCTCACGCAACAGTTCGTTGATTCGCTTCAGGTACTTGTCGCTGACCCAGTCACGGACAAAACGGTTGGGCGCCAATAGACAGAGTTCGTCCACTTCGCCGTCCTCTGCCTGCAGGGGACGAATCCAGGTATTGAATTGCTGAGAGCTCAACTCATCCTGCAGCGAGTTCAGACATTGTTGCCAGAGAGCGACCGACACACGACCTCACCGAACGTTGAGAAAACGAGAATGGAAAAAACGGGCGCACATTGTAGCGTCGACCTGCCAGGTTATCCACACGAGGGTAAATTCGAGGCAATTGTGGATAAGTTGCCGTCCTTCAGGCCGAAATCTGTGGATTTTCTGGTGATAGCTGCGAATAACCTGTTGCAGGCGCTTGCCTTCATCTTCGAAGGCATCCATCCCGCCCACCGCTAATGCGCAACTTCCCCACAACCTGAATCAACACATAGGCCTTTGTTATAAAGGGGAAAAAACAGCTTATCCACAAACATTATCCCCGTTGTTAACCACATGAGCGACAAGCCCACTTCGGAAACGGTCATCCACGGTACGCCTCCAAGGCCGATCATCGCGGGGTCGCCCAGTTCGGATCCGTTGCGGCACGAGTATCCGACCCGACACGTCAGGGCCCGCGCTTGACCCGTAACAGGGTGTGGATAATTCACGGAAAAATTGCACCGGCACCGCGGATTCACTAGAATTCCCGCTCTTGAGTCGAGTGAGCCCGCTTCCTGCAAACGTGTCGGGCACCCCGCTTCAACCCGTTTTCTTTAGAAATCAACTAATTGGGAATTAGCAGCTATGAAACGCACCTTCCAGCCCAGCGTTCTGAAGCGTAAGCGCGTCCACGGTTTTCGCGCCCGTATGGCCACCAAGAACGGCCGTCAGGTCATTGCTCGTCGCCGCGCCAAAGGCCGCAAGCGTCTCAGCGCCTGATCGGACGCCGAGTGTCCGATCAGCGTTTTCCCCGGCAGTTGCGTCTGCTGAATGCCGGGGACTACAAGCACGTTTTCGACCACGCTCCTTACAAGGTCCATGGTAAAGGATTGCTGGCGTTGGCTCGTCCCAACGCGTTGGGCCATCCGCGGATCGGGTTGATCTTCAGCAAGAAGAACGTGCGTCGTGCCGTCGACCGCAACCGTCTCAAACGCCTCGTGCGCGAATCCATCCGCCATCAGCAGCATCGTTTACCGGCCGTGGATATCGTGATACTCGCTCGGCGAGGGGTACACGAGTTGGACAACGCCAGCGTCTCTCGCCAGCTCAATGGCATGTGGAAGCGCCTGGAAAAGTCCGCTCGTCAGACGCGACAAGACGCTTCGTCATCCTGATCGGACTCCCCCGCGCCGAAAGCCGGGGCGTACCGGCGAATTTTGCCGGTCGACTGCCGATGCCCGGCGCCCACTGACCCATTCCCTTACCGGGCAGACCTCTATATGGATTTGAAACGACTCCTTTTCGTGATTCCGCTGGCCGTGCTGGCCTATCTGCTGATCATGCAGTGGAATCAAGACTATGGTCAGAACGTCGTGAACAACCCGGCGCCGGAGATGGCAGCGTCATCGGGTAACAGCGACAATGGTGAAGGCAGCGCCCTGTCCGCACCGACGGACAGCAACGGCAATGCCAAGCCGATCCAGGATGACATGCCCGCCGGCGCCGATCCGGCCCGAGGCAGCAACCTGATTCAGGTCCAGAGCGACGTGCTGGATCTGCGCATCAATCCCAACGGCGGCGATATCGTCTATGCCGCGCTGTTCGGCCATGATCAGGCGCTCGATTCCAATACGCCTTTCGTTCTGCTCAGCGACAACAACGTGCGCAGCTACGTGGCCAAGTCCGGGTTGCAGATCGAGGGGCATTCGGGTCGCATCCCGTTCACCGCCGATCAGAACAGCTACCAGCTCAGTGAAGGTCAGGACTCGATCAACGTCGATCTGCACGGTAGCGTCAACGGTGTCGACATCATCAAGCGCTTCGTCATCAATCGCGACGATTACGCCATCAAGGTCGAATATCTGATCGACAACGAAAGCCAGCAACCGGTCACCGCACGCTTCATCGGCCAGTTGGCGCGTGATCAGAGCGAAGACCCCACCAACGGCTCCGGCGTCGGTATGCACTCCTTCCTGGGTGCGGCGTTCTCCTCTCCGGACGAGAATTACAGCAAGGTCGACTTCGAAGACATTCGCAGTGGCAACTTCCAGAACCGTGACGTGAAAGGCGGCTGGGTCGCGATGATCCAGCACTACTTCACCTCTGCCTGGGTTCCGGACGCCGACCAGCAGAACCTCTACTACGGCAGCGTCGACAATCGCGATCGCACGGTCGCCGCCTTCGCCGGCCCCAACCAGACCATCGAGCCCGGCCAGCAGGCGACACTCGCCGCGACGCTGTTCGTAGGCCCGAAGGTGCAGGATCGCCTCGAAGCCGTGGCGCCTCATCTGGAGCTGACCGTCGACTTCGGCTGGCTGTGGTTCCTGGCCAATCCGCTGTTCTGGCTGCTCGAGAAGATCCATGGCCTGATCGGCAACTGGGGCTGGTCCATCGTCCTGCTGACCGTCTGCGTCAAGATCGTGCTGTTCCCGCTCGCCGCCAAGGCCTACAAGTCGATGGCGCGGATGCGCAAGATGGGCCCGGAGATGCAGCGGCTCAAGGAGCAGTACGGCGACGATCGCCAGAAGATGTCGCAGGAAATGATGAAGTTCTACCAGAAGGAGAAGATCAATCCTCTGGGCGGCTGCCTGCCGATGGTCATTCAGATGCCGGTGTTCATCGCGCTCTACTGGATGCTGATGGAGTCGGTCGAGCTGCGCCATGCGCCGTTCATGCTGTGGATCAACGATCTCTCGGCCAAGGATCCGTACTTCATCCTGCCGATCATCATGGGCGGCACCATGCTGCTTCAGCAATTCCTCAACCCGACCCCGCCGGACCCGATGCAGGCGAAGATCATGAAGATGCTGCCGATCGTCTTCACCTTCTTCTTCCTGTGGTTCCCGGCTGGCCTGGTGATCTACTGGATCGTGAACAACAGCATCTCGATCCTTCAGCAGTGGTTCATCACCAACAAGGTGTTGAAGGAAGACGCCGGCGGCGGCAAGGCCGTGAAAGCCAAAGGCTGACGCTGACGTTCGTCGCACTTCCAGACCCCCGCCCCGGCGGGGGTCTGGCGTTTTGATACCTGCCCCCGGACAATACTCGGCCAGGCTTGCCGAACGGCAATGGCCACCCTCGATCCCCAGACCGGAGACTGCCATGAACATGCCGCTCTACCGACAGGACACCATTGCCGCCCTGGCCACGCCGCCCGGACGCGGCGGCGTCGGTATCGTCCGCGTCTCGGGGCCGTCGGCCAAAGCCTTGGCGGAGACCATCCTCGGGTATCAGCCGACGCCTCGCTACGCGCACTACGGTCCGTTTCATGGCGACGCCAACGTCATCGACGAAGGCATCGCGCTCTACTTTCCCGGCCCCAACTCCTTCACCGGCGAGGACGTACTGGAACTTCAGGGTCACGGCGGCCCGGTGCTGATGGACATGCTGCTGGAACGCTGCGTGCAACTGGGCGCGCGGCTGGCGCGGCCTGGCGAATTTTCCGAGCGCGCCTTCCTCAACGACAAGCTCGATCTGGCCCAGGCCGAGGCGATCGCCGATCTGATCGATGCCAGCTCCCGCGCCGCGGCGGAAAATGCCCTGCGCTCGTTGCAGGGCGAATTCTCGCAGCGCGTTTCACAACTGGTCAGCGAGCTTATCGAACTTCGTCTTTACGTCGAGGCGGCGATCGACTTCCCCGAGGAAGAGATCGATTTCCTCGCCGACGGCGTGGTCGCCGCCAAGCTGGCGACATTGAGGCAGACGCTGGAGACCGTCCGCGCCGCCGCCAATCAGGGCTCGCTGATGCGCGAGGGCATGAGCGTGGTCATCGCCGGTCGTCCCAATGCCGGCAAGTCCAGCCTGCTCAACCGCCTGACCGAGCGCGACAGCGCCATCGTCACCGAGATCGAGGGCACTACCCGCGACGTGCTGCGCGAGCACATCCATCTCGACGGCATGCCGCTGCACGTGATCGATACCGCCGGGCTGCGCGACACGCCGGATGCCGTGGAAAGGATCGGCGTTCAGCGCGCCTGGACGGAGATCGAGAAGGCGGATCGCGTGCTGCTGCTGGTCGACGGTCGCGAGACGGAGTCGCTCGACCCGGTGGAGATCTGGCCGGAATTCGTCGAACGCTTGCCCGATCCCGGCCGGCTGACCCTGGTGCGCAACAAGATCGACCAGAGCGGCGAAGGCAGCGACTTCGACTTGTCCACAACGCCTCCGGTCATCCGGATATCGGCGGAAACCGGCGCGGGTGTGGATAACCTGAAATCCCATCTGAAGGCGGTGATGGGCTTCGATGCCACCACGGAGGGGCGCTTCTCCGCCCGCCGCCGCCATCTCGACGCACTGGAACGCGCCGCCCAGGCCCTGACTAACGGCACCGCACAGCTCGAAGGTGCCGCCGCCGGCGAACTGCTCGCCGAGGACCTGCGCGACGCCCAGCAGTCCCTCAACGAGATCACCGGCGAATTCACCGCCGACGATCTGCTCGGGGAGATCTTCGGCAGCTTCTGCATCGGGAAATAAAGCCGCAGGTTGGTCGAATCCAGCTCGGGGCAGGCGGGAAGCCGGCCGATCCGCCTGCCCGGGCATCGAACCGTCACCCGGGTCCAACGTGAGTCCTCCACCTTTCTGACAACGAGCGCCGGTCACGTCAGGCGCCAGATACCTTGTGGCTATACTGTCGACATCGAACAGCTTGGCCCAGGAGACAGAATGGTGCAGTCGGATCATGATCGCGAAGCGATCCTTCATGGTGAATACAAGGTACCGGGCGGTAAATTGCTGGTGGCGGACGTCACCGTCCGAGAGGGTCGGTTGGCCTCGGTGCAGTTGTCCGGCGACTTCTTCCTCGAGCCCGATGAGGCGCTGGAGGCGATCGATGGTGCCCTCGAGGGCGCGGCAATCGATGCCGATGCCAATACCCTGATCGCCAGAATCCAATCCGCGCTTCCGTCACAGACCGAAATGGTCGGGCTGTCCGTGCCGGCCATCGCTACCGTGATCCGTCGTGCCCTCTCGCGAACCTCGGATTGGCGGGATCACCGGTTCGGCCTGATTCACCGCGAGCCGGAATCACCGCTCCTTCACATGGCCCTGGACGAAGTGCTGACGCGCGAAGTGGCGGCGGGACGCCGCGGCCCGACACTGCGCGTGTGGGAGTGGGATCGCGCCGCGATCATCATCGGCGTGTTCCAGTCGCTGGCCAACGAAGTCGATCTCGATGCCGCGCGCGACGCCGGTATCGAGGTCGTTCGCCGTATCAGCGGCGGCGGCGCCATGTTCGTCGAGCCCGGCAATACGATCACCTGGTCGCTGATCGTGCCGGAAACGCTGGTCCAAGGGCTCACCTTCGTCGAAAGCTACGCCTTTCTCGACGACTGGGTCATTCAGGCGCTGGGCGACATAGGTATCAATGCCTGGTACGTGCCGATCAACGACATCACCTCGCCGGGCGGCAAGATCGCCGGTGCCGCCCAGAAGCGAATCAACGGCGCGGTGCTGCACCACGTCACCATGGCCTACGATATCGACGCCGACAAGCTCACCCGGGTGCTGCGGATTGGCCGCGAAAAGCTTTCCGACAAAGGCACCGCCAGCGCCGGCAAGCGGGTCGATCCGCTCAAGCGCCAGACCGGTCTCGAGCGAGAGGAGATCATTCAGCGCATGATCGACTCGTTCGCCGCCCGTTTCACACTGATGTCGGAATCGCTCACGCAAGACGAGCTGGATGCGGCACACACCTTGGCGAAGGACAAGTTCGCCAGCGAGGCGTGGACACGTCGCGTGCCTTGATTCGTCGCGGTCAGCACGGCGTCGGGCTGCTAAGCTGAATCGGGTCAGCTAGAGCGCACCATCCAGGTGCACGCCATCCAATAATATTGGTCATGGCTATAATCTTAATTCGATAATATCGTATTATAATAAATGCGATTTCCCCGAACACCCTCGTCCCTGGCACGCTTACTGCATGGAATGACTCGGGCAACCGCAAGGAGAAAGCCATGTGGTCGTTGTTACGACCCATCCGCGCGTTGCTGGGGAGCGTAGCGTTACTGCTGCTCGGCAACGGTCTGATCAATACCCTGTTGACACTGCGTGGCGCCGACGAAGGCTTTTCGACCAGCCTGATCGGCATCATCATGTCTGGTTACTTCATCGGCTTCATTGGCGGTACCTGGATCAGCGGCCGGCTGATCAAACGCATGGGCCACATCCGTACCTTCGCATTCTGTGCCGGGCTCTGTGCCTCGGCTGCGCTGCTTCACCTGATATTCATCAATCCCTGGGTGTGGCTGGGCCTCCGAGTGATCTATGGCCTTTCCTTCATCACCTTGATGACGGTGATCGAAAGCTGGCTCAACAGCCAGGCTGCCAGCCATCAGCGTGGCCGAGTGTTTGCCATCTACATGGTGGTCAACCTGGGCGCGCTGGCCATCGCCCAGCAGATCCTGCGCCTGGATAGCCCCGATGGCTTCCTGCTGTTCGCGCTCGCGTCGATCCTGATCAGTTGGGCGCTGTTGCCGATCACGATCACCAAGCGCAGCCAGCCCGTCATCCCCGCCCGACCCAAGAGCAGTCTCAAGGCACTGCTGGGGTTCGCCCCGCTGGCCGTTGCTGCCTCGGCGATGTCAGGGCTTGCCATGGGCGCGTTCTGGACGCTGACGCCGGTCTACGCCCGCAGTGTCGGGTTCGATGTCGCCGGTGTCGGCGTGGTGATGAGCTGCGCCATCGTCGGTGGCGCCCTGCTGCAGATCCCCATCGGCCGGTTCTCCGATACTCACGATCGTCCCCGCGTCATGACCTATGTCGTGATGCTCGCCGCGATCGCTGCCGCTGCCATGCCGTTCGCGCCCAATCAGATAACGCTGCTCGGGCTATATTTCATCTGGGGCGGCTTGTCGTTCTCGATCTATCCGATTGCTGTCGCCCAGTTGATCGATCAGTTGCATCCCGACGAAATCGTGGCCGGCTCAGCTGATATGCTGGTCGTTCAGGGTGCCGGTAGCGCCGTCGCTCCGATCCTGGCCGGGGTGATCATGCACAACATCGGCGACCAGGGGTTACCGCTCTACATCGCCGCGATCATGGTTCTTCTCGCAGGCTACGCCATTTATCGCCGCCGCCGTGTTTCGGTTCTGGTCAGCGGCGACACGGCCCACTTCGAACCGATGACACCGACCAGTAGCCAGGCCCTGGAAATGATGTACGACGACATTCAGAAGGATCTGTTCGCCGACCCCAGCTTCTACGAAGAGCACGAACGCCAGCGAATCGTCGAGATGGCCGGCAAGGCCTGATCCTGAATCCAGGGTCTGTTGCCGTTTCATGCACGGTCGCGCCGGAACGGCGACAGACCCTATGCCAAGTCATTCGACGAACGCACGAACCGCTCGCGCAGGGAAAATCGCCCCGGCACCGAAGGCCGGGCAGGAGGAAAACATGCTACTTGCAACCGATCTCGACGGCACCTTTCTCGGCGGTGACGCCGAAGCCCGCCTGAGTCTCTATCAGACCATCGCCGCGCATCCGGACATCAAGCTGGCCTATATCAGCGGCCGCAGCCTGGAGGCGATTCTGCCGCTGTTGTCCGACCCCACGCTACCGCAACCGGACTATATCGTCGCCGACGTGGGCGCCAGCCTCTACTTCGGTGACAGCCTGCAGCCGATCCAGCCACTGCAGAACGAAATCGAAACCCGCTGGCCGGGCGAATCACGTGTCGCCAGCGCCATGCAACGCTTCCCGGACGTGGTGCGCCAGGACGAGCCACAGCTGCGCCGCTGCTCCTATTACTGCCCACCCGAGCGCGCCAGGGACGAAGCGCTGGCCGGGCTGGCAGCGGAACTGGGCTGCGAGATGCTCTACTCGGCCGGGCGCTATCTGGATTTCCTGCCCAAAGGCGTCAACAAGGGCAGCAGTCTGCAGAAACTGGTCGAATGGCTGGAGATCGACAGCGAGGATGTACTGGTCGCCGGCGATACCATGAACGATCTCGCCATGCTTACCGCCGGCTTCAAGTCGGTCTGCGTCGGCGGGTCGGAACCGCCCCTGCTCGAGCAGACACAGAATCAGACCCGCGTCATGCACGCCGAAAAAGCGGGCTGTGCCGGCATCATCGAAGCGTTCGCCCACTTCGGTTTCCTCGGGGCTCACGGCATGGCGGCGGAGAATCGTCGCGACGAGACGCAGACCGGCAAGGCCGAACTGGTGATGGTCTATCACCGGCTGCCTTACGAAGAGTACCGGGTCGACGGCAAGATCCAGCGTCGCCGCCCGACCTCTCCCAACGGCATCATCCCGACGCTGCTGAGCTTCTTCGCCAATCAGCGGGGCTCGTGGATCGCCTGGTCGATCCACGAGGAGGACGATGCCGAGGATTTCGTGACCCACACCAGTGTCGACGCCAAACAGTACCCACTGCTGACCGCCGCCCGCGTGCCGCTGACCAAGGTACAGGTCGATACCTTCTACAAGCGCTTCTCCAAGGAGGCGTTCTGGCCGACGTTGCACACGTTCTGGGAACGCGCGCATTTCCGCGAGGATGACTGGGAAGTCTATTGCGAGGTCAACCGCGCCTTCGCCGAACGCACTGCAGAAGAGGCCGCCGAGGGCGCGCTGATCTGGATTCACGACTACAACCTGTGGATGGTGCCGGCCTATCTGCGCGAGATGCGTCCCGACCTGCGCATCGCCTTCTTCCATCACACCTACTTTCCTTCGGCGGATGTCTTCAACGTGCTGCCGTGGCGCCGCGAGATCATCGGCAGCCTGCTGCAGTGCGACTATGTCGCCTTCCATATCCCGCGCCAGGTCGAGAACTTCGTCGATGTCGCCCGCGGTGTCGTGCCGCTGAGCACGCTGTCCCGACAGAGCTGCGCGCCGCGGTTTCTGACCTACGGCTGCGCCGTCGGCCTCGAGACCATGACCACGGCCGTAGATACCGGCTCCCGCGTCGTCCGCCTGGGCGCGCATCCGGTCGGGCTGGATATCGATCGGATCAAGAATTCATTGAATCAGGAAGGCGCCAGCTCGCGCATGGCCGAGCTGCGAGAAGAGTTCAGCAAGGTCAAGCTGATCCTGTCGGTGGAACGACTCGATTACACCAAGGGCATCCTCGAGAAACTCCAGGCCTACGAGCTTCTGCTCGACGAGAACCCCGAACTACGCGGCAAGGTGACGCTGGTCAGCATCTGCGTGCCTGCCGCCCGGGAAATGACCATCTACAACGAGCTGCAGACCCAGATCGAGCAGACCATCGGTCATATCAACGGCCGCTTCGCCGACGTCGGCTGGACCCCGGTGCAGTTCTATTTCCGCGGCTTCCCCTTCGAGGAGGTGGTCGCCTGGTACGCCATGGCCGAC
>NZ_PZJT01000011.1 GCF_003206135.1 Salinicola salarius | reverse complement strand
TACCGAGAGATCACACCTAGCCGCACGCCGTTGTCGTCGAACACCGGCGTGACGATATCGATGACGGCCGTCTTGGTCCCATCACCGTTACTGTTCGCCCCCGGATGCGGTGGCGATATGTAGAGCTCGCGAGGTTGCAACTGCATGGCTTCCTGAAAGGCTTCCGTCGCGGCGTGATTGACCACCGGAGGAACGGGTTGCAACTGGGCCGTGGTGGAAGAGAGCTGCTCACGCCCATGGGTATCGAGCAGCGTCAGGCGGGTATAACGGCCAAAGTGCGTCAGCAAGGTGTTAAACAACGCCTCCAGCTGTTCCAGCTCGCGCCGGGATTCGATGTCCTGAGCAGGCGGGGGGAGCGCACTCTGGCGGCTCGCCAGGTAATGACGCAGAAGAGGAAACTCCGCCGTCGCCAACACCTGGTTGAAGCTCTCGTTCATGTCCTGGAGCAGCACTGCATACTTGGCTTCCAGCAAGGCCTCGGCGGCCCCGCGCGTACCATCCAACCGCTCCTCCAGGTAAGCCGCGAAGAAGGGATAGAGCATCATCGTCACTACAATGACCGGGAGAAGAGCGGCCACGACCAGGCGGGCCCAGAGCGCTTTCAGCATCAACGGCGAAATCTCGTACAAGGCCAAAAGCCGGCCATATCTCCGGCAGCGCATCCGGTGCTGCCAACAGGCTGGGCAGGGTGCCAGCTGGCCCCTGCAGATGAATCCGGCGCAGTATCTATCAGAACTTTCCTGGCGTCATCAAGAACAATGGTGGTTGCAATCAACGGATTACTACCCCACGGCACAATCCAGTGATGGCATTGGCGCAGCCTGCGATGGCCGCACGCCGGAACACGCCATGAGCGGTTATGGCACACCGATCCGGGCATGATCGACGCGCAGCGAAACCGCAACATCTGACACTGATACCAGGGCGACGTGCAACGGATCAATGAAGAATCGGTATGCTGCGATACGACCTCATACGGCACTCTGCCACGATCAGTTCGAGCTATATTATCATCAGGCCATCGTGGAGGCGGTCAGCGGTCGTATTCGTGGGCTCGAAGCACTGATCCGCTGGCGCCACCCTCAGAAAGGCATGATCTCGCCGGGGAAGTTCAATCCGCTCGCCGAGAAAACCGGCCAGATCATTCCCCCTCGAGCGCTGGGTGCTACGCGTGGCCTGCCAGGACGCTGCGGGCAAACCGACACTGCCTACGGCGTCACCTTCCCTGACTTCCCCGGCTGCTACTCGGCGGCCGATGAAATGGCGGACCTGCCTCGCATGGCTCAGGAAGCTGTCGAGGTGCATTTCGAAGGGGAAGATATGGCAATCCCTGCGCCCTCAACGCCAGAAGACTGGGAAGGTCACGAGGACTTTCAGGGGGGCTACTGGATGTTGATCTGACATCGACCTGTCAAAGGTCAGCACCAAGGCGGTGCGCGTCAATATCAGCCTGCCCGAATCACTGGTGGCCAAGATCGACAGCGCGGCAAAAGCACGTCACCTCAGCCGCTCCGCCTTTCTGGCGATGGCAGCCCAGCACGAAATGAACGAATCGCGCTGATCGAAATGGTAAAGATAACGGCCCCGGTATCGCCGTGATTAAACATGGATGAGCTACGAGGCTTGATCTTGAAGACCATCTGAAAAGAAAATATCGCTCGAGATTTTCCCTATAACTGTATAAACTGCCAGCAGAATAGGAGGACACTCATGATCGAAGCCGTCGACCTCTTCTGCGGGGCAGGAGGCTTGACCGCGGGTTTGCGCGAGGCAGGCATCCGCGTTCGTGCTGGTTACGACATCGAGGGCGCATGCAAATACGCGTACGAATTCAATAACGGCGCCACGTTCGTCGAGAAGGACGTGGGCCAAGTTGGTAAGAATGAGATCGACGGCTGGTATGCCGAGGAATCCATCCGTCTACTGGCAGGCTGCGCGCCGTGCCAGCCGTTCTCGACGTACAACCAGGGCCGGGACACCACCAAGGACGAAAAGTGGCCTCTCCTCAGTGCATTCGCGCGGTTGATCAAAGAATCCCAGCCCGAACTGGTGACCATGGAAAACGTCCCGGACGTCACCAAGCACGCCGTCTATCACGAGTTCGTGGCGACACTGAAAGAGGAAGGCTATCACGTCTCTGCTGGGCGAATTGCCTGTGCCGATTACGGCTTGCCACAGCAGCGCCGCCGCCATGTCTTGCTGGCCTCCAAGCTCGGCCCCATATCGATGATCGAGCCCACTCACCTCATGCAGCCGAAGACGGTGAAACAGGCCATCGGACATCTGAAACCGATAGCATCGGGTGAATGCGACCCCGAGGATCCACTTCACAAGGCTTCGAAGCTCAACGAACGCAATATGCGACGAATCCGGGCTTCGAAACCTGGTGGCACTTGGAAAGACTGGCCAGAAGATCTGATCACCGAGTGCCATACCCGTAGCTCTGGGCAGTCGTATATTGGTGTCTACGGCCGGATGGAATGGAGAAAGCCGAGTCCAACGATGACTACGCTCTGCTATGGCTACGGCAATGGGCGATTCGGACACCCTGAGCAAGACCGAGCCATATCCCTGAGAGAAGCCGCAATCCTTCAAGGTTTCCCCGAGAATTACGAGTTCGCGCCGCAGAGCGCGGGAATCAATTTCAGGAACGTCGGTAGGATGATCGGCAACGCCGTACCGGTACGACTCGGCGAGGTCATCGGCCTGAGCTTTCAGGCGCATCTATCGCAGTATCGGGAGCAGGGGGCAACTCAAACTCCTCACGAAGCCGAGATTCCAGCTTAGCGAGATCCCGCGTCTCACACTCCCATACGATCAATACGCGCCACCCCAACGCCCGCAAGGCTGCCTCCTTGCGGGCATCCCTCTCCACATTGCGCTCGAACTTCGGCAGCCAGAAATCTTGGTTAGTCTTGGGTGTCGTCGCGTACTTGCACCCCGGATGTCGGTGCCAGTAGCAGCCGTGGACGAAAATGATGGTCTCGTGTCTCGGCAGCACGATATCCGGCGAGCCCGGTAGATCCTTGCGATGCAGCCTAAAACGCAGACCCAGACCATGAAGTAGCTGCCGAGTGGCGACTTCGGCGCCAGTGTTCTTCTGGCGGACGGCCTTCATCTTGTTAGTAGTTCGGGCTGTCACTGTCATCTGTTAACGCTAGAAGTTTGATGAGCTTTCAGCGCACAATTCATCAGCTCCCCCTAACCTTTCTTAACAGAAACTTCACCCTACCTTTAATGCTGATAAGAGTCATCCTTAACTGGTCCTTTGCTTCTCCGGTCAATAGACTCGTATGACCTACCGCATTGCGAATTGGCTTATACATCACATTGTCGCGACACAGAGGCATAGAGTTGATATTAGCACCATCCCTCTCGCGATCTTCAGAAAGAACACTTAGCGTATCCATGCCAAGATAACAAAGATCATCTTGGCTACGAGTAATACTATAGTATATATTGGCCCTCACAAGGTTCCTTCCCTCTTTTTCTTTGTAGTCAGAAGCTTCATTTGTGGCTCGCGCATTCAAAGCAATCAGTTGATCGCCAATATATTTACGCAGAAGGTTTTCAGTCAGGAAACAATCCACGTAGGCCGAAACATTATATTCAGCGTCTTTCCTGATATCGGATAACCAGTCATCTACTTTGCTTTTATTAGGCTCACCTTTATCAGGAGAAAATTCCCTTTCGGCCTCAGAAATAAAAGCTTTGGCTTTCCTGTCCCTTTTGCTCACACGATCGTCTTCGTCATCGCCTTCCTCGTTGATAGCGCGACGTAGTTCGTCCCATTCTTTCAATAACTGAGGGACCAAGTCTTCCTGGAGATAATCAAGAAGCTTTCGAAATTCTTTGTCACTTTCTAAGACGCCTTCACGACTACTAGTAAAAGGATCTTTAGTTCCACGATCCATGCTATCGTAATGAATTTGTCCATAAAGATAGCTCTCAAGAATCCGTTGAGTCGGAATGTGACGAAGAATGTTCTTTTCTCTCAGTCGACCATTCACGAAGAGGTCGACGGAAGCCCTTTCGTCAGTACCATCTATCTTGGCATCTCTAGGTTTGACGACAGTCGCTAGGAAGCCTTTGATGGGCAACTTAGAAGTCACGCCCACTGGGTCCGCTCTCAGAGCATCAAGCGTAGAAAGGTAAGGATCTTCGTAATCGTTGATGAGCCAAAGAAATTGGGTGCCTCTAGCCAGATCTTTTAAGTCATCAATACCCACCCTCCTACCATTGACATGGATATTAAAATCGTTATCTATCAATGAAAACTTGAAACTCATCGCCAATGTCTTTCGAATGAATTTCTCGGAATTCCTGATAGAACCTTTCATATCCTGGAAACAAATTATGGTTCCCTGAGAATGTCCTTCAGACAAACCTTTGATTGAGTCGGCGTCGACTCGCTCCAATTCATACTGTTGGGGTGTGAGATCATCGGTTATAGCCTGATCCAACTGACCATTATCGATGGTACCACCGACGTAATCGAACCCTTGCTTTTTCGTATAAACTGAAATTCGCTCAGCGCACGAAAGCAAAGCCAATTTTCCTATGCCTTTGGCACCAATGTAAGGTCTGTCTCTGATAGTACGGGTCTTACCATCTTTACGCTTGGAATATCCGATTTTCAGGAACTTACCCTGAAAATCATCTGCATTCATGCCTACCCCATCATCTTTGATGGAGAAAGCGTCGTTGTCGCGGTCTATATGTATCCAAACATTCTTGGCATCGGCGTCCCACGAATTCGAGATAGCCTCTCCCAAAACTGTGACGAAATTCCTATAAAGATTACGACCTAAGTGATTGAGCACACTCAAGGAGAGCTCAAACTTAAAATCTTGTTGTCCAGACGCCATTTTTTCCCTCGTACCCGGGTCTCTGCCCGTTATCGAATCATGGAGTGTCTCGTTGTAGACCCATGACTCCCCGGCATTCGTCGCTGATCAAAAAACCCTGCCCACCTTTCTCCAGCACTGCCCAATAATCTCGACGCGCCATTGGTCCTCTGGCTTGATCAGCTCCCGCTCGTAGGCCGAGTTATCGCTGATCAGTACCCACGCCCCACCGGCGACCCGCTGCACGCACTTGAGCCGTAGCTCGTCGTCCATGCGCAGCAGGAACACGCCATCCGGCGTGCGCTGGGCGCGATTGACCAGCACCTGCTCCCGGTCGCGGATCGTGTCGCCCATGGAATCGCCACGCGCGGTCACGCCTACCACCTGGGCCGAATCGACGCCCTCGGCCTCGAACAGCTTGACAGGCAGGTAGAACGTCGACTGGATCGTCTCGGCATCGAACAAGCGCCCTTTCCCGCTTCTACCTCATACATCGGCAATGGCAGCGAATCCTGAACGGGTTCAGGCAATTCGGATTGCCGGCCAATTGGACCATCCGATCCATTCACGCCGATTGCCTTGGCTACTTGCTGGCACATTGAACGAGAGCTTATCCCATGAGCGCCAAGCCGTCGAAGGCTTGCCAACGCAGGCGCGGCATTGGCAAGCTCGTCGGGGCCAGAGGCTGAGGGCGTGTTCGGGCCCGGCTTTATTGGTGGAGAAAAATGAATGGCTGACGCTTCCGGCGCCCCAAAAACCGGACGCCTCGGGGCGAACCGGAGGGTTCTCATCGCCTCCCCCGCCTCGAGGTTTATTCCGGGCATGAAAAAGCCGGCTACTTGAGCCGGCCAATTCGGAATTCGTGGCGGAGGGGGAGGGATTGCTGGCGCTTGTCGGCGCTCGAAAAGCAAAATCGCGAGCGCCTCGGTGCGAACCGGAGGGTTCTCATCGCCTCCCCCGTCTCGAGCTTTATTCCAGACATGAAAAAGCCGGCTACGGGAGCCGGCTAATTCGAAATTCGTGGCGGAGGGGGAGGGATTCGAACCCTCGAAGCCTTTCGACTTACACACTTTCCAGGCGTGCTCCTTCGACCACTCGGACACCCCTCCGCATTGTCATTCCGTTCACAATGGCTGTGCCGCTGCGTTCAGAACGGCGCACATAGTATCGAGCTAAACCTGTGATCGCAAGCCATTTTTCCTTTTCCGGCGACCTTTTACGTTATTCGTTGAGAACCCGGCCGCCGAGTCAGGACCAGCGCTCCACGTATTCGTCCGGATTGCGCGCCGGGGCGCTGGGGTAGCGCCCTCCTGCCTGGCCCAGGTAGAGGTAGCCGATCAGCTCTTCATGCTCGCCGAGGCCGAGACCACGCCACACGGTCTTGTCGTGCGCGTAGGTGCCGGTGCGCCACATGGCGCCGAGCCCCTGCGCGTAAGCGGCGTAAAGCATGGCATGGGCGGCACAGCCGGCCGAGATGATCTGCTCCACCGGCGGCACCTTGGGCAGATCCGGGGTGATCCTGGCGATCACGGCGATGATCATGGGGGCGCGCTTGGGCTTCTTGCGGGCGGCGTCGAGGCTGCCGTCGTCGATATGCGGATTGGCCTGATAATCGGACTGGGCGAAGAGTTCACCCAGCCTATCGAGCCCTTCCCCGCTGATCTCGATGAACCGGTATGGCGTCATTTCCTTGTGATCCGGCGCTCGCAGCGCCGCGCGATAGAGCGCGTCCAACTGCTCTGCGCTCGGTGCCGGGCCGGCCAGCTTGCCCATCGAGCGGCGCTCGTGCAGCAGTGTCATGGCATCCATGTGTAGCTCCTTCGACGATACCGGTAATGAGACTCAATGCCTGGTCGCCTGACTCTACGTCAAAAGCGTCATTGCCGCAGCAGCCGTGCGGGCAGTTCCGGCGCCCAACCCGGCGTGGCACGCCACGGGTTGATATCCAGCCCGCCGCGACGCACGTAGCGTGCCATCACCAGCAGCGCCTGCGGGCGGCAGCGCGCCATCAGGTCGACGAAGATGTGCTCGACGCAGTGCTCGTGAAAGTCCTGATGCTGGCGATAGGAGACGATGTATCGCAACAGGGCGGCGCGGTCGAGCCGCGGGCCACGGTAGGCGATCAGCACGCTTCCCCAATCCGGCTGGCCGGTGACCGGGCAGTTGGATTTGAGCAGGTGCGAATGCAGCGTCTCCTCGACGACATCGCCCTCGTCACAGATGAGCAACTCCGGTGACGGCGTGTAGCGGTCGATATCGACTTCGATCTCGTCGATGCACTTCCCCGGCATGGCACGGGGGGCCAGCGCGGCGTCATCGACACCAAACAGCTCCACGGTGACCGGCGCACCGGCGGCCGCGCTCAGGTCCCGCACCAGGAAGTCGATCACTGCCTCGCGGCCGGCAAACGTCGTCTGGTTGAAGCTGTTGAGGTAGAGCTTCCAGGACTTGGATTCGATCAGCCGTGGCGAGTCTGCCGGCAACCGGAAGCGTGCGACGGCCACGACCGGCTTGCCGCGCAGATCGAGCCAGGAGAGCTCGAACGCCCACCATTCGTCGCCGCCCACGAAAGGCAGCGACGATGCCTCGATGCCCAGCGGCGCACGGTTGGCCGCGCGCTCGATGGGGAACAGCAGCGAGGCGTCGTAGCGCTCGGGATAGCTGGAGACCTCGCCGAGCGGCGCGTCGATCAGGGTCTGAGGGCGATCCTGATTCATGAGCGAATCCCCTTGCCGCGATTGAGCATCCACAACGCCAGGAACCAGAACGCGACGATGAAGACGGCGATGGCTATCAGCGCGCCGCCGACGGGAATGTCGGAGATGCCGAGAATGCCATAGCGGAAGGCGTTCACCATGTAGAGGATCGGGTTGATCATCGTCACGTTCTGCCAGAATTCCGGCAGCAGGTCGATCGAGTAGAACACGCCGCCCAGATAGGTCAGCGGTGTCAGCACGAAGATCGGGATGATCGAAATGTCGTCGAACTTCTTCGCCAGCAGGGCGTTGACGAAACCGCCGATCGAGAACAGCAAGGCAGTCATGATCACCACCATCAGGGTCAGCAGCGGATGGTGAAGGTCGAGATGGGTAAAGAACAGCGACACCACCGTCACGATCAGCCCCACGCCCAGCCCGCGCGCCGCCCCGCCAATGACGAACCCGGCCAGGATGACCCAGTTGGGCATCGGCGAGACCATCATCTCTTCCACGCTGCGCTGGAACTTGTTGGAGAAGAACGACGAGGCCACGTTGGAGTAGCTGTTGGTGATCACGGACATCATGATCAGTCCGGGCACGATGTAGGACATATACGAGATGCCGTGCATCTCGCCGACACGGGAGCCGATCAGGTTGCCGAAGATGATGAAGTACATCGTCATGGTGATGGAGGGCGGCACCAGCGTCTGCGGCCAGATCCGCAGGAAACGGCGTACTTCCTTGACCACCATGGTCCAGAGAGAAATCAGCAGCTGCCGGGTATTCAAGACGCCGTCTCCTTGGCCTGTGAGGATGTTTCGGATTGAGTGTCGATACCGGTCGCGGCCTCCGGTTGCGAGGTCATCGACACGAACAGTTCTTCCAGCCGATTGGCGCGGTTACGCATCGAGAGAACGCGTACGCCCTGCTCCGTCAGTTGCTGAAAGGCGTCGTTGAGATCGGTGCCCTTCCGTACCGATAGCGCCAGCTGGTGCGAGTCGACACGCTCGATCTCGAAGCCCTTGATCAGCGGCGTCGTTTCCAGCGGCTCGGCGAGATCCATCAGGAAGGTCTCGGTATCCAGCTCGGTCAGCAGTCCGCGCATCGAGGTGTTCTTGATGATCTCGCCGCGGTTGATGATCGCGATGTTGCGACACAGGCTCTCGGCTTCTTCGAGATAGTGCGTCGTCAGGATGATCGAGGTGCCCTCTTCCTCGTTGATCCGTCGCATGTACTCCCACATGCTGCGGCGCAGTTCGATATCCACGCCAGCGGTGGGCTCGTCGAGAATCAGCAGACGGGGGCGATGGATCAGGGCGCGGGCGATCATCAGTCGGCGCTTCATGCCGCCGGAGAGCATGCGGGCGGCGCCGTTGCGCTTGTCCCACAAGCCAAGATCCTTGAGCAGGCGTTCGCAGCGCGGCTTGGCTTCCTTCATCGGCATGCCATAGTAGCCGGCCTGGGTGAGGATGATGTCCCCGACCTTCTCGAACTGGCTGAAGTTGAACTCCTGCGGCACGACGCCGAGAGCATACTTGGCCTTGGCAAAGTCCTGGTCGATATCGATGCCGAGGATCTTCACCTGCCCCGCCGTTTTCTGAACGAGCGAGCAGACGATGCCGAGCGTGGTGGATTTGCCTGCCCCGTTGGGGCCAAGCAACGCAAAAAAATCGCCCTGAGCGACATCGAGATCGATGCCTTTCAGGGCCTCAAAACCATTACCGTAGACTTTGGTCAGCCCGCGGATGGACAGTGCCGGTTCTGCCATCAGGGTTTCCTGCCATGTTTATGAAATCAAGGTTCGCAAGATCAAGCGATACAAGGTGCCAGCCAATATGGGGGCAATCCCGCCGGGTTCAATCTTTAGCAGACGAATGGATGGTTCGTTATGACAGCGCCGGAAATACCGATTGCGCCATACAGCCGCCAGCCTGATCCGAGAGAAACCGAAGAGAGTGGCGTCCCATAGGGGGTTCGAACCCCTGTTACCGCCGTGAAAGGGCGGTGTCCTGGACCACTAGACGAATGGGACGCAAAAGAAGAGATGCGATATGGAGCGGGAAAGGAGATTGACCGGGCTGGCGTTCCAGCTCACGACCCTCGCCTACCGTTCCTACGCTTGCGATATGGAGCGGGAAAGGAGATCGATCGGACCGGCGTTCCGGCTCACGACCCTCGATCACGCTTCAGATATCACAGAAACTGGAGCGGGAAAGGAGATTCGAACTCCCGACCCTCGCCTTGGCAAGGCGATGCTCTACCACTGAGCTATTCCCGCTTATCGATGTCGACACCTTCGGCGGCGACGTCATGACCTGGCGATCATGAAGTGGCGTCCCATAGGGGGTTCGAACCCCTGTTACCGCCGTGAAAGGGCGGTGTCCTGGACCACTAGACGAATGGGACGCAAAAGAAGAGATGCGATATGGAGCGGAAAGGAGATTGATGGGGCGGCCCATCCGTCGGGCTGGCGTTCCAGCTCACGACCCTCGCCTACCGTTCCTACGCTTGCGATATGGAGCGGGAAAGGAGATTCGAACTCCCGACCCTCGCCTTGGCAAGGCGATGCTCTACCACTGAGCTATTCCCGCTTATCGCTGCCGACACCTCCCGGTGACGACGCCATGATCTGACGATCATGAAGTGGCGTCCCATAGGGGGTTCGAACCCCTGTTACCGCCGTGAAAGGGCGGTGTCCTAGACCACTAGACGAATGGGACGCATATTGGAGCGGCCTAGACCGTTCCGGTACTTCAAATTTGGAGCGGAAAAGGAGATCGACCGGGCTGGCGTTCCAGCTCACGACCCAAACTGCCTATCTTGCGCTACCAAAAAATTGGAGCGGGAAAGGAGATTCGAACTCCCGACCCTCGCCTTGGCAAGGCGATGCTCTACCACTGAGCTATTCCCGCACCGTACTTCGCCTGAACCGAGTGGCGTCCCATAGGGGGTTCGAACCCCTGTTACCGCCGTGAAAGGGCGGTGTCCTGGACCACTAGACGAATGGGACGTAATGTCTCGGCTCCGTCGAAGTGGCGCGTATGTTACTGAGCCGGTTTTGAGGTGTCAAGCGATTGATTTCACCGATTTTCGCCACAACCCAATCAAGGCTGGTCAGCGGCCGACAAATGGCCTGTAATGCAGGGCAAGCAGCCGAAGCGAATAGTGCCAAAGCGATGAGGAGAGCGAACATGAGCAAGGTACAGAAGACAGAAGCCGAGTGGCGCGAGCAGCTGACTCCCGAGCAGTACCACGTCACCCGCGAAAAAGGCACCGAGCGGCCTTTCACCGGCGACTATCAGGTCGAGCCGGTCCAGGGCATCTATCATTGCATCTGCTGCGGCGCCCCGCTGTTCGAGAACGAGCACAAGTTCGAAGCACACTGCGGTTGGCCGAGCTTCGACCGCCCCTTGGCAGCGGCAGCAGTCGAGGAGCATCAGGACGACAGCCATGGCATGCGCCGGATCGAGGTGACCTGCCGGCGCTGTGATGCGCATCTTGGCCACGTTTTCCCGGATGGCCCGGCGGAAACCACCGGCCAGCGGTACTGCATCAATTCCGTGGCGATCACGTTCCACGCCGGCGAATAATCCGCGCCGTCGGTCCACGCCGAGCGGGCAGCCATTCNNGAATGGCTGCCCGCTTTTCGTTGGGCTCGCCCGACAGGCACGACGCAGTCATTGCAGGCATAAAAGTAGGCAGGAGACAGGTATGCTCGGCTGGTATCCCGGACACATGAACAAGGCGCGGCGCCAGATCACCGAGGCGCTGCCGGAAATCGACGTGGTGATCGAAGTGCTCGACGCCCGCCTGCCCTACTCCAGCGGCAACCCGATGCTGGCCGAGCTCACCGAGCACAAGCCGGTCCTCAAGATTCTTTCCCGCGCCGATCTGGCAGATCCCGAAGCCACGAAACAATGGATCGCGTTCTTCGACGCGCAGCCGGACAGCCGCGCCATTGCCGTCACCACCACCCAGGCTCGCGAGCTCAAGCAGATCCCGGCGCTTTGCCATGAACTGGCAGGCCAGGTGCGCGTCGACCGCGATGTCCGCGTGATGGTGATGGGCATACCCAACGTCGGAAAATCGACCCTGATCAACGGGCTGGCCGGTCGCAAGATCGCCAAGACCGGCAACGAGCCGGCAGTCACCAAGCGCCAGCAGAAGATTCGAATCGACGGCCGCGTCTCGCTGATCGACACGCCAGGCGTGCTGTGGCCCAAGATCGAGAACCAGGCCAGCGCCTATCGACTCGCCGCCAGCGGCGCGATTCGAGACACCGCGATCGAGTACGTCGATGTCGCCATCGTCTGCGCCGCCGAGCTGGCCAAGCGCTATCCCGAAAGCCTGCGCGAACGCTACAAGCTCAGCGAACTTCCCATTTACGTACCACCAACCAACGCCGACGCCGTGGACGCCGACGGCCCCAGGCTGGTCGATCTTCAGGCCAGGGCCGGCTTCGACGGCCACGCGATCATGAACGAGATCGCCCGCAAGCGCGGCGGACTGAAGGCCGGCGGCGTGATCAACCTGCATCGCGGTGCGGAAGTGCTGCTGCACGAGCTGCGCGACGGAAAGCTGGGCAGGCTCACCCTGGAACTGCCCGAAGACATTCCCGAGCCCATCGAGGAAACTCTCGACGAGTCCGAAGGCTGATCCCCACCCTGCAAAGGGTGAAATCCTGCCACTTCTGCCCCTTGCGCCGCGCCCGCGCGGCGTTATGCTGGAACATCGGCGACGCAGCCCGCCGAGAAGTACTGCCTGAATGCCTTCACATCGGCCATGAGGCTTCATCCAGTACTTCCCTGACCCTCTAACCTTATCCACCCGCCTGACTTTTTAGGCTGTGCAGCATACGGAAGCCCCATGAACAGCCCCATTCGGAAATCGCACAAGCTCGACAATGTCTGCTACGACATTCGCGGGCCCGTTCTCGATCATGCCAAACGGCTCGAGGACGAAGGTCATCGCATTCTCAAACTGAACATCGGCAACCCGGCGCCCTTCGGTTTCGAAGCGCCTGAAGAGATTCTTCAGGACGTGATGCGCAACCTGCCGACGGCACAGGGTTACTGCGACTCCAAGGGGCTTTACTCGGCGCGCAAGGCGATCATGCAGGAATGCCAGCGCAAGGGGATTGCCGGCGTCGGTGTCGAGGACGTGTTCATCGGCAACGGGGTTTCCGAGCTGATCGTGATGGCGATGCAGGCTCTGCTGAACGATGGCGACGAGGTGCTGATTCCCGCCCCCGACTATCCGCTGTGGACGGCTGCCGCCAATCTGTCCGGCGGTCACCCGGTTCATTACCTGTGCGACGAGGCTGCCGACTGGTCGCCAAATATCGCGGATATTCGCGACAAGATCACCGCGCGTACCCGTGCGATCGTGCTGATCAACCCCAACAACCCCACCGGCGCCGTCTATCCGCCGACCGTGGTCAAGGAGATCCTGACGATCGCCCGCCAGCATGGCCTGGTGGTGTTCTCCGACGAGATCTACGACAAGATCCTCTACGATGGCACCGAGCACGTTTCCACCGGAGCCCTGGCCGAAGACGATCAACTGGTCGTGACCATGAACGGCCTTTCCAAGAGCTACCGCTGTGCCGGTTTCCGCTCGGGCTGGATGATTCTGTCCGGCGGCCAGGGCAAGCAGAATGCCGAGGACTTCATTCAGGGGCTGAACATGCTGGCCTCGATGCGCCTGTGCGCGAACGTGCCGGCGCAGCACGCGATCCAGACCGGGCTTGGCGGCTATCAGTCGATCAACGACCTGATCCTGCCCGGCGGGCGCCTGCTGGCCCAGCGCGATGTCGTTTACGAGAAGCTCAATGCCATTCCTGGTGTCTCCTGTGTCAAGCCCAAGGGCGCGCTCTACGCCTTCCCGCGGCTCGACCCGGAGATCTACCCGATTCACGACGACGCCCAGATGGTGCTCGACCTGCTGCTGCAGGAGCGCATCCTGCTGGTGCAGGGTACGGCCTTCAACTGGCCAACGCCGGATCATGTCCGCATCGTGACCCTGCCGTGGGCAGATCAGTTGAGCGACGCCATCGACCGCTTCGCCCGCTTCCTGTCGCGCTACCGCCAATAATTCAGGGGCCGCGCATCGCTGCGCGGCCGCCCCCTCTCTCTTGAAACCTATTCGCGAAAATCGTATCTAACGGTTCATAACCGCCTGATTATCCGACGATAACGCATAACAGGCTAACTAAAGCCATCGCGCAAGGCGGTGGTAGCGCTTTCCACGACTGAGGGTAAAGACCGATGATGCGAATCATCCTGTTTCTGGCAACCAACCTGGCGGTGGTGCTCGTCGCCAGCGTCACGTTGCGATTACTGGGCGTCGAGCCCTATCTCAATGCCAACGGGCTGAACATGAACAGCCTGCTGATCTTCTGTTTCGTGTTCGGCATGGCCGGCTCGCTGGTATCGCTGTTCATCTCCAAATGGATGGCGAAGATGAGCACCAGGGCCAGGGTGATCGAGCAGCCGAGCAACTCGACCGAGCAGTGGTTGCTCGATACGGTTCGCGAACTGGCCCAGCAGGCCAATATTCAGATGCCGGAAGTCGCGATCTTTCCCGCTCAGCAATCCAATGCCTTCGCCACCGGCTGGAACAAGAACGATGCGCTGGTGGCGGTATCCCAGGGCCTGCTGGAGCGCATGCGCCCCGAGGAAATTCGCGCCGTTCTGGCGCACGAGATCGGTCACGTCGCCAATGGCGACATGGTCACGCTGGCGCTGATCCAGGGCGTGCTGAACACCTTCGTGATGTTCTTCGCGCGCGTGGTTGCCCAGGTCGTCGACAGCTTCCTGCGTAGCCGTGACAACGAGGGCGGCCTGGGCTTCATGGGCTACTTCGTGGTGGTGATCGTCGCCGAGATCGTGTTCGGGCTGGTGGCGTCGATCATCGTCGCCTGGTTCTCGCGCTTCCGTGAATATCGTGCCGACGCCGCTGGCGCCAAATATGCCGGAAGCGGCGCCATGATCAACGCATTGGCCCGTCTGAAAGCCGAAACCAACCAGCCGGACCAGATGCCGGACTCGCTGACGGCATTCGCCATCACCACCGGGCAGACACGCAAGATCATGGAGAAGCTGTTCGCCAGCCACCCGCCGCTGGACGACCGTATCCGTGCGTTGAAGGAATCCGCCTACCGGGGGTGAGCCGTGATCGAAGCCGGTTCACTTACCGGCCGCCCCATTGGCTCACGCAACGCCCCGCCTCGTGCGGGGCGTTGCGTTTCAGCCATCACGAACTCACTCGATCGTTTGGCATCCGCGCCAATCGATAATGAGAATGGTTGACACTTGGCTTCGGCGAGCGCTTAATTGGTTGATATTATCAACCGATAAGGCGCGACATGTCCGGTACGACAGTGGGTGAATCCCTGCATCAGCTCATGCATGCCTACAAGCGAGCCTTGCGCCAGGCCTATGCCGAGGCCGAGCTGCCACTCACCGTATCCCACATCCGGACGCTCAAGGCCATTCGTCGCCAGGCACCCTGCACTGCCCAGCACATCGCGCATCACACCCAGCGTGACAAGGCCCAGATTACCCGGCTGCTTCGCGACCTGCTCGATGCCGACATCATTGTCAGGACGCCACATCCGGATGACCGGCGCAGCCAGATGCTGTCGCTGACCGCCCATGGCCAAGCCGTATTGGCACGAGTCGATACCTGCGAGCGCCAGGTGCATGCGCGGTTGTCGAGCGGGATGGCACCGGCCGATCTCGAGGCATTCCTGCGGCTGTCGCGGCTGATGATTTCCAACCTGAATTGACCGGAGTCCCGATGCCCAAACCCGCCCCCAGATCTTATACCGTGCTGAACCGCCAACTGGTCACGCCCCACATGCTGCGCCTGACCTTCGGCGGTGAAGGCATGGCAGCCTTTCCTGCCGACCAGGAAAGCGCCTACATCAAGCTGGTCATCCCCACCGGCCATGAGTCGATACCGGAAACCCCGTCAAGCGTGATGCGAACCTACACCGTGCGTCACCAGCGCGACGGCGAAATCGATGTGGATATCGTGCTGCATGAAGACGGCGGCCCTGCCGCGACCTGGGCGGCAGCGGCAACGCCTGGCGACACGATCCTGATCGGCGGCCCGGGACCGGTCAAACGCCTGCCGGAAAACGCCGACTGGTATCTACTGGTTGGCGACATGACGTCGCTGCCGGCGATCGGCGCCAATCTGGGAAGACTTCCGCCGAGCGCCCAAGGCCGTGCCATCATCGAAGTGACCAGCGAAGCGGATATCCAGGAACTGGACCTGCCCGACGGCGTGCAGATCGACTGGCTGATCAACCCACATCCCGGCAGTGACAGCGATCGCCTGGTCGACGCCCTGCGCGAATTCGACTGGCGCCCGGGCACCCCGGGGATCTGGGTTGCCTGCGAGTTTTCCGCCATGCGCAAGCTGCGCCGCTATCTGATCGATGAACGCGGCGTGGGCAAGCGGGAGATGTATATTTCGAGCTACTGGAAGCTGGGTACCAGCGAAGATGGTCATCGCGTGGTCAAGCGCGAGGATGCCGACAGGGAAGAAGCCGAGAGCGCCTAGCCCGGCAAGACGCTGGCAAGAGCGGCGCTCTCGTTTCGGCTCGGCTATTTGCCGAGCTTGACGCTGAAGCCGAACCCTTCCAGAGCGTCACGAAGGCCGCCCTTGTTCTTCTTCAGCTCGACCCGCAGCGTCTGGAATTCACGCCGGGGCGGATATTCGCGGCGGTAGGCATCGAACCCTGCCGCCATGCCCAGGCGACGGCGATAGCGATCGAACGCCAGCATGTCCCGGCGCACGTCATAACAGGCCCGGGCACATAGCGACAGCGCCTCCAGCGGCGGTGTCCAGCTGTGCAGGACGATCTTGCGCAACCACGGGTCGGGCTTGAGCTGGCCGAGCTTCTTGCGCGCCGGCAAGCCGAAGTGCCGCATGGCCGCCTGATAGATCATTTCCGTGCCCAGCATCTTGCCGTCGACACTGTAGCCCGCGATGTGCGGCGTGCCGATGTCGACCAGCTCGAACAGCGCCTCGTCGATTCCCGGCTCGTGCTCCCAGACATCGAGCACCGTGCGCAGATTGGCCTGTCGCTCGAGCCGTTCACGCAGGGCGTTGCCATCGAGGCAGTCGCCGCGTCCGGCGTTGATCAGCACCGTGCCCGGCTTGAGGGCCTCGATGCGCTCGCGGTTCAGGAGATGGTGTGTGGCATGTTCGCCTTCGGCCACCAGCGGCGTGTGCAGACAGATGATGTCGGCCCGCTCGATCAGCGCATCCAGGTCCAGGAAATCGTCCCGATTCTCGGCCTCGGCGCGCGGCGGATCGCAGATCAGACATTCGACGTCCAGGTTATCGAGCCGGGTCGCCAGCCGCCCGCCGACGTTGCCGGCACCGACGATACCCACCGTCTTGCCGGAGAGCGAAAAGCCCTCCTCCTCGGAGAGCAGTAGCAGGCTGGAAAGCACGTAGTCGACCACGGATTCGGCGTTGCTGCCGGGGGCGCTGGCAAAGCCGATCCCGCGCTCGGTCAAAAGATCCGTATCGATATGGTCGGTGCCGATGGTGCAGGTGCCGACGAATCTCAGCTTGTCGGCGCCTTCCAGCAGCGCCGCATTCACCTTGGTGATCGAGCGGACGACCAGAATGTCGTGGCCCCGCAGGCTGGCCGCCGTCATCTCGCGGCCGGACTGGCGAGTGACTTCCCCCAGTTCACCAAAGAATTCTTCCGCCAGCGGAATGTTCTCATCCACCAGGATGCGCATGACTATCCTCTTGTCTCGTTCATCCCGGCGCCAGGCCGGGCCCGGCGATGCGTCGGCTTCGAGCGTGGCACGTCAAAACCGGCGTCGATTTCTGCGGGGCTTGCTTTACAATGGCGCCTGACGCCGGGTTTGCCGCGGAGTTGAAGAACCGCGATGCTCGGCGCAGCCATATTAGGCCGGCCATTCGCGATGAACAAGCGATGAGCACTAAGCAGCAGGAGTCCCCGTGATCGTCCGTTGGGAAAGTGAACATGACTATGTTCTGGTCCATCTGCACCAGGACATGTTTGGCGACTGGATCTACAGCCGTGCCTGGGGCCAGATCGGCACCCAGTACGGCGGCCTGAAACATGCCGTCGCCGACAGCTACGATCAGGCCATGATGTGGATCGATGACCTCTCCCACATCCAGACGGCCCGCGGCTACCGCAAGGTGCTCGAGGCCGACGACGACAGCCCCGAGGGGCGCCAGGCCGTAGCCCAGCTGTCGCTGCTGGACTAGGCCCTGTCCGAAGCTGCCCGCTCGCTGAGTCAGGTACGAGCCGGCCGTTCCCGAGCGGCTAGCTCGCGTGCCGGATGCGGAAACAGTGATGCAGGTTGGCGCGCCGGGTGAAGTCCGGATCGTAGGTCTGGGCGGTGATCTCCTCGACCTGGTAGGTGGACGCCACCACAGCGTCCAGGCTGAACCGCTGCTGGTTGTTCGAGAAGATCAACTCCCCCGCCGGCGCCAGACGTGCCATCGCCAGCTCGATCAGCCGCGCGTGGTCGCGCTGGATATCCAGCGTGCCCTCCATGCGCTTGGAATTCGAGAACGTCGGCGGATCCATGAAGATCAGATCGAACTCGCTGCCCGCGGCTTCCAGCCAGCGCAGGCAGTCGTCGCGCACGACCCGGTGCCGGCTCTGATCGAGCTTGTTGAGCGTGAAATTGTCTCGCGCCCACTCCAGGTAGGTATTCGACAGATCCACGCTGACGCTGTCGCTCGCCCCGCCCAGGGCGGCATGCACCGTGGCCGTAGCGGTATAGCAGAACAGGTTGAGAAAGCGTTTGCCGCCGGCGATTTCACCCAGCAGCCGTCTTACCGGGCGATGATCCAGAAACAGCCCGGTATCGAGATAGTCCTTGAGATTGACCCACAGTTTAGCGCTCCCCTCTTCGACCACGAAACGGTCGCCGCTGTCGGCATGCTTGCGGTACTGCGACTTGCCGCTCTGACGCTCGCGCTGCTTGTAGTGGATCTGCTCCGGCCGCACGTCCAGCGCGACGGGAATCGCGCTCAGCGCATCCATCAGCCGACGCTGCGCCTTGCCCGGGTCGACCGATTTCGGCGCCGCGTACTCCTGCACGTGGACCTGATGGCCGTAGACATCGATGGCCAGGGCGTACTCCGGCATGTCGGCATCGTATAGCCGGTAGCAGGATTCTCCGGATTTCTTGAGCCACTTGCCGAGACGCTTGCGATTTTTCTGCAGACGATTGGCAAACATCTGCGCGCCTTCGTTCAGCGTCGTCTCTTTCTGCGCCGATCGAGTTGGCTCGCTGTCACCTTCCGAGTCTGTCCGGCTGGCGATATCGATCAACAGCAGCTTGCAGTCGAGCGGGCCGTTCTTGAACGCATACTGCTTGTGCGCCCGCAGCCCGAGACGATGGCCCAGGTCCGGGTTGCCGGTGAATAGCGCCAGCTGCCAGCCCGGGAACTGCCGGCGCATGCGCTCGCCGAGATCGCTGTAGAGCGCGACCAGTTCCGGCAGTTCCCCCAGCCGCTCGCCATAAGGCGGATTGGTGATCACCATCCCGCTGCCTTCGGCACCGTGCTCGCGAAGCTCGGCCGGGCAGTCGAGCGCTTTCACCGAGCCGCCGGATAGCGTAATCAGCGCAGGGATGCCGGCACGCATGGCGTTGCTTCTTGCCGCCGAGATCGCCTGCGGGCTCTGGTCCAGACCGAACAGGCGCGACCTGGCCCGGCGTCGGCCGAGATCGGCTCGTGCCTGCGCCTCGCGACGCAACTCTCGCCAGGCCTCGGCATCGAAGTCGGCCAGCGCCTCGAAGGCAAAGTGCTCACGGGTCAACTGAGGCGCCACGTCCGCCGCCATCAGTGCGGCCTCGATCAACAACGTGCCGGCACCACACATCGGGTCGACCAGCGGTTCACCGCGCTTGGCCCGCGCCGGCCAGCCCGCACGCACCAACAGCGCCGCCGCCAGGTTCTCCTTGAGCGGCGCGTGGCCGGTATCGCGACGATAGCCGCGCTGGTGCAGACTCGCCCCCACCAGGTCGACCCCCACCAGCAGTTGCCCCTTGTGCAGGTGGGCATACAGCCGAACATCGGCCTCGCGCGGATCGATGCCTGGTCGTTCCCACCCGGCGTCGCGCAGCGCATCGACCACGCCATCCTTGACCACCTGAGCGCCGAATCGCGTATGTCGAATGGCTGCGGATTGGCCATGGAAGTCCACCGCTAGCGTCTGGCCGGGCTTCAGCACCTCCCCCCACGGCAAGGCCTTGACCGCGGCAACGATCACCGCCGGCTCCTCGCAGCCGGTTTCCCGGCCGAGGGTCAGGATTACCCGGTTGGCCAGGCGAGACCAGAGACAGATGCGGTAGGCCGTTTGACGGTCGGCGGACGCATGCAGGCCGGCGACCGTAGTTTTTTGTACCTTGCCCCCGAGATCGGCGATCTCCTCGGCCAGCAGGGACTCGATGCCCCACGGGCAAGTAATATAGAGGCTTAACAGTGAGTTATCGTCTTTCATGGCGGCATCATCCGACCGTTATGAAGCGGTCATATTCCCGTGAGTGCAGTGAAAAAGAGACTTTATGACGAAACGACTATCGACATCGTTTCTCATTTCGACTAAAGCTAGGAGGTGTAGCTACGAAACAACGCATGCGGTTTTGCCTGTCCGGACGTTTTCGCGGGCAGTCGGTCGGAGTTGGCCCAAGGTCGCTCGACAGACTGTGGTTTTCCCTAGGAGATGCACTTGTTCTGACAAGAGGCTACTACACGATGAAACGACAGAAACGTGATCGCAACCAGCGGGCATTTCTCCACGGTTACAAAGCGGGGGTCGGCGGTCGCTCACGCGACGAGTGCCCGAGCCAGGATGTGAATCTGCGCGAAAACTGGATGAGCGGTTGGCGTGAAGGTCGCGGAGACCAATGGGCCGGAATGACAGGCGTTTCGGGCATTCACAAGAACCCGGCGGTAATGACGTAGTTGACACTTACCTCAGTACACTCAAGGCTCGCTACTGGCGGGCCTTTTTATGACGTGCATTTCGCCAGATTTCCTACCTTTCTCGCCTGGGCCGCTTCGCACCCAACCCATTACGTTGCCCCTTTTCTGTCGCCTCACGCTGTCCGGTAAATTCACCGTGCTACGTCCGCCAGCTTAATCGGGTGCCTGACCGTTATTGAGCTGAGTCGCACGTACACACTCTCCGATCAGCTCCGGCCCGCGATAGATGAAGCCGGTGTAGAGCTGTACCAGATTGGCGCCAGCCTGGCATTTTTCGCTGGCCCGAACGCCGCTATCGATACCGCCCGCGCCAATGATCGGCATCGTCGGCATCAGTTGCCGCAACTCCCTCACCACGGCGGTCGAACTCGCGAACAGGGGCGCGCCCGACAGCCCTCCCGCTTCATGCGCATGAGGCGTTCCCGCCACATGCTCCCGAGACACCGTGGTATTGGTCGCGATGACACCATCGATCTCATTGGCCTGGAGCGTGTTCGCGACCAGCGCAATCTCCTCGCGCGTCATGTCCGGCGCGATCTTGACCGCCAAGGGCACGCGACGGCCGTGTTCGGCGTCAAGCTTGACCACCTCGGCCTTCAGCGCACTCAAAAGGCCATCGAGATGATCGCCAAACTGAAGGTTGCGCAGCCCCGGCGTGTTGGGCGAGGAAATGTTCACCGTGATGTAGTGGGCGGCACTGTGCGCCTTGCGCAGACAGGCGACGTAATCGTCCACCGCGCGCTCGACCGGCGTGGTCAGGTTCTTGCCGATATTGATGCCGATGACACCGTTGTAGCGGCTTTTGCGCACGTTGGCGACCAGATGATCGACCCCCGCGTTGTTGAACCCCATCCGATTGATGATCGCCTGCGGCCCGGTCAGCCGGAACAGACGCGGCTTGGGGTTGCCCTGCTGCGGCTTGGGCGTCACCGTGCCGACCTCGACGAAACCGAAGCCGAGCGCCCCCAGGGCATCGAGATGATCGGCATTCTTGTCGAGCCCCGCCGCCAGCCCGACCCGATTGGGAAAGGTCAGCCCCATGAGATCCACGGATGCCGAAGCCACGTAAGTATCGCCGAGCATGCCGGAAAGATGGGCGCGGTGTGCGACGTCCAGCGCGGTCAATGTCAGGCGGTGGGCGGCTTCCGGTTCCAGCCGGAACAACAGGGATCGAACGAGGGCGTACATGGATAGGTCTCGTCGGTAACGATAGGGGGCGCTTGCGGCGGGCGAGTATATCCCAACTTCGCCTCTCGGGACGAACCCGACCTTTGACGGCTTCGAGCGCCGAGGTAGTTCGCAGCATCGAGGCGGTTAGACGCGTCGAGAAAGAGAATGGGAAAAACGGTCATGCACACAAGCAGATACGAAAAGCCCGGCGCCAAGACGCCGGGCAATTCCGTGCCACACGATTACTGGGTATCGAGTTGCTGAACCCGCAGCGTGTAGTTGTTGGCAGCGTTCATGGCGGAACCGAATCGTTGCCCCTTGACCCAGACACGGTAACGACCGGGCTGCAGCACGGTTTCGATATCGAAATCGCCGACCGCCAGTGAACCTTCGTCGCTGGCGACCGTGTTGCCGTTGGCGTCGAGGACCTTCGCCTGCAGACGATACGTGCCTTCGTTGCCGGGGAAGGTGGAGCTGGTGACCGAGACCGTGCCCGCTTCGGCGACGTCGAAACTCAGCACCTCGCCTTCCTGCAGCACCTTGATATCGGCGACGATCTCGTCGAATGCGTCCGGCATCTGCGGCTCCGGCGGGCGACCTGCGCGCGGCGAATCGGACGTCGCGTCGTCGACGGCAGCCGCCGCCATTGCCACGCCGTTGCCGGGCGCACCGGCGTTATCATTGCGAGTGGCCGGCGGCCTCGAGGCTTCCCCGGTATTGCCGGTGCCAAAGTCGGGCCCGCTGGCTGCCCCGTTCTTATTGCCGGCCACAGCGAGTTCGTCGGCGGATTTGCGTCCCGGTGCGCTCAACGTCGCCACCTGGTCGCTCTCGTCGACGAAGGCCGTGGTCCGGCCACTGGCGCCAGGGCCGCCGAACATGATGCCGCCGCCGTCATCCATACCACCTGCGTCGCTGGCCACCACCCTACCGCTGGCATCGAGTCGCGCGACATCGATATTGAAGCTGTTGCCACCGGTCTTGGTGGTGCCGAACTTCTGGCCCGAGACCTGCAGGGAGTAATCGCCCGGCTCTAACGTTTCCGTCATCTCGAGACCACCGGTATTACCCAGTCCGGAACCGCTGGCCAACACGTTGCCGTTGCTGTCCACCAGCTTGGCGGAAATCTTGTAGTCATCCGACTCGCCCGGGAGGATCGAGCTGGTGAACTGGTAACGGCCCGCTTCGTCGACGGTGAACGGGTGCTGATGGAGACCGCCGAAGAAGAAGCTGCGGCTATGTGCATCCGAACTGGACTTGAAGAACTTGGTCAGGTCGACCTTGCTGGCCGCTTCCTGGGCATCCTTCAGCGCCTCGCTCTGTGCCAGGACCTGAGTACTGGCACCGGCTAGGCTCAATGCCACGAACAAGGTGGAAAATACGCGATACTTCATGAGGCCTCTCTGCGTTCTGCGACCGAATCGGAGCCAAGCATAACAGAGACACCCCCCGACGCACCTTAAAGGCTGCCGGAGAGCATCTTTGCGCTAGATAATCATGACTCGAGCTAGATAAATCATGACTCGATGGAACGCGAATCTGCGCTCGAAGGTGCTACGGGCAGACAGGTCGCCTCCATCCGGCATGGGCGACATGGCTGCCGCCCGGCCTGCAGGCCACCTTAGCCCTCGCTTTCGCTCTCGGCAAGATCGACCAGTTCGCGGATCGCGACGGCGACCAGCGGAAAGCTGATCTGCGTTCCCGTTCCGATTTCCGCCAGCAGCGCATTCCAGCGTTCGAACAGCGGCGCGTGCTGCTCCTGCCAATGCGCCACTCTGGGCTCGATCTCGCGCGGGGCGTCCGTCATCCCCAGCACCTTGACCGTCAGCGCCAGCTGCTGGCGGTCGAGATCGTCGCGGAACGTTTCCCGCGCCTGCGCCTGCCAGCTGTCGCGGACTTCCAGGCTATTGATCTGCTGCATCATCCGCGGCAGTTCCAGACGCTGACCGATGGCATAGTAGGTCTCGGCGACCCGCTGGATCTTGTCACCGCTGGTTCGCGCCGCCTGGATGATGCCCAGCCCGGCGTAGAGGCTCGAGGCCGCCGCAACGACCGATGCCAGCGCTTCCGGCACCTTCGCCTTGACCAGCTCATCGCGCCGCGTGCTCCAGGCCTCGCGCTCGTCGCCGCTGAGACGGTTGCCGATATCCTCCTTCAACTGCGCCAGCTGCGGCGCGTACTGCTCGACGCACTCCTTGACCCCGAGCGACCCGCGATGACGCAGGAACCAGCGCGTCGCACGACGCAACAGCCGCATCAGATCCAGCATCATCGCGTACTGCGTCTGGCTGTCGACATGATAATCCAGTGCCTCGATCTGCTCCCACAGCGGGTTGAGACCGAAGCTGTCACGGGCGATGACGTACGCCTGGGCGATCTCGACTCGCGAAGCACCGGTGGAATCGCGCAACTGGCGCACGAAAGTGATGCCCATGTGGTCGACCAGATCGTTGGCGATCTGGGTCGCCACGATCTCCCGCTTGAGACGGTGCTCATGAAGATCGTCCGGATACCGTTCGGCCAGCGTCGTCGGGAACGCCTTGGTCACATGCTGCTGCAGTTGCCCGTCCGCCGGCAGACCGGCCGCGATCAGATCGCTCTTGAGCGTGCTCTTGGCGTAGGAAATCAACACGCTCAGCTCCGGCAGCGTCAGGCCGCCGTCGGCATTGCTGCGTTCGATCAGCTGTTCGTCGGTGGGCAGGAACTCGAGCTCGCGGTCGAGGCTGCCGGCCGCTTCCAGCTCGTTGATGAATCGGCGGTACGGGCCGAGCCCCTCCTTCGACTGCAACTCGGAGAGCGACAGCGCCTGGGTCTGGCGGTAGTTATCGCGCACCACCAGCTCGCCGACCTCCTCGGTCATTTCAACCAGCAGCTGATTGCGCTGCTTCTCGGTCATGTCGCCACGCTGAACGATACCGTCCAGCAGGATCTTGATGTTGACCTCGTGATCCGAGCAGTTGACCCCGCCGGCATTGTCGATGAAATCGGTATTGACCCGGATGCCCTTCTCCGCGGCTTCCATTCGGCCCCGCTGGGTGAGCCCCAGGTTGCCGCCCTCGCCCACCACGCGGCAGTTGAGTTCGCGACCGTCGATGCGAAGGCCATCGTTGGCCTTGTCGCCGACATCCGCGTGGCTCTCGCTGGAGGCCTTGACGTAGGTGCCGATGCCGCCGTTCCAGATCAGATCGACCTGCGACTTGAGCATCGCGTTGATCAGGTCGTTGGGCGAGAGCTTGTCCGCCTTGATGCCGAAGACCTTCTTCATCGCTGCGGATATGGGTATCGACTTGGCATCCCGGGAGAACACGCCGCCGCCCTCCGAGATCAGTTTCTCGTCGTAGTCCGACCAGCTCGAACGCGGCAGCGCGAACAGACGCTTGCGCTCGGCAAAGGACTTGGCAGCATCGGGACTGGGGTCGACGAAGATATGGCGGTGGTTGAACGCGCCCACCAGCAGGATCCTGTCGGAGAGCAGCATACCGTTGCCGAAGACATCGCCGGCCATGTCGCCGATACCCAGCACGCTGAACGTGTCCTTCTGGGTATTCAGCCCCATCTCGCGGAAATGGCGCTTGACCGATTCCCAGGCACCACGGGCGGTGATCGCCATGCCCTTGTGGTCATAGCCCTGGGCACCGCCGGAGGCGAAGGCATCCCGCAGCCAGAAGTCGTATTCGATCGAGATCGCGTTGGCGTAGTCGGAGAAGGTGGCCGTGCCCTTGTCGGCGGCGACCACCAGGTACGGATCGTCCGGATCGTGGCGCACGACCGAGCGCGGCGGCACGACGGTGGTGCCGTCGAGATTGTCGGTGATGTCCAGCAAGCCGCGGATCAGGGTACGGTAGCACTCGATCCCTTCGGCCTGGATCGCATCGCGATCGGCGTTTTCCGGCATCCGCTTGCAGATGAAGCCGCCTTTGGCCCCGACCGGGACGATGACCGAGTTCTTGACCTGCTGCGCCTTCATCAAGCCCAGGATCTCGGTGCGGAAATCCTCGTTGCGGTCCGACCAGCGCAGGCCGCCACGGGCCACCTTGCCGCCGCGCAGGTGAACGCCTTCCATCCGCGGCGAATAGACGAAGACCTCGAACATCGGCCGCGGCTTGGGCATGCCCGGCACCTTGCTGGGCTCCAGCTTGAACGAGATGTACTCCTTGACGCTGCCATCCTCGCGCGGCTGGAAATAGTTGGTGCGAACGGTCGCCTGGATCAGATCGACATAGCGGCGCAGCAGCAGATCGTCGTTGAGACTCGCGACCTGATCGAGCATCGCATTGAGCTCGTCGATGCATTGCTGGCACTGCTCGTCGCGCTTATCGCCCTCCGGCGAGAAACGCAGCGTGAACAGCCGCGAGAGCCCCCGGGTGATATCGGCATGGGCCGCCAGGGTATTGGCGATGTAAGCCTGGGAAAGCCCGATGCGCAACTGCTTCATGTAGCGCGCATACGCCCGCAGGACCGCCACCTGACGCCAATCCAGATCGGCACCGATGATCAGGCGGTTGTAGCTGTCGTTCTCCGCATCGCCCACCCAGATCTTGGTGAAGGCATCGATGAAGTTGTCACGCATCTTGCCGAGATCGACTTCGCCCTGGCCGTGATATTCGAAGGTGAAATCATGGATCCAGTAGGTCTGCTGCCCGCTCGCGATGCGGTAGGGCCGCTCGCTGATGACACGCAAGCCCAGATTTTCCAGCACCGGCAGCATGTCGGAGAGCGGAACCGGCGTATCCTGGTGGTAGAGCTTGAGATTGACGCTCTCCGCCGCGCTCTCGGCCAGATGATAGAGACTGACACCGATCGGGGCACCGTCATCGAGCGCTTCGAGATGGCGAATGTCGTTGGCGGCGGTACGCGCCGAGAAGTCGTCCCGGTAGCTGCTGGGGAAGGCATCGCGAAAAGCCTGTGCCCGACGATTGCCCGCTTCCTCGCCGAAACTTTCGATCAGCGCCGCATGCAGGTCCTCGCGCCAGTTGCGCGCCAGATTGATGACCTTTTTCTCCAGTGCGCGGCTGTCGAAGTTCACCGGCTTGTCGCCGTTGAAGCGCAGCGTGAACTGGATACGCGCCAGAATCGACTCGGACAGATACGGGTTGAAGTCGGCGAAGGTCGCGTCGAGCTCCTCGCACAGCAGCTTCTGGATGCGCAGGCGCAGATCCGTCGAGAAGATGTCCCGCGGCACGAACACCAGGCAGGAGTAGAACTGCCCGGCGCGGTCCTCGCGGATGAACAGGCGCACCCGGCGACGCTCGCGGATATTGAGAATGCCGAACGCGGTCCGGCTGAGTTCTTCGGTGGAGCTCTGGAAGAGATCGTCCCGCGGGTGTACTTCCAGCACCTGCAACAGCAGTTTGCCGTTGTGCCCTTTCGGATTGACCCCGGCGGCGTCGATCACCGCCTGAACCTTGCGCCGCAGGATCGGCACGGTTCGCGGCGACTCGTTGTAGACCAGCGAGGTGAACAGGCCAAAGAAGCGCCATTCACCGATCGCCTTGCCCTTGCCGTCGTGGCGCGTGATGGCGATGTAATCGGGGTAGGTAGGGCGATGCACGCGCGCATGGTAGGCGCTCTTGGCAAAATGCAGCAGCGCCGACTCTTCGTCCTTCTCGAATCGCACGGGCTCCTGGTAGCGCGGCTGGTCCAGCTTCAGCACGCCGAGGGCACTGCCTTCCACCCGCTCGCTGTGGACGTTCTTGCCGCTGCCGACGAAGCGGCTTTCGGCGTAGCCGAGAAACGTGAAATGCTCGTCCAGCAGCCACTTGAGAAAGGCCACGGTCTCTTTGCGATCCACCGCCGTGACGCTGCCCGCCTGCTGGCTCTCCAGCGCCTCGATGACGTCGCGAACCTTGTCGCACATCGGGTCGAAATCGGCCACGGCGGTGCGCACGTCGAGCAGCACGTCGCGCAACCCCTGCTCGAGGTCGGACAGCGTCTCGCCATCGGTATGACGATCCACCTCGATCAGAATGATCGACTCGCGCGCTTCCGGCGCCTGCTGGGCGCGCGTCCCGGTAATTCGCGTGGCATGGTGGCGAGCATCGCGCTCGACCGCCAGCACGGCGTTATGGATCGCGTGCAGAGTCAGCCCCCGGCGGTTGAGCTCCATGCGGACCGAATCGACCAGAAACGGCATGTCCTCGTGCAATACGGCAACCACCGTATGCGGAGACTGCCAGCCGTGGGTTTCGAAGTTGGGGTTGAAAACACGCACCTTGGCTTCGTCGGGATCGAAGGTGCGCATGAAATGCCATGCCGCCAATGTCGCGCCATAGATATCGTCCAGCTGTCGATCCGCGGCCTCTTCGAACGGCGCGGTAGCGTAGAGATCTTCGGCGAACGCCGTTATCCGCTTGACCTTATCCTCGGGGAGACGCTTGGAAAGCTTTTCCTGCAGCTGTTCCAGGAATTCCGTTTTTCCCTCGATCGCGACGTGTTGCATCTATCACCTCGGCTGGCATCGACCGTCAACATGGCGGCCACATTCAATAGACTGGAAGCTTACGCCAGTGCCGCATGGCGCCCTACACAAGTGAAGCTTCGTCATGACGCATGTCGGTTATGCATCATCGGCGGCACTACTATGCGCACCCCGGCAGTTGACAACGCTCGCCGTTACAGCCAGATCACTGGCAAACGGTGGCTCGAATCACGCTGCCGGCAGACGCTCCAGCAGAACCCCGCACTCACAGTGGTCCGTCCAGGGGAATTGGTCAAACAGCGCCATGCGAACCACGCGATGGGTCTGGCTCAGCTGTTCCTGGTTGACGGCCAAGGTGTCGGGGTTGCACGAAATATAGACGATGCGGGGATAGCGCATCAGCGGCGTGCAACTCTCGGCATCCAGCCCGGCCCGCGGCGGGTCCACCAGCACGGTGGAGAACTCGCACTCGTCGAGCTGCATGGCGGCGACGCGACGGCCCTGCTTTTCCCCGGTCAGCGCCTGAGCGAACTCCTCGGCCGACATCCGCGCCACGTGCACGTTGTCGATGCCGTTGGCTTCGAGATTGGCCTGCGCGGAGGCGACCGATGTCCGGGAAATTTCGGTGGCCACCACGCGGCGGAAGTTCTCCGCCAGCGCCACCGTGAAGTTGCCGTTGCCGCAGTAGAGCTCGACCAGATCCCCCTGGCTGTCCGACGTCACGTCGCGCGCCCAGTGCAGCATCGAGCGGCAGATTTGGGCATTGGGCTGGGTGAAGCTGTTCTCGACCTGCTGATAGCGAAGTTCCCGGCCGTCCACTTCGAGCCGTTCCCAGACGTGGTCGCGATCCAGCACCAGCCGCTGCTTGCGGGAGCGCCCGATCAACGACACGCCGAGCTGCGCCTGAAGCTCGCGAGCGCGTGCCTCCCAGTCATCGTTCAGCGCCTTGTGGTAGATCATCGTGACCAGAGCCTCGCCGCTCAGAGTGGTGAGGAACTCGACCTGGAACAGCTTGCGCCGCATCAATGGCTCGTCGCGAATCGCGTCCAGCAACTGCGGCATCAGTTCGTTGATGCGCTCGCTGGCGACCGGGAAGCGATCGACCCGGACGACACGCTGCGCGACCCGGCCCCGATGACGCGGCGCCTCCGGATCGGGTTCGAACATCGCGTAGTAGAGATCGTCGCCCTCGTGCCAGACCCGGAACTCGGCGCGCATGCGGTAGTGCGACGGCGGCGACGCGAACACCTCCAGCGGCGGTGGCGAGAAGCGGGCGAACTGGCGCTCGATGCGCTCGCGCTTGGCCTCGAGCTGAGCGTCGTAGCGGGAAGGGTCGATATCGAAAATCACCAAACCAGAAATCCTCAGGCAGAAATAGCGCAATGACTCATGAAACGTGAACGGCAACGGCTGGCGAGGCGATCTCGAGCATCGCGGGCGGCGCGTGACCGAAACGCATCAGCGCCGATGCCAGTCCCGGCGCCGAGGCGGCCGTCGCCCAGCTGCTGGCATCCGGCGAAGGGGTGGCGCCCCTTCCCGCCTCGACAGCGGCGGCCGGCGTCGATCGATCAGCTCGCGCCGGAGCCTCCGAGAGCACGGACTCGAGACGCCTGGCGATGGCTGCCCCGGAATCGATCCAGCGAACGCCCGACGGCAGCAAGGGCTCGAGATAATCGCGCAGCAGGGGAAAATGGGTACAGCCCAGCACGACGACGTCGATATTCTCCACCGCCCTGAGCGGTGCGATGGCCTCGCGAACCCTGGCTGGATCGACCGCCTGCCCCTTGAGCAGATGTTCGGCTTCGATGACCAGCGTGTCCGCCGCCACCCGTATGACACGACAGCCCCGCGCATGGTCGTCGATCAGTCGATCCAGATAAGGGCGGCGGACGGTGGCGCGGGTGGCGAGCAGACCGATCGTGCGGCTTCGCGTCGTCTCGGCCGCCGGCTTGATCGCCGGGACCGTACCGATGACCGGTATCGACAGCCGCGCTCTCAGCGCCTCCAGCGCCAAGGTGCTGGCGGTATTGCACGCGATCACCAGCGCGCGAGGGCGGGCTTGCCGGCAGGCGCTTTCGCACACGGCGACGATTCGAGCCACCAGCCAGGCGTCATCCTTGGTGCCGTAAGGCAATGCGGCATTGTCACAGACGTAGCCCAGCGAAAGCCACGGCATCCGCCGCCGAATGTCGGTGCTGACCGAGAGGCCACCGACGCCCGAGTCGAAAATCAGCGCATCAATCATGTTGCCGATCGTCTCCGAAGTAGTCGAGCAAGGCATCTATCAGGGCCCGCAACCGGGCCGGCATGTAGTCGCGCTCGGCATACAGCAGATGGACATCGAGCGGCGGCATCTCGAACGCCTCGAGCACACGAACCAGTTGGCCGGTACGCTCTTCCGACGCCGCCAAGGAGGCCGGCTTCAATGTCAGCCCCATGCCCAGCACCGCGGCTTCCACCAGCGCCCGCCCGTTGTTGCAGGACAACGCCGGCTGCAATCGCCAGCGATAGATCTCGCCATCGACCCAGAACGGCCAGTAGAGCCCATGCCGCGACAAGGTGTAGTGCAGGCACCGGTGATTCTTGAGATCGCGGGGATGCTGCGGTGTCCCGTGACGGCGGAGATAGGCCGGCGACGCGTAGAGGTGCAACGGCATCCGCATCAGCGGACGGGCGATCAGACCGGAATCCTCCAGCTCGCCGATACGCACCACCAGATCGAAATCCTCGGCCAGCGGGTCGACGCGTCTGTCTTCCAGCACCAGATCCAGCGACACCGCAGGATGCGCCGCCTCGAAAGCCTGCAGCGCCGGCATCAGCGAGCGGGCGCCGAAGTCCACCGGCGCCGAAAGACGCAGGCGGCCACGCACCTCGCCGCGCTGCTCCCCGATTCCCGCCTCCAGCTCCTGCAACTCGTCGAGCAGGCGGGTCGCTGTCGTCAGGTAGCGCTCTCCTTCCGCGGTCAATTGCAGGCGGCGCGTGGTCCGTACCAGCAGGCGGACACCAAGGGCCTCCTCGAGCCGCGAGACCTGCTTGCTGACCATGGCATTGGAAACACCCAGGCGCCGGGCACCGCCAGCGAAGCTGCCGGCCTCGATCACCGCACGGAAAACCTGCATCGCTTGCAGCCGATCCATCCTGCCCCCTGCCACCGTTTTCAGGGGATCATTCTACGCAAGCGACGACGATCGCGCAGTGGCGATCGTCGTCGGGAGCAAGACAGGGCAGGCAGGACGGGGAATCGGCGAAATCGAGCCACGCCGGGGCTACAGTGGCGAAGGTGCCTCGCGAAATTCGGTGTACAGTTCCGGATAGGCTTCCTGCAACCGCGCTAGTTCGGCGCCGGCCTGTGCAGGCAGTTCGGCGGCGAGCCGTGCCAGGTCGTCTTCGTCGAAATGCTCCCGGATCAGCGGGAACAGCTCTTCACGTTCGGCCCGCAGGTAGGCCCGGTGCGCTTCGAGATAGACCTTGAGATCGTCGGCGAACTTGTCCATCGGCATTACCCCGTCCATGAGAATCATGTCGATGTCCTGGGAGAGCCGCATCAACTGCTGATGAAGGTGCTGATAATCGCTGGCCAGGCGCTCGGTCAGTTCGTTGATCCGGGATTCCCGGGCCACCAGTCGATCGCTGCAGATACGCTCCAGCGGGATTGTGAAGCCGTTCATGTAGTCGAGGATATAATCCACGACTTCCCGAATCAGACGAAAGTCGGGGCGATCACCGTCAGCCAGCGTCTTGTGCTTGAGTTGCAACACATGCAGCAGGCGCGCCATGTTGGCATGGTCCTGACGCAATTGGGTCAGCATGGGCATGGTGTGTCTCCTGTCCGTGAAGCGCGATGTCGGTTAACACCGCCTTGTCAGCCTAGTGTAGTGCTTGTTGCCATGGTTGCGCTGGAACGCATACTGTCCTGGACTTCGCCACCAAGTGCCAATGTCCAAGTGTCAGCGTGCCGCCTGTGCCTGCCAAGGATCGGTTGGGTCGGCAATCGACGACACGCTAGAATTTCATACCCTAGCGGTTTTTACGATAAACGCTCTACGCCTAACGTCTGAATCGCTGTAGCGAAATGTACCGTTTCGCTGCCGTCAGCCAGCCTGGAAGATGCCATGGACCTTTTTGCCGAAGACACCTCTCGAGGTGCCTCCCGCACCGACAACGCCCCTCTCGCCTACCGCATGCGGCCGCGCCGGCTGGAGGACTACGTCGGGCAGCAGGCCCTGGTCGGGCCCGGCAAGCCGCTGCGGCGCATGGCGGAAACCGCCAGCGTGCGCTCGATGATCCTGTGGGGGCCGCCGGGCGTCGGCAAGACGACGCTGGCCGAAATTCTGGCGGAAGCCTCCGGCGCCCGGCTCGAGCAGTTGTCTGCCGTCATGGCCGGCGTCAAGGACATCCGCGCAGCTGTCGAGCGGGCGCGGGAAGGCCAGATGCGCGAACGCCAGACCCTGCTCTTTCTCGACGAGATCCACCGTCTCAACAAGAGCCAGCAGGACGCCCTGCTGCCCCATGTCGAATCCGGCCTGCTCACGCTGATCGGCGCCACTACCGAGAATCCGTCGTTCGAGGTCAATTCGGCACTACTCTCCCGCGCCCGGGTCTACGTGTTGAAGACACTCGACGAGAGCGAGCTGATCACGGTCCTGAAGCGCGCGCTCGGCAACGAGACGCTGGGCCTGGGTGCGCGCAACATCCGCGCCAGCGACGAGACGCTCTCGATCCTCGCCCGCGCAGCGTCCGGGGATGCCCGCCGCGCCCTGGGCCTGCTGGAAACCGCCTGCGATTTCGCCAAGGCCGACGAGCATGGCGAACATCTCGATCGGGATGCCGTGATCGAAGTGATCGGTCACCAGGCCGCCGCCTTCGACAAGCAGGGGGAGCACTACTACGACCTGCTCTCGGCCATTCACAAGTCGGTGCGCTCTTCGCGCCCCGATTCGGCATTGCTGTACATCGCCCAGTTCATCAGCGGCGGCGGCGATCCGTTGGACATCGTCCGGCGCCTGGCCGCGATTGCTTCGGAAGATGTGGGCAACGCCGATCCCCGCGCGCTACCGCTGGTCATGGCGGCATGGGACGCCTATCTGCGACTGGGCGACTACGAAGGGCAGCGCGCCATCGCCCATGCCGCAATCCACCTGGCGATCGCCCCCAAGAGCAATCGAATCGACCAGGCCTGGAGCCAGGCCAAGGCGTTCGTCGCCGCGCATCCCGACCTGGAAGTGCCGGTCTACCTGCGCAACGCGCCTACCCAACTGATGTCGTCGCTCGGTTACGGCGACGGCTATCGATATGCCCACAACGAACCCAATGGTTACCCCGCCGGCACCGAACATGACTGCTGGCCGCCGAACCTGCCCCGCGCGCGTTTCTACGACCCCAGCGACTACGGCCAGGAGAAACGCTTCCAGCAGATGCAGGCATGGCGTGCCGAACTGGATCGGCAGGCGGACAACGAGTCCTGACCGGCGAACCTACCCCCGACAGCCTGCTTCCTGAAACGCATCCGCCCCCGCCGTGACGGACACGACGGGGGCGAGTCGACCGAAAAGCGAGAGGGTCAGGGCGTCGCGGGCGCCTGCTCGCGGATCACGTCGGCATCTTCGGGCGCCTGGAACTGGAACTGGGCGGGATCGATATCGATATTGGTCTGCGCGTTGTCGAAGTCGATGGCCGTGCGCTGGCCGGTGCTGTCGGTCATCTGCAACGCATCGAGCTTCTCGCTGTAGAAGGTCAGCTTGAGCTGTTCGAACAGGGTATCGTTGGCCTGCGGGACCAGGGTAAAGGTCTCGCTGGCGCCCTGCTGCTGACGGGACACGTCATAATTGTCGGAGAGCTCCGAGGCGCTTCCGGAGAGCAGCAGCGCCGGCGTATGCGTGACGCGATCGTCCAGCGGTTGAATGGTGACCTGCTCGAGATCCGGGTCGTAGAGCGAGACTTCGTTGCCGTCGGAGACCACCAGTTGGCGGTACGGCTCGTTCACTTCCCAGCGGAAATGCCCGGGACGCGACAACCACATGTGCCCGCTGGTGTCCTGCAGGCTCGAACCCGAGGCATCCAGGATCTGCTGTTCGAAGTCCGCGGAGTAGGTCTTCAGCGGCTCCAGCAGATGGGTCAGGCGGTCGGCGGAAGCCTGGTCCGCCAGCGCGGTCTGCGTCATCAACACCGGCGCCAGCAACAGCGATCCGGCGAAAGCCAACCTCTTCATCTTGCGCATGGGCATTCCTTATCGTGAATCGTCGAACTCTCATCGACGATCGTGGATCAATGGCGTGGAATCATTGTGGTAATGACGTGAAAACATTGTGGTCATTGCTGAGACAGCAAAACGGCCACAGGGTTTACCTCACCCCGTGGCCGTCAGCTCTCGATCAATGGCCGACCGGCGGTGGCGCGAGAACCTCCCGCGAGCCATTGGTGCCCATCGAGGAGACGACACCGGCCTGCTCCATCGCTTCCACCAGTCGGGCAGCGCGGTTGTAGCCGATCTTGAAGCGACGCTGGACGGCGGAGATGGAGGCGCGGCGCGTCTCGGTGACGAACTGCACGGCTTCGTCGTAGAGCGCATCCTGCTCGGCGTCTTCGCCATCGCCGCCGCCATCGGCCTCGAGCCCGGCCAGGGCATCGGCGGAGACACCGCCGGACAGGATCTCCTCGATGTACTCGGGCTCGCCACGACGTTTCCAGTCCTCGACGATGCGATGCACCTCGTCGTCATCGACGAAGGCGCCATGCACACGCTGCGGCATGCCGGCACCGGCCGGCAGGTAGAGCATGTCGCCGTGGCCCAGCAGATTCTCGGCCCCGCCCTGATCGAGGATGGTGCGCGAATCGATCTTGGACGACACCTGGAACGCCATGCGCGTCGGGATATTGGCCTTGATCAGCCCGGTCACCACGTCGACCGAAGGCCGCTGTGTAGCCAGGATCAGGTGGATACCGGCCGCACGCGCCTTCTGGGCCAGGCGGGCGATCAACTCTTCGACCTTCTTGCCGACGATCATGAACATGTCGGCGAATTCGTCGATCACCACCACGATGTACGGCAGCTTGTCGAGCACCGGCGGCTGCTCGTGCATTTCCCAGGGCTGCGGCTCCCACAGCGGGTCCTGCACCTGGGCGCCGTGACTTTCGGCTTCGTCGAGCTTGGCATTGAAGCCGGCGATGTTGCGCACGCCCATGGCCGCCATCAGCTTGTAGCGCCGCTCCATTTCGGCAACGCACCAGCGCAAGGCGTTGGCTGCCTCCTTCATGTCGGTGACGACGGGCGCCAGCAGATGCGGAATACCGTCATAGACGGAAAGCTCGAGCATCTTGGGATCGACCATGATCATGCGCACCTCGTCCGGCGTTGCCTTGAGCAACATCGACACGAGCATGGTATTGATCCCCACCGATTTACCGGAGCCGGTGGTGCCGGCGACCAGCAGGTGAGGCATCTTGTTGAGGTTGGCGACTACCGGCTTGCCGCCGATGTCCTGCCCCAGCGCCAGCGTGACCGGCGACTCGGCGTTCTGGTAGACGTCGGAATCCAGCACCTGGCGAATGCGAATCATGGCCCGGTTGGGGTTGGGAATCTCGATCCCCACCGTCGGCTTGCCGGGAATGATCTCGACCACGCGCACGCTCTTCACCATCAGCGAGCGTGCCAGATCCTTGGCCAGGTTGCTGATCTTGGAAACCTTCACGCCGGCCGCCGGGCGGATCTCGAAGCGGGTGATGACCGGCCCCGGCCAGGTCTCGACCACTTCCGCCTTGACGCCGTATTCGCGCAGCCGCATCTCGAGCAGATCGGCCATGTCGGCCAGCTGCTCCGGCGTATAGTTGGGCTGCTCCGGATCGGCGGGCGTGGTCAGGCGGATCGACGGCAGATCGCCGCTCGGCTCCGGCAGATCGTCCATGACCGGGCGCTGGCTCTGCAGGTGCTCGACGGTCCACAGTGTCGGCTGGTCATCGGCGGCAGCCCTGGCTTGGGCCGCCGTCGCCAGCCGCCCCTCGCTCGGGGGCGTCGACGTCGGCGCTGGCGAAGGCTGCGGCGCCGCCGAGAGCCCGGCGGCCATGCTTTCGCCTCTCTCGCCTCTGCTCTCGCGCCTGTCGCCGCCGCTCACGGATACCTGATCGTCCTCGATATCGAAGCGCGGTTCCTGACGCTGCGGTGTTCGCTCGGCAACTGAACGGCTAGGTTCCTGCGCTGGCACTGATGATGGTGATGGCGTTGGCGATGAAGAGATCATCGGCTCCGAGGGTATCTCGCCGCTGTCCGCTTCGACTTCCCGCCAATTGATGCCCGAGTGTCGCGGCTGAACGTCTGCCGGCTCGGACGAGAACGCCTCGTCCGACGCCATTGCCGATCCTTCGATATCGGTTATCGATTTTTCGGTGTCGATGACCGGTGCTTCAGTATCCATTGCCGGTTCGTCGGCCTGGGAGGCCGTTACGGACCCCCAATTCGACATCGGCTCCTGGCGTTCCGCGCGAATTCCCCACTGCTGGGTCGGCGCGTCCTCGTCGCTTGCGGAGAGCGAAGGCTCGCTCTGCGCGGGTTCCTGCGGCTGGCGGCTCTCGCCGTCAATTTGGGGCTCTTCGCCGTACCGGAACGCTTCGCCGTGCCGGTACGCCTCACCGTGCTGGCGCTCGTCGGTGTCGTCCCGGAGAGTCGGAGACATGGGCGAAGGCTCGCCTGCTGGCGCTTGAAAGGCATCGGGAATGCGTCGCCGGGTGACATCGGCACGGAACGGCGCGCTTTCCGGCCGGGATTCCTCCCCGGCATCCGGCTTGTCCCGAGCCTCGGCGGCCGAGATCGCCGACGAGGCAGCGACGGCACTCGTCGAATCATCGGTTGCCGATATTCTGCCCGGCCCTGGCTCGGCGAAAGATGGCTGCCGTGCCGAGACCTCGCCTCCAAGGCGAGGGGCAGGCGCCGTTCGCTGCGGTACGTCGGGTTCCTCGCCCGGTAGCCGCCCCAGCGTGGGTTCGCGGGCTTCGTCACGCTGCTGGCGAGCGGTATAGGAAGCTTCAGGCCGTTTGGCAGACGGCGTTCGCGCCGGAACATCCCACGGAATATCCGTACGACCGTCATGACGCCACATCGAGGTGTCGCGACGCTCGCCTCCGTCGGTGGCCGCCCCAACGGCGCTTTCCCAGGCAGGCTCCTGCCGGACTGGTCGATCGGCGTACGCGTCTTCGTCTTCCCACTGTTCCAGATCCGGCGCCCTGTTCCAGGGCAGCCAGTTCCAGGGCAGCACCCTGGCCCACCACGCGCTCCGGCGCGGCGCGTCTTCTTCGTCCAGGGCATCGTCCGCCGCTGCCGCGTCATCGGCGGCCGCACTGCGTGCCTCGGCCTTGTCGAGGCGACGGGTTTCCCGAGCCTCGCGACGCTCGCCAGCGCGAGCTTTCGTCCAATGGAACAGCCGATTGAGCGAGCTACCAAGCTCATCCATCACCGTCAACCAGGACATGCCGGAAAACAGCGTGAAGCCGCACATGAATGCCGCGATGGCGATCAGCGTGGTGCCTCGCACACCGACCAGCGAGCCGAGAGAACCGGCGATACCACGGCCGAGAATGCCGCCCGCCTGGTTGGGAAGATCGCTGGCAGCGTTGTAGAAATGCAGGTCGCCCAGCGTGGTCGTGCTCATCAACAGCAGCACGAGCCCGCCGGTATGAACGGCGAGCGCCATGGGGTCCCAGGCGATCTGCACCTGGGTCTGACGCATCAGTCGCCAGGCGCCCAGGCCAAACATGCCTGGCCACCACAGCGCACTGGCGCCGAACAGCGAATAGAGCACATCGGATAGCCAGGCACCGATCCTGCCCATCCAGTTGGAAACCGACTGGTCCGGCCCGCTATGGGACCAGCCCGGGTCCGTCGGCGTGTAGCTGAACAGCGCCAACAGCAGGAACACGCAGATGGCAAGCAACAGAATCACGGCACCTTCGCGAGTCACGCCCTGTAGGCGCATGATCACGTGGCGGGCCTGCTCCTTGGCTTGCGCTTGCGTTAGTGGACGACGGCCTTTCTTGGCCGAACTCTTGGCCGAACTTTTGGCACTCAAATGATCAACCCCCTCGCGCCCGATCCGGCGTGGCGTAACACGATCGGCAGCCACGCCGCTGGCGGCATTCCATTCCGCTCGCGGCATTGACGATCAACGGCCGAACCGCTGATGGGCCCGACCTCTTCAACCCGCCATCATACCGGGGGCCGCGCCGACATCACAGGGGGCGCACGCAGGTCATGAAACTCATGATCTGCGTGGCGCCAGATCAACTCGGCAGAGGCTCGTCGGCCGTCAATCGCCGCCCTGTCTCGGCCGAACGCGAGACAGCCGCAGGCGTTTCTGTCTGGCTCTGCGGTGTGCTACGCAACCGGAACAGCGAAACGGTCTCTGCCAACTGCCGACTCTGCTCGTTCAATTGTCGGGTCGATACGCTGGACTGGCGCACCAGCGCGGCATTGCTCTGAGTGGTCTCGTCGATCTGCGAAATCGCCACATTGATCTGTTCGATACCGTGGGATTGCTCTTCGGATGCCAGCCGGATCTCCGAAATCAACGTGCTGATGCGCTCGACCTGGGACACGATCTCGGTGACCCGCTGCCCCGCCTCGGCGGCGCGCAGGTTGCCACTGTCGACCTCGCTGACGGTCTTGCCGATCAGCGCCTTGATCTCCTGCGCCGAGGTCGTGCAGCGTTCCGCCAGACTCCGGACTTCCTGAGCCACCACGGCGAAACCGCGGCCATGCTCGCCGGCCCGAGCGGCTTCGACGGAGGCGTTCAACGCCAGCAGGTTGGTCTGGAAGGCGATGCCGTCGATCACGCCCACCACTTCGGATATCTGCGTCGCCATGCCGACGATGCGCTGCATTGCCTCTGCCGTTGCCTCGACGGTGCTCTGCGCCTCACCCGCTGCCGCCACGGTTCGCTGTGCCTGTTCATCGCCTTCCTGCGCCCGTTGCGCATTCTGACGAACCGTCGCGTTGATCTCTTCGGTACTGGCGGCGGTCTGCTCGAGGCTCGCCGCCTGGGATTCGGTGCGCGATGCCAGCTCGGTGTTGCCGGAGGTCAGCTCCCGGGTATGGCTCTCGGTCTGCGCAACCGCAGTACGTACTTGCCCCACGATGCGCTCGAGTCCATCACCGATGCCATTCATGGCAGCGACCAGTTGTCCGATTTCATCATGCCGTCGCGTCTCGATACGCTGTGACAGATCTCCCTCCGCCAGCGCCCGGGCCAGGCCGACAGCACGATTCATGGGCCGAGTCACCAGCCGCTTGACGATCCAGTAAAGCGCCAGACTCAGCGCCGCGGCCAGCGCAAGCGAAATCAGCAGGAAGCGATCCCGCGCCGCCATCACTCCTGCCTGCATTTCATCGACCGAGACCGAACCGGCCACGACCCATTGCCACTCGGGATAGCGCGAGTAGAGCACTAGCCGCCCTTCGCCACTACTGGCGGTATACTCGACCTCGCCGGATGACGCCTCGAACAGCGGTGCGAAAAGATCTCCCATCTCGCCATTCAATACGTTCTGCCCCTCGTAGGGCCCACCGGCGATGACCTCTCCCTGCTGGTCACCGACTGCCGAGATCAGCATGGTGTAGCCAGCATCACCGATGCCCGTTTTACGAATGCGATCCTGGACCTGAGCCATCTCGGCACTGACATCCACGCCCACGAACATCGCACCGACGACCTTGCCATCTTTATCCTGAATGGGCTGATACTTGGTGATATAGGGAGTGCCGAAAAGCGTGGTAAGACCCGTGTAAGGTCGATTCTCCATCAGCCTGGCGTAGCTCTTCGAGCCCCGACTGAGCAACGTTCCCATCGCTCTCTCGCCGTTCTCGTTCTTGAGAGACGTGGAAATGCGCACGAAATCGTCCCCGTCGCGCGCGAAGATCGTCGCTGGCGTACCCGTCTGATTGGTGAAGCGATCGAGCTTCCAGGTGTTGTCGTTGAGAACTTCGAGCCCACCCTTGAGCGTCGGCGTCTGACGCCCCGCGACCTCGATGAGCTGGTCAGGGCTCAATGCGAAGCGCCCCGAATACTGATCCGACAGAATCTTCAGGAACCGATCTGCCTGTTGCTGCAGGCTGTAATTGAAAAGCGACAACATGCCGCCGATGGAATCCTGCTGGGTTTTCAATTCATGCGTCGTGGCTTCGCGCAGTTGCGTCGTACTCGCCTGGGCCATGGCGAAGGCCAGCCCCATGAGCACGGCGGCTTGAAGAAAGGCAACGATAAGGGCCAGTTTGGTACCGATGCCGGCACGGCGAAGGCGCTGTCGAAATGCAGCCATGGTGGTTTCCGAGATTGAAGGAATCAAGGCCCTTATCGGCGGCGGCGAAGACAATCTTGATGACACTCGCGACGAAAGATGCAAAAGGCATCACACCTTTCGAGGTTTGCTATGCTGTTGGCCGCTCTCTTGTCCGGCCAAACGCATGCTGCCCTGGTTATCGCCACATATCGTCGCCTTCCCGCCAGTCTCCCAGGCGCTCGATGAACCCGACGGTCTGCTAGCCGCAGGAGGCGCGCTGAGCTCCGACTGGCTGTTGTGTGCCTATCGACAGGGCATCTTCCCCTGGTATGCCGAGGGCCAGCCAGTTCTGTGGTGGTCGCCAAATCCACGTATGGTGCTGTTCCCTGAGGAGATACGCGTCCGCCGAAGTCTGGACAAACGACTGCGCAACGGAGGCTTCGAAGTCAGCTTCGACCGTGCCTTCCCGCGTGTCATCGCCGCTTGCGCCGAAACCCGCGCCGATGCCGAAGGAACCTGGATCGACGACGCCATGCGGAAAGCCTACGTGGATCTTCACCGCCTGGGGCATGCGCACAGCGTCGAAGTCTGGCAGGCGCAGACGCTGGTCGGCGGGTTGTACGGGCTTTCGATCGGGCGCGTCTTTTTCGGCGAATCGATGTTCAGCCAGGTTGCCGATGCTTCGAAGGTAGCGCTGGTGCATTTGGCGCGACACCTTCAGCGTCACGACTTCGCGTTGATTGACTGCCAGATGCATACGCCCCATCTGGCCAGCATGGGTGCCAGAGACATCGCCCGGGAGACATTCCTCGACTACCTTGAGAAGAACGTCAACGCACCCAACCCGGCCAGCCTCTGGCCGACGGAGTCAACGTGAGCAGCGACAATGCGAGCAACCCGCAGCGTCAGGCACGCGATCTTCGTTTTTTCCTGACGGTTCCCCACCCCTGCAGCTACCTGGAGGGGCGGGAGGCAACGACCCTATTTCTCGATCCTCAGGAGACGGTCGCCCCGGAGGTTTACGATGCGCTCACGCTACTGGGCTTTCGGCGCAGCGGCAGCAACCTTTATCGCCCCCACTGCGAGAGCTGCAGCGCGTGCACTTCGGTCAGAATCCCGGTCGACGACTTCACCCCATCGCGGACGCAGCGCAAGCTGATCAATCGCAACCAGGATCTGACACTCAGACTGCGACCGGCCGAATTCGACGAGCAGCACTATGCTCTCTACGCCCGTTATATTCGCGCCCGGCATGCGGATGGCGACATGTTCCCGCCGAGCCGGGAGCAGTACCGGATGTTTCTGGCCCAGACCCATCCGTTCGCCAAGCTGCTGGAATGTCGACTGGGTGATCATCTTATGGCAGTCGCTGCCACGGACATGCTCAGCCATGGCCTGTCGGCGATCTACACCTTCTTCGATCCCGATCCGCTTTTCGAGCGGCGCTCGCTGGGCAGCTTTGCCATCCTCAGCCAGATCGAGCTGGCACGTAAGCGCCACCTCCCCCACGTCTACCTGGGTTACTGGATCCAGGCGTGCCAGAAAATGCGTTACAAGCAGGATTACCAGCCACTCGAGTATCTCAGCGGCGGCCGCTGGCAACGCGTGATCCCGGCAACAGCATTTTCCTAGAAGCGCAGGGAACCCGGCGCGGGCAACTTTGCATGTCGACGAACGACAGCGTCATTCCCCGAATGGCCTTTTAGCGCGATTTCAAGCGGGATTTTTGCCTTCCCTGACGAGATGGCCCATAATATCGCGCACTTCAGAGGCCCAAGCGCGGCTGATAGATGACGACGTGGATGGCAACACTGCCATTCGCGTTATCTCACGTCGATTGACGACCGTGCGGCGCCATGCCAGGCCCTCATACCAAGCCCATGCTCACAACGTTCAAGAGGGATCGCCTATATGGCACGAGAAGATCATATCGAAATGGAAGGCGTGGTCGTCGACACGCTTCCCAACACCATGTTCCGCGTTGAACTGGAAAACGGCCACGTCGTGACCGCCCACATTTCCGGCAAGATGCGCAAGAACTACATCCGCATCCTGACCGGTGACAAGGTCAAGGTAGAGCTGACTCCCTACGACCTCTCCAAAGGCCGCATCGTCTACCGTTCGCGCTAATTCGCGAGCCCATCTCGCGCTTCCCGCCCTGCTTTGGCGGCCTTGCCCGTCATCCTGAAAAAACATCTGACATCGTAGTCTTGCGTCAGACGGGTGAGATGAGATGACACGAATCGAAAAACGCCTCGCCATGTTGCCATGGCGAGGCGTTATCGTTTCCGCGGGATCGAGACGTTGCGCCGTCAGGCGACTTCGGCCTCGGTCTCCAGCTGCAGCTCGTCGTTTTCGACCCGCACGTGCACGATGCCGCCGTTGTCGGCCAGATCGCCGAACAGGATCATCTCTGCCAATGGCTTCTTGAGCTTTTCCTGAATGACGCGCGCCATCGGCCGCGCCCCCATCTCCGGATCGTAACCCTTCTGGGCAAGCCAGACACGAGCGTCTTCGTCGACGTCGAGTTGCACGCGCTTCTCGTCCAGTTGGGCCTGCAGTTCGACCAGGAACTTGTCGACCACGTTGCGGACGATGGAAGGCTCGAGGCCGTGGAACTGAATGATCCCATCGAGACGGTTACGGAACTCCGGCGTAAACGTTCGGCGAATCACTTCCATGCCATCGGTAGAGTGATCCTGCGTCTGGAACCCGATCGAACGACGCGAGATCTGCTCGGCTCCGGCGTTGGACGTCATGATGATGATCACATGGCGGAAGTCCGCCTCGCGGCCGTTGTTGTCGGTCAGGCGACCGTGGTCCATGACCTGCAGCAGCAGATTGAAGACCTCGGGGTGCGCCTTCTCGATCTCGTCGAGCAACAGCACGCAATGCGGCTGCTTGTTGATCGCCTCGGTCAACAGACCGCCCTGATCGTAGCCCACGTATCCCGGCGGGGCGCCGATCAGGCGCGATACCGTGTGACGCTCCATGTACTCCGACATGTCGAAGCGAACCAGCTCGATGCCCATCAGATGGGACAGCTGCCGTGCCACTTCGGTCTTGCCGACGCCGGTCGGCCCGGCGAACAGGAAACTGCCCACCGGTTTGTCCGGCGACTTGAGTCCGGCACGGGACAGCTTGATCGCGGCGGACAGGCTGGTGATCGCCTCATCCTGGCCGAAGACCAGCATCTTCAGATCGCGCTCCAGGTTGGAGAGCAGCTTGCGATCCGAGCTGGACACGCTCTTGGGCGGAATCCGCGCGATGGAAGCCACCACGGCCTCGACCTGATCGACATCGATCGTGGCAATCCGCGCCTCCGGCGGCAGCAGACGCTGATGCGCGCCGGCTTCGTCGATGACGTCGATCGCCTTGTCGGGGAGATGACGATCGTTGATATACCGGTCAGCCAGCCGCGCGGCACTTTCCAGCGCACCGTCGGTGTACTTCAACTGATGATGTTCTTCGAAGCGGCCGCGCAGCCCCTTGAGGATGCGGATGGTGTCCTCGACGGTCGGTTCCGGCACGTCTACCTTCTGGAAACGACGCGCCAGTGCCCGATCCTTCTCGAAGATGCCGCGGAATTCCTGGAACGTGGTCGAACCGATGCAGCGCAGCTCACCGGAAGAGAGCAGCGGCTTGAGCAGGTTGGACGCATCCATGACCCCGCCGGAAGCGGCGCCCGCGCCGATCACCGTATGGATCTCGTCGATGAACAGGATCGAGTTGTCCTGCTTGCGAAGCTCGGCCAACAGCCCTTTCAGGCGCTTCTCGAAGTCGCCCCGATACTTGGTGCCGGCCAGCAATGCGCCCATGTCGAGCGAATAGACCACCGCATCCGCAATAACGTCCGGCACGTCCTCCTCGACGATACGCTTGGCCAGCCCCTCGGCGATGGCGGTCTTGCCGACACCCGCTTCACCCACCAGCAGCGGGTTGTTCTTGCGTCGGCGTGCCAGGATCTGCACCACACGCTCGAGTTCGTGGTCACGTCCGATCAACGGATCGATCTTGCCCAGACGGGCCTGATCGTTGAGGTTGGTGGCGTAGTTGCTCAGCGGGCTCTGGCCGTTCTCGGTGGCCGCCTCTTCGCCCTCCTCGGACTCCTGGGAAGGCTGCTGGGCCTGGCCATGACCGGCCACCTTGGAAATGCCGTGGGCGATGTAGTTCACCGCATCGACCCGGGCCACGCTCTGCTGCTTGAGGAAATAGACGGCCTGACTCTCCTGCTCGGAGAAGATCGCCACCAGCACATTGGCGCCGGTCACCTCGCTCTTGCCGGAAGACTGGACGTGGAAAACGGCACGCTGAAGCACGCGCTGAAAGCCCAGCGTCGGCTGCGTTTCCCGATCGTCCTGCTCTTCGGGAATCAGCGGCGTCGTGGAATTGATGAAATCCTGCAGATCGGCACGAAGCTTTTCCAGATTCGCCCCACAGGCATTCAGCACATCGGCTGCCGAGGCATTATCGAGAAGCGCCAGCAGCAGGTGCTCCACGGTCATAAACTCGTGTCGCTTGGAGCGCGCCACGGTGAAGGCCGTGTTCAGGGTGAGTTCAAGTTCTTTACTCAACATGGCAGTCCCCTTTTAGCCACTGAGGGCGTCGGTCGGCACTTTCACAATCGGGCACAAACAGCGGTTTCGCAAGTCTTCGAAGACAAAAGCGTCGACGATGTGTGTCCGCGTCCTACTCTGCGGCATCCACGTCACACATGAGAGGATGCTCGCACTCTCTTGCATATTCATTGACCTGATGGCATTTGCTCTCCGCGATATCGCGGGTAAAGATGCCGCAGGTCGCCTTTCCCTGGGTATGGACGGCCAGCATGATCTGAACCGCCTTCTCGCTATCCATGGCGAAGAACCGCTGCAGCACCTCGACGACGAACTCCATCGGCGTGTAGTCATCGTTGTACAGCACGACCTTGTACATCGGCGGCGGCGCCAGTTGCGGGTCGGACACCTGCTCGGCGACATCGCCCTGCTCTTCGTGATCAGGGTCGGGAGGGCGTGTCATACCCATGCGCGCCGGCTCCCTGGAAAGGTACAACGACACTCTATCTACGATCTCTGACATACGGTTGTTGGCACGATCTGGATGAGTCCCTGGATGCATCGGCTCGGGTACATCAAGTGGGTCGGGTACATCAAGTTGGGACTGGGTCAGGTATTGGATACCATCGAAGGCCCGAGGTTCCCTGAAGATGCGGCCGATAGAGCCCGTATGCAAGCCTTCACTGAAAATAGTCGCGACAGGCCGCTACCGCCATGGCATCGTGGCCGCGATATCACCGTCGCGGCTATTCAAGAGGAGCGTTGGCGACCCGGCATGAGTCGAATCTATCTATTGCACAAGCCCTATCATGTGCTCTGTCAGTTTACCGATGATCAAGGGCGATCCACCCTGGCCGACTATCTGCAGGTTCCCGACGTCTATCCAGCCGGACGCCTCGATTACGACTCCGAAGGCCTGCTGCTGCTGACCGACGATGGCGCCCTGATCCACCATATCAGCGACCCCCGTCACAAATTACCGAAGCAGTACTGGGTGCAGGTCGAGGGAACGCCTGACGACGCTGCGCTCGAGGCGTTACGACAGGGCGTCACGCTGAAAGACGGCCCGACCCGGCCCACCAGGGTTCGACGATTGACCCGGCCAGAGCCCGCTCCACGGGTCCCGCCGGTTCGCTATCGGGAGTCCATCCCCACGACCTGGCTGGAAATCGAGCTGCGCGAAGGGCGCAATCGACAGGTACGTCGCATGACGGCGCATGTCGGCCACCCGACGCTACGCCTGATTCGCGCCGCCATCGGTCCATGGCGACTGGGCGATCTGCAGCCCGGAGGCTGGCGCAGCGAGACCGTGAACACCCCCCGCAAGCGCTCACCGCGACAGGACCGGAACCCACGATCGAAGCCACGGCGCACTCGATGACCGCCATACCGTTCCCGTTCCGGCCCTCGCGGCGCAGCCCTTCTTCCGACCGCGGGCTTTCGAATTGCCCCAGACCGGGTATGATCGGCTGAACCCCGTGGCCCGGTGTCGAGGGCCGCGCACCGAGTTGGGAGAATGAAGAAATGAATCGCTGGACACCCCGCGTGACCGTTGCCGTGATCGTGGAACGGGCCGGTCGTTACCTGATGGTGGAAGAGGATCGCGGCGGGCCGTTCAGTCTGTTCAACCAGCCTGCCGGTCATCTGGAGCGCGGCGAGCGCCTGATCGCCGCGGCCGAACGCGAAGTTCGCGAAGAGTCCGCCTGGCAGATCGCCATCACCGATTACCTGGGACTCTACGTTCACCAGACTTCGGATGGCCTCACGTTCCATAGCCACGCCTTCATCAGCCTGCCGCTGGCGCATCTGGGCAATCCGCTAGACAAGGGGATCATCGGCGCTCACTGGCTGACCTACGACGAAATCGACGATCTCGATCGCAGCCGCCGCCTGCGCAGCCCGGTGGTGATGCAGCGATTGCGTGACGCGCGTGACGGCCGCCGCTACCCGCTCGATCTCATTCGCGAGCGCTGAGACCGGTCCCGCGGTCGAGGGCCGCTCGCGTGGCGGGAATACTGTCAGGCTCGATGCCCAGACCCGCTTTCGGCTATAATCCCGGGTCATTTATTCAGGGCGGCGCCCGTTTCGTCGTCGCGCCCAGCCGCCGACGCATCCGATGTCATCGCCCGCCTTCACCTGTCCTCGGGAATCGCCATGACCACTGACAGCTTGCCCAGCGATAGCGTGCGCTCACCCAACGCAGGCGACTTGCCGCTCCAAAAGAAGGCCAAGAAGGTCATCGTCGGCATGTCGGGGGGCGTCGATTCCTCCGTGACTGCGTTGCTGCTGATCCAGCAGGGCTATCACGTCGAAGGCCTGTTCATGAAGAACTGGGACGAGGACGACGGCACCGAGTACTGTACGGCGATGGCGGATCTGGCCGATGCCCAGGCGGTCAGCGATACGCTAGGCATCAAGCTGCACACGGCCAATTTCGCCGCCGAATACTGGGATAACGTCTTCGAGCACTTCCTGGCGGAGTATCAGGCAGGCCGAACGCCGAATCCGGATATCCTTTGCAACCGTGAAATCAAGTTCAAGGTCTTCCTCGACTACGCCGAGATGCTCGGCGCGGATCTGATCGCCACCGGCCACTACGTTCGCCGAGGTGCCGACGATGCCGATGGCCGGGCGCAACTGCTCAAGGGTCTCGATGGCAATAAGGACCAGAGCTATTTCCTGCATGCCGTTCCCGGCGATGCCATCGCGCGCACGCTGTTCCCCGTAGGCGAACTGGAAAAGCCCGAGGTCAGGGCGCTGGCCGAACGTCACGGCCTGGCCACGGCGCGCAAGAAGGATTCCACCGGCATCTGCTTCATTGGTGAACGCCGCTTCAGCGACTTCCTCAAGCAGTACCTGCCCGCCCAGCCCGGCCGCATCGAGACGCCGGAAGGCGATCTGGTCGGCGAGCACATGGGGCTGATGTATTACACCCTGGGGCAGCGACGCGGCCTGGGTATCGGCGGTCTCAAGGATCACAGTGAAGAACCGTGGTTCGTCGCCGCCAAGGATCTCGAGCGCAACGTCCTGATCGTCGTCCAGGGCGAACATCCGCTGCTTTACAGCGATGTCGTGTACTGCGAACCGGCAGCCTGGGTGGCGGGCGAACCGCCGGCGAAGTCGCGTCTCAGTGCAAAGACCCGCTATCGCCAGCAGGACGTCGCCTGCGAGGTGACACTGCTGGCCGATGGCGAGATCGAGGTTCGCTTCGATGAGCCTCAGCGGGCGGTCACGCCCGGCCAATCGCTGGTGCTCTACGATGGCGACGTGTGTCTCGGTGGCGCTGTCATCCGCGCCACCGAGACCGCCGATACGGCGGCCGTCGCCGAATTGACCGGCGCAGCGCGGCCCGACACCAACCTTACCGCAACGACGGGGAGCCAGCGTTCGGCATGAATCCAACGCCCATTCAATCGGCACCGCTCGACGGCAATGGCCGGCAGGCGCTGGCCCTGGCCGGTGTCTTTCAGGCGGCTTCCGTGGTCGATCAGCTCGCCCGTACCGGCCAGTGCGACGAACGCGCCTGGAACACGCTGCTCCGCGCGACGCTGGATACCAACCCGCCGAGTTTCGAATCGATCTACGGCGGCCATCACAACAACCTGCGCCTGGGCATCGATACCCTGCTCGCGGTGATGTCCCGCCAGCATGCCCAGCCGGCGGTGATGCGCTACGGCTTCTCGATGGTGTTGCTGATGCAACGGCTGCGCAAGGACGATGCCATGATGAGCACCCTCGGCCAGCGTCTCGTCCGCATCCAGGGCCAGGCGGAACATTTCGGCGAGACGCACGAGAACGTCATCGCCAGTCTCGGCGAGCTGTATCAGGAGACGCTTTCCACCTTTCGCTACCGGATCGTGGTGCAGGGCGAGCCCAGCCTGCTGCAGAGCCGAATGATGCCGGAACGTATCCGCACCGCCCTTCTCGCCGGCGTGCGCTTCGCCCTGCTATGGCATCAGCAGGGCGGCCGCCGCTGGCGTCTGATCTTCCAGCGCGGCGCCATCAGGCGCACGCTGCGCGAGCTCGACGCCCACTGATGTCGAGCCCCATGAATTCGTTAACCGCGAGCTTCGAGCTCGTGCGAGCCTTCGGGAACCCAAGATGATCGAACTTTCCGCATTGACCGCCCTCTCCCCCGTCGATGGCCGCTACGCAGCCAAAGCCGCGCCGCTACGCGAACATTTCAGCGAGTTCGGCCTGATCCGGGCTCGCGTCACCGTCGAGGTGCGCTGGCTCGAACGATTGGCGGCCCATCCCGGTATCGCCGAAGTGCCGCCACTTTCCGCAGGGGCACAGGCGTTTCTGGACAAGCTGGTGAAGGAATTTTCCATCGCCGATGCCGAACGCATCAAGACCATCGAACGCACGACCAACCACGACGTCAAGGCCGTCGAGTACTTCCTCAAGGAAGCGATTGCCGACCAGCCCGAGCTGCACGCCATCACCGAATTCGTTCACTTCGCGTGTACCAGCGAGGACATCAACAACCTTTCCTATGCCCTGATGATGCGCGACGGCCTGGCCGCGCTGCTGCCGACGATGCATCAGGTTCACGATGCCATCGCCAAGCTAGCGCACGAGCATGCCGAACAGCCGATGCTGTCGCGTACCCATGGCCAGACCGCCAGCCCCACGACGCTGGGCAAGGAGATGGCCAATGTCGCCTACCGCCTGCAGCGCCAGCTCAAGCAGATCGAGTCGGTGGAACTGCTGGGCAAGATCAACGGCGCCGTGGGCAACTACAACGCTCACCTGGCGACCTATCCGGAGATCGACTGGGCCGACAACGCCCGCATGTTCGTCGAATCGCTCGGGCTCACGTTCAACCCCTATACCACCCAGATCGAACCCCACGACTACATCGCGGAGCTGTTCGATGCCATCAGCCGCTTCAACACCATCCTGATCGACTTCGATCGCGACGTGTGGGGCTACATCTCGCTGGGCTACTTCAAGCAACGCACCGTTGCCGGGGAGATCGGCTCCTCCACGATGCCGCACAAAGTCAACCCGATCGACTTCGAGAACTCCGAAGGCAATCTGGGGCTGGCCAACGCGCTGCTCGATCACCTGGCCCGCAAGTTGCCGATCTCCCGCTGGCAGCGTGATCTGACCGACTCCACCGTGCTGCGCAATCTCGGCGTCGGCCTGGCCTATGGGCTGATTGCCTACGAAGCCTCGCTCAAGGGTATCGGCAAGCTCGAGGCCAATCCGCAGCGTCTCGACGACGACCTGGACCAGAGCTGGGAAGTGCTGGCCGAGCCGATCCAGACTGTCATGCGCCGCTACGGGATCGAAAAGCCCTACGAGAAACTCAAGGAACTGACCCGCGGCAAGCGCATCGACCAGGCCGGTTTTGCCGCCTTCATCGACACGCTCGCCCTGCCGGACGAAGTCAAGATCGAGCTCAAGGCGCTATCACCGGCAAGCTACATCGGTAACGCCATCGATCAGGCCAAAGCGCTTTAAGCCCTCAACGATACCCAACTGGAGATCGATATGACGTCGGCCAACTCGCCCCGCACCCTGCTCGGCGGCCTCACGCCCGCCCAGTTTCTCAGCCAGCACTGGCAGAAATCGCCGCTGCTGATCCGCGGCGCACTGCCCGGCTTCGTCTCGCCACTGGAGCCGGACGATCTGGCGGGCCTGGCCTGCGAGGAAGGCATCGAAGCCAGGCTGGTCGAGGAGCATGGCCCCGACAAGGCGTGGCAGGTCAGCCATGGCCCGTTCGACGAGGAGACTTTCTCGCGCCTGCCGGTCAGCGGCTGGTCGCTGCTGGTGCAGGCTGTCGATCACTATATGCCCGAAGTCGCCGAGCTGCTGGAAGCGTTCGACTTCATACCGCGCTGGCGCCTCGACGACATCATGGTCAGCTACGCCCCGCCTGGCGGCAGCGTGGGCGCGCACGTCGATCAGTACGATGTCTTCCTGCTGCAGGCCAGCGGCCGGCGTCGCTGGCAACTGGGCGGCACGCCCGGTAACGACGCCAGGCTGATTCCCGGTATCGATCTGCGGATTCTGGAAGACTTCACCGTCGAAGCCGACCAGGACTGGGTGCTGGAGCCGGGCGACATGCTCTATCTGCCCCCCGGCGTCGCTCATCATGGCATCAGCGACGCCGACGACTGCCTGACCTTCTCGATCGGCTTCCGGGCGCCCTCCAGCGATGAGGTCGTGACCTCGTTTGCCGACTATATCGGCGAGCAACTCGGCGACAGTCGGCGCTATGGCGATTCCGATCTGCAGCCGCCGGCCGCCATCGGCGAACTGGACGATCAGGCGATCGCCCGTGTCCGCGCCTTGCTGCTGGATGCCATCGACAGGCCGGAACAGATGGCGCAATGGTTCGGTCGCGCCATGACCCAGCCCAAGTACCTGGATCAGTTGGTCCCGCCCGAGTCCCCAAGCGATCCGAACGATCTTCGAGCCGCCCTGGAGAGCGGCAGCGAGTTGACCCACAGCCTCGGCTCGCGCTTTGCCTGGCGCCGGCTGGATGACGCCCGGGCCACGCTGTTCGCCGATGGAGACGCCATCGTCTGCGATCTCGAGCTGGCGCAGTATCTGTCGGCTAACCCTCGCCTCGACGCGAAGGTACTCGAGTTTCCGGATAGCGAATCCCTGCTCGCCGCTCTCGTCGATAGCGGTAGCTTGAGCGTACCCGAGGAAGATGATCAGTGATCAGGATCATCGGGGGCAGTGGCAGCGATGCCTACACTCCGAGTAGAGAGACGTAGTGTCGTGGAAGACATTCTGTACTGGACGCATTTTAGAACACTGTTTTAATGTATTGATTCAGTGTACCCGGCACGAAGCCAAATCTGGATGTTAAGGAGAATCGATATGAAACGACTCATCGCCCCCGCGCTGGTCATGAGCCTGCTGGCCCTGGCTGGCTGTACCAACAACTCGACGTATTCAGGTGACGTCTACCGCGGCGATCAGGCGGGTACCGCACAATCCGTCAGCTACGGCACCATTCAGTCGGTTCGTCCGGTACAGATCCAGGGCGGCAACGGCGAAAGCGTTCTCGGCAGCCTCGGCGGCGCCGTGATCGGCGGTCTGCTGGGCAACCAGGTCGGTGGCGGCTCTGGGCGTACCATTGCGACCGCCGCCGGCGCCATCGGTGGGACCGTCGCCGGCAGCAAGATTCAGCAGGCGACGGACCGCGTCGACGGTTACGAGCTCGAAATTCGTCAGGACAGCGGTCAGAACGTCGTGGTCGTTCAGAAGGCCGACCGCAACTGGCAGGTGGGTCAGCGCGTCAAGCTGGTTGCCAGCGGCTCGAGCGTGAGCGTGGCCCCCTATTGATCCAAGCAACGACGGATCCAGGCAACCAGGACGGCTAAAAGCGTGTCCGGTGTAGAAAGCCGTCTATAGCAGACGTCAACGGCGCCCTTGGGGCGCCGTTTTCGTTAGCGTAGTATTAATTCCAAAGGTTATCGACGCTTTACCTACACTGTTGTATGTTGTGTAGGTCACATTCGTTCAAGGGAATAATACGATTCATGAAGGGACTCACGTGGACAAGAACCGGCTTTGCCATCGCCCTGGCTGGAATATCCGGCTCGGTTTGGGCTGATGGCATCCTGACACTGAAATCGGAAAACGATATTTTTGCCAGTGGTGACGACGGCCACTATACCAACGGGCTGGAGATCGACTGGTCTTTCAAACCCGACCGGGATCACTGGACTCGCGCTCTTGCCGAGGCCCTGCCCGGCTGGAGCGCAGCCTCGCTCGATGGAGCCGCTTATCGTTTCGGACAACAGATCTATACTCCCGAAGATATCGACGAGAGACGTTTGATCGAAGACGACCGCCCCTATGCTGGCGTCCTATATGCCGGACTTTCCCTGTTCGATGACGAACAGCTCGTCGGATGGCGTCACACCAGCGGCTTGTATTTCGATGTCGGCCTCGTCGGACCAGGCTCCGGCGGCCATACCGTACAGCAGAATTTCCACCATCTCATCAATAGCGATGAACCCAAGGGCTGGCACAATCAGCTTCATAACGAGCCGTTCGTCAACGTGGCCTACAACACCGCCTGGTGGAAGCAAAGCCAACTGGGCGCACTGGAAGCCGAATACGGCCCTTCGGTCGGATTCGCGGCCGGCAATCTCTATACCTATGCCGCAACGGGGCTCGGGCTGCGCCTGGGTCAAGGATTGAACAAGAGTTTCGGCGTTCCGGCCGTGGCACCCGCCCAAGGCAGCCAGATCTTTTTCGAAGCCAACAGTGGCTTCAACTGGTACGTCTTTGCCAATGTCGAAGGTCGGTTCATGGCCTATAACATGCTGCTCGACGGCAATACGTTCGAGGACAGTCACTCCGTCGACCGACGCCCCTGGGTCGGCGATGCTCAGGCCGGCCTGGCGCTCTCCTGGAATCGCTGGCAGCTGACCTACAGCTCCGTCTGGCGTACCCACGAGTTCGAAACACAGGACAGCGGCGATCAGTTTGGCTCGATCACGCTGTCGACCTGGCTGTAACGTCGTCGGTGCTCGTCACCGCAAGCGCATCTCAAGCATCTACATCTCAAACGCACGACGGGCGATGCTTCAAGCATCGCCCGTCGTACATGATGACCTTGGCCCGGATGACAGGCCAGCGGCCATTCAGTGCAATCTGGCTTTACGCATTCCCCAGCAGACGACGCGCTTGCCCACCCAGAGACCGATTGCCAGCAGGATCAGCGTCAACAGCATGGAGACGGGATTCACGATGAAGGTTGCCCCAAGCACGGCCAGGGCGATCGCCATCATCCAGCGATCCTGGGCGGGATCTCCCTGTAGCTGTGCCGGCAGCCGGCGCTTGACCGCCCCTCCAAGCGCACCATCCCAAGCCTTGAGCAATAGAAAAAGCAAAACGGCGAAGGCAATGAGCCAAACGACGAAAACGGTCATGACGAACTTCTCCTCAACCGCAGGATCACGGTGGTTTATCCTCGAATCAGGGTAACCACACCCATGAAACGGCGCAACTGCTATGGAGGCGGTCCGAGGGCCGCATCGAGCCGGCTAGACCAATATCCAACGTCATTGCGACCTGACAGAAAGGCCGTGGCACGTTAGGATGGGAAAGACATGCACAAACGCAAAGGTTTCGAGATGCAGATTGCCCAGAACTCCGTGGTCGCGTTCCACTACACACTGACCAATGATGCGGGAGAGGTGCTGGACAGTTCCGAAGGTCGTGAGCCGCTGACCTATCTTCACGGTGCGGGCAACATCATTCCGGGCCTCGAGAAGGAACTCGAGGGTCACGGCAGCGGTGATAAGCTTCAGGTCGCCGTCGCACCGAGCGAAGGTTATGGCGAAGTCCAGCCGGCACTGGTTCAGGAAGTTCCGCGCGATGCCTTTCAGGGTGTCGATAACGTCGAGCCCGGCATGCAGTTCCAGGCACAGACTCAGGAAGGCCCGCTGATGGTCACCGTCACCAAGGTAGAAGGCGATACCGTGACGGTCGATGGCAATCATCCGCTGGCCGGTGAAAAGCTGAACTTCGATGTCGAGATCGCCGAAGTTCGCGAAGCGACAGAAGAAGAAGTATCCCATGGTCATGTCCATGGCGAAGGTGGTCACCAGCATTGATCGTGTCGGATCCCGCCTAACGGGATCCGCTATCGGTGTCACCGCCACCACGTAAAAGGGCAGCCTCATGGCTGCCCTTTTTAATGCTCGCGGAATGCTCGATCGAGACGCCGACACTCACGACCGATCTCAACCTTCGCTGGCCAGCATGACCCGCTGGGCCAGTTGCGTGCGCTCGACGGGGCGCCGCGCCTGCCAGTAGTAGCGCTTCCAGTAGACGTTATCGAGACGAGACAATTTCACGCCCTGAGATGACGAGGCGTGGAGGAAATAACCATCGCCCACGTAGACGCCGACATGGTTGTAGGGTCCCGGCGGCCGGAAAAAGACCAGATCCCCCGCCTTGAGGCTACTCTCCGCCACTCGACTCCCTTCCAGTACCTGCTCTTCTGTCGTACGCGGCAGCTCGAGAGCGAAGGCTTCTACGAACACGTGCTGCATCAATGCGGAGCAATCGATACCGTTTCGCGTCGTCCCGCCGAGCACGTAAGGTGTTCCCACCCAACGCTCATGCTCGTCCAGCAGCGCCTTGCGAATAACTGCCGGAGAGACATTCTGCAGACGAAAGTCCCGGATTGTCCGAGGCACAGGTGCCACACTCCGGTTTTCGCTGGCAGCAACGGTCGGGGATTTGACCAGGGGAAGTGAATACTGCGCGTTGACCTGTTGTTGTTTTACAGGAGCCGAGCAACCGGACATGACCATCACCAGTGCCAGCCCCATGGCTGTGCGTCTTAGCATTCAGCGCGACCTCGTTCGCCTGTGAGCCGTCACGGGCACCGCCTGTCTATAGGCGACTCGTGAGGAGTCGCCCGGCGAAATGGAGTCGCTGTGGTGGTGACACACCTCGACGAGGTGTCACCGCCAAAACGGCCTGTATTCGGCTCGAATCATCGATCAATCGGACAGAAAAAAGCCACGCCCTCTTTCCAGTGGGCGTAGCACAGCGGAGATCATATGTCATTGAAAACGCTTTGGCGAGTCTTCCGGATCAACGAACGGCATCAATGCAGATGATGCGCCTCGCCCGGCAGGATATCGACATGGAGCGATGTCCAGTGCGTCATGGCGCTACCGGGGAAATCGAGGCTCGCCCAGGCGCCGGCCAACAGCGGCCTGGCTTCCAGCCAGGCGTTGAGAGCCTCCCGAAAGCGCATCAGAAAGGCCTCGCGTTCAGGCGTGTCGTCCATGAAGAATCCGAAGCCGCTGTACAGCCCTTCGGCGTAATCGTGCCAACTGCTGTAATGCTGCCCTGCCAGGCGCATCGCGGCATCAAGATAGTAGGAAAGCCGATCCTCGTCGAGCCAATCGAGCTGCCTACCCGCCAAGGCGAGATCCACCAGCTGCGCGATATCCCAGGCGGTCATGTCCTGATCGTTGCAATGGCAGGCATTGTCCCGCACGTGCTTCAGACGCAATAGATGAATTCGCTCCTCGTCCGCACACTCTCCCGACTCGAGAATCGCGATTTCCGCCTCGAGCCGAGTCCGATTGAGCGTGTAGGGCGCATAATTGACCTGGTAATCCTGGCGGTCACCCGCTTCGACCAGAAAATCCAGGAAGTCGATGAGCCCGGAGGCACCCTGCAAGGCATATTGGTGCTCTATCCACTCCCCCAACGCCTGCCGATCCTGTGGCGCCAGAGGCTGAGGCGCCTGCCACAGTGCTTCATTGAGCGGCCCAGCGAGCGATATCGCCGTGAAGCGCGTCAATGTTGGTCGCACGCCTGGCTCGAGCCAGGTCAGTGACCGCGACGGTGTCAGCCAGTGAAACGGCGACCCCGGATCATGCCGATGCCAGGCAATATCATCCGCCAGCGAGACTTCGTCAGGCGCTTCATCCTGACTCAGGACGGTCTCCCAGGCATGCCAGGCCGAGAGCATGCGCAAGAGGTCGCTATAAAACCGACTCAACACATCACATAGCGACTGGGCCAGCGCCTTGATCTCGGAAGTCGGATAGCGACCGCTATCGGCGGCCATCACCAGATAGAACGCATACTTTTCCGCCATGGCGATCGTCGCTGCATGATCGGCACAGGCAGCCAGACGCCGCGATGCCTTCTGAGACGATTTTCGACCAACGCGATGGCGAGAGTCCGCCGCCAGCTGATTGAGATGATGCGCCTGCGCAGGCATCCAGAACCTCGCCAGCCCAGCGGTTCCCTCTTCCCGGCGTAGGCCGAGAACTTCTTCGAGGTAGCGCTCGGCATCCTGAATCCGAGCCTGCCCCAGCGGCTCATCGAGATGCCGCCGATGAATCAGATCCGGGTCCCGTATCGCCGCAATGGCCAGCACCCAGCTGTCGGCTTCTCCACGCTGGCGCTGGATGAACGCTCGCGCCAGGTGGCGCTGTTCCTCTTCCAGAATGCGGGAAAGAGGCGTCTCCCACGGGCTTCGGCTGGCGACCAGCAGCCCACTCCAATCGCTGTCGAACGTCTCCCGCAAATCCCGACCTTCGAACAGGCTGCGCCCTCGTTGATAGGCACGCGCAACCGCTTCCCAGTCGGTGTAGCGCTGCTGCAGGAGATCGATGGCATGGGCCGCGAACACTTCGGCCTCCGAGGCAGAAAGCCAGCCAGCGCAGTAGCCAAGGTAAGCCTGATCGACGAGCCGCAGCCAGTCCCACGCGGCCCAGTCCAGCGGCTCCTCTTCGGCCAGAAACCGCAACAGCACCCGGCCGTAATCCTGCTGGTCGCCCAATCCGGATAACCACTCGACGCGAGATTCCGCCCCTTGGCGCGCGAGTCGAACCGCGTCCATCTCCCAACCGTAGCGATGCCCCTGACCCGCAAGCCAGAACAACAGGGACTTGAGCTCATCCGGACCGCGGACCTCGCCCTGCTCACACAGCAACGCCTGTTGCTGCCGCTGTTCTTCCGCGGAGCACTGGATTGGCCAGGCAAGAACCGGCGCGATGGCGGCTCTGGCTCGCCACAGATCGGCGGGCCAAAGCGGAGCTGGCGCATCGATCGATTTCAGGCTGTGTCGAACCTTGAGCCAGGAAACGCCTCGCTGCTGCCGTTCCCGGGCCACTAGCGCTTGCCCCGCCATATCCAGCGCCGGGTCACCCAGATGTGTCAATGCCTGCAACCAGGCCTTGAGCGTCGGCATGCTGGTCACGATGTCGCGCGCCAGGGCAAGCAGCCAAGCCTCATCCGTTCGAGGATGGGTCCAGCCCACGGTACTTCCCAGCGCCAGCAACTCCAGAGCGGCCAGCCGTGCGATTGAAAGCTCGCCTGTGTCGGACGCGTTCTCCCAGAGTCGCCACGCAAACTCGTCCCGACTATCGATCCCGAGCAACGTCAGGCGCTCGAACGCCTGCTCGGCGCTGAGTGCCAGTCGAGGATCGCTGACAAGGGGCCAACCGCAAAGCGTCAGTTGCTGGGCCCACCATGGGACGAGAAGTTCGCTCAAGAGAGACCTCATGCTACGAGAAACGGCTTGCGCCGGACGCCGAATGGATTCCGACAGGGCGCATGCGGCGGCACAGTATACCGGAAAGGTGCTCGATACCGGAAAGGTGCTCGCGCGCCGATGGCATGGCGCACGACGACATGACAGAGACCTAGTTCAGCTTCTCGGTATGAGAGCGCGGGGACTCGCCGAGCAGGTGGCGTAACAGGAACTTCCTGACGCGCACCACGAACTGCTCCTGGAACAGCACGCAGAAGAGCACGGTCAGAACGAGAAACAACGGGTACAGCCAGAGGTGCAACTCACCCGCCGCCGCCAGACAGCCCTGAAAATCCGTCAAGCACAAGCCCGGATCACCGGAGAGCACACGCTCGACTCGCGAGAACACGGCATAAAGCGGCACATGCAGCGCGAACATCGGCAACGATGCACCGCCCAGTCGGGTTGCCCAGCGCATCAGACGGCGATTGCGAGGCTCCCCCCAATGCGCGGCGACGTAGATCAGCGCCAGTTGCGCTGGCAGCAGCAGACCATTATGCAGGGCGTAGTACCAGGCATGTCCCAGCCCCAGGAGCGTCACTGCGACGACCACGCTGACGGCAACGAGCAACAGCGTCAGACAGCACTGGGGAAGCGTCATCAGCCGCCCCTGCGCCTTGCGTTGCGCATAGAACGTGCAAAGCAAGATGCCGGCGGCGAACTCAGGCAGACGAATCAGCGGGTTGCGGTGCAGGATGCCGGTTTCGGGCACGCCGTAATCGGTCGTCAGAATGACATACAAAGGCGGAATCAAGTAGATCAGATTGACCAGCAGCATGGCGCGACGCGGGTGCAGAACGCGGCGCAGTCGAGGCGCCAGCCAGGGAAACGTCAGGTAAAAGAAGAACAACGCCGAGATCGACCAGGACGGCGGATTGAAGGTCAGATATAGCGGATTCCAGGCATGCAGCAAGGTGAAATTGAGCAGCAGATTGATGCCGGTTTCCAGCGGCCCCATGGTGTGGTTCAGGCTCTTCCAGTCGAGCTGGCCGATATCGTTATTGACGTCATACACGACGAACCGCAGCGAGATATCGCTATCCCCCGGTGCGATTGCCAGGTAGCCGACCAATGCCGATACCGCCATGGCGAGAAGCAGTGATCCGATGTGGATCGGGTAGAGATTCGAGAAGCGCTTGAGCCAGAAGCTTCTGGGTGGCTCGCGCATCTGGTATGACGAATCGAGATAGACGTGCGTCAACAGAAAGCCGGATAGCACGAAAAAGGCGCTGGTCGAGAAGAAACCGATATCGGTCACGTAGTGCGACCAATCGCGAATGGAAGGATAGTTGTGAAGCGTATGAAAAATGACGATGTAGAGGCCGAGCAGAAAGCGCAGCCATTCGAGCCCAATGAAGCGCTCTTTACGCGTGCCGGTCGTTGAATCGGGCATCCTTGCAGATCTCTGTCCGTCAAAGGCGCTAGTGTACCCGATTCCTGTCAGCAAACACTTGGCCTGAATTGCTTTCCGCGAGCGCGACGGTCAGCCAGAACCAAGAAAGCCGCGCAACGCGCGGCTTTCTCTCCTGGACCCAACGGTACGGAGTCCGCCTAGGCTTTCTTCACCTTGGCGACGATCCACAACAGGATGATCGCACCAATGGTCGCCACGACCAGGGACCCGATCAGCCCGTTCGACGATAGCCCCAGGAGACTGAACAGGAAGCCGCCGATCACGGCACCAACGATGCCGACGACGATATTCCCGAGAATACCGAACCCACCGCCTCGCATGACTTTTCCAGCAATCCAGCCCGCAATGCCACCAATAATCAGCCACAGGATGAAGCCCATAGTGTTACTCCTTGATTCCCTTCAGCATGAACAGCTCATCGGGCAACTTCTCATTGCCTAGTCCAAGCATAGACAGCATTCTCGAATTGTTCGAAGTTCGAGACCAAAACGGGCCCACATGTGTGGAACCGCTTTCGCGTCGACAGGCGCATGGCAGCCGCAATTCAATGGAATGCCGGCACCCGTAGCGATACTTTTGGCGGCAATCCGTAATGACGCCAGGCAGCGTGAGCCTCGGGATCCTCCCACACTCGCCAGTGCAACTGGGAAAGCATCACCGGATCATCCAGAAACGCCAGGCGCTCGAGATTGCCCATCGACATCGGCCCCTGCTTGACGGCTTGGCTGACGCGCTCATGGCGTCTCCGTTTCAGCGGCTCGGCATGTGCATGGCGAGCCGTCCCCAGCGCCGTTGCCAAGGCATTCGATATCGGGTCCATGACCACTTGAACAAAAGTCGGCGTGGGCGCAGCGGCATTCATTCTGCCCAGATGACGCACCATCCGGCGCAGTACACGCGGAGGATGAGTCTCTTCAGGGATCCGGAACAGCCGCGCGCGGAAGCAGGCGCTTCCCAGCGATACCCGACTGGATAGCGTCGAGACCGGTATCGATATCATCATCGCCCCCACGATCGGCGACAGCCACCACAGGAAGGTCGGTTCCATGAGATAGACCCCCACGGCCCAGACCGCCCCGATCACGGTTTGACTCCAGTGATTGCGAATCGCATCTCCCCAGGTCGTGTCGCTGTTTTCACGAGACGGCGACCGCCACTGGATGGCCCAGCCCATGATCGAGGTCAGCACGAAACGCGTGTGAAACAGCATCCGTACCGGTGCCAGCGCCATCGAGAACAGCGATTCCAGCACCATGCTCGCCAGTACCTTGAGCGGCCCGCCGAACTGGCGACTTCCCTGAACCCACACCAGAATCACGCTCAACACCTTGGGCAGGAACAGCAGCGTTGCGGTGGCACCGAACAGCCCGACGGCAAGCGTGGGGTTCCACTGCGGCCATACCGGGAACATCATCCCCGGCTCCGGGAAATAGTTGGGCGTACTCAGCGTATGAACGGCAAGCAGCGCCGTCGACAGGACCAGGAAAAGACACCACAACGGCGCAGAGATATAGGACATCAGGCCGGTCAGGAACACCGCGCGGTGAACGGGATGGATCCCCTTGGAGAGAAACAGCCTGAAATTCATCAGATTGCCGTGGCACCAGCGTCGATCCCGGTTGAGCTCGTCGAGCAGGTTGGGCGGCATCTCCTCATAGCTTCCCTCCAGCTCGTAGGCGATCCAGACGCCCCAGCCGGCACGCCGCATCAGCGCCGCCTCGACGAAATCATGAGACAGGATCTCGCCGGACATCGAGCCCTTGCCGGGTAACGGTGCCAGCATGCAGTGCTGCATGAATGGCGCCATGCGGATGATGGCGTTGTGCCCCCAGTAATGCGATTCGCCCAGCTGCCAGAAGTGAAGTCCGGCAGTAAACAGCGGCCCATATACCCGCGTAGCGAACTGCTGCATGCGGGCATAGAGATTCAATCGCCCGGAAGCCCTGGGCGCCGTCTGGACGATACCGGCATCCGGGTGCGCCTCCATCATCTGAACCAGACGTGTGAGACAGGCCCCGCTCATCACGCTGTCGGCGTCCAGTACCAGCATGTAGCGATAGAGCGCGCCCCAGCGACGACAGAAGTCATCGAGGTTGCCGCTCTTGCGCTTCACCCGGCGCTGACGACGACGGTAGAACACCTGGCCAAAGGCATCGAGATCGCGGCACAGAGCCAGCCAGGCGTGGGTCTCCTGGATCGCGATGTCGGGATCGTAGGTATCGCTCAGGATAAAGACATCGAAATGGCGACCGTTGCCGCTCTGGCGCAGGGACTCGATCGTCGCGCGAACGCCGGCGAAAACTCGCGGGACGTCCTCGTTGCAGATCGGCACCAGCAATGCCGTGCGCGCGTCGTCCGGGATCGGCTCGTCGCCGACCTCGGAATCGATGGCGTAGCGATCCCGGCCTCGCAGCAGCTGGAAGAAGCCCATCAGGGCGGTCCAGAAGCCGGCGGAAACCCACGCAAACAGCAGCACGAACAGCGCCAGAATGGCAACTTCCAGCCATTGCTGGCCCTGATAGGGCAATACCGTTCGCATCTGGTTGGCGGCTACGACGCTCTGGCCGAAAATCAGCACCAGCAATACCCAGCGCCGCGCGCTCGCGATCCACTGCCAGCGCGGGGTCGGCTTGGCCTCGCGCTGCCTGCGCCGATAGCCACGATCTGCCCAGTTCTTCAGACGCTGGCCAAACCGCACGAAGGGATTGGTGGACCACGCCTCCGGTGCCAGTGGCGTCCGCCGCATGGGCGGCGCTGTCTGCAGGCGGGTGATCCCATGCTCGTCGGTGCTCAGAACGTCCGGCGGCGCCAGCGGCGGCTCGGCATAGGCCAGCGCCAGGCGACGCCCCACCGATGTGGCGGCAGGATCATCGCTGTCGACCTCTCGCCCGCCCAACGCCGCATGCAGCGATGCCATATCGTGAGTGTTCAGATCGCTGGCGAGCAGCTTGCGCCGCTCGTCACGATCCTGGGTTTCCAGTGCCAACCGCTCCAGGTATTGCTCGGCTGACGTCATCCGTGAGCTGGACGTCGCTTCAGCCATTGGCAGGCAGCCGGTAGTACCAGGTTTCGGAGACCCGCTTGTCGCCCTGATTCAGATAGGCGCGGATATCCAGCGGCTGGGCGTTGTCGCTGCGCTTGATCTTGACGAACACACGCCAGCCGCCGGTCGCCGGGTTACGCTCGGTAGAGGCGTCGACCAGTTCGCCATTGTCGCCGACACTGGCCTGAACGCTCAGGTTGGCATCATCGCCAAGGCCGGAGAGCGAAGGGCCTTCGAAATCCAGCACGAAGGCAAGCGAGCCGTCTGCTTCACGCACCAGATTGTCCTTACGCACTTCGCCACGCGAGCGGCGGGTCTGCTCGACCCAGGCCAGCGATGGGTCGACGTAACGGCTCTCGTCCTTGGTCACGGTGAAGCGATAATCGTAATCCAGCGGCGTGCCCGGTTGCGGAGCGGTTTCCGGCAGCCACATCGACACGATGTTGTCGTTGGTTTCATTGGGGGTCGGGATCTGGATCAGCTCGATCTTGCCCGCGCCCCACTCGTTCTGGGGTTCGATCCAGGCGCTCGGCCGCAGGTCGTAACGGCTGTCCAGATCCTGGTAGCTGTCGAACTCGTGATCACGCTGCATCAGGCCATAACCACGCAGGCGCGGTGTCGCATGCTCGTTGATCATCAGCTTCGCCGGATTGGCCAGCGGCCGCCAGGTCCAGCCGTTCTGAGAGTCGCTGATCAGCAGGCCGTTGGAGTCATGAATGGCCGGACGGTAGTTCAGCGTCGATGAGGGCTGCTCCGGACCATAGAGATACATGCTGGTGAGCGGCGCCACACCCAGCTTCTCGACCGCGCGACGCAAGAAAAGCCGCGACTTGACGTCGACCACGGTGTCGGCACCCGGGCGAAGAACGAAGCGATAGGCGCCCGTCAGGCTGGGAGAATCCAGCAACGCGAAGATGGTCAGATACTGGCTCGTCTTGCTCGGCTTGACGATCCAGAACTCCTTGAAACGAGGGAATTCTTCGCCGGAAGGCAACCCCGTGTCCACGGCGAGGCCGCGACCGGAAACGCCATAGACCTGGTTCTTGCCGACGACGCGAAAGTAGCTCGCGCCGAGGAATACCATCGTCTCGTCCTTGCGATCCGCCTGGTTGAGGGCGTAATTGACCTTGAAGCCCGCGATGCCCAAGTCATCGTCGTTCTTGGCGCTGTCCGGCAAATCGAGATTGCCGTAGGTAAAGTCATCGGGATTGTAGGCGAAATCCTGAACGCCCTGATCATCGACACTATGAAGCTGAATGGCACTGTCGTAATGCATGCCCTCATGGAAGAAGCTCAGAGTGAAAGGCACCCCGTCTCCACTCCAGACATCGCGGTCACGCTTGTACTGGATCTGCTCATACTGGCCGTAGTCCAGATTACGCAGCGCTTCCGGCAGATTTTTCTCAGGTTCGCTATAACCCTGCTTCGAGAGGTCTTCGGCTTTCTTCGCGACATCATCGAAACCAAAAGCCAATACATTTTGGGCGATACCGCTGAGTAGCAACCCTGTCAGGGCTACCACCGGAAGAAGCGCCTTGCGTTTTTCAAGGTTACTCCGCCGGATCGATGCACTCACACTCATACTCCTGTCATAACTATCTTGGCCGATATCAACGAGCTCGAAATGTTCAAGACCGCACATAGCCATATCGTAAACGGTCAGCTCAGCCGGTAGCCGCACTGCCGGTATTCAGGACGCGGACGCAACTCACGATGAAGGACGACGAGATAACGAAGCCTCCGTGCTTCGTATGGCCGAAGTCTAGCATACGCTACACTGCGGACACGGAAAGACCTCGATACCGGTCTGCGACCGCGCTATTTGACTCATGTTCTATTCACACACACTTTATTAGCCCGCGCCCCGGTTCACCGACGGATGAGGCCGATGAATGCGTATCGATTCGCACCCCAACCAGGTGAACATGACAACCGGATTACGCCGCTGGCTGGGCATAATGGCGTATCTGGTCATTTTCAGCTACCCCCTCGTCCACGCCGACCACCTCTATCGTGACGATATCTGGCGCAGCTTCCATGGCGAAATGGGGTGGGTCTCCAACGGGCGTCCGCTCTCCAGCCTGATCGCCTTCCTTGTCAATGGTGGCCCGCGTCTTGCCGATCTCGCGCCACTGCCGCTATGGCTGGGGCTGGCTGCCATCACCGCGGCGATTCTGCTGTGGCGCCGTCGCCTGCTTGCATTTGACACGGGTTATGCCTGGCTCGCGATGCTGATACTGGTCGTACAGCCATTTTTCCTACAAAACCTCTCCTATCACTTCGATGCGTTGCCCATGGCGCTCGCCCTGGCCTGCGCCATTGCCGGTATCGCCTGCGCCCTGGACCCGCGCGAAAACCATCTCTGGAAAGCGCGGTTTCGCTGGCTGACGGGCGGGGCCGGCGTACTGGCTTCGCTGCTGTTCTACCAGCCGGCGGCCAACGTCTACTTCATCCTGCTGGCATTTCATGTTGCCTTGACCATCTCGCACCATGGCCGCCCGGACTGGAACCGGCACCTGGGGGCACTGGCGGTGGGCGTGTTGGCACTGGTGATATCGAAGCTCGTCTCCGCGGCATTGATCGAGGGCGACTACAGCGAGCAGCACAGCAGGCTGGCGCCGCTCGGGCAGTTGCCCGGCCACCTGCTCGACCAGACCGGGCAATTCTGGCATTACGCGGCAACGATGGTGGACACGCCCACCTGGTGGCTATTCACGGCGCTGGCCATCGTGACACCGACAGGCTTGCTGGTCGCCGCGTGTCGCCGCCGCAGCGTCCCCGGGCTGCCGGTAATGGTGCTGGTGCTGGTCTGCTTGCCCTTCGGCGGGCTGGGATTCCTCTCGGCCCTGGCCCATCCGATCTGGCAACCCAGGGTGATGATGGGTTTCGGCGCGCTGTATGCCGGCCTGCTGTTCTGCGTTCTTCATTGGCTGGGACGTCCACGCCAGTCCAAGGGCTGGCCCCTGCTGGGTTGGCCACTGATCGTCTTGGCACTCGGCACGCCACTGACCCTGGCTTACGCCTACGGCAACGCACAGCGTCAACAGGCGCTCTTCGCCGATGAGGTGTCGATGCAACTGATCGACGATCTCGCCATACAGCCATCAGCCGCGCCGTTGGTCATCGATGGAACGCTGCCCTTCACGCGTGCGACACGTAACGCGATCGCCGTGCATCCCTTGATTGGCGAGCTGATCCATCCCTATCTCGACAATGGCTACTGGTGGGGCTATCAGGATCTCTACCGTCGCGGGCTTTCCTCTGCCTTCGAACTCGGTGACGACCCACCGCTACGCCGACGTTTCGAGGCGCAGTGCCACCATCTGACACCGCTATCCCGGCGCGCCTGGTATACGCTCTACCAGTTCGAGGGGCATTACGTGGTGTCTTTCGATCGCAAGTGTCATCACGCATTGACCACGACCGAACTTCCGATCGATGACTGAGCCGATCCGGCATGCCTCTTCCCGCTGCTGACCGCGCTCTGCCACGCTTTCTGTCATTGCCTCGTGAACCGGCGTTCAACAAACACCTACACATTGGGCTGGTTATGTCAGACAAATGGCGAATGGCGGTTTACAGCTAGTTGACCAACAATTCGCAGGGTAACGTGGCGCAACTCAACGTTAATTACGTTGGTGCGACCCTCGGGATGCATTCAACAAGGATACCCCTATGCATGCGTGGACTTTAATCTCGTTTCTGTTCTTCACGGGGTTGGTCGCCTTGATTACCTGGCGCATCACTCACCGTGACGATCTCAGTAACACGCGCGGCTACTTTCTCGCAGGACGCAGTCTCAGTTTCCCGCTGATCGCCGGCTCCCTGCTGATGACCAACCTCTCGACGGAGCAGATGGTCGGATTGAACGGCTCGGCCTTCTCGGACGGGCTGAGCGTCATGGCCTGGGAGGTCGTCGCCGTCGTCGCCCTGGTATTGCTGGCGCTGTTCTTCCTGCCGCGTTTCCTGCGCAGCGGCATCGCCACCGTTCCGCAACTGCTGCAGGAACGCTTCGGCCCGACGACGCAATTGATCTGCAACGTCATCTTCCTGGTCGCTTACGCCGTCATTCTGCTGCCGATCATCCTCTACTCCGGCGCCGTCGGCCTGCAGGGCATGCTGGACTTGCCAGTACTGACAGGCATCGATTCCAGCACGACGCTGCTGTGGCTGACGGTCTGGGGCGTCGGCATCATCGGCGCTGTCTATGCCCTGTTCGGCGGGCTGCGCACGGTCGCGGTTTCCGACAGCATCAACGCCATCGGGCTGCTGGTCGGCGGGTTCGTCATCGTCTATCTCGGTCTCGATGCCGTAGGAGACGGCAACGGCATCGCTGCCGGCTGGCAGGCAATCCAGGAGGCCCAGCCCGAGCGTCTCAACTCGCTAGGGCGCCCGGACCAGCAAGTGCCCTGGCCGACACTGTTCACCGGGGTCTTCCTGATCAACCTGTTTTACTGGTCGACCAACCAGCAGATCATCCAGCGCACCTTTGCGGCAAGGAGCCTTTCCGAGGGTCAGAAAGGCGTGCTGCTGACCGGCTTCCTCAAGCTGCTCGGGCCACTCTATCTGGTGCTGCCGGGCATCATCGCCTACCAGCTCTATGCCGATGAAGGCATCGCTGGCGACCAAGCCTACGGCTACCTGGTTTTCCACCTGCTGCCACCGTGGCTGACAGGCTTCTTCGCGGCCGTCATGGTCGGCGCCATCCTGTCGTCGTTCAATTCGGCGCTGAACAGCACCACGACGCTCTTCAGCCTGGGTATCTACAAGGGCGTGCTCAAGAAGGACGCCAGCGAGCAGCAAGTCGTCAACTCCGGCAAGGTCTTTGGCTGGATCATGGCCGTCGCGTCGATGGCCATCGCCCCGCTGCTGGCCGGCCAGGACAGCCTGTTCGACTACCTGCAGACCATGAACGCCATCTATTTCATTCCGATCCTTGCGGTGGTGATCGTTGGCCTGCTGACCAAGCGAGTGCCGGAGTCGGCCGCCATCTTTGGCCTGGTCGGGGGCATCATACTGATCGCTGCGGGCTACTTCGTGCCGCCGTTCAACGGCATCCTCGAGATCACCAATCAGTACCACTTCGTCGCCGGCGTCTTCGTGCTGCTCATCGTCGTGATGCTGCTGATCGGCAAGATCGCGCCGCGCCGCGAAGCCTGGGTCCATGAAGACGTCAAGGCCGTCGACCTGACGCCCTGGAAAGGTGCCGTGCCGGTGGGCATCGTACTGCTGGTCCTGGTCTTCGCGATCTACTTCGCCTTTGCCGGCTGATCGCGACGACAGATACCCGGCACAACACCGACGACGCCTCGCCACCGTGCGAGGCGTCGTCGTTTCAGCCTCTTTTCAGGGCAAAATCCTTTCATGGCCTCGCCGCCACGCCCGCATATCCGCTCAGATCGTTTACCATGCAGGCAGGTTTTCTTCGGAAACGAGGCGATGCGCCGACAACTGACTCATGAATTTCAGAACCTGATCGATCGCAGCCGGGATCGCCAGTTGCGCCTGGCGGTGACCGGGCTTTCCCGCGCCGGCAAGACGGCGTTTTTGACCTCGCTGGTCAACCAGCTGCGCCATGCGGGTATCGATGCCCGTCTCGACCTGCTCAAGTCCGCCCGTGAAGAGCGCCTGCTCGGTGCGCAGCGTGTCTCCCAGCCCGATCTCGGGATCCCGCGCTTCCCCTACGACGAAGCGATGGCCTCCCTCAAGTCGACACCGCCCCACTGGCCCGAGCCGACTCGTGGTATCAGCGAGCTGCGTCTGCAACTGCGCTACAAGACACGACGCGCTCGTGGCCTGCTGGGTGACACGGCGACGCTGACGCTGGATCTGATCGACTACCCCGGCGAATGGCTGCTGGACCTGCCGTTGCTCGAGCATGACTTCCTCAGTTGGAGCCAGGCCCAGCTCGAAAGCATGGGCCCGGAGCGTCGACGCTACGCCAGGACCTGGCAAGACGCCGCTGCGACCCATGCAGCCGACGAGACGGTGGACGAGTCGCGTCTGGCCGAGCTCGCCGAGCATTACGCCGCCTCGTTGCGCCAGGCCCGGGAAGCCGGCTTTTCTCACCTGCAGCCGGGCCGCTTCCTGCTGCCCGGGGATTTGCAAGGCGCACCGGTGCTGCAGTTCTTCCCGCTGCCGGGCGTCACCGAGAAGGATCGTCAGACGCTGGAAGCCCTGCCCGCCTCCAGCCTTTACCAGACGCTGAAAAAGCGATTTCGCTTCTATCAGCAGCATGTGGTCAAGCCTTTCTATCGTGAGCACTTCCGCCGCTTCGACCGCCAGATCGTGCTGGTCGACGTACTCGGCGCGCTCAACGCCGGCCCCGAACGCTTCGAGGATCTGTCGCGTGCGCTCACGACCTTGATGCGAAGTTTCGACTACGGCAAACGCAGCCTGCTGAACCGGCTGTTCTCGCCGCGTATCGACCGGCTCGCCATCGCCGCTACCAAGGCGGACCACGTCACGCCGGACCAGCATGCCAATCTGGTCACGCTGCTCGAATCACTGCTGGCCGAGCCGATCAAGGATCTACGCTACGCCGATGTCCCGGTTCGGGCTTTCTCGCTGGCCTCGATTCGGGCCACCGAGACCCGCGAAGTCGAAAGCGACGGCAGACGTCAACCGGCGCTGCGGGGACATGGCCTCGACGGCGAGCCGCTGCTGGTCTATCCCGGCGACGTCCCGACCCGGCTCCCGGAGCCAGAATTCTGGCAGCGCCAGGGATTTGCCTTCACGGCCTTCCGGCCGCCACCGTTCACGCCAGCCGCACTACCCCATATTCGCATGGACGCGGCTCTGGAATGGCTGATGGGAGATAAACTGCGATGAGCGACCCCCGCCCCGGGCAGCGCTTCACGTTCGATGAACCGCCGAGGCCTGCCGACGACGCCTCGTTGAACGGCGCGCAAATCTACGCCCCCACACAGGCCAGCGATCCCTACTCCGCGGACGACGACTCGCCCGCGCTCGATGCCGCCATCGAACCGCCGCGCAAGCGCCGCTGGGGGCTGTTGGCCATCTTCGGCGGCACGCTCGCGCTCGGCACGATCGAGGCCGCGCAGTCGCTCTATACTTCGGCCCTCGGCGGCGACTGGCTATCGGGCGCCTGGAGCATGCTCGGCCTGCTTGCCGTCGGGCTGGCTGCCAAGGCGCTCGCTGGCGAGGTGTGGCGGCTGCGCAAGTTGCGTCGGCATGCGCGCCTGCGGCAGCAGCTGGATGACGAGTGGATCGACGACACCGACAATGCCCGTACGGATCCCGCCACGCTGGCCGACGAGCTCCGTCGCCAGATGGGGCTCTCCCGGGATCATCCGCACTGGCAATCCTTCCTGCGCGCCCACCAGTCGCATCATACGGCGCACGAGACCCGCGAACTGATCGCATACCACATCCTCGCGCCGCGCGACCAGGCGGCACGGCGGCTGGTGACGCGAATGTCGGGAGAAACCGCCGTCATGGTCGCCGTCAGCCCGTTGACCCTGGTGGACATGTCGCTGATGGCCTGGCGCAACATTGCCATGCTCGATCGCATCGCCGCGCTCTATGGGCTGCAGCTCGGCTACGCCAGCCGCCTCAGGCTGTTCAGGGAAGTGCTGCGCAACATGGCCTTCGCCGGTGCCAGCGAGATGATCACCGACGCCGGCATGGATCTGCTGTCGATGAACCTGGCAGCCAAGCTATCGAGTCGCGCCGGTCAGGGCCTGGGCGCCGGGCTGCTGACGGCACGTCTGGGCCTGCGCGCCATGCGAACTACCCGGCCGATCGCCTTCGAGTCCGGCGAACAGCCGCGCCTCGCCGACCTGCGGCGTGAAGTGTGGCAGCAACTGCGCCGGCTGGATGACACTGCGGGGAAGGGTTGACTCGGCGAACGGAAGTCAGCCGCCGCATCGATCGAGAGCGGTGAAGCGACACCGTGACATCAATCGAGCGAAAAGAACGCTCGCAGCGTGTGGGCCACCGCAGATTCGTGATGCGCACCAATCCTCTTGGCCCGTGGCAGTTGATCGATGACCTCGGGATGGGCGTTGGAGACGACATAGGCATTGCCCACCAGCGTCAGCATTTCGACGTCGTTGAAGTTGTCGCCGAACGCCAGCGCCCGCTCGATGGGAAGATCGAGCGCCTTGAGCGCGCGACTCAGCGCGGTCGCCTTGTTCACGCCCCGATGCATGACCTCCAGTGAATTGGCCGCCGAGTAGGTGATATGCAGCGCTTCCCCGTACGCCTCCCGCAGGGTGCGCTCCAGCGGTTCGAGCAGTGCCGGCTCGCCGATGTAAAGTACCTTGCCGACGTGTTCATCTTTCAGGTCGCGCATGTCGTCGACCTGATAGGTGAACCCTGTCATCGCATGAAGCGGCAACAGTTCCGGCGCTTCGGCGTCGATCAGCCAGCGGTCATGGGTGTAGAGATTGAGCCGCACCGTCTCCGGACGCGGCAGCGCCACCAGTGCCTGAACCAGCTCGGTCGGCACCAGCGTTTCGTTGACGAGCCGATCGTCGGCATCGTGAACGTGGGCGCCGTTGCTGCTGATGATCCAGGCCGGGATCTCCAGCTGTCGTCGAATCGCCGCGATATCGTGATAGTGCCGCCCTGAGGCCAACGCGATCACATGCCCCTGCGCCGACAACGCCCGCAGGGTGTCTCGCGTCAAGGCGTCGACGCGATGCTCGGCATTCAACAGGGTATTATCGAGATCGCTGGCGATCAGATGCTGGGCCATGGAGTCTTCCTTGAATGGACGGCGTCGAACTTCAGCGGCCAAATGTCAGCCACGGTTTTCGAACTCGGGGCATTCAGTGTCGACGGCCGGCCGGCGGGCGTCAATTGCCCGCTGGCCGCCGTACGCTCTCCCGCTGCTCTCTCACTCTCCTTCTCTCCCGCTCTCTACACTCTCCCAGAATCGCAGCCCTCGACTCCGGTCTGTCATCTGGCCTCGAGACTATTGGCCACCGCGCGGGCCTGCCGGCCCATCACCAGATGCAGAACGCCGTGACCGATTTTCTGCATGCCGGCAGTTCCCAGCGCCAGGAGCGCAGATTCATCGATGCGTTCGCAATCCCCCAGTTCCACCCGCAGCCGGGTCGTTGCCACGGCCGCGACGGTGCGAATATTCTCCGCGCCGCCCAACGCCGCCAGCCACGCTTGTCGCGAATCCGCATCCAGCTCGGCATCGTCCAGTGCCGTGTCGCTCTCCAACGCCGTCGGTACATCCGGCGTCTTGCCGTGATCCCGCATCGCCGCACGGATCTCGTCGGCGACACCATCGGCGATCGGCCCCAGGATCACCTGAAGCCCGCCACCGCGCAGATGCAATACGCCACGCGCGCCGAGCTGCTTGAGGGCCGGCTCGTCGATGGCCTTGTCGTCGGCCAGCACCAGCCGCAGGCGCGTCGTACAGGCCCCCACGCTGGTCAGATTGGCCGCGCCGCCCAAGGCGCGCACGAACGCCGGGCCCCGTTCGCCGGCCTCGACCGGGGCACCGGCAGCCCCAGCGGTTTCCGGCTCGCGGCCCGGCGTAGGCAGATCGAAGCGCACGATGGCCCAACGGAAGATGCCGTAGTAGAGCACGAAGTAGCAGAGCCCCACCGGAATCATCATCCAGCCGTTGGTCGACAAGCCGTAGGAGAGCGCGTAGTCGAAGGCCCCGGCGGAGAAGGTGAAGCCCAGCTTGACGCCGAGCATGTTCATCAGCGCCATCGAGATGCCGGTGAGAACCGCATGCATCGCATACAGCGCAGGCGCCAGGAACATGAACGAGAATTCGATCGGCTCGGTGACGCCAGTCAGGAAAGCGGTCAGCGCCAGCGACAGCAACAAGCCGCCGACCTGGGCGCGACGCGATCGCGGCGCAGCGTGATACATCGCCAGCGCCGCCGCGGGCAGGCCGAACATCATCACCGGGAAGAAGCCCGCCATGAAGCTCCCCGCAGTCGGGTCACCGGCAAAGAAGCGGTTGAGATCGCCGGTGGCGCCGTCGAAGCTGCCGAACACGAACCACACGAAGCTGTTGAGCACGTGATGCAGCCCGGTGACGATCAGGATGCGGTTGAGCACGCCGTAGACGAACAGCCCCAGGTCGCCGGCGTCGATCAGCCATTGCCCCAGTTGATCGATGCCCTGCTGGACCGGTGGCCAGACCAGGCCGAAGATGCCGCCGAGCACCACCGCCGAAAGCCCGGTGACGATGGGAATGAAGCGCCGCCCGCCGAAGAACGCCAGGTAGTCCGGTAGCTTGATCGCCTTGTAACGGTTGTAGAGCAACCCGGCCACGCTGCCGATGATGATGCCCGAGAGCACCCCCATGTTGATATCGGGATTCAGCGTTTCCAGTACCGCGTTGAGCACCAGATAGCCGATCACCCCCGCCAGCCCGGCGGCACCGTTGTCGTCGTCGGCAAAGCCGACCGCCACGCCGATAGCGAAGATCAGCGCCAGGTTGGAAAAGATCGCATTGCCGGCATTGGCGATGAAGGCGATATCGAGCAGATCCGGCTGGCCCAGGCGCAGCAGCAAACCCGCCACCGGCAATACCGCGATGGGCAGCATCAGCGAGCGCCCGAGTTTCTGCAGACCGGCCATGAGCCGGGAACCGAAGGTCGTGGTCATGACGCGCTCCTCAATCTCTTGTTGTCGTGTTATCTCTTGCTGTCGCGCTGCCGATGCCGGACTTGACCTCGCCGACGCTCGAGGACACGCCGTCGATACCCTGGGTGCCGTCGTCTGGTACGTCGTCGTCCGCGTCGAGCATCGCTTTCGGCAGGTCGCCCAGCGCCTGTCTCACGGCGGCGCCATCTTCCAGCGCCAACAGCGAGGGGAGCCGGCTGGCCAGGGCGCCGGCGTGCAGCCGACGCAGCGCGGCCTTGACCGCGGCGATACGCCCGGGTTCGACGGAAAGCTCGTCGACGCCCATCGCCGCGAGCAAGGCTCCCGCCAGCGGGTCCCCCGCCGCCGCGCCACAGACAGCGACCGGGCATTGACCCGCCGCTCCTTCGAGACACAGCGCGATGAGTCGCAACACCCCGGGATGGAGCACATCGTTGCGCAGCGCCAGCGACGCGACCTCGCGATCCATGGCCAGGGCGTACTGAGTCAGGTCGTTGGTACCGATGGAGAGAAAATCGGCTTCGCGAGCCAGACTGGCCGCACACAGTGCCGCGGTCGGCACCTCGATCATCGCCCCCAGCGCCGGCAGCCGCTCGATGCCCAGCTCCGTCGCTCGTGATACGAGTCGTTCCCGCACCCAGCGCAATTCGCCGACATCGGCCACCATCGGCACCATCAGCCGCAGCGTCGGCAGTCCATCTTCGCAAAGCGGCAGGCCGCGCCCCGCTTCGAGCAGCGCGTCGAGCTGAGTCTCGAAGAGATCGGGATGTGTCTGCCAGAGTCTGACGCCCCGCTCGCCCAGCGCCGGGTTGGGCGTCGCCGATAGCGGGAGATAGGGAAGCTGCTTGTCGGCGCCGATATCCAGCAGACGCACGACGACCGGTTTGCCACCCATCGCCTCGACGGCGGCGCGATACTCGGCCTGCTGCTCGGCCAGCGTGGGCGCAGCCTGCCGCTCCAGAAACAGGAATTCGCTGCGCATCAGCCCGACGCCATCGGCGCCCGCCCCGGCAGCTTCCCGCGCTTCCATGGGGGAGGCGATATTCGCCGCGACATGAAGGCGCCGCCCGTCTCGGGTCGATACCGGGTCGAAGGCAGCCGCGCGCTCCGCTGACGCCTGCCGCCGCTGACCGGCCAGTTCGGCGTCGACCGCCGCCAGGCGGCTTTCGTCGGGCGCGAGCTCGAGCACGCCATGATGTCTGTCGCGACGGACATCCAGGCAGGCCTTGTCACTGTCCGCTTCCAGCAGCGCCTCGCCCATTGCCACCAGGCATGGCAGACCCCGCGCTCGCGCCAGAATCGAGACGTGGGAGGTCAAACCGCCGGCTGCCAGACACAGTCCGGCAATCCGATCCGCCACCTCGACGAACTGCGAGGGCGTGAGCTCCCGTGCCGTCAGGATCGCGCCGTCGATTCCCGAAACGGTTGTCGCCGCCTCGGTCGCGAGAGGCTGCATGACCCGGCGCTGCAGGTCGCGCAGATCGTCGGCCCGCGCCGCCAGCAAGGGATTATCGCCGGTCTGCAGACGTTGGATCTCGCGCTCCAGCGCCAAGAACCAGGCCCGCCCGGCGCTGTGCCCGCTGGCGATTTCCGCCTCGGCCGCTGCGCGCAGATCGGGATCGTCCAGCCAGGCGCGGTGGGCTTCGAAGATTTCCGTCTCGTCTTCCCGGCCCCGCGCCCGGGCGCCTTCCATCGCTCGAGCCAGCGAGGCGTCGGCATCGGCCACGGCCTGCGACAGCACCTGGCGCTCCCGCTCGGGGTTCTCCCCTTTGTCAGGCACATGCGGTAGCGCGACCGTGTAGCGAACCAGCGGCCCCACTACCAGGCCGGCGCTCGCCGCCAGACCGGTCAGAACGCCAGGCGCAGACTCGATGGCGGCTGCCTGTGGTGCCCGTTGCTGCCCGCCAGGCCGTGCCTGAAGCGGCTCATTCTGGCCACCATCACCGGCGGCTTCGGGTGTTTCGAGCAGCGCCACCGCCGCCTCGACAGCGGCCTGCGCGCTCGCCCCTCGCGCCATGATCCGGACCCGATCCCCCCGAGCCAGCCCCAGGTTGAGCAGGGCGCTCAGGCTGGCAGCGCTGGCTTCCCCCACAGGGGGTTCGCCGACGCGGCTACCTCCAGCCCGTGTCAGTGTCAGCTCGACCGCGTGCGTCTGGGCGATGGCTCGCAGCCGTGCCGCCGGACGGGCATGCAAGCCGCTGGCCGAAGTGATCGTTGCCTCGTCATGCGCGGTTTGCTCGCGCCCGGGCTCGTCGTGACCTGCGCTTGCTGCCTCGACGGCTACCTGCCAGCGAAGAAGCGCTTCGCCCATCTCGACGACCGTTCCCGGCGTGACCAGCGCTTCCAGCTGGATCTCGGCGCCGTTGGTCAGCACGATGGGGCTGACCAGCGCCGTGGCGCGCTGCGCCAGCCGGTCGGCGTCGAACCGGCACAGCGGATCACCGGCCGAGACGCGCTCGCCGGCCGAGACCAGCAGTTCGAACCCCTCGCCACCCAGATCGACGGTATCGAGCCCGATGTGCAGTAGCCATTCGTGGTTGCCATCGTCTCGCAGCGTGATCGCATGGGCGGTCCGGGCGCACTGGATGACCTCGCCGTTGCAGGGAGCATGCAACGTTTCCCCCAGCGGGTCGATCGCGATACCCGGCCCCATGACGCCTTCGCCAAAGACCGGGTCGGGTACTTCCGACAGCGGGACCACGACCCCGCGCATCGGGGCACCGAGAAACCGTAACGTGGATGACATGAAGACTCCCGACTTGTTGTTGTTTCGATCCTGTTTCAATCCGGCACTCGCCGAACGCCCGGTATTGAGTTGCTACCCGAGACCAGCGAACCGCTGGCGATTCAGAGCGTGCGCGTCACCTTCTGCAGGTGGCGCGGCTGATCCGGGTCACCACCGCGTGCCACCGCCAGCTTCGCGGCCATCACGTAGAAGCTCTGGATCACCGATAGCGGCTGCAGATCGTCATGACCGGCGTCGATCAACGGCAGATGACGCTCGGCGACACTGTCATCGGCCACCAGCAGCACCCTGGCGCCGATGCTCTCCAGCCATTTCGCCAACTCCAGCAGACCGGGCTGGTCCGGCCCCGGCGGGGCGAAGACCAGCACCGGATAGCCCGGCCCGATCAGCGCCATCGGCCCGTGGCGAACCTCGGCGGCACTGAACGGCTCGGCCTGGATGGCGCAGGTCTCCTTGAACTTGAGCGCCGCTTCCTGAGCGATGGCGAGCCCTACGCCGCGACCGATCACCAGCAGTTTGTCGACGCCGACCAGTGCATCTATCGCCGGCTGCCAGTCCTGTCGTGCTGCCGATTCGAGTCTCGACGGCAGCGCCTCCAGTGCCGACAGCAGCGCCTCGTCATCGGCCCAGACGCCCACCAGATGCGCGCCGGCGGCAAGCGTGGCGAGATAGCTCTTGGTTGCCGCCACGCTCTTCTCGACTCCGGCATGCAGGGCGATTTCACGCTCGGAGGCCTGCCCTAGCGGAGAATCGGGCGTGTTGACCAGCGCCAGGCTACGCGCCCCGCCCACGGCCAGCGCCTTCTGTGTCGCAACCAGGTCGGGGCTGGCGCCGGACTGCGAAATGGCCACCACCAATTGCCCCTGAACACGCCATGGCGCATTGGCAACGGTCGTCAGAGAAGGCGGCACCGACGCCACCGGCAGCCCGAGATGCTTCATCCCGAGATAGCCGAAATAGGCAGCGGCATGGTCGGAACTGCCACGCGCCACCGTCAGCGCGCCATGCAGATCCGCCTCGCGCAGAATCTGGCCGAACTCGGCCAGCGTGCCAGCGTTGGCTTGCCATTGGGCTCGCAGGCATTCCGGGGCGCTCTGCGCCTCTTCCAGCATCAGTGACATCAGTGGCTCTCCCGCGGCGCGCCGGCCGCCCGTGTTGTCGTCTGTTCTCGTGACGTTGCCGATGCCTGGTGGGCGAGCTCGCCCCCGACATAGACGGCATCGATCTCGAGTCGAGCATTCATGACCACGACATCGGCACGGCAACCGATCTCGAGCCGGCCGATCTCGGTCTCGCCGAGGAAATCGGCGGGGTACTGCGACAGCCGCCGGCTGGCATCACCGAGATCGAGACCGATCTGGACCAGATTGCGCAGCGCCTGATCCATGGTCAGCGTGCTGCCGGCCAGCGTGCCGTCGGCCAGGCGCACGCCCCCCAGGCACTTGGTGACATGCTGCTCGCCGAGCCGATATTCCCCGTCGGGCATGCCGGCCGCGGCGGTGGAGTCGGTTACGCCATAGAGGTAAGGAATGCAGCGCAAGGCCGTCAGAATCGCCCCGGGATGGACGTGCAGCAGATCGGGAATGATCTCGGCGTAGTCGGCATGCGCCAGCGCCGCGCCGACCATTCCCGGTTTGCGATGATGCAGCCCGGTCATGGCATTGAAGAGATGAGTGAAACCCTGGGCGCCGTGAGCCAGCCCGGCCACGCCCTCTTCATAGCTGCCCAGGGTATGGCCCATTTGCACCCGCACCCCGCGCTCGCGCAGCTGGCGGATGAGCTCGGCATGGCCGGACAGCTCCGGTGCCAGCGTCAGCAGCCGGATCGGGGCGAGGGCCATCAGCGCCTCGACCTCCTCGATCACGCCGGGGTGGGCATACGGCGGCTGGGCTCCCAGCTTGCCGGGGTTGAGATAAGGCCCTTCGAGATGCACGCCCAGCAGTCGCGCTGCCTGAACCGGCGGCTCATCGATCCGCCGCGCGATATCCCGCAACGCTTGGCGGATATCGGATACCGGCGCGGTCATGGTGGTGACCAGCAGGCTTGTCGTCCCGAAGCGCACATGGGTTCGTGCCATGGTGGTGGCGGCATCGCCACCTTCCATGGCATCCGCCCCGCCGCCGCCGTGAACGTGCAGATCGACGAACCCCGGCAGCAGGCGCGGATGGTCGTTGGCGTCCGGATCGACCGCCTTCCCCTCGAGGTTGACGATTCGTCCGTCATGCCAGTCGAGCGTGCCGAGCCGCCACCCCTCCGGAGTCAGAATGTTGCCGTAAAGCATGTCGGCTCCTGATCGAACGCTCTCACTGGGTCATTTCCTTCATTCATTTTCCTGGGCTGCCGTCATTGGGTGAGTTCCACCATGAAGTCGTAATAGTCGGTGCGACAATAAGTTATCGTCAGTTCGCCGGGCCGGCCGTCGGCGAGATAGCCGAGCCGGGTCATCATCAGCAGCGCCTGGGATGGCGGCACCTGGGCCAGTTGCGCCAGTTCGGCATCGGCGTTGATCGCCGACACGTGCTGCAAGGCCCGGACGATCGGCGTGCCCAGATCTTCGAGACGGCGATAGAGCGAATGCGTGACGCTCTCGGGATCCGACAGGACATGGCCCGGCAGACAGCTCTCCTCGACCGCGACGACCACGTCATCCGCCAGTCGCAGCCGCTTGAGCCGCGTGACCTGGTGGTCCGCGCTCAGCCCGAGGCGCAGGCTCTCCTCTACCGTTGGCGTGCCCAGGCGCCGGCTCAACCAGCGCGAGCTGGGGCGGTGACCGCGCTGAACCAGCAGTTCGGTAAAGCTGGTCAATCGTGTCAGCGACTGATTCAGACGCGGGGCGATGAAAGTGCCGGAGCCGTGGGTACGCTGAATCAGCCCCAGCGCCACCAGGCGATCCAGCGCCTTTCTGGCCGTGATGCGGGAGATGTTGAGCGATTCCGCCAGCACTCGCTCCGAGGGCAGTGCCTCGCCGGTCTCCCAGTCGCCCGCTTCGATCGCCTCGACCAATTGCTGGGCCAGCTGGCGATAGAGCGGAGTCGACTGGGCGGCGTCCAGTTTCAGCCGAGAAAGCGTGGGTGCCATGGCAGTTTGGTTCCGGCGTCGCTGTGGTGGAGCTCGTAGTGGTGGAGCTCGTAGTTAATACCACTTCAATACCACCAACATAACCAGTCGAATACCAATCTGCCAGTTTGGTTACTGCCGACATTGGTCGAATGCCACCGCCTGCCACCGCCTGCCACCGCCTGCCACACCCTGCCATACGGCCCGCCACGAGCAGCCGTCGACCACCGCATGATTGGCGTGCCCCACGCGGAATCCGTATAGTGTCGCTCTCGTCCACCGACCGATCCGATCCGATGCTGCAGAACAACTCTCTTCTGGCCCAGCTGAAGCAAGATATTCGCGCCAACACGCCGCGCGTTCAGGGCACCATCAAGGCGACAGACAAAGGCTTCGGTTTCCTCGAAGCCGAAGACGGCACCTCCTATTTCATCCCGCCACCCGCCATGAAGCAGGTTCTCCACGGCGATCGCATCGAAGCGATCATCAAGGAGAACGGCGACAAGAAGCAGGCCGACCCCGAGACGCTGCTCGAGGCATCGCTGGATCGCTTCGTCGCACGGGTGCAGAAGCGCGACGGCCGCCTGGCCGTGGTGCCGGACCACCCCTCGATCAATCTGTCGCTCAAGGCCCGTCTCAAGCGTTCGCTGGAAGAGTCCGACATCGCCGATGGCGACTGGGTCGTGGCGCGCCTGATCCGTCATCCGCTGCGCCCGGACGATCGCGCCTTCTTCACCCAGATCGACGAGCTGGTGGTCAAGAGCGAAGACCCGGCCGTGCCGTGGCGCGTCACTCTGGCACGTCATGCCCTGGAGCAGGAGTGCCCGCCGGCTGCCGACGCCTGGCCGCTGAAAGACGAAGGACTGACGCGCGAAGACCTCACCGCCGAGCCGTTCTTCACCATCGACGGCGAGAAGACGCGCGACATGGACGATGCGCTGCGCATCGAAAGCACCGACGACGGCTGGGCGCTGACGGTCGCGATCGCCGATCCGACGGCCTACGTGGACGAATCTCACGCCGCGGACAAGGAAGCGCGCACGCGCGCCTTCACGGTCTACCTGCCGGGCCAGAACATCACCATGCTGCCGGAAGCGCTGGCCGACGACCTGTGCTCGCTGAAGCCGGACGTCGAGCGGCCGGTGCTGGCCTGCCGACTGCAGGTCGGTCGCGATGGCACCCTGGGCGAGTACCGCTTCTTCGCCGCGACGATTCGTTCCCAGGCTCGCCTGGTCTACGACAACGTTTCCGACTGGCTGGAAGAAAAGGCAGGCGCCGAGGCGCCGGCAGCCCCGATCGCCGAGCAGCTCAAGGCACTGGCCGAGCTCTCGCGCGCTCGTGCCGCCTGGCGCGAAGCCAACACGCTGGTGTTCAAGGATCGTCCCGACTACGTGTTCGACCTCGACGATGCCGGCAACGTGCTGGGCATCCGCGTCGAGGAGCGCCGCATTGCCCAGCGCATGATCGAAGAGGCGATGATCGTCGCCAATGCCTGCTGCGCCGATCTGCTGGCCAAGGAAGTGGGACACGGCATCTTCAACGTGCACCACGCCTTCGAACCGGAAAAGATCGATCAGGCGCTGGAGTTCTTGACCGCCCAGGAGATCACGGTAGAGCGCGAGCAGCTCGCCGAGCTCCCCCGCTATCGCGAGTTGCGCCGGGCGCTGGATCTTCGGGAAGACGCCTGGCTGGATGCGCGCCTGCGGCGCTTCCAGGGCTATACCAACATGTCGGCACGGCCGGGGCCGCATTTTGGCCTGGGGCTCCCCGCCTACGCCACCTGGACATCACCGATCCGCAAGTACGGCGACATGGTCAATCATCGCCTGATCAAGCGGGTACTGAAGGCCGAGGCAGCCCCGGCGGAAGCCAGCCAGCAGTTGACCGAACAATTGACCGAGCGCCGCCGACTGAACCGAATGGCCGAACGTGACGTCAAAGACTGGCTTTACGTGCGCTATCTGGCTACCGCCATCGAGCAAGGCGATGTATTCGATGCCGATATCATCGACATCCGCCGAGGCGGCATGCGGGTTCGCCTGACCGCCAACGGTGCCACCGCCTTCGTGCCGGCACCGTTGATTCACAGCGATCGCAACCAGGTCGTGATCGACGACAAGGAAGGCCGCATCCAGGTCGCTGGCGAGCCTCGCTACGCGCTCGGCGGCGCCCTGCGCGTCAAGCTGGTCGAAGCCCGTGAAGCGACACGCTCGCTAGTGGCCACTCCCGCCGAGTGAGCGTGGTAATGGCTTGGCAGCGCTGGATATTATGGCGCTGCCAAGCTACCACTATGGTGTGAACGCCCTGTGGCAGTAACCCGATATACTGCAATGTAGTCATCGCCATTCTCCGGAATGTGCTTTATCGACAGGAACGTTCTCGACAGGGAAGCCTTTTAGAGGAGCGGCTCGTTGCACATTGCCGACGTCACGATGTTCTATGCCCCCGCCAGCGGCGGGGTTCGTACTTACCTCGATGCCAAGCATCGGCGCCTTGCCAAGCGACCGGGCATTACCTGCAGTCTATTGATACCCGGATCCCAGCTCTTTACTCACAACGGCATTCATGAAGTTCCATCACCGCCGTTGCCGTTCAGCCAGGGTTATCGATTTCCGCTTCGCCGTCGCGGCTGGGAGCGCGAGCTCGTTCGTCTGTCACCGGATATCATCGAAGCCGGCGATCCCTACGTGACCGGCTGGGCTGCCGTGCGGGCCGGACGCAAGCTCGATATCCCCGTCGTCGGGTTCTATCATTCCGACCTGCCGCGGTTGATCAGCAATCGCATGGGCAGCGGTATCGACAAGCTGGTGGAGCGTTATGTCTACCAGCTCTACCGGCGGTTCGACCAGGTGCTCGCGCCAAGCCGCGTGATGGCGGAGCGACTGACCCGTCTCGGCATCGAACAGGTCGCCATCCAGCCGCTAGGCGTCGACCTGGAGACATTCCATCCCAGTCGCCGCAATCCGGCGCTGCGCCAGCAGCTCGATCTCGACGACGGTACGAAACTGCTGATCTTCGTCGGTCGCGGCTCTCGCGAGAAGAACCTTCACGACCTGCTGGAAACCGCGCGCCTGCTCGGCAAGGGCTATCACTTGCTGCTGGTCGGGCCGAGCATGCCTAGCCGTGTCCCCGACAACGTCAGCGTGATCGACCGTTACACCCCGACCGAGGAGGTCGCGAGCTGGCTGGCATCGAGCGATGCACTGGTCCATGCCGGCACCCAGGAAACGTTCGGCCTGGTCGCGCTGGAAGCGATGGCAAGCGGCATTCCCGTCGTCGCCGCGCGTGCGGGGGCGCTGGCCGAGAACGTGCCGCTGGGCTGTGGATTATTGAGCGAGCCGCATTCACCGGCCGACATGGCCCGCGCCGTGAAAGAGCTGTTTTCCAATCACGATGCCGCCCAAGCCGGCCGTCGCGCCCGACGGTACGTGGAAAACAATCACGACTGGGACATCGTCATCGACGGTCTGCTTTCCCACTATCGCCGACTGACCAGTGCCACCGAAGGCGCAGGAGAGGCCCAGCAGGGTTCCCAGCATGGATGATCGCCATTTTTCGCTGGTACTCCACGATATCGCCCCCGAGACCTGGCCGGACTATCGCGGATTCGTCGAGGCGATCGATCGTCTGGGCGAACGCCTGGGCCGGCGCATTCCCATCACCTGGCTGGTCGTGCCCAACTTCCATGGCCGTGGCGAATGTCGCGACAGCGACACCCTGCGCCGCGTGCTCGACACCCGTCTGGAACTGGGCGACGAGCTGACGTTGCATGGCTACTTCCATCGGGACGATGCCCCGGCGCCGCGCTCGCTGCGCGATTTCTACATGCGCAGGATCTATACCTGGGAAGGCGAGTTCTACACCCTGGATCGTGCTCGCGCTGGTGCCCTGCTCGATGAAGGCATGGCGCAGTTCGACGCCTGCGGCTGGCCTCACGGCGGCTTCGTGGCCCCGGCCTGGCTGATGAGCCAGGGCACCCGCGAGGCGCTGCAGGAGCGGCCATTCACCTATACCAGCGACCCGCAACGGCTCTATCGTCTGCCGGCCTTTTCCACGCTGGAAGCGCCGAGCATCGTCTGGAGCGCGCGCAGTGCGTGGCGACGCGGCATGTCGAGAGTGGTCAGTGCCATCCAGTACCGCCGCTTCCAGCACGCCCAACTGTTACGCCTGGCGCTGCATCCGGTGGACATGCGCCATCGCCCTTCGTACGACTACTGGCTGCATCTCGTCGAACAGCTGCTCCACAATGGACGACAGCCGGTGACCAAGCGGGACTGGCTGGCCCATGAAGCTCCTGACCTCGCCACCGGCAATCTTGCCAACCGGGCGAACAAGGATCGCCCCGCGGCATGAAGCGCATCCTGTGGCTACTGGCGCTGGGTCTGGTGGCGGCGCTGGCGATACCGATCCTGATCGGTGGACGCGGCATCGTTACCGAACTGCGAGGCTTTCCTACCTCGCAACTGCTGATGATGCTGGGCATGATCTTCGTCTGCTGGAATCTCAACGCCCTGCGTCTGAGATTGTTGCTGGCGGGACGCGCCGGGAAGCTGTCCCAGACCCGCGCCTTTTCGATCGTCATGGCCACCGAATTTGCGATCTGCGCGACACCCGGTGGCACCGGCGGGCCATTGACTCTGCTCGGCCTGCTGGCCCGACGAGGCATTCGGCCGGCCCAGGCATCCGCCATCTTCGCCGTCGACCAGCTGACCGATCTGCTGTTCTTCCTCTCCGGTCTGGTGGGCGTCGCCGCTTACGTACTGATCGAGGCGGTCGATCTCAAACTCGGCTGGCTGGTGGGGTTGCCGACCCTGCTGCTGATCACGGCACTGGCGATGCTGTGGCTGACGCTCAGCAACTACGCCCGCGTCATGCACGTCACCGGTCGCTGGCTGGCCAAGCTCAACGTCAAACGGCGCTCACGCTTCGGCTTCGCCCGCCGGCTGCTGCACTTTCGCAATTCCCTGATGGAAACGTTGCGTTTGCCGCGCTGGCTGCTGCTAGGCGTCTTCCTGCTCTGCTGCGCACACTGGCTGATCCGTTACAGCGTTCTCTATCTGGTCGTTCAGGGTCTGGGGCAGCATATCGACTGGGCATGGACTTTCCTGGTCCAGATGGTATCGATGGCCGCAGGTCAACTGAGCTTCCTGCCGGGTGGCGCAGGCGGTGCCGAGCTGACATCGTCCGCGCTGCTGACGCCGCTGATCGGCGCGCAGAGTGCCGCCGCCGCCGTGCTGATCTGGCGTTTCGTCACCTACTATTTCTATCTGCTGGCCGGGTTCCCGATATTCATCGCCACCGCCGGCAAGGCGTTCCTGCGGATGATGAACAAACGGAAAGCCGCCGCCAAGCACTGATACCGAAGCGACGAATAGCGCGATTCACGGAGCGCGCAAATGCAATCGCCCCGCCAGGCGAACCTGGCGGGGCGATGACAGAGACGCATGGTCTCGAGCGGTCAGCTCAACGGCTTACCAGCCAGTAGCCGCCTTCAGCGCATCACCGATCTCGGCGAGCGAACGTACGGTCTTGACGCCAGCGTCTTCCAACGCGGCGAACTTTTCGTCCGCAGTGCCTTTACCACCGGAGATGATCGCACCGGCGTGCCCCATGCGCTTGCCCGGAGGCGCGGTAACGCCCGCGATATAGGAAACCACCGGCTTGGAAACGTTGGCCTTGATGTAGGCCGCGGCTTCTTCTTCGGCGGTGCCGCCGATCTCGCCGATCATGACGATCGCTTCGGTCTGCGGGTCGTTCTCGAACATCTCGAGGATGTCGATGAAGTTGGAACCCGGAATCGGGTCGCCGCCGATGCCCACGCAGGTGGACTGACCGAAGCCGTGGTCAGTGGTCTGCTTGACCGCTTCATAGGTCAGGGTACCGGAGCGCGACACGATACCGACGCGGCCCGGCTTGTGGATGTGACCCGGCATGATGCCGATCTTGGTCTCGCCCGGCGTGATCACGCCCGGGCAGTTCGGGCCGATCAGGCGAACGCCCAATTCGTCGCACTTGACCTTGACGTCCAGCATGTCGAGCGTCGGGATGCCTTCGGTGATGCAGACGATCAGCTTGATGCCGGCATTCGCGGCTTCGAGGATCGAATCCTTGCAGAACGGGGCCGGCACGTAGATGACGGAGGCTTCCGCACCGGTCTTCTCGACCGCTTCCTTGACGGTGTTGAACACCGGCAGGCCCAGATGCTCCTGGCCGCCCTTGCCCGGCGTGACGCCACCCACCATGTTGGTGCCGTAGGCAATCGCCTGCTCGGAGTGGAAGGTCCCCTGGCCGCCAGTGAAGCCCTGGCAGATGACCTTGGTGTTCTTGTCGATCAGGATACTCATTACTTGCCCTCCGCCGCTTTGACGACCTGCTGAGCCGCGTCAGTCAGGCTGGTAGCAGCGATGATGTTGAGTCCGCTGGAAGCCAGTTTCTCGGCACCCAGCTCGGCGTTGTTACCTTCCAGGCGCACCACCACCGGCACGTTGACGCCAACCTGCTCGACGGCACCGATGATACCTTCCGCGATCATGTCGCAACGCACGATACCGCCGAAGATGTTGACCAGAACGGCCTTGACGTTGGTATCGGAGAGGATGATCTTGAACGCTTCCGCCACACGCTCCTTGGTCGCGCCGCCGCCAACGTCGAGGAAGTTGGCCGGGCTGCCGCCGTTGAGGTTGACGATATCCATGGTGCCCATGGCCAGGCCTGCGCCGTTGACCATGCAGCCGATGTTACCGTCGAGCGCAACGTAGTTGAGTTCCCACTCCTGGGCATGCGCTTCGCGCTCGTCTTCCTGCGACGGATCACGCATCGCCTGCAGATCGGGGTGACGATACAGGGCGTTGGCATCGAGGTTGATCTTGGCGTCGAGGCAGTGGAGGTTGCCTTCGTCGGTGATCACCAGCGGGTTGATCTCCAGCAGCGCCAGATCCTTGTCGTGGAACAGCTTGGAGAGACCCAGGAAGATCTTGGTGAACTGCTTGATCTGGTCCTTGTTCAGGCCCAGCTGGAAAGCCAGTTCACGCGCCTGATACGGCTGTGCGCCGACCAGCGGATCGATTTCGGCCTTGAGGATCTTCTCGGGGGTCTCCTCGGCGACTTTCTCGATCTCGACACCGCCTTCGGTGGAGGCCATGAAGACGACACGGCGCGTGGCGCGATCGACGACAGCGCCCAGATACAGCTCGCTGGCGATATCGGTGCAGTTCTCGACCAGGATCTTGGCAACCGGCTGACCTTTCTCGTCGGTCTGATAGGTCACCAGATTCTTGCCCAGCCACTGCTCTGCGAATGCCTTGGCGGCTTCCGGGCTATCGACCAGCTTGACGCCACCAGCCTTGCCGCGGCCGCCCGCGTGAACCTGTGCCTTGACGACCCACTTGTCGCCACCGATTTTCTTGCAGGCCTGTGCGGCTTCATCCGGCGTGTCGACGGCGAAACCCTTGGACACTGGAAGACCGTAATCGGCAAACAGCTGTTTGCCCTGATACTCGTGAAGGTTCATCGATTCATGCCATTAGGTTGCATGTGACTCGAATGGCAACGAGCCGAGACATCGGCTCGCTGCCCCCGTGCCATTCCGACAGGGAATGGCACCTAGTGCAGGAAACGCGAAAGGAAAGACTTACTTGCGCTTCTTGCGGTTGGCCATGTGAATGGCGTGTCCATCGACGGCCAGCGCCGCCTCGTGCACGGCTTCCGACAGGGTCGGGTGCGCGAAGCAGGTCAGCGCCAGATCTTCGGCGCTGGAGCCGAATTCCATGGCGATCACGCCCTGGGCGATCAACTCGCCAGCGTGCTGACCCAGGATGTGGACACCGAGAACGCGGTCGGTTTCGGCATCGGCGATTACCTTGACCATGCCTTCCGGCGCGTTGTTGGCGAGCGCGCGACCACTGGCCGAGAACGGGAAGGCACCGGTCTTGACCTCGATGCCCTGCTCCTTGGCCTGCTGCTCGTTGATACCCACCCATGCCACTTCCGGGGCAGTGTAGATGACGCTGGGGATGGCATCGTAATTCATCTCCGGCTTCTGCCCGGCGATGATGTCCGCCACCATGACGCCCTCTTCGGATGCCTTGTGGGCCAGCATCGGACCACGGACCACGTCGCCAATGGCGTAGACGCCGGAGACGTTGGTACGGCACTGGTCATCGACGAAGATGAAGCCACGCTCGTCGAGCTTGATACCGGCAGCGTCATCGAGCAGATTTTCGGTGTAAGGCTTGCGCCCGACACAGACGATCAGCTTGTCGAAGGTCTGCTCCTGCTCGCCTTCGCTGTCGGTGTACTTGACCACGACTTCGCGAGACTTGCCCTTGCCCTTGATCTCGGAGCCGGTCACCCGCGCGCCCATCTTGATGTCCAGACCCTGCTTCTTGAACAGCTTCTGGGCATCCTTGGCGATCGCCTGGTCGACCATCGGCAGGAACGTATCCAGCGCTTCGAGCACGGTGACTTCACTACCCAGGCGATTCCACACGCTGCCCAGTTCGAGGCCGATGACACCGGCGCCGATGACACCCAGACGCTTGGGTGCTTCGGTGAACTCCAGCGCACCGGCTGAGTCGACGATGACATCGTCGGTCATCGGTGCCGGCGGAATGTTAACCGGCACCGAACCGGAGGCGATGATGACATTCTCGGCCTCGTAGGTTTCGGTCTTGCCGTCGTGACCGGTCACCTCGACCTTCTTGCCGTCGAGCAGCTTGCCGGTGCCTTCCAGCGCGGTGACGCCGTTCGATTTGAACAGCATGCTGATACCGCCGGTATTCTTGGCGATGACGCTGTTCTTGAACTCCAGCATCTTCTTCACGTCGGTAGAAATGTCACCGACGTTGATGCCGATCTCGGCGTAATGGTCCCGAGTCTCGACGAACTTGTGCGAGGTCTCCAGCAACGCCTTGGAGGGGATACAACCCACGTTCAAACAGGTACCACCGTGGACCGTCTTGCCTTCCTTGTTGACCCACTTCTCGACGCAGGCCGTCTTGAGACCCAGCTGAGCGGCGTGGATCGCGGCGACGTAGCCTCCAGGGCCCGCGCCAATGACGATCACATCGAATTTATCGGCCATGAGATATTTCCTGTTCGCTTCGTTTGCCATTCGCCGGGCGAACCCGGCGAATCGAAAGTCCGGTGTTTAGAGATCGAATACGCTCAGATGTCCAGCAGCAGGCGCGCCGGATCTTCCAGCAGCGACTTGATCGCCACCAGGAACTGGACCGCATCCTTGCCATCGATCATGCGGTGATCGTAGGAAACGGCGAGGTACATCATCGGGCGAATCTCGACCTTGCCATTCACCGCCATCGGACGCTCCTGGATCTTGTGCATGCCCAGGATCGCGGTCTGCGGCGGATTCAGGATCGGGGTGGACATCAGCGAGCCGAAGATACCGCCGTTGGTGATAGTGAAGGTGCCGCCCTGCATGTCCTCGATGCCGAGCTTGCCCTCACGACCCCGCTTGCCGAAGTCGCCGATCGCCTTCTCGACGTCGGCCAGCTTCATGCTGTCGGTATCACGCAGCACCGGCACGACCAGACCACGCGGCGTGGAAACGGCAACGCCGATATCCTGATAACCGTGGTAGACGATGTCGGTACCATCGATGGAGGCGTTGACGTCCGGGAAGCGCTTGAGCGCTTCGGTCGCTGCCTTGACGAAGAAGCCCATGAAACCGAGCTTGACGTCGTGCGCCTTGAGGAAGGTGTCCTTGTACTGGCTGCGCAGCGCCATGACCGCACTCATGTCCACCTCGTTGTAGGTGGTCAGCATGGCGGCGGTCTGCTGAGCCTGCACCAGGCGCTTGGCGATGGTCTGACGCAGGCGGCTCATCGGCACGCGCTGCTCGGGACGCTCGCCCTCGACCGCCGGGGCGGCAGCAGCCTTGGGTGCCGCGGCGGCCGGCTTGGCGGACTTCTTCGCCGAACCGTCCTTGATCGCCTTCTGAACGTCTTCCTTCAGAACGCGACCGCCTTTGCCGGTGCCTTCGATCTTGCTCACGTCGAGATCGTTTTCCGCGGCGAGTTTGCGTGCCGCCGGTGCCAGAATCTTGCCGTCGACCTTGGCATCCTCTTCACCGTCGGCGGCAGTCGCCTCGTCCTGGTCACCGGCGGATTCGGCGGAAGCACCGCTCTCTTTTCCACTACCGGCGCCTTCACCACCTGCGCCTTCGGAGAAGGTTGCCAGCAGGGCTTCGGACTCGACGACTTCGCCTTCCTGAACCTTGATCTCGGAAAGCGCGCCGTCGGCGGGGGCGACCACTTCCAGCACGACCTTGTCGGTCTCGATTTCGGCCAGCACCTCGTCACGCTTGACCGCTTCGCCGACCTTCTTGTTCCAGCTGGCGACGGTGCCTTCCTGCACGGATTCCGGGAAGCTCGGCGCCTTGACGTCAAAGCTCTTGCCGGCGGCAGCGGGCTTGGCAGCCGCCTTCTCTTCACCACCCGACTTCTGCTCACCGCCTGATTTTTCTTCGCTCCTGGCCTCGCTCTTGCCACCTTCAGAGGCAGCACCGAGAACGCCCAGCACCTGCTCGGACTCGCAGGTATCGCCTTCCTCGATCTTGATCTCGGAGAGCGTGCCCGCTTCCGGCGCCACCACTTCGAGGACGACCTTGTCGGTTTCGATCTCGACGATCAACTCATCGCGCTCGACGCTATCGCCCACTTTCTTGTGCCAAGTGGCGACCGTTCCCTCGGCAACGGATTCGGGAAAACTCGGCGCTTTGATATCAGTAGCCATGTCGTATCCTTAGTCTCTTTTCTCTCGCGCCTGTCTCAGCGGCAAGGCGCCTTACGCGTTGAAAGCGTCGTCGACCAGTTGGCTCTGTTGTGCCACGTGGACAGACATATAGCCTGCGGCTGGCGCGGCGGATGCCGGACGACCAGCAAACTTGAGGCTGTGATCCAACCCTTCGCGCACCATGCTCGCCACCAGGCGCAGATGATGCTGGCTCTGATACCAGGCGCCCTGGTTGAGCGGCTCTTCCTGACACCAGACGACCTGCTCCAAATTCGGATAGGTCCTGAGCGCTTCCAGCAGCTCGTCCTTGGGGAACGGGTAGAGCTGCTCGACACGGATAATTGCCGTGTTGTCACGCTCGTTTTCAGAACGATAGGTCGCCAGATCGTAGTAGACCTTGCCCGAGCAGAGGACGGCTCGCTTGACCTGCTGGGGATCCCGTTCGCCAACGTCGGGGATGACCATCTGGAAACGGCCTTCGGCCAGCTCTTCCATGGTCGAAGTCGCGTCCTTGTGGCGCAGCAGGCTCTTCGGCGACAACACCACCAGCGGCTTGCGCAGCGGACGGATTACCTGGCGGCGCAGCAAGTGGAAGATCTGGGCCGGCGTGGTCGGTACGCAGACCTGCATGTTGTGCTCGGCGCACAGCTGCAGGAAACGCTCCAGACGCGCCGAGGAATGCTCAGGGCCCTGGCCTTCGTATCCATGCGGCAACAACAGCGTCAGTCCGCACAGACGCGCCCATTTCGACTCGCCCGAGGAGATGAACTGGTCGACCACGACCTGCGCACCGTTGAAGAAGTCACCGAACTGGGCTTCCCAGATGATCAACGAGTTGGGCGCAGTCGTCGCATAGCCGTATTCGAACGCCAGCACGGCCTCTTCCGAAAGGAAGGAGTCATAGATGGCAAACGAGGGCTGATCGTCCTTGATGTGCTGAAGCGGAACATAAGTCGAGGCGTCGGCCTGGTTATGCACCACGGCATGACGGTGGGAGAACGTCCCGCGGCCGGTATCCTGCCCGGTCAGGCGGACCGGATGACCGGCATCGACCAGGGTGGCGTAAGCCAGCGTTTCGGCAAAGCCCCAGTTGAGCGGCTGGTTGCCGGCCAGCATCTTGCGCCGCTCTTCATAGACTCGCGCCACCTGCCGCTGCACGTCGATCCCGTTGGGAATCTCGCTCATCTTCTGCGCCAGTTGCGTCAGATGTTCGAGATCACAGCTGGTATCGGTGTCGCCGCTCCACTCGTGGCCGAGATACGGCGTCCAGTCGACGAACAAGCCCGTATTGGGCTGCTTGACCAGGGCATTGGCAACGTGATTGCCGGCCATCAGGTCGTCGCGATACTGCTCGCCCATCTGCTTGGCCTGATCCTCGGTCAGCACGCCTTCCTTGATCAGCTGTTCCACGTACAGGGTACGCGTCGACTTGTGCGACTTGATCTTGGCGTACATCAGCGGCTGCGTACCGGAAGGTTCGTCGGCCTCGTTGTGTCCCCGGCGACGGTAGCAGACCAGATCGATGACGACATCGCGCTGGAACTCCTTGCGATAGTCGACGGCGACCCGGGTCGCATGCAACACCGCTTCCGGATCGTCACCATTGACGTGGAAGATCGGCGCCTGAACCATCTTGGCGATATCGGTGCAATACTCGGTGGAACGCGCGTCATCGGCGCGCGACGTCGTGAAACCGACCTGATTGTTGATCACGATGTGCAGCGTGCCGCCGGTCTTGTAACCGCGGGTCTGCGACATCTGGAAGGTTTCCATCACCACGCCCTGACCGGCGAAGGCGGCATCGCCATGCACCACGACCGGCAAGACCTGCTTGCCTTCGACGTCCTGGCGGCGATCCTGACGAGCGCGAACGGACCCTTCTACCACCGGCGAAACGATTTCCAGATGCGACGGGTTGAACGCCAGCGCCAGGTGGACCTCGCCTCCGGGCGTCATCACGTTGGAGCTGAAGCCCTGGTGATATTTGACGTCGCCCGACCCTTGCTCGATCTGCTTCTTGCCGTCGAACTCGTCGATCAGTTCCGACGGGCTCTTGCCAAGGATATTGACCAGCAGGTTGAGACGGCCGCGGTGGGCCATGCCGATCACCACTTCCTTGACGCCGTAGTTGCCGCTGCGCTGGATTACCTCGTCCATCATCGGAATGAAGGATTCGCCACCCTCCAGGCCGAAACGCTTGGTGCCGGGATACTTGGAAGCAAGATAGCTTTCCAGCCCTTCGGCGGCGGTCAGGCGCTCGAGCAGATGCTCCCGTTCGCTCTGGCTGTACTTCGGCTTGGAACGCACCGACTCGAAGCGCTGCTGCAGCCAACGCTTCTCTTCGGTGTTGACGATGTGCATGAACTCACAGCCGATCGAGCGGCAGTAGGTCTGCTCCAGCGCCTCGACGATCTCCTTGAGCGGCGCCTCTTCCTTGCCCAGGAAGAACGAACCGGTCTGGAACTCGGTGTTCATGTCGGCCTGGGTCAGGTCATGGAAAGAGAAATCGAGGTCGGGGACCGTATCGGGCTTGCGCAAACCGAGCGGATCGATATTGGCACGCTGATGGCCACGGAACCGATAGGCATTGATCAGTTGAAGAACCTTGACCTGCTTACGGTTTTCGCTGCTGCCGGTGGCAGCCGATACGGTGGGACGACGCTCGCGCGCCAGCTGGTAGAACTGTTCCCGAATGGGGCTGAGAGGAACGTCTTGGGAGGGAGTGCCTTCCAGGCGCGGCAACTGATCAAACGCTTGGCGCCATTCATCGGGGACAGTCGCGGGGTCATTCAGATACTGCTCGTAGAGCGCTTCCACATAGTGGGCGTTGCCGCCGCTCATATGGGAAGTGCGCCACATCAACTCCATTATGCCTTCTTGCATCTCTCGTTCACCCTACACTGATGGGGTGTTGTCGGCGCCGGTCGCAGCTGCGCGCCTCGGCGTCACTCCGGAACCGTCGCGAGACGGCCAACGACCATGCCAATTCAAGGCGTCGTCATGATCGTTAAAAGCCGGTGCGCGAGGCACCGGCCAATATCTTGAGCTAAATCGGCTGCGACAACGCGTCGCAGCCAATAGCGTGGCGACATGATAACAAGCCAAGCGCTACGATTTAAGTCGTAGATGCCGCCCCTGACCATCAAGTCGCGTTGGACAGCAGCATTTCACGGATTTTTCCGATCGCCCGAGTCGGATTCAGCCCCTTGGGACAAACCGCGACACAGTTCATGATGCCGCGACACCGGAACAGGCTGAACGGATCTTCCAGTTCGGCCAGGCGGGCCTGCGTCGCGTTGTCGCGAGAGTCCGCCAGGAAACGGTAGGCCTGCAAGAGACCGGCCGGGCCGACGAACTTGTCCGGGTTCCACCAGAACGACGGGCAGGAGGTCGAGCAGCAGGCACACAGAATGCACTCGTACAGACCGTCCAGCTTGTCACGCTCTTCCGGGGACTGCAGACGCTCGATCGCCGGCGCTGCCGTATCGTTCTGCAGATACGGCTGCATACGCTCGTACTGCTTGTAGAACAGCCCCATGTCGACCACCAGGTCACGCATGACAGGCAGGCCAGGCAGCGGCCGCAGCACCAGCTTGTTGTCCTTGACCACGGACGACAGCGGCGTGATGCACGCCAGGCCGTTGGTGCCATTCATGTTCATCCCGTCAGAGCCGCAAACGCCCTCGCGGCAGCTGCGACGAAACGCCATCGAGCTATCCTGATCCTTGATCATGGTCAGGATGTTGAGAACCATCAGATCGCGCCCCTGGGTATCGATCTGGAACTCCTGCATGTACGGTGCGGAGTCGGTCTCAGGGTTGTAGCGATAAACGGAAACCTGAAGACTGGACATCGGTGACAACCCTCTTAATAGGTACGGACTTTCGGCTCGAAGGTGTCGACCGTCTTGGGCGTGAAGTTGACTTCACGCTTGGTCACGGTCTTCTCGCCCGGATTGAAGAGCGAGTGCTTGAGCCAGTTGACGTCATCGCGATCCGGATAATCGTAGCGAGAGTGAGCCCCACGGCTCTCCTTGCGCTCCAGCGCAGCGATGGCGGTGGCTTCGGCCACTTCCAGTAGATTGTCTAGCTCGAGCGCCTCGACACGCGCCGTGTTGAAGACGTCGGACTTGTCACCCAGATGCGCCTGCCCGATACGCTCGCGCAGCTCCGCCAGCTTCTTGACGCCTTCCTGCATGTTGTCTTCCTGGCGGAAGACACCGAATGCGTTCTGCATCGTGTTCTGCAGCTCGGCCTTGAGCTCGGAAACCGACTCGCCGCCACTGGACTCGTTCCAGCGCGCCAGGCGGCTCGTGGCACGCTCGACATCCGATGCGGAAGCCTCGAGATACTCGATGCCTTCGCTGAGCGCCTTGTCGATGTAGATGCCGGCGGCACGACCGAACACCACCAGATCGAGCAGCGAGTTACCGCCCAGGCGATTGGCGCCGTGAACCGAGACGCAAGCAGCTTCACCGCAGGCAAACAGACCATTGATGATCTGATCGTTGCCATTGCCGTCCTGCATGATGGCCTGTCCATGCACGTTGGTGGGAATACCCCCCATCATGTAGTGGCAGGTCGGCGTGACCGGAATCGGCTCCTTGACCGGATCCACGTGCGCGAAGGTCTTGGAGAGTTCGACGATCCCCGGCAGGCGCTTCATCAGCACCTCTTCGCCCAGGTGGTCGAGCTTCAGCATGACGTGATCGCCATTCTCGCCGCAACCACGGCCTTCCAGCACTTCCATGACCATGGAGCGCGCCACGACGTCACGTCCGGCGAGATCCTTGGCATTGGGCGCGTAACGCTCCATGAAGCGCTCGCCGTCCTTGTTGATCAGGTAACCACCTTCACCGCGGCAACCTTCCGTGACCAACGTCCCCGCACCGTAGATACCGGTGGGGTGGAACTGCCACATTTCCATGTCCTGCATCGGGAAGCCAGCGCGCAGTGCCATGCCGATGCCATCGCCGGTGTTGATCAGCGCGTTGGTGGTGGAGGCGAAGATACGCCCCGCCCCGCCGGTCGCCAGAACCGTCGCCTTGGATTTGACGTGCACGACTTCGCCGGTTTCGATGCACAGCGCAATACAACCGACCACGTCGCCGTTGGCGTTCTTCACCAGATCGATGGCATACCACTCGTCCAGGAAGACGGTGTTGTTTTTCAGATTGTTCTGATACAACGTGTGCAGCAGCGCATGGCCGGTACGGTCTGCAGCCGCGCAGGTACGCGCTGCCTGGCCACCCTTGCCGAAGTCCTTGGACTGACCACCGAAAGGACGCTGGTAGATACGACCATTGTCGAAGCGTGAAAACGGCAGCCCCATGTGCTCGAGTTCGAAGACCGCCTTGGGGCCCTCGGAACACAGGTACTCCGCGGCGTCCTGGTCTGCGATGTAGTCGCCACCCTTGACGGTGTCGTACATGTGCCAGCGCCAATCGTCGTTGGGATCGGCCGAGGCAATGGCACAGGTAATACCGCCCTGTGCGGACACCGTGTGCGAACGGGTCGGAAAGACCTTGGACAGCACGGCAGTCTTCTTGCCGGATTTGGCCAGCTCGAGCGCCGCTCGCAGGCCGGAACCGCCACCACCGATGATGATGGCGTCGAATGTCAGGTTACGCATGGTAGACATGAATCAGGCTCCCCAGAGGACTTGAACGCCCCACACCAGAAAAACGAAGATGGCGAGAATCACGATGGCCTGGAAGCCGAAGCGAACACCGGTGTGTTTGAGATAGTCGGTGGAAACCGTCCACAGACCGACCCAAGCGTGAGCGGCCATGGAAATGAAGGCCAGCAAGGAAAAGATACGCATCCAGGTCTGGGCGAACAGGCCACTCCAGGTGGCGTAGTCCAGATTGGGATGGAACAGCAGGTAGGCCACGACGAACAGCGTGTAAAGCGCCAGAACGACGGCGGACACGCGCTGAATGAGCCAGTCCGACAGCCCGCTGCGACCGAGATTCGTAATATTGGTTACCATACCCAGACTCCCGCCAGAACCACCAGGACAGCACTGATCACGACCGTGATTTGCGCCTTGCGATTGCCACCTTCAAGATCGACACCGTAACCGGTGTCCATGAGCAGGTGCTTGATTCCCGCCACGAAGTGAAAGCCGAGTGCCGACAGCAGGCCCCAGGCGATCAGTTTCGCCAACACGTTATTCGCCAGCGCGTCGCGTACTGATTCGAACCCCTCGGGAGAGGACAGCGAAGCATCCAGCGCCCAGAAGCCGAAGATCAGCCCGACGAACAAGATGACGCCGGTAATGCGATGTGCGATGGAGGTGAGTGCGGGAAGTGGAAAATGGATGGTGGATAGGTCGAGGTTTACTGGACGTTTGCTATTCACGGCTCTTAAACACTCTCTTAACCCTGACGGGTTGTGCCCGTTCAGGGGCGGTGGTTTTTAGAAGCAGGATCACGGTCGCGGAAGCAGTTCCGATGCGGCCCAAACCGGCTGACGATGCCATATCGTGCGGTAGCAGATTATAGGGTTTGGGCAACCGTATGACAAATCGCTCCGGCGTCCAAAGACGGAAGAAATGCGCCAGAACCGCGCCAGCACGGCCTTCGGGTTGTCGACATTTGGCTCAAATTCTTTCGTTACTGTCAGCCTGCCCCTCTCAATTGGTATGATAGTGGCTAGATTGGCAGAACAACGAGCTCCCTTCGCACAAGCCCGCCCCCTCCGCCACCTTGCAACTCGGCAACAACGCCGAAGCCACGGCACAAGGGCGACCCAGGCGAATTGACAATCCCCCGCGGAAATCTATAGTGGGCGAACTATTTTTCGCCCGCACGGCAGTAAAGACAAAGGCTTATGTCACGATAAAGGAGGCCATGATGGCTGACAGAAAAGCGAAATTATCGGTCGATGGTGTCGACAATGCCATTGAGCTACCGGTATACCCCGGTACCATTGGCCCCGACGTCATCGATGTCCGCGGCCTGACCGCAGAAGGCCTGTTTACCTACGACCCTGGCTTCGTTGCTACTGCCTCGTGCGAATCCGGCATCACTTACATCGATGGTGCCGCCGGCACGCTGCTCCATCGTGGCTACCCGATCGAACAGCTGGCCGAAAGCTCCAACTATGTAGAGCTCTGCTACCTGCTGATGTTCGGCGAGCTGCCCTCTCCCGAAGAGTACGAGACGTTCAGAAGCACGATTGCCCGCCATACCATGGTTCACGAGCAGATCGTCAACTTCTACAAGGGCTTCCGGCGTGATGCGCATCCGATGGCCGTCCTCTGTGGCGTCGTCGGCGGGTTGGCAGCTTTCTATCACGATAATCTCGACATCACGCAGGCCGATCAGCGCCACGTCAGTGCCATTCGCCTGATAGCCAAGATGCCGACCCTGGCGGCGATGTGCCACAAGTACAATATCGGCCAGCCATTCATGTACCCGCGTAATGACCTCAATTACTCGGAAAACTTCCTGTACATGATGTTCGGCAATCCGTGCGAGAACTACGAGGTCAATCCGGTCATCGCCAAGGCGATGGATCGTATCTTCATGCTGCACGCCGATCACGAGCAGAACGCTTCGACCTCCACCGTACGCCTGGCAGGCTCCACCGGCGCCAATCCTTTCGCCTGCATCAGTGCCGGCATCGCTGCACTCTGGGGGCCGGCGCACGGCGGCGCCAACGAGGCGGTCCTGGCCATGCTGGACGAGATCGGCGACGACTCCGAAGAAAACATCCAGCGCTTCATCGACAAGGCCAAGGACAAGGAGGATCCGTTCAAGCTGATGGGCTTCGGTCATCGGGTCTACCGCAACTTCGACCCTCGCGCCAAAGTGATGAAGGAGACCTGCGACGAGGTGCTGGGCGAGCTGGGGATCGGCGACGACCCGCAACTGCAGATCGCCAAGCGCCTGGAGCAGATCGCCCTGGAAGACGAATACTTCATCGAGCGCAAGCTCTACCCCAACGTAGACTTCTATTCCGGCATCATTCTCAAGGCCATCGGCATTCCGACCAACATGTTCACCGTTATCTTCGCGATGGCACGAACCGTCGGCTGGATCTCTCACTGGAACGAGATGATCACCAACGGCTATCGTATCAGCCGGCCTCGCCAGCTCTATACCGGCTATGACAAGCGCGATTACCCCAAGAAATAACGCCTGACCCGATCCAGTGCCGGAACGCAAGCCGCCGACTTCTGTCGGCGGCTTTTTTGTGCCTGCCCAGCGGCACAAAAGATTTCCACACTTCCTGTGGATAACCCTGTTCAAAACCCTTCGATAATGTCACGAAACCGCCTTCAGAAGCGCCCTGGCAGCAGATTGACTAAATTTTAATCAAATATAACTTACTGATTTTAATGAGAAAAATCTACATCCACGTATTTTCAGCAAGTTAGCATTGGCGCCAGCAAGCGAGGAACGAACAGTGGAAAAGCTTGCCGATGTCAAGCACTTCGACAGCAAAATTGGAGAGGTTATCAACAGCTGCAGATACCTGGAAAATCCGGTATCGAAGAAGAAATGGAAGGAAGGAAGGAAATAGAGTGGCGTCCCATAGGGGGTTCGAACCCCTGTTACCGCCGTGAAAGGGCGGTGTCCTGGACCACTAGACGAATGGGACGCGGAAAACAGCCTGTCGGCCGGTTCCTTGGTGGAGCCTAGCGGGATCGAACCGCTGACCTCAACACTGCCAGTGTTGCGCTCTCCCAGCTGAGCTAAGGCCCCGTCTCAAGAACGGGGCGAAATATACGGTCATCCCACTGATAAGTCAACGCTTTATTGCCAGAAAAACTCAACGGTTCGATCCGTGCCGGCGTCCTGGCCCGCTATAGCTCCCGATACTGCTTTTCCAGACGCTTGGCCTGCTTCTTGGAAACGCCACCCAGCACCTCGATAGCATGCCGGAGACGGGCCCGTGTCATGTCCGAGCCGAGAATCGCCATCGCATCGAGTACCGATGTCGAATGGGCACTGCCCGTTACCGCGATGAACACGGGGGCCAGAAAGGCTTTCATCTTCAACTCGAAGTGCTCGGCCAGAAGCTTGACCTGGGCCAGCAGCTCCTCCTTTTCCCAGCGCGTCACGGTTTCCAGTCGCCAGACCAGGAACTGCAACAGCGCCACCAAGGTATCGCGCTCGAGGTCGAGATCGGCAAAGCTGTCTTCGCGAACGTCGGGCAGCCCCGCGAAGAAATGTCCGGCCAGCGGCATGGCATCCGACAGCGTCGAGATACGCGGACGGATCTGCGGCAGGATCTGGCCGATATACGCCTCGTTGAACGCCCAGTCGCGCAACGCTTTCAACAGCGCCGCGTCATCGAGGTCTTCTCGAATGTAGACACCATTGAGCCAGGTCAGCTTGTCGAGATCGAATACCGGCCCCCCCAGCGAGACCCGCTGTATGTCGAAATGGGCCATCATGTCGTCGAGGCTGAATTTCTCGCGCTCGTCCGGCATCGACCACCCCATCCGGCCCAGATAGTTGGTCACGGCCTGCGGCAGGAATCCCATGCGCCGATAGTAGTTGATCGAGGTAGGGTTCTTGCGCTTGGACAGCTTCGACTTGTCGGGATTGCGAAGCAGCGGCATATGACACAGCTGCGGCATGGACCAGCCGAAATATTCGTAAAGCAGCTTGTGCTTGGGCGCCGAATTGATCCACTCCTCGCCTCTGAGGACGTGAGTGATTCCCATCAGGTGATCGTCGACCACATTGGCGAGATGGTAGGTCGGCATACCGTCCGATTTCATCAGAATCTGGGCATCTACCTGAGCCCAATCGACCTCGATCCGCCCGCGCAGCATGTCGTCGACTTCGCACACGCCTTCGGAAGGCACGTTCATGCGTATGACATAGGGATAGCCCTCGGCCTCCCGCCGCCGCTGTTCCTCCGGATCCAGCGCGAGATCCTGCGGCTTCAGCGCCAGATGGAGCCCCGCTGCCTTGCGTTCATCGCGCAAGGCATCGAGTTCTTCGCTGGTGCGATAGCATTTGAAGGCGTGTCCGCGCTCCAGCAGCTGTTGGGCATGCTCGGCGTAGATATCACCGCGCTCGCTTTGCCGATAGGGGCCGTGAGGGCCACCGACATCCGGCCCTTCGTCCCAGTCCAGCCCCAGCCAGCGCAGAGAATCGAGAATCATCTGTTCCGACTCAGGCGTAGAACGCTGGCGGTCGGTATCCTCGATGCGCAGAACGAACTGCCCACCATGCTGGCGAGCGAAGCAGAGATTGAAGAGAGCGATGTAAGCCGTGCCGACGTGCGGATCGCCGGTGGGCGAAGGCGCAATACGCGTGCGTACCGTCATGAAATCCATTCCGTTGATGAACGAGCCGCCACATTATACGCCCCCAAGGCGATGGGCTGCAGCGCTCGACTCGTCGTCTTCGGCGCTTTTCGATGGTGGCAATGCCGACGAGGGACTACTATCGGACTGATCGACTGCAATTCCAAGGTGCCGGCTTTCCGTCCTCCCGGCACGCGCAGACGACCGCAAACATGAATCACGATAAGAATTTCCAGAAGGTTTCGGGCGACAAGTTCGTAACCCGAAACATACTTCGGCGGTGAGTGGATATCCTCACTGCATCAATAACGCAGGCGAGATTCATGGATGGACGGGTTAGGACCACGAATCAAACAGCTACGCCTTCAGGCCGGCATGAGCAAGGCCGCGCTCGCAAGACGGGTAGGCGTCTCCGACGTCACGATCTCCTACTGGGAATCAGGCACGATCAAGCAGATCGGCCATGAGCGCCTGGTCGCGCTGACCTCGGCGCTGTGCTGCTCGATCAAACAGCTGCTGGATGATGACTCGTTAAACGCAATGGCGGCCGCCTCTCGTACGTCAGGCGGGACCGTGCTCAGCCTGCAGGCGAACCTTGCTGCACCCTGGGAGCAGCGGGAGGACGAACCGGGAGAGATGTCCACGCTGCAGATGCTGACCCAGGACTGTCACCTGGTAACGCCCGCGGAGAACGAGTCTTTCGATTTTCTGTTCGAAGGAGACCTCGCCGCCATCGCGCCTTGCGACAAGTTCCAGCAGGACGGACTGTATCTGCTGGAGCGCGAGGGTCTGTTGCAGATCCAGTATCTGGAACATCTCGCTTCCGGCAGAATGCGGGTCAGCGGTGAACAGCTTCAAGGCGCGACCGTGGAAAGCGTCCGCCACCCCCCCTTTCGCATCGTAGGCTATATCAGAGCCCGCTGGTGTCGTCAGTAGCAGCCTGGATAGCCGTACCCTGGAATTCAGGCCTGAAATTCCTTGACTGAAATTCGGAGTTTGAAATCTGTAGTCTGGAATTCGCAATGTAGACAAGTGCCGATCCGGCCACGCGGCGATCGCTGAATCACCGCGTGGCCCGGCCCTCTTCAGACAATCCTGTTCAATTGCCTTCGTTCAGCCGTGGCGCTGTTGCTGGCGATAGGCAAAGAAGAACACGACCAGCCCGCCCGCCGCAGTAGCCGCGCCGACATAGCCGGTCACGGTCCATCCGAAACCAGCACCAATGGCCACCCCGCCCAGCCATGGCCCCAGGGCATTCGCGACATTGAAGGCCGCATGGTTGGACGCAGCCGCCAGCGTTTGCGCGTCTGCCGCCACATCCATCAGGCGTGTCTGCAGTGCCGGCGACAGTGAGACCATGGTGCCGATGGCTATGCAAATCAGCAGTATCGACCAGAGCGACTGCGCCGCCAGCGGAAACAGAAGCAGGATGGCAATGCACCAGACCAGCAGCCAGCCGACGCCCTTGAGCTGCATCCGGTCATAGAGCTTCCCGCCGACGATATTGCCGATGATGGCGCCCGCACCGAATGCCGCCTGAGCGACCGGTATCCAGTAGGGCGACACCTGAGTCACGTTGATCAGCACCGGTGCCAGATAGCTGAATACGCAGAACATGCCGGCGAAGCCGATCGCCCCGACACCCAGCGTCAGCCAGACTTGGGAGCGCTTGAGCGCCGTCAGTTCCTGAGCAGGGCTGTTGCGCTTCTCCTGGCGATTCAACGGCAGATAGATGAACACCAGCACCACCGTGAGAATGGCGATGCCGCCGACCATCGCGAAGGCAAGGCGCCAACTCATCATCTGGCTCAACCAGGTGGCGAAGGGATTGCCTACCAGCATGGCGATCGTCAGGCCCGACATGACCCGGCTGACCGCCTGCGCACGCTTGTGCGTCGGAACCAGCGAGGCCGCGACCAGAGACGCCACGCCGAAATAGGCGCCGTGCGGCAATCCCGAGATGAAGCGGAAGATCATCAGGGTGTGATAATTGGGCGCCAGAGCACTGGCGATGTTGCCCAGCGCAAAAAACGCCATCAGCATCAGCAGGAGATGGCGCCGATAGAAATGCGAGCCCATGACGGCGATCAAGGGCGCGCCAACGACCACCCCCAGCGCATAGGCGCTGATGACGTTGCCGACCTGCGGCTCCGAAATGTGCAACGCCTCGGCCACGTTGGGCATCAGCCCCATGATGGTAAATTCGCCGACCCCGATGGCAAAGCCACCTACGGCCAGCGCTAGCTCTATCAACAGAGCAAACCGCCGCGACGGCTTCGCAGCGCCGGTCTCGAATGTGTCAGCCACAAACCACCCCTACTTTGGTCTAAGACGAAAAGGTCTCGATTATTCACGCCTCGCCACGGATTTGAAACCGCTGACGCGTTATCTTTCGATGTTTCCTGCTGACTGAACGACAAGGCGCGACATCATGAAACCCTCTTCAGAGCGGGTGAATCTACAAGATAGCTACCGGGCGCGGGAGTCGCTCGGTCGAACGGGAGCCGGACATACAGGGTTCGTTGCAAAAGCCAAAAGCGTGCCCTGGAAAGCCGCCATCATGAACTCGCCTCTGTTTTCAACCTGAATTTCTGCCACCGAGGAACTTTTCCGTCAGTGGGTGCTCTCACTAGGCAAGAGATTCGACAGCAGTTGCTATGCGGTTTCTCGAGCTTACTGTAACGATCGTTATCGCCGCGCCATGCGCGGCGATTTTTTGTCGGTACGATCGCACCCCGCTCGCTTTTTTCTCCCGTCTTTTACCGTCTCGCCGTTCGCCGCCAGCCAGCTCCCGCCAAAGGGCAATAGCGAATGCCTGCCCAATCCGTTACTGTCTCGCGGTCGCTCCACAACCCCACAACAAGCGCGACCTGAATAACGATATTGATATTTCGCTGAAGACACCGTACGGACTCATACTCATGCGCTCCCCCACCCCCTCTGCTTCCAGAATCACGGCTTCTCCAACCAATTTCTTCAAGCTTGCGTGCCGAACGCTGCCCCTGCTGGCGGTGATGCTCGCTGCTCCCGTTCACGCCGCTCCGCAAGGCAAGGTCGACTGTATCGCGCCTGCCCAGCCGGGCGGGGGATGGGACTTCACCTGTCGCTCGGTAGCCAGAGCGCTCCAAGAGCTCTCGCTAATCCCGGCGGCCATGCAGACGCTCAACGTTCCCGGCGCGAGCGGCGGCGTGGCTTTTAGCCATGTACAGGCGAAACGTTCCAGCGATGACGATCTGATCGTGGCGGCGTCGACCGCTACGACCACGCAACTGGCGCTGGGCAATTACCCTAACGGCAACGCCGATCAGGTTCGCTGGGTGGCGACGCTTGGCGCCGACTACGGCGTGATCGCCGTGGCGGCCGACTCGCCCTACCACTCGCTTCCCGAGCTTCTCGACGATCTCAAGGCAGATGCCGGCAGCGTGACGTTCTCCGGCGGTGACGTTGCCGGTGGTTTCGATCACATCAAGGTACTGATGGCAGCCCGCAAGGCCGGTATCAAGTCCATTCGCGACATCAAGTATCTGGCCTTCGATTCCGGCTCGGTGGCAATCAGCCAGTTGCTCGGCGGACACATCGACGCCTTCACCGGCGACCTCAGTGAAGCCAAGAGTTTCGTCGACAGCGGCGATCTTCGCATTCTGGCGGTCTTCGCCGAGGACCGCTTGCCCGGCGAGCTGGGCGATATGCCTACGGCAAGAGAGCAAGGCATCGATGTGGTCGCCCCCAACTGGCGCGGATTCTATACCCCCGCAGGTGCATCCGAAGCGAGCTACACGTGGTGGAAGCAGACGCTGAACGATCTTTACGCCTCTCCCCAATGGAAGCAGATCATGACCCAGAATGGCCTGCTGCCGTTCCACAAGTCGGGCGACGAGCTGAACCGCTTCGTCGATCAACAGATTACCGACATCCGGGAGATCGGCGGCGAGCTGGGCATGATCCGCTAACGGTCGTGTCTGCGTTCGTTTGGAGGCTGCGGCAACCAGCGTGGTAAACTGCGCCGGTTGTCGCGCACCGGGAGCGTCTCCATGTCACTCTTTCTCGTGGTTTTCGCCGTCTGTCTGCTGGTCAGTGTGGCCACCGTGACGGCGCTGATGCTGTCTCGCACGCCCCGCTACCGCACCCAGGCGCAGGATATGCTCGATCTCTTCGATGCAGTGCTGGATAACCGCGCCAGCGAAGCACGCTGGCATACCCTGATCGGCTATCCGATCCGCCACGATGCCTATCTGGAAAACCTGCGCCGGCGAAGCCAGCATCTGATGGAAACCCACGGGCGCCCCTGGCAAGCTGCCCAGGGCGGGTCGCTGTTTTCCCGCAGCGGACGTGAAGAGCTGGTGGCGCTGCGCGATCATCTGGCCGCCCACCAGGCGCTTCAGGGAGGCGAGTATCGTGCCTGATCCGGCTCTCTTGCGGCAGACATCATGACCGATACGATTCGCCTGGCACCGCTCGACAACGCCATTCAGCATCATCATCACGACTATCACCAGATCGTGATCGGGCTGTCCGGCTACGCGGAATTCGAGATTGCCGGCCAGGGCGGTGTCGTGGCGCCGCTTTCCGGTTGCCTGGTGCCGGCCAATATCGAGCATTATTACGAAGGAATTGGCGACAACCGTCAGTTGATCATCGATCTGCCGGACGACGCCACTTCCCTGACCGGCATGCACCGCCAGTTGAGAAGCCTGTTCGACCGTCCGGGCTACTTCTCGCTGGACGAGTCGCTGCAGCATTATCTCCAGTTCCTGATTCAGGAGATGACCCATGCCAGCCATGCGCCGGCGGATCTGCTGGTCACGACGCTACTGAGTTCGCTGCATGCCCGTCTCGGCGCAGCGCTCTGCTCTCCGCCGCTGACCAGGCGAGCCAGCCGGTCGCTGGACATTCAACGACTCGAGCAGTTCGTGCTGGAACGGCTGGACCAGCGCCTGAGCGTATCCGATCTGGCCAATCTCGCCTGCCTCAGCGAGGCGCACTTCTCCGAACGCTTTCGCGAACAGACAGGCATTACACCGTATCAGTTCGTGATGCGGTTGCGGCTGACCCGGGTTCGCGAGCTGACGACATTGACCGATATGCCACTGGCCGACATCGCGGAACGCACCGGATTCGCCAGCCAGAGCGCTCTGAGCCATGCCTTTCGCCGTCGCTACGGCCACTCCCCCATGCAACTGCGTCGCCCCTCTGCCAATGGATAACCCGGGCTTTTTCGCAAATCTCCCCGGATAATTGGCAAGAACCCTTCCCCCGTTTCACGCTAGAGTCAGCCACCACGCCTTTCCATTATTACCGGCCACCGCCTGCTTGCCGGGAGTGATCGCCGAGGCTAACGCCGATTCCTGTGGTCCATACTGCCGTGGTCCATACTGCTATAGGGGGCTTCAACAATGCTAAAAGCCGATCAAATGCTGGACACTGCCACCTGGCAGACTTCGCTCGACGAGCTGTTTGCCAGAATCAGCGACCATTACATCGTCGACGAAGACGCCTATCTGACCGAGCTGTGTACGCTGCTGGGGGCGGGTGAAGCCGATTTCGCACGTATCGGCGACAAGACGGCACAACTGGTACGTGATGTCCGGGCCATGGATACCGCCGTCGACTCCATCGATGAGCTGCTTCAGCAGTACAGCCTCGACACGCAGGAAGGCGTATTGCTGATGTGCCTGGCCGAAGCGTTGCTGCGCATTCCCGACAAGGCCACCGCCGACGCGCTGATCGAGGACAAACTGGGGGTCGCCGACTGGAAGCGTTATCTGGGCCAGAGTGAATCCTGGTTCGTCAATGCCTCGACCTGGGGCCTGCTGATGACCGGCAACGTGATCCAGATGGACAAGCCGCGAGAAGGCAAGCCGGCCAACTTCATCAACAAGATGGTCAATCGCATGGGCGAGCCGGTCATTCGCAGTGCGATGTATCAGGCGATGAAGATCATGGGGCAGCAGTTCGTGCTGGGCCGCACGATCGACGAAGCGCTCAAGCGCTCCCGGCCGCTCTTCAACAAGGGCTACACCTACTCCTACGACATGCTGGGCGAAGCCGCCCGTACCCGTCAGGATGCCAAGCGCTATTTCGACGATTACGCCGCGGCGATTCTCGAGGTGGGCAAGACCAGCCTCAAGCTGGACGCCAGGACACCGGCGCCGTCCGTCTCGATCAAGCTGTCGGCGCTGCATCCGCGCTATGAGTTCGGCCGCCGCACCCAGGTACTCGAAGAGCTCGTCGGTACGGTCAAGCAGCTCGTCGAACTGGCTCGCGAGCGTCACGTCGCGCTGACCATCGATGCCGAGGAAGTGGATCGCCTCGAACTGTCGCTCGAGGTCTTCCGCGCTGTCTTCGAAAGCGATGTCTGCCGTGGCTGGGGTCATTTCGGTTTGGTGGTTCAGGCCTACTCCAAGCGTGCATTGCCGGTCCTTCACTACATTAATCGCCTGGCCGATCGACAGGGCGACGAGATCCCGCTGCGTCTGGTCAAGGGCGCATACTGGGACACTGAGATCAAGGAATCGCAGAAGCTCGGCGTCGATGGTTATCCCGTCTATACCCGCAAGGCGTGTACCGATGTCGCCTATCTCGCCTGCGCCCAGTTCCTGCTATCCGAGAACACTCGCGGCCGCCTTTTCCCCCAGTTTGCGACCCATAACGCGCACACCATCACCAACATTCTCGAACGGGCCAACCATGCCGATCGCGCATTCGAATTCCAGCGCCTGCACGGCATGGGTGAAGCCCTCTACGATGCCGCGCTGACCCGGGCGCCCGAAGGCACCTACTGCCGCATCTACGCCCCGGTGGGAGCGCACAAGGATCTACTGCCCTACCTGGTCCGGCGCCTGCTGGAAAATGGCGCCAACTCGTCGTTCGTCCACCAGTTGGTCGACCCCCGCGTTCCAGTGGAATCGCTCTGCGTTCACCCGATCGCCACGCTCAAGCAGTACCCGACCTTCGCCAATACCAAGATTCCGTTGCCGCGCCAGATCTATGGTCCTGCACGCAAAAATTCCAGGGGCGTCAACTTGAACATCAATAGCGAATATCAGCCGCTCATCGATCGCATGGCGAAGTTCATGGAGCGTGAGCATCACGTCAAGCCGCTGCTCGGAATCGATGTCGCCGACGACGAAACCCAACGCCAGCGGGTCACCAGCCCCTATGACCGCCGTCAGTCCGTAGGCAGTGTGCAGTGGGCGACGCGCGAGCAGGCCGAAAAGGCCGTCGGTATCGCCTGGCAGGCCTTCCCCCGCTGGAGCGAAACGCCAGTCGAGGAGCGTGCGGCCATCCTCGAACGTCATGCCGACCTGATGGAGACGCATCTCGCGGAACTGATGACGCTCTGCTCCCGCGAGGGCGGCAAACTGCTCACCGATGGTGTCGACGAGATTCGCGAAGCGGTGGATTTCTGTCGCTACTACGCGGCGCGCGCACGCGAACTGTTCGCCGAGCCGACCGTATTGCCAGGGCCGACCGGCGAATCCAACGAGCTGGTGATGCAGGGCAAAGGGGTCTTCGCCGCGATCAGCCCCTGGAACTTCCCCGTCGCCATCTTTACCGGCCAACTGGTCGCCGCCGCGGTGGCCGGCAACACCGTACTGGCCAAGCCTGCAGAGCAGACCTCGCTGGTCGCCAACCGCGTGATCGAATTGCTGTACGAGGCCGGCATGCCCCGTGACGTGGTGCAGTTGCTGCCCGGCGACGGCCCCACCGTGGGTAGCGTCCTGAGTAGCGATCCGCGCATCACCGGCGTGGTCTTCACCGGGTCGACCGATACCGCGCAGATCATCAACCGGGCCCTGGCCGCCAGGGAAAATGCCGCGCTTCCCACGCTGATCGCCGAGACCGGTGGCATGAACGCAATGATCGTCGATTCGACCGCCCTGCCCGAGCAGGTCGTGGCCGATGTCGTCCACTCCGCATTCCAGAGTGCCGGGCAGCGCTGTTCCGCGCTACGCGTTCTTTATCTCCAGGAAGATATCGCCGACCGTGTGATCGAGATCCTGCGCGGGGCCATGGATGAATTGCGCATCGGTGACCCGCGTGACCTGGGCACCGATGTCGGCCCGGTCATCGATGAAGACGCCCGCCAGGGTCTGCTCAAGCATGTCGAGACCATGAAGGCCGAAGGCCGCTTGATCGCCGAAGCGAAGCTCGATCCGGCCCAGACCGGCAACGGCACCTTCGTTGCGCCGATGGCATTCAATATCGACGGCATCGAGTCGATGGAAACCGAACAGTTCGGCCCCCTGCTGCACATCGCCCGCTACCGCGCCGATCAACTGGAAGCGGTCATCGACTCCATCAATGCCAAGGGCTATGGGCTGACGTTCGGCGTTCATAGTCGCAACGAGAACTTCACCAACCATGTCGCCAGCCGCATCCGCGTCGGCAACGTCTATGTCAACCGCGATATCATCGGCGCGGTCGTCGGCGTACAGCCGTTCGGCGGGCAAGGATTCTCCGGTACCGGACCCAAGGCGGGCGGCCCCCATTATCTGTTACGCTTCGTCACCGAAAAGACGCGCACCATCAATACGGCCGCGCTGGGTGGGAACGCTTCACTGCTTGCCATGGGAGACGAGTGATCGCCACGTCCGGCCTAACAATTAAGAAACAGGAGACGTTTTTATGGCTATTGGTGTCTGGATAAGCCTTTTTGCCTACTTTGCGCTCATGATCGCCATCGGCCTCTACGCCATGCGCACATCCACTTCCACGTCCGAAGACTACATGCTGGGCGGCCGGACGCTCAGCCCGCAGGTGGCGGCGCTGTCGGCCGGCGCCTCGGACATGAGCGGCTGGCTGCTGCTGGGGTTGCCCGGGGCGATGTTCGTCTCCGGCCTGGGCTCGGCCTGGATCGGTATCGGCCTGTTCGTGGGGGCATTCTTCAACTGGCTCCTGGTCGCACCGCGCCTTCGTGAACAGACGGTTCACTATGGCAACGCAATCACCATCCCGGCCTTCCTGGCAAACCGGTTTCCCACCCGGGCGATGTCGCTGCGAACAGTATCCGCTATCGTCATCGTCGTCTTCTTCGCGGTCTACACGGCGTCCGGCCTGGTGGCAGGTGGCAAGCTGTTCGAAAGCGCCTTTGCCGACGTCATCAACATCGGTAGCCTGAGCGACTATGCGGCGGGTGTGATCATCACGCTGGGCGTGGTACTGGCGTATACGGTCGTCGGCGGCTTCCTGGCCGTGAGCATGACCGACTTCGTGCAGGGCTGCATCATGATGCTGGCGCTGGTGATCATGCCGGCGGTGGTCATCTTCGGTGACGGTGGCGGCGGTTTTTCCCAGGCCTCGCAGACCTTGAATGAAGTCGATCCCACGCTGCTATCGTGGACGGATGGCCTGACCTTCATTGGTTGGCTGTCTGCGGTGACCTGGGGGCTGGGTTATTTCGGGCAGCCGCACATCATCGTGCGTTTCATGGCCATCCGATCGCTGAAGGATGTACCCGTCGCCCGCAATATCGGCATGAGCTGGATGCTCATCTCTCTCGTCGGGGCGATCTCTCTGGGTATATTCGGCCGTGCCTATGCGATCCGCAACGGTCTGGAGATCCAGGATCCGGAAACGATCTTCATCATCCTGGCGAATCTGCTGTTCCATCCGCTGATCACCGGTTTCCTCTACGCGGCACTGCTTGCGGCGATCATGAGCACGATCTCCAGCCAGCTGCTGGTGGCCTCTTCGTCACTGACCGAGGACTTCTACCGTCTGTTCCTGCGCAAGGAAGCAACGGAAAAGGAAACCGTGGCCGTCGGCCGAATTAGTGTCGTGCTGGTTGGTCTGGTGGCCGCCGTCATTGCCTCCGACCCGGACTCTCAGGTGCTGGGGCTGGTGAGCAACGCCTGGGCCGGCTTTGGTGCGGCATTCGGCCCGCTGATCCTCCTCTCGCTGATGTGGTCTCGCACCAACGGCGCCGGCGCCATCGCGGGCATGGTGGTGGGTGCCGCCACCGTCATGATCTGGATTTCGCTAGGCTGGAACGGCGAGTTCATGGGCGGTCCCGGCGTCTACGAGATCATTCCCGGCTTCATCGCCTCCTTCATTGCCATCCTGGTGGTGAGCAGCGTGACCAGCGATGCCGGGGAGTACAAGCAGATCTCGCGTTAGCAACGCGCGCATGACGCACTCGGGGCCTCCAAGGGCTCCTACGGAAGAGGGCTCCTACGGGAGCCCTTTTTCATGCTCCGCCGATGCACGACCAGCATGCTCGCCTACGTCCCGCATACTCAGCGACTTTCCATCCGAGCCCTAGACATGGTGTTCGCGGAACGCCCACAGCCGCGAACCGACGTAGGTGATCAACGGCACAGTCAACGTAGCAATGACGATGGCCCAGAATCCCGCGATCCTGGTGGACGCCAGCAGCGCCGCCAGCACCCCGTTATTGAGTACGAATCCCAGCACCGCCAGGGTAAAAAATCGTTTTGCCCGTCCGCGGCGCCGGAACGTCAGCCGCCGATGGCCGACGAGGGAGATCTGGAAGGCAACCAGAAACCCGCACAGGTTGACGATAAATTCCGACAGCGTCGGCCATAGCGCGCTCAGGACAGCCGCAACCGACAGATGGGCCGCCGTCGCCACCGTGCCTACCAGGCCGAAACGTGCGGCGGTCTTGGCTTCGCGCTTGAGTCGACGTTTCATGAGGTGCGGGAGGCCTCATCGACCAGACCCGCTTTGGCCTCCAGGCTATCTTTGGCCTCCAGGCTAATCTTACCCTCCAGGCTATCTTCGGCGATCAGGTAGAGCGGCCGCTGCTTGGCCTCGATGAACAGGCGTCCCACGTATTCGCCCAGAATCCCGACGGACAGCAGCTGCATGCCACCGAAGAACAGGATCGCCGTCATCAAGGACGCATAGCCGGGGACATCGCTACCCACCACGATCACACGCCCCACGAGAAGCAGAATGTAGAGAAACGCGAGCCCCGCGATGACCGCACCGAAATACATCCAGATGCGCAGCGGCCAGGTCGAGAAGCTGACGAAGCCGTCGATGGCGAAGTTCCAGAGTTTCCAGAAGTTGAACTTGCTCTCTCCGCTCTCTCTCGCCGGCCGGTTGTAATAGACGCCGGTGCAGCGGTATCCGGGCCAGTTGAACAGTCCTTTCATGAACCGGTTACGCTCCGGCAATCGCTTGATCGCCTCGACGACACGGCGATCCATCAGCCGGAAATCCCCCGCGTTACTGGGGATGGGCGTCTCCGCCAGCCGGTTGAAGAAGCGATAGAAAAGCCCGGCGGAGGTCCGTTTCGCCTGGGTATCTTCATCCCGCGATCCCCGAATGCCGTAGACCATGTCGTAGCCATGCTCCCGCCACAGACGAATGAATTCCAGAATCACCTCCGGCGGGTCCTGCAGATCGACATCCATCGGCACCACGGCATCACCGCGCGCATGGTCGAGACCGGCGGTCATGGCAGCTTCCTTGCCGAAATTGCGCGTCAGCGATATCACCCGAGTGCGAGGATCCAGCGCTGCCCGCTCTCGCAACGTGACAAGCGTCGCATCGGTGGAGCCGTCGTCGACGAACAGAATTTCCAGTCGCGGCACCGCATCGCCCAGCGTGCGATCCACGGCTTCCAGGAAACGCGCGATGGCCGCTTCCTCGTTCATTACCGGCACCACGATCGACAACATCCAGTCTCTCTGACGACGCTCCACGAGCACTCCTTGCGCGATGTGCTGCCACCTCATCTCGTATTGGCAGCTTGAGTCATTCGCTACTACGGTAATCCTAGCCGGTAGCAGCGGATGGCGCACAAACAGGCGTAACGCCTACTGAGCCGTAAAAAAACGCTGTTTCAAAATTTTACTGGACATAAAAAACACTGTTTCCTATCATGGCGACGTTGTCTCATAGAATGTGAAGGCCGGTAACACGGCTTCATGATGAAAGGAAGGGAGTACTTATCATGACCAAGACCAAACTGTTTTCTGCAATGGTGGTTGCCGGCGCTTGCGCATTCGGAACCCAAGCCGCTTTCGCTTATGGCGCCGGCGACTTCTATGGCCGTCTGGGCGTTGCCAAGACCGACGTTGACACCGGTTATACCGATGACAACGACAAGGGCGCCTACCTGGGCCTGGGTTACATGGTTCACGACAAGATCGGTGTCGAGCTGAGCTCCATGACCGAAACCAAGGTTCACGCTGAAGGCGGCAACTTCAAGCAGGTTCCGATCAACCTGATGGCTCAGTACTACCCGCTCGGCGGCATGGACTCTGCTGTCCAGCCCTATGCTGGTGTCGGCGTCAACTACACCACGTTCTCCGACGAAAGCGGTGTCGGTAGCGTTGACGACTCCTGGGGCGCAGCCGGCCAGTTGGGCGTCGACCTGAACGTCACCGAAAACTTCGGCTTCAACGCTTTCGCGCAGTACACCGATGTCAGCGCCGACATCAGTGGCGGCCGCGATATCGATCTCGATCCGGTCACCGTCGGTGCCGGTGTCACCGCTCGCTTCTAAGCGATCGGCGATCGATAGCAAAACCGGGCCTCAGGCCCGGTTTTTTGTGTCCGCGATTCAGAAAGCGAACGACCACACTCGCTGTGACCGCTCACGCCTGGGTGACGATGCGGTCGACGACGGCGAGTTCACGGATCACCGGCTCTCTCCTCGAGGCCGGTTCGTCCTTGAGCCACACCTCCATTGCCGGCGCGACCGCACAGCTCTCCGGCAATGTCGCACGGGCGTCGATCAGTGCCTGCAGGCGGGCGATAAAGACGTACCGCAGCCACTGCGGCAGCGACATGGTATCGACACAGAATGGCTGCCGGCTTTCGAACGCCGAAGCGTCCGGCCGGGATTCCTCCCAGAAGCCGGCTTCCATCAGGGCCGTTTCCAATTCACGCAAGGCACTGGCCAATTCATCGTGTGGACTCATTCTCTCTCCTGTTGCTGTCTGGAGCTGTCTGGATATGGCGCCTTCAGGGTTGCTCACAGAAACCCTGAAAGAGCCTGTGGATAAACTTGGGACACCTTGATCGGAGCGCCGCAAGGCATGAGCTGGCGGAAACTGTTCAATTTTTGGCCACCCCCTATCCAGCGCCGTCACCGCAAGTTACAGTGCGCGCCTCGATGAACATGACGACCGTCTACCATGCAAACGCTGAGCGATTTTTTCGCCCATAGCGGCGCGGAGCTTGCGCTGTCGACCCTGGGTCGACGTGTGGCGCCAATGCGTCAGGACACTTTCGCTGCCTTCGAACAGGAGCGCGAACCATGGCCGCTACCCTGGAACGGTCATGCGCAGGTCGCCTGCGCCCTGCGCTGGCCGGCGACCTATCAGGATCCGGCGATCTGGTTTCTGTCGTTGCCGCTGGATGAACAGGGCATGCTGGTTCCTGCCGCGCGCGACGAATTTCTCGATCGCCTGCTTCAGACTCTGGGCACCCAGCCTGCCGATCCGACGCAGAACGGGCTCGCACAAGGCAAGCTGGAGCCGACCAATCTGATGCAGGACAACCCCCTGGCATTCGAGCCGGAGCTGCACCAGCGCGCGCTGCTGCATGCTCGCCTGTCTCGCCATTTCGGGCAACCGTCGTCATCGCATTCGGACATGGTGCGTCGCTACCTCATCGGTGACGACGCTCTCAACTGGCAAATGCTCGGCCTCCAGGGCCTGGCCGATCAGGTGGTCGACAGTGATCCTGCCGTCATCGAGGCATTGACGCTGCGCCTGAACGCGCTGCCCCGCGAGGTGATTCTGCCGCTGTGCTACCTGATGGAGCATGGCGATACGCCGGCCGAGCTGCTGCCCACTCTCTGGCACGCACTCGCCACCACCCGCGAAGCGCAGGATATAGAAACGTTCTGCGCCCTGCTGAGAGCGCTGCTGGGCAGCGACGACCCCCGGGTCGGAGAATGGCTCGATCGTATTCTCGACGACGACGACCTCATGGCCGCCGATTGTCTTGCCGCCATTGCCGCCCGCGGCTGGCAGCACCTCGAACATGAAACCCGGCTCATGCGGTTTCTGGAACGTCTGGCAAGCTGCAGGAATGCCAACTTTCGCCGCGTCGTCCGTGATTTGGCATTGATCCCCCGCCTGCGGCTGCCCATATTGATGATGCTGCGTCAGGCGCCGGCGCACTCTCCCGTGGGCCGGCTCGTCAGAGAATGGAATGCTTGAACCCATGAAAGCACTACCCTACCAGGCCAAGGCGGTCATCGGCCGGCGTGAAATGGTCACGCTACCGGATCTGCACATGACACTCTGCTGCAAGGCGGACACCGGCGCGAGAACATCGGCCCTGCATGCGGAGCGGATCGAACCCTACGAGGAGAACGGCCATCCGTGGGTTCGATTCATCACTCGCTCGAGTGGTCAGCAGAGCACGCACCATGAATGTCAGCTGCCACTGCACGATCGCCGCCGGGTGAGGAGTTCCAACGGCCAGCAGGAATGGCGCTACGTCATTCGTACGCGTCTTCTGCTCGGCGGCCTGGATTTTCCCATCGAGCTGACCCTGACCGATCGCAGCAACATGCGCCACCCCATGCTACTGGGAAGGCGCGCCATGCGGCGGCTTCTGGTTGCCCCTGGTGCCGCGTTCCTGCACGGCGAACCCTGACGGCCCGCTTCACCTCATCTGTCCTTCCATTCACGCATCGGAGTCCCAAGCGCATGCATATCGGCATTCTGTCACGCAATCGTAATCTCTACTCGACGCGGCGCCTGGTCGAGGCCGCCGAGCAGCGTGGCCATACCGTCAGAGTCGTCGATACGCTGCGCTGTTACATGAGCATCGCCTCGCATCGCCCTTCGATCCATTACAAGGGCGCAGAGCTCGAGCCCTTCGATGCGATCGTCCCGCGCATCGGCGCGTCGGTCACGTTCTATGGCTGCGCCGTGCTGAGGCAGTTCGAGATGATGAACACCTACGTGCTCAACGACTCGGTCGCGATCACCCGCTCGCGCGATAAACTGCGCTCGCTGCAACTGCTTTCTCGCAAGGGATTGGGACTACCGGTCACCGGCTTTGCCCATTCGCCCGACGACATCCCCGACCTGATCACCATGGCCAAGGGCGCCCCGCTGGTGATCAAGCTGCTGGAAGGCACCCAAGGTATCGGCGTGGTCCTGGCGGAAACCAACCAGGCCGCCGAGTCGGTCATCCAGGCTTTCATGGGCATGAAGGCAAACATCATGGTTCAGGAGTACATCAAGGAAGCCAAGGGCGCCGATATTCGCTGCCTCGTGATCGGCGACAAGGTCGTGGCATCGATGAAGCGCCAGGCTGCCGAGGGTGAATTCCGTTCCAACCTCCACCGCGGCGGCACCGCCAGCGTCATCCGCATCACGCCGGAAGAGCGCTCCACCGCGATTCGCGCAGCCAAGGCCATGGGGCTCGGCGTGGCGGGCGTCGACCTGCTGCGCTCCAACCACGGCCCGGTGATCATGGAGGTCAACTCCTCCCCCGGCCTGCAAGGCATCGAAACCGCGACCGGCAAGGACATCGCGGGTCTAATCGTCGAGCATCTGGAGAAAAATGCCAGTACGCCGCGGAAAGCGCCGCCGAAACCCAAGGGCTGATGGGAGAGCGATCGAACAAATAGCCGAAAATCCTAAATTTTTCTGCGCCCGGGGGTGGCAAAACAGTGTTTCCGGCCGCACAATTTGTGTCACCTCAGGAGGTGGCCGCACATGTTTCTCGACAATCGCCAAGTGGCGATGGACAGCGTACTCGAAGCGCTGGCCGACAGTCTCGACTATTTTCAGGACAATCTCGATCGCCTGCGACCGGCGCTGCGTAATGCCCTGAAACCCCATTACGAGGAACGTGGGGCCGCCATGCGCGAACTGCAGCAGCTGGTTCGCGAACATCTCGATATCCTGCCCCGCGATGCCGATGTCGAACGCGACGATTACCTCTGGCTCTGGAGCCGTATCAAGAGCTTCGTCGGCAACGACAGTGCCGTGCTGCTCGGAGAGCTGCTCGAGCAGGAGCGCGTCTTGATGCAGGCGCTGGGCACGGCGTTCACGCATCCTCTGCCGGAAGCCCTGGAGCCCGCGCTGGAACGCTGCTGGAAGAACTGCCGTGCATTGATCCGGGAGATCAACAAGCTGCAGCAACGCCAACGCTGAGAAGCGGTTCCTGGGGGCACGCTACCTTGCTGGCAACGCCTCAGGCTTGGAAGCGTGTCATGGCGACTACAGCTGAATCGGCTCCAAAGGCCCCAGGAAGTAAGGCTTTCGCCCCCAGATGTAAAGATCGCCAAAGGTGGCGGCACGGGCAAGCCATTCGCGTAGACGCAGCCGCCATTCTCCCTCGACGCCATCATCGGGCACCGCACAGCCGGTAGCCTCGATCCCCAGCGCATCGGCAATGAACAGGGCCCGCGGCAAGTGCCAGCCCTGTGAAATCAGCATCAGTCGATCCGCGCCAAACACCTCCTTGGCGCGAACCACGCTATCGAACGTACTGAAGCCGGCATAATCGAGCGTCATGTGCCTATCGCTGATATTGCGATGCCGCAAGGAGCGCCACATGCTGATCGGCTCGTTGTAGTATCGCGTACGGTTGTCGCCGGAAAGCAGCAGATGCTGGACACGATGAAGCCTCAGCAGTTCTGCCGAGGTCTCCATTCTGGCCTGATAGTAGGGATTCGCGCCCCCTTCCCGCAGCCACTGTGCGGTACCGAAGACCAGCCCGACCGGCTGCATGGCGCATAGAGGCACCTCGTGTTCGACTCGGGCGTGGGTCTTCTGGAGTATCCAGAGATTAATCACCACGACACCGATCACCAGCATCAACAGGCCGGCAAGCAGCGCCTTGAGCAATCCCTTCAGCAGCTCGAGCATAAGTGAACGACACAGAAACGGTGAGGGAAAAACGATCGTCGGGCACCCCGGCCGGGAGTCGAATGGCGATGAGAAATGTCGATCAACATGTCGCGTTCATTGTCCTGCCAGAAACCGGCTCGCGCAGCCCGAGGAGCGTGGCTTCATGCAGCGTGCCCAGGATCCGTCGACGCTAGAACATTCCCAGCTCCAGGCGCGCCTCTTCGCTCATCATCTCACGGCTCCAGGGCGGATCGAAAACGATTTCCACATGAACCTTGGAGAACTGCGGCGCCCCGAGAATCTTGCGCCGCGCGTCCTCGGCGATCACATCGCCCATGCCGCAACCGGGCGCCGTCAGCGTCATGCGAATGGTCACCATGCGTTCGCCGGTGAGCAGGCGCTCGATACGACAGCCGTAAACCAGCCCGAGATCGACGATGTTGACCGGTATCTCCGGGTCGAAGCATGTCCGCAGTTGCTCCCAGACGAAAGCTTCCATTTCGGCTTCCGTCGCATCGGGATTCAGCGTCGGCCGCTCGAGTGCCTTCAGCCCCAGCGCGTCGAGATCATGACCTTCGATCAGATAGAGACGACCTTCGTAGCTGACGCTGATCGAGTTGCCTTTGGCCTGCATCACCACTACGGTGCTGTCCTCGGCCAGCGTGATGGTCTTGCCGAACGGAATCGAAATGACATCGACATCCCGCTGCAGCGGCATTTCCTGACCCTTGTAGACCTCGTTTAACGGATCCATCATTGCTCCTGACAGAATTGCCGGCCCGGACACGCCGGACGCCGGAACCGGCTCAGCGCAGCATGCCCAGCACGCGCTGCAAGGCCTCGACGAACGCATCGACCTCTTCCGGCGTGTTGTAGACCGCCAGCGAGGCACGACAGGTCGCCTCGACACCGAAATGACTCAATACCGGCTGGGCGCAGTGATGCCCGGTGCGAATCGCCACACCCAACTGATCGATCAACAGACCGATATCCTGGGCATGCGCACCGTCGACGAGAAACGAAATCACGCCCGCCTTCTGCGGTGCCGTGCCGATGATTCTCAGCCCGTCGATCTGTTCGAGCTTCTGGGTTGCATGATCCAGCAGCCACTGCTCCCAGGCCGACAGCCGCTCGATGCCAAGCGCGTTGACCCAGTCCAGTCCCGCTCCCATGGCGATGACATCGGCCACCGAAGGCGTTCCCGCCTCGAACCGGTGCGGAACGGCCGCGAATTCGGTACCACGATCGAAGGAGACTCGCGAGATCATCTCCCCGCCGCCCTGCCACGGCGGCATGGAATCGAGGAGGGAAGCCTTGGCATACAGCGCCCCGGCCCCCATCGGCCCATAGACCTTGTGACCCGAGAACACATAGAAGTCGGCATCCAGCGCCTGCACGTCCACTGCCTGATGCGGCACAGCCTGGGCGCCATCGACCAGAATGAGCGCACCGCAGGCATGGGCATCGCGCGCCATCTCGGCAATGGGATTGATCGTGCCCAGCGCATTGGAGACATGGTTGACGCAGACCAGCCTGGTCCGCTCGCCCAGCATCTCGCGATAGGTCTCCTGATCGAGTACGCCTCGAGCATCGACGGGGATGACCTTGATCACGATCCCCAGTTCACGCTCGAGCAACTGCCAGGGCACGATGTTGGAGTGATGCTCCATCAACGAGATCACCACCTCGTCGCCCGCCTTCAGGTTGGCCCGGCCCCAGCTGTTGGCGACCAGATTGATCGCCTCGGTGGCCCCCCGCGTGAACACGATCTCGCGCGGCTCGAACGCATTGAGGTGGCGCTGAACCGTAGTGCGCACGCCTTCGAAGGCCGCCGTCGCCTCGTCGGCCAGCGTATGCAGCCCGCGATGGATATTGGCGTTGTAACGACGGTAGTAGTCGCTGAGGCTGTCGATGACCGCCACCGGCGTCTGACTGGTGGCGGCGTTGTCGAGGTAGATCAGCGGTCGACCGTGAACCTCACGATCGAGAATCGGAAAATCCCGACGTACGGCCGCCAGGTCCAGCGTCAGATCGGTAATCGCGGTCATCTCAAGCCTCCTGAATCGCCTCGGCGGTTTCCACCAGGTCGGCCAGGTTGAAGCGCTCCGGCAGACGACCCGCGACGGCTCTTTCGACGCGCTCGGCGATGACGTTGAGACGCACCTTGTCCATGACTTCGCCGACGAAGGCCAATGTCAGCAGCGCCCGAGCCATCGGCTCATCGATGCCGCGGCTACGCAGCGCATAGACGGCTTCCTCGTCCAGCTGGCCTGTGGTAGCGCCGTGGGAACATTTGACGTCGTCGGCGTAGATCACCAGCTCCGGCTTGGTGTCGATCTCGGCACGGTCGGACAGCAGCAGGTTGGCGTTGTTCTGGTACGCCTCGATCTGCTGCGCGTCCTTCTTGACGAAGACCTTGCCGTTGAACACGCCGCGAGAACGGTCATCTAGCACACCCTTGTAGTTCTCGTTGGAGAACGTGCGCGGCGCGTTGTGATTGACCAGCGTGTGGTTGTCGACGTGCTGACGCCCCTGGACGAAGAACAACCCGTTATAGGCCGCTTCGGCGCCTTCGGCATTGAGATCCGTCACCAGATCGGTACGTACCAGCGCCCCGCCAAGGTTCAGGTTGTACGAGTTGAAGCGGCTGTCGCGCCCCTGATCGACGTGGATGCTGGCCACGTGCAGATCCGTCAGCGCCGCTTCCTGCAACTTGTAGTGATCGACGATGGCACCGCGATCGAGCAGCACTTCGGTCACCACGTTGGTGAAATTGGCGGCGTCGGGCTCGCCCGAATAATGCTCGACGATCGTCGCCTCGGCGCGCGCGCCCGCTTCGATCAGTACCCGCGGATGGCTCATCACCGGCCGTTCGTTGGCCCGCGACAGCAGCAGCACGTAGATCGGCTTGTCGACCACCGTACCGGGTGCCAGACGCACGATGACGCCCTCTTCGGCGAAGGCGGTATTGAGCGCCGTGAACGGCGAGAAATCGACACCCGCCAGACGGCCGAGCGAACCGCCTACTGCCTCGTGGTTGGCAGCCATCGCCCTGGATAGCGGTTCGAGGGAAACGCCGGCCGGCAGGCCGTCGAGCCGGGACAGCTCGGCACTGAACACGCCGTCGACCAGCACCAGCCGATAGGCGTCGATATCCAGGCGCTGCTCGTCGAAGCGGGCAGTGTCGAACGCGGCGTCCGTCGCCAGAGCGAAATCGCCCTCGGCAATACGGCGCACGTCGGTATATTTCCACTCTTCGTCACGTCGCGTGGGAAAACCCAAGGCCTCGAAGCGCGCCGCGCCGGCCTGGCGCCGTGCCGCGACCCAGCTGGGGTCTTCGGCGCGGCGTGCGGTCAGACGCTCGAGAAAGCGTTCCGGTGCACTCATGCGGCAGATCCCTCCAGCACCCAATCGTAACCGCGGGCTTCGAGTTCCAGCGCCAGGTCCTTGTCGCCGCTCTTGACGATACGACCATCGACCAGCACATGAACATGATCCGGCTCGATGTGATTGAGCAGGCGCTGATAGTGCGTCACCAGCAGAATGGCGCGATTGGCGTCACGCAGCGAGTTGACGCCGTCGGCGACGACCTTCATGGCGTCGATATCGAGACCGGAGTCGATCTCGTCGAGCATCGCCAGCTTCGGCTGCAGCACCAGCATCTGCAGGATCTCGTTGCGCTTCTTCTCGCCGCCGGAGAATCCTTCGTTGACCGCTCGCTGCAGGAAGCTCGGGTCCATCTTCATCTCGGCGCTCTTTTCGCGCACCAGCTTCATGAACTCCGGCGCCGGGATCTCCCCTTCACCGCGCGCGGCGCGCTGGGCATTGAGCGCCGCCTTGAGCAGGTAGATATTCTTGACCCCGGGAATCTCGACCGGGTACTGGAATCCCAGCAACAGACCGGCGCGAGCACGCTCTTCGATTTCCATTTCGAGCACGTCCTGACCTTCGAACAGGATCGTGCCCTGCGTCACCTCGTAACCGTCCTTGCCGGCGATCACCGCCGACAGCGTCGACTTGCCCGCGCCATTCGGCCCCATGATGGCATGGACCTCACCGGCGTTGATGGTCAGATTGAGGCCCTTGAGGATCGCTTTGTCCTCGACCGTAACGTGAAGATCTTTGACTTCGAGCATGTGAAACCCTTGAAACGAGAGAGACCGCCGACGCAGCCTCCCGAATTGGCATATGAATTCGACAGTGGCGGCGAATCAGCCCACCGAACCTTCCAGCGTGACGTTGAGCAGCGCCTCGGCCTCGACCGCAAACTCCATCGGCAGCTCCTGGAAGACATCCTTGCAGAAGCCGTTGACGATCATACTTACCGCGTCCTCTTCGTCGATCCCGCGCGCGCGGCAGTAGAACAGCTGATCGTCGGCAATCTTGGACGTAGTGGCCTCGTGCTCGACGGTGGCGGTGCTGTTGCCGATCTCCTGATAGGGGAACGTGTGGGCGCCGCACTGGTCGCCGATCAGCAGCGAATCACACTGGGTATAGTTGCGTGCGCCCTTGGCCCGCGGCCCTATCTTGACCAGACCGCGGTAGGCCTGGTCGCTGCGACCGGCGGCGATCCCCTTGGCGACGATCGTCGAGCGGGTATTCTCGCCGATATGGATCATCTTGGTGCCGGTGTCGGCCTGCTGGCGACCGTTGGTCACCGCGACCGAATAGAACTCGCCGATGCTCTCCTTGCCACGCAGCATGCAGGAGGGGTACTTCCAGGTGATGGCGGAGCCGGTCTCGACCTGCGTCCAGCTGATGCGGGAGCGATCGCCACGACAGTCGCCACGCTTGGTGACGAAGTTGTAGATACCGCCCTTGCCTTCCTCGTCGCCCGGATACCAGTTCTGCACCGTGGAGTACTTGATGTAGGCGTCTTCCAGCGCGACCAGCTCGACCACCGCCGCGTGGAGCTGGTTCTCGTCACGCATCGGCGCGGTACAGCCTTCGAGGTAGGAAACCTGCGCCTGCTTGTCGCAGATGATCAGCGTACGCTCGAACTGGCCGGTATTGGCGGCGTTGATCCGGAAGTAGGTCGACAGCTCCATCGGGCACTTGACGCCTTCCGGTACGTAGACGAACGAGCCATCGGTGAAGACCGCGGAGTTGAGCGCGGCGAAATAGTTGTCGGCCTGCGGCACTACCGTCCCCAGATACTGGCGCACCAGTTCCGGGTACTCGCGAATCGCCTCGGAGATGGAGCAGAAGATGACCCCGGCCTCGTGGAGCTTCTCCTTGAACGTCGTGGTCACCGATACCGAATCGAACACGGCATCGACGGCCACCCCCGCCAGCGCCGCCCGCTCGTGCAGCGGAATACCCAGCTTTTCGTAAGTTTCCAGCAGCTTGGGGTCGACCTCGTCCAGGCTCTGAGGGCGGTCTTCCGGCTTCTTCGGCGCACTGAAATAGGAGATTGCCTGATAGTCGATGGGGGGATATTCGAGATGCGCCCAGGACGGCGGCGTCATCTTGAGCCACTGGTGATAGGCTTCGAGACGCCACTCGAGCATCCATTGCGGCTCTTCTTTCTTCTGGGAAATGAAGGCGATCGTGCTTTCATCCAGGCCCGGCGGCACGGTATCGCTTTCGATGTCGGTCACGAATCCCTGCTTGTATTCGCGACGGACCAACTGCTCCATCTCTTCGCTAGCCATGGTCTTCTCTCCTCTCCACCGAGAGTCTTATGACGAAGACGCAGTCCCGAACAGACACGAGAAGCGGCAAGACCCTCACCGCGACTGCACCTGCCATTGCCACGTCTTCTTAATGTTCGCGCACTGCCCCGGTCGTCGAGGGCAACGTCACGCTTTGGATCGGTAACTGTACCGGCAACTTGAGCGGGCCGGACTGAGCGAGATGCGCCAACGTGACACAGTCGAGCAGTGTCCGTATCGCCTGTGACACCCGCTGCCAATTGTCGGCGACGCCGCAGGTATCCATCAGCTCGCAGTCTCCGTCGGCATGGCTGCACTCGGTCATGCCGATCGGCCCCTCGATGGCGGCAATGATGTCGCTGGCGGTGATCTCCGCCGGCGACCGGGAAAGCACATAACCCCCATGCGAACCGCGACGCGACTCGAGCAACCCGCTCTTGGAAAGCATCTTTAGCGTCTTTCCTACCGTGGGATGAGGCAGGCTCACGCGTACCGCCAGTTCGGCTGCCGTATGCGCCTGCTCGGGATCCCGTGCGATCTGCGCCATGATCACTGCCGCATAATCCGTCAATTTCGATAGTTTCAGCATGCCTTGATGCCCTCTCGATCCTGACAGCCGCTATATAGGACCATTTTAGTCCTCTTTAACCACGCTGTGAACCCTTGGTCTCGCCAGCGAATCGCGGCCCCACCTGCCTGGCAAGCGCCCCGGCGCCGATCGGAACGGGGAACCCGTTCACAGGCAAGCGATGTCGTTGAATTACGCAACATCAAAAGAACACAAAAAGAAAAACTCGGAAAACTAAGATTCTCAATCACACCTTTAGTAACTAGAAGTTACCAAAACCGCTTCAGGACGCCTTTTTGGCGTCTCCAACTCGAGACAAGGGATGTCGTCATAAAGTCACACGCTGTGCAATAGAACGACACTAAAGCCGCATTCTCGTTTACATGAGCTTTTTCTTAATTGGAACGAAAGGCACTTTGACACTAACGTTGTCCCTGTATTTCGGAAACACTGTTTGTCATTAGCTGTAAAGAGGCGAGGTCCTAAAGGCCTGTAGAATCAATCACTTGACATCCTAATAAAAACTAGCCTCGCGATATGGCCGGCTTTTGTAATTCCTGTCGCCGCCATTACGCGATGCTTTGCAGAACGTAAGTCTTTACAGCAAATGACAGTTTGCCGTGTTCAACACCAATGAATGAATGCCAGTGATTGGCAGATCGAGTGGCCGACGCCACGGGACAGCTCGTGAATGTCGGACACATAACGATACGAATCAGCAAGGAGAGCCATCATGCGGATTACCATTTTTGGAACGGGTTATGTAGGTCTCGTTACCGGAACCTGTCTCGCCGATGCCGGCCATGAAGTCATGTGCATGGATGTCGACAGCGACAAGATCGCCGGTCTCGAGAACGGCATCGTCCCTATCTATGAGCCCGGTCTGGAAGCATTGATCAAACAGAACGTGGCCGAAGAACGCCTGCTGTTCACCACCGACCCTGCGGTGGCGGCCAATTTCGGCACCCTGCAGTTCATCGCCGTGGGTACGCCGCCGGACGAAGATGGCAGCGCCGACCTGAAATACGTCCTCAGCGTGGCAGATACCATTGCTACCCACATGCAGGAGTACAAGCTGGTCATCGACAAGTCCACCGTGCCCGTAGGGACGGCAGACCGTGTCACTGACGCCATTTCCCGCCGGCTGCAGCAGCGCGACGTGGACATCCCCTTCGACGTCTGTTCGAACCCCGAGTTCCTCAAGGAAGGTTCTGCCGTCGAAGATTTCTCGCAGGGCGCACGCATCATCATCGGCTGCGACTCTCCTCGCGTCGAACCGCTGATGCGCGAGTGCTACGCCCCCTACAACCGGCGCCAGGAAAAGCTGATGTTCATGGACATCCGCAGCGCCGAACTGACCAAGTACGCCGCCAACGCCATGCTGGCGACCAAGATCAGCTTCATGAACGAAGTGTCGAATCTGGCCGAGCGGCTCGGCGCCGATGTCGAAAACGTGCGCCGGGGTATCGGCAGCGACCCGCGCATCGGCTACAGCTTCATCTATCCCGGCTGCGGCTATGGCGGCTCCTGCTTTCCGAAGGACGTCCAGGCGCTCGCTCGCACCGCCAGCGGCGTCGGCTACGAGGCGGAACTGCTCAACGCGGTCGAGGCGGTCAACTACCGTCAGAAGGCGAGTCTTTTCACCAAGCTGTCCCAAGCGCTCGACGGTGACCTGCAAGGCAAGACCATCGCCGTCTGGGGGCTGGCGTTCAAACCCAACACCGACGACATGCGCGAGGCCCCGAGTCGCGAGCTGATGGAAGCGGTATGGGCAGCCGGCGGCAAGGTTCGTGCCTACGATCCGGAAGCCATGAAGGAGTGTCAGCGAATTTACGGCGAGCGGGACGACCTGGTGCTGACGAAACGTCGTGACGACACCCTCGAAGGCGCCGATGCGCTGGTCATCTGCACCGAGTGGAAAGCCTTCCGCACCGTCGACTTCCGCCGCCTGCGCGAGCAACTGACCACGCCAGCGATCATCGATGGCCGCAACCTGTTCAACCCGGAAAGCGTGCGTGCCGCCGGCCTGCTCTACTTCGCGGTCGGTCGCGCCGACTCGCTTCGCATCTCCCAGCCCACCGAGGCCCCCGCGCCGTTGGCGTCACAGACCGAGCGCAGCGGCCCGGGCATCGCCTACACGCTATAACGCGCGATGCCGTCGGCGGCGGCAATGACCGCCGCCGCCCCGATTTCCGTCACGGTCCAGGCCAGTGCCATTGCACGGGCCTACAGGAAATCAAGCGCTGTCTGAAAAATCGACGAGCGATAGCCAGACAAGGCGCAACGACCGTAGGGAGCAACAGCCGAAGGCTGGCCCGAAGGGTAAGCGTAGCGAATCAAGATCGGCGAAAAAGGACCGGGCTGGCGTCCCAGTTTACGCGGAGTAAATGAGCATTTTGAGCCGATTTTTAACGCCGTATGGGTGAACGCTGACATTTTTCAGACAAAGCGTAGCGTCTGCTCGGCGGGTTCGGCAGACCCGCAAGGGACGACGTCAAAGAACGACTCCAAGGACACCCCGATGAGCCATATCAACTACACCCGAGCCAGGCCCAGCAAAGCCTCAGTGGCGACCGAAGCAACGGTCATCCTGCTGCTGGCGGCGCTGACCCTGCTGCTGGTGACCCATCTGCCGGGCGAAGTCTTTCACCCCGGCTCGAAGAGCTTCATCTTCGCCGTGGGCCTGATAGGGGCCTGGCGTTACTCGTGGTGGTTCGTGCAGGCGGTACGCTCCGTCTGGTACAACCGCCGCATGTTTCCTCGGCTGCGGGCCGAGGCTGATGCCGTCGGCGCCAGAGAGACGCCGGACGCGCTCTATATCCTGTGCACCTCGTTTCGGATCGACACCGAGGTCACCTTTGCCGTCTACGACGCGCTGATTCGCGATGCCGCGGACTACGGCGTGCCGACGACGCTGTTCGCCGCCATCGCCGACCGCAGCGATGTCGACATCATCGACCAGGTGATGGAAGAACATGGCTGGCCCGACAACGTCAGTGTCCGCTATATGTTCCAGAAAGGTGACGGCAAACGCTCGGCCATGGCCGAGGTACTGCGCGCCATCTCCCGCTGCATGCCGACACACCGCTCGCTGCTGGTCAGCATGGACGGTGACATCCGCATCGAACCCGGCACGCTGGAACGTTCGCTATCGTTCTTTCTGGCCAAGGATGACCTGGGGGCGATCACCACCAACAACAACGCGGTGGTCATCGGCAACGATGTGACCAAGGAGTGGTACGACCTGCGCTACGCCCAGCGCCATCTGGTCATGAGCTCGACCTCGGTATCCGAGCGACTGCTCGTCCTGACCGGCCGCTACAGCGCGTTTCGTGCCGATCTCGCCACGGAGCCCGAATTCATCGAGCTGGTCGAGAACGACCACGTCGAGCACTGGCGTTTCGGCAACTTCAAGTTCCTCTCCGGCGATGACAAGTCGACCTGGTTCTGGCTGCTCAAGCATCGCTGGAAGATGCTTTATCTCCCGGATGTCTACGTCACCGGCTTCGAGGAGCTGCCCGAGCGTCGCCGATTCTTCAAGTCGACGCTGGATCTGATGCGCCGCTGGTTCGGCAACATGCTGCGTACCAATGGCCGTGCCATCGCGCTGGGGCCAAGCCGCATGGGCTGGTTCACCTGGTGGAGCCTCGTCGACCAGCGGCTTTCCATGTGGACCACGCTGATCGGCCCGACCATCGCTATCATGCTGACGCTGTTCGTGCGCCCGTCGTTCATCTTCGCCTACCTGCTGTGGATCCTGATGACCCGCGGCCTGACCAGCCTGGTACTGGCCTGGCAGCGCGGACGCTGGAGCGCACTGTGGGTGCCGATGCTCTACTACAACCAGCTCAGCGGCGCGATCCTGAAGACCTACGTCAGCTTTCGCTTCAACCGTCAGAAATGGTCACGTCAGGGCATTTCCGCCGGCGAGCCCGACGATCCTCGCGCAGCCCGTCGTCAGCGACTGGGTGGCCATTTCATCCACGCCCTCTACCTGGGCGGGCTGATATTCGTGCTGGCCGTCTTCGGCGGCATCATGGCCCCGGCCGACCGCCTGTCGATCGCGGCGATGACCGGCGCCCAGCCGGAGACGCTCGAGGAAGACGCCGCCGACAATCGCTGGCTCGCATTGACGCTGGCCGACGCCCCGGAGGGCGGCAGCGTTCATCTGCCCGCCGGCCACTACCGGATCGATGCCCGATTCAACGACCAGGTCGCCTCGCTGGACAGGATTCGCGGCACCAGCCTTCACGGCTATGGCGACCCGGACGATCCGACCACGCTGGAAGTCGGCACCGGACTCGCCTCGCAGATCCGCTCCGGCGACACCACGCTCGCCAGCGCTGGCAAGTTCGACTGTGACGCCCAGCAGCCCTGTCAGATTCAGCTTGCCGGTCACGCTATCCAGCTGACGGCGCTATCGCTGTCGCTCGAAGGCAGCCACATGGAAGACAACGCGCTGGCACAGAACCGCCAGTAGCCAGGGAATTTCAAGGAGACTTCACCATGTCAGATCACGATCGCCAGTCAGGCCATGACAACGAGACACGCCGGGATCCGGATCAGCTGCGCCATGAACGCCGCGACGAGCGCCGCCATGTCCGCGTCGAAATGCCCTTCAACGTTCGTCTGGGGGATGATCGGGTCGTCAAGGGCCACGATCTCTCGATGGGAGGCTTTTCCGCCGAGACCTCGATGCATTTGGAGCGCCACCGCGAGATCCCCGTTGCGCTAATGCTGACCGCCAGCGGTGTCGAGCTGGCCCTGCCCGCGATGGCGCGCCCACTGCGCGAGATCGGCGACGCGCGCCAACAGCGCGTCGCGTTCGAGTTCACCCAGATGGAACCCCGCCAGCGCGATATTCTGCGCCGGGTGATTCGCGCCCAGATGAGCGGACGCCACGTCAGTCTCGATGGCCTGGTCGACCCGCAGGATGCCCAGACACCCCGCAAGCGCCGTGGCAACGTCGCGACACCGGCCACCAAGCCCAAGCGTCGCGTTCCCATGTTCCGCTACCTGGCACTGCTCGTCGCCGCGGGCGTCTTGACGGCGGCAGTGGCCGCGACCGTCTATCGCAACGTCTTTCTGATCGAGCCGAGCTTCGCCGCGGTAACGGCGCCGCGGACGGATATCCTGGCGCCCGGCGCCGGCCAGTTGAAAGACCTGGAACTCAACGCCGGCGACAAGGTCAAGCGCGACCAGCCGCTGATCCGGGTCAATAACGCCGAACTCCAGAACGATCTGCTGCTGTCCCAGGCCTCGTTCGACTACAACAAGCGCCTGATCGACAACCTCCAGGACAGCCTCGACGATGCTGGAAACCACAAGGTCAGCGTGGCGACATCCTCCAACCCCGCAGACGGCGAGCTGGGTTACGAGACCCTGTCGCCGGAAATCGCGAGGACACGGGTAGAGCAGTTCGAGACGGCCCGCGACTACGAAAGTTCGCGTATCGATGCCTACAAGGCACGGGTATCGGCCAATACCATCTACAGCCCGTGTGACTGCGAAGTGGCCTGGGCACTCAGCGCTGCCGGCGGCACCTACGTCAACGAAGGGGACCGTGTCATGACGCTGGTCAGCACCCACAACAACGACGTCATGGTCGAGGCGCTGGTGCACATGGACGATATCGGCGATATCGAGAACCACCAGCAGGCCTATATCGCCCTGCCCAATGCCTCGGAGCCGATTCCCGCGCGTGTGCGTAGCGTCGCACTCGATGTCGAACGCCAGCCGCGTGCCGGCTTCCCGGACTGGGTGCGCCAGCAGCAGAACGTGGCGAGCGTGCTGCTGGTACCGGAAGAGACATTGCCGGCCAGCGCCGTGGGTACGCCGGTCGATGTCCGCTTCACCGAAGCGCCGATGCTCGACACGGCCGCCGAGTGGACCTACCAGGCGGGCCGCGCCATGTATCAAGGCGTTCAATCGTTGTGGACGAGTGCCGCCGACGGAATGAAAAGCGCCATGAACTGAGCCTTCGACTGGCCGTCGCGTGAAGCGACCGTGAAGCGCTACCGAAACCCATCGCAAACGAACTTGCCGAGGAAATGACCATGACGCGATCCCAGCTCGACAATGCCAACCGCCGCTCATTGCGCCTTTCGGGCACGGCGGCACTGCTCGCCGGCGCGTTGACTGTCGTCTCCCTGCCCGCGCAGGCCGCCAGTGACGGTGATCTCACCCGGCCCCAGGTGTCGGCCTGCTCGACACGCTACGCCCCGGTACACGCCCCGGGCATGAACATCCCGGCCAATGCGGATCCCAAGGCCTGGGTCAAGAGCGGGCTCGATGCCGAGCGACGCTGGGGCGAACAGAACCTGCAGGTGCTGAGCAACGAGGAGAGCGGACTCGACGCGCCCGCCCTGCGTGTCAGCTACCCGCAAGGCAGCTCGTCGCCCAGCGATGCCAAAGAAGGCGGCGCCGGTTTCGTGATGCCGGTGCCGGCGCTGCGTCAGGCCGATCGCGCCTGCCTGCGTTACCAGGTGCGTTTCCAGCCCGGCTTCGACTTCGTCAAGGGTGGCAAGTTGCCCGGCCTCTACGGCGGCGACGGCCCCACCGGCGGCGACGAGGTCACCGGCAAGAACGGCTTCTCGATGCGTTTCATGTGGCGCAAGCAGGGTCAGGGCGAGCTCTACGAGTACGTCGCCAATAAAGACGCCGACTACGGCGAATCGGTCGGCCGTGGCCGATGGCGCTTCACCCCGGGACAGTGGGTCAGCGTGGAGCAGGAGATCGTGCTCAACGATCCCGACCGCGACAACGGCATTGCGCGAGTCTGGATCGACGGCCAGCCGATTCTCGAGCAGCAGGGCATCGTCTATCGCACCACTGAAGACGTGCATATCGACGGCCTGATGTTCTCGACCTTCTTTGGCGGTCACGGCAGCGACTGGCGCACGCCGCGTCACCAGGTCGTCGATTTCGCCGACTTCACCCTGATGACCCCCAGGGCGTGATCCATCCTTTCGACAGGGAGTCGATTTTCATGAAACGGACGTCACTCGCAGGCCGTGTGGGCCTGCGTCTCACTCTCACGATGCTATTGGGCGTAACCGCCTTGGGGCTGACGCTTTCGGCCCAGGCGATGAGCTACGAACAGCGCCAGAAACTGGATCTGTCGGAATATACGGTCACCGATCCCGATGCCTCCTATTTCGACGTCAAGGCACGCATGGCCTTGCTGCAGCAGACGGACAACGATCTGCTGCAGTACAACAGTGATCAGCTCGAGCCCGGTCCCAGCTGTCAACAGGAGCTGTCCAAGCCGGCGCTGGACAGTGTCATCCGGATTCCCGGCTACTATCCGCAGCCCCAGGCCTGGAAGCTGGCTTCCGAGCCACTATTCGATTTCGAGGACACCGTCTCCAATCTGGCTGGCGCCTACGTCGCCTCCGGGGATGACTACTACGCCGACTGCCTGGTGCGGTTTCTCGACAAATGGGCGACTCAAGACGCCTTGAGCCAGTTCTATTACGACCGTCTCGAACCCCAGGGCTGGTACTCGACCGAGTCGATGATGTTTGCCGCCGCCATGGCCTACTCCATCGTGCGTCCGGTCGTGGCGGACAAGCGTCCCGAGGCGATCGAACGCATCAATCACTGGCTCAACACGCTGGCCCACCAGCACTCGTCCATTCGTGGCGGAGACCCGAGCTGCTGCAACAACCACTTCTACCGTCGAGCGCTCTACGCCAGCATGATCGGCGTACTGACGGACGACGACGAGCTTTTCCAGTTCGGTGTCAGCGCCGTCTACTCGGCGCTCAGCGACATGACCCCGCGCGGGGCCTTGCCCCACGAAATGGCTCGTGGACGACGCGCCAGCCACTACCAGAACTATGCCCTGCTGTACCTCGTCAACATCATGCAGGTGGCCTACCGCCAAGGCTACGACCTGTTCGACTTCGAGTACGACGGCCATACCGTCGACGATGCGGTCCAGTTTGCGCTGGACACCTTCGACGACCCGGCAGCGCTGGGTGACCTGGCGACCCACTCCCAGTACTACGGCTTTCTGGACGACGAGCAGTACCTGGCCTGGATGGAGGTCTATCTCCAGCACCGAGAGGATCCGAGAATCTCCCACTACGTCAGCCAGAAGCGACCCATCGACAACCGCAGTGCCGGGGGCTACGTCACCCTCTACTTCATGGATCCGAAAGCCCAGCCTCGCGCGCTGCCGGAACCCGAAGAGCAGCAACTCGCCACGTTCGAACCCGATACCTGATTTCGCGCCCGACGCCTGATTTCGCCCCGAGGCTCGAGTTCGAGCCCTGCCACGGCCTCGGGATCCGACGATTCACTGTTCAGGACCGTTCCAGGGACGGAACGGCTCCGACCCAAAGGAGACTCGCATGACGATATCCACTCGCACTGACCTGCTGCCCCTGTCACGCCGGCCCACTAGCCGATTCATACCGGGCCTGGCTTCGGCCCTGGTTTCGGCCATCATGCTGACCGCCTGCGCCGGCCAGGGTACCCAGGACATGCAAACCGTCGCCGCCCAGGATCGGGCGCTGTTTGCCCATCGCTACGTCGAGTCGATGCCTTCGACCGACTGGAACCGCATGGAATACATCCGCAATCTGCAGGCCGAGGGCCAGAGCCTGAAGGCCATCGAACTGCTCAAGCCCATGGCACGGACGCACCCCGAAGCCCTTTACGAGCTGGCGCGAATCTACGATGACGGCGCCGGCGTCCCCCGCAATCCCGAACTGGCCGTTCACTACTATCGCCAGGCCGTTCCCTATGAATTCAGCGGGCTCGACAACGCCTCGCTGAAATTGGGACGACTCTATCTCGCCGGGGACGGCGTCAAGCGGGACCCCGCCCTGGCCTGGAATCTGTTCCAGCAGGCCATCGACCACGACGGCAACCCCAGCGCTCGCATCGAGGTCGCCGAGATGCAGCTGGCAGGCGAAGGCGTGCCGCGTGATGTCGATGCCGCCCGCGAACAGCTGGAAAAGGCAGCGGCCCAGAACGAGCCGCGCGCCCTCGAGAAACTGGCCGAAAACTATGCCGCCGGCGGTGCTTTCGGCAACGACCCGAGCCGGGCACGGGCCTATGCCGAGCGTTATGCGCAGGCAATGACCTCGCGCGCCGAGAGCGGCGATGTCGATGCCATGCTCGCGCTGTCGCGACTCTACGCCGAAGATGGCCTGCTGCCCCAACCCGAGCGTCAGCAGCAGTGGTTGAACCGGGCAGCCGAAAGCGGCGACCCGCAAGCGCTGGCCGCCGCCGGCCATCTGCTGCTCGACCGGCAGGATCCCTCCGAAGGCCTGAGCATGCTCGAACGCGCAGCGCAAACCGGCAACGTGGATGCCGCCTACTGGCTGGGTCAGGCTTATCTGGGCGAAGGCCAGGTCGAAGCCGATCCGGCGCTCGCCGAAAAGTGGCTGACCAAAGCCTCGGAGCAGGGCCAGCTCGACGCCACGCGCAGCCTGGGGCAAGCCCATTTCGACGGCGTGGTGTTATCCGAAGATCCCCAGCGAGGCATTCAACTGCTGGAGCAAGCCGCACAGCACAACGATGCCTACGCCCTCGCCCTGCTGGGCAACATCTATCTCGATAGCGACAAGGTCCAGGCACAGCCGCAGCGTGGCGTCGAATATCTCAAGCGCGCCAATCGGCTCGGCCACCCTTACGCCACCGCTCGCCTGGGCGAGGCTTATCTCAAGGGAGAAGGCATGCCCGCCGATCCGGTTCAGGGCGTTGCGTTGCTCACGGATGCGGCCAACCAGAAACAGAGCGGCGCCGCGCGTACTCTGGGTATCGCATATATGGATGGCACCGGCCTGCAGCGCGATCCGGCCAAGGCGCAACGGTGGCTGAACCTGGCCGTCGAACAGGATCCCACCGACACCACGTCGAAGACACGGCTCGGCCAGGGTTACCTGGAGGGCAAGCTTCCCGGCGCCAGCCACCAGGGCGTGAAACTGCTCGAAGAAGCCGCTGACCAAGGTGACGCCTACGCCATGGTGGTGCTCGGTCGCGCCTACCGCGAGGGGGTCGGTGTATCGCCGAACCTGAACCGCTCGGAACTGTGGCTCCAGCGGGCTGAGCGTGCGGGCCACCCATCGGCACGACAGGCGCTGGCTCGTACCTACCGCGCCAGCGGCGAGCAAGGCAATATCGACGACCTGATCCGCGCGGCCAATATGGGCGAAGTCCCGGCCATGGCGGATCTGGGCCGGGCCTATCTGCGCGGCCAGGGCGTCCGCGCCAGCTACGCCAGCGCACGCAAATGGCTGTCGAAAGCCGCCGATGCGGGTCACCCCGGCGCGACGGCCTCGCTCGGTCAGATGTATGCGGAAGGATTGGGTGTCGGCGTCAACAAGAGACGCGCCGCAGGCTATTTCGAACGAGCGATCGCCGCCGGCCATGTCGGAGCCCAGGCCGATCTCGGTCAAATGCTGCTGACCGGCGACGGCATCCCCGCCGACCCGCAACGTGGCGTCAGATTGCTGACCCGCGCGGCCAACGCCGGGCATGGTTCCGCGGGCGTAACGCTCGGCGAAGCCTATCTCAACGGCACCGGCGTCGCCGCTGACCCGGAGCGTGGCGTGCGCTATCTCTCCCAGGCAGCGGAACGCGGTGACGACAACGCCCAGCGCGTACTGGGGCTGGCCTACCTCGAAGGCAACGGCGTCGACGCGGACGCCGACGAAGCCGTGAGCTGGCTTTCCCGTTCGGCGAGCAATGGCAATGCCTCCGCGCAAGCGGCGCTGGGCTCGGCCTATCTCGAAGGCCAGGGTGGCGTCACCCAGGACATCGACAAGGGCAAGCAGTTGCTGACCGCCGCCGCCGAGACTGGCCATGCCGGCGCCGAGGCCGCACTCGGACGCGCCTATCTCAGCGGAGAAGTTCTGCCGCGGGACCCCCACAAGGGCGCGGAACTGCTGGTCGATGCCGCACGTCAGGGGCACCGCTCCGCTCGCATCTCGCTGGCTCAGGCCTTTCTGCAAACGCGTGGCGTCGAGTTCGTCAATCAGCAACAGGCGATGATCTGGCTCGACGGTGTCATGGAAGGCGACAGCGAAACCGCGATCGATACCCTCCAGGATCTGCTGGAGAATCCCGAGGCGGCTACCGCTGCCGGGGATGCATCCTCCACATGATTCGATATCGCCAAAGACAAGCGCTGGCACTGGTACTCGCCGCGCTGGCGCTCCCGACCCTGGCGCCGGTGGCAACAGCCGGAACCACGATCCCCGAGGCCGCGACGGACATCGCGGCTTCGGCCGTGATCGACCGGGCCGAGAGCGAACGCCGGAAACCGCTCTACAGCGTGGTGAACAAAACCCGGCTGCCGGCCAGCGAAGACGCCCACGACTACTTCAGCTTTGCACCCTACTGGTGGCCGGACCCGGACAGTGACGATGGCCTGCCCTACGTGCGGCGTGATGGTGAATACAATGAAGCGACGCTCGGCGATGCAACCGACAAGCAGCGCCTGATCGATTTCATCGACACCGTCAACGTGCTCTCCTGGAGTTACCGCCTCACCGGTGACGAGCGCTATGCCCAACGCGCCGTCGCGCAACTTCGCCACTGGTTCGTCACGCCCGAGACACGGATGGCCCCCAACCTGCGCTACGCCCAGGCCATACCGGGACGGGTCGAAGGGCGCGGCATCGGCATCATCGAAAGTCGGCTGCTGATCGGCCTATCCGAATCGATCCGGCAACTGGCGCCCTCCCCCGCGCTGACCGACGAAACGCTCGGCCCGCTGAAGCAGTGGTACGGCGACTATCTGGACTGGATGCTGACGAGCGAGAACGGCCGGAAGGAGCATTCCAAGCGCAACAATCACGGCACCTGGTATGACGCGCAGGTCGTGGCCTTTGCCCGCTTCGTCGGTCGCCCGGCCCTGGCCAAGCGCCAGTTGCATGAAGCGCTTGACCGACTGGAAGCGCAGTTCGAGCCCGACGGGCGTCAACCGCTGGAGCTGAAACGAACCCGGCCATGGCACTATGCCAATTTCAATCTGGCAGCCTGGTCGGTGATGCTCCGCGAAGCTTCGGCGCTGGGGCTGACCTGGCCGGAAGAGGAAGCGGATCGGACGCGTCTGGCGGCCGCCTATCGCTGGGTCGCCGATCATGCGGCCAACCCCGATGACTGGTCGTATCAGGAACTTCACGGTTTCGATCCCGCCATTGCGCTCCCCAATCTGGTGACAGCGGCGCGTCATCGTCTGCTGCGAGACGACAGCCTGCTGCAAGACAGTGGCCGTATCGGACCGCTCTTCCAGCGCTGGGTACAGGACCCTGATCGTGACTCGGCCATGGCGGCAACGGCGTTGCTATCCTTGGCGAAGGCGCCCACTGCCCTCCCTTGAACGAAGATGGCCCGCTGCCAGGGCAGCGGGCCATCTTCTGTCATCTATCGACTTCTCTATCGATAGACTGCTTTATCGATCGATTGCTTCACCGTCCGATTGCTTCACCGTCCGATTGCTTCGCCGAGTGACTCGGCGCGAGCGATCAATCAAACGGATTGCGCAGCACGATCGTCTCGTTACGGTCGGGGCCGGTAGAGATGATATCGATCGGCGTACCGACTTCTTCTTCCAGGAAGGCGATATACGCGCGCGCGTTCGCCGGCAAATCCTCGACGCTACGCACCCCGATGGTGGATTCGTTCCAGCCCGGCAGATCGTGATAGAGCGGCTCGATCACTTCGTACCCTTCGGAATCGACCGGATTGTCGATGGTTTCGCCATCCTTGCTGCGATAGCCGACGCAGACGCGGATGTTCTCGAGCCCGTCGAGCACATCGAGCTTGGTCAGGCAGATGCCGGAGACCGAGTTGATCTGCACCGCGTGACGCAGCGCCACGGCGTCGAACCAGCCACAGCGGCGCGCACGACCGGTGGTTGCCCCGAACTCATGCCCTTTCTCGGCCAGGTGCCGGCCGAATTCGTCGAACAGCTCGGTGGGAAACGGGCCGGAGCCGACGCGCGTGGTGTAGGCCTTGGTGATGCCCAGCACGTAGTCGAGGTAAAGCGGGCCGACCCCGGAGCCGGTCGCCGTGCCGCCAGCGGTCGTGTTGGAGCTGGTGACGTAGGGATAGGTGCCGTGGTCGATATCCAGCAACGAGCCCTGAGCGCCCTCGAACAGGATGTTTTCGCCGGACTTGCGGATATCGTGGACCAGGGAGACCGTGTCGCAGACCATGGGGCGCAGTTCTTCGGCAAAGCCCATCGCCTGATCCAGCACTTCCTGGAAATCGACGGCCGGTTCACCGTGATAACGGGTCAACACGAAGTTGTGGTAATCGAGCACCTCGCCCAGCTTGGAGGCGAAACGCTCGCGATGCAGGATGTCACCCAGGCGCAGGCCGCGACGCGCGACCTTGTCTTCGTAGGCCGGTCCGATACCGCGTCCGGTCGTACCGATCTTGGCAATGCCGCGAGCCTTTTCACGCGCCTGGTCGAGGCGCACATGGTAAGGCAGGATCAGCGGACAGGCCGGCGACAGACGCAGGCGCTCGCGCACCGGCACGCCCTTGGCCTCCAGCTCCTTGATCTCCTCCATCAACGCTTCCGGCGACAGCACGACACCATTGCCGATCACGCAGATCTTGTCGTCGCGCAACACGCCGGAAGGAATCAGATGCAGAACCGTCTTCTGGCCGTCGATCACCAGCGTATGGCCGGCATTGTGCCCGCCCTGGAATCGCACCACGGCACTGGCGGACTCGGTCAACAGGTCGACGACCTTGCCCTTGCCCTCATCGCCCCACTGAGTACCCAATACGACTACGTTCTTGCCCATTGCTCTCGTCTCTTGATCAACCCGTCGCGATCCGGTCGTTCGTCGCGATCCATTTGCTGTATCCACGCTGGCGTCTGTGAACAGGTTCTGACAGCGTTGGCTCAATTCAGCGGCTCGATACGCCACTCGCCATCCTGAAGCACCAGATGACGATTGCAGCGGTGTGACTCGGGACCGGTCCGCTGGTCGGGCAGCGCCTGGATCACGCGCTCCCCCTGCGCCCGTAGCCGATTGATGGTCTCATTGAGCGCGGCGTCCGTCTGGTTCGGTGCCCAGATGCCATTGGTTGGCGGCTCTCGTTCGGCCAAGGTCGCCAGCTGCTTGAGATCCATGGAAAATCCGGTGGCCGGGCGGGCACGGCCAAAGGCCTGGCCGGTATCGTCGTAGCGTCCGCCCTTGCTCAGGGCCTGGCCGTATCCCGGCACGTAGGCGGCGAATACCATTCCGGTGTGGTACTGGTAGCCGCGCAGCTCGGCCAGGTCGAAGTAGAACGACACATCGGGATGCTCGGCGACGACGCCGCGATGCAGCCGCATCAACTGATCGAGCGCGTCCAGAACGGCGCTCGGGGCCTCGGCCAATACCTGCTGGGCATGCTCCAGAATCTCCGCCCCGCCATGCAGCCGCGGAAGTTCGCTGAGCATCCGCGCGAGCCCGGAATCCCGAACATTGGCGGCCACCAGTTCGTCGATGACGATATAAGCCTTGCGTTCGATGGCATCGAACAGCGCCCGTTCGACGTCGTCGCTCCAGTCGACGGCACGCACCAGTTCGCGGTAGATCGCGGTGTGGCTCAGTGCCAGGTGAATCTCCTTGGCGCCGGCCGCCTCGAGGCTGGACAGCGCCAGCCTCAATACTTCGATATCGGCATCCAGCCCGGCGTGACCGAAGAGCTCGACGCCAACCTGCATGGGGCTGCGGCCGCCCTGATGCTTGTCGGCCTTGGCCCGCAGTACCGTCGTGCAATAGCACAGGCGCACGGGACCCTGACGCTTCAGCGAATGGGCGTCCATGCGCGCGACCTGAGGCGTCACGTCGGCACTGGCACCCATCATCCTGCCGGTCAACTGATCGGTCAGCTTGAACGTCTGCAGATCCAGATCGGTGCCGGTGCCGGTCAGCAGCGAGTCGAGAAATTCGACCGGCGGCGGCATGACCAGGTCGTAGCCCCAGCGGTCGTACAGGTCGAGCAGCGTCCGACGCAACTCCTCCATCCGGGTTGCCTGCGGCGGCAATACTTCATCCATGCCGTCGGGTAGCAACCAGCGGTCAGCGATCGTCATGAGCTTTTCCTGCCCAGCGGTAAGTCGGTAAAGATCGGAGGCAAAGGCCAGCTTCGCCATCCCGTGACAGTTGCAGCCGGAGCGCTGCGAGGCGGGTGCATTGCGCAAAGACTTGATCGTATGAAGACGTGAATGCGCAAAAACAGGCCGCACAAAAAAGCCGGGCTAAACCCGGCTAGGCAATAGTACCACGAAACGCCCGCGGGGAAATCCCGCGGGCGTTCGTTTTCCTAGATGATGCCGTTCGTCCGCCCGCCCCTCATGGCGCCGAAGCCTCGGCAGGCGTCGGGTCTTTGAGATAGCGGAAGAAGTCGCTGTCGTCCGGACTCAATACCAGCAGATCCTTGCCCTTGCCGTTGAAGCTGTCGCGATAGGCTTGCAGCGAACGATAGAACGAGAAGAAATCCGGTGCCTGCTGATAGGCGCTGGCATAGATCTGCGCCGCCTGGGCATCACCCTCGCCACGTGTGGTCTCCGCCTCCTGGCGACCGTTGGCGAGAATTTCCTGACGCTGACGATCGGCGTCGGCACGAATCGCCTCGGCCTGCTGGGAACCTTCCGCGCGATAGGTTCTCGCCGCCTGCTCCCGCTCCGAATTCATGCGTTCGTAAACCGCCTGAGTCACCTCGGGTGGCAGCTCGATTCGCTTGACGCGAATATCGAGGATATGGACACCCAGCTCGTCGCGCATCGCCTGGTCAAGCTGCTGTACCGGCTCGACCATCAGCTCTTCCCGCGCCCCTTCGACGGTGTCGGCGCCCTTGTCTTCACCCACCAGTTCCTGATTGTCGCTCTCTGCTGCGATTCTCTCCTGGATGATCGAGGACATCTCGGTCTGGCCGAACTTGTTGCGCAATGCTTCGTCGGTCCGTGGCGCGATCAGGTTCTCGGCGACCTGGATGTTGCCACGCGTAGCCTCGTAGAACTGCTGTGGGTCGGCAATCTTCCACTTCACGAAGGAGTCGACGATCACCGCCTTGGAGTCCGCCGTCAGGTACCGCGTCGCGCTGGAGTCGACCGTCTGCACGCGTACGTCGAAGATTCGCACGGTGTTGAATATCGGCAGCTTGAAGTGCAGACCGGGGCCAATGTTGTTTTCGATCACCTCGCCGAAACGCAGCTTGATGGCCCGTTCTGTCTCGTTGACGACGTAGAAACTGGCACTGGCAAACCAGGCCAGCAACGCCAGGATGATGACGCCAAACAGGGCGCGATTATTAAACATTAGCGACCCTCCCGCAGGCTGGAACTACGTGTCGGCTGCTGCGAGCCACTGTTCATCTGATCGATCACCTGCCGTGAAATCTGTTCGAGCTGTTGCATGCTCATCGGCGACGAGTCGCTCTGGCTGCTGTTACCGCCAGCCTGCATCTGATTGAGCGGCAGCACGGTCACGGCATTGCCGTCACCCAGATCGACGAGCGCCTTGGGCGTCTTGCTCAGCACATCGCTCATGGTCTCGAGATAGAGACGCTGACGCGTCACGTCCGGCGCCTGCCGATATTCGCTCAGCAGCGAATTGAATCGGTTGGTCTGACCGATGGCATCGGATACCGAAGCAGCCTTGTAGCCATTGGCTTCCTCGATGAGACGCTGCTTCTGACCCTTGGCCTCGAGAACGACGGCCTGGCTATAGGCATTGGCCTGGTTGATCGAGCGCTGACGCTCCTCCCGGGCACGGATGACGTCGTCGAAGGCGTCCTGGACCTGATCCGGCGGCGCGGTCGATTCGACGTTGACCGTCTGCAGACGCAGCCCGGTACCGTAAGCTTCCATATAGGCCGTCAACCGCTCGAAAACCCGCTGCCCCAGCCGATCACGACCGGTGGTCAGGATTTCCTGCAGGTGCATGTTGCCCACTTCCTGGCGCAAGGCCGAGTCCATGGCGTTCTGCAGCGTCATCTCAGGCTCGTTGACGTTGACCAGAAACGCATGCGAATCGCTCACCACATACTGCGCCGAGACGCTGACGCGAACGATGTTCTCGTCGCTGGTCAGCATCGAATCCGTCTGCGTCGCAGAGCGGATGCTGGTCACGTTGACGCTGTCCACGCGATCGATGATCGGCGGATTCCAGTGCAGACCGGGATTCAAGGTTTCGGTGTACTTGCCGAGTCGGAACACCACGCCGCGCTCGGACTGATCGATCAGATGGAAACCGGATCCGGCCCAGATCACGGCCGCCACGATCAGCACCAGGATCGGCAGCAAAAACGGGTTGCGCTTGCCACCGCCACCATTGCTGCCGCCGGAACCATCGCCGCCAGGACCGGAACGCTTGCCGCGGCCGCCCAGCAGACGGTTGATCTTGTCTTGAAACTTTTTCAGCGCTTCATCGAGATCCGGTGGCCCCTGATTGCCACCGCCGTTGTTGCCACCATTACCACTCGGGCGTCGGCCCCCTCCGCCGCCCCAGGGGTCCTGCTGGTTGTTGCCACCACCAGGCTCATTCCAAGCCATACCTAGTCTCCAATGATGCAGTCAAAGCGTTGCGTCAGGCCAAAGCATTACGCATGGCATCGGGAGCATGAGCCGCCGTGGCGTTGCACTGACGTGCAAAGGGCTGGTTCGGCCGGATGCCGAATCCCCTGTCACCCTGCATCGCTCGGATCTGCTCGCCAGACCACGAAGCTCCCTGCGTCGTTTTTCTCACCTCAAACCCGTTCCCAATCGGCAACCGGCGTTTTTTCCGAGGTGGGCAAATAATCGTCGGCGCGTTCGCCCAAGCGAGCCATCATCTGCATAAACTCCCGCCGGGGCAAGCGAATCTCCAGATTCGAGCGACCGCGCTCGTCGAACGTTTCGTTCTGCACGGCCTGCAACTCGTGCAGCGCCGCTCGTAGTCGACCCTGCTCGGGCGTCAGCGTCAAGCGGATATCGAGGATATCCTCGGCCAGCCATTCCCCGAGCGCTTCGCGCAACAGTTCCAGGCCTTCGCCGTCGCGTGCCGACAGCCACACGACCTGCGGGAAGCCCTGTTCGTCACGTTCGATCCGCGGCGACGTTCCCAGCAGGTCGATCTTGTTCATCACCAGCAGCCGGGGCACGTCGTCGGCATCGATCTCGGCCAGCACACTATCGACCTGAGCCACGTTGAGTTCGCGGTCCGGATCGGCAGCGTCGATCACATGGACGATCAGGCTGGCCTCGGTCGCTTCCTGCAGCGTGGCCCGGAAGGCCTCGACCAGCTTGTGCGGCAGATGCCGGATGAAGCCGACCGTATCCGCCAGCACGATCTCGCCGACATCCGGCACGTCGAGGCGACGCAAGGTCGGATCGAGCGTGGCGAAGAGCTGATCGGCGGCGTACACCTCGGACGAGGTGATCGCATTGAACAGGGTCGATTTGCCGGCGTTGGTGTAGCCCACCAGCGAGACGCTCGGAATTTCCGCCCGCGCTCTGGCGCGCCGATTCTGGTCGCGCTGCTTGCGGACCTTCTCGAGACGCTTGTGAATCGACTTGATGCGCTCACGCAGCAGACGCCGGTCGGTCTCGAGCTGGGTTTCCCCCGGGCCACGCAGACCGATACCGCCTTTCTGGCGCTCGAGGTGGGTCCAGCCGCGCACCAGTCGGGTAGACATGTACTCGAGCTGAGCCAGTTCGACCTGGAGTTTGCCTTCGTGAGTCCGCGCGCGTTGCGCGAAGATATCGAGAATCAGCCCCGTTCGATCGAGCACACGGCACTTGAGCGCACGTTCGAGGTTGCGTTCCTGGGAAGGAGACAGGGCATGATTGAAAATGACGAGTTCGGCGCCGTGGGTCTCGAGTGCGGCCTTGACCTCCTCGAGCTTGCCACTGCCGATGAAAGAACGAGGGTCGGGGCGACGCCGACTACCCTGAATCAGGGTAGCCGACTCCGCCCCGGCAGAGCGCACCAGCTCCAGGAGTTCACCCGGATCTTCGCGCTCCTGCTCGTCCTGAAAGTCCACATGGACCAGAATCGCCGTTTCGCCGGCGTCGGGACGTTCGAAAAACAATCACTACCTCTCGATTAGCTATCGAGTCCGGATGCAGCGGTAGGATCCTGCGGCGGCAACCGGACGTTACGGGACGGAACGACCGTCGAAATGGCATGCTTGTAGACCATCTGACTGACGGTGTTGCGCAACAGGATGACGAACTGATCGAACGACTCGATCTGTCCCTGCAGCTTGATGCCGTTGACCAGAAAAATGGAAACCGGGATGCGCTCCTTGCGCAGAATGTTCAGGTACGGATCCTGAAGGGACTGTCCTTTGGACATGTTGCTCTCCCTAATACTGTTATGAATGGTGCTGTTTTAGTTGGGCGGCGATTCGTTCTGACTCGGCATCACACCGGCGGCATCGCAACGCCGCAAGTATAGGTCTGGACGAAGCCCGCCATTTTACGCTAACTGCCGTGGTCACGCACGATTTTCGCAATCCGCTCGCCCACATCCGGCGCGCAGCTATCGACCCAATGAAGATCGGGCCAGCGCCGCAGCCAGGTCAACTGGCGCTTGGCCAACTGGCGCGTGGCGGCAATACCGCGTTCACGCAGTTCACCGCGATCGCAGGCCCCATCGAGGTACTCCCATGCCTGCCGATAACCGACGCTCTTCATCGACGGCAGATCCGCATGAAGGTCACCGCGCTGTTTCAATGTAGCCACTTCTGACACGAATCCTCCAGCGAGCATGGCATCGAAGCGCCGGGCGATACGCGCATGCAGGACATGACGCTCGGCAGGCGCGAGAGCTATGGACAACAATCGCCACGGAAAGTTTTCACGCTGCTGGTGCTGCCAGTGCTCGGAGAGGGGTACACCGCTCAGCCGATAGACTTCTAGCGCACGGATCAGGCGCTGACGATTGCGCGGATGGATGGCAGCGGCGGCCTGCGGATCGACCTCGACGAGCTCCGCATGCAGCGCCTCGAAGCCCTCGCGCTCGCCGCGCTGACGGAGCTGTTCGCGCATGACCGGGTCCGCCCCGGGCATGGTCGCGACGCCTTCGACCAGGCGCTTGGCGTACATCATCGTGCCACCCACCAGCAGCGGCGTTTTGCCGCAGGCCGTGATCGCCTTCATTTCACGCAGCGCATCGAGACGAAAGTCCGCGGCGGTATAGACCTCGGCCGGATCGCGAATGTCGATCAGACGATGCGGCGCCGCTGCCAGTTCTTCCCGGGACGGCTTGGCCGTGCCGATATCCATGCCGCGATAGACCATCGCCGAGTCGACACTGATCATTTCCGCGTCGAAGCGCCGATGCAGCGCAATCGCGCTGTCGGTCTTGCCGGCGGCCGTCGGTCCGAGCAGCAGGATCGCCAGCGGACGATCATCCCGCCTCGCGCCACCGTGCTCTCTCGGACCAAAAGATTCGTCGTGCATGCGACCATCGTTTTCGTTCACAGACATCCTCGTTCACTGGCCGCGAAGGAACAGCTTGTCGAGCTGCGCCATCGACATTTCGGTCCAGGTGGGGCGCCCGTGATTGCACTGCCCGCTACGCTCGGTACGTTCCATGTCGCGCAGCAGCGCATTCATCTCGGGCAGCGTCAGCAGGCGATTGGCGCGCACGCTGCCGTGGCAGGCCATGGTGCTGAGCAGCTCGTTGATCCGGGTCTCGAGACGGTCCGAACGCCCGAAGCGCTCGAGATCGCCGAGCATGTCCCGTATCAGCGGCTCGATATCCGCATCCGCCAGCAGTGCCGGTACCTGGCGGATCAGCAGCGTCTCGGGGCCGGCGGCGTCGAGCACCACACCCAGCCGGGCGAAGGCCTCCCGCTCCTGATCGGCGATCTCGGCTTCGCCGGCGCTGACCGCCATGGAGACCGGCACCAGCAGCGGCTGCGCATCGAGCGCGCCGGCATGAATCTGCTGCTTCATGCGTTCATAGACGATCCGTTCGTGAGCGGCATGCATGTCGACGATGACCATCCCGCTCTCGGTCTGGGCCAGAATGTAGACGCCGTGCAGCTGCGCCACGGCATAGCCCAACGGTGGCGCCTGGGTATCGTCCTGGGTTTTGATATCAGTGGTGAGCGGCATCGCCGGACGCTCCCGAAGCGCCACATCGGCCGCCTCGCCCCCCGGGGCATCAGCGCGACCATCACGCGGCGTCAGCAGCGACGACTCGTGTTCCGGATGCAGCGCATGATAGCCCGCCATGAACTCACGAATCCGCTGGGCCGCGGGACGACTCTGTGCCGACGACTCTCCGCCTGACGCATGCTGCCCGGCCAGCGGCATGCGCTGCTGCTGCCAGCCGGGCGCATCGTAGGCCGTGGAGGGACGAGCCTGCCCTTCGGGCGATTGCCGAGCTGGCGCGCCGGTCTCCTCGTCGACTGCATCGCCCGACAGTTCCGCGTTCTTTCCTGCCGTCACTGCCCCGTTGGGTTTCACCGATGCCAGTGCGCGATGCAGGCTCGAGAACAGAAAATCGTGGACCAGGCGGCCGTCGCGAAAGCGCACTTCATGCTTGGTCGGATGCACGTTGACGTCCACCACCCGCGGATCGAGCTCGAGATAGAGCACGAACACCGGATGCCGGCCATGGAACATCACGTCGCGATAGGCCTGGCGAATGGCATGGGCGACCAGACGATCCCTGACGATGCGGCCATTGACGAAGAAATACTGCTGATCGGCCTGCGCACGAGAGTAGGTCGGCTCGCCGACCCAGCCCCACAAGCGGAGCCCCGTGGCCTCCAGATCGACGTGCAGAGCCTCGTTCAGGAAGCGCTTGCCCAGCATCGCGCCAATGCGCCGCTCCCGACCGGCCTGCTCCGCAGCCACGCCGGGCAACTGATGCACGGCCTTCTGGTTGTGACGCAACAGCCAGGTGATATCGAAACGGGACAACGCCAGGCGCCGAAAGGCCTCCTCGACGTGGCCGAATTCGGTCTTTTCGGTGCGCAGGAACTTGCGCCGCGCTGGCGTGTTGAAGAACAGATCGCGAACCAGCACCGAAGTGCCACGAGGATGCGGCGCTGGCGTGACCCGCGGCTCCATCTGGCGCCCTTCGGCAACCACTCGCCAGCCGCCGGCGGGATCTTCGTTGGCGTTGGAGATCAGCTCGAGGCGCGACACCGAGCTGATCGACGCCAGCGCCTCGCCGCGGAAGCCCAAGCTGGAGACGTCCTCGAGATCGTCGAGCGAGGCGATCTTGCTGGTGGCGTGCCGGGATAGCGCCAACGGAAGGTCGTCTTCGCCGATGCCGATGCCATCGTCACGCACACGGATCAATCGCGCCCCCCCCGCCTCGAGCTCGACCTCGATACGCTGGCTGCCGGCGTCGATGGCGTTCTCGACGATCTCCTTGACCACCGAGGCCGGCCGCTCGACCACCTCCCCTGCGGCGATCTGGTTGGCCAGACGGGGATCGAGTATGCGGATGCGTGACGGTTCACTCATCGCAGGATCTCCTCAACGTTCAACGCAGTCGTCCGAAACTCATCCGCTCTGTCTGAAAAATCGACGAGCGACGGTCAGACAAGGCAAAAATCGGCGAAAAAGCGGAGCTTACGAGGTTGTAAATGAGCATTTTAAGCCGATTTTTAACGCCGTATGGCCGAGCGCAGACATTTTTCAGGCAAAGCGTCGTCATGGAATGGTCAACACCTGCCCTACCCGCAAGATGTCACTGTCCAGCCCATTGGCCTGCTTCAGCGCCTTCATGCTGATGTTATGGCTGGCCGCTACCTGGGACAACGAATCGCCTCTCTGGACGCGATACTCGTTGCCGGCGCTGCCGCGTCCCTGATCACGCTGCCAGGCCAGCAGGCTCGAGGGCGGCGGATGCTGGCGGAAATGGGCCACGATGCCGTCGTAGATCGCCTGGGCCAGCTTGGCCTGGTGTGCCGACGACTTTAGCTGCGCCTCTTCGCGCGGGTTGGAGATGAAGCCGGTCTCGACCAGCAGCGACGGGATGTCCGGTGATTTCAGCACCACGAAGCCCGCCTGCTCGACGCTCGACTTGTGCAGCTTGTTGATCCGCCCCAGTCGATCGAGCACCTGCCCGCCAGTCGCCAGCGAATCGTTCATCGTCGCGGTCATCGTCAGATCGAGCAGCACGCCGCGCAGCACTTCATCCTTGTCGTCGAGGCTCAAGTTGCCGTCGACGCCCCCGATCAGGTCGGACTGGTTCTCGCTCGCCGCCAGCCAGCGTGCGGTTTCCGACGTCGCCCCGCCCTGGGATAGCGCGTAGACCGAACTACCATAGGGCTGGCTACTGCGAACCGCATCGGCATGGACCGAGACGAAGAAGTCCGCCTTCTGCTGTCGGGCGATCAGGGTGCGCTGACGCAAGCCGACGTAATAGTCGCCATCGCGGGTCAGGAACGCCTTGAACCCCGGCGTCTGGTCGAAACGCTGCTTCACCTTGCGCGCGATCTGGAGCACGACATCCTTTTCTTGAGTATTGTGAGGACCGGTTGCTCCCGGATCTTCACCACCGTGACCGGCATCGACGGCGATGATGATGTCCCGCTTGGGATGCGGCTGCGCCTCGACGGCGGAAGCCACCGTTTCGGCTTCCTGCGGCTTGCCTTCGGCGACGGCTTCGGTTTGTGCTCGTTGCGCAGCGATCTCCTGATCGCGAATCATTGCCTCGATAGGATCGATGGGATCCTTGACCGCACTGGCGCCGGGATAGTCGAGATCCACCACCAGACGGTCGCTGTACTGTTCATTGGGCGGCAGCGTGAAGCTCTTGGGCACGACAGAGCGATTGACGTCGAGCACGACGCGCAATCCGCCGCTTTCCCGCACCCCGGTACGCACTTTGGAAATGGCGCTGTCGTCCAGATCGAGCTTGTCGATATCGAAATCCAGCTCGGTACTGTCGAGGTCGATCACGACGCGATCAGGGCCTTCCAGAGTGAAGATGTTGGCGTTGACCGGCCCCGACATGTCGAACACCAGCCTGACGTGATCCGGTGCCGACCACAGCCGCATGTTGTCCACTTCGACGGCTTGTGCCTGCGCGGCAGCCCCAAGGCAGAAAAGGGAGATCAAACCGGCCAACCAACGATGCTTGGCCCCCTTGCGCTTGGCCGGCCAGGCGCGCACGCCTCTCCCCAACAGCAAGAACGCGGCATGACTCAGGATGACGACGAGATTCCATAACGACTCAAGACCGGATTGGACATCATGACGCGTCTCTTGCACTTCTTTCAGCATTCATCTTCCTTGTGACTCACTGGTTCCTCACCGCTCATCGAATCGCGCAGCCCCGTCGGCAACTTTTCCATGACGGCACGTCCCTGTTCGCTGTGTGCGATGCCCCAGGCGATCCGCCCCGCGGAATGAACCCGAAGATGGATCTCGAGATCGGGCGTGGGTAGCCAGCCGACGCCGCGGCTCGGCCATTCGATCAGGCAGAGCGCGTCGTCGCCAAGCATGTCACGGGCGCCGATGAACTCGAGCTCCTCGGGATCGCCCAGGCGGTAGAGGTCGAAATGAAAAATCCGGGCCGCGGTGGTCTCGTAGGGCTCGACCAGCGTGTAGGTCGGGCTCTTGACGGCGCCAACATGGCCATAGGCGCGCAGGATGCCCCGGGCCAGCGTGGTCTTGCCGGCGCCAAGATCGCCGATCAGGTGGACCTGACCGCGTCCGGCCAGCGCTCGGCCCAGGGATTCGCCAAAGGCCACCTGGGCGGCTTCATCGCTAAGTGTGATCGGCATGACTCGAGACAGGTTGAGGGTTGGCCAAAGTTCGCGCATAGGATGCCAGATCAGTCGCCAGCAAACCACGCTCGCCGGCATCCAGCGCTGCAGCATCCGCTGCCAGGGCGTGGAGCAGCACGCCGATTCTCGCTGCCTCGCCGAGCGACTCGAGCTGTCCGGCGAGCCCCGCGATGATGCCGGTCAACGCATCGCCCATGCCGCCGCTGGCCATGCCCGGATTGCCGAACGGGCAGAGTGTGAGCCGCTCGCCGTCGTAGACCAGCGTGCCCGCCCCCTTGAGCACGATGGTACCGCCCCAGCGCCGATGCAGGGCGATGACGACGTCGCGTCGGTCCCGCTGGACGTCGGCGGTGGAAATGCCCAGCAGGCGCCCCGCTTCGCCGGGGTGCGGCGTCAGTATCCAGTCGTCCCGACGGCGCGCCCGTTCGTCGCGCGCCAGCAGGTTGAGGCCATCGGCATCGATGATGCAGGGCTTGCCGGCATCGAGCGCGCGCTGCAACGCGGCCTGCCCCCAGGCACCGGTGCCGATCCCCGGCCCCACGGCCACGACATCGGCCGCCTCGACCATCGGCTCGAGATCCGGCGCACCACGCACGCCTCGCGCCATGATCTCGGGAAAACGGGTCAGGCTGGCCGAGACATGAGCGGCATCGGTGGCAAGGCTCACCTTGCCGGCGCCAACGCGCGCCACCATCTCGCTGGTCATCAGCGCCGCCCCGCCCATGCCCGGCGCGCCGGCGACCACCAGCACGTGGCCATGGGCACCCTTGTGGCTGTTGGGCGTTCGCGGCGGCAGCGCCATCGCCAGATCCTCGCGCGCCTGGCGCCAGGCCACCGGCACGATATCGCCATGCCGTAACGGATCGACGCCGAGCGAGGCATAGACGATATCCCCCACCACATCGAGCGCCGCTCCGGTATGCAGACCGAACTTGTCGCCGATGAAGGTGACCGTCAGCATGGCCTTGATCGCCTCGGCCTCGACATGGCCGGTATCGACATCGACCCCGGAGGGCACGTCGACGGCCATGACCGGACGGCCGCTGGCATTGACCTCGGCGATGGCAGCGGCATAAGGCGCACGAGGCGCGCCCTTGGCGCCGGTACCCAGCATCGCATCGACCATCAGCTCGCCATCCAGGGTCAGTTCATCGTTCCAGTCGACCGCTTCGACACCTGCCTCAGCCGCCATTGCCGCCGCCCGGCGCGCGTCACCCTCGAGTTCGGTGACCGGCTTGAGCGCGACCAGGTCCACCACCAGGCCCTCGGCGGCAGCCAGCGCCGCGATGACGTAACCGTCGCCACCATTGTTGCCGCCACCGCACAGCACGCAGAGACGACGCACCTGTGGCCAGCGGGCACGCAGCGTGTCATAGGCCGACTCGCCGGCACGCCACATCAACGCGAAGCTGTCGCCCTCGGCCTCGATGGTTCGGCGATCCAGCTCTCGCACCTGTTCGGCCAGATAGAGCGGCCGCTGAAAAGAAGAGGCGGTCATCGTGACTCCTGTCATCTTCCGATAGAGGATTTGCCGATGAGTGGCGCCAGATGGCGTCCCATCTACCATTCGACTGACGCTCGGCTCATTAGTGGTGTAGGGTAGCGCACCCGACACTTCTATCTCCGTTGGCTTCTCTGCGGTATGTCACAGCCATCCAGCATCGACTTCGACGAACTCGCCTCGTGCATCAAGCAGTGGGGACGAGAACTCGGCTTCCAGGCGATCGGTATCACGGATACCGATCTGCAGACCCATGAGCGCTATCTGCAGCGCTGGCTGGACGCCGGACATCATGGCGAAATGCACTACATGGCCAAGCATGGGAGCAAACGCACCCGGCCGCAGGAACTCGTCCCCGGAACACTGCGGGTGATCAGCGCGCGCATGGACTACCTGCCGCCCGAGGTCGAGACCACCAGGATACTGGGACAACCGCAGAAGGCGTACGTTTCACGCTACGCGCTGGGCCGCGACTATCACAAACTGATTCGCAAGCGCCTCGATCAGTTGGCCCGCCGGATCGAGGACGAAGTCGGCCCGATCGGCTATCGCGCCTTCGTCGACTCCGCACCGGTGATGGAGCGCGCCCTGGCCCAGAAAGCCGGACTGGGCTGGTTCGGCAAGAACGCCATGCTGCTCAACCCGCAGGCCGGCTCGCTGTTTTTCCTCGGCGAACTCTATACCGACCTGCCACTGCCGGTGGACCCGCCCTTCGAGCGCGAGCACTGCGGCTCCTGCTCCAGCTGTCAGACCGCCTGCCCGACGGACGCCATCATCGACGACAAGGTGATCGACGCGCGGCGCTGCATCTCGTACCTGACCATCGAACTCCACGGCAGCATTCCCCTCGAGTTCCGCCGGGCCATGGGCAATCGCGTCTACGGCTGCGACGACTGCCAGCTGTTCTGCCCTTTCACCCGCTTCACTCGCGCCAGTGCAGAGCCGGATTTCGCGCCGCGTCACGATCTCGACCGCGCCGAGCTGATCGACCTGTTCGCCTGGAGCGAGACCGAATTCCTCAAGCGCACCGAAGGCAGTCCGATTCGGCGCATCGGCTACGAGCGCTGGCTGCGCAATCTCGCCATTGGGCTGGGCAACGCGCCCTGGAGCGAGCGGGTCGAAAGCGCTCTGCGCGCCCGTCTGGCCTACCCTTCAGATCTGGTTCGAGAACATGTGCGCTGGGCGCTGGAAGAACAACGGCGCAAGCGCGAGGCGCGCATCGCCAGCGCCTAGCCCATGACGAACGGGTCGCGCGCCCGTCACGATCCGCCCTTCAGGAAGACAGCTTCAGGAATGTCTCGCGGTAATGCTTGAGCTCCGCCAGCGATTCACGGATGTCGTCCAGCGCCTGGTGCGTGTTGCGCTTGGTGAAACCGCTCGCGGCTGCCGGATTCCAGCGCTTGGCCAACTCCTTCAGCGTCGAGACATCCAGGTTGCGATAGTGGAAGAAGTTGTTGAGCGCCGGCATCTCGCGCTCCATGAAACGACGATCCTGATGGACGCTGTTGCCGCAGACCGGCGAGGTGCCAGGCGAGACATAAGTGGCGAGAAACGCGAGCGTGCGGCGTTCCGCTTCCGCCGTATCGATGGCGCTCTCGCGGACCCGCTGGATCAGCCCGGATTCGCCATGGGTTTTCTGGTTCCACTCGTCCATGCCATCGAGCAGGGCGTCCGGCTGATGCACGGCCAGCACCGGGCCTTCGGCGATCAGGTTCAGCTCGGCATCGGTGATCAGCGTTGCCACCTCGATGATGCGCTCCCGGTCGGGATCGAGACCGGTCATTTCCAGATCGATCCAGACCAGAAGATCGCTACGTGTGCCGGCAGCGGATGGGGCAGAGGCGGATGAGTCAGTGGTGGATGAGTTAGTGGTGGATGAGTTAGTGGCGGATGGTTCAGACATGAACAACTCCAGAGTCGGTGTCCTCGACCTCGCGGACGCGGGCGGACACGGCAAGTCGGTAAAGGCTACAATGCCCGCCATTCTACCCCCGGGGCACGACGGATGGGCAAACACCAACAGCCAGAACTGAAAACCATGAGTCACCGCAAACCATGAGCCGCCGCAAACTGAGCCGCCAACAGCGCTGGCGCGTCGAGAAGATCCAGGCCGAACGCACCGAAAGAGCGTTGAAAAAGGACGACCGCGATAGCGAACGTCTCGATGCCGGCGAATACGGGGCCGAGCAGCCAGGCCGCGTCGCCGCCCACTTCGGCCGCTCGCTGGAGGTAGAATCCGTCGAGGATGACCAGATCCGGCTGCACCGTTGCCATCTGCGCGCCAATCTCGAAGGGCTGGTGACCGGCGACCAGGTGGTCTGGCGCCAGGCCAACGACGGCAGCGGCGTGGTGGTCGCCCGCGGCGAGCGTCGCAGCGTGCTCGAACGCCCGGATGCCCACGGGCAACTGCGCCCCGTCGCCGCCAATATCGACCAGATCCTGATCGTGGTCGCGGTCGAGCCGGAGCCGCACCCCAACCTGATCGACCGTTACCTGGTCGCCGCGGAACATACCGGGATCCCGCCCGTACTGGTGCTCAACAAGAGTGACCTGCTGCCACCCGAGGGCGGCGCGCTGCGTGAATTGCTGGCGCGCTATGATGGGCTCGGCTACCCGTTGGTCGAAGCGTCCGCGCGTGGAGAGCATGGCCTCGATGCGCTGCAGGCTCGCCTGGCGGCGCGCACCTCCGTCTTCGTCGGCCAGAGCGGAGTCGGCAAATCCTCGCTGATCGACAAGCTGTTACCCGACGAAACCTTGCGAATCGGCGCACTGTCGACGGATACCCGCAAAGGCAAGCACACCACCACCACGGCGCGCCTCTACCCGCTACCACTGAAGGCGGCGGCCGACGGAGCACGACGAGGCGACTTGATCGACTCGCCCGGCATCCGGGAATTCGGCCTCTGGCATCTCGACGAGCGCGAGCTGGCGGAAGGCTTCATCGAGTTTCGCCCTTTTCTCGGCCACTGCCGATTCCGCGACTGCCGCCATCGTCAGGAACCCGGCTGCGCCCTGATCGACGCCGTCGAACGTGGCGACATTCATCCCCAGCGCTTCGCCAGCTTTCAGCGCATCAGAGACGACATCGCCGCGTCCTGAGAGTCACCAAGGTTTATCGAAGCGCCGCCCCAGGCGCCTTTCAAGACGACGCTGAACGGCGCCCGCTGAGCCGGGTCTTGTGGCATGGATGCCACAAGAGGCGCGCCTGGACAGGGATGTCCTTGTGCGCCGACCCAGGCGCAAGCGGAAAGTCGTTCAGGGTTTCGTCGTCTTGTGGCGCAAAAAGAGGGGGAGCGACGAGGGGGCGAGCGTTAAGCCCCCTCGTCACGGTGAGCCATAGGCTGGATTGGACTCGGCAGTCGTAGTTCCACTGCAATCTCTCGTCATCCATGACGCGAGACCCGGTTCGACGCTCTGCGTTCAGCGCCGTTCCGAAAGGCGTCTCGGGTGCAAGCCTTCGAGAAAGCCAACCTGGCTCAGCAATGCGACACCGCGCCAGAAGATGACAATCAGGGGCCGCTTTTGAACAAAGACTGATCGAGCGCAGGCCGTCTGGTTCAGCCTTCGAACAACATCAAAATGGACAGGAAGAACAGCGCCCACATCGCCGGGCGCACTTCCTTCGACTTGCCAACCCCCACCTTGACCGCGACGAAGGTCAGGAAGCCGAACACCACGCCATGGGTGATCGAGTAGGTCAGCGGGATCAGCATCATCGCCACGAAGGCCGGGATCGCGTCGTCGTACTGCTGCCAGTCGATGGTGCGGATCGGCGAGAGCATGAACACGCCCACCATGATCAGCGCCGGCGCGGTGGCAATGGCCGGCACCAGTGCCAGCAGCGGCGACAGGAACAGAAACGGCAGGAACAGCAGCCCCGCGACCACGGCGACCAGTCCGGAACGTCCGCCCTGACTGATGCCGGCCGCGGATTCGACATAGGCGTTGGCCGGGCTGGTGCCCAGCGGCGCGGAAATCAACGCCGAGAACGCGTCCACCATCATCGAACGACGAATGTTGCGCGGCTCGCCATCCTCGTCGAGCAGGTTGCCCGCCTGGCATACGCCGATGAACGTCGACATCGCATCGAAGAACGTCGTGAACAGAATCACGAAGATGAATGGCCAGTAGGCCACCGACAGCGCGCCGACGAAATCGACCTGCCACAGCGCACCGAAATCGGGCCAGGCGAAGATACCCTGGAAGTTGACCAGCGTCGGCGTACCGGTCGGCGACATGGCGCTGGCATCGCCCCACAGCCGGCCGATGGGAATGGCGAGTACCGTTGTGATGACGATACCCAGGATCAGCGCGCCCTGAATACGGCGCGCCACCAGCACGGCGGTGATTCCCAGCCCGATCAGGAATGTGACCAGCGTCGGCGTCATTTCGCCCAGGCCCACCACCGTGGCCGGGTTGGAAACCAGCATGCCGGCGTTGACTAGGCCGATCACGGTAATGAACAGGCCGATGCCGCAGGCAATGGCGTGACGCAGCGTTGCCGGGATCGCATCGACCACGTAGCGACGCACGTTGAACAGCGCCAGCAGCCCGAACAGCACGCCGGACCAGAACACGCAGCCCAGCGCGGTCTGCCATTCGATGCCCGCACCCAGCACCATGGTGTAGGTGAACAGCGCATTGATCCCCATGCCCGGCGCCACCAGGATCGGGTTGCGCGCATAGAGGCCCATCATCACGCTGCCGAAGAAGCTGATCAGCACGGTGGCCGTCAGGGCGCCGGCGAACGGGACACCGGCGCTGGAAAGAATCGAAGGATTGACCACGATGATGTACATCGCCGCCAGGAAGGTCGCGATGCCCGCCAGCACTTCGGTTTTGACCGTCGTCCCCAGCGAGCGCAGAGAGAACATTTTTTCAAGCACGCAGCAATCTCCTGGCAATCATGATTGTTATTGGTGACGCGAACCGCTCGCGTCCGTGAATTTTGTATACGAGGATGGTCCCCATGAAAAGAGCCGAGAGGTCATCGGGCCGAAAAACCCCGTCCGAATTCGACCTTGCGAACAGGTAGACGCCACTCTCGAGCGGCGCGCAGTATAGCGGATCCGCTCCGCGACGCCATCCGCTACCCTAGCGAGAGGCACGTGTGCCATCATCATGGCCATTGCCGCATCAAGATCACGACAGAAACGATCACGACTGGAGTCACCGCTCATGAGCTCGGAAACCCCTCAGTTGCCACTGATTCTGGACCCGGCCACGCTAGCGCAGCACCTCGAAGATCCGCACCTGCTGATCATCGACGTGCCGCTCAAGGCCGAAAGTTACCAATCGGGTCACGTGCCGGGCGCGATCTTCCTCGAATCCCGTCGCCTGCTGGCCGGCACGGGCGAGGTGCCCAACGATGTGCCTTCCGAAGCCGCCCTGAGCACGCTGTTTTCCGAACTCGGGCTGACCCCGGAGACTCACGTCGTCGCCTACGACGATGAAGGTGGCGGTTGGGCCGGGCGTCTACTCTGGACGCTGGAACTGATCGGCCACCGCCGTTACTCGTACCTCAACGGCGGAATCCACGCCTGGCGTGCCGACGGTCAGCCGGTTTCCACCACGCCCGCCTCGCCCAAGCCCAGCCAGTACGAAGCGGCCTACCTCAATTCGCAGGTTCTGATCCGGCGCGAGGAACTGATGGAGCGACTCGGCGATCCTGCGCTCGCGATCTGGGATGCCCGCTCCGACGAGGAATATCGAGGCACCAAGGGCGACAATCGCAAGCGGGGCCATATTCCCGGGGCGGTCAACCTCGACTGGCTGGACGTGATGGACAAAGACCACGACCTGCGCCTGCGCGACTACGCCGAACTCGTTACCGAACTGGAAGCCCGCGGCCTGACCCAGGACAAGGAGATCGTCACCCACTGCCAGACCCACCACCGTAGCGGACTCACCTGGCTCGCCGCCAAGGCGCTCGGTTACGACAACGTTCGCGCCTATCCCGGCTCATGGAAGGAATGGGGCAATCGCGACGATACGCC
>NZ_PZJT01000010.1 GCF_003206135.1 Salinicola salarius | reverse complement strand
GGCCTGGTCTCGTTGAAGTGTTGCCAACCTCGCTCTTCCTGTAGGTGATGCCAGTGGCATCACTCCAACTCTTATTCCTCCGAGGCCCCGGACTGGGGCAGCAGCTGGTCGTCGTCCAGATCCGCGCCTTCGAGCTTGTGTGCCTGATCACTGCCAGACGGCGAGGCTTCCTCACGCCGGATCGTCGGCGCAAACTCGCTGCGGCGCGTTCCTTCCAGAATGTCCTGCGGCAGCTCACCGTATTTTTCGAGGGCGTTTCGCGCCTTGGCGTTGTTGGCCGCGAAGTCGTCACGCGTTGCCCCGCTGAACCCGGGGAACTTGACGGGGGCGTAACACAGCGAGCGCAAGGCATGACCGCCCTGATCACGGATCATCGCGCCGCGCTGCTTGTTGCCCAGCAAGCCAATGTGATGCGCCAATAGGACATCGCGCACGATGCTGTCGTACTGCATCAGCAACATGACGGCCTGCCAGCCCATCTGCCCGCCGGTGAACACGGGCGTCACGAAAGGTTGCTGGCTGACGTTGCGGCTGACATCGAGTCCTTCCGGGATCTGCTTCAGCACACTGCTGACTCGAGTTTCCAGCTGCTGCAGCGCCTGTCGGGTCTCGTCGACCTTCTCCTCAAGCATGAGCAGCCAACTATCGGCATAGGGATCGTCCCGGCCCGCTGCCTGATGAACACGACCGGCAAGTGACAGGAACTGCTTGAGGCCGACCACCTGCGGTTTGCCGCTCTCGACCCCGCGCCCGTGCCAGGCAAGCACTGCCGGATAGGTATGCAGGGTCATCTCGATCTTGCTACGTAGCTGCCCTACACGGGGCTCAGTGCTGGCCATAATTACTCCTGAGTCGTCGATGCACTGGATGGGATGCCAGCATCAGGGGTCGATGGCCATTGCCCTACCGGAAACGTTAAACGCGATCTCACGGGTTTCTAGCGCCGCAGTCCGAGGCGCTTGAACATCTCCCCTCGCGCCCGTTCGGTTGCCGCCGACATCGGCTGCGGTTCCGGCTCGGCCGGTTTGGGCGGCGACATCGCCACCACCGGCGCGGTAACGACCCGGTTCTGTTCGTCACTCGTCTCAGCCTGATCACGCCGCTTGTTGGCGACGCTGCGCCCGAAGTGGGTCAGCTGGAAATTGTCCGAGGCGGCACGCTTGGCCAGGGTGTGCAGGAAGCCCAGTGTGTTCTTGACCTTGCCGGCATCGACCCGCCCGGCGGCTTCGTCGATCACCGCCTGCTGCGTCTCGGTCGACAACCCCGTCAGCAGGAACGTGACCGATTCCCGTTCATCGGCAGTCAGCTCGAGCGGCCAGCTCCAGACCAGCGAGGTGTCGCCCGGCTCGCGCGCGGTGGTTTTACACACACTGATTGTATAACTACGTACTGTAGGGCGAGATGCATCGGAAACTGCGTCGTAAGTGTCTGATTCACGCATGAGTTTCCGCTGGAAACTGGGATCTTCGGATTTGGGAAACTGTCCGAGTTTCCGCTGGAAACCGGGAGAATCCTGCTGAGTTTCCTCCGGAAACTGGGTATCTGATGACAGAGTTTCCGCTGGAAACTCTGTGCGCTTCTGCCGCTGGGCACGCTGGTCGATGACCTCGAGTCGGGTCGGCAGTTCGAGCACACCGCCCTCGGCCAGCTCATCGCGGACGAGCTGCGCCACCTCGGCGACATCACGGTTGTGGTGCCGAGTGCAACGGATGACGTACTCGATGTACTCGGCATCCAGCGACAGCGACTCGGCGGGTGCCAGCGGCTCATCGTGCAGCACGTAGACGTTGCCGATCATGCGTCCGTTGTCGGTGTTGCGCGCTTTCATGCCCAACGTCATCCAGCGGGTCAGCCTGAGGATCGCGATAACACGCGCCACGGTCTTACGTGACGCCTTGCGGTTCGCCCCGGAACGCAGCAACGGCTCCAGTTCGTCATAGGTTGGGAAAGCGGTGGTGCGGTCGGCGTTCGAGAGCAGCCGGATCATCTGCCACCCGAGCACGTCGACCGCGCCCAGGCGTTGATCGAGTAGCAGGGCTCGGGGAACGGTTTCATGGGGATTGCCCATGAACAGCAGACCGTCGAGCGCATCCGCCTGACCGCTTGACGCCGAGGCGGCCTCGCCTCGGCGTTGAGTCATGGATGACGCGGCGCGCCCGATGAGCGCGTCAAAATGTTTCATCACACCACCCCTTCACGCACCACGCCCTCGTCCTCGGCAGGCAGGCTGTGCTGTCGCGCCTGCTCCGGCTGGGTCCACTGCTTGATCAGGGTCCAGATCACCGCCAATGGCAGCGCGACCTCTTCAGCCAGTACCAGCATGCCGCGAATATCTTCCACGGCACCGGGACCGGACGGATCGTCAGAAATGGTCTGCCAGCGGTGGTACGCCTCGTGCTCAACCTTCTCCTCCGGCATGGGCAAGCGTCCCTGCCGGCTCGGCACGCCCAGCAGGGTGCGACGCGCCGAGCAGTCGTTCGGGGTCAGGCCGAAGAAGGTGGACAGCATGTGAACGCTGGCCCCGTGTCGAATGCAGTGATCGACCAGCCCGTCGCGATCCTGGTCGCGATCGACGCGGCGCAGCGCCGCTTTGAAGGTGTCGTGGTCCAGCTCGAACCGGGCCACGCCCGGAAACTCGTGAATCAGGGACTCGATCTCGCTGGCCCGCAGCCGACTGAGACTCTGCAGCTCGTCATCGCGGAAGCCCAGCGCGCGAGCGCGTCGCATGTCGCCCTCACGAATCAGGATCAGCGCCTGGTTGAACAGCGCATGGTTGAGTTGCGGTGTCGCCATCACGAATCCCCCTTTGCATTGAGCACGTCACGCAGCACCCGGATCAGCCGGGTCAGCCAGAACACACGAACGAAGAGGCCGTCGGGCAGACGCACCTCGGTGTCGTCACCATGACTGCCCACCAGTTCTCCCAACAGCGAGATGTCGCTCGGCATCACCGGATCGATGTTGCCCTCGAGACCGGCGAGCAGTTGCCAGACGAGCTGAGCACGACGGCTGGGTGCGTCCTCGAGGGGACCGAGTTCGTAACCGATACCGTCGCGCGCATTGAGTCGAATGATCTCGCTGGATCCGCTGGCCTCGACGCCGGCCCAACTAGCCAGCACCTGGACCACTTCACCGATCTGCATGCGTAGATCCTGAGCGTTGCGACGCCAGGTCGGCACATGCCAGAGATCCGTGATCGGGGCGACACGGCCACCGTCCTGCAGCGGTACGCTCTTGAGTGCCGCTGCCTCGAAGTCGATGGCCTCCTCGCCGTGCTCCTTTGCCTGCCAGTGACGCAGCTGGCGATGGCCCTCCGTCTCGTGGTGGGGAGAGAGGGTCAGATCGGCGGTGATGGTCGCCTGTTCCTCGGCAGAGCGGGTCGGCTGAGGTGTGTGCTCCTGCAGCAGACCATCGGTGTCCAGTAGCCCGCCGGCGTTGTCGTTCCAGTCGTCATCGAAGCTGCCGCCCTGTAGGGCCACCGGTGTTCGCTGGGTCTGAGCCTCGAGTTTGGCGTTGCGCTGCTCGAGCTGCTCGAGCTGGGCACGCATCTGTTTCATGGCGACCGACTCGCCTACCCCGCCCGCATCCGGCACACCGCGCGCCGGCGACGGTCCCGGCGCGGGATCGAGGTCGCTCTGGCCATCGCCGAAGGTCAGATCATTGGGGTCGAGTTCACTCCCACCGCCGGTGGGTTCGCTACCGCCTCGAGAGGTTTTGGCGGTCGATGGCAGAGAGGAAGGATCCGACGACTTGCCGGACGACGAGCCACCCGGAGAGGTATCCGGTTTTGGCGGATAAAGGTGGCGCTCCTGGGGATGACGCAGGCGCTCCAGTTCACTATCGACAGTGGTCCAGATATCCGCGCGCTCCTCGTCCGTTGCCGCCCGGGCATACTTGCGTACGGTGAACCAGTTCTTCCACGCCATGTCGATGGGGTTGAAGTGCAGCCCGGTGTGCTCGTTGAGCATGCCCTTCAAACGATCCTCGACGATATTCCAGCGAAACTCGGTCTGACCCTCGTGATCGAGCTGGGCCATCTCCTCATGCCAGGCCTGAGCGAAATCACCGTCCACGACGTTGTTGGCCCAGCGCTCACCCTCGCCCAGGTCATCGGCGTGCTCGATCCAGTAGTCGGCACAGCGGGTCCAGCACTCGTCACAGAACTGGCGATACGAAATCAGCTTCTCGATCTGGGGACGGCCCATGCCGGCATCCAGCGTCAGCGGCAGGGTCGGCAGAAAATGCTCGATGGTGTAGAGCATTTTCGAGATATGGCTCTGATTAACCGTGTAGCCCAGCCCCCGCAGCCGCTTGGTCAGCTCACGCTGGGAAATGGTCTCGCCGGCGTCCTCTTCGATCATGCGCTTGGCCTCGAAGATCCCGCGCGCCCGCTCGATCCAGCTCAGTTGCCCCCGGTTGTCGTTCTCGGCCAGGTGGCCGGCGAGCACGTTGATCTCGCCCTGCCACGGAATGAAATGACAGTCCTGGTAATAGAAGGACTGATCGCCCGTCTCCTGGTACAGCTCATTGAGAATGGTTAGGCGAGTGTTGCCCCCATCGGAGATCATGTAGCGGTCATCGCCGGGACGCTGCGTGACGGTCAACTTCTGCTTGAGTCCGACTGCCTTGATCGACTCCTTGATCTCATCGTACTTCGGATTGTGGTGGGTTCTGGGGTTGCGGTCGTAGGCACGCAGCTGATCCAGCGTGAGCGACATCGCCTGTTTGCGGGTTGGTGCCGGCAGCCGATCGGTGGGCTGGCTCCTGAGCGTCGGCCCCGGCTGGTTCAGCTTGGCCGTGATCTGATCGGGGGTAACGGATGGTTTACTCATGAGGTCCACTCCGGCTGCCGCGAGGCGCAGCCATCAGAATCGAAAAAATGGTTCAACTGCTGGTTGAGACGACCGATGCTCTGGGTCAACCCGTGCAGGCTCAGGTCGCTGCGCGTCTGCGGCGGATGCTGCTGGCACAGCGCCTGCAGGCCACAACGCAGATCGAGCAGGTTGTCGTTGACGATCACCAGCAGCTCGAAATCGCTGAGGTCGAAATACTGGAGCTGTGCCCAGCGCAGGCTGTGGTGGGGCTCCATCTCGAGCCGACTGGCCTTGTCGCAGGCCATATGGAAGACCAGCCAGGTATCGGCGAGCAGCGAGCGCAGCGCATCATTGCGCTTGTTGTGCGCCTGGGGATGCGCCGCGAACCAGGGCTCCAGTGTCTCGACCCAGCCGGCGAAGGGATCGAGCAGTCCCAGGGCCAGACATTCCCGGCCTTGCAGATAGCGCTCCATGCCCCGGTCGGTCGCGACGCGTGTCGGAAACGTGACGATCTCAGCCATGGGGCAGCTCCTTGTGTTGGTCGCGATCGACGCCGCCATGCAGGCGCGCGTTACGACCAGCGGTATACCCCCGGGCCATTGCTCGCTGATCGTCACGGCGTTGACCGCGGTCGATGGCCTTCATCGCCTCAAGCTGCGGATAGAAGCGCTGCTGGAAGTGCGCGATTGCCGCGACTGACGCCTCCGTTTTCTGCACAGGGACGATGTGCTCATACGCCCCGGCGACCCATGCCAGCGCATAGGCGTCTGCCCGACGGACCTTGGTGACGCGCTTCGCGCGCTTGTGCATGCCGTTCAGGAATGCCTTGCGATCGCTGATCAGCTGACGCTGCAGCACCTCGAAGGCATAAGCCGCGATGCGCACCTGGCTCGCCTCGCCGAGAAAGGCGAAGTACCCCTGCCAGCTCTCGAACGTGGGACGCGGCTCATAGACCGTGGCGGTACCGAAGGCGGCATTGACCAGGCTGGCCAGATGATCGAGCCAACGTGGCGGTTTGCGCCCGGCCGGGGACTTGACGGCGACTCGGTCGATGGTCGATGCCGCAACATCGATCTCGCTGACGCCGTACTCGTCCATCAGATGCTGCGCCTGACGCAGGGCCGTTCCGGCCTCGTGCTCGTTGGCAGAGCGCGATAGCGCCAGACAGCGCTCGATCTTGCGAAGGATGCGATCAGAAGTCATTGGACACCTCCCGTCGCACCGTTGGGAAAAGGTGCCGGGCGCATCCCGTGGTAGGTTGAAAACGCTCCCCAAGAGCACATCTCAACACTGCCCACAGCAGGCCCGACATGACGGAAAAAGCGGAATTTGTCTATCGAGTGAATTACGAGATGGAGACCTCGCACGGTCAAAGTGAACCACTGAGAATCCTGAAACGAACGGATCACTTGCTTTACAAGCTCGCAGAACCACGCATCATTCCTCGACAAGGCGAATCCGTCGCCTTCAAGGACGATCTGTTGTCGACTGATATCGAATGGCTGAAAGTGAAGAATGTGTTTCATGGCATCACTCCTGGTCCACTCGGGGATCTACAACATCAATGGGTGACCGTCCTGCTAACTGCTGACGAATCCATTCCGGAGTGATACCAAGAAATGCCAGGACCTCTCTGACATCACCGTTGAGAACGATCATCTGATCGACGCTTAACGCACATCGACCGCGCATACCCGGAAACGCGTGGTGTGCGCGGTACCAATGCCGCGTACAGCTGGGCAGGCTGTAGATAGGCTCATCCGAGGTGCTCATCGGCAGCATCAGGTCAGCCAGCAGGCCTCTCGCTCGAGGGCTCAAGTCATTGATGGCTGGGTTGGAGTTATCCTTCATACCTCACCCTCCTCATGTCGCTGAACCCTACGTAGGCGTGCCAGCACGTTCTTCTCGGCACGCGCGTCGCTGGGTGAAAAGCCGGTGAATACGGGCGGGCAGCCCGGCTTGATGAAACGAACGTGACCGCCACGTGTGCGCTCGACGTGCCAGCCGTGAGTCACGGCGTAACGCACCACACGCTTCAATGCGCGGGTCGAGCAGCGGATCGGGAGTGCGTCAGGCATGAGGCACCTCCCCGATGAATTGATCGGTGTGATCAAGCTGCTGACGAAACAGATCCAGTTGGCCTTCAAGCGACCGGATCAGTCGCTCTCGTTCACCTCGAAGCAGTCGACATTCGCGGTTGAGCCGCGCAAGTTCGTCGCGTTTTTCAGCGAGGCGAGTTTCGAGATGCAGTAGTTCCTGGGCTGCACTGTTCATGAACGCCCCTCCTGTACCTGTTTCCACGCCAAAGACTCGAACCGGGTGCTCGAGCCCACGAACGTCAGGTGCACCGTGCCGGTGGGACCGTTGCGCTGCTTGCCGATGATCAGCTCAGCCAGTCCCTTGTTGTCGGGGTTATCGGTGTTGTAGACCTCATCGCGGTAGACGAACCCGATGACGTCGGCGTCCTGCTCGATCGCGCCGGAGTCGCGCAGATCGGCCATTGAGGGCCGCTTGTTGGGGCGATTTTCGAGTGTCCGGTTGAGTTGCGAGAGCGCCACCACCGGGCAGTTGAGATCCTTGGCGGTGGCTTTGAGAATCCGCGAGATCGTGGATATCTCGTTGTTGCGGTTCTCACAGCCCGGCTCCTCGAGCAGCTGCAGGTAGTCGATGAGGATGAGTGCCGGCTTGCCATGGCGGCGCATCAGCCGACGGGCACGAGACTTGAGTGAGGTTGCGGAGAGCCCACTGGAGTCGTCCACGAACAGGCGCTCTTCGAACCCGAGTATGCGGTTCGTGGCTGAGGTCAGCTTCTCCCAGCCGCCATCGTCGAGCTGCCCTGAGCGCAACTTGCTCAGATCCAGTCGCCCCATGCTTGCCATCAAGCGCAGCATCAGCTGCTCCTCGGGCATCTCGAGCGAGAAGACAAAGATCGGGGCGGTGGCTAACTCAGTGCGGCCCGCCGTGGCAACCAATGCATTCTCGACGAGGTTCATCCCCAAGGTCGTCTTGCCCATCGACGGGCGGCCGGCGAGGACGATCAGATCGGAGTCCTGCCAGCCGCAGGTGAGCGCGTCGAGATCCTGGTAGCCGGTCGGCGTGCCAGTAATGCCGTCTTTGGCGTTGAAGGCGCGATCAATGGTATCGATCGCTGCCGTCAGTGCGGGACGTATGCCGGTTTCCTTGCCCTGCCGATTTTCGGCCAGCTCGAATAGTTGACGCTCGGTGGCTTCGATCAACGCCTGACTGAGCTGCTGCCCATCCAGCGCCCGCTGACTGAGATCGCGCCCCATGTTGGCCAGTTGCCGGCGACGCTGATGCTCGCGAACAATGCCGGCATAGGCGACCACATTGGTTGCCGACGGTGTGTGACGGGCCAGCTCGGCCAGGTAGGACAAGCCGCCGCAGGTCTCGAGATTTCCATCGCGCTCCAGAACTTCGGAGAGCGTCACCACATCCAGCGGCTTTTCGTCATGGGATAGCGCTTCCATCGCCTTGAAAATCAGCCGGTGCGGGTACTGATAAAACGCGCCGGTATCGACGATTTCGCAGATGTCATCCCACTTGGTGTTATCGAGCATCAACGCACCCAGCGTGGACTGCTCGGCCTCGATGCTATGCGGTGGCAGAAGCCCCATGGCCTCGGCTTCGGCGGATGCCGGGGATGCGGCTTCAATGGACATGACCCACCCCCGATTTTCCGGTGCCGGATTTACCGCTCGGAGCATTGGTGCCCACCGCGCGGATGGCATCGGCCCACTCGGGATAGAGATCGATGGCCACGGCCTTGAGCTGGTCGGCACAGGCCGGTGCCTTGCGGCTGTATGGCTTGCGCGGCTCGACCCGGTGGACGGGCAAGCCCTGCAACGCTGCCGAACGATAGGCGGAGAGATTGACCAGTGGCGTCTCGAGCACACTAATCCCGTGATCTTCGACCTCGGCATACATGGTGCGAATACTGTCGGCGATGTCGCGGGCATCGCGCAGCTGGTCGGTCATCTTGTTGAGCAGGATGGAGACCGGCGGCACCTCAAAACGGGTATAACGTGCCAACTCGCGCAGTTCGTTGAGCATGCCCTGGGTGCCACGCACGAATTCGCGGGCGGTGAGCAGTTCGGGAACGATGGGTGAGATCAGCCGATCGGCAGCCATAACGGCCATCTCGAGAATCACCGATCGCGCACCCTGGGTATCGATCAGGATGGCGTCATAGCGATCGGCGAAGCGATCGAGGAGGTCAATCAGCCGGAAACGACCATTCGGGGCGTTGAGCAACAGCTGCTGCAACTGGTTCCGATAATCGTTGGAGACAATGATGTCGAGATGGGGGATAGCGGTCTGCGAGATGATTTGGTCGAGGTCGACCAGTTCTGTCGCGAGCAGCTCGTACACCCCACCAGGGGCAGGCTGGGACAGCTCATAGTAGGAAGAGAGGGTTGGCTGGGAGTCGAGGTCGATGAGCAGGACCCGTAGACCGGCGTCTGCCAGGAGACCGCCCAGATTGGCCGTCGTGGTGGTTTTCCCGACGCCACCCTTGGAGCAAACCGTTGCTGAAACACGCATGACTGCACCTCATCCGTCAGTGATTGGAATGAGTGCAGAGGCGGTATTACATAGCAGGATGTCTTTCTAAGCGTTCAGCTGGCTCCCTGAGCAGGACTCGAACCTGCGACCCAGCGATTAACAGTCGCTTGCTCTACCAACTGAGCTATCAGGGATCGATTTGCGGGCTTATCGATGCAGTGACAGCGATGGCTCCCCGAACAGGACTCGAACCTGTGACCCAATGATTAACAGTCATTTGCTCTACCAACTGAGCTATCGGGGATCGATGCGGCAGTGTCGTCATACGGTGTCGGCGATGGCTCCCCGAACAGGACTCGAACCTGTGACCCAATGATTAACAGTCATTTGCTCTACCAACTGAGCTATCGGGGATCGTCGTTCACCGCTGGCTGATCTGGATGTTGTTGGCTCCCCGAACAGGACTCGAACCTGTGACCCAATGATTAACAGTCATTTGCTCTACCAACTGAGCTATCGGGGACCATCCTTCAGCACGCGGCGTAGTATACGCGCTGAGTCTTTTGCGTCAAGGCCGATACGCAGGAATCTTCAAAAGAATGGAAACGAATTATCCAGCGCAATCAATACGCTGCGGAGTCAAAAAAGTAGTCCAGGGCAAATCTTCTTATCGAATGACCAGCACTGTTCGCAAAGCGAGGAGCGTATTCACCGAGCCACGGGCGGCTACGTTGACAAACAGCCTGCGATCCGCATAGCGTCTATTTATTATAATAAATACCCAGCTTGTCTGCGGCCTGCCACAAGAGCTCACGGCCAGCAAGCACATGAACAACAATAGCGATAAAGGAGATCCCCATGACGGCAAGAGACGCGACAACCCGAAAGCCGTGGTATCAACGCATTCCCCATCCTGCCATTTTGATCTTCTGCCTGCTCTGCGTCGTCTGGGTGTTGACGCTGATCATTCCAGCAGGAACTTATGATCGCCAGGAGGTGAATGGCCGAAGCGCCGTCGTTCCAGGAACGTTCCACCTGATAGATCAATCGGCGCCGTCAGTACTGGAAATCTTCCATGCGATCCCCCTTGGCATGATCGGCGCTGCCAGCATTATCGTTATCGTATTCATCGGCGGCGGCCTGTTCCGGGTCATGGAAGCAACCGGTGCACTGGAAAACCTGGTCGGCACACTGGTGAAACGCCTGGGTGCTGAGCGCCCTTCCATCCTGATCTGGCTGATGACGTTCGTCTTTGGGGCCTTGGGGATCGCAGTCGGATACGAGAACAATATCGCCTTGATACCGCTTGCGGTCCTGCTGGGGCTCGCCATGGGTGGTGACAGGCTGGTCGGAACGGCGATCGCACTCGGTGGTGTCGGGATAGGCTTTGCCACCTCGCCTATCAATGTCTATACCGTTGGCGTCTCCGACCAGATCGCACAATTGCCGATGTTCTCGGGTGCCGGGCTGAGGAGCGTGCTATGCCTCGGCGCCCTGGCACTATTGGCACATCACACCAGCCGCTACATGAAACGCCTGCGCGCAGATGCCAGTGCCTCGCTGCTCGAGCGTGACGAGCACGACGCCTCTCTCGATAAGCCGATCGACGACTATCGACTGTCGGCGTCGGATCTTCGGGTCATTGGCACCTTCGTGGTCGGCCTCGCCATCATGCTCTACGGGGTCTTCGCCCACGGGTGGTATATCAACGAAATTTCCGGCGTATTCGTGGCCATGACCATCGCCATTGGTGCCATGGCCAAGCTTTCGCCTGCCGACATCAATCGATACTTCTTCGAGGGCACGGCATCGGTGACAACCGGCGCACTTTTGGTGGGCCTGGCCCGGGCGCTGCAGGTCCTGCTCGAACAGGGCAGCATCGGCGATACCATCGTCCACGGCCTGGCAGAACCGCTGGCCAATCTGCCGGTACTGGCATCAACGCTCGCCATGACCCTGGTGCATTCGGTCATCAATGTTTTCATTCCCTCGGGCAGCGGCCAGGCCATGGCCACCATGCCGATCATGATTCCTCTGTCCGACTTGATCGGGATGACCCGGCAAACCGCGATTCTGGCGTTCCAGGTCGGTGATGGCCTGACCAATATGGTGGTACCGACCTCCGGTGGAACATTGGCCATGTTGGCCATTGCCCGCGTGCCATATGACCGCTGGGTGCGCTTCTTCTTCCCATTGCTGGTCAAGGTCTTCCTGCTCAGTTGGCTGATTCTGGCATTTGCGGTGGCGATCGGCTGGGGGCCGGCGTGAGCCGTAAACGTTCGGACCAGATCGCCGACGGGCTACGCGAACGGATTCTCTCCGGCGAGCTGCCGCCCGGCGCCAGGCTGGAAAGCGAATCCGCCCTGAGCGCTCGCCTTTCGACCAGCAAGTGGACACTGCGCGAGGCATTGAAGTCGCTCGAGACCCAAGGCCTGGTCCGAGTCAAAAGCGGCCCGGGCGGTGGTGCCAGTGTCACCGAAGTGAGCGCCGCCACCGCCAACGAGTTGCTGTGGAATTTCTGCTTCAGCCGTGACCTGTCGGTGCCGGACATCTACGCGCTGCGCAAGCTGCTGGAACCGGCTCTGGCACGCGAGGTGACACCACTGCTCGACGCGGCCGCTCTGGAGCGCTTAAGCGCCACCGCCGGGCGTTGCTGCAGTGACCGGCGCGATGGACGTGGCGTATCGGAACGAAAAGATGAGTTGAACTTCCACAACCTGCTCGCCGCAGCGTCGCCTAACCCGTTGCTTCGCTTTCTGGTCGAATTCCTGAATGGGTTGCTGCTCAAGGTGGTTGCCGCACAGCATCTCGATCCAGCTCTGACTGGGGTCGATATCAATTATCACGGTCATGACTATCATCTGGAACTGATCGAAGCCTTCCGTGAATGCGATGCCGAGCGGGCCGGCCGCTTGATGTTCGACCACATGGAGGCCGCCGAACGCTACATGGCCGAACTGACGGCGCTGGCCGGACGTAACCGCTCGCCCGGCGACAACGACAGCGGAACTCATGACAACGAGACAAATGACAACGAGGATTCATGATGTCCATGACGCCCCATAACGCCGCCGATATGCTCGCCAAACTGGTCGGCTTCGATACCGTATCGCGACACTCCAATCTTGCACTGATCGAATTCATCGAAGCGCATCTCGCCGAATACGGCGTCGAGAGCTGGCGTGTCGAGAACGATGACGGCAGCAAATCGAACCTGATCGCCAGGATCGGGCCGGCGGTCGAAGGTGGGGTGGCGCTCTCCGGCCATACCGATGTAGTGCCGGTCGACGGCCAGCCCTGGACCACCGATCCATTCACGCTGACCGCCCATGACGACAAGCTCTATGGACGCGGCAGCTGCGACATGAAGGGCTTCATCGCCTGCGCACTGGCACAGGTGCCGCACTGGGTCGAGCAAAAGCTCAAGAAACCGATCTGGCTGGCATTCTCCTATGACGAAGAGATCGGCTGCCTGGGCGCCCCACGCATGATCGAGCGCCTGGCTGGCGAGCTTCCCCGCCCGGCGGTCGTGGTGGTCGGCGAGCCGACATTGATGCAGCCGGTGACCCAGCAGAAAGGGATTACCTCGCTGAAAACGGTCGTGCATGGCGTCGAGTCTCACTCGAGCCAGGTGGACCAGGGTATTTCGGCGATCCATGTTGCCGCACGACTGGTGACACGGATCGAGGAAATCATGACGGAACTCGTACGCGAAGGTCGAACCAACTCGGCCTTCAATGTGGCCCATTCAAGCCTTCATGTGGGACGCATCCATGGCGGCACCGCAATCAACATCATGGCCCGCGAGTGTGCTTTCGAGTGGGAAATCCGGCACCTTCCCGAAGAGGGCTTCGAGGCAGTCTTTGAGCGCTTCATGACTTACAGCCGACGATTGGAAAGCAAGCTCAAGGCCCGCGACCCCCGCTTTGCCATCGAAACCACGCCCCTGACCCATACCGTGCCGGGGCTCGCCGGCAGCGACAACCGAACGGCCATTGCGCTGTGCGCGCAGCTTCTGGGAGAGCGCGAAGCGGAAGCGGTCGCTTATGCCACCGAAGCCGGTCAGTTTCAGCGGGCAGGACTCGAGGCCATCATCTGCGGACCGGGAAGCATCGCCCAAGCCCATCAGCCGGATGAATTCATCAGCGAAGATCAGCTCGAGCAAGGTGCCGAGTTCATGCGCCGACTCGGCCAGCTACTGGAAGCCTGAGGCAGCCTGAGACAGAGGAACGCAGAACGAAAAATCTGGAATGGCGCTTCTCGACATGCAGTCGACAAGACGGTCTTGGCGCAAGCCAGGAAAGCGAGTCAGGGAAGGCAGGTGGTGGCTACGCCCTGATTCGAACAGGGGACCCCATCATTATGAGTGATGTGCTCTAACCAGCTGAGCTACGTAGCCAACGATGTCACTTGCATACTGCAGACGTTGCCGAGTGACAACGGGGGCGGACTATACCTGCGAGCTCGCCGAAGGACAAGCCCGCAGTGAAAATCGAGGCGAATTTCTGCGTCACCTCTCCTTTCGCGCCGCCCCCGGCGTCGTCAGATATCCAGCGCCTGCTTGACTGCCGGCAAGCCCGGTTCGCCGTCGGCCGTCTTCACGCCTTCGAGCCATCCATCCAGCGTTTCGGGATGGGCCTTGAGCCAGGCGCGAGCGGCGTCTTTCTCGTCTTCGCCGTCATCCATGATGCTGCCCATCACCTCGTTCTCCATATCCAGCGTGAAGCTCAGATTCTGGAGGAACTGGCCAACGTTGCCGCACTCGTCGATGTAGCCGGCACGGGTATTGGTGTAGACGGTTGCCCCACCGTAATCCGGGCCGAAGTAATCGTCCGCGCCGGACAGGTAGCCGATATCGAAGTTGGTATTCATCGGATGCGGTGCCCAGCCCAGGAATACCATCCAGTCCTTGCTCTGGGTGCGCGCCTTGACCTCGGCCAGCATGCCGGCTTCGCTGGAGTCGACCAGCTCCCAGTCGCCCAGACCGAAGGCATCGTCATCGATCATCTGCTGGATGATCATGTTGCCGTCGTTGCCCGCCTCGATGCCGAACAGTTTGTGGCCGAACTGGTCCGCATGCTCGTCCAGGTCGGCGACCGAAGTCACGCCAGCGTCGATGATGTATTGCGGCACGGCCAGGGTGTACTTGGCCCCTTCGAGATTCGGGCGGGGGCGATCGACCTGACCTTTCTCGATGTAAGGGTCGCTGATCGATTTCATCGACGGCATCCAGTTGCCCAGGAAGACGTCGAAGTCGCCGTTCTTCATGCCCGCGTAGGCCACCGGCACGGAGACGGTATCGGAAGTCGCTTCGTAGCCGAGCCCTTCGAGCACGACGCTGGCCAGCGCGGTGGTGGCCTGAATGTCGGTCCAGCCCACCTCGGCGAAACGGACGCTCTGGCAGCTTTCGGGTTCCTGCGCCTGTGCCTGAGCCTGAGCCGCCGGTATTGCCGCCAGGCTGGCGCCGGCCAGGGTCCAGAGAATGGTCGAGTATTTCATGCTTCAACTCCCTGATCGTCTTGTAGGTTATCGTCAATAATCACTGCTTATCGAATGCCGAATTATTCATTCGATAGCACAATACAGTAGTTTTTATTGATTGACCGTTCAATAAAAAATTCCCATAATGATGGCTCGCTGGGGATAAAAGCGAAGTTAATGAAAGCGGAATGGATGGGCGCTAGGTTGTTCAGCGCCATGCTCGAACCGTCTTCGGACGCCGCCTGAAGCGGGCGACTCGCAGATTCTGATCCCCTCAGCCCCGATTCAGGAGGAGCGCCGTGCCGAAACTGGGTATGCAGCCCATTCGTCGCCGACAATTGATTCAGGCAACGCTGGAAGCGATCGACGAGGTAGGGCTGGCCGACGCCACGATTGCGCGCATCGCCAAGCGCGCGGGCGTCTCTACCGGCATCATCAGCCACTACTTCGCCGGCAAGGACGGATTGCTGGAAGCGACCATGCGTCACGTTCTCAACGACCTGGGCACGGCGGTACTGGAGCGCCGCACGGCGCTGGGCAATGCGCCGCCGGAAGCCCACCTGCGCGCCATCATCGATGGCAACTTCGATCGCAGCCAGACCAGCCAATCGGTCATGAAGACCTGGCTGGCATTCTGGGCCAGCAGCATGCACCACCGCCCGCTTCAGCGGCTGCAGCGCGTCAACGATCGCCGGCTCTATTCCAACCTGAGCTGTCAGTTCCGGCGCGTGCTGCCCAAACAGGAAGCGAGAGATGCCGCCCGAGGCCTGGCGGCGCTGATTGACGGCCTGTGGCTGCGTGGCGCCCTGGCTCCGGAAGGGCTCAACGTGGAGCGCGCCCGCCGACTGGCCTACGACTACGTTCGAGTGCAGCTCGACGCCGCGAGGAACACCCGGACGCGCGCCAACGACTACGCTTGAAGCGGCGTCCCTCAGCAACGCTATTTCATTCGCCATCCGAAGGGAGAGTCATCATGGCACGACTCGAAACGCAGACACTTTACATCGACGGTCGCCACACGCCGGCCAGTGGCAACGAAACCTTCGACGCCGTCAATCCGGCGAATGGCGAGATCATTGCCAGCGTCCAGCAGGCAACGGCGGCCGATGTCGACAAGGCGATCGACAGCGCCCAGCGTGCCCAACGCCAGTGGGCGGCGATGACCGGGATGGAGCGGGCGCGAATCCTGCACAAGGCAGTCGCCCTGCTGCGTGAACGCAACGACGAACTCGCCGAGCTCGAAACGCTGAACACCGGCAAGCCGATCAGCGAGACGGCCAGCGTCGACATCGTGACCGGGGCGGACGCACTGGAGTACTTCGCCGGGCTGGCGCCGACCATCGAGGGAACTCAGATCCCGCTGCGCGAGGACTCGTTCGTCTATACCCGCCGCGAGCCGCTGGGTGTCATCGGCGCCATCGGCGCGTGGAACTACCCGATCCAGATCGCATGCTGGAAAGCCGCCCCGGCCCTGGCCGCAGGCAACGCGGTAGTGTTCAAACCGAGCGAAGTCACGCCGTTGACCGCGATGAAACTGGCGGAAATCTTTACCGAAGCCGGCCTGCCGGACGGCTTGTTCAACGTCGTTCACGGCGACGGTAGCGTCGGCGCCATGCTCACCGAGCATCCGGGCCTGGCCAAGATCACCTTCACCGGCGAAGTGGGCACCGGCAAGAAGGTCATGTCCGCCGCGGCCAGTTCCACGCTGAAGCAAGTCACCATGGAACTCGGCGGCAAGTCGCCGCTGATCGTCTTCGACGATGCCGATCTCGATCGTGCCGCCGACGGCGCCATGATGGCCAACTTCTACTCCAGCGGCCAGGTCTGCACCAACGGCACCCGCGTGTTCGTTCACAGCTCGGTCAAGGAAGCGTTCGAAGCCAAGATCGTCGAGCGCGTCAATCGCATCAAGGCCGGCGACCCGCTGAATCCGGAAACCAACTTCGGCCCGCTGGTCAGCTTCGAGCACCTGGAAAAGGTTTCCGGCTACCTGGAGACCGCCAGGCAGGACGGCGCCCGCCTGCTGGTAGGCGGTAACCGCATGACCGATGGCGATTTCGCCGGCGGCGCCTGGGTCGCCCCGACCGTTTATACCGACTGCCAGGACGAGATGCGCATCGTCCGCGAGGAGATCTTCGGGCCGATCATGGCGATCCTGTCCTTCGACGACGAGGAAGAGGTGATCCGCCGCGCCAACGATACCGAATACGGCCTGGCCGCCGGCCTGTTCACCGAAGGGCTCAACCGTGCTCACCGGGTCATCCATCGGATCGAAGCCGGCATCTGCTGGATCAACACCTGGGGCGACTCCCCCGCCGAAATGCCGGTGGGCGGCTACAAGCAGTCCGGCATCGGCCGAGAGAACGGCATCGAGACACTGGCGCACTATACCCAGACCAAATCCGTACAGATCGAGATGGGGCCGTTCGCCTCGGTTTTCTGACCGATAACGGGCTGCGCTCGATCATACGGCGTTGTCTCCCGGCTCGGGCTGCTCACTTAGCACCCAGTAAGTTCCGCGCCCTTGCCGGGAGACGCCTTGTCTGATCGTCGCTCGCGCTGTCCTCGGGCGGCGCATTCGACCGCCTCGGACCGCTTGGTCTCTTCGCTCTTGTCTCTCCCCCTCTTCTCTCTTGAAGGAGCGTGTGTATGCAACAGGCTCAGGAATTCGATTACATCATTATCGGTGCCGGTTCGGCGGGTAACGTGCTCGCCACCCGCCTGACCGAGGATCCGGCGGTCAGCGTGCTGCTGCTGGAAGCCGGCGGGCCGGATTATCGCGCCGACTTCCGCACCCAGATGCCGGCAGCGCTGGCGTACCCGCTGCAGGGCAAGCGCTACAACTGGGCGTTCGAGACCGACCCGGAACCGCACATGGACAACCGTCGCATGGAGTGCGGGCGCGGCAAGGGGCTGGGCGGCTCCTCGTTGATCAATGGCATGTGCTATATCCGCGGCAACGCGCTGGATCTGGACAACTGGGCCAAGCAGCCCGGTCTTGAGGACTGGACCTATCGCGACTGCCTGCCCTACTACCGCAAGGCGGAAACCCGCGATATCGGCCCCAACGACTACCACGGCGGCGACGGCCCTCTGAGCGTGGCGACGCCCAAGGCCGGCAACAATCCGCTGTATCAGGCGTTCATCGAGGCTGGCGTGCAGGCGGGCTATCCGCGTACCGACGACCTCAACGGCTATCAGCAGGAAGGCTTTGGCCCCATGGATCGGTCGACGACGCCCAACGGCCGGCGCTCTTCGACCGCCCGCGGCTACCTGGATATCGCCAAGCGGCGCGAGAACCTGACTATCGTCACCCACGCCACGACCGATCGAATCCTGTTCGAGGATCAGCGCGCCATCGGCGTCAACTACCTGCACGACCATCTCAACAACAGCCAGCCCCGCCAGGCGCTGGCGCGTCGCGAAGTGCTGCTGTGCGGCGGCGCGATCGCCTCGCCGCAGATTCTGCAGCGCTCGGGTGTGGGCAATCCGGCGCTGCTGGAGAAGCTGGGCATTCCGGTTGTGCACCCGCTCAAGGGCGTCGGCGAGAATCTGCAGGATCACCTGGAGATGTACATCCAGTACGAGTGCAAGGAGCCGGTATCGCTCTATCCGGCGCTCAAGTGGTACAACCAGCCGAAGATCGGCGCGGAATGGATGTTTCTGGGCAAGGGTGTCGGCGCCAGCAACCAGTTCGAGGCCGGCGGCTTCATCCGCACCGACGACAGCGAGGAGTGGCCCAATCTTCAGTACCATTTCCTGCCGATCGCGATCAGCTACAACGGCAAGAGCGCGGTCCAGGCGCACGGTTTCCAGGCCCACGTCGGCTCGATGCGCTCCGAAAGCCGCGGTCGCGTCCAACTGCGGGACAGAAATCCGCGCAGCGCACCCAGCATCCTGTTCAACTACATGTCTACCCAGCGCGACTGGGAAGAGTTTCGCGCCGCGATCCGCCTGACCCGGGAGATCATCGCCCAGCCGGCGATGGATGCCTATCGCGGCCGGGAGATTTCGCCAGGGCCGGACGTGCAGTCCGACGAGCAGCTCGACGCTTTCGTGCGCGAGCACGCCGAGACCGCCTACCACCCCTGTGGCACCTGCCGCATGGGCACCGGCGACGATGCGGTGGTCGACCATGAAGGCCGTGTCCACGGCATCGAAAGCCTGCGCGTCATCGACGCCTCGATCATGCCCCAGATCGTGACCGGCAACCTCAATGCCACCACCATCATGATCGCCGAGAAGCTCGCCGACCGGGTGCGGGGTCGCGAGCCGCTGCCACGCTCCGACGCTCCCTACTACGTGGCCAACGGCGCCCCGGCCCGCCAGACCCCGGCCAAAAGCGCCTGACGAATCACGGGGCGCCGACGCGCCCCTGATCGATGTCCGCTCGCTCCGTGGCGTACTCCTGTCCGACCGCCATTGCCGCGCTGAGATGCCCTTCCCGCGCTTTCTGCCTGCCCCGCACTGCCTGGGCCGGGCATCGTCTCAGCGCCATTCGGGGCGGTTGCGCTTCGAAAACGGCTGATGCAACGTTCACATTCTTGGTCGCGAAGATGATTTTATTCGCGAAGATGATTTCGTCCGTGAAGATGATTTTGCCCGCGGAGATGATTTGCGCGCTAATTGCGCATTGTTCGAACAGTGTTCCGTTACACTGGGTTCGTCTTTACGCTAGCCCCGCCTCTATCGTGAGTTCGTCATAAAGCCAGTACAAGGACCGTTGCCCGTTATGCCCTCTTCCTCTTCGTCGCCTCAGAATCGTCGACCGCTACGCTGGCTGTGGCTGCTGTTACTGGTGATCATCGTGGCCGTCGTTGCCTATTACATGTTCGGCCGAGGCGAAGACTCGCAAGCACCCGATGGCAACGCCGGGCAAGCCGGTGGGCGCGGCGCAATGACGACCGCCATTTCCGCGGTGGCCGCCAGCCGGGGCGATCTGCCGATCGAGCTGACCGCGCTGGGCACGGTACGCCCGTTGCAGAGCGTCGCCGTGCGACCCCGCGTCGAAGGCGAGCTGCTGTCGGTGAATTTCGAGGAAGGCGAGACGGTCCAGAAAGGGCAGCAGCTTGCGCAGGTCGACCCGCGCGATTATCAGGCGCAACTGGATCAGGCCAAAGGCCAGCTCGCCCAGGATCAGGCCCAGCTAGCCTCCGCCCGCGAAGACTTGGCTCGCTACGAGAAGCTGATCGATTCCAACTATGTCTCGCAGCAGGAACTGGAACAGCAGCGTCAACTGGTGCGTCAGTACGAAGGCACCGTCGCCAGCGATCAGGCCAGCGTCCAGAGCGCCCAGGTCCAGCTCGACTACACAGACATCGTCGCGCCGATTACCGGCGTGGTGGGGATTCGCAACGTCGATCCCGGCAATATCATCCAGCTTGGCGACGACGAGCCCATCGTCACCATCACCCAGCTCGACCCGATCTCGGTGATCTTCTCGCTGCCCAGCCGTTATGTCGACACGGTCCGTGGGCGCCTGGCCGCTGGCGATCATCCGGCGGTGAGCGTGACCGGCACCGATGGCGAAACCTACTCGGGCCAGTTGAGCAGCATCGACAGCAACATCAACAGCGCCACCGGCACGATTCGGCTGCGCGCCACCTTCGACAATCCGGTCGGCGGTCTCTATCCCAACGCCTACGTCGATGTCAGCCTGGTGTCGCAGATCCTGCGCGATCAGGTCATCGTGCCAGAACCGGCGGTACAGACCGGCCAGGACGGCAACTACGTCTACGTGGTCAAGGATGACGACACCGTCACCCGCCGCGCGGTGACGCTGGTCGCCACCCAGAACTCGCAAAGCGCCCTTTCCTCCGGCGTCGAGGCCGGCGAGCACGTGGTCGTGGACGGCGTCGACAGCCTGCGGGAAGGCGCCAGGGTACGGGTGGTCAGCGATGCCCTGCCGGGAGAATCGAGCGACGAGGTTGCGGACCCGGCCAGCAGCGACGTAGCGAAACAGGCCGGCGGTGACGGCAGCGCGTCATGAATCCGTCTCGCCTCTTCATCCTGCGCCCGGTCGCCACGTCGCTGGTGATGCTGGCGATCCTGATCGCGGGCGCCCTCTCCTATCGGCTGCTGACGATTTCGTCGCTGCCGGAGGTGGAATTCCCGACGATCCAGGTCACCACGCTCTACCCCGGCGCCGGCCCGGACGTGATGCTCTCCCACGTCACCTCGCCACTGGAGGACGAGCTCGGCGAAATCTCGGGGCTGGAGGACATGAGTTCGACCAGTACCGGCGGCGCCTCGCTGATCACGCTGCGGTTCTCGCTCGATTCCGACCTGGGCGTCGCCGAGCAGGAGGTGCAGGCAGCGTTGAGCCAGGCCGAGACGCTGCTGCCGGACGACCTGCCCCGCCCGCCCAGCTACAGCAAGGTCAACCCGGCGGACACGCCGATCATGACGCTGGCCGTCAGCTCGGACACCCTGCCGCTGACCCAGGTCTACGATCTGATCGACACGCGCATGGCGCAGAAGATCGCCCAGATCAGCGGCGTGGGCCAGGTCAAGCTGGCCGGCGGCCACCAGCCGGCCGTGCGGATTACCGTCGACTCCCGCCAGCTGGCCGCCTACGGGCTCGACCTTGCGGCGGTGCGCAGCGCCGTCGATGCCGCCAACGTCAACCAGGCCAAGGGCACGCTGTACGGCCCCTACCGCGCCTACAGCATCGACGCCAACGACCAGTTGCTGTCGGCGAGCGGTTATCGCGACCTGATTCTCAAGACCGACGACGGATCGGTGCTGCGCCTGTCTGACGTGGCCACCGTCGAGGATGGCGCCGAGAACGCCTATCTCTCGGCCTGGGCCAACCGCGAAGGCGCAATTCTCATCGATGTGCTGCGTCAGCCCGGCGCCAACGTGGTGGGTGTCGCCGACGCCATCAAGCAGAGCCTGCCGGCCCTGGAAAACACGCTGCCGGCCAGTGTCGAGGTCAAGGTGCTCACCGACCGCACCACGACCATTCGCGCCGCGGTGGAAGACGTGCAGTTCGAGCTGATCCTCGCCATCGGGCTGGTAGTGATGGTGACCTTCCTATTCCTGCGCAACATTCCGGCCACGCTGATTCCCAGTCTGGCCGTACCGCTGTCGCTGGTCGGCACCTTCGGCGCGATGTACCTGGCCGAGTTCAGCCTCAACAACCTGACGCTGATGGCGCTGACCATCGCCACCGGCTTCGTCATCGACGACGCCATCGTGGTGCTGGAAAACATCACCCGCTACATCGAGAAAGGCGAGAAACCGCTGGCGGCCGCGCTCAAGGGCTCCCGGCAGATCGCCTTCACCATCGTCTCGCTGACGATCTCGCTGCTCGCCGTGCTGATCCCGCTGGTGTTCATGAGCGGCGTGGTCGGCGTACTGTTCCGGGAATTCGCACTGACCCTGGCAATCTCGATCCTGATCTCCGCCTTCGTGTCGCTGACGCTGACGCCGATGCTTTGCGCGCGTTGGCTGAAACATCGACCCGACGCCGCCGACCGCGGCGAGGAAGAGAACGACGACGAGGCCATGGTGCGCAACCGCCAGGGGCTGTTCGGTCGCGTGACGCGCGGCTACGAGCACGCGCTGGACTGGATCCTGCGCCACCAGACGCTGACGCTGCTGGTCGCGGTCGCCACCCTGGGCGTGACCGCCCTGCTGTTCGTCGCCACACCCAAGGGGCTGTTTCCGGTGCAGGACACCGGCGTCATTCGCGGCGTCACTACCGCCACGCAATCGACCTCGTTCGAGGCGATGTCGGCCCGCCAGCAGCAACTGGTCGACCGCCTGCTCGAGGACCCGGCCGTCGAAAGCCTCTCTTCCAGCGTGGGTATCGACGGCACCAACACCACGCTCAATGGCGGGCGCCTCTCGATCAATCTCAAGCCGCTGGACGAGCGCGACGACCTGGATAGCGTGTTGGCAAGGCTGCGCAGCGAAAGCCACGATATCCCCGGCCTGTCGCTCGCCCTGCAGCCGGTGCAGGATCTGACGCTGGAAGACACCATCAGCCGCTACCCGTATCAGTTCGCGCTGACCCAGGGCGACCGCGAGGTGCTCAACGATGATGCCGCCAAACTGCTCGCGGCGCTGGAGAAGTCGCCGGCCATCGCCAACGTCAGCAGCGATGTCCAGAACGCCGGGCGCAAGCTCGAGGTCACCATCGATCGCGCTCGTGCCGGCCAGCTCGGCATCAGCGTCGCCGATATCGACGACGCGCTCTACGACGCCTTCGGCCAGCGCCTGATCTCGACCATCTTCACCCAGGCCAGCCAGTATCGCGTCGTGCTCGCCGCCAACGCGACCGACAGCGACGGCCCGCAGGCGCTGTCTCGCCTCTACGTCGCCAACGACGACGATGAGCTGGTGCCGCTGTCGACGCTGGTCACGCTGACCGAACGCACCACGCCGCTGTCGCTGCAACGCCAGAACCAGTTCCCCTCGGCATTGATGTCGTTCGCCGTCGCCGACGGCTACTCGCTGTCGGACGCCTTCGAGGCGGTCGACCAGGCGGCGACCGAGACGCTGAGCGACCAGACCTCGCTGGACTATCGCGGCTCGGCGCTGGCCTATACCCAGTCCACCAGCGATACCCTTTGGCTGATCCTGGCCGCCATCGTTACCATGTACATCGTGCTGGGGATTCTCTACGAGAGCTATATCCACCCGCTGACGATCCTGTCGACGCTGCCCTCGGCCGCCATCGGCGCCCTGCTGGCGCTCCAGATCAGCGGCTACTCGCTGGGGCTGGTGGCGATCATCGGCATCATTCTGCTGATCGGCATCGTCAAGAAGAACGCCATCATGATGATCGACTTTGCCCTGGAGGCGCAGCGCGAGCGCGGCATGTCGGCGGAGAAGGCGATTCACACCGCCGCGCTGCTGCGTTTCCGGCCGATCATGATGACCACCTGCGCCGCACTGCTCGGTGCGTTGCCGCTGATGTTCGCCAGCGGCTACGGCGCCGAGCTTCGTCAGCCGCTGGGCATCACCATGGTCGGCGGGCTGTTGTTCAGCCAGTTGCTGACACTGTTCACCACGCCGGTGATCTACCTGTTCTTCGATCGTCTCGCCTCGCGCTGGCGACACGATGACGACGCCGAGCGTGACGAAACCGCGATCGGGGCCACATCGTGAGTCTGTCATCGCCCTTCGTTCGCCGACCGGTCGCGACCATTCTGCTGGCGCTGGCCGTGGTGCTGCTGGGGTCGCTCGCCTACGAGCGCCTTCCGGTGGCCCCGCTGCCCAATGTGTCGTTCCCGACCATTCTGGTCTCGGCGAGCCTGAGCGGGGCCAATCCGGAAACCATGGCCTCGACGGTAGCGACACCGCTGGAACGCTCGCTGGGCCGAATCCCCGGGATTACCCAGATGACCTCGTCGAGTTCGGACGGCTCCACCAGCGTGGTCATCCAGTTCGATCTCGACAAGGACATCAACGTGGCGGCGCAGGAGGTCCAGGCCGCGATCAACGATGCCCAGCCGCTGCTGCCCAGCGCCATGACCAGCCGCCCCCAGTATCGCAAGCTGAACCCGGCCTCGGCGCCGGTGATGATCCTCTCGCTGACCTCGGACGCCCTGCCCACCAGCGAGCTCTATCGTCTCGCCGACAGCAAGATCGCGCCGCCCATCGCCCAGGTGCCGGGGGTCGGCGACGTCAATGTCGGTGGCAGCTCCTCCCCCGCGGTCAGAGTGTCGATCGACCCGCGCAAGCTCAATCATGCCGGCATCACGCTCGATGCAGTGGCCGGCGCGCTGCGGGCGGCGACGACCCAGTCCCCCACCGGCTTCGTGCAGACCGTCGAACACCGCTGGGAAGTGCAGACCGATTCCCAGTTGCTGAAAGCGAGCGACTACAGCCAGATCGTGATCGCCCGCGACGACGGCTCGCAGATGCGCCTGGGCGACGTGGCTACCATCACCGATGGTGTCGAGGATCGCTACAACGTCGGCTTCCAGAACGATCTGCCCGCCGTGCTGCTGGTGATCAGCAGCGCCAGCGGGGCCAACATCATCGACACCATCGCCGGCGTCAGGGAGCGACTCGACGAGATCCGCAGTCTGCTGCCGCAGAACATCAATCTCAGCGTGCAGCTCGACCGCGCGCCGGGCATCCAGGCATCGCTGCATGAAACCCAGCTGACGCTGCTGCTGGCGGTGATCCTGGTCGTGCTGGTGGTATTCGTGTTCCTTCGCAACGCTCGCGCCACCATCATTCCCAGCGTCGCGATTCCGGTGTCGCTGGTCGGCACCTTCGCCATGATGTGGGCGTTCGGCTTCTCGCTCGATACGCTGTCGCTGATGGCACTGATCGTGTCGATCGGCTTTCTGGTCGACGACGCCATCGTCGTGGTCGAGAACATTGCGCGGCATATCGAGCAGGGGGTGAAGCCCTTCCAGGCCGCGCTGCTGGGTGCCCGGGAGGTCGGCTTCACGGTGACCGCGATGAGCGTCTCGCTGGTGGCGGTGTTCATTCCGCTGCTGCTGCTCGGCGGCTTCATCGGCCGGATGTTCCACGAGTTCGCGGTGACCTTGTCGCTGGCCATCGGCGTCTCGCTGCTGGTGTCGCTGACGCTGACGCCGATGCTCTGTGCGCGCTGGCTCAAGCCGCATCCCGAACGTCAGCGCCAGCCCAGGTGGGAACGGGCCTTGACCGCGATCGGCAATGCGTTCGTGCGCGGCTACGCCAGGTCGCTGGACATTGCGCTGAAGCATCGCCGGCTGACGCTGCTCTCGCTGGTTGCCGTGATCGTTCTCAACGGCTACCTGTATACCGCCGTCGACAAGGGGTTCATTCCCGATCAGGATACCGGCCGCCTGCTCGGCACCATGCGCGGCGACCAGGCGCTGTCATTCGAGGCCGTCTCGGACAAGCTCGGCCAGGTTCGCGAGCGGCTGCAGGCTGACCCAGCAGTGGAGAGCGTGCTGGGTTTCATGGGTAGCGGCGGCCCGGGCCGGGGCGGCTCCTCGGCGACGCTGTTCATCACCCTGAAAGCCGACCGCCAGGGCTCGACGCAGGCCATCGGCAATCGCCTGATGGCGAGCCTGCAGGGCCTGACCGGGGTCAGCACCTTCATGTTTCCGCTGCAGGACATCCGCGTTGGCGGCCGTTCCAGCAGCGCTTCCCAGTACGAGATCACGCTCAAGAGCGACGACCTCGATCTGCTCGGCGACTGGGCCGGCAAGGTCCAGCAGGCGATGCAGCAGGTCGACGGCATCACCGGCATCGACAGCGACAACCGTGGCGAGGGCTTGGCCGCCAAGCTGGTCGTCGACCGGGAGACCGCCTCGCGTCTCGGCGTCGACATGCGCACCATCGATACCGCGCTGGGCAACGCCTTCGCCCAGAGCAAGGTGGTGAGCCTCTACGACGCCGACGAACAGCGCTACGTGGTGATGGAGGTGGCTGCGCCCTATCGTCAGGCACCGGACGCGATCGGCGATCTCTACGTCAGCGGCAGCGATGGCGAGATGATCCCGATTTCGGCGTTCAGCCACGTCGAGCGCAGCACCACGCCGGTCAGCGTCAACCATCAGGGCCAGTTCGCCGCCTCGACGATCTCGTTCAATCTGGAGGACGGCGTTGCGCTGGGCGACGCCACGGCGCGTATTCGTCAGGCCGTCGACGCGCTCCACCTGCCTACCGACGTGCAGATCGATTTCGAGGGCAGTGCCGGCGCAGCCCAAAGCGGTATCGAGGCGATGCCGTGGCTGATTCTGGCCGCACTGGTCACCGTCTATCTGGTGCTGGGGATTCTCTACGAGAGCTACATCCACCCGCTGACGATCCTGTCGACGCTGCCCTCCGCCGGGGTGGGCGCGCTGCTGGCACTGATGGCGCTGGATACGCCCTTCACCCTGATCGCGCTGATCGGCATTATCCTGTTGATCGGTGTGGTCAAGAAGAACGCGATCATGCTGGTCGACTTCGCGGTCGTCTGCGAGCGCGATCAGGGCATGACGCCGCAGGACGCGATTCGCCACGCCGCGCTGGTGCGTTTCCGGCCGATCATGATGACCACGCTGGCCGCGCTGCTCGGCGCCTTGCCGCTGCTGCTCGGCACCGACGAGAACGCCGGCCTGCGGGCACCACTGGGTATCACCATCATCGGCGGGCTGATCGTCAGCCAGATCCTCACGCTCTATACCACGCCGGTGGTCTATCTCTATCTCGACCGGCTCCATCGTCGGCTGCGACCCCGGCACATAGAGTCGACACAGACCCGCGAAGCGTGAGCGCTCGTAGCTCGTAGCTCGTAGCTCGTAGCTCGTAGCTCGTAGCCAATAGTCCCAAAGGATGATCCCGCCGGCTCTAGTCAGCCGTCACGGGATCGGCTAGTCTGAAAACCAAATTCAAACGCTCGTCTGAATTTTCGTTTTCCTCTCGGAGCTCGTCATGATCACACTGCTGCTCATCGTCCTTGCCGTCATCGGCTGTCTGGTCGTCATGCGTCGCGAAGCCGGCGCGCTCGCGGCAATCGCCGTTCTTGTCGTGCTGGGTCTCGTCGGGCTGGCGCTGGATGCCGGCGTCATCGGCACGCTGCTGCTGATCGCGGCGATCGGCGTCGCCGCCTGTGGCCTCAAGCCGATCCGTCGCCTGTGGCTATCGCCGCGTCTGTTCGCGCTGTTCAAGAAGATCGCGCCGCGCGTTTCCGAAACCGAACGCGTCGCGCTGGATGCCGGCACCGTCGCCTGGGATGGCGAGCTGTTCAGCGGCCGCCCCGACTGGCAGAAGCTGCTCGACTTCGACAACGCCGGCCTGAGCGAAGAGGAGCAGGCGTTCATCGACAACCAGTGCTCCGTGGCCGCCGGGATGTGCAACGCCTGGGAAATCGCCCGCGAGCGCGCCGACATGCCGGAAGCGCTGTGGGAGTACCTGAAGAAAGAACGCTTCTTCGGCATGATCATTCCCAAGTCCTACGGCGGTCTCGAGTTCTCGGCCAAGGCGCAATCCGCCGTGCTGCAGAAGCTCGCCTTCAACGAAACCCTGATGAGCACGGTCGGCGTACCCAACTCGCTCGGCCCCGGCGAGCTGCTGCTGAAATACGGCACCGAGGCACAGAAGAATCACTACCTGCCGCGCCTCGCCGATGGCCGTGACGTCCCCTGCTTCGCGCTGACCGGGCCACGCGCCGGCAGCGATGCCACTTCGATCCCGGACGTCGGCATCGTCTGCCGCGGCATGCATAACGGCGAAGAGGTGCTGGGGCTGAAGCTGACCTTCGAGAAGCGCTGGATCACGCTGGCGCCGATCGCCACGGTGGTCGGCCTCGCGTTTCGCATGTTCGACCCGGACAACCTGCTGGAGCGCGGCGAGAGCGACATCGGCATCACTTGCGCACTGATTCCCCGCGAGACGGAAGGCCTGCAGATCGGCCGCCGCCACCATCCGATCGGCAGCCCGTTCATGAACGGCCCGATTCGCGGCAAGGACGTGTTCATCCCGCTGGACTACCTGATCGGCGGGCTCGACATGGCCGGCCAGGGCTGGCGCATGCTGGTCGAATGTCTCTCGGTGGGCCGCTGCATCACCCTGCCTTCCGGTGCCGCGGGCATCGGCCGCTACGCGGTGGGCTGGAGCGGCGGTTTCACGCGGATTCGTCGCCAGTTCAACATCGCCGTGGCGGACATGGAAGGCGTCCAGGAGCCGTTGGCGCGCATCGCCGCCAAGGCCTACATCTCCCAGGCCGCCGTCATGCAGACGGCCAACACCATCGACCACGGCGTCAAGCCGGCGGTGCCGTCAGCGATTCTCAAGAGCCAGCTGACCGAATTCCAGCGCGAGGTTCTGGCCGACGCGATGGATGTCCACGGCGGCCGCACGGTCACGCTCGGCCCCCGCAACTACCTCGGCATCGGCTACAGCGCCAACCCGGTCTCCATCACCGTCGAAGGCGCCAACATCATGACCCGCAACCTGATGATCTTCGGTCAGGGTGCGATCCGCTGCCATCCTTACGTCCTCAAGGAGCTGGCCGCCAAGGACGCCGACGATTTCGCGGCCTTCGATCGCCTGTTCTTCCGCCATATCGGGCTGATCTTCGGCAACGGCGCGCGTGCCTTCACCCAGGCACTGGGTCTCGGCCGGCCCAAGGTGCCCTTCGACGCGATCGCCGCGCCCTACGCGCAGGATGCCGCCCGGCTCTCTTCCGCCTTCAGCCTGTGCGCGGATGCGGCCATGGCCAGCCTCGGCTCCAAGCTCAAGCAGCGCGAGATGATTTCGGCGCGTCTGGGTGACGTGCTGTCGAACCTCTATCTGCTGTCGATGGTGCTCAAGCAGTTGCACGAGACGGACCGCGTCGACAATGAAGCCGCGCTGTTCCATTACAGCTGTCGGCTGCTGCTGAACCGTGCCGAACAGGCGCTGATCGATCTGTTCGACAATCTGCCCAACCGGGCGTTGGGCAACACGTTGTCGTTCGTCACCCAGCCGCTGGGACGTCGCTGGCACAAACCCCAGGATACGCTGACCCGCGAAATCGCCAAGGCGATCTCGACCGACAGCGCGCTGCGTCACAAGCTGACCCGCAACACCTGGGATACCTGGGAGGAAGGCCAGAAAGACAACGCACTGGCGCGCTACAACGCCCTGCTGGCCAATGCCGAGCGTGCCGAAGCGATCTATCGCACGCTCAATAAGGCGCGGGTCAAGAAGGCCCTGCCCGAGGTCGCGCTGCACCCCGAACAGTGGATCGACGCGGCCCACGAAACCGGGCTGCTGAACGACGAAGATGCCGCGTTCATGCGTGCACATGAAGCCGAAGTGCTGGACATGCTGACGGTGGACGACTTCGCCTTCGACGCCTTCGAGATGCGGCAGCAAAGCGCAAGTGCCAGCCACCAGACCGACGAAACCGTTGCCTGACCCCGCCAGACCATACACGCCAGACCACAGAAGCCCCGCTCATCGAGCGGGGCTTCTGTTTGTCGAGGGGAGTCTCTGCTTGATGAAAAAGCCTTCGAGCTTCGCCAGAGCCACCCCAAGCGCCTTTCAAGACCGTACTGGACGATAATCGCGAAGCTGGGTCTTGCGACATGGATGTCGCAAGAGGCATGCCGGGACAGGGATGTCCTTGCATGCCGACCCTAAGCGCAGCGATTGATCGGCCAGGGTTTCACGGTTTGTGGCGCGAAAAGAGGGGGAGCGGCGAGGGGGCGAGCGTTAAGCCCCCTCGTCATCATGCGCGATAGGATAGGTAAGGTTTCGACAGTGGTAAGCTTACGTCGAAGGGGCAAATTGCCTTGGCAAAAAGCTGATTATCAAACAGCCCTCGCTTTACGACCCGATACGAGTGCTGATGGCGGATTACGATCTACTGCCCCAACACCTGCAGCTGCACTTCGGCGGCACCCTCGTGAACCATGCCGAGCTGCTCCGCCGCCTTTCGGGAAAGATCGATGATGCGACCGTCGACGAACGGGCCGCGGTCGTTGATGCGCACCACGGCCGTCTCGCCGGAATCCAGCGCGGTCACCTTCACCTTGGTCCCGAACGGCAAGGTCTTGTGCGCCGCCGTCATCGCCTGGCTGTCGTAGGGTTCGCCACTGGCGGTCGGCCGCCCTTCGAAGTAGGAGGCGTAGTAGGTCGCCTCGCCCCGACGCGGCTTGCCCATCGGCGATGCGCTGGCCCGCGTGTCGGCGGCCTTGCGCTTGATGCTGGCGTCTCGCCTGGCGGACTCCTTCTTGCCGGGCTTGCTACCGGACTTGCCGGTCGCGGCCACCGGCGGCGGTGACGAAGTCGCTTCCCAGCCCTGCGGGTGATAGGGCGACGCACAGCCCGCCAGCAGAACCGATGCGATGGCAGCGGCGAACAGCGTCTTGCGAACGCGGCGCTCTCGAGAGGATGCCGGCCTTGCCGGCGAGAACCTGTCGTCGGTGGTATCGAATGTCATCGTGATTGACCTGGCATGGATCATCTGGCCTCGACGCCCCGCGGAGAAACTGGCGAAATGCGGGCGCCATCGTCGTACTACGACAACGACAATCGCTGTTCGCTCACGAAAGCGGCCAAATAAGTGAACGTGATGATAAGTGAACGTGATGATAAGTGAGTACGATAAGTGGGTACGATGATCAGTGAACACGATGGAATGATCGCCCCACGTCGCGACCGCCGCGCGATCAGGGAACCAAAAGGCCGGCGTCGCCCGTTCGGACGACGCCGGCCTCTGCATGGGTAGCGATGGCTCAGGGGATCAGAATCGTGGATCCCGTCGTCTGGCGTGAGGCCAACGCCTCCTGCGCCTTGCCGGCCTCTTCCAGCTTGAAGCGCTGGGCGATATCGATATTGACCTTGCCGCTCTCGAGCATGTCGAACAGGTCGAGACACATCTCCTCGAAGCGCTCCCGCGTATCGGCATAACCGTTGAGGCTGGGGCGCGTCAGGTAGAGCGAGCCCTTCTGGTTGAGGATGCCCACGTTGACACCTTCGACCGCGCCGGAAGCGTTGCCGAAGCTGACCATCAAGCCTCGCGGCGCCAGGCAGTCCAGCGAGGTCATCCAGGTATCCTTGCCGACGGAGTCATAGACCACCGGCACCATCGCGCCGCCAGTCAGCTCGCGAACGCGCTCGACGACATTTTCCTCGCGGTAGTTGATCGTTGCCCAGGCGCCATTCTTCTTCGCCAGTTCGGCCTTTTCGGCGGAACCGACGGTACCGATCACCTTGACACCCAGGGCGTTGGCCCACTGGCAGGCGATCGACCCCACTCCACCGGCGGCAGCGTGGAAGAGGATGGTTTCACCCCCTTCCAGCGGAAATGTCTGGCGCAGCAGATACTGGGTGGTCAAGCCCTTGAGCATGGCAGCCGCGGCGGTCTCGAAGGAGATACTTTCCGGCAACTGGACGACCTTGTCCGCCGGCAGCACGTGATATTCCGAATAGGAGCCGAGCGGCCCCTGGGCGTAAGCGACGCGATCCCCCTTTTCGAGGTGGGTCACGCCTTCGCCGACCGCATCCACCACCCCGGCCCCTTCGGTGCCCAGACCGGATGGCATGGAGGGCGCCGGATAGAGACCGGTGCGGAAGTAGATATCGATGAAGTTGAGTCCGATGGCGTGGTTCTTGACCCTGACCTCTCCCGCCCTGGGGGCGGCAGGTTCGAATTCGACGGTTTCGAGAACCTCCGGGCCGCCGGTACGGGCGAACTGAATACGCTTGGCCATGACGTTTCCTTGTTGGGTGATGACTCTCGGTCTGACATCCAAGCGCCATTCCCGAGGCGGGTCAAGTCAGGAGCGGCACGCGTCGCGGCCGTCAGACATTGGTCGAAGCCGGCTTTACAAACTATTCGAGTAACGTTCAAGGGCGGCAACGAAGCGCGTCTTGTACTCCTCGAAGGTCTTCGGCTGCTCCTTGAAGGTACGCACGATACCGTCGCCGTTGAAGCGCACCATGTTGGGCAGCGCTCCTTTCACCGGCGCCGGATGCAGCGGCCCCAGACCGATGCGCAGGCCCTCTTCGCCATCCACCCAGCGCTCGATGCCGCAACGTCGGAAGAATGTTTCTCCCGCCTCGTCGCTGGCCGTCACGCGCAGCGGCGCCTTCTCCGCCAGGGTCCTGACCAGTTGCCGGCTATGCCGGGTGTTGCCTTTCCCCTCCGGCGTCGACAGCATGCCGACTTCCATGGTCCCGCCGTCGACATCGGAGGAAATCAGCGCCAGGCAAAGAATGGTGCCGTCGTCTTCGGTCAGCGCGAACAGCCGCGCCGCCTCCTGCTCGAACAGCACGCCCTGGGTGCCGGCGAACGTCACCAGCGGGGCCAGGCCCGCTTCCTGCCCATAGACACTGGCGCACAGCTTGGCGAGACACGCTTCGCGGGTTTCAGGGTTCTTGACGTGAACGACCTTCATCATGCTTCTCCTGACTTGTTGCCTTGTGGCGCGCTGCCGGCGGCTTCGGGCCGGTGTAATAAGCCGCGCAGCCTATCATATCGTCACGTTGCTGGCCCCGTCCGTCCGCCTCCGGCCGGTATTCGAAAGGAGTCGGAATCCAGCCGCGTCAGTGCCGCCGTCGCGACTCCGCCGGGCTCGGCCGCACAGCAGGCATCGGAATCGAAGCGCGGCAGACATAACCACTCGATCGAGGCGCACTCCGATCGATCAATGCGGCGGTACGCATATCACCGATAAGGCCATAATCCTCGATCTTCTTCGATTCATCCATGCAAGGGAGATGTCGTTCCCCAGATGCCATTGGCATTCTTTCCGCCACGAAGCGGTAAATATGCATTATTTTTTAACGGAGATTAATCAAAATTCAGCCGATCGATTCAGCCACTCGATGTCTCTTTATTCGTTTGTTAATCATAGCCATGACTCGTCCGGCTTTCGTCTTGCTCAAAGCCACGTTGATGTACCACCTTGAAGAGTGTTTTCCGCATAGCGTCACTATTTTTTTCAGCAAACCGACATTCTTCTCAAGCAACCGATCCAAGTTCTCAGTAACCGATCCAAGCGTGGAGGCCAGGAAATGAGCAGCGAAACGGTCAGCGATTTTCTTCTCAAGCGTCTATCGCAATGGAACATTCGGCGAATATTCGGCTACGCCGGCGATGGTATCAACGACATCATGGGAGCTCTCGACCGCGCCGGCGACCGCTTCGATTTCATTCAAGTCCGTCATGAGGAAATGGCCGCATTCATGGCCTGTGCCCATGCCAAGTTCACCGGCGAAGTGGGCGTTTGTCTCGCCACATCAGGACCGGGCGCGATCCATCTGCTCAACGGCCTGTACGACGCCAAGAAGGATCACACGCCGGTGGTGGCAATCGTCGGCCAACAGGCGCGCAGTTCATTGGGCGGCGACTATCAGCAGGAAGTCGATCTGGTCTCGCTGTACAAGGACGTGGCCAATGAATATGTGCACATGGCAACCACACCCGGCCAGATCCGCCATCTGATCGACCGGTGCGTGCGTATCGCCTTGTCCGAACGTACGGTCACCGCGCTGGTCATTCCCAACGATCTGCAAACCCAGCCCGCCGTCGAGACACCGCCGCATGCGCATGGCACGGTGCATTCGGGTGTCGGCTATGCTGCGCCGCGCACGATTCCGCACCAGGATGATCTCGAACGCGCCGCGGAGGTGCTCAACGCTGGCGAACGCGTCGCGATCCTGGTCGGCGCCGGCGCCTTGCAGGCTACCGATGAAGTCATGAAGATCGCCGACATTCTCGGTGCCGGTGTCGCCAAGGCGCTGCTGGGGCGCGCGGCGCTGCCCGATGACCTGCCCTACGTCACCGGCTCGATCGGCTTGCTCGGCACCAACCCCAGTTGGGAGCTGATGGCGAACTGCGACACTTTATTGATGATCGGTTCGACGTTCCCTTATTCGGAATTCCTGCCCGAGGAAGGCCAGGCACGCGGCGTACAGATCGATATCGATGGTCGCATGCTGAGCATGCGCTATCCGATGGAAGTCAATCTGACCGGTGACAGCGCGGCAACGCTGCAGGCTCTGATTCCGCATCTGCAACGCAAATCGGAGCGCAAGTGGCGTGAACGGATCGAGAAAAGTGTCTCCCAATGGTGGGAAATGCTCGAACAGCGCGCCCTGGCCGATGCCGATCCGATCAATCCGCAACGCGTGTTCTGGGAGCTTTCGCCCAAGCTGCCCGACAACTGCATCATCACCAGCGATTCCGGTTCGGCCGCCAACTGGTACGCACGCGATCTCAAGTTGCGCCGGGGCATGCAGGCATCGCTTTCCGGCGGGCTGGCGACGATGGGTAATGGCGTGCCTTACGCCATCGCCGCCAAGTTTGCCCATCCCGACCGCGTGGTACTCGCCCTGGTCGGCGACGGCGCGATGCAGATGAACGGCAATTCCGAGCTGGTGACCATCGCCAAGTACTGGCAACGCTGGAGCGATCCGCGCCTGGTGATCATGGTGCTCAACAACCAGGACCTCAATCAGGTGACCTGGGAAATGCGCGTTCAGGTCGGCGACCCTAAATACACCGGCTCGCAGGATTTGCCCGACTTCCCCTATGCCGATTACGCCAATATGATCGGCCTGAAGGGCATCAAGGTCGATGAGCCGGAGGCACTGGCCGGCGCCTGGGACCGCGCGCTCAATGCCGATCGCCCGGTGGTACTGGAAGTGGTCACCGACCCCGACGTGCCGCCACTGCCACCCCATATCAAGCGCGAACAGGCCAAGGCCTACATGTCGGCGCTGCTGCATGGCGATCCCGACTCGCTGGGTATCATCAAGGCGTCGTTCCGACAGTTCTCGCGCGATGTCGTGCCGAAGCTCCGCAAGCACTGATTCATGAGCGTCTGCTTCACGAACATCAGGAAGACGCCGCCATGTTGGAAATGACGCATGTCCCGATCGAGGGTATCGAGGACGCGCCCCATGAGATACCGACGGACGACCCCAATCCGACGGTACGCTCGCCTGGGATTCGACCGGCATGGTGCTGGTCGAACTCGGCGCTGGCGGCAGGACCGGGCTCGGCTATACCCATGGATCTCTCGGCTATCGGCCGATTCCGCTGCAGACTGCCTATCGGTATCGCTATCGGCACAGCAAGACGGCGGTGGCATTAGGCTTGGTATGAAAACTGCCCGGGAACCTGGAAGCCTGGGAATCCGGGTGTCACACAGCGGATATCCACGTTCGCCATACGGCATGAAGGGTGATTTGCCTTGACGGCGCGCGTGCGGTGGTCGAAGGTCTGAGCCTGGCGATGACGCCAACGCACAGCCGCCTGAATCTGTGCCATTTCGACAGTGATGAACGCCCGCCCCAGCGTTCGACGGAGATCCTGACCGCATGACCCAGCCGCGCCCCGCCGATAGCGCCGATCACACCGACACCGACACGCCCCGCTACATCGCCCATCGCGGCCTTTCCGCGCGTGCCCCCGAAAACACCCTGGCAGCGGTTCAGGCCGCCCATGATGCCGGTTGCCAATGGGTCGAACTCGACGTTCAACTGCTCGGCGATGGAACACCGGTCATCTGGCACGACGCCGGTCTCAAGCGCTGCTCCGACGGTCGCGGAAAATTGTTCAAGCTCGACGCCGAAAGCGCCGCCAAACTGGACGCCGGCAGCTGGTTCGGCGCCCAGTATCGCGGCGAGCCGATCGCCACGCTGGAGGCGATGCTCGAGCTGATCAAGCGACTCGGCATGGGGCTGAACCTTGAGCTGAAGGTGTGTCGCGGCCGCAACGCCATCGAGCTCGTCCAGGCCGCCCTGCCGCCGACGTTGGAAGCGCTGCCCGCCGACAAGCTGATCGTCTCCTCGTTCGATCGTCATGCACTGACCGCCGCACGGGCGCTGGAATCCGACCCCGACCGCCTGCGCCTCGGCGTGCTGGACGACAAGGCACCCAAGCGCTGGTGGCTGGAAACCGAACGTCTCTCCGCCTACAGCCTCCACCTCGACTGGCGCAAGCTGAAGATCAAGCGGGCGCAGGAGATCGCCGACGAAGAGATCAAGCTGTTCTGCTACACCGCCAACGACCCGGTCACCTTCGAAAAGCTCTGGGACTGGGGCGTCGACGGCGTGATCAGCGACGATCCGACGCGTTTCGTCACCCACGCCAAGGAGGCGGCAGCACGCCGGTCGGACGACGACGCCTGAGATTGGTCGCGTCGATCACCGCTCGCCGATGCATCCCGTCGACAATAAGCGCCTGATACACGCGCCAATTAGCGCCTTTGACGGTGGAGCCCCGGGCTTAAGATGGGCACCATGCCCGTTCACCAGGTTGCGAGCCGTTCATGAATCCTTCCACACTCATCGGCATCATCGCCAGTGCTCTGCTGCTGGCGACCGTCGTGCTGTTCACCGCTCAGGCCCCGAGTAGCTTCTTCAACCTGCCGGGGCTGGCGATCGTGCTTACCGGCACGCTGGCGGCCAGTTTCATCAGCTATCCCCTTCAGGAGATGCAGCGGCTGTGCCGGCAGGTCGCCGTGGTGTTCCGGCGCGAACCCCAGGCCAGCGAACTGGAAAGCGATCTGGATCAGTTGATCGAGATGTCCCGCCACTGGAGCCGCGGCAACATCCGCGCCATCGAAGGCGCGCTGGAGAACACCACCAATCCCTTCCTGCGCACCGGCATGCAGATGGTGATCAGTAACACTCGCGAAGAAGAGATCCGCGAGATGCTTCGCTGGCGCATGGTTCGGGTCAAGGCCAAGGAGCGAGCCGAAGCGCAGATCCTGCGGACCATGGCCGTCTACGCGCCGGCCTTCGGCATGCTCGGCACCCTGGTCGGGCTGATCAACATGCTCGAGGTGATCCAGGCCGGCGACCTGGCGGTGATCGGACCGCGTCTGGCAGTGGCGTTGATGTCCACCTTCTACGGCATCCTGCTCGCCAACCTGGTGTTCAAGCCGATCGCGGTCAAGCTCGAACGCCGCACCGAGGCCCGGCTGATGGCCATGACGCTGATTCTGGAAGGCGTCATCATGGTCAGCAAGCGCCGCCTGCCGTCGTTCATCGAAGAGGCCCTGAACACCTACCGCGCCGAGCACCGCGACGAGATGCGCGATGCCCGCCGACCGCAGAGCGCCGACGCGTCGGTCGAGTCCGCATGAGCCAGGCCGCGATCTCCCCCGGCGGCCCCTTTGCCGACCTGCTGTTCGACGATGATCCCCTGGTCGACAGCGGGCGGAGCAGCGAGAGCGATTCGTGGCTGATGAGCTACCTCGACATGCTCATGCTGCTGATCACGTTCTTCGTGCTGATGCTGGCGCTCTACGGCGGCCAGCTCATCGACCGGGACGCGGCCGGGGCGCCGCCCGTCACGGCGCTGCCGCTGCACATCCCGGCGTTGAAGCCGCCGCCAAGACTGCCGCTGGCCGACATCGGTGAATTCTATCAGCCGCCGCGTCAGCTCAAGCCGGCGCCACTGGCGAGCGATACCGGCTTCTACTCGCCCGCACCGAAGCCGGCGCCTGCCGAGATCTTCGCCATGGCGCCGATGGCGTTCAGCGTGCCGCTGTTCGACCTGCCCGATCCCGAACCAGCACCCGTATTGCCGCAGATCGACGGTGTCGAGGTCACCGCGATTCCCCACGGCTTCAACCTGCGCATTCAGGATCACCTGCTGTTCGACAGCAGTGCGGTCGGGCTCAGCGATAGCGGCAGGCAACTGGTCGAAAAGCTGATCCCGATGCTGCAGGAGTTCAAGGGCACCATCTCCGTCGAAGGCCATACCGACAGCGTACCGATCTCGACCTCCCGCTTCCCCTCCAACTGGGAACTGTCGGCGGCGCGCGCCTCGGCGGTGGTGCGCGTGTTGCGCCAGGCCGGCCTCGATGGCGAGCGGCTGCGAGCGATCGGCTATGCCTCGACGCACCCGCTGGCCAGCAACCACACCCCGGCCGGCCGCGCCAGCAACCGCCGCGTGGAACTGGTACTGCAGGAACCCAGCTCGCCGACACCGTGACGGCTCGCGCCGTCGCGGAGATCGCACCTGCCCGATCCGTCACGAAAGCCCCGGCGCCCGGTTTCCCGATTCGGATTCACTTGCCGCAAGGAAGCTGCGACAATCCGGCGCGTCGAGAGACGTGTGCTCAGGAAACGCTGAATAAATTGTCGAGCGGTATAAAGCGCAAGGCGCACGCAGCACAAAAACCGGAGCCTATGGGGTATAGGTGAGGATTTTGACCGGGCTGGCGCTCCAGCAGCGCGCACAAATTCGCCGGGAGCGAATTTGAACGGCCGCAGGCCGGCCTTTGGTGACCGCCAGGGATGGCGGTCATAGCGAAGCGATTTGGCTGCGCAGACATTTAGACAGTGTTTTCCTCGGGAAGTGGGTGAGAACCCCGCACTGCCCCCGCAACGGTAATTGCGTTAGAAAACATAGCGTTTTCTTCGACACCACCGGATGCGCCGCCAGGCCATCCAGCCACTGTGATCGCATGGACTGCCCTTCGAGGGAACTTCAAGGGAACGGCCATCGACATGGGAAGGCGTGCGTGTCGGATGACCCAGGGTCTATCGCCTGGGTCATCGCGCGAGAGTCCGGAGACCGGCGCGTTTCTCTTCACTGGTTGATGCGGAGGGCTCATCCAGTGGCGGCTCCCCCTGCCCGGACTCCATGACGTCCGAGGCGGGCATCGTCACGTCCGTCCTCCCATTGCGTATTCGTTCGGTACTCGTGTCGAGTACTCCGTGTCATCGCGTCCGGCCGCAGTGCCGGTGAATCGCGGGATACAACGCAGTTGGGGATCACATCACATGCGTTACAAGAAGAATGCCGTCGCCTCGGGCGTCGCGCTCGCCATGGCCATGACCACGCTGTCGGCCCAGGCCCAGCAACGCGTCGAAAACCCGCAGCAGCTCGGCGACGTCCAGGTCACCGCCAATCGCCTGCCGCAATCACAGGCCGATGTACTGGCCAGCACCACCATCATCGATCGCGACGAGATCGAACGCAGCCAGGCCGATAGCGTGGTCGAGCTGCTGCAAGGCCGGGCCGGGATCGAGATGACCCAAAGCGGTTCACCAGGAACGGTCTCAAGTCTCTTTATGCGCGGCACGAACTCCAATCACACCCTGGTATTGATTGACGGTGTACGCATCAATTCCGCCGCTTCATCGAACGGTGCCTCCAGTCTGGAGTTCCTCTCCCCCGATATGATCGAGCGGATCGAAATCGTACGCGGCCCTCGGGCCGCGGCTTACGGTTCCGATGCCATCGGCGGCGTCATTCAAATCTTCACTCGCAACGGCGGCAAAGATACCCAAGCCGAGTTGAATCTGCGCGCGGGAGAGGATGGTTTCGGCAAGCAGAGCGCCTACGTGGCGGCAGGAAACGCGGATACACGCCTCAATGCGACGCTGTTCCACCGCGATGGCGATGGCTTCAACTCCACCGAAGCCGACACCAGCGGCGAAGATGATGGCTTCGAATCCACCGGCGCCCAGGTCGGGCTGTCGCATCGCTTCAGCGATAGCGTTCAGGGTAGTTTCCGGGCCTTGCGCCAGGACTTCGATAGCGACTACGACTACGGGGGCGCCAGCAACTACACCAGCGAAGGTTATCAACAAAGCTTCAGCGGTAATCTGGACGTGGCGCTTGAACCTGACTGGAACATGCGTCTGACTGCCGGACATTTCGACGAACGCCGCGATGATCGCAACGACGGCCAACGAGAGACGCTGGCCAAGACCAAGCGCGATGAACTGGGCATTCAGCACACCTTCACTCATGAGCATGGTATAGAAAGCCTAGGCGTGGACTACCGCCACGAGGCGATTGATTACGATAGCATCTGGGACTCTATCAACCGCGACAGTCGAGAAAATTACGGGATCTATGGACTGATCCAGCGTGAATATGGTCGCCACCAACTTAGCGGTTCTCTACGTTACGACGACGACTCGCTATTCGGTGACAAGACCACAGGCAACATCGCCTATGCGTACCAGTTGGCGACCTACCAGCAACTCGGCGCGAGCTATGGCACCGCTTACAAAGCACCGACGCTCTATCAACTCTATAGCGCCAGCCCTTATGGGAACTACGGCAATCGCGATCTCGACGCCGAAAAGTCCAAATCTACCGAACTTTTCTGGTCCTACCAGCGCGACGGCTGGCACGGCCGGGTATCGCTCTTCGAAAACCGTATCGACGATCTGCTCAACACCGAGACAGGGCCAGACGGAGAGTACCGTTATTACAATGTCGACGAAGCGAGAATCCGAGGCGTGGAGCTGTCCGGCGGCTGGACGTATGGCAGCTTGAGTCTGAATGCCTCACTGACACGTCAAGATCCCGAGAATCGTGAAACCGGCGACCAGTTGGCCAGACGCGCTGAACTCTACGGGCGCATTGATGCCGACTACCGCTACCACGCAGTCAGTGTCGGCATGACGCTACGCGCCTCTCAAGAACGTCCCGATAGCGACTATAGCGACGCTATTGACGCCGGCTACGGCGTCGTCGATCTGCGCACGGCCTGGCAGGTCACGCCGACCGTCGAGCTGTCGGCCAAGCTGGAGAACGCCTTCGACAAGGATTACCAACTGGTCGATGGCTACAACACCCAGGACCGTTACCTCGAAGGCGGCGTGAAACTCAGCTTCTAACCGCTTTTCTCCTTCAGCGGCGCCGATACCACGGCGCCGCCTCTTCCCTCTTCCCTCTTCCCTCTTCCCTCTTCCCTCTTCCCTCTTAAACAGTTTCTCCCCGGCTGCGTGGAGTGATACTGTATATATAAACAGTTATCAGGAGTCGCTGCCATGTCGTCTCCCTCTCGACCCGGCCCGTTGAAAGGCCGCGGCGCGACCTACAACCCGGACAACCGTTTCCAGCCGACACACAGCACCGTCGAGGACGACGGCTGGTGGCAGGAGGCGTTGCCGGAGCGCATCTCGACCCACGTGCAGTTCGAGGCGCCGCGCTCGGCGCTTTCCTGGAATCAGTCGCCGGACCTGGGCTTCGACCGCTCGCTCAACCCCTATCGCGGCTGCGAGCATGGCTGCATCTACTGCTATGCCCGCCCCAGCCACGCCTATTGGGATCTGTCGCCCGGCATCGATTTCGAGACGCGCCTGATCGCCAAGACCGGCATGGCGGATCGATTGCGCGAGGAGCTGTGCAAACCGGGTTATGTCTGCCGGCCGATCAATCTCTCCGGCAACACCGACTGCTACCAGCCGATCGAGGCGCAGCACGGCACGACACGTTCGCTGCTGGAGCTGCTGCTGGCGTGCCGCCACCCGGTCACGCTGGTGACCAAGAGCGCGCTGATTCTGCGCGATCGGGAACTGCTCGCCGAGATGGCGCGCGAGCGGCTGGTCCGGGTGTTCGTCAGCCTGACGTCGCTCGACAACGAACTGAAACGCACCCTGGAGCCGCGCACTGCCTCTCCCGCGGCACGGCTCAAGGTCATTCGGGAGCTGCATGAAGCCGGCGTGCCGGTGGGCGTGCTGGTGGCGCCGGTAATCCCCGCCATCAACGACAGCGAGATCGAGACGCTGCTGACGCGTGCCGCCGACGCCGGCGCCCGCACCGCCAGCTGGACGCTGTTGCGATTGCCCCGCGAGGTGGCGCCGCTGTTCGAAGCCTGGCTCGAGGAGCACTACCCGGAGCGCGCGGGCAAGGTGATGAGCCTGATCCGCCAGTCCCGAGGTGGCCAGAACAACGACAGCCGCTTCGGCCACCGCATGCACGGCGACGGCTTGTTCGTGGATATGATCGGCCAGCGCTTCCGCCGGGCGGCCTCTCGCCTGGGGCTGGAACGACGGGCCGACCTGGGTCTGGATACCACGCGATTCCGAGCGCCCCATGCCCAGCAGGATCTGTTCGGTTGATGTCTCCTGTCTGGCCGACATGCCCAGGAGGCATGCCGTCCACGGGCTATTCGATGCTTTCTTGATACAGGTCAAGCTGGACAGTGGTCGAGCGGATAACTTGGCTCGAGCAAGCCAAGTTCGTAATCCATCGCCCTCTGCGAGGTACGCGCCATGTTCAGCTCACTGCTGGTCCCGATCGATGGATCGGAAGACTCCCACGCCGCGCTCAAGATCGCCTGCCAACTGGCGGCTCCGGTTCAAGGCAAGATCCATGTATTGAACGTGCGCGATCCCTATCCGGATCTCTATCAGGGTGAAATGTTGACCGTCGCGGCCGCGATCAAGGCAGTTTCGGTGGAGCTCGCCGAAAAGGAGGGGGAAGCGATCATCGCGGAGGCGCTGAAAGAGATTACCTCCATGCCAGGCTACGAAAACGAGTTCGATACCCTGGTCAAGCAGGGCTCACCGGCCGAGGTGATTATCGAGGAAGCCAAGCGACTCGAAGTGGATGCCATCGTCATGGGTAGCCGAGGGCTCAGCGATCTAAAGGGCTTGCTGGTCGGCAGCGTGTCGCACAAGGTCACCCATGTCGCCCACTGCATGGTCATCAGCATCCATCAGCGCCGTGCCGGGTAAAACCCATCTTCCCCTTCTGCTCTGAGACGTCGGACGACAACAACGCCAACAGCCCGACGTTTTGCAGGCCGCACGAAATCCGCGGTATCCGGCGTTTGCCAGAAACAGCCGAAGGTCGGTTTCCATCAGCGTATTGCCTCTTGCTCGTCGGATGGTGGGGTATCGTCACGACGACCCGCCTTGAATTTGCGCCGCAGTTGTCTTTCGGTCTCCACCGCCAGCAGCAGCAAAACGGCCACGGCCAGAATCGCCATCCCGTCGAGGAGCGGAATGGTGCGGGTCTCGAACACCGCCTGTATCGGTGGCAGCCAGTTCATGGCGGCCTGCGACGCCACGACGATGCCGATGGCGACCCAGAGTGCCCGGGTACCGCGCAGGATCCGCAGGCTGAAGGCCGAGTCGTGAATGCTGCGGATGAAGAACAGGTGGCTGATTTCCATCGCGATCAGGGTATTCATCGCCATGGTGCGCGCCAGCGCGATGTCGTGGCCCCGCTCGATGGCCCAGGCGTAGATACCGAACGTGCCCAGCAGAAAGAGCGCCGTCACCAGCCCGATATGCCATAGCCAGGCCAGCCCCAGCAGCGGCGCACCGGGCGAGCGTGGCGGACGCTGCATCGCGCCCGTCTCGCCGGACTCGAAGGCCAGGGCAAGACCCAGCGTGACGGTCGTGATCAGGTTGACCCAGAGAATCTGCACCGGCGTGACCGGCAATACCATGCCAAACAGCAGCGCCGTCACGATGGTGGCGGCCTCGCCCGCATCGGTCGGTAAGGTCCAGGCGATCACCCGTACGATCTTGTCGTAGACGTTGCGGCCTTCACGCACCGCCGCCACGATAGAGGCAAAGTTGTCGTCGGCCAGCACGATATCGGCCGCCTCCCGCGCCGCTTCGCTGCCCTTGCGCCCCATGGCGATGCCGACATCGGCACGCTTGAGCGCCGGGGCATCGTTGACCCCATCTCCGGTCATCGCCACGGTCATGCCTCGCGCCTGCAGTGCCATGACCAGCCGCAGCTTGTGCTCGGGACTGGTGCGGGCAAAGACATCCGTTTCCATTGCCGCCGCGCCGAGTTCGTCGTCGCTCATCGTCTCCAGTTCGGCACCGGTGATGACCCGCCGGGTGCGCTCCAGCCCGATCATTCGCCCAATGGCCGCCGCGGTGGCGGCGTGATCGCCAGTGATCATGCGCACACCGATTCCCGCACGCCGGCATTCGGCAATGGCGGCCACGGCTTCCGGTCGCGGCGGGTCCATCAAGGCGACCAGCCCCAGCAGAATGATGCCGCCTTCCACATCGGCGTGGGAGAGCACGGTCTGCGAGACGGGCACCCTGCGTGTCGCCAGGGCCAGCACTCGCAGGCCACGGCCAGCCAACGCCTCGACCTGCGCGTGCCACCAGGCGTGCTCCAGTATCGCCTCCCCGCCATCGGCGGTGCGAACTCGACTGCACATCGCCAGCACCCGCTCCGGGGCGCCCTTGATGAACAGGCGGGCGTGGCGCTCGTGATCGTGGTGCAGAGTCGCCATGTAGCGGTGCTCGGCATCGAACGGCAATACGTCGGTACGTACCCAGCAGCGCTGTGCGTCGGGGCGACTCATCCCCATTCGCGCGGCCAGCGTCAGCAGCGCGCCCTCCATCGGGTCGCCCTCGACCCGCCAGATACCGTCGCTGTGCTGCAGCGCGGCGTCGTTGCACAGCACCGCGACCCACGCCAGTTCCCGCAGCCGCAGGCTGGCCTGAAGATCGATGGGCGCAGCCCCCCGGATCGCGCCATCCGGCGCGTACCCCACTCCATCGATGGTGAAGCGCTCGTCCACGGTCACCAGTTCGGTGGCCACCATTTCGTTGCGCGTCAGCGTGCCAGTCTTGTCCGTGCAGATGACCGAGACACTGCTCAGCGTCTCGATCGCCGGCAGGTGGCGTACCAGGGCGTTGCGCCGCGCCATCGCCTGAGCCCCCAGCGCCAGCGTGATGGTCAGCACCGCCGGCAGCCCTTCCGGAATCGCCGCCACCGATAGCCCCACGACAGCGGTGAACAGCTCGCCGAAGGGGTAATCCCAGAGGAAGTGACCCAGCGCCATCACGGCAGCCGCCAGCACCAGAATGATCAGCGTCAGCCAGCGGGCAAAGCTATTCATCTGCCTGACCAGCGGCGTGGTCCTGGGCGTGACATGGGCCAGCAGACGGCTGATCCGGCCCATCTCGGTGGCGATGCCCGTCGCCACCACGACGCCCAGCCCCTGACCGCCGACCACCAGCGTGCCGCCGAAGGCCATGCAGCCACGTTCGGCCAGCGCCACCCAGGCGGGAACCGGGTCGGTATGTTTTTCCACCGCCGTCGATTCGCCGGTGAGCATCGATTCCTGAATGCTCAGCCCATGACTTTGCAAAAGCCGCAGATCGGCGGGGATTTGATCCCCGGCTTCCAGCAGCACGATGTCCCCGGGCACCAGGGTCTCGACTTTCACCCGGCACCGCCCGCCGTCGCGCAGCACCGTCGCGTATGGCGCCAGCAGTTCCTGGATGGCGGCCAGCGCCCGCTCGGCACGATGCTCCTGAATCAGACCGATGACGGCATTGATGACGACGACGGCCAGAATGACCGCCGTATCCACGACATGACCGAGCAGTGTCGTGATCAGCGCCGACCCCAGCAGCACGTAGATCAGCACGTTGTGGAACTGGGACAGGAACAGCCTGGTCAGGCTGCGCTTCGGAGGCGCCGGCAACCGGTTTGCCCCCTCGCTGCGCAGACGGATGCCTGCCTGATCGCTGCTCAATCCGGTCATGGCCGAATCCAGCTCGCTCAACACCCTGTCCGTGGCCAGGGCATGCCACTGTCTGGGTTCCATCACGGCATCTCCCGAAGGGCCGACCCTCGGGTCGGATACCCGGGATTCAGGCATGATCGCGCGGGTGCGATCATTGCCGCTCAGCCTATCCCCGGCCATTCGACGCTTTCTTGATGCCGATCAAATCTGCCCGTCGATCCGCCCGATAACCTCTCCATACAGTCGACATCCCGTTACCAACCGCGAGGTGCAAGCCATGTTCAGGTCACTGCTGGTTCCCGTCGATGGTTCCGACTACGCCCAGGCTGCGCTACGGGTCGCCTGTCGACTGGCCGAACCGGCCCAGGGCACGATCCATCTGCTGACCGTGATCGAGCCCTTCGAACCGATGCAATACGGCGGCGACTACCGGGTGCAGCAGATCGTGCGGGAAGCCGTCAACGACAACGCCGAAAAGGAAGGACGCGCCATTCTCGACCACGCCGTGGCGCTAATGCCGGACGGCGCGCCGAAAGACGGCGTACAGACCCTGCTGCGTCTGGGCTCCCCGGCGGAAGCGATCATCGAGGAAGCCGAGCGACTCGGTGTCGACGCCATCGTCATGGGCAGCCGGGGGCTCAGTGACATCAAGGGCTTGCTGGTCGGCAGCGTCTCGCACAAGGTCAGCCATGTCGCCGGGTGCACAGTCATCAGCGTTCATGGCCAGCCGCACACCGGCGCATGAAACCTCCGTTCCCCTTTGCCATCCTGCGCTGGCTGGTCATCGGCGCCGCTCTGCTCCTCGCTGGCGTCACGCTCTGGTATTGGCTCCAGCCCGAGGGGCTGGACGACGCCTTCGCCCGCGGTAACGGCCGCATCGAAGCGACGGAGATCGACGTCGCCACCAAGCTCGCCGGCCGGGTGGCGGAGATCCTGGTCAACGAGGGCGACTTCGTCGAACCGAATCAGGTGGTGGCGCGCATGGATACCCGAAGCCTGGAAGCCGAGCGACGCCAGGCCGAGGCCGAGCTGCAGCGCAGCCGCAACGCCTTGCAGACCGCCCGTGCCGGGGTGGCCCAGAACGAGAGTCACCAGGCAGCCGCCGAAGCGACGGTGCATCAGCGTGAAGCCGAGCTGGACGCCGCCCGGAAACGCTTCGAGCGCTCCAGCGCGCTGCTTCAGCGCCACGTGATCTCGTATCAGCAAGTGGACGACGACCGCGCGACGATGCAGAGCGCCCGCGCCGCGCTGTCGGCCTCCCAGGCGGAGGTGGCGGCGGCCCGGGCCAGCGTGGCAGCGGCCCGCTCCCAGGTGATCGAAGCCCAGTCGGCGATCGACGCGGCCCAGGCCAATGTCGAGCGCGTCCAGTCGGACATCGAGGACAGCCTGCTGCGCTCCGACCGGCTGGCCCAGGTGCAATATCGCGTGAGCGAACCCGGCGAAGTGCTGGCGGCCGGCGGCAAGGTGCTCAACCTGATCGACCTGACCGACGTCTACATGACGTTCTTCCTGCCCACCAGCCAGGCCGGGCGGGTCGCGCTGGGCGATGACGCCCACCTGATCCTGGATGCGCTGCCCGACTACGTGCTGCCGGCCCGGATCAGCTTCGTCTCCAGCGAAGCGCAGTTCACCCCCAAGACGGTGGAGACCGAAAGCGAACGGGAAAAGCTGATGTTCCGCATCCGCGCCCGTATCGATTCCGATCTACTGCGCGAGCACATCCGCCAAGTGAAGACGGGGTTGCCCGGCGAAGCCTACCTGAAGCTGGACCCGGCAGCCGAATGGCCGGAAGCACTGCGCGTGAACGTCTCCCGATGAGCACCGACGCGGTCGCGGCGCTGTCCGGGGTCACCCTGCGTTACGGCAAGCGCACGGCCCTCGAGGAGCTGACGCTCGACATTCCCGCCCGCCGCATGGTGGGCCTGATCGGGCCGGACGGGGTCGGCAAGTCCAGCCTGCTGGCGCTGATCGCCGGCGCCAGGCGGATCCAGTCGGGGCAGGTCCAGGTGCTTGGCGCGGACATGGCCAGCGCCACCCAGCGTCGCGTGACCGGCCCGCGCATCGCCTACATGCCCCAGGGTCTGGGCAGGAATCTCTACCCCACGCTCAGCGTGCGCGAGAACCTCGAGTTCTTCGCCCGGCTGTTCGGCCAGGATGCCGAGGAGCGCGAGCGGCGTATCCACGACCTGACGACCAGTACCGGGCTGGAGAGATTCACCGAGCGCCCGGCGGGCAAGCTCTCCGGCGGCATGAAGCAGAAGCTGGGGCTCTGCTGCGCGCTGATCCACGATCCCGACCTGCTGATCCTCGACGAGCCCACCACCGGGGTCGATCCGCTGTCGCGCAGCCAGTTCTGGGAACTGATCGCCCGAATACGCCACCAGCAGGCCCGGATGAGCGTGATCGTCGCCACCGCGTACATGGACGAGGCCTCGGCCTTCGACTGGCTGATCGCAATGGACGCCGGCAAGGTGCTCGACCAGGGCTCGCCCGCGACGCTGCTCGAACGGACGGGATGCGCTTCGCTGGAGGCCGCCTTCATCCAGCTGTTGCCTGCGGAGAAGCGGTCGGGACACACCGATCTCGAGATCCCGCCCCGCAAGGCCCACGACGAGGTGGCGATCGAAGCGCACGGTCTGACCAAGCGCTTCGGCGATTTCACCGCCGTGGATCATGTCGACTTCCGCATCGAACGCGGGGAGATCTTCGGCTTCCTGGGCTCCAACGGTTGCGGCAAGACCACCACCATGAAAATGCTGACGGGCCTTTTGCCCTTCGACGAGGGGCAGGCGCGGCTGTTCGGACAGCCGGTCGCCCCCGAGCATATCGAAACCCGGCGCCGGGTCGGCTACATGTCGCAGGCGTTCTCGCTCTACAACGAGCTGACGGTGCGCCAGAACATCGACCTGCACGCGCGGCTGTTTCGTCTTTCGCCACAGCGACACGCCATCCGTCGCCGGCAACTGCTGGCACAGTTCGAGTTGCAGGGCGTCGAGGGGCAACTGCCGGGCAGCCTGCCTCTCGGTATCCGCCAGCGTCTCTCCCTGGCCGTGGCCATGCTGCACGAACCGGAAATTCTGATCCTCGACGAGCCCACTTCCGGGGTCGATCCAGTGGCCCGCGATCGCTTCTGGGAGCTTCTGGTGCGGATGTCGCGCGAAGATGGCGTCACGATCTTCATCTCCACCCATTTCATGAACGAAGCGCTGCGCTGCGACCGCATTTCGCTGATGCACGCCGGCAAGGTACTCGACAGCGGCACGCCCCGGGCATTGATGGCCAGACGCGGGCACGACAACCTGGAACAGACCTTCATCGACTATCTCAAGGACGCCAGCGAGCTCAAGGGCACCAGCGAATTCAAAGGCATCAACGAATTCAAAGACGCCAGCGAGGTGGCGACTCCCCCGGCGACGCACGAGAGCATCGCCGTCGCAGCCGCAGCGGTAAAGGGCGCTCCCCCTCGTTTCAGCTGGCGTCGGCTGTCGAGCTACGCCCGGCGCGAGGGCATGGAATTGCGGCGCGATCCGATCCGCGCCACCCTGGCCCTGGCAGGCACTCTGATCCTGATGTTCATCATGGGGTATGGCATCAATATGGACGTCGAGGATCTCTCCTTCGCGGTGCTCGATCACGACCGGACCACCACCAGCGACGGCTATGTCCTCAACCTTTCGGGCTCGCGCTATTTCCAGAAGAAGGCGCCCCTGCAGAGCTACGAAGAGATGGACGAGCGCCTGCGCCGAGGCGAGATCAGCCTCGCGGTGGAGATTCCGCCCGGATTCGGGCGAGATCTCAAGCGTGGCGCCTCGCCCCAGGTCGCATTCTGGGTCGATGGAGCAATGCCGAGCCGGGCCCAGACCATCATCGGTTATGTGCAGGGAATCCACGCCACCTATCTGCAGCAACTGGCCCAGGCCTCCGGCAGCGACGACAGCCGGCCGGTGGAGGTCGCCCTGCGCTACCGCTACAACCCGGACGTGCGAAGCCTGCCGGCGATGGTGCCGGCGATGATTCCGCTGCTACTGATGATGATCCCGGCCATGCTCACCGCCCTTGGCATCGTCAGGGAGAAGGAGCTGGGTTCGATCACCAACTTCTACGTCACCCCGGTCACCCGCCTGGAGTTCCTGCTCGGCAAGCAGCTGCCTTACGTGATAATGGGAATGCTCAACTTCTTCCTGCTGGTATTGCTCTCGGTCTTCGTCTTCGGCGTGCCGCTCAAGGGCAGCCTGCCGATGCTCAGTGTGGCGGCCCTACTCTATGTGTTCTGCGCCACCGGCTTCGGGTTGCTGGTTTCGGCACTGTTCAACAGCCAGATCGCTGCCGTGTTTGGCACGGCCATCGGCACCGTCGTCCCGGCGATCCAGTTTTCGGGGCTGCTGTATCCGGTCTCAGCCCTGGAAGGCGCTTCCGCGGTCATCGGCCATCTCTACCCGACCAGCCACTTCCTCATCATCACTCGCGGCATTTTCTCCAAGGCGCTCGGTGCCGCCGAGCTATGGCCGAGTTTTCTGGCCTTGTTGGTCACGTCTCCGCTGCTGTTGCTGGCCAGCGTGGCCGGCCTGAAGAAGCAGGAAAAGTGAGTTGAGTACGCTATCGAACATCCTGCAACTGGGCATCAAGGAACTGCGCACCCTGGCACGCGATCCGGCGATGCTCCTGCTGATCGCCTACACCTTCACGTTGAGCGTCTACTCCAGCGCCACCGGCATTCCGGAAACGCCCCATCGGGCCAGTATCGCGGTGGTCGACGAGGATCGCTCGCCCATCACGCAACGTATCATCGACGCCTTCCAGACACCCTACTTCCTCGAGCCGATGCTGACCGACCATGCCGACATGGACATCGGCATGGACAAGGGACGCTATACCTTCACCCTCGACTTTCCGCCCGATTTCCAGCAAGACCTGCTGCGCGGTCGGCAACCCTCGATCCAGTTGAATGTCGATGCCACCCAGATCAGCCAGGCCTTCACCGGCGCCGGACACATCCAGCAGATCATCGACGACGAGGTCGCGTCATTCCTGCAGCACAGCGACATGCCATCGACACAGCCCGTGCAGGCGGTGATCCGCACGAGATACAACCCCAATCTCACCCAATCCTGGTTCGGCGCCGTCAACGAGGTCATCAACCAGATCACCATGCTGTCGATCATCCTGACCGGCGCTGCGCTCATTCGCGAACGCGAACACGGCACCATCGAGCATTTGCTGGTAATGCCGGTGACCCCGTTCGAGATCATGGCGGCCAAGGTGTGGTCGATGGGGCTGGTGGTGCTGGTGGCCGCCCTCCTGTCGCTGCGCTTCGTCGTCGGTGACTGGCTGGGTGTACCGCTTCAAGGCTCGATGACGCTATTTCTGATCGGCGCGATACTGCACCTGTTCGCCACCACCTCGATGGGCATCTTCTTCGGTACCGTTTCCCGCTCGATGCCGCAGCTGGGATTGCTGATCATCCTGACGCTGATTCCGCTGCGGGTTCTTTCAGGCGGCATGACCCCGCGGGAGAGCATGCCGGAGGTGGTGCAGAATCTCATGCTGCTGACGCCGAACACCCACTTCGTGGAGTTCGGGCAGAACATCCTGTTCCGTGATGCCGGCCTGGCAACCGTCTGGCCTCAACTGCTGGCGCTGGCCCTGATCGGCACGGCCTTTTTCCTCGTCGCCCTGCTCCGGTTGCGGCGCTCGCTTGCCTGAAACCATAAAAAAGCCGCATCGTCTGCTCGACGATGCGGCAATCCTGCGCTTTAGAGCTTCCTGCTCATTCCGCCTTCACTGTGATCTTCTTGGCCGGGGCGATTTCTGCCTTCGGCACATGAATGGTCAACATGCCGTCCTTGCCCTTGGCGCTGATTCGCTCCTCGATGACATCGGATGGCAGCGAGAAACTGCGTGAAAAGCGACCAAAGCTGGTTTCGATCAGATGGCGTTTGGTGTCCTTACTCTCTTTCGTGTCGTGCCGTTCGCCCCTGAGCGTCAGCACATTATTCTGTACGGTGATCTCGACATCCTTGCTGTCGATTCCCGCCAGTTCCGCCGTAATGAGGTATTCCTTTTCCGTCTCACTGATATTCACCGTCGGCGCCCAGACATCGCGGGATGTCGCCGGACGGTTGCGGTTGTAGCGATCGAAGAAGGCTTCCATTTCGTGGAAAGGATTCCAGGTGGTGAGTTCCATGGCCTGTGCGCTCCCTGTTCAAGACGATGACAATGGCCGAAGCCGGATATCAGTGTGTACCGCCGCACGAATCCGAGCTTGACCTGGGTCAAGGTTCCTGAAGAAAGCGAGCCGATCGCTTGCCTGTGACATCTTCCGCGACCGATGAATACCGCAAATAATTGATATCCATCGGTAAAGATCGCTTCGATCCCATCGTTTCCTTTCGACCTGCTCAAGCTTGATCTGAATCAAGCCGCTGTCTGCAATCCGGCGGATACTGACTTCGTCACCATGGTCATTACCGGATAGCGTCCACCAGACGAAGGAGATACCCATGTCCACGATGAAAGCCGCCATCTATGTCGAGCCCGGTCGCATCGAGCTGACCGAAAAGCCGATACCTCCCATTGGCCCCAATGACGCCTTACTGCGCATCACGACCACCACCATCTGCGGTACCGACGTGCACATCATGAAGGGCGAATATCCGGTCAAACCCGGACTGACCATCGGCCATGAGCCGGTAGGCACCATCGTGGAGCTGGGCGACAACGTGCGCGGCTATCACGTGGGGCAGCGGGTGATTGCCGGCGCGATCTGCCCCGGCTTTACCTCCTACGCCTGCCAGGACGGCCATCCGGCCCAGGATGGTGGCTGCCAGGGCCATGGCTACAAGCCGATGGGCGGCTGGCGTTTCGGCAACACCATCGACGGGGTGCAGGCCGAATACGCGCTGGTGCCCGATGCCCAGGCCAACCTGGCCCCGATCCCGGATGGGCTCAGCGACGAACAGGTGCTGATGTGTCCCGACATCATGTCGACCGGCTTCGTCGGGGCCGAAAGCGCCAATATCGGCATCGGTGATACCGTCGCGATCTTCGCCCAGGGCCCGATCGGACTCTGCGCCACTGCCGGCGCCCGGCTGCGCGGCGCCAGCTGCATCATCGTCGTCGACGGTATCGATCAGCGGCTGGATATCTCTCGCCACATGGGCGCCGACATCACCCTGAATTTCCATCAGGTCGATGTCGTCAGCGAAATCCTTCGCCTGACCGGCGGTCGTGGCGTCGATGCCGCCATCGAGGCGCTGGGCACCCAGACCACTTTCGAGGCCGCCCTGCGAGTGCTCAAGCCCGGCGGCACGCTCTCCAGCCTCGGCGTCTATTCCGGGGATCTGACCATACCGCTCGACGCCTTCTGCGCCGGTCTCGGCGATCATCGCATCGTCACGTCCCTGTGCCCGGGCGGGAAGGAGCGCATGCGCCGGCTGCTCGACATCGTCAAGGCCGGCCGGATCGATACCGCCTCGCTGGTCACGCACCGCTATGCCCTGGACGATATCGTCGAGGCCTACGATCTGTTCGCGAACCAGCGTGACGGGGTGTTGAAGGTCGCCATCACGCCATGACGGTCGGCCCGGCTCTATCGCAACGCCCTATCGCAACGCCATCAAGCGATGAGCCGGGCATTTCATCGCTTCTTTTCTACCCGAATTCCCTAGGTTTTGTCTGAAGAGTCGTCGAGCGAAGGTCAGACAAGGCAAAAATCGGTAAAAAGACGGAGTTTACGCGGTGTAAATGAGTACTTTGAGCCGATTTTTAACGCCGTATGGCCGAGCGCAGGCAGTTTTCAGACAAAGCCTAGCCGCCCTGCCACAGTACCCGGGGTTCTTCGAGGATACTGATCAGGTCGATGGGTGCAGGACGCAGCCGCACGGTAAAATCGGTCACCGGCCGGTGACTGGTGATTCGGGTTTCGTAGATCGCCTCGCCGCTGCGAGGAAAGTCCACGTCATGGCTCATCGGCTGACAAATAGCGGCTCTTCCACTGACGCCATCGGCATAGAGCTCGACCAGAAGCGCCTCCGGAGAGAGCTCGCCCAGCCGGACACGCGCCCGGAATCGATGCTGATGGCTATCGCTTTCCGTCTCCACCGATTCGAAGGCGACTTCCGGCCAGTGCCGATCCAGCTGTCGGCGACGATTCACGATCCGGTGTCCCCGGGCGCCGTCATCGGCTGCCCGGCCACGCCAGGCCTCGGCCAGGGGAATGTAGTACTGCTCGACATACTGGGAAAGCGATCGGTTGGTGGAATACAGCGGCGTCAGCCGTGCCATGCTTTCGCGCATGCGTGCGACCCACCCCACCGGGATGCCTGCTTCGTTGCGGTTATAGAATGCGGGCAGCACCTCATGCTCCAGCAGGTGATAAAGCGCTTCGGCCTCCTGGGCATCGTAGCCGGGATCATCCGCGTGCTCGCGGCCGTCACCCAGCGCCCACCCCACCTCGGGGGCGTACGCCTCGGCCCACCAGCCATCCAGTTCGGAGAGATTGAGGCCACCGTTGACCAATACCTTCATACCGCTGGTACCGCAGGCCTCCCAAGGGCGCCGCGGGGTGTTGAGCCACACGTCGACGCCCTGCACCAGCTGTTCGGTCAGTTGCATGTTGTAGTCGGCCAGAAACATCACACGATGGCCGACATTCTCCTCCCGAATGAACCGCACCCACTGCTGGATCAACGCCTGGCCCGTCCTGTCCGCCGGATGTGCCTTGCCGGCCAGCACCAGTTGCATCGGACGTTCGGGATGGGTCAGCAACGCCTTCAAACGCTGCGGATCGTGAAGCAGCAGGTTGGGGCGCTTGTAGGTGGCAAAGCGTCGGGCGAAGCCCAGTATCATGATCCGTGGTTCGAACACCTGCCGGGCGCTCTCGATGGCCTCCGGCGTAGCGCCAGCCGTCGCCAGTTGGTGTGCCAGTCGCTCACGAAGCTGCTCGACGAGCTCCCGGTTGGCCTCGGTCCGAAACTGCCACAGGGTGGCATCATCGAGGTGGCGGATGCTCATCGCCAGCGGCTCGCTGCATCCCAGCCAGCGGCCCTTGCCACAGGCGCGGGTCCAGAGCGCGTCGGCCGGCGCCGAATCCCAGCTCGGCATGTGGACACCATTGGTGACGTGAGCGATGGGCAGCTCCGGCGTCGGCCAACGGGGAAACAGCGGCTGGAAAATGTGACGGCTGACCCTGGCATGCAGCTGGCTGACTCCGTTGATGAAACCGCTGCCCCGGCAGGCGAGCCACGCCATGTTGAAAGGCTCGCCATCATCTTCCGAGCGGCTGCGCCCCAGCGCCAGCAGGTCGGCCAGCGGAATCTTCAGTTTCTCTTCGGCGTAGTGCTGCAGGTACTGCGCGATCAGCGCGGGGGAAAACCGGTCGAAGCCGGCGGCGACCGCGGTGTGGGTGGTGAAGAGATTGCCGGCACGGGTGATGGTCAGTGCGGTCTCGAAGTCGGCACCGGTGCGCTGCATGTAGCTGCGCGCCCTCTCCAGCACGACCAGCGCCGCATGCCCCTCGTTGAGATGGCAGACCTGCGGATGCAGATCGAGGGCTTCGAGCAAGCGCCAGCCGCCGATGCCCAGCACCATCTCCTGCTTGAGCCGAAGCTCGGCATCGCCGCCATAGAGTTCGCTGGTGATGCCGCGATGGGCGGGATAATTGGCGATGTCGTTGCTGTCCAGCAGATAGAGCGTCACCCGCCCGATGCGGGCCTGCCAGGCCCGTAGCCACACCGAGTAGCCGGGCAGCACGATCTGCAGGCGCAGCCATTCGCCATTCGCGGTGCGCAGCGGCGTGATGGGCAGCTGTCCGGGATCGTTGTAGGGATACAGCGCGTGCTGATTACCGTCGCTGTCGATCAGTTGGCGGAAATAGCCCTGCTGGTAGAGCAATCCGATGCCGATGATGGGAACGCCAAGATCACTCGCTGCCTTGAGATGATCGCCGGCCACGTTGCCCAACCCACCGGAATAGATCGGCAGGGCCTCGCTGACCATGAACTCCATGCTGAAGTAGGCCACGGCGGTGAAAGGCGCCCCGGGGTGATTCTGTTCGAACCAGCTGGGGCCGACATGCTGCTCGCGCCCGAGACGTGCCAACTGATCCAGCCGGTTTCGAAACTCCGGATCGGCCAGCGTCCGGGCGAGTTTCTCGTGCGATACCGCCTGCAGCACCGCCCAGGGGTTGTGCGTCAGATTCCAGAGAGTGGTATCCAGCTCCCGCCAGATCCTGTCGGTGGCATGCTTCCACGTCCCGCTCAGATCCAGCGCCAGCTCGACCAGGGTATCGAAGCCTTCGATAGCCTCCCCAGGCAGTTCGTACGGTGATGTCACGGTGCATGCTCCTTCACTACCGAACCGAAATGCTCGATACGGAACGCCGCCATTGTCGGTCGATGGTCACCCATCGGAGAGAGTAGATAGCCACTACCAAAGAGTATATCGCTGCCGGGAACCGCGGCTTGACCGGGATCAATTCCGCGCGCTGCCGGCGGGTGTAAAAGGCAGGCCGAGAGATGAACGATGATGACGAACAAAGCGCCTGATCGAACAACGAGCACTCCGTAACCGCTCGGCTTACCGAATGTAAAGAAACCCCGCTCGCGGCGACAGCCTGCTTACATCATCACTGTTGAACTCCCCGCCTTTTCTCGTTCTACTACTTCTCGCTCTACTACCGCCGTTATGCATCATGTTCGTGCAAGCCGTTGTTCCCTGTCACAAGGCCAGACTTGATAACGTCGTCAAGTCACGAAGCGAGGGGTGGCGTCATGTCCGTATCGCCCATTGGTGGTCCCTGCCGCCCCGGTCCCGGCACTCACTGTCGTACTTGCAGCCTCAGTTCGTTGTGTTTGCCCCTGGCTCTGAAAGCGCAGGCCATGGAAGACTTCGATGCCATCATCAGGCGCCGAGCGCCGCTGGTCCGTGGCGAAGTGCTCTGCCGTCAGGGGGAGCCGTTCACGCAGATCTTTGCGGTTCGTTCCGGAAGCTTCAAGCAGGTCGTACTCGATCAGGATGGCGAAGAACAGATCAGCCACTTCCATCTGCCGGGCGAGCTAATGGGCCTGGAAAGTATCGAGGAAGGAAGCCATGCAGGATTCATCATCGCGCTGGAACGGTCGACGGCCTGCGAGATTCCCTTCCATCAGCTGGACGCCCTCGCCGAGCGCATGCCGGAGCTGCGCAACCAGCTCTATCGCAGCATGAGCCGCGTCATGGGCGACGAGCACCGACTGATCCGATTGCTGACCTGTAAGAGCGCCGACGAACGGATGGCGAGCTTCCTCCTGGATCTGGCACGACGTTTCGAGCGTTACGGCTATTCCCCCGAGCGCTTCCGTTTGCCGATGTCCCGCACCGATATCGGCAATTACCTGGGGCTAGCCCTCGAAACGGTGAGCCGCATTCTCGGCCGGTTGCAGCAGCAGTCGCTGATAGCGCTCGATGGCCGAGAGCTTCGCATTCTGCAGCCCGAGGCCCTATATCAGCGCTCCCAGACCTCTCACTGCCGAGCCAGACCCGCCGTCATCCACCAGCACTGATCCTGCGGTGACATTCCGCGCAGCGCACCGCGGTATCCGGCCAGGGGATATCGAGCCCCTTGAGATATCGAGCCCCTTAAGCTTTCTTTAAGTCTGAAACGCGACCATTGCCCACCATATTGGCTCCCGCACTGCGGTCGGTCCGCGTCTGGTTTATTTTTACAGACAAGAGTTTCATGAAGGCCGCAAGCGACGCTTCATCAAGCGGAAACGTGCTCATCGCGCATGAAGAAGCGTTCTGTCAGCAACGCTGTTGAATGTTACAGGGCGGACCGCGCTTACCGGTCCCATTGCCAGGAAAATTGTCATTGATGCATTCCTCTCTCCAATCCTCCCTCCTGTCATCCGTTCCGCCACCCCTGCTCTCGATCCTGATACCGGCCAAGGATGAAGCCGGCAATCTCCCCGGCCTGCTCGATGAAATCAGTCTGGCGCTCGCCGATATCGACCACGAGGTGATCGTGGTCGACGATGCCTCGACGGACGGCACCTGGGAGCTGCTGAGACAGCGTGCGGAGAAGGATGCCCGCCTGCGCCCGCTGCGGCATGCAAAAAGCGCCGGACAGAGCACCTCGGTCTGGCAGGCGGCCTGGGCGGCCCGCGGTACCTGGCTCGGCACGCTGGATGGCGACGGTCAGAACGATCCGGCCGACCTGCCAAATCTGTTCGAGCGTGCCCAGCGTGGCGACGTGACGCTGGTTGCCGGCCATCGCACCAACCGTCGGGATGACTGGATCAAGCGCGTCTCTTCCCGGGTTGCCAACCGGGTTCGTTCGGCGCTGCTCAACGACGCGACGCCCGACACCGGATGCGGCCTCAAGGTGGTGCGTCGCGACGCCTTTCTGTCGCTGCCCTATTTCGATCATATGCACCGTTTTCTGCCGGCGTTGGTGCGCGCCCAGGGCGGCGAGTGCGTCTCGGTCCCCGTCAACCACCGCCCGCGCGGCGCAGGCGAGTCGCATTACGGCCTCAACAACCGCCTATGGGTCGGCCTGGTGGACATGGTCGGGGTGATGTGGCTACGGCGACGAAGCCGGCTGCCGGCGGCCATCGTCGAGTCGGTCCATTCCGAGCCGGCGCCCGTCGAGAGTCGCACGGATTCGAACGACGTGGAGCCGGCGCCATGAATCAGGAATGGCTGTGGGTAACCATCGGCTTCATCGGCCAGGCGCTGTTCTCGGCGCGTTTCATCATTCAGTGGCTCGCCAGCGAACGCGCCAGACGCAGCGTCATCCCGATCGCGTTCTGGTTTTTCAGCCTGGGCGGCGGCGCGACGCTGCTGGCCTACGCCATCTACCGGCGCGATCCGGTGTTCATTGCCGGTCAGGGCGCCGGATTGATCATCTACATCCGTAATCTGATGTTGATCCGGCGAGAACAGCGGCAGACGGCGTCGCCGGAAGATGTCTCGAACTCCTGAACGGAAATTCCCTCCATGCGACGCTTCCTGACCGACCCGTCACAGGCACGGTATCGGCGTGCCTGGCTACTGTTGCTGCTGTTCACCGTGGTGCTGCTGGGCATCGGCATCGGCCTGCGCGATCCGTGGCCGGCCGATGAGCCGCGCTTTGCCCTGAACGCGCTGGAAATGCTGCGCACCGGGCAATTCTGGTTTCCGCATCGCGGTGGCGAACTCTATCCCGACAAGCCGCCGGTATTCATGTGGGCCTCGGCCCTGAGTATCTGGCTCACCGGCTCCGTGCGCTGGGGATTTCTGATCCCGACGACGCTGGCCGGCGTCGGCACGCTGTTGCTGGTCGTCGATCTGTGTCGGCGTCTGCACGGTCGGCGCGTCGCGCTGTTGTCCGGCCTGGCGCTGCTGACGGCCTTCCAGTTCGTGCTGCAGGCCAAGACGGCGCAGATCGACATGATGCTGACCTTCTTCACCACGCTGGCGTCCTACGGCTTGCTGCGACACGCGCTGCTGGGGCCGGACCGGTGCTGGTGGTCGATCGGCTGGGCGGCGATGGGGCTCGGCATCATCACCAAGGGCGTCGGCATCCTGCCGCTGGCGCTGCTGCCGGCCTGGCTCTGGACGAGCTATCTCGGCGATTTTCGCAAGAACGCTCGCGGACACATCACACGCATCACGCTCAAGGATGCCATTCAGGGCATCGGCATCATGCTGCTATGTGTGGCCGCCTGGGCGGTGCCGATGGTCCTCATGGCGACCTGGGGAGACGACCCTTCACTGGCCGCCTACCGGGACAATATCCTGTTCAAGCAGACCGGCCAGCGCTACGCCGACTCCTGGGCCCATCTCGAGCCCTGGTACTACTACCTGGTCAAGGTGCTGCCCTGGGCCTGGATGCCGCTAATCCTGGCGTTTCCCTGGGCGATCCCGGCCTGGTGGCGACGGTTGCGGCGATCCGACGCGCGGATCTGGCTACCGCTCAGCTCGGTGATCCTGATCGTGCTCTTCTTCTCCCTGTCGCCCGGAAAACGCGGCGTCTACATGCTGCCGACCGTGCCGCTGCTGGTGCTGGCGATGGCGCCGCTGCTGCCCGGCCTGATCGCCAGGAAGCGCCTGCACTGGCTGGGATTCGGCCTGCTGGCCTTGCTGGGTGGGCTCCTGTTGATCTCCGGCCTCCTGGGGGCCGCCGGCCTGCCCGCGCTCATCGCAGTCGCCGAGCGTCATGCCGTAACGCCCTGGACGTGGTGGATCCTCATCGGCCTCGTCGCCGTCGGGCTATTGGTCGTCATGCGGCCCCGCCGTGGACTGTGGGCGCTGACGAGCTGGCTGGTGGTGTTCTGGGTCAGTTGGTCGACCTGGGGCTATGCCCTGCAGGATCATGCCCGCTCGCCTCGCGACATGATGGCCGAGGTCGCATCGATTACCGGTGCCGATGCCTGGCTGGCCCTGCCGGATTACGACGAGGAGTTCCTGTTGCAGTCCCGCCAGCCCAGCATCCAGTTCGGCGACAAGACCCCGGCCCAAGACCAGCTCCTGCGCGCTTTCGCGTGGCTGCAGCAGGACGATAGCCGCTGGATGTTCGCGATGAAACGCCAGGCCGAGGACTACGCCTGTATCGACCAGACCCGGATTCACGACATGGGCATCCAGAACGGGGACGCCTGGTGGCTGGTGCCGGCCACCGCCGTCGGCGAGTGCCGGGGAGACGAAGCGGCAGCGCCGATCTTCGTGGCGCCGACGACGCTGCCGGACGAGACCGGCAGCGCGCCTCGGGTGTAGAAGAAACGGACGCAAGCGAAAGGAATGCAGGAAAAAGCTCGCTGGAGGAGTCGATCACGCCACCGGGCGGCGGATCAAACGACGGGATCAAGCCAGTCCAGCCGAACCCGCAAGCCGCCGCCCTCGCGGTTGGCAAGCGTCATCGTCAAGCGCTGCCGCTCGGCGATCTCGGAGGCGATCGACAACCCCAGCCCGCTGCCGCTGATACGCTGGTCGGAAGCCCGCTGGAAGCGCTGCGTCACGGCCTCCAGCAGCGGTTCCGGAATGCCGGGGCCGGAGTCGTCGATAGTCAGCCATGGGTGACGTTTATCGACACCGACCGCCACGCTCACTTCGCCTCCCGGTGGGGTATAGCGCAGCGCATTGTCCATCAGGTTGCGGATCAGAATCCCCAGCTCGGTGGCATTGCCGACGACGTTTACCGGCTCGCCTTCGACGATATCCAGCGTCTGCTGCCGGGATTCGGCCAGCGGCCAGAGATCGGCGGCCAGATCCATGACCAGCGCCGGCAGCCGGACCCTCTCCGGCGCCGGACGCTCCTGGCGGATATCCAGGCGCGCCAGCAGCAGCAGTTGCTCGACCACCCGTTGCAGGCGCTCGATCCCGTTGTAGGCCTTGTCCAGCGCACTGGGCTCGCCGAAGCGGGCGTTGTCGAGATGGATCTTCATCGCCGCCAGCGGGGTTCTCAGCTCGTGCGCGGCATCGGCGGTAAAGCGCCGCTCGCGCTCGAGCGTCTGGCCCAGACGCTCGATGAAATCGTTGAGCGCCCCGCGCAGTGTCTGCAGCTCTTGCGGCACGTCTACCCGGATCGGGCTGAGATCTCTTTCGTCTCGGGTCTGAACCTGGCGGGAAAGATGATCGATCGGTTTCAGCCCGCGCCGGATCAGTCTGGCAATCAGCCAGATCAGGATCGGCAGCGCCAGCAGCAGCGGTACGAAGTTGCCCCAGGCGACCTTGTTGGAAAGTTCATCCTGGAACGACTCGCGCAGGCCCACGCTGATCCAGCGTCCGCCATCGATCGGCATGCTGAACACACGCCAGCGATGGTCACCGTAACTGACCCAGCGGTGCCCCTCCTTGTCGGGCGGGGGAAATTCCTCGTCCCGGGCATCCCAGCGCGCTCCCATCAAGATTGGTTGACGGTCGGCACCCCAGAAGCCCAGCGACAGCATTCGTTCTTCATGGTCGTAGAGCTTCGGCTTGGCGACCTGCGAAATGGGATTGTCGGTCTCGCCATACCAGCGGGCGAAATGCCCCGGTTGCGACAGCTTCTCGGCGACCGCCCGATACTCCTGCGGCGTCGTATCCACATCGACCAGTGCCGCGACCACCCGTGCCTGCAGGCTGAGCTGGGCATCGAAGATCTCTTCCATCTCGTGGCGCGTAATCAGGTAGGCGGCGGTCACCGCCAGCGCCATGACCACCAGCAGGACCCCAATGAGCATATAGTTGAGGTAGCGGCGAATCGATGTCATGCCGCGCGGCTGTCCAATCGATAACCGATCCCGCGGACGGTGGCGATCAAATGCTTGTCCAGCTTGCGGCGCAGGTGGTGGACATGGACTTCCAGCGCATTGGAACCGACCTCTTCTCCCCAGCCGTAAAGCAGGCTTTCCAGTTTGGGCCGCGACATGACCTTGTCGCTGTTTCTGGCCAATTCGAGCAGCAGGGCGAACTCCCGGCGTCCCAGGGTGATCGCGTTGCCCTTCCAACTGACTTCATGTTGCGATTCGTCGATGGTCAATTGCCCGATCGACAGCAACTGGGTCGAGCGGCCCTCGGCACGCCGCGTCACGACCCGCATTCGCGCCAGCAGCTCCTGCAGGTCGAAGGGCTTGAGCACGTAGTCGTCGGCCCCGGCATCCAGCCCGGCGATCCGCTGCTCGACCGCATCCCGCGCCGTCAGGATCAATACCGGTAGCGGATGCTGGCGCCGGATGCTTCTGAGTACGTCCAGACCATCGATATCCGGCAGGCCCAGATCGAGAACGACCAGCGAGAATGGCTCGACACGCACCGCCTCCAGTGCTTCGCGCCCCTTCATCAGCCAGTCCACCACGTAACCTTCCCGGATCAGAGCGGTCCGGATACCGTCCCCCAGCAGGGGGTCGTCTTCCACCAACAATACGCGCATTGCGGTTTCCGTCTTCGTTGACCATCAGGGAGCTCGACAGGAACTCGCCCATTCGATCCTATTGAGACATACCCACCTTAACGGTTTCTTATCGCGCCTTGCGCCTCATTCATGCCACCGGCGCCCAGCGCCAGGCTGGCCGCCGATCGCCTTCCGTTCCCGATAATGTTTCGTTAAGGGAACGCCATCAAAGTAGCCTCCCTCAGCCATCTTGGGGCGCGATCTGATGATCACCACCCGCAGACTCTCGCACACTCTATCGCTCCTGCAGTGGGAAGCCAGATACCGGGATACCTTCGTCATCGCCCTGCTCTGGGCAATGGCGCTCGCCAGCGCCCTGGCCAGGCCGCTGACACCCATCGACGAGACCCGCTACGTCTCGGTCGCCTGGGAGATGTGGAACGCCCACGCCTTCTGGCTGCCGCTGATGAACGGCGAAGCCTATGCCGACAAGCCACCGCTGCTGTTCTGGCTGATCCAGTCCGGCTGGTCGCTGTTCGGGGTCAACGACTGGTGGCCCAAGCTGATCTCGCCGCTGGCATCGCTGGTCGCGATGATGCATCTCTACCGTATCGCCCGTCGTCTGGGCTACGCCGGCAGCCAGGCACGGCTGGCACCCATGGTGCTGAGCGCCATGCTGATGTGGCAGCTCTACAGCGGCGCCCTGATGTTCGATGTGCTGTTGAGTGCTTGCCTGCTGGGCACCATCTCCCCTCTGATCGCGGGTGAGTTCACCCTGCGCAAGGCATCGATCAGCGGGCTCTGGCTGGGGCTGGCCCTGCTCGCCAAGGGTCCGGCCGCCTTCGTGACCCTCGGCCCGATTCTGCTGACGATTCCGCTATGGCGAGCCGCGCCACTGGGGCCGTCGGGCCGGCGCCACCTTGCCCTGGTCCTGATGCTGGGCATCGCCATGCTGGCGGCCTGGGCGCTACCTGCCGCCTGGATCGGCGGGCGCGACTATGCCCAGGACCTGCTCTGGGGCCAGAGCGTCGATCGCCTGCAGCACGCCATGGCTCATGCCAGACCCACCTGGTGGTATCTGCCCTGGCTTGCTCTGCTGGCGTTTCCCTGGTCGTTGTCGCCTGGCGCCTGGTGGCGGCTCCCGACATATCGGCATCAACGGCTGGCCTGGATCTGGCTGGCCGGGCCACTGCTCGCCTTCTCGTTGATCAGTGGCAAGCAGATTCACTACCTGATGCCGCTACTGCCGGCGCTGGCGCTGCTCGTCATGGACGGCCTTGGCCGTGTCGCCTCCCGGAAAATACTGCGTCCTCGTCTGGCGGCGACAGCCATCGTTCTGCTCGCCATGATAGCCCTTGCGCTGGAGATTTTCGGCGCCGGTGCCGTGACCCGCTCGATGGTGTCGCCCTTCGGCATCCTGGTGCTGATCGCCTTCGCCCTCGTTCTCTGGCGACAGCGCTGGCATGGCGGCGCCGAGGCGGCAAGAGGGCTCGCCCTCGGCACAGGTATCGCGGTGCTGATCGCCACCCAGTTGATGCTGGCACCGCTCTGGAGCCGCTACGACGTCAGTGCCGCCAGTCAGTTGCTCGCCCGGCTGGAACTCGACGGCGTGCCCGTCGCCTTCGATGGCGACGGCTACCAGGCGACCTTCCAGTTTGCAGGCCGGTTGAAAAGGCCGCTCGCCACGCTGAGCGGAGACCCTGCGGAGCTGTGTGAATTCAGGCGCCGGGCGCCCGACGGCTGGATCGTGGGCCGCGACCGCGATCTTCGTTCATTGATCGCCAACGACGGTGCTGCTCACGTCTTCGATTATCGTGGAGGTAAGCTGGATATCGTCCCCGTCAGGGCGCTATCGCTGGCTTCCCGGATACCCGCGTGTGATGGATGACATTCAATCCTCACCAGCGGCTAAAGCGGTGAAGGTTCGTTTAAGGATAGAAAACTGGCATGAAAATACTCGTCACCGGCGCCGCCGGGTTCATCGGCTTCCACCTGGCCAACCGCCTCGCTCGCGATGGTCACGAGGTCGTCGCGCTGGACAATCTCAACGACTACTACGCCGTCTCGCTCAAGCAGGCGCGCGTGGACCGGTTAACGGGCGTCCCCTTTCACCATCTGGATATCGCGGATCTGGCATCGCTGGATGCGCTTTTCGCGCGCGAGGGCTTCACCCACGTCGTCAATCTGGCAGCGCAGGCCGGCGTGCGTCATTCCGTCGACCATCCCCACGAGTACGGCCGCAGCAACCTGACGGGGTTTCTCAACGTGCTCGATGTCTGCAAGCGCCACGGGATCGAGCATCTGCTCTACGCTTCCTCCAGTTCGGTCTATGGTCGCCAGAAGACGCTGCCATTTCGGGAAACGGACCCCGTGGATCAGCCGGCCTCGATCTACGCCGCGACCAAGCGCGCCAACGAGATGATGGCCTACAGCTACGCCGACCTGCACCAGTTGCCGGCCACCGGCATGCGCTTCTTCACCGTCTACGGCCCGTGGGGGCGACCGGACATGGCGCCCTGCCTGTTTGCCGCCAGCCTGCTGCGCGGCGAGCCGATCGCGATCTTCAACCACGGCCGCATGGCGAGAGACTTCACTTATATCGACGATGTGGTCGAGTGCATCGTGCGGCTGCTGCCCCACGCGCCCGGCCCCGGCCCGGATCGTTCGGCACCCCACGAAATCTACAACCTGGGCCGCGGCAAGCCGATCGCCCTGCTCGACTTCGTCGACACGCTGGAAAAGCGCCTGGGCGCCACTGCCACCCGACACTTCAAGCAGATGCAGCCGGGCGACGTCGAGCGCACCTGGGCAGATACCCGCAAGTTGCGGTCGGTCATCGATTACACGCCTCAGGTCTCTCTCGAGCGGGGCATCGATCGCTTCGTTGCCTGGCTGCTCGACTATCGCGAGCTCATGCTGGAAGCGATGCCCACCTGAGCCGCGTCCCCTCACGCGGTCAACGGTCGTCGAACGGGCCGCATTGGCGTAGCATCTGGCCTCTGACGCCCATTCGACGAGCCCGCGCATGCCCCTGAGCAAGACCCGCACCAGCTTCTACCGCCGCCTCTATGTCGCCCACCTGATCGACACCGGCCTCGCCGCGAGCGTGCCGGCCATCGTCGAGATCAGCGGCATGCCGCGTCGTACCGCCCAGGACACCCTGGCAGCGCTGGGCGAACTCGATATCCGCTGTGAATTCGAACAGTCCGAGGGCGAGCGTCACCAGATCGGGCGCTACGTGATCCGCGACTGGGGGCCGATCTCGCCGGCCTGGCTGGAACGCCACGCCGGCGAGATCGCCGAAGCCCTGGGTTATCCGCTTCCCGGGGCCTGAGTCGGGCTCTCTCTTCGCACCGCCCGGAAAAGGCAATCGATACCGTTTGGAGCTCCCCATGAGTGATCGCCAGCAGCGTCACCAGCAAGCCATGCAGAAACTCAAATCCCACGTCGACGAAAAGATCGCCGCCGCCACCGAGCAGCGTGGCCTGCTGCTGGTCTTCACCGGCAACGGCAAGGGCAAGACCACGGCGGCGTGGGGCACCGTCACCCGCGCGCTGGGTTACGGCTACCGTGTCGGCGTGATCCAGTTCATCAAGGGATTGTGGGAGTGCGGCGAGCGCGACCGGCTGATCGACGATCCCAGTCTCGAGGTCCACGTGATGGCCACGGGCTTCACCTGGGAGACCCAGAACCGCGACAGCGACACCGCGGCCTGTCTAGAAGTGTGGCGGGAAGCCGAACGGATGCTCGCCGATCCCGACGTCTATCTGGTGGTGCTCGACGAGCTCACCTACATGCTCAAGTTCGGCTATCTGGAGTTCGAAACGGTCAGGCGCGCCATCGCCAACCGTCCGCCGGAGCAGAGCGTCATCGTCACCGGGCGCAATGCGCACCGCGAGCTGGTCGAGATGGCGGATACCGTCACCGAGATGCAAGAGACCCGGCACGCCTTCAATGCGGGAATTCAAGCGCGTCGCGGCATCGACTACTAAAGCCACGAGTCATGAGCCACGAGCTGCGAGCTGCGAGCTAAGAGCTAAGAGCTAAGAGCTAAGAGCTAAGAGCTGCGGGCCAAGAGCTAAGGACCAAGGGCCACGAGCTATGAAACGCGGCCAATAGTTCCGTTTCGGCTATCGACTCGTCGGCTAGCGGCTCGCCTCAGCAAGTGCTCGACATACCTCGCGCACGCCTTCGATCATGCGCGGCCCGGGGCGGCTGATGGCGTCCGGTTCCAGTGTGTAGAGCGCGCCGTCGCGTACCGCCGGCAGCTCGTCGTGGCTGGCCCAGAAGGCCTGCCAGCCATCGTCGTTGCCCGCTGCCAGAATCACCTGCGGCTGCGCCTCGATCAGCGATTCCCAGCCGATCTGCGGGACCAGCACCGGAGCGTCGTCGAACAGTGGCACTCCACCGCAATGACGAATGACCTGAGTCACGATCTGGCCGCCCGCCAGCGTGGTCAGCGGAGACTGCCCCAACTGATAGAACACCCGCGGCGGCGGCGAGAGCGGTTGGGCGGTCTCGTCCAGCGCCGCCTCGAAACGCTGCGCGGCGCGCTCCCCTTTCGCGGCGTGTCCGGTGAGCCGGCCGATATCCCGCAGTTCATCCGCGATCTCGCCGAGCCGGCGCGGCTCGCTGCGATAGACGGGAATATCCAGCCGCTCCAACTGCTCGACCAGCGACGCTGGCGTGCCGCTTCCCCAGGCGAGCACGAGATCGGGCCGTTTGGCGACGATCAGTTCGAGCGGAATGCCGCGATAGCTGCCGACACGATCGATCTGCCGCGCCGCCGGCGGGAAATCGCTGCCGTCGATGACGCCGACCAGCTGGCTGCCGGCGCCGATGGCATAGCTCGACTCCACCAGATGCGGCGCCAGCGCGATGATGCGCTCGGCCGGCTGCGCCAGTGTCACGGTATGACCGCTGGCGTCCTCGACGCTGATGGTCTCGGCGTCACCGGCCGCGACGCTGGCGAGCGGCCAGCCGGCCAGCGCCAGCAGGACCGCCAGCAACGAACCTGGCGACCGACGACCGACGGCGGATCTCGATCGGCTCGGCAATAGGGAAAGACAGCGCATCATCGACTCGGCGGGTTGGGTTAATGGCGCGGGCGAGCATAGCATGGGAACCGAATGGCGCTGCAGGCGTCCATGCAACGTTCGCCTCCGCGCGAACGACGCTTCTCGATACCGGTTTCTCGACAGAGGAAATGCCATGTCTCTCTCCACGCTCAACCACTCACGGGTTGCCGCCCGGCCGTCGAAGCGCCATGGCGCGCTCGGCCGCGCCATCGGCCTGGGTCTGGCCGGCGCGCTGGCGACGCTCACGCTCGCCACGCCGGCACTCGCCGACAAGACACCGCGTCAGATTCAGGTCCAGGCCAACGCGACGATCGATGTCGCGCCGGACCAGGCGACGCTGAATGCCCGGCTGTCGGAGCGAACGCCCGCCCAGGTCCAGGGAGAGGAAACATCGGGCAACAGCGACGCCATCAAGGAAGCGCGGGACCGGCTCGAATCCCGCACCGGCGAGCTGATACGGACGCTGGAAAACGCCGGTGTCGACAGCAAGCAGATCCGCGCCGGCTCGCTCAGCGTGCGCCCCGACTATGTGCAGACCGCCAGCCGGGGCGATGACAATGCGCCGCCGAAGGTACGCACCCAGGTCGAACGCTCGGTGTCGTTGACGCTGAACGAGCTCGACCGGCTGCCGCGTGTGCTCGACGCCCTGACCGCCGCCGGTGTCGATTCCCTCGACGGTGTCAGCTACGGGCTGCAGGACAGCAACGCCGCCGACGACCGAGCGCTCGAGCAGGCCCTCGAGCGGGCGCGCCAGAAGGCCAGGATGATGGCGAAGACGCTGGACGTGGATCTGGGCGACGTCGTCAACATCCAGGAGACCACCGCGCCCCGCTATCAGCCGCAAATGATGATGCGCGCCGCCGAGGCCGACAGCAGCGGCAGCTCGGCCGAGTATCGCAGTGGCGAGATCAGTATCGATGCGGGCGTCAGCGTGATCTGGGAAATCGACGACTGATGTCGTTCGGGCGGGCGCTGAAGCCCGCCCGAAGCCGTTACAAATCCCTTTATCCAGTAATACATTCAAGCAGAGCCAGCTGACTACTGACCGAGTGTTAACCAACCTTTCGCGCGTCATTGCGAGGGAGAACCCTCGCGCTCCCCTTTTTGACGCCACAGACGGCTAAACGGAACTCATGCCCGCCGCATTGCGCGACCGAGCACGATCTCCCCCACCAGCGCCAGGGCGAGAATGGCGGCGATCCAGCGCCAGTCGAACCCGGCCCCCAGGGCGCCGAGCGCGTCCAGGAATACCACCACGATGGCCAGCGGACAGACGTAACGGATCGCGAATCGCCACAGCGCGTGAACCGCCGAAGGCAGCCCCAGCTCCTCCTCGAGGCTCTCCCGCCGCAACACGAATCCGGCCAGTAGCGCGGTTCCCAGCCCGCCCAGCGGCATCAGGAAGCGCGAGGTCAGGAAGTCGAGCCAGTCGAAGAAGTGGCGCCCCGCCAGTTTCCAGTCCGCGCCGACGTTGAACGACAGCATGGCGAGGGTGCTCACCACCCACAACAGGATACCGACGCCCCAGGCTGCCCTGGCGCGCGAAATCCCATGACTTTCGTTCAGCCAGGCGACCGTGGCTTCGATCATCGAGATGGCGGAGGTCAGCGCGGCCACGGTGAGCATCAGGAAGAAGATCGTCTCGATCACGCCACCCAGCGGCATCTGCTGGAACGCCAGCGGCAGGCTCATGAAGATCAGGCCGGGGCCGGAAGCCGGGTCCATGCCGTTGGCGAAGATCACCGGGAAGATCGCCAGCCCGGCCATCAATGCCACCAGCGTATCGCAGATGGCGACCATCAGCGTGGTACGACCGATGGACTGGCCGGCCGGCAGGTAGGCGCCGTAAGTCAGAATGGCGCCGGAGGCCAGCGACAGCGTGAAGAAGGCATGCCCCATCGCGGCCAGTACCGCCTGTCCGGTGAGCTTGCCGGGATCGAAGGCGAACAGGAAATGCACCCCGGCCCCGAAGCTGCCGGAAAAGAACGCATAGACGATCATGATCACCAGCATGATCACCAGCCCCGGCATCATCCAGCGCACGCTGCGTTCGATACCCGCCTGCACGCCCAGTCCCACGATCGCCATCGTCGCCAGCGTGACCAGCGTGCTCCAGAACCCCAGGTTCCAGGGGTTGGCGTTGTTGGCGCCGAAGATCGCCGCCATGCCTTCGACACTATCGGCACTCAGGCCGCCGCTGAGCGACTTCCACAGATAGGAGACCGCCCAGCCGGCGACCACGACATAGAACGACAGGATCATGAAGCCGCACAGCATCGCCATCCAGCCGAGCCCCGACCACAGGCCGCTGCGCCCGGATTCTCTCGCCACCCGGCGGATGGCGTCGATCGGGCTGCCCCGCCCGCGTCGCCCCAGCGCAATCTCGGTCATCATCACCGGCACGCCGATGGCGGCGATGCACAGCAGATAGACCATGACGAACGCCCCGCCGCCATACTCGCCGGTCATGTAGGGGAACTTCCAGATGTTGCCCAGGCCTACCGAAGAGCCGGTCGCCGCCAGGACGAAGCCCCAGCGTCCCAGCCACAGGTTCTTGGGTGATGCGATTGCGGTCATGCTTCCTCGTCGTTCCAGTGGAAGGCCTGATCGAGTCAGGCCCTATCAAGCCCGGATCCGGCGCAAAGAATCGCCCATGGCGGGCAGAAGTATCCCGATGACGGGCGATGCGGCGGGGGATTGTAGCGTCGACGAGACACATGCGCGACCGCCTCATGGTTGGTGGGATGCCGGGGCTTGTGCAAAGCTTGGCACACGACGATGATCCAATCCGTTCGGCGGATGTTTCATTCCAGGCAGAGCTTCGCAAGGAGATTCCGATGTCCCGGCACTTCGCCATTCTGGGGTTGGGCTATTTCGGCAGTACCGTCGCGCGTGAATTGAAACGCCACCAGAACCAGGTGCTGGGCGTCGACTCGGACGACACCCGGGTCGACGCCCTCTCGGACATCCTCGATCATGCCGTGATAGCCGACCTCACCGACGAAAAGGCGCTGGGAGAGCTCTCGCTGGACGCCTATGATGTCGTCGTCATCGCTGTCGACGACGATGTCGAGACCAGCGTGATCTGCACGCTTCACATCAAGGAACTGGGCGCGAAGGAGATCTGGGCCAAGGCGGACTCGGATTCCCACTACAAGCTGCTCAAGCGTCTCGGTGCCGATCGCGTGGTCTATCCGGAATACGATGTCGGTGTGCGGGTGGCGGAGAGTCTCAACTACCATGCCATGGTCGATTTCATTCGACTGGGCGAGCGTCAGTTCATCGTCGAGATCGAGACCACCGAACGCCTGCTCGAAAACGCCACCAATGTTGCCAGTCTCGCGCTCGATCGTGATGCGCTGTCTCTGGTCGCCATCAAACGTGGCCAGGAGGTGCTCCACAATCCTTCCGACGAGACCCCACTGCAGACCGGCGACAGCCTGATCCTGATGGGCGATCTGCAGGCCCTGCGCGAGATCGGCAAGCAAATATGAGTTCCCCGATGCCCACCCTCTCCGATCCCGGTTCGGAGCTGCCCTCGTGAGACGCTGGCAACGCCTGAAGAAGCCTTTTCGCCGCTCGCCTCACGGCGGGGTCATCCGGCTGTCGCCGCCGGAAATCCTGCTGATCGGCTTTGCCCTGCTCTGCGCTCTCGGCGCGCTGCTGCTCTGGCTGCCCGGTAGTGCAACGCGCCCCCTGGCCTGGCACGAAGCGCTGTTCACCGCGACCTCCGCGATCACCGTCACCGGCCTCAGCGTGATCGACACCGGCCAGGACCTGACGTTCGTCGGCCAGCTGGTGATGCTGGTGATGATCCAGATCGGCGGCCTGGGATTCATGACCTTCGCTGCCCTCACGGTCCTGCTGCTGGGAACGCGTCTGCCGTTGAGCCAGCAGAATCTCGTCCGCGAGGCGCTGGGCGAGATCGCCTTCAGCGATATCCGCGATCTGATCAAGCTGGTCGTCGCCTTCGCGTTCCTCACCGAGAGCGTCGGCACGCTGTTGCTGGCGTGGCACTGGGTCCCCGAGTACGGACTGAAGGCAGGCCTGTGGCACAGCCTCTTCCACGCCGTTTCCGCATTCAACAACGCAGGCTTCTCGACCTTTACCGATAGCCTGATTCAGGAAGTGGGCAGCCCACTGGTCAACGGTGCGGTGACGCTGATGTTCATCGTCGGCGGGCTCGGCTTCGTGGTGGTGAGCGATCTTTATCGTCATCGCCGCTGGTCGCGCCTGGCCATGCAGACCAAGGTCGTGCTGCTGGCCACGTTCTGGCTCAACGTGATCGCCACCGCGATGCTGCTCGGGCTGGAGTGGTCCAATCCCGCCACCCTCGGCGGGCTGGGCGATCTCTTCACCAAGGTACAGGCGGCCTGGTTCCAGGCCGTCACGCCGCGCACGGCCGGCTTCAATACCCTGGAGATCGGCTCGCTCACCGATGCTTCCACCCTCCTCGTCATGCTGCTGATGTTCATCGGGGGCGGTTCGAGTTCCACCGCCAGCGGCATCAAGATCACCACATTCGTCGTGCTGCTGCTGACCGCCCGGGCGTTCTACCGCAATACCGAACACCCAACGGCCTTCGGCCGCTCGATGACTCAGGAAACCGTGATCAAGGCGATCACCGTCGCGCTGGCCGGGGTGCTGCTGGTCGTCCTGACGCTGTTCGGCCTCACCATCACCGATGGCGACCATTCGTTCCTCGATCTGGCCTTCGAGACGGTTTCCGCGTTCGGCACCGTGGGGCTGTCCCGCGGCATCACCAGCGACCTCTCGCTGCCCGGGCAATTCCTGCTGGGCCTGACGATGCTGCTGGGTCGTGTCGGGCCGCTCTCGGTAGGCTATTTCCTCGCCACCCGCCAGGCGAAGGGCGTGCGCTACGCCAAGGGCGAAATTCAGATCGGCTAATGAAAGTCAGATCGGCTAATGATGAAACCGGACACTCGAGACCGCGTTCACAGCGCTCGCGTGGCGAGTTGCCAGGCGATCAGCAGCATGATCGCCCCGACCGTGATATCGATGCCCTGCCACCAGCGCGGATTCTGCAGCCGCGGCGACAGCCAGTGAGCCAACCCCACCAGCCCGAAGAACCAGATCAGCGAAGCCAGCGATGCCCCGGCCACGAATCCCGCCGGACTGGACTGCTGGCCGCCAATGATGCCCAGCATCACGACCGTATCCAGATAGACATGCGGGTTGAGCAGCGTCACGCCCAGCGTCGCGATCACCACTGGCTTTGCGCTTGCCAGGCTCACGCCGGTCTCGGGCACATGGTTCATGGCCAACGCGATGGACTCAGGGCGGGCGACGCGCTTGAACGCCACCAGCGCCTGCCATACGAGCCAGGCCACGCCGCCCCATCGCGCCAGCAGCAAGACCACGGCGCTCGAAGTGATCAGCGGCCCGAGCCCCGCCACCCCGGATGCGACCAGCAGCAGATCGCAGACCGCACAGATCCCCGCCACCAGCCAGCCGTGCTCGCGGCGCAGGCCCTGGCGCAGGACGAACGCATTCTGCGCGCCGATGGCCACGATCAAGCTGGCGCCGATCAACAGGCCGTGAAGAAGGGAGTTTCCCACTATCGTGATCTCGAAAAGGCAGGGGTTCGCATCATGCCGCGAAATCGACTATTAATAAAAATGAACATGCTAATGAGGCATTAGAAAATTTGATGCTGGACTACAAACTTCTGGAGGCCTTGGCTGCCATCGTCGATCAGGGCGGATTCGACCGCGGCGCGCAGCAACTCAATCTGACCCAGTCGGCAGTCTCCCAGCGCATCAAGTTGCTGGAGGCGAGGCTGGGCCAACCGGTAGTGGTTCGCACGCCCCGGCTGTTGCCTACGCCGTTGGGCCAGCGGCTGCTGAATCACGCTCAGCAGGTACGCCTGCTGGAGCATGATCTTCTCGACAGGATTCCGGCGCTCGGCGAGGGCAAGCATCGTCTCAGGCTGGCGATCAACGCCGACAGCCTGGCGACCTGGTGGGCGCCGACCCTGGGCGACTTCTGCCATCGACGCGGCGTCCTGCTCGACCTGGTCGTGGACGATCAGGAAGTGGCGCTGCGCCGCATGCGCGACGGCGAGGTGGCCGGCTGCATCTGCGCCACCGCACGTCCGGTACAGGGCGCTCGTGCCCGCGCGCTCGGGTCCATGCGTTATCGGGTCATGGCCAGCCCTAGGTTTGCTGATCGTCATTTCGCCGAGGGCGTGACCCATCAGGCGCTGGAACTGGCGCCCGCCATTCTCTATGGCCCGGACGATCGTCTGCACCAACGCTATCTCGATTTCCATGGTTTCAAGGATCCGTTCCCGCATCACCTGTGTCCGTCGTCGGAAGGCGTGCTGCACATGGTGCTTGCCGGTATCGGCTATGCCTTGATCCCCGAGAGCCAGGGGGCCGATGGATTGGCCCGAGGCGACCTGGTCGACCTCGATCCGCAGCGACCGCTGGACGTGCCGCTGTACTGGCACTTCTGGCGCCATGGCGGTGAACTGCTCGATGCGCTCACGGCCCACCTCGTTTCCGCTGGCGACAATTGGCTGAGAGCCCCGGAAGCGTCGTCGGCTGCCGTTGGCTGAAAACGCCCTCGTCGCACAATGGCGACAGGATTCCTCTTGATAACCAATGACTTGAAGATCAGCAGGCACGGTCTAGAATGAATGGCAAGTCAAATGGACGATGCCACCATGAATGCGGGAAACCACGACACAAGGAGTGAGTGACATGATGCAGACAGCCACCAGAACCCCGGTATGGATGGCCCTGGCCGGACTGCTTACACTAGGCGCCCTTGCCGGCTGCGCCAGCGACAGCAGTTCGATCGAGAAGGACACTACCGATTATGTCGTGACCGGTTTGGGCGATGATCAGGACGAGGCACTGGCCAACGCCAAGGAGCGCGCCCTGGAACAATGCGAGTCTCAGGATCGTGACGAGTTCGTGATCGTCGAACAGGACATGATGGGACCGAAAGACGGCGCCAGCAAGGCGGCCAATGCCAACGACCAGCTCGAAGGCGCGACCGTCGACGAAGACACCGAACTTCAGGCCGCCACGCAAGAAGGAGATGGTTACAAGGCCACCTGGACGATCCGCTGTCGCTGAATTCTGACCCAGTTCCCAACCAGACAAGATCATCGAGCCCCGCCGGTCAAACGACCGCCGGGGCTTTCTACGCTACGCTCGGCGCAGGTTTTCCACGCTCTCGACCTTGTCATCCATGCGCTGCTCCCGATCCGTGCGGGTTCCCATCTTCAGCGTCGTGGTAATTCTCGGCGCGCCCATGGCATGCACCTCCTCGTGGCAGGCCTTGACGACGGCCATCACCTCGTCCCAAGGGCCTTCGATATTGGTGCCGTAAGCATGCATTCGATAATGAAGCCCGGAAGCCTCGATCACGCGCTGGCACTCTGCCACATAGGGCGACACCGAGACGCCGACCCCCAAAGGAACGACACATAGATCAACGATGACGTGCATTTTTCCCTCCTGTGTCGATTTTTCAACTTGATCGACATCAACTATGCATATTTTGGCCTAAGGTTCACTGTGAGTCGTTAGACGAGCCAAAAGAGGCCATCGAACGCCAATCGTCTGGAAAGGCATGACCGAGCCTAGACTATTGCGCCAATAGCGCTAGGCTTATTGACGGTAAAGCCGTTAGCACGCAATGTATCAACGCTGATGAAGTCGTCTAACAATAGGGAACAGGGACAGTGGAGCGTCACGTTTCCAGGCCATGGCTTGACTCTTCGGACTGTTTTCAATCGAGTGGAAAATGACCGAACAAATGCGTCAGCGCGGTCGAACCCGCAAGTCAACGGGTCGTTTTTCGCCGTTCAACCGGAGTGATAGCGCCGGATGGCCAAGGTACGTTACGCGCCCCTTGCTAGGAAAAACCATGACCAGTAATACACCAATCGCCCCAGTCGCACTGCCCGACACTCGCGCTCGTCACACCATCGAGAAAATGCTGGAAGGATCCGGTGTCACCCTCAACGGCGACCAGCCATGGGACATTCGCGTCCACCACCCCGACCTGTTCTCCCGGGTCGTCCGCCAGGGTTCCATCGGCTTCGGCGAAGCCTACATGGACGGCTGGTGGGAGTGCGACCGTATCGACGAAATGATTCACCGACTGCTCCGTCATGGGCTTGGCGGCGTCGCCCATACCACCAAGGAGCGCGTCGTCTACAAGCTGCAGTCGAGCTTCGTGAACCTGCAGAGCAAGGCGCGGGCCTACATCGTCGGCAAGGAGCATTACGATTTCGGTAACGATCTTTTCACCCGCATGCTCGACGAGACCATGTGCTACTCCTGCGGCTACTGGAAGGAAGCCCGGACGCTGCACGAAGCGCAGGTCGCCAAGCTCGATCTGGCCTGCCGCAAGCTTGGTCTCGAACCCGGCATGAAAGTGCTCGATATCGGCTGTGGCTGGGCAAGCTTCGCCGAACACGCGGCCCGCCATTACGGCGTCGAAGTCACCGGCATCACCATCTCCGAAGAACAGGCGAAGCTGGGCCGCGAGCGTTGTGCCGGCCTGCCGGTCGAGATCATTCTCGAAGACTATCGCGAGCTCAGCGGCGAATTCGACCGTATCGTCTCGATCGGTATGTTCGAGCACGTGGGTCAGCGCAACTACGCCACCTACTTCGACACCGTCAAGCGCCTGCTGAAGCCGGGCGGCCTGTTCGTGCTGCATACCATCGGTTCCAATACCAATGAAGTCAGCATCGACCCCTGGATCAACAAGTACATCTTCCCCAACGGCATCCTGCCCTCGGTTCAGCAGATCGCCGATGCCAGCGAAAGCAAGCTGGTCATGGAAGACTGGCAGAATTTCGGCGCCGACTACGACACCACGCTGATGGCCTGGCAGGAGAATCTGCTCGCCCACTGGCACGAGATCGCCGGCAACTACAGCGAACGCGTCAAGCGGATGTTCCTCTACTACCTCGGCTCCTGCGCTGGCGCCTTCCGGGCAAGAGACATCCAGCTGTGGCAGGTGGTTTACTCCAACGACCGGGGTGGACGTTACGACTCGCCGCGCTGAGTTTTTCTCCACCCCCACGACTTCTCCACACTAACAACATCCAGAGTTCGTGAACGGGCTCTGGATGTTTTGCTTTCAGGCGCTATCTCCTCGCAAGTGGCCGGGCCACCGAGAATCCGGAATAGAATCTCCTGCCAATGTGCGGACCGCAGCGTCATCGAGATATTCCTGGTCGAGTCCGCGCGCCGTCTCAGCGGCCAACTGACCCCGCTTTCCGGTAGCCCGAGTCAATGGATGACTGACATCTGCGGACATGGCGTCAATCATGGGCTGATAGAGAGCGGAGAGAACCAGACCTGGCAAAGCGCGTTTCAGGCGCTGATAAATGCGAAAGCCTTCAGGATCCAGATCTCCCCAATAAGCTGGATTAGGTAGTGACAGGAGCTCCGACAAGCCCAAGGTCGACTGATTGTCACCAATCAATCGGACATCATCGGGCCGATCCAACACTTCTGCGAGTGACAGGCCGTAGCCGAAGCTGCAAATCAGCGCCATACGTTGATCAAGACCACAACGGCATGCCTGGTCAAAGCTCTGCGGGTTCTCGATCAACAGGATCGATTCAGGCGCTTCCGGTGCCGCTAGCAGAACACGTACTATTGGCCGCGCAAACTTCTGGGGATCAATACCGAACGTCCGCGCCAGCGGCAACAAACTGCCTAGCAGCTTGCTACTACCCAAGAGATAGCGCGCACTGGCCTGGAAGGCGGTCAGCGCATAAATTCCAGGCACGTCGTTCACCATACAACGGAAACCGTCAGCCAGTCGGCGTTGATCCTCTAGTGACCACTCCCCAAGCGGGCCATCCAGGGCGCGATTCCACGCCCGCCTCTGCTCCTCTGTCAGCGGCAAGACCGGATGTGCAGCCTCCATGGCGTCCTGTAAATCAGCGGCATGATCCTCTGAAAGAGAAACGAAAGGATTCAACCCATTCAGCGGAGATAAAGCAGTCTCGCCACCTCCTTGAGGCAGGCTAATAAAGCCGCAACGGTAAAGTTCAATGAGCGCCTGCCGACCTTCATGCAACGAACGGCAGACATCTCCCCTGAGCAGGCGTTTGCCGAGCGTATCGGCCTTACTTCGGGGCGGCGTCTGCTCTAGGCGCGCTCTCTTGCGCCATGTGGCTTCCATGTTCTCGAGCAGTGCCAGCGCCGTCGGGTTCAGCAGCTGCCGATTACGGTTCATCAACGGATTCCTTTGCCCGGGTCACATGAATCCCGAACAGGCTCGCCTCGCCTTCGCCGCGCCCCGTTTCCTCGGGTGAGACCTGCCGACCTTCCCGCACGATGACGTGACCGCCCTGCCCCTGTTGCCCACCGATCACGCTGCCGACCAGGTAGGTGGGGAAGATGCTGGGGTCATTCTCGTAGTTGGGGTTGTGGATCAGCCCGATCATCTGGAAGCGTCCGCGGGTATTGCGCAGCGACTCCAGCGAGTCCTGGATCAGGCGCCGATGCGAGAGCTTGGAGAACAGGCCGTCGAGCAGGATGACGCTCTCGCGGCTGGCGCGGGCACGACGCTTGTGGCTACCCGGCAGTTCGCGCAGCTCCCGTTCGATGGCGAACTCGGAGAGCTTCACCAGCCACATCAGCGAAACGGCCTCGCGCTGGCCTTCCGACATATCCTCGTTGAGCGAGAACAGGCGGCCGTGTGGACGAATGGCGTCGTGCTTGATGCGAATGGTGACGTCGCGGAACAGGCCGCGATAGATGCGCCGGCGAATCTGGCGGGTCAGATCGTCGTCGCGACCGCCCCTGGCCTGTGTGCCGTCACCCGCCTGCTCGAGCCGGCGGCGCTGCACCGCGAGATGGGCATCGATGTCGGCCAGCAACTGGTGGATCAGCTCACGCACCGACTCGTCGGCGATCAGATCCGCCTTGACCTCGAAGTAGGCACCGCCATCGGGGGAGCGGCGAGCCACCCGCCGCAGGATCTCCAGGTTGCCGGCGGCGTCGATGATGATCGAGCTGAGACGCTCGACCAGCGTATCCTCGATCTGCTCGCGGGAGGCATGCAGCCGCGTCACCCGGCTGCGATGCTCGTTGAGCTGGCCTTCGAGCTGGCGATGGAGGCCGCGCAGCGACTCCAGCGCTTCCGGCGTGACGCCTTCCAGCGTCCCCAGCCGGGCGCGTTCGGACTCGTTGAACAGCCGGCTGGCGCTGGCCGCTTCCAGCGACGACGCCAGCGCCTTTTCCCTGGCCGCCACGTCCCGCGCCTGGCGTTCGCGGTTGCGCGCCCGTTCGCCCAGATTGAGACTGCCGAGCCCTTCGAGCAGCGTCTGCTGGCAGGTTTCGAGCGCTTCCAGCTCGAACGGCTGAACGCTCGCATCTGCGCCGGAATCTTCACCAGAACTTTCACCAGCCCCTTCGCTGAAAGCATCGAGCGGTGCGACCTGCCAGCGCCGCCATTCGGCCATGGCGGCGTCGAGACGCTCGGCCTCGGCGTGATCGGACGGCCAGCCGGCGTTGGCGTCGGCTAGTGCGCGCTCGGACCAGCCTTCCGGCAGCTGCCGCAGCACTTCGAGCCAAGCCACCGCCAACTGATCGGTCACGTTGAGTGCCTGCTGGTGGCGAGCGAGGCGCGAGTCGATCTCGCTCTGTTCGCGGGTATTGCGCTTGCGCTTGTCGCGCGTATCGTTGAGCGACTGTTTCACTCGGCCGATATCCCGCTCGAGGGTGCGATTGCCGCCTTTTTCGTCACGTACCTGAAGGAAGGCGCGAATGCGGGCGAAATCGAAATCGGCACGCCGGCTGGCCTGAGCCAGTGCCGCGGTCAGCTCCGCTTCCCGCGCTTCGGCCTGATCCATGAATGCCGGGCCGCCCTCGGCAACGAACCGATCCAGACGACGCAGACGCTCGCGCTCGCCGTCGGCGAACAGCCCGCTCAGTTGCTCGCGGCATTGGCTGCGCCGCTCGTCGAGCTCCTCGCTGCGCAGCGTCAGCTCGGCGACGCGCTCGTCCAGCTCGGCGATCTCTTCGGTCAACGCCTCCAGGCTGGCATCGATTTCGCGCAGACGCTCGACCCCGCCGGCCTCGGCGAAGCGTTCCGCCGCCAGCCAGTTGCTGCCATGCGTCTCGAGCTCGCGGGCCGCCTGTTCACGCTGCGGCTGCAGCGTTTCGAGCCTTTCCACGGCCAGTTCGCGCGCCTCGCGGGCCTCGTCCAGCGCCCGCTCGCCGCCCTCTTCCAGATATCGCTGGTAATCATCGATCGATTTCAGCGCCGCTTCGCTCAGCCGAGGCGTCAGTGCCTCCTGCTCCGCTTCTGTCTCCATGCGCTGCGTTTCCAGCGCGGCCAGGCGCAACTCGGCCTCTTGCTCCAGCGCTTCCGCCGCCTGCAGGGCCAGACGGAAACGCTCGCCGTGAGGATCGAGTCGGGATATCTCTTCCGTCAGCGCCTGCTGGCGTTGCCGATCGATCTCGAGCCGCTGCTGGGTCTCTTCACGCAGCGCCGTGAGAAAGGCCGGGTCCAGCGCCGCCTTCACCGCCAGCGTCTCGACGCCCTGTACCGCCCCCAGCGGCAGCTCGCCCCGCTCCAGAAGCGCCAGCAGGCGTCCGGTTTCCAGCACCGGCACGCCGCAGCCGGCATCGATCAGGCACTGGGAGGCTTGCCGCGCCGCATCGATGCCCTCGACTACCGGCGCGAACAACTGGCCGGCGGCCTGCGCCAGCCACTCGCGACACCGTTCGTCGTCGGCGTCGCCGCCGGAGAGCACCTCGTGCAGCGCGCGGAAGCCGATCTCGCGGGCCTCCAGCAGTTGATGCGCCTGGGCTTCCGCCGCCTGTCGCGCCAGCGGATCGCCGCTGAGGCTCTCCAAATAGCGCTCGCGGGCCTCGATCGTCTCGGCCAGCGTCTCGGCCTCGCGCAGCAGACGTGGATAACGCGCCTTGGCATCCTTCAGCCAGGCCTGGGGAGCGGCGTCACCGCCGAGTTCACGGAACTGGCGATAGGCTTGATCCAGCGCCGCGAACTGGGCGGACTCCTGTGCGATGCGATGCAGCTGGTCCTGACACTCGCGGGACTGGCGATAGAGCGTATCGCGCAGATGTACCGGCGAGGCGTCGCCATGCCAGTGCCGGTAGCGCTCGCTGGAATCCGCCAGCGGCGTCAGCCGATCCAGCCGCGCGGCAGCATCGTCGCTCTCCCGCCGCGCCTGGGCCAGCGTCTGTTCGAGTTCCGCCAGCACGTTCTTGCGCTCGCTCCAGAAGCCGATCGCGGAGGCATCCGGCCAGCCTTCTACGAACGTCTGCCAGGCTTCGCGGCCGGCCTGCAGCGGCCCCAGTTCGCCTTCCAGGCGCTGGCGCTGCTCGCGGCGGGCCTGCAGGGTTTCCCGCAGCGAATTGCGCTGCTCGTCGAGCGCGGTCCACTCGTCGTTCCACTCGGCGAGCTGGGCTTCCAGCGTCTCCTGCCGCTCGGTCTTCAGCGCCAGCAGCTCGCCCGGGTTCGTGTCGGGATGTTCGCGAACGAATGCCTCGTGCCACTGCGCCGGCTGCTTGAGTTCGCCCAGCCGGCCGAGATGATCGGCGTGCGCCTTGCGCGCTTCGGCGAGCGCCGACTGTGCCTCTTCACGCGTGGTCTCAGGTGATTCGAGCTCGGCCTCGCTGAAGAGACCCTCGGCCAGCGCCTGGGTATAGACGCTCTGATTGTCGATGAAGTCGCGCTGGCGCGATTCGAGCTGTTCGCGCTCCTGCTCCAGCCGCTCCATCTCCTCGTCGAGCTGTTCGGCATCGAGACGCAGCGACCGACGATACTCGCGGTCGGCGATCACCTCCTCCCGGAAGCGGTTGCCGTCCAGCCCTTCGAACGCTTCGGCGGCATCCTCGAGCAAGCCGAGCGCCCGATAGCGCGCGGCGTCGTCGTTGAAGGCATGGCTGTCGGCGAGCCAGGCACGCGCCTGATCGAACGCGACATGACCGATATCGCGCCCGCCGATCCAGCCGGCCGTCGGCAGATGAACGAGCCGGCGATGGGTGTCGACCCGCGCCCCGCGTTCGGAAAGCGCCTGACGCACGCTGCGCTCCGCCTGGTGCGAGAGCTTCGCCAGCAGCCAGGTGGAAACCCGCGGCCGCTCGGTATCGCCGATCGCCCAGGCGAGGCCTGCCACGGCCTCGGTGATCTCCTTGTTCGTTTCGTCGTGGTCATTGTCGTTGCGAACATTGTTGTCGCGACCATTATCATCGCGGTTAGCGCCACGACCCGGCAGGCCGGGCAGCGGCGCCAGCGCCTGGCTCCCCAGCAGACGCTCGGCCTCCAGTAGTGCCGCATCCTGCATGACGAGCTGGCTGCGCGCTTCGAGCAGCGCCTCGCCCTCCTGGTCGAGCGATGCCAACCGTTCGACCTTCTCGTCGGCGCGCTGCTGATCGCTCTCGGCTTCGGCGAGGCGATGGCGCAGCTCGGTGATGCGCGTCCCCGAGTGCAGGATGACGTCTTCGATCAGCTCTTCTTCTTCATCGGTCTCGCCGCGGGTGGCGCCGGAGAGAATCTGCGGTGCCAGCACTTCGTAAAAGAATGCCTGATCGGCCTTCTCGCCGGCACGCGGCTTGATCGCGTTGAAGATCTGACTCTTGTCGGCGCCGCCCTCCTTCTGGAACGCCGCCAGCTGCGCCAGCTCGCGCCGGGAGATGTGCGCGCCCACCGCTTCCAGCCACTCTTCGCGGTTGTGGGCTCGTGTGGCGCCATGATTGCGCAGCATGCTCTGGAAATCGGCATTGGCGTAGAGCGCCAGCTTGCCGTCGCGGGTAATGTGATGCACCGGCACGTCGGCCAGCTTGCCCGGGTAGTGATAGAACGTAAGCCCGCTGCCATCGCTGTAGCCGTACATGCCGAAGACGAAGGTCTCGCCGGCGACCTCTTCTCCGGCCGCCGCGAGCATGTCTTCCTGCTGGGCATCACCCCCCTGGGCGCGGAATTCGACGCGCAGGTGGGTCCAGCTGCGACCCTCTCCGTTGACCTTCGACGGCGAGCACTTGCGCCGGGTGCGCGTCAGCAACTGCCGATCCCGCGAGAGCATGCCGATCAGCGCTTCGGCCATGGTGGTCTTGCCGAAGCCGTTCTCCATGCTCACCGCGCTCGACTGACCGCGCAGGTCGAGCAGCAGGTGGCGCATCTTGGCTTCCCAGGGCGAGGCGATATCACCGTGCTTGTTGAGAAGGTTGGCGATTTCGATACGGTTGATGACGCTCACCGGCGATTCTCCCCAGGCTCGTCCATGAATTGGCTCGTGGCATCGGATGTCGATTCCCCGGCCGACTCGTCGGCATCGGTGTCGGCTCGATCCGTCTCGAACAGGTCGGCTTCCGAGTGCGCCTCGTTCTCGGCCGGCATGGCCGTTTCGAGGATCTCCTCGTCGACTTCCGTGCCGTCCGGCGCTTCGTCCTCGACGTCGGCCCGAGGCATCGAAGCGGCGTCCTCCTGGGCCGAGGTCAGCTCTATCAGATGCGTCAGGTGGTGCACGCCGATCTGTTCGGCTTCCAGCGCCCCGAGCAGCGTCTGCTGCCAGACATCCTCGTCGCCGGCCTCGCGCACCATATCGAGATGGCCGGCACGGGCCAGCAGATCGATGAAGGCCTTCACCCGCCGGGGAATGTCCTCACCCCGCTCGTCGAGCAGGACGCGACTGTTCTCCGGCGCGCGATCTCCCAGCCCCCGCAGCGTCTCGAGTTGATCGCGAACCAGTTCCACCAGCTCGCGGGGCGTGAAGGTCGCCTCCTGGTAGCGGCTGACGTCGGACAGCGCGCGGTTCAGGCGGGTATAGATCAGCGTATGCAGCAGAAGCCACAGCTGCAGGTACCACAGCGCCAGCTCGGTGCGGCTCTCCTGGCGCAGCTTGAGTGCCTCGAACACCGGCTCGCGGGTGTAGAGCGGCGGCTGCTCGAGCTCCGGATCGGGCAATAGCGCGAAGAAACGCGAGCCCGGTGCGATACCGGGATAGTCGCCGGACTCGAACGCCTTGAGACGCAGCCCCTGCCCGGCGAGAAAGTCCCGCAGCGCCTCGCGCTCGTTCTCCTGGGCGTCGTCGATCAGCGCGCAGACATCGCGCTCGGAGAGCTGGCCTTCGCGTGCCGCACGGCGCTTGCGGCCGCCGCTGGGCACGCGTTCGGCAGTGCGGTAGCGCAACAGATACGCGACGACTTCGCCCATTTCCATCATGTTCATTTGTCAGACTTCCTGTTCTTCTGTCGTCGTCTCGAGCAGACGCAGCGAGGGCGTGACGGCGCCTTCGATGCGCCGACCGTCGGGGAGATCGATCGAAAAGGGGGTCTCGTCGATCCCGACGCTGAGCCGGGTATCGAGCAGTTGGGTATCGACGAAGGTGTTGAGCAGTTGCGGCAGGCAATCCAGGGTTTCGGCGTTGGCCGAATCCGCCCCGACCTCGAAGTGGTGCCAGCCTTCGCTGAGCGCGTCGGGCAGCGACAGCGGCGCCTGACGCAGACGCTGGCGCAGCGCCGGGCCACGGGCCTTGAGGTAGCGCGCCAGCAGCGGATCGGCGCTGGGCTTGTCACGCGTCTCGTCGAAGACCAGCGCCGCCCCGCTGCGCTCGGCGCGGCGGGTTTCGACCAGCGGCAGCAGCGTTTCGACGCGAGGCATCACCACTTCCGTTCCCAGCGGCATCATCCGCGCGACGACCGCTTCCTGCAGGCGCCGGGGCGGCGGCGAGACCAGCAATCGGTGCGCCAGCCCGGCGAAATCGATCACGCCCATGGACTGGATCCGGCCCTCGGCGATGTCCGACAACAGTTCGGAAAGCCGCCGCGACAGGTTTTCGATGGCATTCAGCACACGGCCGATGGCGCCGGAAAGCATCCGCAGGTCCCACTCCTCTTCCTGGCGCTCGGCCCAGCTGTCGAACTGGGCGATCAGGGCGGGCGTGGCGAGCTGCGCGCGGGCGCTGAGCAAGGTGCTCTGAATCGTGCTCAGGGCGTTGTGATAGTGGCGCTCGTTGTCCATCAGGGCGGCGAGCTTGCCTTCATGAGTGGGGTTCTCGCGCACCCGCCGCAGCTCCTGGGTCAGCGCGCGAATCGCCATCAGGATCTGCTGAGTGATGTCGGGTACGCGGGCGTAGTCCCCGCGGGAGAGCGCGGCGACGACCTTGGCGGCATCGTACTCGGAGTAGAGCAGGTCTTCGATCTGGCTCGCCAGGGTGACCGCCTGGCGGCCGCTGGGCGTCAGCCTGACCTGGCCGGTCTGGCCCTGCTTCTCGATCAGCGCGGTGCGCTTGGTGCTGCGGCCGCCGCGCATGCCCGGCGCTGCGTCGTCGTCATCGGATTCCTCCCTGTCGTCGCGGCTCGCCTGCCATTCGCGATAGTGAATCTCGCTGGGCGTCGCCAGCAGGTTGATGACGAAACTCAGGTCATCGGCGGGCAGGTCGGGATAATCCCCGCGCAGGTGGGCCAGACAGCGGCGTTGGGTGACGAAGGCGCTGTTGGTGGCGAAATCCACCTCCAGCAGATAGTCCAGCAGCAGGCAGCCCAGGTCGAGCCAGTAGCCGTCGCGCAGGCCGCGGCGCTGCTCCTGCGTCACCTGCACGAAAGGCGAGCCCGGCTCGTGGGCGCTGTCATGTAGATCCAGCAGCCGCGTCGTCGCGACCAGCAGCTTGTTCCAGGCGGTCATGTCGACTCCAGACGGGGAACAACGAGGGAAAGCGCCGCATTATGCCAAGGTTGGTCTGCCGGGTCATGGCGATCCGGGTAACGATACCGTCATTGAATGCTATGGTAAGGAACGCCCTTTATTTATTTACGCGTCATCGGGAGAATTTCATGAATTACCGTCGTCTCGGCCGTACCGGCCTCAAGGTTTCCCCGCTGTGCCTCGGCACCATGACCTACGGCACGCCGCAGTGGCGGGACTGGGTGCTGGACGATGCCCAGAGCCGCCCTTTCATCCAGCAGGCGCTGGATGCCGGCATCAATTTCTTCGATACCGCCGACATGTACTCCGACGGCGAATCGGAGCGCGTCGTGGGCAAGGCGCTCAGGGATTTCGCGCGCCGGGAGGAGGTCGTGCTGGCGACCAAGGTCTACAACCCCACCGGCAACAAGTCCCCCAACGAGCGCGGGCTGTCGCGCAAGCACATTCACCACGCCATCGATGCCTCGCTCGAGCGCCTGGGGATGGATTACGTCGATCTCTACCAGACCCATCGCTGGGATTACGACACGCCGATCGAAGAGACCATGGAAGCGCTCCACGAGGTCGTCAAGGCGGGCAAGGCGCGCTATATCGGCGCTTCCAGCATGCATGCCTGGCAGTTCGCCAAGGCCCAGCATGTCGCCGAACGCAACGGCTGGACGAAATTCGCGACCATGCAGCCGATGGTCAATCTGATCTATCGCGAGGAAGAGCGCGAGATGATCCCGCAGTGTCTGGATCAGGGCGTGGGCGTCATTCCCTGGAGCCCGCTGGCCCGCGGCATTCTCGCCGGCAGCAAGCCGGTGGGCAGCGAAGGCAGTACCACGCGTGCCAAGAGCGACGAGCAGATGCGCAACTGGAAGCTGGGGCTCGAGCGGGACGCGCCTGTGATCGAAGCGCTGCAACAGGTCGCCCAGTCACGCAACGTCTCTCCCGCCCAGATCGCGCTGGCCTGGGTGCTGCAGAAGCCGGGCATCACCGCGCCGATCATCGGCGCCAGCAAATCGCATCATCTGGACCAGGCGCTGGGCGCGCTGGAGATCACGCTGACGGCGGATGAAATCGAAGCGCTGGAAGCCCCCTACGTGCCGCACGAGGTGGTGGGCTTCGAATAGTCGTGGGCTTCCAGCAAACGTTCGCAGGAGCCGGCCCGGCCCGAGTGGCGGATCGCCATAGGCAGTGGCATCATGCCATGAGTTGTCGAAAGATCGTCATGGTCCCCAGAAATAGCGAGGTAGTGCACGCTAATGTTTGAGAAGATCGAGCGCGTCCCCGGGGATGCCATCCTCGGGCTGATCGAAGCTTATAATCAGGATTCCAACCCGCAGAAGGTCGACCTGGGCGTCGGCGTCTATCGGGATCCGAATGGCAATACGCCGATCATGCGGGCCGTAAAACAGGCCGAGGCGCGTCTGCTGGAAAGCGAGAAGACCAAGAGCTACATCGGCTCTCACGGTGATCCCCGCTACGGCAAGGCGATTCTTCCGCTGGTGCTGGGTGCCGGCTCGCCGGTACTGGCCGCCAACCGGGCCAGCGCCACCCAGTCGCCGGGCGGCACGGGCGCTCTGCGCCTGGCGGCGGACTTCATCCGCACCCAGTTGCCGGGCAAGAGCATCTGGCTCTCCAACCCGACCTGGCCGAATCACATCGGCATCTTCGAAGGCGCCGAGATCCCGATTCAGCGTTATCCGTACGTCGACAGCGACAACCGTCTCGACTTCGACGGCATGTTGGCCGCGCTCAAGCAGATCCCGCAGGGCGATGTCGTGCTGCTGCATGCCTGCTGCCACAACCCGTCCGGCTTCGACCTGAACCAGGATCAGTGGCGCCAGGTACTGGCCGTGGTTCAGGAGCGCGGCCTGCTGCCGCTGGTCGATTTCGCCTATCAGGGGTTCGGCGATGGCCTGGACGTCGATGCCTTTGGCGTGCGCCTGCTGGCCGAGAATCTCGACGAGATGCTGATCACCAGTTCCTGCTCGAAGAACTTCGGCCTCTATCGCGAACGCACCGGCTGTCTGATCGTCATCGCCAAAACGGCCGAGCAGATGGAGAACGTGCGCTCGCAGATGGCGATCGTCGCCCGCGAGAACTACTCCACGCCCCCGTCGCACGGCGCCGCCATCGTGATCGACATTCTCGAATCCGAAGAGCTGACCCAGCTCTGGAAGAGCGAACTGACCGAGATGTGCGATCGCATCAATTCTCTGCGTCGCGACCTGGTCGATTCGCTCAAGCCCTATGGGCTGGATCAGCGCTTCGCCCACGTGGCGGAACAGCGCGGCATGTTCTCCTACACCGGCCTTTCCACGGAACAGGTCAAGCGCCTGCGCGACGAGTTCAGCATCTACATGGTGGGCTCCGGCCGCGCCAACGTCGCCGGCTTCACCAGCGAGAACCTGCCCTACGTGGCCAAGGCGATCGCTGCCGTCGTCGACTGAACCTGGCATTATGGCCAGTCGAAAACCCCGGTCTGACCGGGGTTTTTTCGTTGGATCTAAGGTTTTCTTCGTTGGATAAGCAGGCACGTCACGATCACGACGATATGGTCGATACGACGTTGAATATCACTCGGACAGCGTATCCGATCCCATGGCCTGCTCGAAGCGTTCCCGGGTCACGCCACCGGCGTCCGCCTCGTTGAGTTGCTGGAACATCGTCTGCTGCTCGGCGCTGACCGCTTCGTCCTCGTCGATGACGCCGCTACCGTCGACATCCAGCTGGTCGAAACTCAACGCATTGGGCCGCTGATCGACCGGGGTCTGTGCGCCGCCATCGGTGAAGCCGGCATTCTTCTGTCCGACGCCGCCCGATTTCTCGATCGATTCGTGATCGACCTGAGAGGCATTGGCAGGAGCCTGCGGCTCACCGCTATCCTGTTTCACGTTCAGCCCCGAGCTTTCCGCCGGCGTCGACTCCTCTTCCATGACCGAGGCGTCCTGAGCCCAGGCCGGCAGCGCCAGCAGGCCCGCCACCAAGCCGGCACCCAGGCCCGATACCACTGCCTTTTTCATCATCCGTGTACGCATTGCTGATCCTCTTGAAACGGTAACGCTTTGACCCGCGGGCTCGGCAAAAATTCGCCGGGATCGAATTTCGGCATCGTATCGCAAGGTTCAGGCCGGTTGCCCGTCCGAGACGGGCAACCGGCGCTTGTGCTCGTTGACCTGTGGAGTCAGGAACCCAGGGGTCAGTCAGGGGCAGGCGTCACTCGTCCCAGCGAGGGGCAAACGAGGGATTGGCTTGACGGTCGCCGCGATCGAGGCGGTTGATTTGCTCGATCTCGTCGTCGCTCAGGCGAATGTTCATCGCCTCGAGGTTCGATTTCTGGTTGGCCGGCTTGGTCGAGGAAGGAATCACGATGATGTCGCGTGCCGCGATCCAGGCCAGCGCAATCTGCGCCGGGGAGGCATCATGGGCCTGCGCGATGCGCTTAAGTACCGGGTCGTCCATCACCTTGCCCACCGCCAGCGGCATGTAGGCCGTCACTTCCAGCCCCTTGGACTGACAGTGTTCGACCAGCTTGCGATTGGCGAGGAAGGGATGCACCTCGATCTGGTTGGTCACGACGTTTTCGCCGCCCGGCAATGCCAGCACCTCGTCGATCTGGCCGATGGTGAAATTGGATACGCCGATATACCTGGTGAGCCCGCGGGCACGCGCCGCATCCAGCGCACCGATGGTATCGGCCATCGGCACCTCGCCGTCGGGGGACGGCCAATGGATCAGCACCAGATCGAGCCGGTCGAGACCGAAGTTCTCGAGGCTCTGCTCGATGGCTGCGGTCAACTGCTTTGGTTCGAGCTTGTCCCACCAGATCTTGGTAGTGACGAACAGCTCGTCACGCGCGATGCCGCTCTGGCGAATCGCCTTGCCCACCGCGACTTCGTTTTCGTACATCTGAGCGCTGTCGAGGTGGCGATAGCCGAGCTCGAGGGCGGACGTCACCGAGTCGATCACTGCCTGCTCCTTGAGACGATACGTTCCCAGACCGGGTTGCGGCAGAATATGACGTGCCATGAATGCTTTCTCCTTGATGTAAAAAGTCGATCGGGACCGACAGTCGAACAGTAAGACACTGCGGATGAAAAACGGTCTCTTCAAGTCCCGCCCCCAGCCCATGCTAGACTGAAGTTCGACTTTCTGCCCGGATCGAGGCATGCCCAATACCCAGCCGAGCGCCTTTGACAACCAGTCCGACGGCCAGCATCTGGTACTCGTCGGCAATGGTGACTCCCATCTCCACATTGCCGCTCACGCCGAGCGCCTCATTCGACATGGCGCTCGCGTCACACTGGTGACCCAGCAGGACTTCGCCTTTTCGGATTGGCTTGGCGGAATGCTGGGCGGCGAGTGGCAGCACGAAGACGTTCGCCTGCCGGCCGATCGAATCGTCGCCCACGGCGGCGCCCATGTTCGCGCCGAGGTGACCCGGGTCGAGCGCCAGAAACGTCGGATCACGCTCGGTGGCGGCCAACAGCTCGATTACGACTGGCTGTCGCTCGATCTGCCGCCTGTCGTCGATGAACATGCCCTTCCCGGCTTCTATCATGCCAAAGGCGTATTTACCCCCGCCCCCGACGATCTCTGGCAACTCCGCCAGCAGCTGGAAACCCGGCTCGCCAGCGCTACGGGCACGCTCCCCGCCATCGCCGTCATCGGTGGCGGCCCTACCGGTGTCGAACTCGCAGCCAACCTGCTGGCGCTGGGTGAACGCTACGGCCGCCGACTTCCGGTCGCCCTGATCGGTAACGACCGCCGCCCACTACCCGGTGCTTGCCTGCGGGCCAATCGCTGGCTGACGCAGCGGCTACTTCGTCGAGGGCTGCGCCTGGAACTGGTCGCGACGGCGGCCCGCTACGATCGCCATCAATTGATACTGGACGATGGCAGCGCGGTCGATGCCGATCTGCTGCTGGTTACCGATCATCTGCGGCCTTCACCGACACAGGCTCTCTTCGATCTGACACCTGACGAGGCAGGCCACTTCGATGTCGACACGATGCTACGCAGCCGTGAGGATTCGCGACTGTTCCTGGCCCGGGAGACACCACCCGCTCATGATCGTCCGCTGACGACACGCGAGCGAGCGGCGCTGCTGCTGGAATCGCTGGATCAGACGCTCAGTGGCGAGTCCCGAACGCTGCGCCACGATCAATTCGAACGCTGGAAGGCGCTCAATCTAGGCGATCTCCGCGATATCGCCTGGCGCGGCCCGCTATGGTGTCGCGGCCGCTGGGTCCGGCGCTGGAAGCATCGCCGAGACCGCCGCGAGGTGGCGCACTACCTGGGCAACGCGTAGCCGCGAGATATTGCCCCCGCCGGCCGGCTGTACGGCTGCGCCGAAATCGATGCCCCATAATGCGCGATCCCGGCGCCAGGGCCGGGATCGCGTCTATCGAACCGCTTTCTTCAGACGAGCCTCATGGCCCGAGCCTCGTTACTGGCGGATGCCTTCCAGCACCACGTAGAGTTCCAGTGTACGCATCGACTCGGGGAAAGCGCTCATGTCGATATCGAAGTCGGCCAGGTTGAGCTCCGTCGTTGCCTCGAAACCCTGACGGTAGCCGCCCCACGGGTCGTCGCCGCCACCGATATGATCGACCTCGAACGTCACCGACTTGGTGACGCCATGGATCGTCAGCTCGCCGGTCATCTCGGCCTCGTCACCATCGTCGTCGACATCGAAGCCGGTGGACTTGAACGTCGCCTGCGGGAATTTGCTGGCGTCGAGGAAGTCACCGCTCAGAATGTGCTTGTTGCGCTCGGCGTGGTTGGTTTCCAGGCTGTTCACATCCACGGTGACATTGACGCTGGCGTCGTCCGGCGACTCGGGATCGTAGCTGAAGCCCCCCTCGAACGACTTGAAGTCACCCAGAATGTACGAATACCCCAGATGGCTGATCTTGAACTGGATGAAGGCGTGCTGACCTTCGGTGTCGATCTGGTAGTCGGCGGCCTGTGCCTGGGCCAGCGGCATTGCCGAAGCGGCGGCGATCAGCGTCGCCAGTGCGGTCTTCTTCAACATCGTCATGCTCCTCGAAGCGGTTTGAGTCATCTTGCCAAACGGTCCGGCCCTGGCGACGGCAGCCGACGGCCAGGGCCGGAAATGAAATCCTCAGCGGTGTCTGGCCGCACGGGAGGTCAACATGCGGGTCAGCGTATCCTGGCGATCCACCCAGTGATGCTTGAACGCTGCCAGCCCGTGGCCGACCGCCAGAATGACCAGCGCCCAGGCCGCGTACCAGTGGACGTCGCCTGCCAGCACGGCCTGATCCGGTAGCCCCGAGACCAGCGCCGGCACGGTGAACCAGCCGAAGACGCTGATCCCCTCGCCTTCCGCCGTGGAAATCAGATAGCCGGAGATCATCACCACGAACATCAGCGCATAGATCAGCCCGTGCCCGACATGCGCCGCCCGTTGCTCCAGCGGCTTGCCATGGGCGGCCGGCGTCGGCTGCGCCAGCCGCCAGACGACCCGGAAGACGCTGACCAGCAGCACCACGATGCCGATCGATTTATGCCACCACGGCGCCAGGTGATACCAGTGATCGTAATAGCCCAGCCCGGTCATCCACCAGCCCAGCGCGAACAGGCCGAAAACCGCCAGCGCGCTCGCCCAGTGAATGACGATGCTGACCCAACCCCAACCCGATCGCGTATTTCCCACACGGCACGTTCTCTCGTTGTCATTCGCTCAGCATACGGCCTGGCGGGCAGGAAGCTAGATGAGTCTCCGGAAAACGATTGGTGACGAAGAGGAAACAATACGCGGGGAACATGTATCAATACCCTCGCCATGGCATGCCATAGCGAGTATCGGGATATCTTCAAAGCCCATGGGTAGCCGACGGGAGATCACCCAATAAAAAAGCTCTGACGATGCCGCCAGAGCTTTTCGAAGCGAGGGAGCCGTTGGCTAGAGCAGAGTCAGACCTCGTTCGAGATCGACCTTGAGATCGTCCAGCGTTTCCAGCCCGACGGCGATGCGAATCAAGCCATCACGGATGCCGGCAGAAGCGCGCTGTTCGTCGGTGAGACGGCCATGGGTGGTGGTACCAGGGTGAGTGATCGTCGTCTTGACGTCGCCCAGGTTGCCGGTGATCGACATCAATCGCGTATTGTCGATGACCTTCCACGCAGCCTCCTGGCCGCCCTTCACCTCGACCCCCATGACCGCACCGAACCCCTGCTGCTGGTGCTTGGCCAGCGCATGCTGCGGGTGACTCTCGAGTCCGCTGTAATAGACGCGCTCGATGGCGGGCTGGGACTCGAGCCATTCCGCCATGGCCTGCGCGTTGCGGCTGTGTGCCTGCATGCGCAGGCTGAGCGTTTCCAGCCCCTTGAGGAAGATCCAGGCGTTGAACGGGCTCATGCAGGGCCCGCAGGTACGCACCACGCCGTAGAGCTGTTCGAGCTCCGCATCGCGCCCGACCACGGCACCGCCGATCGCCCGGCCCTGACCATCGAGATATTTGGTGGCGGAGTGAATCACCAGATCCGCGCCCAGGTCCAGCGGCCGCTGCAGCGCCGGGGTCAGAAAGCAGTTATCGATCGCCAGCAAAGCGCCGTGACGATGCGCCAGTTCGGACAGCGCCGCGATATCGACCAGCTCGTTGAGCGGATTCGAGGGCGTTTCGGCGAACAGCAGTCTGGTCTTCGGCGTGATGGCCGCTTCCCACTGCGCCAGGTCGTTGAGCTCGACATAGCGCGGGACGACGCCGAACTTGGCCAGGTACTTGTCGAACAGCGCGATGGTCGAGCCGAACACCGAACGCGAGACGATCACCTCGTCGCCGGCCTTGAGCAACGCCAGCACGGTGGAGAGAATCGCTGCCATGCCGGAGCTGGTGGCGACGCAGCGCTCGCCGCCCTCGAGCGCCGCCAGACGCCGCTCGAAATTGCGCACCGTCGGGTTGGTGAAGCGGGAGTAGACGTTGCCCGGCTCCTCGCCCTTGAACTTGCGCGCCGCTTCCGCCGCACTGCCGTAGACGAAGCTGGAGGTCGGGAAAATCGGCTCGCCGTGTTCCTGCTCGTGGGTGCGCTCATGCCCCGCACGAATCGCCAGCGTCTCCAGGCCTAACGTTTCCAGGCCCGATGCCTCCAGACCCGGTGTTTCCAACCCCGGCGTGGGGGCGTCGTCAAAACTCATCCTTCAGCTCCTGAAAAACAAGGGAGCCTCCGATTAACGTCATGAGCGCAGGCAAGACAAGGCAAAAATCAACGAAACAGCGGAGTTTACGAGGGTGTAAATGAGCATTTTGAGTTGATTTTTAGCACCGTATTGCCCAGCGGAATAGTTAATCAGAGGTTTCCAAGATCCCGTGAGAGCCCGGCACATGCGGCCGGACTCAGGTTCGATCGCCCTGGCGATCAATCGTCCTCACTGTCGTTGTGCAGATCGACGACGGCGTTGAGGCTCTCGCGACCGGACTTGGCAGCATCGTTACGCGCCGCTTCCAGCGCCGTGAAATACTCCTCGTCGACATCGCCCGTGACGTAGTTGCCGTCGAATACCGAACAGTCGAAATCGTCCAGCGCCGGGTTGACCTCGCGACAGGCCGCCTTGAGATCCTCGAGATCCTGATAGATCAGCCGGTCGGCGCCGATCAGCTCGCCCACTTCGGCATCGGTGCGGCCATGAGCGACCAGTTCGGTGGCGACCGGCATGTCGATACCGTAGACGTTGGGATAGCGCACGGCCGGCGCGGCGGAGGCGAAGTAGACCTTGTTGGCGCCGGCATCGCGGGCCATCTGGATGATCTGCTTGCAGGTCGTCCCGCGCACGATCGAGTCGTCCACCAGCATCACGTTCTTGCCTTCGAACTCGCTGGCGATGGCGTTGAGCTTCTGGCGGACCGACTTCTTGCGCTGGGTCTGCCCGGGCATGATGAACGTCCGGCCGATGTAGCGGTTCTTCATGAAGCCTTCGCGGAACGTCACGCCGATGTGCTGGGCCAGTTCCAGCGCCGTGGTCCGGGAGGTATCGGGAATCGGGATCACCACGTCGATGTCGTGGTCCGGCCACTCGCGCTGGATGCGGTCGCCCAGCTTGCGGCCCATCTGCATCCGGGTGCCGTAGACATAGGCACCGTCGAGCATGGAGTCGGGCCGCGCCAGATAGACGTGCTCGAAGATGCACGGGGTCAGCCGCGGCTTGTCGGCGCACATCTGCGTATGGATGTTCTTGTCCATGTCGACGAAGATCGCCTCGCCCGGCGCCAGGTCCCGCACCAGTTCGAAGCCGGCCACATCGAGCGCCACCGACTCGGAGGCGATCATCACTTCCTGGCCTTCGGGCGTCTGGCGCGTACCATAGACGACCGGACGAATGCCGTGGGGGTCGCGAAACGCCACCAGCCCGAAGCCGTTGATGATCGACACGGCGGCGTACCCCCCGCTGCAGCGCCGGTGAACGCGGCGCAGCGCATCGAAGATGTCTTCCGGCGTCAGATAGAGCCCCTGCTTGCCCAGTTCGTGCGCGAACACGTTGAGCAGCACCTCGGAGTCCGAGCTGGTATTGATATGGCGCAGATCGGAGGAGAACAGCTCCTGCTTGAGCTGATCGGAGTTGGTCAGGTTGCCGTTGTGGGCCAGGGTGATGCCGTAGGGCGAATTGACGTAGAACGGCTGGGATTCGGCCTCGCTCGCCGTACCGGCGGTCGGGTAGCGGACATGGCCGATGCCCAGGTTGCCCTTCAGTCGCTTCATGTGACGCGTATGGAACACGTCCCGGACCAGACCGTTGTTCTTGCGCAGCAGAAAGCGACCTTCATCCCAGGTCATCATGCCGGCGGCATCCTGTCCGCGGTGCTGCAAGACCGTCAATGCGTCATAGATCAACTGATTGACCGCTTCATTGGCCATGAGGCCTACGATACCGCACATGCCGACTTACCTCGCTTGGTCGCACCCATTCAGGGCGCCGGTTTTTCGGCCGGAACAGGGGCGGGAATCGTCACCCCCTGCCCGTCCTGACTGTATGAAGAGCTGGATGAAGCGTCGCGCCCCGGTAGCGTCATCGGCAGGTGCCGCATCGCCTCCTCGGCGGCGGACGGGTCGACGTCCCAGCTCTGCAGCTGAACCACCGCCCATGTCCGCAACGACTCGAACGACGGTCTCAGCTGCGCCTGCTGCCAGGCCTGCAGCTGGGCCAACGGCGTCAAGCCGATGACGACCGTGACGATCACCAGGATCGCCCCGCCACGGGCCAGACCGAAGATCGCTCCGGCCACGCGGTTGAAGAATCCCATGCCGACCCACTCGATCGCCGCATTGAGCAGGCGGATGATGAATCCGCAGATCATCACCACCACGAAGATGATCAGCACGAACCCCAGTACCAGCCGCGCATCAGGATGCGAGATGTAGGGTTCCAGCAGATCGGCGATCGGCTTGGCGAATATCCGTGCCGCCAGCAGCGCCACGATCCAGGCGCCGAGCCCCAGCGCCTCCCGCACCAGGCCACGCATGAAACCTGCCAGCATCGATATCGTCAATACCAGCAGGAAAGCGTAGTCGAGCCAGGTCAAAGTCATCAGCTACCCGGTTTGCGAATCAGCAGTCCCTGGATATTGGCGGCCTGCTTGAGCTCGGAGCGCGCCTTCTCGCCCGCATCCGACGACGAGAACGGGCCAACGTAGACCGTGGTCAGGTTGTTGTCCCGCGGCTTCGAATAGGCTGCGAAGCCCTGCTCCTTGAGCTTGGCGGTCAGGCGCGACGCGTTGTCCGCCTGACCGAAGCTGCCGACCTGCACGACCCAGCCGCCATCGCTGCTGGCGGCAGTGCGCTCGGGTGCCGATGCCTGCTGCGTGGAGGACGGCTGCGACGAGGATTGCACCGGCGCCGAGGGTTCCGGTTCGGCCGGACGCGGTTGCGGCTGCGGCTGGCTCTGCTCCGTCTGCGCGATCTCGGCGATCGGATCGCTGCCTCCGCCGGAGGCTCCGTCGTCGCCGGAGGTCGTGCCACCCTGGCCGAAGGAATCCTCGCTGCCGGCGCCGAGCTGGCTGCGGGTATCCGGCTCCGGCACGGCGTTGTCACCCGCGCTGCTCCCGTTCGTGTTCATGCTGCCGGCACCCTGATTGCCGTTGGCGACGACCGATGCCGGCGGTTCGGGCGATTCGATGATGCGCTGACGGGTTTCGCCACCGCCGATCGGTTGCTCGATGACCATGACCGGGCCCGGCTCCTGCTGACGCGGTTCGGGATCATCGAAAAGCATCGGCAGGAAAATGGCCCCCAATGCGACGAGAATGACCGCACCGCTGATACGTTCACGCCATCCGTACTTCATGGGACCTTGACCTCCTTGATAGCACCTTGATTTCCTTGAGCACGATCCGGCATCCGATCGATCATCCCGGCAATCGCCTTCACTACACTTCGTCGCCCGCCAGCGCCGTCAGCGCTTCCAGCGCGCCGGCCACGGTCAGAAACGAGCCGCATACTAACACTTCTTCATCGGGCGCAAGGCGTGATGCCAGCCAGTCGACGCCGGCTGCCGGCGACGAAGCGGTCGCCAGCACCTCACCGCCTCGGCCAATGATGGATTCGGCCAGTGCCTCGCCCGAGCGACCGCGCGGCCCTGCCAGCCCTACCGGCAGCCAGACATCGATTACCGGAGCCAGCGCCTCGATCAGCGCCTCGGCATCCTTGTCCTGCAGGACGCCGAGCAGGCCGATACGGCGACGCGGCGCCGGTGATCGCTGCGCCAGTCTCGCTGCCACATAATGCGCGGCATGGGGATTGTGCGCCACATCGAAACACCAGTTCCCCAACCACTGCAGTCGGCCCGCCAGCGCGACGGTGGACATCGCCTGGCGGGATTTCGCAGGTTGAGGCACGACGCCGCACAGCCCGAGCACCTGGAGCGCGACGGCGGCATTGTCGAGCGGCAACCCCGGATCGGGCAAGCTATCGAGCTGATAGCGAAGCCCCTCCGCCCCTTGGCCCCGCCAGCGCCACTGGTTGCCATCGACGTCTTCATGATCGAAATCGCGCCCCAGCCAGTAAGCGGGCACCTCCAGGGCACCGATGCGCTGCGAGACACTGACCGGCAATGCGCGGCTGCCGAGCACCGCCGGCCGCCCCTGGCGGAGAATGCCGGCCTTCTCGAATCCGATGACTTCGAGGTCGGTGCCGAGAAAGTCCGCATGATCCTGGGCGATGGTGGTGATGACGGCAATATCGCTGTCGATCACGTTGACCGCATCCAGACGACCGCCGAGCCCGACTTCGAGAATGGCCAGATGGGGGCGCACCTCGGCGATCGCAACCAGTGCCGCCAGAGTTCCGGCCTCGAAGTAGGTAAGACTGACGGGGTCGCCGGCCAAGCGGGCCGATTCGACGCGCTCGAATCCGGCGATCAGGGTGGCGTCGTCGGCCGCGATACCATCGAAGCAGAGCCGCTCGTTGTAGCGCAGCAGATGAGGCGAAGTGTAGCTGGCCGTGGACAGGCCATGAGCCCGAGCGAGGCGCTCGAGCATGGCCACGGTGGAGCCCTTGCCGTTGGTGCCGGCGACGGTCACGACCCGCTGCGCGATCGGACCCTGCGTCAACCCCAGCCGTGCGGCAACGACCGCCACCCGTTCGAGCCCCATGTCGATGGCGACCGGATGCTGGCGCTCGAGACGCGCCAGCCAGTCGTTGAGGGTGGCACTCATGGATCAGCGGTTCCTCAACGGGGTGCCTGGGTCGCGTCCGGTTCGTCGGCCAGCGGCGAGAAGTCCGCACTCTCATCCGCGACCTGACCGGCCGGCGGCTGGTGCGTCAGCTTGCGCAGAATGCTGCCCAACCGTTCACGCATCTCAGGCCGCGGGATGATCATGTCCACGGTGCCGTGTTCGAGCAGGAACTCGCTGCGCTGGAAGCCTTCCGGCAGTGTCTCTCGCACCGTCTGCTCGATGACGCGCGGGCCGGCAAAACCGATCAGCGCATTGGGCTCGGCCACGTTGAGGTCGCCCAGCATCGCCAGCGACGCCGAAACCCCGCCGAAGACCGGATCGGTGAGCACGGAGATGTAGGGCACGCCGGCCAGCTTGAGCTTTTCCAGCGCCGCGGAGGTCTTGGCCATCTGCATCAGCGAGAACAGCGCTTCCTGCATGCGGGCGCCGCCGGAGGCAGCGAAGCAGATCAGCGGAATCTCTTCTTCCAGCGCCAGCGTGGCGGCACGGACGAACTTCTCACCGACCACCGCGCCCATGGAGCCGCCCATGAAGGAGAACTCGAACGCCACCGCGACGACGGGCAAACCATCCAGCGTGCCGCGCATGGCGATCAGCGCATCGTTCTCGTCGGTCGCTTTCTGGGCCGATGCCAGGCGATCCTTGTACTTCTTGGAGTCCCGGAACTTGAGACGATCGCTCGGCTGAAGGTCGCCCGCGATCTCTTCACGCCCTTCAGCATCGAGAAACCAGTTGAGACGCTTGCGCGCGGTCAGCCGCAGATGATGCTGACATTTGGGACAAACGTTCTGGTGCTTCTCCAGCTCGGGAAGATAGAGCACCGATTCACAATTCGGGCACTTGCGCCACAGGCCGTCCGGCACGCTGGCGCGGCGGTCGTTGCGCTGGATGCGGCTCATCGACGGGACGATCTTGTCTAGCCAGCTCATGTCAGGAACGATTCCCTATTTGCCTAAATAGAAAGTAATGACGACATAGAAAACAATGGCGCCAGCCGCGACGAACGGCTGTCGCGACAACCGCAAACGCTGAATGATACCAAATCGACGACAGCGACTCAGCCGACCGCTTCCCGGTCGAGCGCTTCGCGCATCTCGCCGAGAATTGATTTCAGCGCGGCGGGAACGGACGCCGGATCATCGGCATGCTCGGCGATGCGACCGACCAGGGCGCTGCCGACGATCACGCCATCGGCGACACGGCCGATGGCCGCTGCGGTGGCCCCGTCGCGGATGCCGAAGCCCACGCACAGCGGCAGCTCGGTGATACGGCGCAACTTGTTCAACTGCTCGCCGACGGCGTCGGCGTCCAGCGTGGCGGCCCCGGTCACCCCCTTGAGAGAGACGTAGTAGAGGTAGCCCTCGCCGTGTTCGCAGATCGCGCGAGCGCGCGCCTCGGAGGTCGTCGGCGCCAGCAGGAAGATCGACTGCAGGCCGTGCTCCGCGAACAGCGCGGCGTTGTCGCCCGCCTCCTCCGGGGGCATGTCGACCACCAGCACGCCATCGACCCCGGAAGCCTGGGCCTGGCGCGTGAAGACCTCGTACCCCATCCGCTCGATGGGATTGAGATATCCCATCAGCACCACGGGAGTTTCGCTGTCCCGCTGGCGGAATTCCGCCACCATCTCCAGCACATGCTGCAATCGCGTGCCGTGTACCAGCGCCCGCTCGCAGGCCTTCTGGATGACCGGACCATCGGCCATCGGATCCGAGAACGGCACGCCCAGCTCGATCACGTCGGCGCCGGCTTCCACGCAGGCATGCATGAAGTCGACCGTGTGCGCAGGGGCCGGGTCGCCAGCGGTGATATAGGGAATGAGCGCCGTACGGCCCTGAGCCTTCAGTGCGGCAAAGCGCTGGTCGATACGGTTGTGTTCAATACGATTCATGTCGCCCTCGAGTCATGTCGCCAGCCGTCGTTCTGCCGGCGCCGGCCATCAAAATTCGATTCCGTCGAGTTTGGCGACGGTATGGATATCCTTGTCACCACGCCCGGACAGGTTGACGACGATATGCTGCTCCGGAGACATCTCCCCCGCCAGCTTCTTGGCGTGAGCCAGGGCATGCGACGACTCCAGCGCCGGCATGATGCCTTCGACGAGCGTCAGCTCACGGAAGGCCGCCAGCACCTCGTTGTCGTCCGCCGCCACGTAGCGCACGCGACCGACATCCTTCCACAGCGCGTGCTCGGGGCCGACGCCGGGATAATCGAGACCGGCGGAGATCGACTGGGTGTCGGCGACCTGCCCGCCCTCGTCGGACATCAGGTAGGTCCGGTTGCCGTGCAGCACGCCGCGAGGCGCATTGGCGGTCAGCGGCGCGGCGTGGCGGCCGGTGGCGACGCCTTCGCCGCCAGCCTCGACGCCATACATGGCGACATCGTCATCCTCGACGAACGGATAGAACAGGCCCATGGCGTTGGAGCCGCCGCCGACGCAGGCGACCAGCGCGTCCGGCAACCGGCCGATCTGCTCGAGCGACTGGCGACGCGCCTCGCGGCCGACCACCGCACTGAAATCGCGTACCAGCATCGGATAAGGGTGCGGACCCGCCACCGTACCGATGATGTAGAAGGTGTCGTCGACGTTGGTGACCCAGTCGCGCAGCGCCTCGTTCATGGCATCCTTGAGCGTGCGCGAGCCGGACTCCACCGGCACCACCTTGGCGCCCAGCAGATGCATGCGGTAGACGTTCAGCTTCTGGCGCTCGACATCCTCGGCGCCCATGTAGATCTCGCATTTCAGACCCAGCCGCGCGGCAACCGTCGCCGTGGCGACACCGTGCTGACCGGCACCGGTCTCGGCGATCACGCGCGGCTTGCCGGCCTTCTTGGCCAGCAGCGCCTGCCCGATGGTGTTGTTCACCTTGTGCGCGCCAGTGTGGTTCAGATCCTCGCGCTTGAGCCATATCTGCGCACCACCGATCTCGCGCGACCAGCGCTCGGCGTGGTAGAGCGGCGACGGCCGGCCGACATAATGCTTCAGGTCATTGTCGAACTCCGCCTGGAATTCGGGATCGTTCTTGAGACTCGCATAGATGTTCTCGAGCTCCTCGAGCGCGAAACTCAAGGTCTCGGAAACGAAGCGGCCACCGTAAGGACCGAAGTGGCCGCGAGCATCCGGCAGTTGCGTCAAATCGTGGAATCGGCTCACGAAGGGACCCTCATGATGTGGCGGTGGATGAATGGGGCGTGACTGGATCGGCACTGGACGGTACCGGCGCGAGCGAAACGTTCGCCGCCTGTACGCGTTCACAGAAGGCGCGGATGCGAGAGGGATCCTTGATCCCCTTTCGCGTGCCCACCGCAGACGCCAACGCCGCGGAAGGTGTATCGGCAGCGTGCATCGCTTCGACGCCGCCGGAAACATCGACCGCATAGGGCCGCACCCGCGCCACGGCGTCGGCGACGTTGTCCGGCGTCAGGCCGCCGGCGAGAATGACGGGTTTCGCCAGGCCCGCCGGGATACGCTGCCAGTCGAAGGTTTCCCCCGTGCCGCCGGGAACGCCGGGGCGATAGGCGTCGAGCAGCAGCGCGCCAGCGCCTGCGTAGGTGTCGACTGCCGCCTGCAGATCGATATCGTCGTGCATGCGCAGCGCCTTGATCCAGGGCTTGCCGAAACGCGCGCAGAACTCGGGCGACTCGTCACCGTGGAACTGTAGCAGGTCGAGATAAGGCAGACACATCTCGACATCGGCCACGCTCGGGTCGACGAACAGCCCCACACGTGTCACGAACGGCGACACCGAAGCGCTGAGCGACGCGAGCGTGTCGAGATCAAGCGCGCGCGCGCTTCCCGGCCACATCACGAAGCCGAGCGCATCGGCCCCGCTGGCAACGGCCGCCGCGATGTCTTCACGACGGGTCAAACCGCAGATCTTGATTCTGACGGGATTCATGACGTGGTCTCCAAGCGGGCCTGGGGAGGCTGATCGACTACCCGGCCCTGATCATCGATCCATTTCGGCCACACGCGACGGCGGCGCATCAGCAGCGTATCCGGAATTTCGCCACGTTCACCGGTCCATTCACCAAGAAAGGATAGCAGGTGCGGCCCCACCGGTTCTTCCGGCAGCGCAAAGCGCTCGTCGAAGCGCACATCGACGAAATGCAGACCGCTGGCCGGCGCCGTCACGTTGCCCGACCTGCGATCCCTGAGCGCCAGCAGTCGCTCGGGGTACGCTTCGTCCTCGTCTCCCCGGCCGACCGCCATCAGTACGCCGGCGATGTTGCGAATCATGTGATGAAGAAAGGCGTTGGCCTGCACATCGATCATCACGATCGGCCCGAAACGGCGCACGTCGATGAAATGCAGATGGCGAATCGGCACCTTCGACTGACAGCCGGCGGCGCGGTAGCTGGAAAAATCATGTTCCCCGACCAGCGCCTGGGCGGCACGATGCATGCGCTCCGCGTCCAGCGGCTCGCGACACCAGGTCACGTTGTGACGCTCCATCACGGGGCGCGTCGGCTGGTTGAGGATGACATAGCGGTAACGTCTTGCCAGGGCCGAAAAGCGAGCGTGGAAGTCGCCGGAAACCGGCGTCAGCCAGCGTACCGCGATATCACGCGGCAACTGGGCATTGGCGCCGAACAGCCAGGCTTTTTGGGTACGCACTACCGGCGCATCGAAGTGAACGATCTGGCGCGTGGCATGGACGCCACTATCGGTGCGGCCGCTGCAGAGCACACGCACGGGCGTGGCGGCGATCTTGCTCAGTGCCGCCTCGAGCGCGCCCTGCACCGAGTCGGCATGGCGCAACCGCTGCCAGCCGCAGTAATGCGTACCGTCATATTCGACGCCAAGGGCCAAGCGACCGCTGAGCGGCTGGTTGTCATCCTGCCGGGAGAAAAACGCCATCGAAACCTGTGCAGCCCAAAGTCGTTAGGGGCGCCCATTATCCCGATGCGACGGTTCGAATTCCACCTCCTCGACATCCCATCCCGCAGGAACTTCCCGCAGCGTGCCACGCCTCTCGCCGCCACGCGCTGGCGACACGACATCCGGCACCTCGGGACGAGCGCTGCGGATGCCCGCCCGGGCCCCGTCGTCGGGTGCCATCTCGCTCTTCGGCTCCAACGGCAGAGCGGAAAAATCGATGTCCGGCATCGTCAGCGACGACGCTTCGTTCCCGCTCTCCAGCGAGGCGGATACCGAATCCGCCGGCGATGCGATCACGCTCCGCTCGGCGTCCAGTTCCAGCTTTGGGGCTTCGTAGTCGATATGAGCGAGGGCTGACGACGTTGCCGAAGGCTCGGCGGACGATGTCATATCGTCATCGAACAGCACCGACATGGAATCGGTCCGGGAAGCGGATTCAACCGGAGTCGAGGCTTCCGACCGCACGGTGGGTTCATCGGCAACTCCGGTATCGGGCCGAGCCTCATCGGTCTCGGGACGAACCTTATCGGCCTCGGCACGCACCGCGCCGGACTCGACCCGGCCGGCCTGCGACTCGAACAGCGCGTCGACATCCTCCACCGTATCCTGCGCGACCGTCTCGCCCCCCGCTTCCGTTTCGCCGGTTGCCTCCTGCCAGCTCTCCTCGACGTAGCGGGCGCGATAGTCATCGACCAGAGCCTGTCCTTCCCGGCGCTGTTCGGGCGTGGCGTCGTCACCAAAGCCGGCGAGCGCCTGTTCCAGCGCGTCCATGTCACGCAACTCGCCCAACGCTCTCAACAGCCCCAGGCGAAATTGCGCATTCTTTTTTTGGGCCAGTTGCTGGCGCAGCCAGTCGCGCGCCTCGGCATGGCGTCCATAAGCCATGAAGATATCCGCCTGGCTGATCGAGACCGAGTCGACATCCACTTCCGGCAGCGGCCGGCGCGGTGCCATCGATGCTGCGGCCTGGCGACTGGCCTCGAGCGGGGACGGCTCGACGGCCTCCGCCCTCTGCTCATCGACAGGTTCGACAACTTCGTGAACTTCACGACGGCGGCGTCGCTCCCAGATCCACAGCAACAGCAGGACGATCAGTACTCCGCCGCCAATCCAGTCGAGATGCCCCAGCAGCCGCTGCCATAACGAAGGCGACGCGGCGGGCGCCGGTCCGGTTGATGCCGTTACGGGCTTTTCGCCGGAGGGGGTCCCGGCGGGCGACTGCACGCGGGAAGGCGGCGGTGTTGCAGCCTGAGCCGCCGCGATGGCGGCAGCACTGACGACCGGCGTGCCTCCCTGCACGCCTTCCTGTCCAGAGGCACCGTCGCTCGCGTTTGCGTTTGTTGCCGTCTTGGATGGCTCAGCGACGGCCGCGAGCGCGCCCTGCAGCGCGTCGCGCTCGGATTGCAACGCAGCAATCGTCGCGCGTTGGCGTTCGGTCATCGCGGTCAGGTCGGCTATCTGCCGGGTCAGTGCGGCGAGCTGGTCGGTATCGGATGCCCCCAATGCCTCACGGCGCCCCACGATGTCGATCATCGGGCGCCCGTCGTCGGTCCGATGAGCGAGCTCATCGAGCCGGGATGCCGCCTCCCCTGGCGAGATATCGGTCACGGCCGCGATCGCAGGCACCGCCAGCCTGACGCCAGCCCGCAGCCGGTCGATGTCTCCATCGATAAAGGCATCGGGGTTGGATTGGTACAGGGCCAGCATCAGCGGCTGGCGATCAAGTCCGGATCGAGGCAACAGCGAAGCTGCCAGGGTGGATAGCGAGTCGCCGGGCCGAACGGTGATTTGCCCGGGCCAGGCGGGCGACCCGCTCGTTGCCGATGCAGCGTCGTCGGCAGATCCGTCGACCGGGTTCCGCATTGCCATGGCCTGCGTCACCACGCTCTTCGCTACCGGATATCCCGGCGCGAGGCCGCGATCGCCATTCAGCAATGGCTGCGAGCTGGCATAGCCGACGGGATCGAACAGCAGCGACACGTCCCGCTGCCATTGCCCACCCGGCCAAGTCACCACCAGCAGCAGATCGAGGAACGGCTCCCGCACGCGGCGCGAGCTATCGAGAATCAGTGCCAGATCACCCTCACGGCGCACGACCTTGACCGATAGCGTGTCCAGCAGCGAGCTGCGAGACAATCCTGATTGCCGGTAAGCCGCGTCGTCGGCAACGGCTACCGATATCTGCGAGGCCTCGAGGCCGCTGCCATCGGTCAGCGGCAGCACCACGTGAAGCGGCCGATGGAGGGGGGATACCTGCTGCGGATCGCCAATGCCGAGAGCGTGGGCTGAAGAGGCCAGCACCAGGCAGAGCCCGCCGGTGATCGTTGTAAGCCGTTGCCGCATGGTTTCCTCGCCGACGAATTGGAGTAAGCCTCGACTCACTCATCGGCAAGGACTGAATAAACTTGAGGACGAGATCATGGCCCGAATGGCAAAGAGCCCTGCCAGTGGACACAGGCAGGGCTCGGGCAACTCATGCCGGCGTGATGCTCAGGATTGTTCGCGGAGGATCTTGAGCATGCGCTTCAGCGGCTCGGCGGCGCCCCACAGCAGCTGGTCGCCGACGCTGAACGCGGTGAGATATTCGCCGCCCATGGCCAGCTTGCGCAAGCGGCCCACCGGGATCGTCAGGGTGCCGCTGACGGCCGCCGGCGTCAGATGCTTCAACGTCTCGTCCTTGTCGTTGGGCACGACCTGGACCCAGTCGTTGTGCCTGGCCAGACGATCCTCGATCTCGTCGAGCGGCACGTTCTGCTTCAGTTTGATGGTGAACGCCTGGCTGTGCGAACGCATCGCGCCGATGCGCACGCAGAGGCCGTCGATGGGAATCGGGTTGTCGCCGGTGGCGAGAATCTTGTTGGTCTCGACGCCGCCTTTCCACTCCTCCTTGCTCTGGCCGCTCTCCATCGCCTTGTCGATCCACGGCAGCAGGCTGCCGGCCAGCGGTGCGCCGAAGTTGTCGACCGGGAACTCGCTAGCACGCATACGGGTGATGACGTCGCGGTCGATGTCGAGAATGGCGCTGGAAGGCGTGGCAAGATCGGTGGCGACGGCCGAGTGCAGCGAGCCCATCTGGGACAGCAGTTCGCGCATGTGCTTGGCGCCGGAACCGGAAGCGGCCTGATAGGTCATGGAAGTCATCCACTCGACCAGGTTGGCCTCGAACAGCCCGCCCAGGCCCATCAGCATCAGGCTCACGGTGCAGTTGCCGCCGACGAAGGTCCTGGCGCCCTTGGCCAGTTGGGCATCGATCACGTGACGGTTGACCGGATCGAGCACGATGGTCGCCTCGTCCGCCATGCGCAGGGTGCTGGCCGCGTCGATCCAGTAGCCTTTCCAGCCGGACTCACGCAGCGGCTTATAGACGGCACTGGTGTAGTCGCCGCCCTGGCACGTCACGATCACGTCCATCGCCTTGAGCGACTCGATGTCGTTGGCATCCTTCAGCGCCGGCACGTCGACACCGATATCCGGCCCGGCCTGCCCCGCCTGGGAGGTGGAGAAGAAGACCGGCTCGAGCCCGGTGAAATCATTGTCGTCCAGCATGCGCTGCATCAGCACGGAACCGACCATACCGCGCCAGCCGACGAATCCGACTTTCAACATAGTGGCGTACCCCGAAATATTTTGAATGTCGTGAATCGATGCGACGACCCATTTCGGTCGTCGCATCATCAGCAAGTGAAGACGTGAATGATATCAGTTTAGCGCATTCGGCTCAGGCCTCGGCAAAAGCCGCCAGCACCGCGTCGCCCATTTCGCTAGTGGAAACCTGGCGGGTGCCCGGATAGGCGATGTCCGCGGTGCGCAGGCCCTGATCCAGCACCTTGCCCACGGCGCGCTCGATACGATCGGCCAGCGCCGGCTCGCTCAACGAGTAGCGCAGCATCATCGCCACCGACAGAATCGTCGCCAGCGGGTTGGCGAGACCTTGGCCTGCAATATCCGGTGCACTGCCGTGACACGGCTCGTACATGCCCTGCTGCTTCTCGTTGAGCGACGCGGACGGCAGCATGCCGATCGAGCCGGTGAGCATGGCGGCGGCATCGGAAAGAATGTCGCCGAACATGTTGCCGGTCACCACCACGTCGAACTGCTTGGGCGCGCGCACCAGCTGCATCGCGGCGTTGTCGACGTACATGTGCGACAGCTCGACGTCCGGATACTCCGGCGCTAGCCGGTTCATCACCTCGCGCCACAGGATGGTGACTTCCAGCACATTGGCCTTGTCCACCGAGCAGAGCTTCTTGCCCCGCTTCTGCGCCATCTCGAAGGCGACGCGACCGATGCGTTCGATCTCGGATTCGGAATAGACGTAGGTATTGAACCCGACCCGCTCACCGTCGCGCTCCTCGATGCCGCGCGGCTGGCCGAAATAGATACCGCCGGTCAGCTCGCGCACGATCATGATGTCGAGCCCGGAGACGACTTCCGGCTTCAGCGTCGACGCCTCGGCCAGCTGCGGATAGAGCAGCGCCGGGCGCAGATTGCCGAACAGGTTGAGATTCTTGCGCAGCCCCAGCAGCCCCTTTTCGGGACGCTTGCTCAGATCTTCCAGCGTATCCCACTTGGGACCGCCCACGGCGCCGAGCAGGATCGCATCGGCGGCCTTGGCCTTCTCCAGCGTGGACTCGGGTAGCGGATGCCCCTCGGCGTCGTAGCCGGCGCCGCCGACCAGCGCCTCTTCAAGTTCCGCGTCCAGCCCCGCCTCACGGCAGGCATTCAGGATCTTGACCGCCTCGGCGGTGATTTCCGGGCCGATGCCATCGCCGGGCAACACCAGAATCTTCTTGCTCATGCATTTTCCTCAAACGTGTTCTTTGGTCGCCCACAGCACCAGCATGTCCGTGGTGAAGGAGCCGTCATCACCGATCTCGAAGGCATCGCGGACTTCCTGACCCACCTGCTGCTGCAGATGACGGATCGCGTCGCGCATGACATCGGGCGTGCGCATTCGCGCAATCCAGGTATCGAAATCCAGCCGCAGCCGCTGGCGCGAACTGGCCGTCACCACGAGCCCGGCCTCACCGACCATCTGCGCCCACTCGCTCGGTGCGTAATCGCGAACGTGGCTGGTATCCCGCAGCATCTCGACGGTCTGCAGGAAGCTGTCGAACAGCGGCTGCTCGGAAGCGGCGACGTCGATGAACGCCGCCAGCCCGCCGGGTTTGAGGACGCGCCTCGCCTCGCGCAGCGCCAGTCCCACATCGCGCCAGTGGTGTGCGGAGAAACGGCTGCAGACGACATCGAAACTGTCGTCGGCAAACGGCAGCGACTCCGCAACGCCCTGAACCGTACGGATATTGCCGAAGCCGCGTTCGCGGGCCGCCTCGCCGACCACCTCGAGCATTCGCGGCGAGAGATCATAGGCCACGACCTCCGCTGCCAGATCGGCGACCTGAAAGCTGACATGCCCAGCGCCGCAGCCGAGATCCAGCACGCGGGGCGCGTCGAGTCCTGCGACACGCTCCCGCAACTGGGCGAACTCAGCGCCCTGGGCATGCACCTGGCTCGACAGATAGGCGCCTGCCTGGCCACCGAACTGGCGTTCGACCACATCGCTGTGACCACCACGCTTGCCCGAATCACGCATCGCGGAACAGCCACGGATTCGCCGCACGATGACGGCTTTCATAGTCGCGGATGGCGCCGGCCTGCTCGAGCGTCAGGCCGATATCATCGAGGCCTTCCAGCAGACAGTGCTTGCGGAACGCATCGACCTCGAACGGGATCGCCTCGCCGCTCGGCGTGATCACCTGCTGCCCTTCGAGATCGATATCGAGACGATAGCCTTCGCTGGCTTCCGTTTCCTGGAACAGCCGGTCGACCGTCGCCTCGTCGAGCGTGATCAGCAGGATGCCGTTCTTGAACGAGTTGTTGTAGAAGATATCGGCGAAGCTCGGCGCGATCACCACGCGGAAGCCGAAATCGTCCAGCGCCCAGGGGGCGTGCTCGCGCGAGCTTCCGCAGCCGAAGTTGCGCCGTGCCAGCAGCACCTGCGCGTCGCGATAGCGCGGCTGGTTGAGCACGAAGTCCGGATTGAGTGGACGGCTGGCCGCATCCTGGCCCGGATAGCCCTCGTCGAGATAGCGCAGCTCGTCGAACAGGTTGGGGCCGAAGCCGGTACGCTTGATCGACTTCAGAAACTGTTTGGGAATGATCAGGTCGGTATCGACATTGGCGCGATCCAGCGGCGCGACCAGACCCTGCAGGCGTTCGAACTTTTTCATCGTCTGGTCTCCTTAGGCACTCATCGCATCGGCGCGGTCATAGTCATAGCTTCGGACATCCACGAAGTGGCCTTCGATGGCGGCCGCCGCGGCCATCGCCGGGCTCACCAGATGGGTACGTCCACCGTAGCCCTGGCGCCCCTCGAAGTTGCGGTTGGAGGTCGACGCGCAGCGCTCGCCGGCGCCCAGCTTGTCGGCATTCATCGCCAGACACATCGAGCAGCCCGGTTCACGCCACTCGAAGCCCGCCTCGATGAAGACCTTGTCGAGCCCTTCGGCTTCGGCCAGCCGCTTCACCAGTCCGGAGCCCGGCACTACCATCGCCAGCTGGATGTTGTCGGCGACCTTGCGCCCTCGGGCGACCTTGGCGGCTTCGCGCAGATCCTCGATCCGCGAGTTGGTGCAGGAGCCGATGAACACCTTGTCGAGCCGGATATCGGTGATCTTCTGCCCGGCGCTGAGCCCCATGTACTCCAGCGCACGCGTCATGCCCTGCGTGACGGTCTCGTCACCGGCACTGGCCGGATCGGGCACCGCGGCGGAGACGTTGGCGACCATTTCCGGACTGGTGCCCCAGGTCACCTGCGGCTCGATCTCGGCGGCGTCGAGTTCGACGACCTTGTCGAAGTGCGCGCCCTCGTCGGAGACCAGATCACGCCAGGCTTCGACCGCCGCCGGCCACTGCTCGGCCGAGGGCGCGTACGGACGGCCCTTCAGGTAATCGATCGTGGTGTCATCCACCGCCACCAGCCCCACGCGGGCGCCGGCTTCGATCGCCATGTTGCAGATCGTCATGCGGCCTTCCATGGAAAGCTCGCGGATCGCGCTGCCGGCAAACTCAATGGCATATCCGGTGCCGCCAGCGGTACCGATACGGCCGATGATCGCCAGCACGATGTCCTTGGCGGTGACGCCGAGGCCCAGCTTGCCCTCGACACGCACCTGCATGTTCTTCATCTTCTGGGCGATCAGGCACTGGGTGGCGAGCACGTGCTCGACCTCGGACGTGCCGATGCCGTGGGAAAGCGCAGCGAAGGCGCCGTGGGTCGCGGTATGGGAATCGCCGCAGACCACGGTCATCCCCGGCAGCGTGGCGCCCTGCTCCGGCCCGACCACGTGGACGATGCCCTGGCGCTCGTCGTTGATCCGGAACTCCTCGATGTCGAAGCTCTCGCAGTTGGCATCCAGGGTTTCGACCTGAATGCGCGAGACGTCGTCGAGAATCCCGGCGTTACCGGCGCTGCGCTCCTTGAGCGTGGTCGGCACGTTATGGTCCGGCGTCGCCAGGTTGGCATCGCGGCGCCAGGGCTTGCGACCGGCCAGACGCAGCCCTTCGAACGCCTGCGGCGAGGTGACTTCGTGCAGCAGATGACGATCGATGTAGATCAGCGCCGAACCGTCGTCGCGCTGAGTCACCAGGTGCTGCGCCCAGAGTTTGTCGTAGAGCGTCTGGCTTGCCATGTGTTTTATCTCCTCCGTCACGCTGTCTGAAGCAGCTTGGTGACGTAACGCTTGCGAATCGCGACGCCATGACAGCGGCCCGCGAATGGTGTGGCGACCAAGATACGGCGCCGTCATGCATAAAATCAATTCATCTTGATTATGCTTTGGATTCCATAACAGAATTCACTGATTCTGGTTCATCAATGCCACGTACGGAAAGCCAACGACGCCATGGACACCCAGAGCCTGCAAGCCTTCATCGCGGTCGCCGATACGACGTCGTTCTCGCTGGCCGGCGAGCAACTGCACCTCACCCAGCCGGCCATCAGCAAGCGCATCGCCACGCTGGAACATCAGACCGGCGCCAAGCTCTTCGACCGCATCAATCGCCGCGTCAGCCTAACCGAAGCGGGCCGGCTGCTGCTGCCCCGAGCCCGCCAGATCCTGCAACTGGTGGAGGACAGCCGGCGCACCTTGAGCAACCTGAGCGGCAGCGTCGAAGGCAGCCTGACGCTCGCCACCAGCCACCATGTCGGCCTGCACCGGCTTCCTCCAGTACTCAAGGCGTTCACCCAGCGCTACCCGCACGTCGATCTGGATCTGCGCTTTCTCGATTCCGAACAGGCCTATCACGGCGTCGTCGCCGGGGAGATCGAACTGGCCGTGGTGACGCTGTCGCCCCGGCCCAATCCGCAGGTGGAATCGGTGCCGGTGTGGATCGATCGACTGCGCTTCGTCGCCGCGCCCGACCATCCTCTGGCGGCACACGGCGAGCTGCCGCTGTCAGCGCTGGTGGACTATTCGGCGGTGCTGCCGGGGCCGCTAACGTTTACTCGGGACATCGTGGTGGGATCGTTCAGTCGCGCGGGGTTGACCGTCGATGTGGCGCTTTCCACCAATTACCTGGAGACGCTGAAGATGATGGCGGGTATCGGGCTGGGCTGGAGCGTGCTGCCGGAAAGCATGGTCGACGACGACATCGCGGTACTACCGGTGACGCACCCCCCGATCGAGCGCCGGCTGGGCTACCTGGTGCACAAGCAGCGCACGCTCTCCAACGCCGGACGCGCGATGATCGCGGAGCTGGAGGGCGCGCGCCTCACTCCCGATGCCTAGGGACGCTATCCATCAGAGGGGCGCTATCTATCAGAGGGACGCTATCCATCAGAGGAGCGCTATCTATTCAGAGTGATGCTATCCACCAAGTCTGACCGAGGCGGGCTATCAGACCTGACCAAGGCGCGGCGTATCGACGTGAACGTCGCCGTTCTGGGCACGGTGGCGCAGCAGATGATCCATCAGCGTCAACGCCATCATCGCCTCGGCGATCGGCGTGGCGCGGATACCGACGCAGGGGTCGTGACGCCCCTTGGTGACGACCTCCACCGGCTCGCCGTGGATATCGATCGAACGCCCCGGCTGGGTGATGCTGGAGGTCGGCTTGAGCGCCAGATGCGCGACGATGGGCTGGCCGCTGGAGATGCCGCCGAGCACGCCGCCGGCGTGATTGGACAGGAATCCTTCCGGCGTCATTTCATCGCGATGCTCGGTGCCGCGCTGGGTCACGACATCGAAACCGTCGCCGATCTCGACGCCCTTCACCGCGTTGATGCTCATCAGCCCGTGGGCCAGGTCGGCATCCAGACGATCGAAGACCGGCTCGCCCAGCCCCACCGGCACGCCTTCGGCGACGACCGTGATCCTGGCGCCCACCGAGTCCTGGTCGCGACGCAGCTGATCCATGTAGGCCTCGAGTTCCGGCAGCTTGTCCGGGTCCGGGCAGAAGAACGGATTGTCGTCGACACCCTCCCATCCCTTGAAGTCGATCGCGATGGGGCCGAGCTGGCTCATGTAGCCGCGCACCCGAATGCCCTGCCGGGCGAGCCACGTCTTGGCGATGGCGCCAGCGGCAACGCGCATGGCGGTCTCGCGGGCGCTGGAGCGGCCACCGCCGCGATAGTCGCGAATGCCGTACTTGTGGTGATAGGTGTAATCGGCGTGGGCCGGGCGGAACTGCTCGGCGATCTTGGAATAGTCCTTGGAGCGCTGGTCGGTATTCTCGATCATCAGTCCGATCGGCGTGCCCGTGGTGCGGCCTTCGAACACCCCGGAGAGGATCCGGACCTGATCCGGCTCGCGGCGCTGGGTGGTATGGCGTGACGAGCCCGGCCGGCGGCGGTCCAGGTCGCGCTGCAGATCCGCCTCGCTGAGTTCGAGCCCCGGCGGGCAGCCGTCGACGATGGCACCCAGCGCGGGGCCGTGACTCTCACCGAAGGTGGTGACGGTGAACAGTTTGCCGAAGGTGTTGCCGGACATGCGCGATCCTCAGGAAAGGGAAGAAAGATTCAGGTTCAGGCCGGATGAGACGCGACGAAGTAATCCGCGTAGGTATCGAGATCCTCGGCGCTCAGCGCAAAGACCCCTTCCCCGCCGCGTTCGAACTCCAGCCACAGGAACGGCACTTCCGGGAAAGCCGCCTCCAGATGACGCTGGGAGTTGCCCACTTCGACGATCAGCATGCCGCCGTCGTTCAGGTAGGCGCGGGCTTCGCGCAGGATGCGTCGGACGATGTCGAGACCATCGCGACCGGCGCCCAGTGCCAGATCGGGCTCGTGCCGATACTCCGCCGGCATGGCCGCCAGGTCGCGAGTGTCGACATAGGGCGGATTGCTGACGATCAGATCGTAATGCTGCCCCGCGACGCCTTCGAACAGATCCGACGCCACCGCGCGAACGCGCCGCCCGACATCATGCCGCACGATATTCGCCTTGGCGACCTCGAGCGCTTCCACGCTGATATCGACCAGATCCACCTCGCAGGTGGGCAGGTAGAGCGCCGTGGCAATGCCGATACAGCCGGAGCCGGTGCACAGGTCGAGCACGTGCGCCGGCGGCAGGTCATCGAACCAGGCCGAGAAGCCCTGTTCGATCAGTTCGGCGATGGGCGAACGGGGGATCAGCACCCGCTCGTCGACCTCGAACGGGAAGCCGGCGAAAAACGCCTCGCCGAGCAGGTAGGGCAACGGCCGACGCGACTCGATGCGACTTCTCACCAGCGCGACGATCCGGCGCCGCTCGATGCCCAGCAGACGCGCGTCGAGCACGGCCGGGTCGATGTCCCACGGCAGATGCAGCGCGCCCAGCACCAAGGCCACCGCTTCGTCCCAGGCGCTGTCGGTGCCATGGCCGAAATGCAGCCGATGGGCATGGAATTCGGTGGTGGCCCAGCGCAGGCAGTCCCGCACGCTGAACAGGTCTTCGACGATGGCATCGTCCGCTAGCGTCAGGGTCGACTGCGGTGGCGACATGGAAGGAACTCGCATCTGGCTGGAAAACGGACGACGATTGTACGCGCAAGGCTCGCGCGTTCACAGCCGGCCATGTCATGACGCGCGGAATCGGTTACCCTTCCGCCCGCTGAATCACTCAAGCCAAAGACAGCGGTCAGCAAAGGCACAATGGCAATGACCCACTCCCCGAGCGACGACGACGATCACAACGCCTTCCGCCAGGCACTGGAAGCGGCCGGCGTTCAGCGGCTCAAGCTCAACCGTGCGGCCACGGGTCGCCCGCGGCGCAACGCGCTCAACGCCGACGCGCGGCGTGAAGCCGCCGAGCAGGCGCCGCCGGTCGTGCAATCCCGGCTATCGGACGGCGGCGTCGAGGCGGTCACGCCGCATCAGCGCCTGGAATTCTCGATCCCGGATCTGCCACCGCGAACCTTTGCCCAGCTCAAGCGCGGTCACATCGCCTGGGAAGGCGGGCTCGACCTTCACGGCTACACCCTCGACGAAGCCCGTGCCGAACTAGAATCGTTCATCGACGACGCCATCGCCAGCCGGGTTCGCTGCGTGCTGGTGGTGCATGGCAAGGCGCGCGGTTATCGCGGCAGCGGCGCGGACTACCCGGTGATCAAGAGCCACGTCAACACCTGGCTCAAGAACTGGTCGCGGGTACTGGCCTTCTGCTCGGCGAGCGAGATCGACGGCGGCACCGGCGCCCTCTACGTGCTGTTGCGCACGCGCGGCGATTGACGAGCGGCGTCAACCGTGGCGCTTGGGCGAGGATAGCGGCAGCGGCAGGCGCCCTTGCGGGTCGGCGCTGCTGGCCGGGTGGCGATGGCCATCGGCCGGTTCGGCGGCGGCAGACGTCCGGTCCCGCTGTCGCTCATAGCGATCCAGGGCCTGGGCGGCAAGATAGCGCCCCAGCTCGATCAGCGCCTCGGCGCGATGGAATTCGTAGGCGCCGCACACGCTCTTGGGCACCTCGATCAGAATGTCGGGCGGATAGCCGGCGATCTTGTACTTGGCCAGCGCGGCCTGAGTGATATCGAACGAGGCCAGCATCATGTCGAGCTTGCTCCAGGCGCGCTCGGTCTGGCTCGACCAGCTGGTGTTTTCCGATGCTTCCTCTTCGTCGCTGAACGATGAGACCATGCCTTGTACCCGCGTGCGCACGTTCTTCAGCCAGCCGCTGAAGCTCTTGCCTTCGGCTTCGCGTTCGATTTCACGTTCGTATTCCTGGGCCGCCTGTTCGGCGGGCAGCAACTCTTCCAGCGTCACGGGCGTCGGCGTCTGGGCAGTGGCGTTGACCGCCAGCACGATGTCCGCATCGACGGAAACCGTGGGAATGATCGGCAGCGGGTTCAGCAGCCCTCCGTCGACCAGCACATGACCGTTGTCCTGAACCGGCGTGATGATGCCGGGCACTGCGATCGAGGCGCGGATCGCGCGCAGCAGCGGGCCACTCTGGAACCACACTTCCCGCTGGCGGCTCAGATCCGTCGCCACCGCCGTGAACGGCATCGGCAGGTTCTCGATACGGATATCCCCGACCAGCGACTCCAGCTTGGTCATCACCCTGCCCGCGCGCATGGCTCCCATGGCGCTCCAGGTGATGTCGACCAGCCGCAGCACGTCGAAATAATCGAGCTGACAAACCCAGTCACGGTAGCCGTCGAGCTTGCCGGCGGCGTAGATGCCGCCGATCAAGGCGCCCATGGAGCAACCGGAGATCGACGCGATCTCGTAGCCGCGCGCCTCGAGCTCCTCGATCACGCCGATATGGGCGTAACCCCGTGCACCGCCACTCCCCAATACCAACGAGACGCGAGGTTTCATGACATGGACTCTCCCACCGTCGATTGATGCCAGCGTACGATTTCCGAGGCGACCTGTGCCACTCTGATGCCCTCCAGATGCAGATGATGCCCGCCGGAGACGATGCGCCGTTCGAGCCTGTCGATCCGGCGGCAGGCCTCGCCGAGATGTGGCCGCTGAGTCAATACGCCGGCCGTCGCCTGCAACAGCAGTACCGGGGCGCGGATGGCGGACACCGTTGCCAGCATCTGGTCCGGCGTCCAGCGCAGCAGCGACGGCTGGATCAGGCGTCGGTCGGTCCGCCAGCGGTAGCGCCCGCCTTCCTGCCGGCCGAGATTACGCTCGACGATGGGCCGCGCGGTATCGGCATCGATCCGGGTGACCCCGCCACGCACCCTCGCCGCCACCGCGTCTTCGATGCTCGCATAACCACCGGCAGCGCTGCGTGAACGCCGCCGTGCCCGCAGCGCTGCCTGCAGCTGCGTCACCGTCTCGCCGGGCTCGTTGGTGGTCGAGGCGAGCCCATCGATCAGCACCAGTCCATCGACCCGCTCCGGCGCGGCGGCAGCGATCAGACTGGCAACCCCGGCACCCATCGAATGGCCGACGAAGGTCGTCGAGCTCAGGTCCAGGGCGTCCACGGCGTCGAGCACGTCCGGCAAGTAGCCCCACAACGGGTACTCGGCCTGCGCGCCACGATGCGGTGAATGGCCGTGCCCCGGCAAATCCAGCGCCACCAGGCGTATTCCCAGCGCGGTGACCAGTGCCGGCGCCAGGCGGGAAAACGTCGCGGCGTTGTCGAGCCAGCCATGTAGGGCCACCCAGGTGGGCGCGGCGTCGTCACCCCAGCTCAACGCGGCCAGACGCCCTTCACCCAGAACCCTCTCTCGTGCCTTCAAGGATCTTCTCCCAGCATGCTGTCGACGGCTTCCAGAATCGCCTGCCGGGTCGCTTGCGGATGCTCGAACGGAAACATGTGACCGCCGGGCACACAACGCAACCGAATGCCCAGCCGCGAGAGCGTGCGTCGCCGCTCGGGCGTCAGCAGATCGGAGTCTTCACCGGCGATCACGGTCAGCGGCACCTTGAGTCTGCGCAGCACCGAGGTGAGATGATCCGGCAGGTGACGAAACACGGCGGCCTCGGTACGGGGTGCATAGCGCAGCTTCGCCGCGCCGCTGTCATCGACGATTGTCGTCGCCCCGGTGACGTAATCCTCCATCGCGGTTTCGGTAAAGCCCTGGAACAGCGAACGGCGCCTCAGCGAAGCGGCCATCGCCTCCCGGCTGGGCCAGACCTCGCGACGGCGCAGCGTCTTGCCGGCCGGCGTCACCCGGTCGACGAAGCCGGCGAGCTTGGCGAACTTCAACCTCCAGGCGTCCCGCCCGAGCAGCAATGGCGGATCCAGTGCCACCACGGCGCGAAAGCGGTCCGGCGCCTTGGAGGCGGCCATGATCGAAAGCACGCCACCCATGGAGTGCCCCACGGCGACGATCGGCGTCGATAACGACGCGGTGGCCGACAGGTACTCTTCGCGCAATGCCAGCCAGTTCCGCCCCACCGGGAACTGGGGGTCGTGCGCCAGACGGTCCAGCGGATGCAGTTCGAAATGCGTCGCCAACGGTGACAACAGCGTCCGGTAACTGCTACCGGTAAACCCGTTGGCGTGGGCAAAGACCAGTGGATAACGCAGCATCGACATCTGAATTCCCTTAGACTATCGGCTAATCGGCTATAAGTGCATGGCTTCAAATTCACGACCCGGGTCGAACGCCCCTACGCCAATGCCTCTCGATATCGTCTTTCGACATTCGGCTGGCATCGGCCCTGATCGCCGCCGACAGGATTCGATGGCCACGATCATGGAACGGGCTCGCATCCCGGCGGCATTCGACCCTTTTATTCAGCAAGGATTGTACTGTGTCTCGCAAAAGATCCCACCGCGATACCCGTCTGCGTAACCGCTTGTTCTGGGCGCTGCTGATCGCGGCGCTCGTGGTCGGCTTCTGGCTGGTTCGCGGCGGAGAGTGAATCATGGGGCTGCTGGCCGCTTTTACCCATACGCTGGAAATCACGCTGCCGGTCTTTCTGATGGTCTTCCTGGGGCTCGGCCTCAAGCGGATCGGCTGGATCGATTCCCACTTCATCACCACGGCATCGATGCTGGTATTCAAGGTCACCATGCCGGCGCTGCTGTTTCTGAGCATCATCAAGGCGGACCTGAGCCGCGCCCTGCAGCCGGAACTGATCGGCTATTTCATCGGCTACACCATCATCAGCTTCTTTCTCGCCTGGGCCTGGGCGATCTGGCGGCACCCCCGCGTGGAAAGGGGCATCTTCACCCAGGGGGCATTCCGCGCCAACAACGGCATCGTCGGGCTCGCCCTGGCGGCCGGCCAGTACGGCGACTACGGCCTTTCCGTGGGCGGCGTGCTGGCCGGCGCGGTCATCGTCATCTACAACGTCTTTTCGGTCTTCATCCTGTCGCTCTACAGTGACGAGGTCGCCACGGACTTCCGCAGCCTGATCAAGAATCTGGCCAAGAATCCGCTCATCCTGAGCGTCGTCTTCGCGATCCCGGTGGCACTATCGGATATCGAACTCCCCGGCTGGGTCATGACCTCGGGCGGCTATCTTGCCGGCATGTCGCTGCCGTTGGGATTGATCTGCATTGGCGGCACGCTTTCCGTCAGCGCGTTCAAGCGCAGCAGCACCATCGCCCTCGACGCCAGCCTTTGGAAGCTGGTGTGGGTTCCCCTGCTCGGGGTGCTGGGCGCCCTCGCCGTGGGGATTCACGGCCCGGCACTGGGGATCATCTTCCTCTACCTGGGTTGCCCGGGGGCAGCGGCCAGTTTCGTCATGGCCAAGGCGTTCAAGAGCAACGACAAGCTGGCTGCCAACATCATCGTCATCACCACTTTCGCGTCGATGTTCACCCTCAGCCTGGGGCTGTTCCTGCTGAAATGGCTGGGGCTGGTATAGCCCGGGCGCTGTCGCTGCCGGACGAACGCCGGACGAATACCGGACGAAAAAGGGGCCGCTCTCGAGCGACCCTTTTCATTGCCCTGTCTCATCAGATCGTCTCATCAGCCAGTCATCGTCATGCCGATGACTGGCATGCGAGCTGACGAGATCAGCGTTCGCGTTCGCCGTCGACGAGGCGACGCAGCTTCAGCGGATTGCTCTCGCGCACGGCTTCCGGCAGCAGCGCATCCGGCAGGTCCTGGTAACAGACGGGGCGCAGGAAGCGGAAGATCGCCGCGGTCCCCACGGACGTGGTGCGCGAATCCGAAGTCGCCGGGAACGGGCCGCCGTGAACCATGGCGTGGCATACTTCCACCCCGGTCGGCCAGCCATTGGCCATGATCCGGCCCGCCTTGCGCTCGAGCGTCGGCAGCAGCACCCTGGCAGCCTCGTGATCGGCGGCGTCCATCTGCAGCGTTGCCGTCAGCTGGCCTTCAAGCACCTCGGCGACACGCTTGACTTCCGCCGCATCGCGGCAGGCCACGATCAGCGAGGAGGCGCCGAAGACTTCTGCCTGCAGCGAGGTATCGGCGATCACGTCCTCGCCGGCAGCCACGAACAGGCCGCCCTGGCACTGGTTGGCGCCTTCGCCCTCCAGTCCACGCGCCACTTCGCGAACCTTGCTGTTCGCCGCCAGCGCGCGGACGCCCTGGCCATACGCTTCGTGAATCCCCGGCGTCAGCATCGTCTGCGCCGTGCTGCTCTTGAGCGTTTCGCTGGCGGACTCGATGAACGCGTCGAGATCCGGCCCTTCGACCGCGATCACCAGGCCCGGATTGGTGCAGAACTGACCGGCGCCCATGTTGAGAGAGCCCACGAACGCCTCGCCCAGCGCCTTGGCGCGCGCCTTCAACGCCGCCGGCAACAGGAACACGGGGTTGATGCTGCTCATTTCCGCATAGAACGGGATCGGCTCCGGACGACGCTGGGCAATCTCCAGCAGCGCCAGACCGCCCTTGCGCGACCCGGTGAAGCCCGCTGCCTTGATCCGCGGATCGGCGACCAGCGCCTGCCCCACCTCGAAGCTGGAATCGTGCAGCATCGAGAACACGCCTTCGGGCAGACCGCACTTCTTGACGGCGGCCTGCACGGCACGACCCACCAGCTCGCAGGTGCCGGGATGCGCCGGGTGCCCCTTGACGATCACCGGGCAACCTGCAGCCAGTGCCGACGCGGTATCGCCACCGGCGACGGAGAACGCCAGCGGGAAATTGCTGGCGCCGAACACGGCCACCGGCCCCAGGGCGATATGACGCTGGCGCAGATCGACCCGCGGCATCGGTTGGCGATCCGGCAAGGCCGGATCGACGCGAACATCGAGCCACTCTCCCGCCCGCACGGTATCGGCAAACAAGCGCAGCTGGCCGCAGGTACGGCCCCGCTCGCCCTGGATGCGCCCCTGGGGCAGACCGGATTCGGCCACGGCCCGTTCGATCAGGTCGTCACCGATCGCCTCGATCTCGTCGGCGATCGTCTCGAGAAACCGGGCACGTTCTTCGAGCGAGGTTTCTCGGTAGGTATCGAATGCCGACCAGGCGAGATTGCAGGCTCGCGTCACGTCTTCGGCAGTACCGCCGAAAAACTCGGTCGGCAGACGCTCGCCCGTCGCCGGATTGATCGCAACGATCAGATCGCGGGCTCCCTTGACGGTTTGCTGTCCAATCAGTAGTTCGCCAGTCAGATTCACATTGCCTCCTAGAAAAGCTGGGATGTTAGAGAAAGCTGGGATATCGAAAACACCCGAATGCCGGGACGCCAATGCCAACAGGAAGACACCGCCGCCCCTTGGGACGGCAGTGCAGTCGAACGATGTCTCGAATCGATCGGCCCGCCTTTACCACCCGGGCCGGCAAGAGATTACGCTTCGGAGCGATCCTGATACGCGGCGTAATTGTCGTACGCCCGTTGGAGATGGCGGTGCATGGCGTCCCGGGCGGCTTCCGCCTGCCCCGAGACGATCGCCTGCAGGATCTCGCCATGCTCCCGAGCCACCCTTTCAAGATAGTAAGATATGGCCTGAGGGTCGAGCTCGACGGACAGAAGCTTGGTCCTGGGGATAGCGCCTTCGTTGAGCTGATCGTACAACGAGACGAAGAACGGGTTGTGCGTGGCTTCGACGATCGCCCGATGGAAGACGTAGTCCTCGTGGCGAGCCTGGCTACCCGTCTCGCAGGCCGCCAGGAACTGCTCGTGAGCACTCTGCATCGCCGCGATATCCAGCGGCGTGCGCCGTTCGGCCGCCAGCGCCGCCGCCTGGGCGTCCAACGTCATGCGCATCTCCAGCACGTGCAGAATGTCTTCCACCGTGGTGGCGTTGATGCGTCTTGCCGGAAACTGGTGGTCCGGCACGGAGCGCAGGACGCGCGTGCCGATGCCTCGACGCGTTTCGACCAGACCCATCGATTTGAGATGAGCGATAGCCTCGCGCACCGCCGTTCGACTGACACCGAACATGTCGCACAGCTGGCTCTCGGTCGGCAATTTTTCGCCCACCTCGATATGTCCCTGAGTGATCAGGGCTTCCAGCTGCCGGGCGATCTGGCGCGATAGACTCTCCTGAGAAGAGATGCGCTTTATCTCCCAAGCCTTGGTCTGCTCCATCGTGCTGCCTACCTTATCGATTTTCTTGGCCGACGCCGGCGTCCGTAATCGCTCGGGGCGGTCGGTGCTGTATGACGTTCGAGGTGAATAGCATACCAGTTCGACCGACCCCGGCCCGGATCACGTTTCGTCGTCGGGATGACCCAGCGTGACGAACTTGCCGCCTTGATGGACGACCGCCGGGTCCGTCGGATCCTGAGGCGCTTTGGCCGCTTCGGCCTCGACTTCGGCCCGCCATGGCGCCGAGCTTTCCTGCGGCACCCAGCCGAGGAACTGCGCATGGCGGTTGTCCCACCACTGCTCGGCATTGTCGGAAGCGCCATAGACCACCGTATAACCCAGCTTGGGGGCGACGAACGCCCGCTCCAGCAGGGCCACGAAATCCTCGACGCCTAGCCACGTCGCCAGCATGCGAGTGTCCTTGGGCTTGGGAAAGCAGGAGCCGATGCGCACGCTCAGCGTCTCGATCGCGAACTTGTCGAAATAGAGACTCGCCAGGTCCTCGCCAAAGCATTTGGAAACCCCATAGAGCGAGTCCGGCCGGCGCGGGACCTGGCTATCGATCCGCGTCGAGCGCTCGTAGAAACCGATGGTATGGTTCGAGCTGGCAAAGACGATGCGCGGCTTGCCCTGTTTCCGGGCCGCCTCGTAGAGGTTGTAGGTTCCGATGATGTTGGCCTGCAGGATCCCCTCCCACGGCTTCTCGACCGAGATGCCGCCCAGGTGGACGATACCGTCGCAATCGCTGACGAGCTTTGCCACCGCCGCCGCGTCGGCCAGATCGCAAGCGACAATCTCCTCGTGCTGCTCGGCGTTGCCGATTGTCTCGATGTCCGACAGACGCACGTGCCGGGCGAGCTTCGCCAGATGCGGACGGATGGCTTGCCCGACGCCACCGGCGGCGCCAGTCACCAGTAATCGATTCAGCATGTTGATCTCTCCTCGTTGGGTTGGACGGTCAGATGCCAATGACCGTCCAGTGGGGTGTCGAATGGTTCGAAGCCGAGCTCTCGCTGTCGCGTCACTGCAGCAGGTTGGGCAACGTCAAGGAAATCGCCGGTACGTAGGTCACCAGCATCAGCACCACGAACAACGCCAGGTAGAATGGCCAGATGGTCTTGACGGTCTGCTCGATCTTGATCCCGCCGATCGCGCTGCCGACGAACAGACACCCACCGACCGGCGGCGTACACAGACCAATGCCCAGGTTCATCATCATCAGGATGCCGAACTGGATAGGGTCCATGCCGAACTGCTGCGCCACCGGCAGGAAAATCGGCGTACAGATCAGAATGAGCGGCGCCATGTCCATGATCATGCCGAGCGCCAGCAACAGCAGGTTGAGCATCAGCAACACGACGATGGGATTGTCGGAGAAGGATGTCAGTGCATTGGCGAGCATTTCCGGCACATTGTAGAGCGCCAGCAGGTAGGAAAATGCCGAGGCGCACCCGACCAGAATCATCACCAGCGCCGTCGTCTTGACGGCCTGGTAGACCGCCTTCTTGAACGACTCCCAGCGAAGTTCGCGATAGACGAGCCCGGTGATGACGATGGCGTAGATCGCACCGAACGCGCCGGATTCGGTCACTGTCAGGATGCCGGACAGCACGCCGCCGACGATGATCACCGCCGTCAGCAGCCCGGGCAGCGACGCGACGAAGCTGATCAGCAGCGCATACCAGCCCGGAAAGGGTTCGCCGCCGTAGCCGCGCTTGACCGCCACCACATAGGCCGCCACCGCCAGCGCCAGACACATCAGAATACCGGGAACGATGCCCGCCACGAAAAGCTGGGTAACCGAGATCCCGCCACCGGCCGCCACCGCGTAGAGAATCATGTTGTGGCTGGGCGGAATCACCACACCGGCAATCGAGGAGGTCACCGTCACGTTGACCGCATAGTCGGTGTCGTAGCCCTTCTCTTTCATTACCGGAATCAGAATGGAGCCCAGTGCCGAAGTATCGGCGACGGCAGAACCGGAGATGCCGCCGAACAGCATGGAAGAGGTCACGTTGACCATCCCCAGGCCGCCGCGGACGCGACCGACCGCTGCCGAAGCGAAACGTACCAGGCGGCTCGAGATGCCGCCGTGCAGCATCAGCTCACCCGCAAAGATGAAAAACGGAATCGCCAGCAGCGAGAATACCGAGATCCCCGAGACGATTCGCTGGAATCCCACGAACAGCGGCAGCCCCTCGTAGAGAAACGTCACGATCGAGGCCAGCCCCACCGCGAACGCGATCGGCGCTCCCACGATCAACCCGAGGAGAAAGACGCCGAAAAGAATCGCAAGCCCCATAGTGTCAGCTCCCTGCCCGGCCGGTACGTGTGATGCGTTGAATGAGATTGGCGCAGGTGAAAACCACCATGAGCACGCCACAAGCGACTAGAGGCGCGGCTCGCCAACTTTCGGAGAGCCCGATCATCGGGATCGGACGGCCGGCGTTGCTCATCATCATCAACCAGCCCTGCCATGCCATGAAACCACCGAAAAGCAGCACGAATCCGTCGGAAATGGCGTGCATGACCACTCGCGGAATCCGCGGTGCGCCCTCACGCAGGAAGTCGATGCTCAGATGGGAATTGAAGCGTACACCCGCACCCGCACCCAGGCAGGTGATATAGACCACGATCAACAGCGAAGACTGTTCGATCCAGGTCGGCGTGTCATTGAGCACGTAACGGCCGAAAACCAGCCAGCCGAACGAAAAAATCAGGAACACCAGCAGCACGCCAGCAACGATCAGGCATAAACGCGCCAAACCGTCCAGCACCCTGTCTGACGTCGTGTCAGGATTGGTGGCCGAATCCGGGACGTTATCCACGATGGTTTTCCCTAGTTGATATCGAAGACAAAAAACGAGCCCCTGTGATCAGGGGCCCGTCACTCTTGAAGGCTTACTGGGTATTGCGAATATCGTCGATCAACGATTCCAGATCGGGATGCTCCTTGATGAAGGCCTGATAGATCGGCTCCATACGCTTCTGGAATGCCGCCTTGTCCTTCACTTCATTGACCTTCACGCCAGCCGCTTCGACTTTCTCGCGGCTTTTCTCTGCACCTTCTTTCCACAGCTCCCGCTGCTTTTGGGCCGCATCTTCTGCCGCCTTGCGCACGATCGACTTGTCTTCGTCGGAAAGTTCGTTCCAGCTGGACTTCGCGACACACAGACATTCGGGAATGATCAGGTGACCGGTTTCGGAGAAGTACTTGGCGACTTCGTAATGATTACTGGATTCGAATGACGGGAAGTTGTTCTCGGCACCATCGATGACACCCGTCTTCAATGACTGGAACACTTCGCCGTAGGACATTGGCGTCGCGTTGCCGCCCAGGGCATCGACCATGTCCACATAGAGATCATTGTTCATGACGCGAAGCTTGAGCCCCTTCACATCATCGGGACCTTCGATGGGATGATCCGTGTTGTAGAAACTGCGAGCACCGGAGCCGAACCAGGACAGGGCGATCAGATCCTTTTCCGCCAGGGCATCGGCGAAACGCTTGCCGATATCCCCATCCATGACGCGATACATTTGATCGACGCTATCGAACAGGAATGGCAGAGACAGCACGTCGGTTTCAGGGACGATCGGCCCCATCGGACCCATATTGAAATTACCGAAGTCCAGGGCGCCGCTACGGGTCTGATCGATCGCGTCCGGCTGGTCACCGAGAACCGCATTGTTATAGACCCGCGGATTGATTCTGCCGTCCGTGTTCTTGGAAACTTCCTCGTCGAAGAATTTCAACGCCACCGAGTTTGGATAACCATCCGGATGAACGTTCCACCCTCGCCAGTTTTCCGCATGAGCGGGGAAAGCAGCGACGGATAACGCGCCAGCAACGGCAACCGCAGGCAGCGAAGCGGATAGGTTGTTCCAGAAACGTGATGTCATCATATGGCTCCTTCGCTCGACTCGAAGCGAATTGTGATTGTCGAAACGCAGAATGCCATACATCATACTTGAAGTAATATTAGACTTTGGAATTGGCAGATAATGGCGAATTATCAACGAGATACGGCATTAGTTGTCTTTGTAAACTATTGATAAATCGCCACTTTCATAGCAATGGATCCAACCGGGTACGATCGTTTCTCCGGGAATGGGTCGGCTCTGACCGTCATCGAACGTAAAAAAGGCAGCATCCGAAAATGCTGCCCAGATCCTTCGATATCTATCGACGGAGGCCGGCTGACATGTCAGCGCACCAGCGCTGGCCGCTTGGGATCGAACGACCAGCCATCGATCAGATACTGCATCGCCATTGCATCGTTGCGTTGACGCACGTCGAGCGACTTGTAGAGGGCGTGGGCCTTTTCGACCTGAGCCATGTCGAGCCTGACCCCGAGCCCCGGCGTCTTCGGCACACTCAGCTTGCCCTCGCGGATCGCGAAGGGCGCCTCGGTCAGGCGCTGGCCGTCCTGCCAGATCCAGTGCGTATCGATGGCCGTGATATTGCCCGGACAAGCTGCCGCTACGTGGGTCATCATCGCCAGTGAGACATCGAAGTGGTTGTTGGAGTGCGAGCCCCAGGTCATCCCCCACTCGTCACACAGCTCGCCGACCATGACCGCGCCCTGCATGGTCCAGAAATGGCAGTCCGCCAGTGGAATGTCGACGGCATTGAGCGCTACCGCATACTGCAGCTGCTTGAAGTCGGTCGCGATCATGTTGGTGGCGGTGGGCAAACCGGTGCGCTTCTTGAACTCGGCCATCACCTCGCGCCCGGACCAGCTCTCTTCCTGCCCGCAGGGATCTTCGGCATAGCTGAGGATGTGCTTGATCGGATCGAGAACCCGAACCGCCTCGTCGAGCTTCCAGGCCCCGTTGGGGTCCAGCGTCAGCCGGGCTTCGGGGAAGGCTTCGTGCAGCGCACGGATGCAGTCGGCTTCCTCTTCGCCCCGCAGCACGCCGCCCTTGAGCTTGAAGTCCTTGAAGCCGTAACGCTCATAGGCCGCCTTGGCCAGATTGGCCACGGCATCCGGCGTCAGCGCCTCCCGACGGCGGACTTCGTCCCACGCATCGACCGGGTTTTCGGGCTTGGGATACGGCAAGTCGGTCTTGCCCGGATCACCCAGCAGGAACAGATAGCCCAGCGCTTCGACTTCATCGCGCTGGCGGCCGAAACGGCCCAACAGGTCCGCCACCGGCTGACCCAACGCCTGGCCGTAGAGATCGAACAGCGCCGATTCGATGGCAGTCAGCACGTGCACCGCCACGCGCAGATCGAACGTCTGGCGTCCCCGCTCCTCCCGCCCGTTGGTCGCCAGCAGCAGGCGCGAGCGGTTGAGCGTCTGCTTGACCTCGTTGACTCTGGAGCCTTCGACCAGAGAACGACACTGCTCCAGCCCCTTGAGAATTCCCTCGCTGGACGGGATCTCGCCGACGCCCTGGTTGCCGGCATCATCCTCGAGGATCAGCAGGCAGCGAATGAACCACGGCGCATGGCCGCCGCTCAGGTTGAGCAAAAAGCTGTCATACCCGGCGACCGGCATCACCATCATCCTGGTCACTTTAGGGAAACTCATATCGCACTCCTCGATATTCGATCGTTGCGGAAACACTGAAGAAATCGGCGAGCAAGGCGCGCGGCGCCCGGCGCACAGGAACCGGAGCCTATGGGGTATAGGTGAGGATTCCGACCGGGCTCGCGCTCCAGCACCGAGCAACGCAGCGATTCATCTGCGCAGCCATTGATTCAGTGTTTCCTAGCCGCGCTTGCCGAATTCGGCGCTGTTGACCGTCCACTTCCGCGCCTGCTCGGTCAGGGTGATCCCCAGGCCCGGGCGATCCGGCACCAGCATGCGGCCGTCGCGGGTTTCCAGGCGCTCGTTGAACAGCGGCTCCAGCCAGTCGAAGTGTTCGACCCAGGGCTCGGCGGGATAGGCGGCGGCCAGGTGAAGGTGAATCTCCATCGCGAAGTGAGGCGCCAGTTGCAGGCCGGCAGCGTCCGCCAGCGTCGCCAGTTTCAGGAACTGGGTGATCCCGCCGATCCGCGGGGCATCCGGCTGGATGATGTCGGCGCTGCGGTGCTTGATCAGCTCCATGTGCTCGCCCACGCTGGCCAGCATCTCGCCGGTGGCGATCGGCGTGTCGAGAGCACTGGCCAGGGCCGCGTGACCTTCCACGTCGTAGGCGTCCAGCGGCTCCTCGATCCATACCAGATTGTACGGTTCCATGGCACGACCGAAGCGCAGGGCCGTGGCGCGATCCCACTGCTGGTTGGCGTCGATCATCAGCGGCACGTCGTCGCCCAGATGCTTGCGCACGGCCTCGACGCGCTGAAGGTCGATCCGCATGTCGGGCTGCCCCACCTTGATCTTGACGCCCTTGATGCCGTTCTCGAGAGACCGCGTCGCGTTCTCCTTGACCTCTTCGATCGGCGTATGCAGAAAGCCGCCGGAGGTGTTGTAGCACTGCACGGAGTCGCGATGCGCCCCCAACAGCTTGGCCAGCGGCAGCCCGGCGCGCTTGGCCTTGAGATCCCACAGGCCGACATCGACCGAAGCGATCGCCTGGGTCGAGAGGCCGCTGCGCCCTACCGATGCCCCGGCCCACACCAGCTTCTGCCACAGCTTGCCGGTGTCGTTGGGATCTTCGCCCAGAATGGCCGGCGCGATTTCCTGGGCATGGGCGAACTGACCATATCCCCCGGCACGCTTGGAGTAGCTGAAGCCGATCCCCTGATGGCCATCACGCGTCTCGATCTCGGTGAACAAAAATGACACTTCGGTCATCGGCTTCTGACGACCGGTGAGCACCTTCGCATCGCTGATGGGCGTCGCCAGCGGCAACAGGACGTGGGAAAAACGGATCCAGCTAATGGCATCGTTGGACATCGGACTACCTCATGAATGTGGCTGAGAGACTCTCCCCGATCTGCTCGACGCCCTGGATGATAGCGCAATCATTCAAGGCGTCGAGCTGCGAACGGAGAGGATGTTAGCGCAATCAATTTGTATGACAAAGAGGCCGCCCTGCGATTACGACCAAAGGATGACGATTCGTGACGACACCGCGCCGTACGCCGAAACGGCTCAAGTGGTATCCCGATCGATGATCTCGAAGCCGACATCCAGCACCTGCCCGGCCCGCTCGAATGTCGGCTGCGCCATGCGCTGTAGCAGATGCTCGGCCGCCCGCAGCCCGATGGCGGCACCGTCGATACGTACGGTGCTCAACGCCGGAAAGCTGGCGGCAGCATAACTGCTGTCGCCGAACCCCATGATCGCCAGTTGTCCCGGCACCGTCAGCCCGCGACTCTGCGCCTCCGACAACACCCCCAGCGCGAGGATATCGGAGCTGCAGACGATGGCATCCAGCGCGTGGCGATCGAGCAGTTCGGCGCTCTTCTCCCGCCCCCAGGGCATGCTCGAAGGCGTACCGACTTCCCGCAGCTGATACTCCCCGATGCCGGCGCTCTCGAGCCCCGACACGAAGCCGGCGACCCGCAGCTTCGCGCGAGAATCGTCGGCGCTGATGATGCCGAAGCGCCGATAGCCCCGTGACAGCAGATGCTCGGCCACGGCGCGCCCCACCGCTTCATGGGAGAAGCCGACCAGCATGTCCAGCGGATCATCGGTCATGTCCCAGATCTCGACCAGCGGAACCTCGGCCGCCTTGAGCCGCTGGCGGGTCAAGGCCGAATGACGGCAGCCGGTGAGAACGATCCCGTCGGGACGGCGGCTCAACACGGTCTCGAGAATCGTCTCCTCCTGCTCCGGCGTATAGCCGACCAGTCCCAGCAGCACCTGATAACCCTGGGAAGAGAGCACGCCCATCACCGTCTGCACGACTTCGGCGAACAGCGAGTGCGCCACGGTCGGCACCAGCAGCGCCACCAGCCGGCTCCGGCTCGAGGCCAGCGCGCCGGCGACCCGGTTGGGCACGTAACCGGTTTCGAGCACCGCCTGCTGAACGCGTAGTCGTGTACTTTCGCTCACCAGCTCGGGGCGGTTGAGCGCCCGCGACACCGTCATCGGCGCCACGCCTGCAACGCGAGCCACATCGGTCAGCCGCGCGCTGCCGGTCGAGCGCGAGGAGCGTGGTTTGTCGCCGCTATCGTCCATCGACGTGATCACTCATCAGACTGTTCATCCATACGAAATCCATCCGGTTCGAGGCTCGTTCCTCGGCATCCGATCTTCTGCCCTTTTGGCACACATGAAGACGGTCAAGATGATAGCGCAAACATGCCTCTGCCTACTTGCTGAATCATGTCGAGCGAAAGCACGCCGCCCTAGGAGGGAGAGACGAAAGCCTTCAACGACGCACACCCGGCTGCCCAGACATCGGCTTCCAGCAGCGCGATACCGGCCGTGGGGAACATCACGCCAGCGCTGGCAGTCCCCTCGGTCAGGCGCCCGGTGAGCAGCCCGACCAGCGGCATGTGGCTGACGACGATCAAGGGTCGCGCCGTATCGAACAGAGTCAGCCGTTCGATCAGCGCGCCGACATCGTCGTCCGGCGTCACGCCGCCGACCGTCTCGACTTCGCCGTGCATGGCTTCGGCAACCGCCTGTGCGGTCTGCTGCGCCCGATCGTAGGGACTGGCCCAGATCGCGGCGCCGGCCAGCGTCTGTCGAGAGGCCAGCCATCGGCCCGCCTCTGCGGCCTCGCGCTCCCCGCGGGGCGTCAATCGACGTGCCGCATCCGGGCTGCCCGGCCCCGCCTCTCCATGCCTGACTACCGCGAGCCAGCCCATCACTCGGGATCCGGCGCGAGTTCGTGAGCGCGGGATACCGACTCCCGCGACAGCATGAATTCGACGTCGCTGCTCTGCTCGCTTTCCATCAGCGCCTTGGCCATGTCCTTGGCTGGAATGCCGTCGAACATGACCCGATAGAGCCCTTGGGCCAGCGGCATGTAGATATTTTCCTGGCGCGCCTTCTCGCACACCAGCTTGACCGTATTGACGCCTTCGGCCACCTGACCGAGCACTTCGATGGCGGAATCGAGATCGTGCCCCTGCCCCAGCGCGTAGCCGACGCGGTAGTTGCGCGAGAGCTCGGAAGAACAGGTCACGATCAGGTCGCCGACGCCGGAGAGTCCCAGAAAGGTCATCGGGTTGGCGCCGAGCGCGACGGCGAACCGGCTCATCTCCGCCAGCGCACGGGTCATCAGCATGCTGCGCGTGTTCTCCCCCATGCCCAGCGCGGCAGCCATACCGGCCGCGATGGCATAGATGTTCTTCAGCGAGCCGCCCAGCTCGGCGCCGTAGCGATCGTTGCCGGCGTAGACGCGGAAATAACTGCACCCCAGCGCCGCCTGCACGTAGGCCCGCGTGACCGGATCGTCGCTGGCAATCACCGTCGCCGTCAGCTGCTTCTGGGCAATCTCGGCGGCCAGGTTCGGGCCGGACAGCGCGCCGATGTGCGAGGAGCCGGTCTCTTCCTCGATTACCTGACTCATCAGCTTGAAGCCGTCGGCCTCGATCCCCTTGGTGGTACTGACCAGGATCTGCTCGGGGCGCAGGTACGGCCGCGCCTGCTGCAATACCTTGCGGAAGGCCTTGGAGGGAATCGCGATGAAAACCACGGCGGCTTCGGCGACCGTCTCCGCCAGGTCGGTGGATGCGACCACTGCCGGATTGATCGAGTAATCGGGCAGGTAGCGCCCGTTGCGGTGTTCGCGATTGATCTGCTCCACCAGCGCTTCGTCGCGCAGCCACTGACGAACCTCGGCGCCGTTATCGGCGGCGATACTGGCGATGGCGGTACCGAAGCTGCCTCCGCCGAGTACCGCGACCTGCATGCGTTCTTCCGACCCGTTCTTGGCTGACCTGGTTTTATCCGACTCGTTTTTATCCGACTCGTTTTTATTCAACATAGCCGTTCCATTGACGATGAGCGATACCCACAGTGTAACGAAAAAACGCCCCGAAAACGGGGCGTTGATCGTGCAGGAAACGCGTTCAGCCATACATCGCCGGGGCTAGTCGATCATCCCGACGAGGGAGTCGATACTGGACCGGGCGTCGCCGTAGAGCATGCGCGTGTTCTCCTTGAAGAATAGCGGATTCTCGATGCCCGAGTAGCCGGTTCCCTGCCCGCGCTTGCAGACGAAGACCTGCTTCGACTCCCACACCTTCAGTACCGGCATGCCGGCGATCGGGCTGTTGGGATCTTCCTGGGCCGCGGGATTGACGATGTCATTGGAGCCGATGACGATCACCACGTCGGTGTTGGCGAAGTCGTCATTGATCTCGTCCATCTCCAGCACGATGTCGTACGGCACGCGGGCCTCGGCCAGCAGCACGTTCATGTGGCCCGGCAGGCGCCCGGCCACCGGATGGATGCCGAAGCGAACCTCCTTGCCGGCCGTGCGCAACTTGCGCACCAGATCGCTGACCGCATTCTGCGCCTGGGCCACGGCCATGCCGTAGCCGGGCACGATGATCACGCTGTCGGCGTCATTGAGCGCGCTGGCCACGCCGCCAGTGTCGATGGCGACCTGCTCGCCCTCGATCTCGGCCGCTGGCCCCTGCGTGCCACCGAAACCACCCAGGATCACGCTGACGAAGTTTCGGTTCATCGCCTTGCACATGATGTAGGAGAGAATCGCACCGGACGAGCCGACCAGCGCGCCGGTCACGATCAGCAGATCATTGGAGAGCGTGAAGCCGATTGCCGCGGCAGCCCAGCCCGAGTAGCTGTTGAGCATGGAAACCACCACCGGCATGTCGGCACCGCCGATGCCCATGATCAGGTGCCAGCCGATGAAGAACGCCAGCGCCGCCAGCAGCAGCAGCGTCCAGAAGCCGGCGCCGTTGAAGTAAGCGATGGCCAGCAACAGACTCAGCGCTACCGCTCCGGCATTCAGCAGGTGCCCGCCGGGCAGCTTGTGCGGCTTGCCGCCGATCTTGCCGGCCAGCTTGCCGAATGCCACCACGGAGCCGGTGAAGGTGACCGCGCCGATGAAGACACCCAGCACCACCTCACCCTGCAGGAAGGCGAGTTCCGCCGGGGTCTTGTGGGCCAGGGTCGAGGCAAACGCCGACAGGCCATCGAAGGAGGCACCGGCCGCCTTGATCGCCATGACCCGCGCGCGCTCCAGTTCGGCATTCCAGCCGATGAAGACCGCAGCCAGGCCGACAAAGCTGTGCAGCGCCGCTACCAGTTGCGGCATTTCGGTCATCTCGACCTTGCGCGACAGCCAGGCGCCGATCAGCCCGCCGATCAGCATCATCGGGATCATCCAGCCATAGCCGCCGACCTTCGGGCCCAGCGCGGTGAAGACCACGGCGATCGCCATGCCGACGATGCCGTACCAGACCGCACGCTTGGCTTTCTCCTGGTTGCTCAATCCTCCCAGCGAGAGGATGAACAGGACACTCGCCGCGATCGCCGCGGCGGAAACGAACTCGTGTTGCAACATATCGATTCTCCGCGGATCAGGATTTCTGGAACATGGCGAGCATGCGGCGGGTCACCAGGAAGCCCCCGACGATGTTGATCGAGGCGATCAGCACCGAAAGCCCTGCCAACAGCGCCACCACCCAACTGCCGGAGCCGATCTGCAACACGGCGCCCAGGATCACGATGCCCGAAATGGCATTGGTCACCGCCATCAACGGCGTATGCAGGGAGTGGCTGACGTTCCAGATCACCTGGAAGCCGACGAAGCAGGCCAGTACGAAGACGATGAAGTGCTGCATGAACGATGCAGGCGCGACCATGCCCAGCAGCCACATCAGCACGCCGCCAGCGACCAGGATGCCGATCTGGCGCTTGCTCTGGGCCACGAAAGCGGCATGCTCGGCCGCCTTTTTCTCTTCCGGCGTTGGCTCCTTGACCTTTTCCTTGGGCTTGGCGGCACCGATCGCCTTCACTTTCGGCGGCGGTGGCGGGAAAGTGATCTCGCCGGCATGGGTCACCGTCGCACCGCGAATGACGTCGTCTTCCATGTCGTGAACGATCACGCCATCCTTTTCCGGCGTCAGATCGGTCAACATATGACGGATGTTGGTGGCATAGAGCAGCGACGCCTGTGTCGCCATGCGCGACGGGAAGTCCGTATAGCCGACCACGATCACCCCGTTGTCGGTGACGATGCGCTCGTCGGGCACGGTCAGATCGCAGTTGCCGCCCTTCTCCGCCGCCAGATCGACGATCACCGAGCCGGGCTTCATCGCCGCGACCATGTCCTCGAGCCACAGTTTCGGCGCCGGGCGACCGGGGATCAGCGCGGTGGTGATGACGATATCCACCTCCGGCGCCTGTTCGCGGAACAGCGCCAGCTGCTTCTCGCGGAACTCGGGGCTGGAGGGCGCCGCGTAGCCGCCGGTGCCCGAGCCGTCCTGGCTCTCCTCGAAATCGAGGAACAGGAACTCCGCGCCCATCGACTCGATCTGCTCGGCGACTTCCGGCCGCACGTCGAAGGCACGAACCACCGCGCCGAGACTCGTCGCGGTGCCGATGGCCGCCAGCCCGGCGACTCCGGCACCGACGATCAGCACCTTGGCCGGCGGCACCTTGCCTGCCGCGGTCACCTGACCGGTGAAGAAGCGTCCGAACTGGTTGCCCGCTTCGATCACGGCACGATAGCCGGCGATATTGGCGGTACTGGAGAGCGCGTCCATCTTCTGGGCACGCGAGATACGCGGGACCATGTCCATGGCGATCACCGTCGCGCCCTGGGCTCGGCAGCGCTCCAGATTCGCCTCGTTCTGTGCCGGCCAGAAGAAGGTGATCAACGTCTGTCCCGCTCTCAGCTGGTCGATTTCCGACTCGACCGGCTCCCGGACCTTGATCACCACGTCCGCCTCTTGCCACAGCGACGCCGCACTATCGACCACGCTGACGCCGGCCTGCCGGTAAGCGTCGTCATCGAAGCCCGCAAGCCGGCCCGCGCCGCTCTCGATCAGGCACTCGTGCCCCAACTTCTGTATCTGCTGCGCGCTCTCAGGCGTCAGCGCCACTCGCGCTTCTCCCCTAGCGAGCTCCTTGGGTGCCCCGATCTTCATTGGCCTCTCTCCCGATGGTCAGCCATGCACCGATACTCCTCATGCTGTATATCGATAGTCGTATAGCAATGACGCACCACGCCTTGGCCATGCACTGAAAGCCATGACAGAAAAGGTGTCATCGTTTATCGCAGAATACTGCGGTAGGTGACCACAGTTTTCCGGAGTTCCAGCAGGCGAATCAAGCGTTTAGGAGAAAAACCAACCCGATCAATAATTTATGGCAGGCATAACCAAATCATTATGTTTAAAAACGGCACTAAAATCTTGTTTTAAATATTGAAAGCCGGACCTATGGTTTCCGTTATCAAACTTATAATGAATGACTTATTGCTAAAAAATGCCGGCATCGGAAGCCGGCATTCAATCATCGAGAGTATCGATCAGACAGCGGTCAGGACGAACAGGAGAGACAGACGGGAGGCGCGCTGGGCGGCGGCGCCTCGCTCCAGACATCCATGCCCGGCCGCTGGAGGAAGGGAGACGACAGCAGCTCGCGGAACGTCTGCAGCGGGCGCGTATCGCCTTCCTGTGCCGCCTCGATGACCTGCTGCGCCAGATGGGTACGCAAGACATAAAGCGGATTGACCCGCCGCATCGCCGCCAGCCGCTCCGTCTCTCCACGCGACTCGTCGGCAAGCCGCTGGCGGTAGCGCGCCAGCCACTCATCGAGCTGATGACCCGCCCCCGAGCCGACGATCTCCTCGCGTAACGACAGACCACCGACGACGTCCTGATCGCTCAAGGCGCGGAAGCTGCGATGAAAGTCGGCCCGTGAACTTTCGAGCAGCGACAGCCAGTCCTCGATCAACTTGCCGTCGCTCTCCTGCTCGGTCTCGAGCCCCAGGCGTCCACGCATCAGAATGGCATACGCCGCCTGAAGCGTGGGCTCGTAGGTATCGAGGATTTCTCGCAACCGCTCCACCGCGATCAGCGGTGTCAACGACTGCCCCAGTACGGTCAGATTCCATAGCGCCACGCCGGGCTGCTGATCGAAGGCATAGCGCCCAGTCGTATCCGTATGGTTGGGCGTCAGGTTAGACTCGAGGCGATCCATGAACGCATAGGGGCCGTAATCCAGCGTCAGTCCCAGGATCGACATGTTGTCGGTGTTCATCACTGCATGAACGAAGCCATAGGCCTGCCAGCGAGCGATCAGTTCCGCGGTCCGCGTGACCACGTCCTGGAACAGCGCCTCGAGCGGCGCGGTCTCCTGCGCGAGATCGGGGCGGTGGCGATCGATGACGTGGCGCATCAGCCGTTCGATATCCTCGACCCGCTGCTGCTGATACAGCCATTCGAAGTGACCGAAGCGCACGTGGCTCTCGGCCAGCCGCAGCAGGGTCGCCCCCGGCTCGACCCGCTCGCGCATGACCTTCTCGCCGTTGACGGCGACGGCCAGCGCCATGGTCGTCGGGATCTTGAGTCCGGCCATCGCTTCGCCGGCCAGATACTCGCGAATCGAGGAGCGCAACACGGCGCGACCATCGCCGAAACGCGAATACGGCGTCTTCCCGGCGCCCTTGAGATGCAGGTCGATCGGCCCCTGCGATGTCATCGCTTCACCGAGCAACAGACCGCGCCCGTCGCCCAACGCCGGGTTGTAGGTGCCGAACTGATGCCCGGTGTACTTCTGGGCCAGCGGATCCATGCCGCTCAAGAGTCGCTCGCCGCTCATCAATGCGGTCAGGCGGTCGCGGTCGATCTCTTCGGGATCCAGCCCCAGGAGCGCCGCCCCGCTCGGGCTGACGTCGAGCAGCCGGGTATCGCGCCACGGGGTCGGCTTCACCCGTGTAAAGAAGTCCTCGGGAAAGCGGGACCAGACATTATCGAAAGTCAGTGTCTCGAGGGAGCTATCGCTGGCCATGGGGGCCTCCTCGGATTGGCAGGAAAGTGGCTGTAGTCTAGCGCAACTGGCCGATTGCACACGTTCGACCGGTACGCGGACATCATCCGAATACCGGTCGACAGAGAGGTTCGGGATATCAGGCCGGGCTGCCCGTCACGAAGGCGCTATCGGCGCCGTGGGTGCGAATCAACTCGCCGTTGGTGCGCAGTAGCGACAGGAGCTGCTGCTGATAGTCGGGCGAGGTCGAATAGTTGTGAAGCGTGCCGATCAGCTTCTCGGCGGAGATCGACTTGCCCTTGGCGGCCAGCGCCGCGCGCTGCCCGCGAAGCTGGGCATAGGCACGATGGGTATTCAGGTTGTGCAGGTAAGCTCTAACGCCGTCACGCACGCTATCGAACGTCTGAAAGCGTCGCGAGGTGCCGAGTTGAGCGATACCGCATCCCTCGCTGAAGCAGCGCATGCCGAACAGATTGTTGCTGTCCCGGGCGAGCCGCGAGGTGCCCCAGCCGGACTCTTCCACCGCCTGGATCACTACCATCTCCAGCGGCACGGTATTGACCCGTGCCAGCAGCTCCCGGCTGACCTCGCCCGGCTCGCATTCGACGCCGTAGTCGTCGCATAGCTGAGCCAGCCGCTGCTTTTCGTCCGCCGTCATCGGATTGATGCGGCTGCCGACGCCGATCAGCCAGTTGCGATCACGCTGGATACGCGCATTTTCGACCTGGACCAGCGGCACCAGCATACCCAGGAACGCCGCCTTGCGCTTGGGTCCGGCCTTGATGTCTCGCAGGTCGGGCAGCTCGGTGACGGGGTCCAGCGCGGGCCGCTGGATCTGGCTTTCGAGGGTTGGCACGGTTTCGGATATCGACTCGGCTCGAGACGCTATCGGGAACACTGCGAGGCCCAGTGTCAGGGCTGTCCCCATGACGACTGCCAGGACGCGTTGTCGGCGGGCAGGCTGGGGATCGTGTCGAAAAGGTCGTCGAAGAAAGGGCCATTCACGGACGGAACGTCGGTGAAGAAGCCTCGGGAAGGATAGCGACATACTCGCCCCTCCATCATGAAGAAGTCGGCAGGTTAACAGTAGTTGGCTGCAAATTTGAGGAAAGAACGTGCAATTAGGCCGTTTTCACCAAATAAATGGCCGGCCACGAGGGCCGGCCATGACACGCTCGAGCGCGCGATGATCGATGACGATCAAGCACTTAGCAGCGTATTGAGGCGCTTGACGTAGGCCGCCGGGTCGTCGAGATGTCCACCCTCGGCGATGACTGCCTGATCCAGCAGGATATGCGCCAGATCATCGAAGTTGCCCCCTTCGGTGCTTTCGAGACGCGATACCAGCGCGTGATCGGGGTTGAGTTCCAGGATCGGCTTCACCTCCGGCAACGGCTGTCCGGCCGCTTCCATCATGCGACGCATCTGGAAACCCATCTCGTGCTCCGGCAACACCACGCAGGCCGGGGAATCGGTCAGACGATGCGTGACTCTCACTTCCTGAACATAGTCGCCGAGCGCCTGCTGTACTCGCTTGACCAGATCCTCCTTGGCCTTGGCGGTCTCTTCCTGCGCCTGCTTCTCGGCCTCGTCGGCCATGTCGTCGAGCTCCAGGTTGCCCTTGGCGACGTCGGCGAAGGACTTGCCGTCGAACTCGGTGAGATGGCTCATCAGCCACTCATCGATGCGATCGTGCAGCAGCAGGACTTCGATGCCCTTCTTGCGGAAGATCTCCAGATGCGGGCTATGGCTGGCGGCCTTGAAGCCATCCGCGACGATGTAATAGATCTTCTGCTGGCCTTCCTTCATCCGCTCGACGTAATCCGTCAGCGACTGATCCTGCGTTGCGCTGTCGGTATGCGTGGTGGAGAAGCGCAGCAGGCCGGAGATCTTGTCGCGGTTGGCGTAATCCTCCGCCGGACCTTCCTTCAGGACGTCGCCGAAGGTGTTCCAGAAGGTCTGGTAGGCTTCCTTGTCCTTGGACAGCTTCTTCAGCATGTCCAGCGCGCGCTTGGTCAACGCCGCCTTCATGGAGTCGACCTGGGGCGACTTCTGCAGCAGCTCGCGGGAAACGTTGAGCGGCAGGTCGCGGGAATCCAGCACGCCCTTGACGAAGCGCAGGTAGAGCGGCAGGAACGCTTCGGCGTCGTCCATGATGAAGACCCGCTGAACGTACAGCTTGAGCCCGCGCACCCCGTCACGCTGGTAGAGATCGAACGGCGCGCGCTCGGGAACGTAGAGCAGGCTGGTGTACTCGAGCTTGCCTTCGACCTTGTTGTGGCTCCAGGTCAGCGGATCGCTGAAATCGTGCGCGATGTGCTTGTAGAACGCCTTGTACTCGTCATCATCGATCTCCGCCTTGGGACGCACCCACAGCGCGGTCGCCTCGTTGACGGTCTCCCAACTGACGGTCTCGCTGCCTTCGATCTCCTTGCCCTCTTCGTCGCGAGCCTTCTCGACCTTGGGCATGCGCACCGGCACGTCGATATGGTCGGAGTACTTGCGCACCAGATTCTTGAGCCGGAAGTCGTCGGCGAACTCCTTGGCGTCCTGCTTCAGGTGCAGCACGATCTCGGTGCCGCGTTCGGGGCGATCGATCTCGGCGATGGTGAACTCGCCTTCACCCCTGGAGCGCCACTCGACGCCCTGGTCGCTGTCGGCACGGCGCGTGCGAACCACCATTTCGTCGGCAACGATGAAGCCGGAGTAGAAGCCCACGCCGAACTGGCCGATGAGCTTGGCATCCTTCTGCTTTTCGCCGGAAAGCTGCTTGAGGAAGTCGGCAGTACCACTCTTGGCGATGGTGCCCAGGTTCTGGATCACCTCGTCACGGTTCATGCCGATACCGGTGTCGCGCACGGTCACGGTGCCGGCGTCGGCATCGTGCTCGATCTCGATGCGCAACTCGGCGTCGCCTGCGTAGAGAGCGTCGTTGTCCAACGCCTCGTAGCGCAGCTTGTCGCAGGCGTCGGCAGCGTTGGAGATCAGCTCACGCAGGAAAATCTCCCGGTTGGAGTACAGGGAGTGAATCATCAGATGGAGAAGCTGTTTGACTTCCGTCTGGAAGCCGAGCGTTTCTTCTTGAGTCGCAGTGGTCATTGACGGGCCTCTCGAGGCGGTTACGAAATAATACTAATGAAATCACGGTGTTCAGCGATATGGGGCTCGCCAGCCCCATTTCAAGCCGAGCCGTCACTCGGCGATGACTTCCTCGTCGTCGATGCCCTTCCAGCGCCGGTAGTCGCCCATCGCCCGGTCGACCCGGGTCAGCAGCCAGCCCACGATGAAGACGTCATCGACGAGCCCGAGGATCATCAGAAAATCGGGAATCAGATCCAGCGGCGACACCAGGTACACCAATGCCAGCGCCATCCAGCCGAAGGCAGCCCACGGAATCGGCCGGTAACGCCCGCGCAAGACGTCCAGCGTCATGGGGCCGAAAACCCGAAACGCGCGGCCAATGCGGGCCAGCGCGCCGCCGCGCTGCTTGAGACGAGACAGCTGGGTCAGAAAACGCCAAGGATTCATGGTGGAATCTCCGGTAGTGACGTTGGGGCGAAGCAGGCTCGATCGACGCCGACTAACGATTGGACTAGCCCCTTAGATGGTCACGATCGGGCCAGGATTCAATGTCCTCCCCGCCGCACGAGGCCATAGCGTCACCGGAAGGCACCGTGCCGTTGCGAAACGGGACTACCCAAGCGGGCCGCCATCAGCGACGATGGGGCCATGAATCGGCGAGGTGACACGCATATCTCGCCGAGAACGCAGCGCTGCCGCGGTCTTTCGAAATGATCTGCTGCAAGCAGTTCCGAAAAGCGCAGGATCGCTTCAAGCGTGGGCGTTGAAGAACGGCCCTTCGAGAAAGAGAGAGATCCAATGCCCGCATTGCCTACCCGCAGACGTTGGTTACGCTGGTGCCTCGTCGGCGCCATCGGATTGAGCGCGACCGCGCAAGCCGCAGTGACGACACCAGTCACCACGACCCAGGCCGACCAGGTCATGAAGCAGGCGCTGGACGCCGCCCGCGATCGTCGCTGGAACGATATCGATCAGGCCGCCATCGAGGGCCACGTCCTGGCTGGCTACGTGGAATACCACCGCCTTCGCTCCCGGCTTGCCACGGCTTCGGCCGCGGAGGTGAACGATTTCATCATCCGCTACGGCGACTCCCCGCTGTCCGACTGGATGCGCGGCGCCGCGCAGACGCGATTCGGCGAGCTGGGGCGTTATGACGACCTCCTGGCGATCAGCGACGGCGAGCCTTCCAGTACCATCCGGCAGTGCTACTACTACACCGCCCTGCTCGACCGGGAGCCGGCCCGGGCTGCGGCGGGCGGCGAGGCACTGTGGCACGTCGGCACCTCGCAGCCCGAAGCCTGCGATCCGCTGTTCGCGACGCTCGAGGAGCGCGGCGTGCTGACCGACGAGGACACCTGGGAGCGCATGATGCTGGCCTGGGAAAACGGCCAGGACGGACTGGTCACCTATCTCGAGCGAGGCCTGGACGACACCTGGCAGCGGGCCATCGACAGCTTCGACACGGTCCGCGGCAATTACGCCGCCGTCACCCGGGTCCCGCTGGATCTCGGTCCCGACGGCCAGGCCAGTGGCGCGCTGATCGCTGCCGCCATGCATGGTCTGATCCGCGCGGATACCGAGGCCGCCCTGGAAGCCTGGCGCAAGATCTCTCCCCATGTATCGATCGGCGAGGACCGGCGCCACCAGGTCGAGCACGACCTGGCGTTCTACTCCATGGTTCGCAATGTCGATAACAACCAGGGTTGGGTCGATACCACGCTACCGCGTCTCGCGGATGCCGATCTCATCGAGCTGCGTATCCGCAATGCGGTGACCGAGGGCAACTGGGCCAACGTCGCGCGCTGGAGCGAGGCGCTTCCCCCGGAGGTACGCGCGGAAGCCCACTGGCAGTACTGGCTCGGGCGCGCCAGCGAAGCCTTGGGCGACGATGCCAAGGCACGCCAGGCCTACCGAATGGCCGCGCAGAATCGCAGCTTCTTCGGCTTTGCCGCCGCCGATCGTCTCGGCCAGCCCTATCAACTGGAGATGGCGGACACCCGTGTCTCGACGCTGCAGCAGGAACTGACGGGCATGCTACCCGTCGTACAGCGTACCGAGGCATTGATGCGAATCGGCGAGGAAGGTCTCGCGCGCAGCGAGTGGTTCACGGCCGCCGCCCGCGATACGCCGGACCAGGCCGCAGCACTGGCCGACTACGCCATTCGCCAAGGCTGGTACGGCATGGCGATCCAGACCACGATCGCCGCCAAGCAGTGGGACGCATTGCCCTGGCGGTTTCCGGCAGCATACCGCGATTCGTTCCTGAAATGGGCCGAGGTCAATCAGGTCGACCCCTACCTTCTGATGGGTATCGCGCGACGCGAGAGCGCTTTCAACCCCCGTGCCGCTTCACCGGTCGGGGCCCGCGGGCTGATGCAACTGATGCCGGGGACGGCCGATCATGTCGCCCGAGAACTAGGCATCAGCGCACCCAGCACTGCGGAGCTGTTCGAGCCACAGGTGAACATCCAGCTCGGCAGCACCTACATTCGCTCGATGCTGGAGCGCTACCGCGGCAATCGTATCGCGGCGACGGCGGCCTACAATGCCGGCCCCTATCGCGTGGACCGCTGGCTTGCCACCGCCCCGCGCGAGTTCGATCGATTCGTCGAAAGCATTCCGTTCCGCGAAACGCGTGACTACGTGCAGGCCGTACTGGCCTACCGGGTCATCTTCGAGAGCCTGGCCAAGCAAGGCGACACCCGCGGTGTCGCCATGCTGTCCCAGGCCGAGCGCCAGGGCGACTACGACCCGACCCTGATCGCAAGCAACTGATACGGCATCGCAGCGGCGAATTTTCGCGCCGCTCTTCCACGGCAAAGCCCCCGACGGTCCGATGGATCGTCGGGGGCTTTCCGTTGGCGTGCGGTTGATTCGTGATTGATTCGTCGCGGCTGATTCGCCGTGGTCGATTACAACATCCAGAAGCCGATGCCGACGCCGCCTGCCAGAGTAACGCCAAGGCCAATCAGCATCATTACCCCATCGCCGGCCGTGAGCCCCAAGGCCATGACGACGATCGCCAGCGCCGGTATGGCCGCGGCGAACGGCAGCAGCTCCAGCGGAATCATCCCCAGCCCGAGCACGACCATCAGCAGCGCCAGCAGGCGCTGGGTGACATCCCCCATCAACCAGCGCAACCGAGGCTCGAGGAATCGATCGATCTTCCGAGTCCAGGGCTTGACGCGCTGGGTCACCCGATGCCAGCGCTCGTGGCTGACGCCGCGCCGACTCAACACCTTCGGTAGCCATGGGCTCCTGCGGCCGAATACCAGCTGAATCGCCATCAAGGCGATGAAGATGCCGCAGGCGCTGGGCACGCCCGGGACACCGCCGGTCGGCAACAGTGCAATCAGTGCCGGCAGCAATACCACCGGCCCAAAGCCTCGGGAATTGAAGGTATCGACGATGTCCTGCAGCGTGATCTTGTCATCCTCGACCTGACGGTCGAGCGTTTCGAGAATATCGGTAAGCTGAAGTCGCTCCGACATGCGTCACCTCCCTGTGACGTCGAAAAGGGTTCCCTGGCGTCGAGCGCCTGGAACGAGTCGACCGGGAGCGGATTACAGCCCACGGCGCGCGTGTTTCAGAGAAATCTGGTCATTGAGCGTCCAGAAGTCGTAGAGCACCCCGACCAGGAACAGACCACCCGTGAGCAGATAGATCAAACCCGTGATCCATTTCCCCATGTACATCCGATGGATACCGAACACCCCCAGGAACGTCAGCAGGATCCAGGCCAGCGTATAGCTGGTCGGCCCGGCCCGGAATCGCAGATCGGCCTGGCGATCCATGCCCGGGATCAGAAACAGGTCGATCAACCAACCGATCCCGAACAGCCCGAAGGTGAGAAACCACAAAGTCCCGGTGACGGGCTTACCATAGTAGAAGCGGTGCGCTCCGGTGAACCCGAAAATCCACAGCAAATAACCGATGGCCTTGCTGTGAGTGTCATTGAAACTGATTTCACGTTGTGCCACGCACATTGCTCCTGACTCGATGATGAATGGTCACTGGCCCTAGGCGCGACTGCCGCAGCGACCCGAAAAGGCGAGTGACAGCTTACCCGAGGACCCTACTGCGATACATGTTCCCGATAAATAGCCTCGCTGCACGCTGCGTCGTCGACTCCCGGCGAGGTTACGGTGTTATATCAATCTTCTTAAAAAGCGTTAATAAAACCATACCGTGTGACGCGATCAACCCGAAAAAAAGGGTCTGGAAGGTTATAGACGTGCATGAAATTTCCATCTATGGTTCGTAAGCGGGGCATGGGAAACGGTTCTACCAAAGTCAAGCTGCTATTGCTTGACCCGGTATATCCGCCGATGCAACATCCGTTGCGTAGGTTTGCAGGCAGAATGGCGTCAGTTGTTAGTCGATCTCGTCGAACTCCTAGTGCGCATTCCCCCCTAGTCTGACCACGCATTTCGGGCATCCCCCGGGACGCTCGGCTACATCACTATGCAAGTTAAGGATATCGACAATGGCAACTGGCACTGTCAAATGGTTCAACGACACGAAAGGCTACGGATTCATCTCTCCCGATGACGGCGGCGATGATCTGTTCGCACACTTCTCCGAAATTCAGGCAGACGGCTTTAAAACTCTGCAGGACGGCCAGAAGGTTACCTTCGACGTTACTCAGGGCAAGAAAGGCCTTCAGGCCGCCAACATCAAGGTATCTGGCTAATCCCAGTCAAGGGTTCCAGACTCCGGGATTTCGATCCTGAAGTCTCACCGCCTTGAGCAAAGCCCACCGTCAGGTGGGCTTTTTCATGTCACCTGCCGATGATCCGAGCCGCTCAGGGCTCTCCGATATCCTCGTTCCACACTTCCGGATAGGCTGCGATGAACTGTGTCATCAATTCGCGGCAGGCCGGATCGTCGAGAACCTCGACATCGACCCCGCGCTCGCGCAGCAATGCCTCTTCTCCGAGAAAGGTGCGATTCTCCCCGATGACGACCCTGGGTATGCCGTAGAGCAGGATGGCCCCGCTGCACATCGAACAGGGTGATAGCGTGGTGTAGAGCACCGAGTCGCGGTAGACCGAGGCAGGCAGACGCCCCGCATCTTCCAGCGCATCCATCTCCCCGTGCAGGATTGCGCTCCCCTTCTGCTGGCGCTGGTTATGGCCACGGCCGATGATCGCCCCCCGGTGAACCAGAACGGAACCGATGGGAACGCCGCCGTTGTCGAGGCTGAGCCTGGCCTGTTCGATGGCTTCCTGCATGAAGTTGTCCATGTGATCACTCCTTTTCCGGGTCGATGCATGAGGGCTCGCGGGTCGATCATGAAGGGCTGTCGAGCTACTCGCCCGGACGCAGCAGAGGGCAATTTTCCGGTACGACCAACGGTAGCGCTTCACGATCCAGCGTGGCACGAAAATGCTCATAGCGGCGCGGTTCACCATCGAGATTGAGGGGAAAGGCGCCGTCGCTGTCGAACTCGACCCAGGGCACGCGCAGATAGCGCACGAACTCCCCATCCCGGGGCAGGTTTTCGAGCTCGTCGATGATTCGCTTCAGTTCGCCCAACGAATTGAAGTGGCGCACGAAAAGCAGCTCGAACAGCCCGTCGTCCAGCTTGGCAGAGGGCGCCAGCCGTTGGCCGCCGCCTGCCTGGCAGCCGTTGCCGATCGCCAGCATGAATAGCGGGACCCGTGCTTCCCCCTCCGGCCAGCGTATATGCCCTTCGAAGGGTTGGTAATTCCAGGCTTTCAACATGCCCATGAGCGAATACGCACCGCCACCCAACAGACGCTTCAGCCCGACCGGTGTCGAGGTAGTGATCTCGGCACCGAAGCCGCCGGACGCCACGTTGATAAACGCCTCGTCGTCCAGCTTGCCGACATCCACCTGACGAACGGAGCCGGTCAGCGCCAGCTCCAGCGCCGCCAGCGGAGCCATCGGCAGGTTCAAGCCATGCGCGAAGTCGTTGGCGCTCCCCAGAGGCAGAATCCCCAGCGCCGGGCGCCGCTCGGGTGACTGTTGCATCAGGCCGGCAACGATCTCGTTGATAGACCCGTCTCCCCCGCCAGCGACGATTCGCGTCGCCCCGCCGGCCACCGCGCTATCCACCAGCCAGACGCCATCACCGCCCTCCCAGGTCACCCGCACCTGCAGATCGTGACCTTGGCGGCGCAGATGCTCGACCGCTTCGCGAATCTCTGGCTGCTGGGCAGATTTACCGTTGAGAATCAACCATGTGCTTTCCTTGCCATGAGTGGCCATACCCATCTTTTCCTTTCCTGAAGCCGAACCATCACCGTCGTCGTGCCGAAATCTCCCGCCATCTCTTTCATTCTAGCCTGTTCATGCCAGCGCGATATCGAAGGCGATGAACCTCACGCAATGCAGCCGCCCGGAGCAAACGACTCGATACCGCAACCTTCCAGGCCATCGCAGCGCACACGAACCGGGCGAGCTGAACACGAGACGGCATGGCTGTGACAACGGTCTCGGGAAATCGCTCCACCACCACGATCATTCGCCGGAATCAGAGCGCTCGGCCTGTCGTCTTGCCAAGGCCCACATCACGAGCCCGCCGCCACAGCAGATCAGTGCCAGCGACGACTGCGGTGCCAGCGGCGTCATCAACAGCAGGGTCGCCAGCGTGGCGCCGCCGCCCAGTTGAATCGCGCCCAGCAAGGCCGCCGCGGTTCCCGCGCGCTCCGGGAACGGCTCCAGTGCCAGGCTCGCAGCCGACCCCAGCACCATCGAGAAACCGATCGAGAGCATCGCCACCGGCCCCATGAAGGTGATTACCGATACCGGCACGGCCCAGTAGAGGCAGGCGATCAAGAAGCCCCCGCCAATGACGACGAGCAGCCCCCGCTGCACGGTCGACCGTCTCCCCCACCGGGCCATCAGTCTCGGCACGATGAAGAAGGCTACCGTGCTGACCAGGGCGTTGCCCCCGAACCACAGGCTGAAGATCCACTCCGGCTGGCCTAGGCGATCCATCATGACCACCGGAGCCGCCGATACATAGACCAGAATGGCCGCCATCATCGTGCTGACGAGCATGGCGTAGTAGAGAAACCGCCGGTGGAAAAGCACCGGACGATAACGGGACCAACGATAGAGCCGCTTTTCGATCGGCGTCTCCGCTGGCCGTGTCTCGCCGAAACGCCAATACGCGCTCAGCCACAGCATGCCCGCGAAGGCGGTCATGAAGGCGAAATTGCTGCGCCACCCCAGCGCCACGGTCAGCGCCCCGCCCAATACCGGGGCCAATGACGGCACCAGCGTCAGCGAGCCATTGAGATAACTGTAGAGCTTGGCGCCCTGGGTCGGCGTGTAGCTATCGCGAACGGCGGCGAAGGCGACGGTCACGGATGCGCAGGCCCCCAGGCCTTGGAGAATGCGCGACACGTAGAGCATCTCGAGCGAGACAGCCGTCATGCCGATGACGGCGGCCAGCATATAGATGGCAACACCGCCCAACAGCACCGGACGGCGACCGAAGCGATCGGTCAACGGCCCGACCAGAACCTGGCCCACGCCAACACTCATCAGGAACAGGGTGATGGTCAATTGCAGCGCAGCGTATGGCCGTTCGAACACATCGGCCATGGCCGTCAGCGCCGGCAGATAGATATCGATCGCCAGGGGCGACAGCATGACTGCGCCCATCAATAACCAGAAAGCTGGACGTCCCTCACGTACCTGCATCACTGCCTCGCCGCCATTTCAAGAGCGCCTACTCTATCGGCTGGCAAGGGAATGACAACCATTCCCGCATCAATCACCCGTAGGGGAAAGTTGAAACTCCAGCAGGCGAGCGTCGTCACGCAGATCGGCGGCCAGCGGCGGAATGTACTTGCGATCGTGAGTTCGCAATACCATGCGGTATTCGAACTGACGGCCTTCGTCGCGTGTGCGATAGCTCAAGCTCTCCACCCGAAACCGATGCGAAGCCATCAAATCATGGATCTGCGCTTCGGCCATCACGGCCCGGCTATCGAAGCGCAGGATGCAACGCGCGAAAATCCGGCTCGGCATGCGCCCTTCAACCACGCGAAACAGCGAGAGCGTCAACAAGGTGACGACGGTTGCCAATACCGCCGGGAACAGAAATCCGATACCGTACAGTATGCCCAGCGCCGAGGTTATCCAGATCGAGGCGGCCGTGGTCAGCCCTCGAACCGTCAGGCCTTCCTTGAAAATCACCCCGGCACCCAGAAAGCCGATCCCCGTCATGATGCCCTGAGCCATTCGCGTGGGATCCGTACGGATCGTGGCTTCCGGCACCTCCGTGCCCAGCCACTGCCACTGATACATCGTGACCATCATCAACAGCGCCGAAGAGACACAGACCAGCGCATGCGTGCGAAATCCCGCCGGACGCCCATGAAAAGTTCGTTCCAGGCCGATCAGACTTCCGGCCAACCAGGCTATTCCTAAATGAGTCAGCATCGTCCACGATTCCGGCGACATCCCTGGCTATCTCCCTGGTTCGTTTACGACTATCGTTTCAGCATAGCGCTTGCCACCAGCTGTCGCAGGGAAACCTGAGGGCAGTTTTGCCTGTCCAGCGCGTCTTTTCCCGCTACCGAGAGGAACGCACGCTTGACCAAACATCACGATCTCACGCCACCCAGCCGTGTCGCGGAAGGCGATGAGGAACACGACCTTCATCTCAACGGGGAAGAGCTGCCTTCAAAAGCCGCTGCCGTCCATGAGTTCATCCGCGAGGAGGGCGAAAAGGAGCTGAGCCGTACGATGTCAGCGCTGCTATGGTCCGCCATCGCCGCTGGCCTCTCGATGAGTTTTTCGATGCTGGCGAAAGGCCTGCTGCATGCGCATCTCCCGGACAACGACGTCGGATTCCTGGTGGAATCGCTGGGCTACACGGTAGGGTTCCTGGTCGTGATCATGGCTCGACAGCAGCTCTTCACCGAGAACACCGTCACCGCAGTGCTACCCGTGATGAGCCAGCCCCGGTTCGGCAAATTTCTGTGTCTGCTTCGCCTCTGGGGCGTGGTGCTGGTCGGCAATCTGGTCGGCGTGGCCGTCTCGGCCTGGGCGATTCTGGCCCTGCCGATCTTCTCGACCCAGACTCACGAAGCCTTTCTGGCGCTGGGGGAACACATCCTCGTGAACACCCCGATGCAGATGTTCGCCAAGGGCATCGTCGCCGGCTGGATGATCGCGACCATGGTATGGCTGTTGCCGAGCGCGGGCAGCGCCAAGATCTGGGTCATTCTGATCGTGACCTACCTCGTCGCGATCGGCGAATTCACCCATATCATCGTCGGTTCGACCGAGGTGATGTACCTGGTCTTCTCCGGTCACGCCGCATGGACCGAATACCTGTTCCGATTCGGCCTGCCCACCCTGCTCGGCAATGTCGTCGGCGGCACCTTCATCTTCGCCCTGATCAGTCACGCCCAGATCCGCAGCGATAGCGACAACTGAGCCACCATCGGGCGTCACAGCGGCGCCCGCTGCCAGCCGCCAGGCCTCCCTCCTCAAGTCATCCCGGCAGCTCGCCGATACTGGTAATACATTCTCGAGTCCGCATCGAGACAAGATTATCGAACGGGAACCTTATCTCCATGTCATTCAAGACCTGGGCGGTCGTGTTGGGTGCAGCGACGCTCTCCGGCTGCTTCGGCGTCAACACGTCGCAAGCCCCCATCGCCACCACTTATCCCATCAGCGAGCAGCAACGCATGCAGGCGGCCCACCATTGGGAAGTGCTCGCCGAGCATGAAGCCAGCGCGATTCTTTCGGACCGAAGGCTCAGACAGAAAGCTCTCTACATCGCTCCCGAAATGCCGACGACCGCGTTCGCGGAGGGCTTCCGCGCCCTGCTGACCAGCGAACTGGTCAGCCGCGGCGCCATCGTGAAGACCCGGCCGGAGGCCGCCGTCGAGATCGACTTCGATGTCCAGGTGATCCGCCACCGCGACCGTACGGCCATACGCGCGCCTCAAGGTGCGCTGACCGCACTGGCGGCCGGCATTGCCGTCGCCACCATTCCCTACAATCACTGGGCCGAACCGGCGCTGGGGCTGATTCCCGCGGCGGCGGTCGCCGATGTCTTCAGCGGCAGCTGGACCTCGGAGACGAACCACGAAGTCATCATCACGGTATCCGCCGACGAATACGACACGCTGGTGTACTCCTCGTCGAACCTCTACTACATCAGCGGCGGCGACAGCGGTCAGTACGACCGAGAACGGGGCCGCCTGGCGGTATCTTCAGACTGGTAAACGGATAGAAAGCGCAGACATGACTTTGAAAAAGACCGCAAACCTGGTGGCGCTGCTGCTGATGCCGCTGCTGCTGGCGAGTTGCTCGCTGCTGGATACCACCACGTCTCCTCGAGAAGCCACCACGCTGGAACGCATAGACGATGCAGCCGGCGAGCTGATCGCCAGCGCCCGAGACCGCATCGACACCCAGCAACCGATCATCGCCACGACGCTCGTCAACGTGGACCAGCTCGGACAGTCCTCGACGCTTGGCCGTACGCTGAGCGAGGCTTTCACTTCCCGAATGGTGCAGGCCGGGCTCAACGTGGTCGAGGTGAAGCTACGCGACAGCCTGTACATCGAGGAAAACACGGGCGAGCTGATCCTCTCGCGCAACGTTCAGCGTCTGGGACAGGATTACAACGCGGACGCCGTACTGGTCGGCACCTACGCCCAGGCCCAGAATCAGGTGTTCATCAACGTGCGTCTGGTGAAGATCGCCAACCGGACCATTCTCGGCGCAACGAGCTTCTCGCTACCCTTGACCAACGACCTTCGGTACCTGTTGCCCGTCAGTTATCGTTGAGGCTCATCACTCCTGCGAACTGGCTCCAATGAAACGGGATTCAACGAAACAGGCCCCAACGAAACGGGGCGCCGATAAGGCGCCCCGTCCGCTTGTCGGACAGTCATCGAGAACGTCTAGACTTCCCGCTCCATCTCGCCAGCCTTGTTCGACTCGGCCTCCCTGGCCGCCAGATTGATCCCGGCGATCACGGCCTTGAGCGAGGCACTGACGGTATCGCTGTCCTCCGCCACGGCGCAGACACGCTGCCCGTCGACATTGAGCTGGACGAAGGCGATGGCATTGGCCTCGCTGTCGCCGCCCAACGAATGTTCCGCATAGTCGATGATCCCGACGCTGACACCGGAATGCTTTTGCCACGCATCGGTGAAGGAAGACATGGCGCCGTTACCCTTGCCCGAAAGACGGAGCGTCTCGGCGCCCTGCCACAGGGTCACGTCGATGCCTTCGTCCTGGCCCTTCGACAGCCGATAGTCCGCCAGCGACAGCGGCGTCTCGCTGGTGAAACGATCGAACATCACCTGGCGAACCACCTCGCTGGACAGCTCGCTGGCCCGCTTCTCGCTCTCCTGCTGCACATGGGGTGCCAGCGCCAGCATCATCCAGCGCGGCAGGCTGATGCCGTAATCACGCTCGAGCAGAAACGCCATGCCGCCCTTGCCGGACTGACTGTTGACGCGGATCACCGCCTGATAGTCGCGGCCGATATCGCGCGGATCGATCGGCAGATAGGCGACCTGCCACGGCTCGTCCGGCTGCTGTTTCTTGAGCGACTTGCGGATCGCATCCTGGTGGCTGCCCGAGAAGGCGGTGTAGACCATCTCGCCGACCCACGGATGACGGGGATGGATCGGAATGTTGGTGCATTCGTTGACCACCTCGATGATCTCGTCCGGCCGCGACAGGTCGAGCTCAGGGTCGATGCCCTGGCTGTAGAGGTTCATTGCCAGCGTGACGATGTCCATGTTGCCGGTGCGCTCGCCGTTGCCCAGCAGCGTACCTTCGACACGCTCGGCGCCGGCCAGCAGCGCCAGCTCCGCGGAGGCGACCGCCCCGCCACGATCGTTGTGCGTGTGAACGGATATGATCACGCTGTCGCGGTTCTTGATGTGCTGGCAGAAGTACTCGATCTGATCGGCATGGTGGTGCGGACCCGCCACCTCGACCGTGGTCGGCAGGTTGAGGATGCACTTGTTGTCCGGGGTGGGCTGCCACACATCCATGACCGCTTCGCAGATCCGCAACGAAAAATCGATTTCCGTGCTGGAGAAGCTCTCCGGGGTGTATTCGAAACGCCACTCCACTTCCGGATAGCGCTCGGAATAGGTCTTGACCCAGGTCGCGCCCTGCACCGCGATATCGACGATGCCATCGCGATCCATCTCGAACACCCGCTCGCGCTGGACGGTCGAGGTGGAGTTGTAGAGGTGCACGATGGCCCGCTTGGCGCCGACGAGTGACTCGAAGGTCTTCTCGATCAGATGTTCGCGGCACTGCACCAGCACGGCGATGGTCACATCGTCAGGGATCTGCTCTTCCTCGATCAACCAGCGCACGAAATCATAGTCCGGCTGGCTCGCCGACGGGAACCCGACCATCACCTCCTTGATGCCCACCTTGACGATCTGGTGCCAGAAGCGCTTCTTCTGCTCGACGCTCATCGGCTCCAGTAGCGCCTGGTTGCCATCGCGCAGGTCCTCGCTCACCCAGATCGGCGCGTGATCGAGATCACGATCCGGCCATTGGCGATCGAAGGCGGGCACACGAGGCGCAGGGCGATATTTTCTATGATCAAAGGCGCGATGATCCAAAGCAGACATGGTGAAATTCCTGAAGGTGAAGAATTCGGCGCGTTCCGACCGCTGATGGCGGCCCGGTCATCGTGCCGCATGGCGGGATGTGCCATGCGGACGCATCCGCAGCTTGTGGCGGCGGAATCTGACGACAGCAACAGTGTAAAACGTTTTCCGCGACAGTTTATTGCGAATGAAAGCAGAAAACGAAGTATATTGGCATGATATTGCCGTAAAAACGTAAATAGAGGCAGAAGCTATCATGGGCCAGTCCACTCCTCTTGCGCTGGATCGATATGACCGGCGCATACTCGAAGTCCTGCAGCAAGAAGGGCGGATCAGCAATCAGGAACTGGCCGACCGTATCGGCCTGTCGCCCTCACCCTGTCTCAGGCGCGTCAGAGCGCTGGAAGAGAGCGGCCTGATCGTGAGATACCGTGCCGATATCGATGCGCGCCCTCTGGGTTACCAGCTCATGGCGCTGCTGCATATCTCGATGGACCTTCACACCCCGGAGCGCTTCGACAATTTCGAGCGCCACATTCGGGACGTCCCCAACGTCATCGAGTGCCTGATCATCACCGGCCAGGCGGCAGATTTTCAGCTCAAGATCCTGGTTCGCGACATGGACGACTACCAGCATCTTCTCCTGCACGTCATCAACCGCATCGAGGGTGTCACCGGCGCGCATACCAGCTTCGTGCTGCGTCGCGTGTTCGAGAATCGCCCCATCCCCACCGACCTCGTCGCCACGACCTGAGGCTTTCATCGCCACGGCCTGAGGCTTTCATCGCCACGGCCTGAGAAACTCATCGCCACGCCATTAGACGATTGCGCAATTGTAGCGAAGACAGCACCTTGCTAAGACTTTGCATGCAAAGTTCATCTTGGAAATAACAAGTACGCCAAGCGAGGTCCACATGAAACGATCAACGGCTCCCCGTCGCCTGAGTCTGTTGCTGTCTGCCGCCGTTCTGGCTTCGCCGCTGGCGCTGGCCGACTATCCCGAAAAGCCGATCACCTTGATCGTGCCCTGGGCAGCCGGCGGTGGTACCGATGCCACGGCCCGCATCATCGCCTCTTCGCTCGAGGAACAGCTGGGTCAGACGATCAATGTCCAGAATCGTACCGGCGGGAGCGGTGTCGTCGGCCATACCGCGATCGCCAACGCCAAGCCCGACGGTTACACCCTGGGCCTGGCCACCGTCGAAGTCGCCATGATGCACTGGCAAGGGCTGACCGACCTCACCTACCAGGACTTCACCCCGATCGCCCAGATCAATTTCGACTCCGCCAGCCTCTCGGTCGCCGACGACTCCCCTTTCAAGAACCTCGAAGACTTCGTGACCCAGGTCAAGAACGAGCCCCAGGGCACCTATACCGCATCCGGCACCGGCCTCGGCGGCATCTGGCATGTCGCGCTCAACGGTTTTCTGATGGACCAGGACATTCCCGCCGGCAAGATCACCTGGGTTCCCAGCCAGGGCTCGGCGCCGGCCATGACCGAGCTGGCTTCCAACAGCATCGACCTGGTGGCTTCCTCCGTCCCCGAGGCGAGATCGATGATCGACGCAGGAGAGCTCAAGAGTCTCGGCGTCATGACGCCGGAAAGACTCGAGGGTTTTCCTGACATTCCTACCTTCAAGGAGCAGATCGGCAGCGACTTCACGCTGGGGGCGTGGCGTGGCATCGTCGGCCCCAAAGGGATGGACGAGGATGTCGTGGCAACGCTGGAAGCTGCCCTCAAGAAAGCCTACGACAGCGAGGCCTACCAGAACTTCATGGCCAAGCAAGGCTACGGCGTAGTGTGGCGAGATGCCGATGAGTTCGCCAAGCTAATGGCCGAGGATGACGAAAAGTTCGGCAAGATCATGGGCGAGATGGGCCTGACGAACTAGGTCGCCAACCCTGCGACAAGCGTTTATCCCGATCGGGCCGGAGCAGTGATTGCCCCGGCTCGTTTCATTCCGCCCGGGCTATCTTTCCCACGGCGGCCATATTTTTCTCTCGGCGACGTATAAGGAAGCCACAGCCATGCAACTCCCACAGAACCCCTTCAAACGCTCTCTCGACGGCAATCCGCGTTATGGCTGCTGGGCCGGGTTCGGCACCGGCTACGCCACCGAGATTCTGGCCACGACCGGTTTCGACTGGTTGCTGATCGATGGCGAGCATGCTCCCAACACCGTGCCTTCCGTTCTGGCACAGCTGCAGGCCGTGGCGCCTTACGCCAGCGCGCCGGTCGTTCGTACCGTCAATCACGACCCGGCGCTCATCAAGCAGTTGCTCGATATCGGCGCCCAGACGCTGATGATCCCGATGGTCGATACTGCCGAGCAGGCGGCCAGGCTGGTAGCAGCGACTCGCTACCCGCCCCACGGATTCCGAGGCGTCGGCGGCGGCCTGACCCGAGCCACTCGCTGGGATAGCGTGGAAGACTATTTGGCCCGCGCCCATGAAGAGCTCTGTCTCGTGGTACAGGTGGAATCCCGCGCTGGCGTCGACAACGCCGAAGCGATCGCGACCACCGAGGGTGTCGACGCCATCTTCGTGGGTCCGGTGGATCTCTCTACCGGCGTCGGCCATGCCGGCAACCCCAATCACCCGGACGTACAAGCCATGATTCGCCACACGCTGGACGTGACCAAGGCTGCAGGCAAGGCGGCCGGCATCCTCGCCCCCGCCGAGGCGGATGCCAAGCGTTATGCCGAGTGGGGGTTCGATTTCATCGCCGTGGGCATCGATATCAGCCTGCTGCGTCAGGCGGCCGTCGAGACGATCTCTCGCTACAAACCGAACACGCCCAAGCCGAAGTCGAGCCTGGGGTATTGAAGCCGGCATTCACCACGATCGCCCCGAACGCCCGGTAATGTCGGGTCAAAAAACGCGCTCCAAGGAGCGCGTTCGTTGCATGCCATTTCTTGTTGCGGCCCATCTTGTTGCGGCCCATCGTCACGCGTAGGCGTTGATCTGGGTTCCCAGCGTGCCGGAAACCGCAAGCTCCGGCGAAGGCGACACGGAGGACATCAACTGCTGGATATGAGCGGCTTGCCCATCCAGTGACTGCTTCAGCAGGCTACCCTGCGCCTCCTGGCTCTGATTGAAGTTCTGCAGTGCCAGGGCGGCGCCCACGGCGGCATTGACTGAGGTATCCATCGCAATCTCCTTGTTCCGAAAGCAGGTCGTGCGTTTGTTGGTCTTGCGATCTTCGGTCCATCCATCAGGCTATCGGCCAGCTCGTTTGTCAACTTTAACGCCACGGCACTCGCCACGAAAGTTTCCCTGACGAGGACCGTGAACAGGCGAAGAACGCGCCACTGATGCCCCTTCGGGTCGTCTACGCTGAATCGTCGAATTCCCTGCAGGAGAGCATGATGTCCAGACTCCCCCTCGCGACCGCACTCACGCTCTGCATACCGGTCACCCTCAGCGCCTGCCAGCAGCACGATGCCTCGCCCACCGTTGCCAGCATCGACGAGCAGACGTTTCACGCCTCGGGTTATCCGCTGATGCTTCACTATGATGCATCGCTGATCGCTCTCGACGGCCAGGCCTCCAGCTACTTTGACAATGGCGATTGGCAACTGGCTGACGGCACGGCCGGCGAGCGCCTGATCACGTTGCAACTCCCCGAATCCGACGACGTCACCACCGCACTATGGCGGCTTGGCGCAAGTCGCGATCCGGCTGCCGTCGAAGGGTGTCTGACCCTGCCCGCCAATGCGCAGCCCATGGCCTCGAAAGCCGAGATCGCCGGCCAGACGTTTACCGGGTTCACCCTCGACGATGCCAGCATGAGTCATTTCCAAAACGTGGAGGGTTATCGCGCCGTGGTGGATGGCGCCTGCTATGCCATCGACCTGATCGTTCAGGGCACCAATGGCGAGGTTTACGATCCCCCGCGCGAAGCCCCCTTTCCACGGGAAGACGCCATGAACCGCCTGCGCTCGATCAACGACGGGGTCTCGTTCCCTCGCGAATGACCTCCCTCTCTAGATCTTACGAATCATCCCTCCTGGAGCGAACGGCCGAAGCCGTTCCTCCTTGCCTCGGCTCTGGCGCGGGACGCCGCCACGAGGCGGCTGTTAAACTGCGAGCGCTCATCCCCCAGGATCGGATCATCGTATGAAATACATCGGAGCCCATGTCAGTGCCGCGGGCGGCGTCGATCAGGCCGTGAGCCGCGCCACCGAGATCGGCGCCAATGCCTTCGCGCTGTTCACCAAGAACCAGCGCCAGTGGAAAGCCAAGCCGCTGGAGGAGACCACGATCGAGGCGTTCAAGGCGGCCTGCCGCGCACAGGGCTTCGGACCAGCCCAGATCCTTCCCCACGACAGCTACCTGATCAATCTCGGCCATCCCGAGAAAGAGGGGCTGGAGAAGTCCCGCGCGGCGTTCCTCGACGAGTGCGAGCGCTGCGAGCAGCTCGGGCTGGAGTTGCTGAACTTCCACCCCGGTAGCCACCTCAAGAAGATCAGCGAGCGCGACTGCCTCGCGCGGATCGCCGAGTCGATCAACGAGGCTCATGCAGAGACTCGATCCGTCGTCGCCGTGATCGAGAATACCGCCGGCCAGGGCTCCAACCTCGGCTTTCGCTTCGAGCAGCTGGCCGAGATCATCGAACAGGTCGACGACAAGGATCGCGTCGGCGCCTGCATCGACACCTGCCACGCCTTCGCCGCCGGCTACGACCTGCGCACCGAGGAGGACGCCGTCGCCATGCTCGACGATTTCGAGCGCGTGGTGGGTATTCGCTATCTACGCGGCATGCATCTCAACGACGCCAAGAGCGAGTTCGCCAGCCGTGTCGACCGTCACCACAGCCTGGGCAAGGGCAACATCGGCCTACCCGCCTTCACCGCGCTGATGCGCGACAGCCGTACCGACGGCATTCCGCTGATTCTGGAAACCATCGAGCCCGAGTTCTGGGCCGACGAGATCCAATGGCTGCGCGATCAGCAACACGCTGGCTGATCTTCAAAACCCGAGCCCCCAACCGGCTCTCCAAACCACTACGCCCCAAGGAACCTGCTCGACATGGATGGATTCTTCAACTGGCTCGGCGAAGCGATCGGCAACGTCATTCGCGCCTTGGTCAACGGCCTGCACGCCATATTCGGCAACCTGTGGCAGGCGATCGACGGCTTCGTCGACGGCCTGACCGGCTCGCTCGGCATCAGCGATTCGATCTTCAGCATCGCGGCACTGGTGGTAGGCGTGCTGCTGTTGATCAGCGGCATCCGTTCGCTGGTTCGCGGCGGCATCGTCGGCGGCATCGTCTGGCTGCTGCTGGGGCTGCTGATCCTGAGCTGGCTGATTCGCTGAGCCGGGTACCTGCCCGCTTATATCGATTGGCGGGAAGATATGCCTATTCCTGCTAGATCAACACGATCTCCTTGTCATCCATCCTTTCGTCTACCACCTTGAATTTACAAGGTCACATCGATTGGTGACCGACCGGCGACAGGATCCGTCGTCGCGTTAGACAAGGAGACATCACCATGAGTCAGTCACTCAAATCGCAGCAGAACGGCGTCGACGTCTACAACCAGTTCATCGGTGGCCAGTGGCTTACCGGCGACGGTGAGCTTTTGGACGTTCTGAACCCGGCGACCGGTGAAGTCATCGCCCGAGCGCAGCTGGCCGATAAAAAACTCGCGGACCAGGCTCTGCAGGCGGCACAGAAGGCTTTTCCCGCCTGGTCGCGCAAGACCGCGGTGGAACGCGCCGACTATCTCTATCGGTTGGTCGATCTTCTTCAGGAGAACCGTGATCGCCTGGCCAGGTTGATCACCACCGAACAGGGCAAGCCGCTCTCCGAATCCGACGCGGATGTCGGCATGTGCTGCGACCTGATTCGCTTCGCCGCCGAGAACACGCGCCGTCTGGAAGGCGACATCATTCCGGCGGACGATCCCGACGAGCAGATCTGGATCCAGAAAGTGCCGCATGGCGTGGTGGTCGGTATCACGGCCTGGAACTTCCCCGCCGCGCTGATCGGTCGCAAGCTCGGCCCGGCCCTGGCGGCAGGCAACACGATCGTGCTCAAGCCGTCCGAGGAGACACCACTGACCGCGCTGGAGATCGTCGAGCTGGCGCGCCAGGCCGGCATTCCGGCTGGCGTGGTCAACCTTGTCAACGGTCGCGGCCGGGACATCGGCAATCACCTGATCCAGAGCCCGATCACCCAATTGATCAGCATGACCGGCAGCGTGCGCGGCGGCCGCGAGATCAACAAGGCGGCCGCCGAACACCTCAAGATCGTGCGACTCGAGCTGGGCGGCAAGGCGCCTTTCATCGTCATGGACGACGCCGATCTCGACCCGGCCGTGGATGCCGCCATCGCCTCGCGCTACAACAACTGCGGTCAGGTCTGTACCTGCAACGAACGCATGTACGTCCAGTCCGGCATCTATGATCGCTTCCTCGAACGTTTCAAGCAGCGCGTGGAGGCTCTGAAGGTCGGCAACCCGCTGACCGACAAGGATGTCGACATGGGGCCGAAGATCAACGCCGCCGAACTCGACAAGATCCACGACATGGTCGAGCACGCCCAGAGCCAGGGCGCGCAGGTGCTGACAGGCGGCAAGCGTCTGACCGGCGGCGATTACGACAAGGGCAACTACTACGCTCCGACGATCCTCACCAACGTCGACAACGACATGGACATCATGAAAGAGGAGATCTTCGGCCCGGTGGCTCCGATCATGAAGGTCGATAGCTTCGAACAGGCGATGGAGTACGCCAACGCCTCGGAGTACGGTCTTTCTGCCTATGTCTTCACCCAGAACGTGAAGCAGCTGATGGCACTGACCCGCGAGCTCGACTTCGGCGAGATCTACGTCAACCGCGGCGGCGGCGAATCGGTCCAAGGCTTCCACAAGGGCTACCGCAATAGCGGCCTCGGCGGCGAAGACGGCAAATACGGCCTCGAGGCTTACGTCAAGAGCAAGACGATGTACGTACACTACGCCTGATCGGCATTCGCAACGACAACGGCCGCGATTTCCATCGCGGCCGTTTTTTCTGCCTTCGCTTTTTCTGCCTCCGTGTTCCTACCTGAACGTCATCACTCGATCAGGCATCCGCCAGCGCCCGCTCGACCATCTCAAACACGTTGGGCGAGAGCTTCTCGGCGCGAATGCGCTCGAGCTCGGCCTTCATCAGGGCCTGACGCGTCTCGTCGAAACGCTGCCAGCGCGTCAGCGGCGTGATGATGCGCGCGGCGATTTCCGGGTTGAGGCGGTTGAGCTCGATCACCACATCGGCCAGCAGCTTGTATCCTTCCCCGTCGAGCCGATGGAAGTTGACCCGATTCTGGGCAAAGGCCCCGATCAGGGCGCGCACCTTGTTGGGGTTCTTCATCGAGAACAGCGGATGCCCCATCAAGAAGCGCACGCGCTCCAGCACGTCGGGCTGCGGCCGCGTGACCTGAATGGTGAACCACTGATCCATGACCAGCGGATCGTGGGCCCACTTCTCGCCGAAGGCCTTCAGCGCCGGTTCGGCCAGATCGGTCCGATCGCTGTGAGCCAGCAACGTCAGCGCGGCGCGCACGTCGGTCATGTTGGCGCCCTGTTCCAGCTGTCGCTGCGTCAGGCTGACGGCCTCGTCGTCCTCGATACTCATCAGGTAGGCAAGCGCCACGTTCTTGAGACGACGCTGGGCGATCTGCGCTGGCGTCGGCGCGTAGGGCTCGTCGCTCAGGTTGTCGCGATAGACGGCGAGGAATTCGTCGCGCAGCTGCCAGGCCAGCGACTGGCGCACGAATTCCCGCGCGGCGTGGATCGCATCGACATCGACCATCGGCTGCTGTTCGGCGACATAGGCTTCGGAGGGCAGCGTCAGCATCTCCGCCAGTACCGCCTTGTCGTCGCCCGGCTCGTTGAGCAAGCTGCGATACGCCTCGATCAGGCGCACGTCCATGACCTTCTCGACGCCGTTTCGGTGCGCCGCGATCAGATCGTCCAGTGCCAGCATGGTCAGCCGCTGGCCGGCATCCCAGCGGTTGAAGCCGTCGGAATCATGCGTCAGCAGAAACGCCAGCTCTTCCCGCGAATAGGGGTAACGCAGCTTCACCGGCGCGGAGAATCCGCGCAGCAACGACGGCACCGGCGCCTCTTCGACATTGGTGAACACGAAGGTCTGCTCCGCTTCGCGCAGATGCAGCACGCCGTCCTTGCCCAGGTCGTCCGGGCCCTCGCCACCGTTATCCAGCTTCAGAGTCAGGTCGTGGCCGGACTTGGTGCCGACCAGCCCCATGCGCACCGGAATGTGCAGCGGCAGCTTCTCGGTCTGGCCCGGTGTCGCCGGCGTCCGCTGGGAGAGACGCAGATGGTATTCGCACTTGGCGTAGTCATACTCGCCGTGGGCATCGATCTCCGGCGTCCCCGCCTGGGAGTACCAGCGCAGGAACTGATCGAGATCCAGCCCGGAGACTTCCGCCATGCAGGCGACGAAATCCTCGATCGTCACCGCCTGGCCATCGAAGCGTTCGAAATAGAGATCACTGCCGCGGCGGAAGTCTTCCCAACCCAGCAAGTGGCGCAGCATGCGCACCACTTCCGCCCCCTTCTCGTAGATGGTCAGGGTGTAGAAGTTGGAAATCTCGATGTAGTGGTCGGGGCGAATCGGATGCGCGGTGGGGCCGGCATCTTCCGCGAACTGCGCGGTACGGAAGAACGAGACGTCCTCGATCCGCTTGACCGGTGCCGAGTTGACGTCGGCGGAAAAGGTCTGGTCGCGGAAGACGGTAAAGCCCTCTTTCAGCGAGAGCTGGAACCAGTCGCGGCAGGTGACGCGATTGCCGGACCAGTTGTGGAAGTACTCGTGGGCGACGATGCCCTCGACGCGCTGGAAGGCTGCATCGGTCGCGGTCTGCGGATGCGTGAGCACCGCCGCCGAGTTGAAGATGTTGAGCCCCTTGTTCTCCATCGCGCCCATGTTGAAGTCGTTGACGGCAACGATCATGAAGCGGTCGAGGTCGTACTCGCGGCCATAGGTCTCCTCGTCCCACTGCATGGAACGCTTGAGCGAGGCCATCGCATGCTCGGTCTTGTCGAGATTTTCCGGCTCGACCCAGATCTGCAGCAGCACCTCGCGACCGCTCATGGTGGTGTAGTGATCCTCCACCTTCTCCAGGCTGCCGGCGACCAGCGCGAACAGATAGCTGGGTTTGGGATGCGGATCTTCCCAGGTGACGAAGTGGCGACCATTGGGCAACTCGCCCTTCTCCACCGGGTTGCCGTTGGAGAGCAGTACCGGCAGCGACTCGCGATCGCCGATCACGGTCGTGGAAAAGGTCGCCATTACGTCCGGGCGATCGGGGTAGAAGGTGATCCGGCGAAAGCCTTCCGGCTCGCACTGGGTGCAGAACATGCCGTTGGAACGGTAGAGCCCTTCCAGCGCCGTATTGGCATCGGGATCGATCTCGACTTCGGTATCGAGCCGGAAACGCGCCGGCACCGAGGCCACGGTCAGCTTGTCTTCGCCGACCTCGAACTCCCCGGCCTCCAGCGTCTGGCCATCGATGGCGATACTGATCAGCTTGAGCTGCTCGCCGGCCAGTTCCAGCGGCAGGCCGGACTCTTTGTCATCGGGCTTGCGGTCGGGGTGGCGTTCCACGTGCAAGCGCGCCTTGACCCGGGTTGCGGACGGCTCGAGATCGAAGGTGAGCTCGGTGTGCGTGACGCGGTACGCCGGCGGCAGATAATCCTTGAGATAGGTCGCTTGCATCTCAGACATGGCAACGCTCCTTGTAGAAATGGGTAGGTCGAATCGGCAGCTCGAACCCGTGACAACAGCCAGTAACCCTAGTGGGATGACAACCCAGTGGGCCAACAAAGCCTGCCGACCGACGATCGGCAACCATTCTACCCACGTCACCGGAACGATATCGAATCGATGTCGCGACGCAGGAACGTGGGCAGTGCAAGGTGAGAGAAACGAGAAGGCTTGCCGCCGAATCAACGCCGCTCGGGGGCCTCTTCCGACCACACGCCACGTACCGGGCACTGGAGGCTCGGCAGCGGGCGGGTCACGATCCAGATCGCCAGCCCCGCCAGGCCGACGATCAGGCCGATCTTGAGCGGCCAGTGGGAGACGGTAAAAGCGATGATCAGGCACGACACGCTGAGCATGATCACGGCCATGATCTTGGCGTGTTTGGGGATGGCGCGCTCGCGCTCCCAGGATTGGATCGGCGGGCCGAAGCGCGGGTGATTGCGAATCCAGCCGGCGAATCGGGGGGACCCTCGCGAGGCGAGCCAGACCGCCGCCAGCATGAAACACGTGGTCGGCATCACCGGCAGGAAAAGACCGATCACGCCCAGCGCGAAACTGATGGCGGCCAAGGTGACATAGATGGCATTACGCATGCCGAACATCCCCACTGCGATTGATCGAGGCGCCACCCGAAGAGGACGCTTGGATCAATAGTGTAAACCAGCCTTTACCGTCCTCTCCAACGTGCGGCGATGGAAAAGCCCAATATTGACGATAGGGAAACCGTTCATTCGCAAGGAAACGGCTAGTGCCGCCGCGCCATCGGCGTAGGCTTCGGCGTAACGCCCCTCTATCCCCGGAACGGATATCATGACCACGCGACAGGTACTTTACCTCTCCCACGGCTCCCCCGACCTCAGCCTGACCGATCATCCGGCACGCACTTTCCTAAAGGAACTGGGCGGGCGTTTGCCCAAACCCTCCGGCGCGCTGGTGATCTCGGCACACTTCGAGACACCCGGGCTGGTCGTCGGCGGCGCCAGGCAGCCCGACACCTGGCACGACTTCCACGGCTTCCCCGACACGCTTTATCGCATGCGTTATCCGGCCCCCGGCATGCCGGAGACCGCCGAGCGGCTGGTGGCAACACTCGCCGCCTCGGGTATCGAGGCGCAACTGGATCCTGAGCGGGCGCTGGATCACGGCATCTGGTCGCCGCTCTCGCTGTTCTGGCCGCGGGCGGATGTTCCATTGATCCCGATCAGCGTGCCGACACGGATGAGCACACCCGCCCAGCTCGAGATCGGCGTAACCCTGGGACGCTGGGCGCAGCAGAACGACTTCATGCTGATCGGCTCCGGTGCCGTCACTCACAATCTCGGTGACCGGCACTTCGTTCACGACGCGCCCGACACGTGGGCCAGGCGATTCCACGACTGGGTCATCGATATCGCCGCACGCGGCGATCTGAAAGCGATGCAGGACTGGCAGGCCGCGGCCCCCTACGCACGTTACGCCCACCCGACGCCGGAACATTTTCTGCCGCTGCTGATGTGCCTCGGCGCGATGGAAGGCCAGCCACTGCATGCGCTTCACGAGAGTTTCATGTACGGCAACTTGAGCATGCTGGCGCTAGGGAGCGAGGATTTGACGCAACGGCTCGATAGCGCCGCCGCGTAAGGGTAAGGGGCTCCACGAGGGACTGGCCGGGACATCGAAGGGTTGACGGGCGTTGCCGGGTATCTCGGCCACACCCGGCGTCGGATCGGGACGTCAGTCCCGGAAGTTGTCGTACTGCAGCGGCAGGTCCGGGCCATCCTCGCCCTTGAGCAGCGCGATCGCCTGTTGAAGGTCGTCGCGCTTCTTGCCGCTGACGCGAACCTTGTCGCCCTGGATCGCGGCCTGGACCTTGAGCTTGGAATCCTTGAGCAGCTTGACGATCGCCTTGGCGTCGGGCTGTTCGAGGCCCTGCTTGAGCTTGATCTGCTGGCGCGCCTTGACCCCGGACGTCTGGGCGTCCTGGATATCCATGCAGCGCGGGTCGATGCCGCGGGCGATCAGCTTGTTGCGCAGCACGTCGATCATCTGCTGGAGCTGAAATTCGGCATCCGCCTCGATCGAGACGGTTTCGCCTTCCAGCGTGAAGCTGGCATCGACGCCGCGAAAGTCGAAGCGGGTCTGGATTTCACGATTCGCCTGGTCGACGGCATTGGTCGCTTCGTGGCGATCGAATTCGGAAACGATGTCGAAAGATGGCATGAGCCTCGGTCCTCAATTAAAAGTGGAGCCGCGGTGCGACCAGAATCGGTCCGCGGCCGGTATCAGTCGGCAGCCGACATGTCGGGCGGCTCGGGCGGCTCGAGCCGCTTATCCATCTGCCAGGCGGCACAGCCATCGGCATAATAGTCGTCCAGCCAGCGATGAGCGATGAACCCCATCCGGCGGTAAAGCCCCATCGCCACGCGATTGTCGGCACGCACTTCCAGCAGCATGCGCTGGCTGCCCCGCTCTCGCGCCGCATTCTCCAGCGCCTGGAGCAGTTCCCGGCCCAGGCCGATACCGCGAGCGGCCGGATCGACACAGAACGAGTAGAGTCTAGCCGTGGTGCTGTTGCGCCGGAACAGTAGCGTGCCGTAACCGATGACTCGCTGGTCTTCGGCGATCGCCAGCAGATTGGCGGCGTTGGCCCGGGTCAGCAGGTGTGCAAGTTGGCGGCGGCTGAAGCGATCACTGTCAAAGCAGCGTTCTTCCAATTCATACAAGGCGTCGCAATCGGCAGGCAGGCCGTAGCGAATGGTGCGGAGCATGCGTGCGCTCTCATCTGATTCATCTGGGATCTGGGTGCAGCCACGGCCTTCGTTCGACCGGGACCGCGCCGGTGGCCCGTCAGGCGGGCAGTCGCCGAGGCGATGACGCCGACGATGCTGAAATTATTTCACGCCGGCAACGACTTGTCGCCGCCTTCACATCATCGCATGCTATTTCCTTTTTGCAGCCCCGGCAGCTTGCCGCATCGATCGCCGACCACCCCAACGGGAAGATGTCGGAAAAGGAGCCACCGATTCATGTCACGCCTGCGTATCGTCGTCGATCGCCTTGCCGACTGGCAACCTTACTACCCTTCCGAGGATCTGATTAGCGCCGACGAGTTCCTCGCGCTGAACGGCGCGGCGACGGCAGATGACGCCACGCACGTCATCAACCTGTGCGCCAATCTCGACTATCTGGAAACCGGCTATTACGTTTCTCTGCTGGCCCAGGCGCGCAACCAGCGTGTGCTGCCCAGCGTGGAAACGCTCAACCAGCTCTCGCGCAAGGCACTGATCGACATGCAGCTGGCCGCCATCGATCCGCTGTTGATGGAACTGAACAAGCGCGGCGTTCTCGAGGGCGAATCCTTCACGCTGCGCGTCTTCTTCGGCGAGTGCCGGGAACCGGAGCTGCAGCGCCTGGCTCGTCGCCTGTTCGAGCGTCTGCCTCATCCGCTGCTGGAAGCCCGCTTCGAGAAACGCCAGAACGTCTGGCGCCTGGCACGGCTCAAGCCCATCGCGCTGACGGCGCTGCAATCCGGCGAGGAAGACCTGTTCGCGACGGCGCTGAACCGCCATTCGACCCGGGTCTGGCGCACGCCACGCGCACGCCGTCGCTACCGCTTCGATCTGGCGATCCTGATCGATCCGGAAGAGAAGTTGCCGCCCAGCAACAAGGGGGCGCTCAAGCGCTTCATACGCGCCGGCCGGCGCCTGGGCATCGACGTCAGCCTGATCACCCATCGGGACGCCGGCCGGCTGGCCGAGTTCGACGCTCTGTTCATCCGCGAGACGACCCGGCTGGATCATCACACCTATCGCATGGCGAAGAAGGCCGAGCACGAGGGGCTGGTGGTGATCGACGATCCCCAGTCGATCCTGCGCTGTACCAACAAGATCTTTCTCCATGAACTGCTGGGCACCCACAAGGTTCCCGCGCCTCGCGGTCAGCTGCTTCATCGCGGCGACATGAGCCGGCTCGACGAGAAGCTCGCCCATCTGGACTATCCACTGGTCCTGAAGGTGCCGGACGGCGCCTTTTCCAAGGGCGTGGTCAAGATTCGCTCACGTGAGGAGCTGGAGGCGGAGGCGCCCAAGCTGTTCGAGGCTTCGGCGCTGCTGCTGCTGCAGGAGTGGCTGCCGACCGACTTCGACTGGCGCATCGGCGTGCTCGACGGCCAGGTCCTCTTCGCCAGCCGCTACTACATGGCTCGCGGCCATTGGCAGATCTACGACCACTCCAGCGGCAAGACCCGCAGCGGCGGTTTCACCACCCACGATCCGTCGGAGGTGCCACCGCAGGTGGTCAAGGCAGCGCTGCGGGCGACCAAGCTGATCGGCAACGGCCTCTACGGGGTCGATCTCAAGCAGATCGGCGATCGCGTGGTAGTCATCGAGGTCAACGACAACCCCAACCTGGATGCCGGCGTGGAAGACGTGGTGCTGAAGGATGCGCTCTACGAGCAGGTCATGTCGGTATTTCTGAAGCGCATGGAGCGCCAGCTCGAGCACAAGCCGCGCTGATCCGCCCGGCCTGGCGTCATCACGCGGACTCGGCCGTCACCGAGACCTGATAACCGGCGAACTTACGCAGGTTGATGACGCCGGTATCGAGGATCATGTACTGCCCCTTGAGCCCCATCAGGGTGCCTTCGACCATCGGCGACTTGTCGAGATTGAACGAGACGATCTTGCGCGGCCATTCGAGCACGGGATAGTCGATCGTCAGTGGCAGCGCATCGTCGACCGTTTGAATGGCATCCTCACCGACACGCTGGCGCAGCGCTGCCAGCCCCGGTGCGAGCCGGGCCAGCAGGCGGTCACGCTCGGCGGTCAGATCGAGCGGCTCGACCTCGCCCTTGAGCATCGCCCGCCAGTTGGTGCGATCGGAGACGTGCGACTTGAACAGCGTTTCCACCAGCCCGGACTGCTGCCGCGTATCGACATCGAGAATCGGCAGCGCCTGGATCGCCCCCTGATCGAGCCAGCGGGTCGGCGTATTGGTGCCTCGCGTGATGCCGACCTTGAGGCCGGAGGCGTTGGCCAGGTAAACGGTATGCGGGCGGAAGCAGTGCCGTTCGCCCCAGGCCGGATCGCGGCAGGTGCCCTGAAAGTAGTGACAGGTCTCCGGGCGCATCATGCAGAGATCGCAATGCGCCAGCGAGGAAAAGCAAGGGTAGCAATGCCCTTGACCGAAACTCTTGCGCGTGGCGCGCCCGCACTCGACGCAGTGGATCTCGCCGGTATGGTGCAACCGGATGCGCTGCCCCAGCCACGCATTGAGCCCCACACGCTGCTCGCCGGCCCGCAGGGTATAGTCCGCCGGGCCGTTCTCCACCGGCAACCGAATGTCGAGCTTGCGGAGCTGGCCGCTGGCAAAGCGGCCAGACTCGCTCGCGACCTGCGCAGCCGGGATCAGTTGATCCATTTGACCGCGGCTTCCTCGGCGGAGGCATGATTGCCGGAGGCACATTCGTTGCGCTCGAGATAGCCGACACGCTGTTCCGCCGGCACCTCATGGATCATTTCGTACTTGATGACCGCCTCCAGACACAGCTCGGTCTGCTCGGGGGTCAAGCGGCGGCCGTCGGGCCATTTGCGCAGTTGAATGGCCTGCTTGAAGTTCTCGTACATCTCTCGGGTCATCTGCGCGACCATGCGGTCGAAATTCATCTCGCTCACTTATTTTCTCCTGAAGAGCTTTCTCCTGAAGCGTCGTGTCCGGCGCCTCCCGATGCATTACGGCTGGCGAACCAGCCCATGAACAGCCCAATCAGCAATCCGCCCAGATGCGCCTCGTTGGCGACGTTACCGAAGCCGAAGGCCCCGGCAAGATCGGTCATGGTAAAGACCATCCAGACCAGCATGAAGACCATCAGCATCTGGGGCACGAAGAAGCCGCTTTCCGGCCGGCGGCGAGACATCAACCACACGTAGCCCAGCAGCGCGTAATCCACCCCCGACATGCCCCCGAACAGCACGATGCCGGTGAAGTACTGTGCCAGATTGGAAACCAGCGTCGCGATCAGCACGATGAGGCCGAGCCGGCGCCATCCCTGGATCGCTTCGACCTGACGGCCGAAATACCACACCCACAGCATGTTGAAGATCAGGTGCATCCAGCCGAAGTGCAAAAGCGCCGGCGTGAACAGGCGCCAGAGCTGGCCGCCGGCTAGGGTATCGGAGACGAGATCCCCCGGTACCAGCCGCTGGCCGACGATGTCGAGCGGCACGATGGTGAAAGCGCGGACGATGGCATCGCCCGCGAAGATCATGGCCAGGAAGATCAGCACGCAGACGGCAATCAGCCCCGCCGCGAACGGTGCCTGCCCGAACGCCTGGCTGGCGATACCGGGTCGACGCCGTGGCGCCTCGGCCGCCGAAGCAGTATCCAGCTCCCCCCGGTGCCAGAGCTCGATCAGTCGCGCAGCCGCATCTCGCTGCTCGGGATCGACAAGCCACAGTACCTGCCGATTCTCCTGATGCGTGAAGCGATGACCGATGTGATGCGCCCAGAGCGCCTGCCGCAGAGGCCGCGTATCCAGATCGCCAGGCAGTTCGAGGAGTTTGTACATGGAAGATGTCCGACCCGCTTACCGAGAGAATATCGAGAAGCCCGATGCTGAGACTCAGGCGCCGAGCCCAGCATGGACAGGGCACTGAAGCCCAGCATGAAAATGTCATCATGGAGCGCGAACCCGTGACGGGTTCGAAGTCGCCATTCTACAGGCACCGCGAAATTTTACAGACCCAACAAAGAAAAATCCGGCGGGAGGGCCGCCGGATAAGAGCAAGGGATCATTCAAGGGAACACTGACTTTGAGGGTCGTCGGTGGCAGGAGTTCCCGCACGCGGCGAAAAATTTCCCATTTTTTCCCTGATCCGCTTCATGTAACGGTAAAAAATCCGCCAAATCAGTTAGCTGCGGCTAATGTAAAAAAATGCAATTTCCCTGATATTCCGCAACGGCATCAGTCACGAATCCCTTCCTGAGACACGTCGACCCAGACGAAGCGATTGGCATCGAGCCGCGACTCCCCGTCCCAGCGATAAGCCACCAGCCGGCCGTACTTCACCGCGCTGTAATCGAGGCAAGCGATGTTCGCTCGCGGCAACGCCGGTACGCCCTTGCACCAGTAATGCCCCACGAACAGAGGCGGCGCCGATTCCGGATAGTAGGTCAGCCGTTCCCGTTCGCTGTCGTCCAGCGGACGATCCTCGAGTCCCAGCGGCAGATTGTCGGGCTGGAAGACCACATCCCCGTAAGTGCGCGGGTTTCGGCACCAGAAATGGGTACGGAACGAGCGCCGCGTGAATCCGTCCCCCGAACGAATCTCGACGCCAGGCGGCAGCGGCATCTGAGTGCCCCGGGTCAGGCGATCCAGCACGCGGTGCGCCAGGCTGCCATGCCGTGTCGATTCGACCAGAAAGTCGCGGTCGATTCGGGCATCGGGGCGCCGCGCAAGAAAGGCGGCGATCAACGGCTCGTCCCAGCAGGCATGTACCACACGCAGGCCATCCAGATCGAGGCACAGCGGTAGCGTCATGAACCAGGAAAGGCAGGTTTCCCACTCCAGCGGAAAATCGTGAAACTGCTCCAGCGTACGACCGATGATGCGATTGTTGCGCGGGGTATGATCGCGAAGCCATTCGCGCTCGCTGTCGCTTGGCGCCTCGTGACAGTAGGCCAGCGCGTTGGCTTCATGATTGCCCATCACGATATGCGCCTCGCCGGCGTCGACCATGCGCTTGGCAACGGCAACCGCCAGCCGGATGGTGGGGCCGCGATCGATCAGGTCGCCCAGGAAGATGACCCGGCGGCGCGGATGGCGAAACACCCCATCTTCCGCCCGGTATCCGAGTTTCTCCAGCAGCCGGATTAGGCTCCGGCCGCAGCCATGGACATCCCCGATCAGATCATAGCCGTCGACATCGCTGTCCTGCGCCATGTCAATCTCCCAGCCTGCTGCTCCAACCCAGCTTGGAGCGGCAGGCTTCGAAGAAACTGTGCCCGCGTGGATGAATCAGCGTCAGGCGCTCGGCGTGGCGACGGACGTAGAGAATGTCGTCAGGCTTGCAGACGACGCGGGTCTGGCCGTCGCAGCTGACATGGGGATAGGCCTGGTTGATATCGCCGATATGCACGCGAATCTCGCTGGCGGCATCGATCACGATCGGCCGGCTGGAGAGCGTGTGCGGGAACATGGGTACCAGCGTGATCGCCTCCAGCCCCGGATGCACGATCGGCCCGCCACCGGAGAGCGCATAGGCCGTGGAGCCGGTGGGTGTGGCCATGATCAGGCCATCGGAGCGCTGGGAATAGACGAAGCGATCGTCGACGAAAAGCTCGAATTCGATCATCCGCGCAGCCTTGCCGGGATGCACGACCACATCGTTGAGACTGGTGCCGGAACCGATCAGACGCTCGCCACGATAGAGCTCCGCCTCGAGCAGAAATCGCCTTTCGGTGTCGTACTGCCCTTCCAGTACCTCGGCCACCTTCTGTTCGACCTCGTCGGGGGAGATATCGGTCAAAAAGCCCAGCCGCCCACGGTTGATGCCGAGTACCGGCGTCGCGCTATGACACAGGGCCCGCGCCGCCCCCAGCAGGCTGCCGTCGCCGCCAACCACGATCACCAGATCGCACAACGTGCCCAGCTCCCGGCGCCTGGCTTCCCTGTGGCCATGGCCGGAAAGCAGCGCAGCGGTACGATCCTCGATCACGATCTCGAGACCATGACGCTCGAGAAAGATCACCAGGCGCTTGAGCGTCTCGACCACCTTGTCGCTACCCAGACGGCCAATCAGACCGATGGTGTTGAACGATTCCATACAACGTGTCTCTCGCGGGGTGACGGCCGGCCATTATGCTGGCTGCGCTCGCTTTGCCGCAAACGACCCGCCACATCGGTTAAAACTTCCTCCCAAAAAATCAATCGTTTCCATGCTAACATCTAAAAGTATCCTACACTTTAGTCTGCCTGGCGTGTGGATTCCGCGCACACGTAACCACACTCCCGACTGTTTCGAGGCTATCAATTGACCTGATGCAACATCAGAACGATGCAGAAACAGCCGCCAGGTGCACCAATCGATCTCATCAGGAGACAACGACCTCATGTCCCAATCTCGATCATTCAGGGCGGGCATCATAGTGCTGCTGGTGGCCTCGCTTGCCGGGCTCGCCGTATCGCTTTATGCCTATTTCACTCCGCTGACCGGTGTCGACGGTACGCTTGGCGCCCTCGTCGTCATCCTCACGTCGATCGCGCTGGTCGTCATGACGCTGGTTTTGGCTCCGCTTTCCTGCCGCAGCGGACGCGTGGCGCTGCGAGTGTTGATCCTGCTGGATCTCGTCGGCACCGGTTTCGCCGGGCTATTGCTGCATCAGTGGTGGCTGACGGCCGCCATGGTGGTTGGCCTGATCGGCCTGCTGCTGGACATGGCCAGTCCGGCTGCTTCCAAGTCACCAGCCCATTCATGAGGAGCCGATTCATGCCAACTTCCTTGCCCCAAATGCCCTTGCCTGCACTGAAGCTCACCGCGCAGCGGTTGGGTACGGCCACGGCACTGGCGCTACTGCTCGCCCCGGTCCCGCTGTTCGCCCAGGACCAGCCAGCCGATGCCGGCCAGACATCGGCCCAGAGCGACGCTCAGTCGTCGTCCGAGTCACAAAGCCCCGAGCCACAAAGCCCCGAGCCACAGGACGTCAGCGCTGCGGACTCGAACGATCAGGAAAATGCCAACCGGCCGCCGATTCCGCTGGTGCCGGAGAAGCCGACCTGGGACAGCTTCCACGGTCAGCTCAACGCCCAGAAGTACAGCCCGCTCGATCAGATTACGGCGGATAACGTCGGCGAACTGGAGAAAGTCTGGGAGTACCACACCGGCGATATCTCCGACGGCTCCGGCGACATCCCGGCGACGGTATGGTCGGCGACCCCGGTCTTCGCCAACGACACCATCTACATCGGCACGCCCTTCTATCGCCTGATTGCGCTGGACCCGGGTACCGGTGAAGAGAAGTGGAGCTTCGACACGAAATCCTCGCGCGAGGCATTGACCCAGCCAGTGCTGAAGAACCGCGGCGTCTCCTATTGGGAAGCCGAAAATCCGGTCGCCGGCGAACCGTGCCAGAAGATCGTCTACATGGGCACCATGGACGCGCAGCTGTTCGCGCTGGATGCCGATACCGGCGAACTCTGCAAGGGCTTCGCCGACAACGGCGTGCTCAACGTCAACCAGTGGAACGACACCCACGCCGAGTGGCCGCTTTCCGTCCTTCAGCCTCCGACCGTGGTCGGCGACCATCTGATGCTCGGCTGGGCCGGCATGGACTGGGCCTACGAACAGGCGCCGCCGGGAACGATCTTCTCGCTCGACGCCCAGACCGGCGAGCTCGAATGGACGTTCCAGGCGCTTTCCGACGAGATGCGCGAGAAGAGCGGTACCGCCAACGTCTGGACGCACATGTCCGCCGACCGCGAGAACGGCCTGCTCTACCTGCCGGTCTCTTCGCCATCACCGAACTACTGGGGCGGCAATCGCACCGAAGAGGCTCCTTTGGGAACCTCGACCACCGCGCTCGACATCGAGACCGGTGAAGTGGTGTGGTCCCGCCAGTGGGTTCACCATGATATCTGGGACTATGACATCAACTCCGCGCCGACGCTGATGGACATCACCGTCGACGGCGAACAGATCCCGGCGCTGGTCCAGGCGACCAAGCAGGGCTTTTTGTTCGTGGTCAACCGCCTGACCGGCGAGGATGTCTGGCCGATCGAGGAGCGCCCGGTCCCGCAGGGCGATGGCACTGTCGAGGGCGAAGTCTATGCGCCGACGCAGCCGTTCCCGACCAAGCCGGCACCGCTGCTGGATCAGTCCGAGAAGCCCAAGATCTGGGGTCTCGCCGACGCCGTGGGTGCCGGCCAGTGCTCGCGCCTGTGGGACGATCTCTGGTACGAAGGCATGTACACCCCGCCGACTACCAAGGGCGAAGGCACCTTGACCTATCCGGATAGCGCGGGTGGTGTGCAGTGGGGTGGCGTGGCATTCGATCCCGAAAGCCAGACCGCCATCGTCAACACCTCCCATATCGTGCAGTACGTCAAGCTGTACAACCGTGAAGACTACGAAGAGGCCGATAGCGGCTCCGGCAACGAAAGCGGCTTCGCCCCGCAGAAAGGCGCACCGTACGGCATGCGCCTGAAGGTGGCGATGAACTGGCTCGGCATGCCGTGCTGGGAACCGCCTTTCGGTGAGCTGGTGGCGATCGACATGCATACCGGTGACGTGAAGTGGCGTAAGCCGGTCGGCGCCTCTCAGCAGTACGGCTTCTTCATGCCCGAACGCTGGGGCTCGCCGACTATCGGTGGCCCGGCCGTGACCGCAGGTGGCGTCGTGTTCATCGGCGCATCGATGGATGCCAAGGTGCGTGCCTACTCGCTCGAGACCGGTGAAGAGCTGTGGGAAGACCAGGCCCAGGCGCCTGCCGTCGCCAACCCCTCGGTCTACGAATACAAGGGCCGCCAGTACGTCGCTTTCGTGGCCGGCGGCAACACGATCCTCAAGGATCAGGTAGGCGATCAGGTGGTGGTGTACGCCCTGCCGGAAGAGTGATCGCCCAGCCCGATAATCGACGGGCAGTTGCGATCATGATCGCATTGACAGGGTGGGCCTTGGCCCACCCCGTTTTTCGTTGCGAATGGCTGATCCCGTTTCAGTCATCCAAAAAACAGAACACCTCGCGCCTTTCATTCGATCGCGCTCTCTCTGGATACTCGGTGGATGAACCCACCAGCCCGCCCTGCTCACACTTATTGGGCTGGCAAGCGCGCAAAGTCGCCTCGTTCCTGCATCCTCTTACGCAGGAAATCAAACAGTGCCATGACCCGGGCATTTCGTCGGAGATCAGGATGCGTCAGCATCCATAATTCGGTCCGCAACGTCGGAATCGGTTTCCCTTTCCTGACCAATCCGACATCGTTCTCTGCCAGATAGCAAGGGAGAACGCCCTTCCCGATACCGCTTCGGACGGCTGTCAGCATGGCCAACATACTGTCGACGCGATAACCGATAACGCCCGCCTGACTGCTCAACCAAGCATCCAACGCCGGGTATCCCATTCTGGCATCTACCCCCACCCAGTTTGAGCTATCGGCGGCCATTCCTTCGATATCTCCATATACCGCCATGTCGATCCAGCCGAGACGATGACCGACCAATGTATCGGGCGGCCGATTGGTCGGACGAATAGCGATATCCGCATCCCGTCGAGTGATATTTAGCGTGCGATTGGATACCACGACTTCAAGAGAGATCGCCGGATGCAACCGGCGAAAGTCGGCCAGTGAATTGGTCAATACTCCTGTAAGTAACGTATCTGTCGTAGTAATTCGCAGCGTGCCCTCGAGTTGCTGATCCCGACCGGCCAATTTGCGTTCGATGTTGCTGGCTTCCGCCGCTACGCGCCTGGCAGAGTCGACCATAAGTTCCCCCATGGCGGTGGCCGTATAAGTCCCGGATTGGCGCTCGAAGAGACGTGTGCCGAAGCTCGACTCTACCGCCTTTAGCCGTCGAAACGCAGTTGCGTGATTGACTGCCAACCGACGCGCAGCGCCCGCTAGCGTCCGTTCCTCGGCGATTGCCAGCACGATTTTCAAATCATCCCAGCGCCACGATCCCGACATACCACCTCCTTGCACAAATGCAAAAACAGATTTCCGAAACACCTTATTGCAGTGCGTTATCGCAATAAATAATGTGTAATGCCACTCCTTTCAGGCATTTACAACATGCAAGTACTGATCGTTCATTGTCATCCTGACCCGTCATCATTCAACGGAGCGATGACACGAATCACGCGGGAATGTCTCGCTTCGACCGGCCACGCCGTAGCACTCTCTGATCTCTATGCTCAAGGATTCGACCCCGTCGAGCATTCTCGTCACTATGAGGCGCCCACCAATTCGGCGGTATTCCAGCCACTGACAGAACAGCGTTATGCCTTCGAGTCGGAACAATTGGCGCCCGACGTACGCCGGGAAGTCGACAAGCTCAAGGCTGCCGATCTGGTGATCTTCCAGTTCCCGCTTTTGGTGGCATGGCATGCCCGCCATGCTCAAGGGGTGGTTCGATCGGGTCTTTGTCTACGGTGGTATCTATAATGGAGAACGCCGTTTCGATCGGGGCATGTTACAGGGTAAACGTGCCCTCTACTCGTTCACGACCGGTGGCCCAGCAGAGACGTTTTCTCCGCTAGGGCGAAGTGGCGATATAGCCAAGTTGATATGGCCGCTGCATTGTTCACTTTATTACGTCGGTTTTGATGTCTTGCCTCCTCATCCCATCTATGGCGTGCAGGGTGGTGGGCTGCAATATCAGGCAGCGGATGCATTCAGAAAGAGGCTCGAGGAAGAAAAGCACCGCTGGAAGGATCGTCTGACAGGGCTCTTTGAGGAAATGCCTATTCCTTTTACGGGCTGGAGCGATTGGAACGAGGCAGGCATCCTGCTCGATTCGCACCCACTGAGGTGGCGCGGGTAGCGATTCCCCGGCAGCATACAGGGAGAACCCGACCTCAAGGCAGGAACTCCCGTGCAGCCATCCGATCTGTGCTACCTCAACAATGCGTCCGTCGGCCTGCAAAGCCCGACGGTATCGGCACGCCTGCGGGACTGGCTGGAGGCGGAGATGGCGGTCTATCCGCGCCAGCGCCTCGAAAGCGCCATCTGGGATCTGCAGGCGACACGAACCCGGCTGGCCGGCTGGATCGGGGCGCCAGAGCCGCAGGTCGCATTCGGGGCGAGCACCTCGCAGCTCATGGGGCAGATGGTGGGGAGCCTCGATCTCGCCGGTCGGCGGCTGCTGGTCGCCCCGGGCGAGTGGGCTTCGAACATCGTCATGCTGAGGCGCCTGGGCGGAGAGCCGCCGCGCCATATCGAACTGCTGGCGACCGATGCCGATGGCCGGTTCGACATGGCCGCGATCGCGAACCAGATCGGCGAGGACGTCGCGGCGATCCTGACGCCGCTGGTGACCAGCATCGAGGGCCGCCGCTACGATGTCGAAGCGCTGGGAAATCTGCCCCGACCATCCCACTGCCCGCTGATCGTGGACGCTGCCCAGGGCTTGGGTCAGACCGAAGTCGATGTGCGCCGGCTCGGCTGCGACGTGCTGGTCGCCACCACTCGCAAGTGGCTCCGTGGCCCCCGCGGCATGGCGCTGCTCTACGTCAGCCAGCCGGCAGTGGCCATGATGCATCCCAATCCGGCGCCGGAACTGGCGGGATTGCGCCTGGACCGGGAGACCCAGCGTTTTCTCGACCTCCCCCAGGCGCGGCGCTTCGATGCCTCGGACGTCTCGATCATGAATCAGGTCACGCTGACAACGGCGATCAACGAACTGCAGCAGATCACGCTGGAGGCGTTGCGCGAGCACCTGACGACGCTGACCGAACGGATCTACGAACTGGCCCGCGAACGAGGGTTTCGGCCGCTGCTGCAACAGCCGGAAAGCGGCATCGCCACGATTCATCTGCCGGACGCCGCACCGTTACAGATTCACCAGAAGCTCGATGCGGCCGGCATCGTTGCCAAGGTGTGTGATACCGCCGCGGAGCCCTTGAACGTCAGGTTGCCGACGACAGGCGCCCTGGTGCGGATCTCGCCGCATTGGCACAACACGAAGGACGACATCGACCGCGCCATGGCGGCGCTGAGGTGAGAAAACCGGAGACTTATTCCGTACCCTGCCTTCAGGAATCCCGATATTGGGCAATACTGCAGACAACCACACCACGGATGAAAGGCTCATGAGCTTCGGCATCGATCACCCCTTACTGGCGGTCAATCATCTCGATCACGCCGCCCAGGCGGCGAGAGATCTCGGCTTCAACGTCAATTCGCGCCACCGGCACCCCTGGGGCACGGACAACCATCTGCTGTTCTTCAGCAACAACTTCATCGAACTGATCGGCATCGGCCGCCCGGAATGCCTGGACTATCAGGACGACAACGGTTTCCAGTTCGGTCGTCTGATCGAGGCGCGCCTGATCACGGTGGGTGACGGCATCGCCATGGTGGCGCTCGACAGCGACAGCATTCAGCGCGATCACGCTCTGGTGGCGGCACGGGGATTTTCCGAGGCGTGCCCGATCATCTTCCGCCGCATGGCGCATCTGCCCGGCGGCCGCAACGAGGAAGTGAGCGTGGCGCTGGACATGCTGCACGATCCGGAACGTCCCTTTCTGACCCAGTTCCTCTGCCAGCAACTGCGCCCAGAGCTGTTTCGTGTCGATCCGACGCAGGAAGCGCACGCCAATACCGCGACCTCGATCGCCGATGTCTGGTACGTCAGCGACGACCCGGCTTACGACATCGAGCATTTCCGACGCATTCACGGCGACAGCTCGGTTCGCGGCAGTGACACCGCCTGGACCATTCATACCCACAAGGGCGATTGTCACCTGCTCGATCGCCAGACACTGTCAGCGACCTTCCCGACCCTCGGCGATATCGAACCGGAACCGCCGCGCGCCGTGGCGCTTACGCTTACCTGCCGAGATCTGGATGCGGCGATCGCCTGCTGGGACAGCCAGGGCATCGACTACCACCGTCACAGCGAGACCCAGGCCGACATCGCGTCCGGTGTCCTGGGAACGCTACTCCGGTTCGAGCAGCGTTAAGCACGACTCGAACGACGTGAGGCCCCCCTTGCCGGCTCGACTTTTGCCACCGGATGCTGGCAATGTTGCTCGGTCATGTCCGAAAACGCGCGGCGACATCGTTCTTCGGTTCGTTCATACGGCTCCCTCCCGGGGCCGATTTTCTCAGTCAGGAGTCGATTCATGTTCATCGCCATGAACCGCTTTCGCGTCAATCCGGAGCGCACCGAGGAATTCGAGACGCTGTGGCTGGAGCGCGAAACGAACCTTCAGGGGTTGCCCGGGTTCGTCGAATTCCACATGTTGCGCGGTCCCGCGGAGGAAGATCACGTTCTCTACGCCTCCCATACCCTCTGGCGCACCCGCCAGCATTTCGAGGCGTGGACGCACTCGGAAGCCTTCCGTGCCGCCCACGCCAACGCTGGCCAGAGCCGCCGCGAGGGCCTCTATCTCGGGCCGCCCAAGTTCGAAGGCTTCGAGGTCATCCAGACGATCGGCAACGATGATCAGGCTGGCTGATCGATATCGGCGCCTGACGGGCGCACTCTTGCTGACGGGGCTTCTGTTGCAAGGCGCGTCGGCACTGGCCGAACCGCCACTGACAAAAGCCGAAATCGCCCGCCAGAAAGCCGAGCAGCTCGAACAGCGCGTCGCCGAGACGGACAAGATCGAACCGGCCCCGGACGCGGCACGACTGACGCCAGAGGGTACGGAGGCGGTCGACCCCCGCGGCCTGGCACCGTTGGACGACGCCATTACCTGCCTGGCGAGATCGATCTACTGGGAAGCCAAGGGCACCGATCAGCGCGAGATGCAGGCGGTGGCCAACGTGATCATGAACCGGCTGGGGAATCCAAAATTTCCATCGAGCCTGTGCGACATCGTCCAGCAAGGCTCGGAGACCGGGCAGTGTCAGTTCTCGTGGTGGTGCGATGGCCGTCCCGACGAAGCCACCGAGCCCGAGCAATACGCGGCGGCAAGAGAAGTGGCGCGCCGCGCGCTCAATGGCACGCTTCCCGACATCACCCACGGCGCGTTGTTCTTCCATCACCGCAGCATCTCGCCCGGCTGGATGTCGACCCTGGTGCGGACGGCGCGGACGCACGAATTCAACTTCTATCGCGAGCCCGGATAACGACGCGAAGCCAGCGAAGAGAACGCGCCCCACCGACGCAGATAGCGTCATGCCGGCCAATGCACGATCCCACGGAGTCTTCCTCTTGCTCGATGCCTTCGCCCCTCTCGATGCCTTCCCCCCTTTCGATGATGCGCTGCGGGAAGATCTGGCATCGCTTCGTCAGCCTTGGGTCCGCGATATCGCCTGGCTGCTGCATGCGCCGGACATGGCGACGCTCGACTATGCCGGCCGGCCCACCTTGGCAGAGCTCGGGCTGGAGGAACCGCAACGAAGGCGCACCTGGTTGCGCCAGCAAGAGGATCAAGGGGAGCGCTTCCAGCAAAGACGCCTGATCCGCCGATCACAGCGTCTGGGCATCTATCACGAAACGCTGTGGCAGTGGATTCTGGATCATGCGCCGCGCACCCGGCTTCTGGCCCATAACGTGGCGCTGCGCGAGAGCAGGCAGACCCTTGGCGAGCTCGACCTGCTCTACGCTTCCGGGGGGACCGAGAGCTCGCCGGCAGAAGCGAATCGAGGTTGCCACGATCAGCTGACCTTCCATGCCGAGCTGGCGATCAAGTTTTTCCTCGGCCTGCCCGAAGGGCCGGGTGATGACCGAAACGCCGCGCGCTGGATCGGCATCGGCAGCTTCGACTCCCTGGCCATCAAATGCCATCGCCTGGCGTCTCATCAGCTACTCAGAGGCCGATCTCCGGCCGCCGAACGGCAGCGCCAGAGGCTGGGCGCCACCGGAGCATTGCGGCAGCGCATCATCATGCCGGGATGTCTTTATCATCCGTGGACTCAGCGCCTGCCTCTGCCGAGACTGGCCAATGCCAAGGCCGAACAGGGCCTGTGGTGTCACTGGCAAGATTGGCCTTCATTGATCCGGTCGCTGCCGGAAGGGGCTCGCGGCCATCGACTGACCAAGCCTCACTGGCTCGCGCCGCCCGCGACCGAACCGATGCCGCTGGCGATGCTGGACCGTGAACTGGCCCATTCTTTCAGCGTTCCCGGCGGGCCTGCACATCTGCTGCTGATCCTCCCGGATGATCGGCGATGCCGGCTCTTCGTGGTCAGGGACGACTGGCCGCTGGCGTTGCCGTTGCCACCCCGGAGCGCTTCGCCCAGCGCGCATTGAGCCACAGCGAACCGGCCAGGATCACGGCACCGATCCCCAGGCGGGCCAGGTCGGCGTCCCGGTTCCAGATCATCAGGTTGACGATCAATCCGGCGGGAATCAGAGCGTTGTTCATGATCGCCAGCGTGCCGGCATCGACGCGACAGGCTCCCTTGTTCCAGAGGAAATAACCCAGCCCCGAGGCGACGAGACCCAGCCACCCCAGAACGCCCCACTGCAGCGGTGTCGTGGGCAACTTCGTCGAGTCGCCCAGCAGCCAGAAAGCCGGTATGGCGATGCACAGCGCTCCCAGATAGAACCAGCCGAACAGGTGGCGATGCGCCACGCCATCGGGCAGGCTGCGTGCCAGGTGCCGATACGCGACCTGTCCCAGCGCAAAGCTCAGGTTGGCGCCCTGCACGACCAGGAATCCCAGCCAGTAATCGTTCGTGACGCCGTCATACCGGATCACGGCCGCGCCCACCACGGCCAGCGCCGCTACCACCAGATAGCGTGGCGAAAATCGTCGCGCCAGCAGGTCATCGACAAGCGTGATATAAAGCGGCGTGAAAATGGTGAACAGCAGCACTTCCGGCACGGTGAGCAAGAGGAAGGACTGGTAGAAGAAAAGATACATCACGCCAAGCTGGAGGCTGCCGATGGCCATCAAGCCGAGGCGGGAAGACCAGCGCAGTGCAGCGGGACGCAGAAACGGCAGGAAAATCGCGGTCGCGAGCAGGATCCGCGCCATGACGGCGAAGTAGCTGTCGACCTGACCGGAGAGATAGACACCGATCAGACTGAACGAAAAAGCCCACAACGCCGTGACACCGACGAGATACGACATGAATGGTCAACCTTATGAAATCGAAAAGTTTACAGCCATTATACGGCTAGAGACGCTGTTGCCCAACCTCTCGCGCTTCGCGTTCAGCGCGCAGTCGGGTCAGGCCTCGGCGGTAGGCTGGAATGGTCGTGGCGAAGGCAGGATCGAGGTGACTCGGGAGAACCACAGCGTGCGCTTCTTCGAGTCGGGCATCTTCACGCTGGATGGCCAGACCCGCAACGCACCCATGCGCAACGTCTACCGCTGGGATATCCATCCGGATCGAATCGCGCTTTCGCATGAGCGCCGCGGTGCTGACGCTGCCGTCTCGCTATTCGACCTGATCGTCGAAAACGATGACACCCTGGTCAGCGCGGAGGTACATCAATGTGCCGCCGATGCCTATAGCGCCAGGCTGACATTGATGGATGACGGGATCGATCTTGCGTGGCGCATCGTCGGGCCACGCAAGGACGAACGGATTCTCTACCACTATCGAACCCGCTGAAACGACATCGGCTTCCCGAAGGAAGCCGATGACCGCGTCGCTGCGCTGCCTTAGCGCGTCGCGATGATCCAGATCGCGTGGATGATGCCCGGTATGTACCCCAGCAACGTCAACACGACGTTGATCCAGAATTGCAGCCCCAGCCCCACCTGCAGGAATACCCCTACCGGCGGCAGAATGATGGCGAAGATGATGCGAATGATGTCCATATGGCCTCCTTTGCTCGAAACGACATCGTTTGTGCTCGACAATCCGTTGCAGTACTTCGATAAATCCAGTACTTCGATAAATCCAGTACTTCGATAAATCCAGTGCTTCGAGAAACCGAAACCTTTGGATTTTCAAAGTAGACGAGATGACGACATCTCGTTGAAAAATCTTGGTTCACCCGATCACAGCATAGCGTTCTTTCGCCTCCAACGCTGCCGACCTGGGTGCTCCTCTCACTCGTGATCGTCTTCCGGGGTCTCGCGAGGCGAGCGACGCGAGCTGATTTTGGCGCTGATCGATCGCGAACCGGAAGCCAGCGCCTCGTGATGCCGCTCCCAGTCCTCCCAGTCCTCCCAGTCATGAGGGGTGCCGCTGCGAGGACCATGCTCCACGGCTTCCCGCGCGCGGGCCCAGGCTTTCTCCTCGAGCGACTGCGGCTTTTCCTCTTCCTTGTCGAGCGCGATTCCCTGCTTGGCAAGATAATCTCGAGCATTCATGGTCAGATCCTCCTGGCCGCCACGTTGGATCCACGCACGACGCGTGAACCCATGATGGCGAGAGATGGCGACGACCCCGCTCCACTTCAAGCCGTCAACGACATCCTATAGCGATAACGGCGCCAACAGCACCAGCTGAAATGGATTCTCCCGTCAGATCGGGTTTATGAACTATAGTGAAGGTGCGCGACACCGTGGATGATGGTTGCCGTGTTCACCTTCTGACGTGTTCGGTATCGTCATTTTCGACACTGTCGTGCTCTTGTCACGGTAGTTCTCTTATCACGTAGTTCTCTTACCACGTAGTTCTCTAGCAAAAGGACCTTGTCATGAGAAAGAATCTTATTACTGCCTCCTTGACGGCCATGCTACTGATGGGTGCAGCAGGTCACGCGCTCGCGCAGAGCGAGGCGATGGAAGAAGCCTACAAGGCCAATGAAGAGCCCTTGACCGAAGGTAGCGGTGTCACCGAATCCAGCGGCAAGCAGTCGGACACGGCGTCGGGGGGCCACAGCGAGGCCACGGAAGAGTCTCTGAACTCCATGGAGTCGGAGACGGACGAAACGACCAACGTTCCTGATTCAGATCAGCTCGACGACATCAACGCCGAAGGCCAAAGCGACGCGGCCGGTGACGCCATCGAGAGCCAGTGATCCTGCCAGACCAGTCGAAGGGGCTTCGGCCCCTTTTCGATACAGCGCGATGCAACGATGTCGCATCAGCAGGAATAGCTGCCCAGACTGGCATCATCGCCAAGACAGCACACGGTCAAGAGAGGGGAGGTTCCGTGAAATCATTCGTCGTGCGTCATTCCGACATCAACGAAACGCAGCAAGCACCTGAATGGCTAGTCGTCGACAGTCGCTATGACGAAAGCGGCGACCGTCGCTGGATCCATTCCCGCCACGCGTTTTCTGAAGAGGCCGAGATGGAGGCCGAACGCCTCAACGGTAATGACACGTCACCCATTGGAAGCGTCGATTGAGCCAGGCCCCGCAGAGGGATCCTGCAACAACGCATCGGCGTTTCGACCACTCCGAATCAGGAGGATGACATGAAGAAAATGATCGGCGCGGCCATCGCCAACTGGCTAAGAAAGCCGGAGAACCGGGAAAAAGCCAAACTCACGGCCAAACAGGCCTATGACAAGTACCAGCAGCGTAAAAACGGCCCGAAACCCGGTTCGGATCGTAACCCACGTTAAAATCTTCCAAATACTCCAGACAACAAGACTGGGCTTGTGATTGGGGCTCGAGAAGCCTTGTTCTAACATTAGATTGAATAAGTTCGTCTGCTAGACATATAAAGCCTAAATTTTCCTGGCCTCCTGCCGTTCATGTATCAATGCGTAATGGGAAATGTTGCGTATCGCAAATGGCAGACAATGAGGTCGTGATGAGGATGATGGCGAAGGATCGAGTGGAGCCTCTCATAAAAAAAAGGATAACACCTGATAAGAAAAGTCTGGCAGCGCTCGCCGAACAACACGGGATGCCGCTAGGCACACTCAAGACGCGGATAAAGAAACTGACCGATCAGGGCATCGATAGAGACAAGGCCATCCGCCTGGCTCTCAAGAATCCGATAGGGCCGCAAGGCCGCCCCAGACGTGAATGACAGGAAGTGACCTGCAACGCCACTCCTGGCGGGTGGCGTTATTGATCATCGCTCGCGAGTCGATATTCACTTTTTCGTCGTATTGCTGCCCGGAAGCGACCTATCGACTTTATCGGCGACCTCCTCCTTGACGAAAGTCTCCTCTCGCTTCTGCATGTCACTGGTAAAGTCCGATCTCTTGCCGACGACGGCACCGCAGGACGTGCAACGAACCTCCTGATCCGGTGCATCGCCAGCGGGAACGTCAAGCGTCTTGTTACCACATTTCGGGCATTGGGTAAGGGCTTCTGCCATGGGACTTCTCCTTTACTGAGCTGTCCTCATCAGCGTAGCGGATCTACTGCAGATTCGCGTTGGTTCATCCTTCATCCGGCGCCAAAGCAGAGCCAGGCCAGGCAATGGACGACAATTGTCCTTGATGAACAATCGGTTAGAAGCACAGAGAAGAAGGTGGCGGACAAACAAGGATGGAGCGGGTGAAGGGAATCGAACCCTCGTCTTAAGCTTGGGAAGCTTCTGCTCTACCATTGAGCTACACCCGCAATGGTTTTGATAGTAAATCCAACCACTTAGACTTGCAAGCTTCTCCACACCGGCAACGACATGCGAGATGGCATCGCCTTCCGAACAGGAGAAAGCCCGACCGATCATCGCTGACCGGCCGAGCTTTCGATCAGCATGGGCCTGACTTGCTGAAAGTCGCGGACTGCCCCGTACCGCTTCCCTGGCTCCGTTTTCCTTCACGGGTTCCTCTACCGCCGTCCTTGAAAGGAAGTAAAGTCGATCTATCCAATAGATCGCTTCAATGCCGCTACCCCTAGATGCGGCAGTTACCGCTGCTCTTCAATCCATTCGCTTCAATTATGGGATGAATTTACCCGGTCAATAAGGAAAAGCTCCATTGCCAACCTGTGATCCGGTTAAAATCGTTCACCCAAAATAATTATCCTGTGTTAAATAACATCTCTAATTTGGAGATCACTTTTGTACCCATGAAAGCTGATAATCAAAAGCGCTACCTGGGCTACATTTCTGACTAGCTGTGTAAA
>NZ_PZJT01000001.1:158825-269618 GCF_003206135.1 Salinicola salarius | reverse complement strand
GCTCGCTCAACTCGTCGAATAGGTCTTCGACCCAAATCTGTAGACGTGACTCGGTATAGCTGGACAGTTTGCAGCTAGGCGCAGGCACTTGGCCGTTAATAGTGAACTGGGTATCTATCGTAAAAGGGTTGTGGGTAATTTCAATCTTATTAACCCTAATGCCTTGTATTTTATTTCTTTTTTCCTGGGCTGTTTTTCTGGTAGAAATCCGTGCGATTTTAGCCCGCTCCTGGTCAATAACTATAGCTGCTGTCGTCAATCCGCTATACGGAATCAATAGGTGAAGATCATTATTTCTGAAATAACTGGCAGAAATATTTTGAGTCGTTAATTGAATCTGATTTTTAACGTTTTCGCTGGTGATGATAGGTATACGTGCAGCCTTGAGCAGAGCATAAGGGTCTTGTTGGCAGGCTTCCTTGAAATTCGCTAGTTCGAGACGTTGTTTTCTGGAAAGAGGCACGCCTGACAGCTCTTTTCTGGCATAAAGTGCTGCATTGGCGATCATGGGGATGATTATGGGATCGGCAAAGCCGGCGCTGGCAAGGTAGTCATTGGCTTGCTCGACATAACTGTAAATAGATTCGCCTTTTTCAGGGTCCAGTTGATCGACTTTATTCAGAATAAAGGCAACCTTGCATGGTCGCTGTAAACGATCAAATTCCTCTTTGACCATGGATAGAAGCTGGCTGTCATCATGGGTGCCGAGTTGGGTGGCATTCAGAATGTAAAATACCATATCGAATGGGATGTTCCGAATGGACTCCAGCATCAGTTGGCCGTGACGTTCATCCTGGCTATTATTCGGCCCCGGCGTATCATGGACTACCAAGCCTTGCGCAGGGCGGCAATGGATATTGAAGTTTCCACGTATAACGATGTTTTTAACCTGATGATCACTGTTCCATACTTTTGTCTGGTCAGCCTGTATATTTTCTATTGTCTCCAGCAAGTCGCCGTTATCGGCATAGCAGCAAGCGCTGGTGGAATCCCTCTCGCTATCGTGCTCAAGCGTGGTGATACATGCGGTGGTGGCCTCATTGGCAGAGTGCAGCAGTTCTTCACCAATCAGCGCATTGATAAATGAGGTTTTTCCGGCGCTCATGGTCGCGAGAACGAGTATGTTGAATGGGCGATAAGCCACTGAAGGATTCGCTTTATTTGTAGTCAATGTGGTTTCCCATCATGTGGGCAGGAATAGAAATTGCCCATCTGGGCGACTTGTTGCTTAATCTCCTCCATCCACGCTTCCGGCTCATGCACCCGAATATTGCTGTTCAACCCAAACACCCACCACAGGGTTTCCTGATCGTCCGGCACCTTGGCGTGCAGCCGATACCAGTCGCTGTCTGGCAGGGCTTCCAGCCGTTGTTCGGCACTCAATGGGGTTTCGCTCAAAAGCCAGGCGATCGATGGGGAAACATCGGCAACCAGTTCGACTTCCGTTACAGGAGTCGGATTGTTGAATCCGTTGCTCAGGAATTCGTCGATATCGAACGTGGCATGTTCTTTTGCCGGTGTGTCGAGGCATTCCGCGTATTGAATACGGTGCAGGGCGAATTGGCGCGGGTCGTCGTAGCCTTCGACGGTGGCAAGCAGGTAGCTGATGGAGTGGCGGGAGACGAACCCTGCCGGATGAATCATCAGTTCCTTGAGCGTTTCCTTGCTGCGGCTGAGGTAACTGACTTTCAGGCATTGGCGTTCCAGCAGCGCCATCGACACGGCCTGCCATACGGCACTATCCACCTGTGCCGGTTGCAGGGCCTTGCCATTGGGTTTGGTGCGCACCCGACGCGCCCAGTCGGCTAGACCATTTTCTTCAAGACCATCGAGATAATCGCGCGCGCGACGAAATTGCGGTGCCAGTAGATCGAGCACGCTTTGAGGCAGTAGAGATGTCAGGTGGCCTTCCGCCAGGTAGAGGGCCAGGGCAGCGGATGGGTCAATGTCCCTGAGATCCAGTGAGGCGTCCTTGGTGAAGCTCCAGCGATAGGGCGTTACGCGCTCGTCACACATCAAGGAGAACATGCTCGAGAGTCGATTAAGATCACGCTGCACGGTACGCATGTCGACTGAAAACCCGCGGTCGCGCAATTTTTCCAGCAAGGTAGTCGTGGCGATATAGCCGGGTGCGCGGGGAATGTGACGTAACAACGTCAGCAGACGGGCGATGGTATCTTTAGCTTGTGACACTCACAGACCTTTCGATTCGTAAATGAAAGTCATCTCACGCTAGCAAGAAAGGGCGACAAATCTTGTCGCGCTATGGCGTAAATGGCTTCTTTCGAATATCGGCCGGCGATATTGTAACTGGAGGGTAAACGGGAAAATCGAGGAGAAATTGGTGGGCAGGATGGGGAGGGGAGAATGAGGTGGAGATGGGGCATATAACGAAAATGCCAGCGATAAGCATCGCTGGCATTTTGCGTTTGCGGCAGGAGCCTGCTCTTCGCGTCTCGCGTCTCGCGTCTCGCGTCTCGCGTCTTACGCCTCGACGATCTCGTAGGAGTGGGTGATTTCCACGCCGCCCTTGGCGAGCATCAGCGAGGCGCTGCAGTATTTCTCGGCGGAGAGGTCGACGGCGCGCTTCACCACGGCATCCTTCAGCCCTTTGCCGGTGACGACGAAGTGGACGTGGATCTTGGTGAACACGCTGGGGGTGCCGTCGAAGCGCTCGGCTTCCAGGGTGGCGACGCAGTCGGTGACGTTGGCGCGGGCCTTTTCGAGAATCTGGATGACGTCGAACGACGTGCAGCCCCCGAGACCCATCAGCACCATTTCCATCGGACGTGGGCCGGTGTTGCGGCCGCCGTGGTCCGGGTTGCCGTCGATCACGACACTATGGCCGCTGCCGGATTCGGTGACGAACTGGCGGCCGTCGGTCCATTTGACTGTGGCTTTCATGAGGAGAATTCCTTGCTGGGGATTCGTTGTCGAATCACGTGTTGATCGATGAGGGCAGGATAACATTCCCGGCGCTTGCTGGTGATGTCCGCGCCGTCATGACCGCAGCCTGGCTTCCAGTTCGGCCAGCCGTTCCGGAGTGCCGACATCGACCCAGTCGCCGCGATGGTGCCAGCCGCCGACACGGCCCGCCTGCATGGCCTCGGTCAGCAGCGGCGCCAGCTTGGCGACCGTGCCGATCGGCAGATCGGCAACCAGTTGAGGGCGGATGACGCCCAGGCCGGCGTAGATCAGGCGCGGTTCGCCTTCGGCATGCAGGCGGCCGTCGGTATCGAGGTGAAAGTCGCCGCGACGGTGGAAATCGGTGGTGTCCACCATCACCAGCGAGGCCAGGTCGCCTTCGGCCAATGCCAGCCGCTCGAGGGGGAAGTCCGTCCAGACGTCGCCGTTGACCAGTGCGAAAGGCGCTTCGCCGAGCGCGGGCAGCGCCTTGCGCAGGCCGCCGGCGGTTTCCAGCGGGGTCTCTTCGACGCTGAAGGTGAGCGAGACCCCATAACGGTCGCCGTCGCCGAGCGCATCGATGATCTGCTGCGCTCGGTAGCTGACGTTGATCACGATGTCGTGAATCCCCGCCGCTGCCAGGCGTTCGAGATGATGGACGATCAGTGGCTTGCCGGCGACCGGCAGCAGCGGCTTGGGGCAGTGGTCGGTGAGCGGGCGCATGCGGGTGCCGAGGCCGGCGGCGAGAATCATCGCCTTCATGAGTCGCCTCCGCCGCCGTTGGCCGCGCGGTGCTCGGCCAGGCGCGCTTCCATGGCCGGGCGATAGCTTTCACGTAGCCAGGCGTGGAAGTCGCCGAGGGCGGGCAGTGCTTCCAGTCCGTCGTCGAGATGCGCGTAGAAGTGGGGCAGCCATTCGAGATAGCGCGGCTTGCCGTCGCGCAGGCAGAGCCGGCAGAACTGGCCGAGGATCTTGAACTGGCGCTGGGCGCCGATCGCCTCGACGCTCGTGCGGAACGCTCGGGCGTCGATGTCAGGTGCGATGCGCCCCGCGGCGAGGCAGCGCTGGCGGAAGCCTTCGATCCAGTCGTCCATCTGCTGGCGCGACCAGCGATGGTAGCGCCCCCGCAGCAGCGAAATCAGATCGTAGCCGAGCGGCCCGGCCAGCGCGCCCTGGAAATCGATGATCCACAGCCGGTCCTCACGGATCATCAGGTTCATGGCGTCGAAGTCGCGGTGCACGGCGACGGTGGGGAGTCTGGCGATGCTGTCGAGCAGATGGCGCTTGACCTCCGGCCACTGTGGCGGCGTTTCGATCCCGAGCCAGCGCGTCAGGCCCCAGTCGGGGAAGCGGTCCATCTCTTCCTCGAGAAACGCGGGCTCGTAGCGCGGCAACGAGGAGAACGGTGCGCGCTGTTCGATGGCGTCGAGCAGGTCGAGCGCCTGCGCGGTGCCCGCCCGCGCGCCGGCATCGGTATCAAAATGGTGATGCAGGCTATCATTGCCGAGATCGTCGAGCTCGATGAATCCCTGTTCGAGGTCGACGGCATGGATCGTTGGCACCGGCAGCCCTGCGGCGTGCCATTCCCGGCCGATGGCCACGAAGGGGCCGCTATCTTCCAATGCCGGCGGCGCATCCATGACGATCCGGGTGGTGGCGTCGGGAAAGGTGACACGGCAGTAGCCGCGCAGGCTGGCATCGCCGGCGACCGCTTCCCATCGGCATTCATCGGGTGAAAGATGGTGCTGGGTGGCGATCCAGTGACGAAGGGAGTCGAGGCGCAAGGTCATGCAGGCTTCCGGTCGTGATGATAGGGCGTGTCGATGCGTCGCCGCGGCCAGCTCGCGTGGCGAGTTGACGGGCCGGAGATGGCACCGCATGCTGGGCCCTAATCTGGGTGCGCCGTGCGAGTCGTCGATGCATCGATCGGGTGCAGGGCGATACGTTTTCGAGCGCGACGGCGAGACATCGAACGGCTGGCGAGCAGTGTGCCGCGTTTGGCCCGCATCGCCAAATCGAAAGGTGCCGTCGAATTCGATGTAATGGACGCGGTAGACACTCGGACGGTTCAACAAGGAATGGCTTCGCGGCAACTCCCGTCGAGGTCTGTATAATACCGACTCCACTCGGCAAGGACACAGAGGACATGGGCAAGCGACTGGTCTGGACTGCCCTGACTGGCCTGATTTCATCGACGGCCCAGGCGGCGCCCCCCGCACCGTTACCCGCGGATCAACTGGATTGGGCGCCATGGGGCGATCAAGCGCCGGCCGGCGCCCTGTGTGGTGGCCGCTATATCGAACCGGGCTATTTGCTGCCCGAAGGCAAGACCCCCGAAGAGGTGCTGTCCGACTCGGGATCGGCTCTGTACGGCAACGACGGTGAAACCATCCTGGGCGGGAACGTCGTGCTGCGGCGCGGCGAGAGCCAGCTGGAATCGCCGCGGGTTCGCGTCAATGCCGCGCGCGACACGGCATTCGCCGACGGGCCGCTGGCCATTCGCTATCCGGGCATGCTGGTACGTGGCGAAGAAGGCCAGGTATCGCTCGATAGCGATGCCGCGCGTATCGATGACGCGCACTACGTGGTTCACGATCAACGGGTTCGAGGCGACGCGCAGTCGATGCAGCGTCTCGCCGATGGCCGCTATCGCATGACCGAAGCCAGCTTCACCACCTGCGCACCGGATAGCCGGCTATGGCGCCTGGTAGGCAGCGACGTCACCATCGATCGCGAGCAGGGTTTCGGCACGGCGTCCAACGCGCGGCTGGAAATGGGAGACGTCCCCGTCTTCTACTGGCCGTGGGTGCGTTTTCCCATCGACGATCGGCGTCAAAGCGGTTTTCTGTGGCCGACGATGGGGATCTCCAGCGACGGTCTCGATTACAGCCAGCCCTACTATCTCAACCTGGCACCCAATTACGACGCCACGATCACGCCGCGGGTCATCTCCGATCACGGCTTCATGCTGGGCGGCGAATTCCGCTACCTGTTCGGCAGCGATCAGGGCTCGATCGAAGGTTCCTACCTGCCCAACGACAACGGTGGCGAGAGCGACAATCCCAACGACCCCCACGATGCATTCGAGGGAGAGGATCGCTGGTATGTCGATTACAGCCACTACGGGCAGTTCACCGAGCGGCTGGATTACGCCATGCGCTACGGCGCCGCGAGCGACGGGCGCTACTTCGATGACTTCGGGCGCGACTTCGGCGAGCAGGATACCGAGTATCTCGAACGCCTGGCGCGGCTGAGTTACCAGGGCACGACCTGGAACCTCGATGCGCGGGCGCAGGGCTACCAGCGGATGGATTACCCGCTGGACGAGGATGACCGGCCCTATTACCAGTTGCCGAGCCTGACCGCGAATGCGCGCTGGGATCAGGACAACGGCTTCTATCAGGAGTGGAATTCCAACGCGACCTACTTCTGGCGCGATCTGCACGGCGTCGACAGCGACGGCTTCTGGGAAGACGAGGAAACCGGCAACACGCGTCGCATACTGCTGCGCGAAGCGGCCAACGGTACGCGCGTCAACCTGACACCGGCCATCGGCTGGCGTGCCCAGCCCAGTTGGGGCTTCCTCGAGCCGCGCTTCCAGCTCTGGCAGACCAATTACGAGCTCGACTACGGCAACCGGGATACCGACCGCGACGAGAGCCTGTCGCGCACCGTGCCGGTCTACTCGATCGACTCCGGTCTGATCTTCCAGCGCGACGTGTCGCTGTTCGATAGCGACTGGAAACAGACCTTCGAGCCGCGTCTCTACTACGCCTACGTGCCCGAGCGCGACCAGTCGGAGTTCCCGGAATTCGATACCGATGAGCGGGCGATCTCCTGGAGTCAGCTGTGGTCGCCTTACCGGTTCACGGGCGCCGATCGCGTGGGCGACGTCAACAAGCTCTCCTACGGCGCGTCGACCCGGTTCCTCGAGGACGATACCGGTCGTGAGCGGCTGTCGCTCTCCGTGGGGCAGAGTGCCTATTTCTCCGATCGCAACATCGATATCGAGGGCGATCCGGATACCTTGCCGGACAAGGAAACCAACTACGAGGACTGGTATCGCGCCACCCGTGATCGTTCGCCGGTCATTACCCAGCTCGATTGGCGCATCAACGATCAGTGGCGCTCGCGTTACGAGTGGTTCTACGATCCCGATCGTTCCACCACCGAACGAACCTCGGCTTACCTCCAGTATCTGAGTCCGGTCGGACATGTAGTGAACCTGGGCTACCGTTGGCAACTCCAAGGGTTCGATCCCTCGGGTGATGCGGAGGATCGTCTGGGCTACGACCGGGAGGATTTCGACGTGTCGTTCGCCTACAAGGCGACGTCGTCCCTGGATCTGATCGGCCGCTACCTCTACGACAATACCAACAGCCGCGATCTGGAAACCCTGGCCGGTGTCCAGTTCAACAGCTGCTGCAGCGCGGTGCAGGTGGTCTGGCGCGAGTGGGTCGAGGACAATGACACTGCCAACACTATCGAAGACGACTACACCGACCGCGGCCTGTTCCTGCGCTTCGTGTTCAAGGGGCTGGGCGGCGTCGGTCAGGAAGCCGACAGCTACTTCGCGCAGGCCGTGCCGGGTTACGAAGCGACGCAGTTCTGACGAAACCGGGCCGGCGAGAGATCGCAGTCAATCAATGTTTACGGCGAGCCCAGGCGGCTCGCCGCTCCATCAAAGCAAGAGAGGTAGGCATGCGTCCTAGAGTATGGATCCCCCTGGCGCTGGTAATGCTGCTGTCGCCGTTGTCCGCGATGGCGGAGGTGGTGCCGCTGGATCGTATCGTTGCCGTGGTCAACGACGATGCCATCATGCACAGTCAGCTCGAAAGGCGTGTCGTCCAGACGCGCGACCAGTTGCAGTCCAACAATATCCCGATGCCGCCGGAGCAGGCGCTTGAGCGTCAGGTGCTGGATCGCATGATCGTCGAGCAGATCGAGCTGCAGATGGCCGAAGATGCCAACCTGAGCATCGATGAAACCCAGCTCAACAGCACCATGCGCGGCATTGCCGAAAACAACGGCATGAGCCTCGACGAGTTCGCCAATACGCTGGAACAGCAGGGGCAGAGCTTGGCCGAAGTGCGCGAGCAGGTTCGGCGCGAGCTGCTGATCCGCCAGGTACAGCAGAGCCGGGTCGCGAGCAGGGTCACGGTGTCGGACCGTGAAGTCGATCGGTTCCTGAGCCAGCGCAGCGAGAACAGCAACATCGCCTATCATCTGGCCCAGATCCTGGTCGCCGTGCCCCAGTCGCCGACGCCGGATCAGGTCACCCAGGCGCAGGCCGAGGCGCAGAAGCTTTATCAGCAACTGCAGGATGGCGCCGACTTCCAGCAGCTCGCCGTGGCCGAGTCCGACGACGCCCAGGCGTTGCAGGGTGGCGATCTCGGCTGGCGTCAGTCGGCGCAGATCCCCACCATTTTCTCCGACGTCATTCCCGATCTCTCTCCGGGAGAGGTCAGCGAGCCGATCCGCAGCCCCAGCGGTTTCCATCTGGTCAAGCTGATCGAGACCCGTGGCGGCGACAGCGGCCAGATGAGCCGGGAGCAGGCCAGCCAGGCGATCTTCCAGCGCAAGGTGAATGACGAGCTCGAGGCGTGGACGCAGGAAATCCGTGCCAGCGCCTACATAGACAACCGTCTCGACCGGAACTGATGACGTTGCCGGTACTGGCATTGACCACCGGCGAACCGGCCGGTATCGGCCCCGAGCTCGCCCTGGCGGCGGCGCGGGACTGGCAGCAGCTGGACGCGACAGTGGTCGCCGTCGGTGATCCGGATCTGCTGGCCGAGCGGGCAAGGCTTTTGGGCTGGTCGGTGGAGCTCGATATTCTCGCCCCCGGCGATGCATTGCCGGCGTCGATCAATGGCCGGCTGCCGGTCTGGCCGGTGTCGCTGGCAACGCCCTCGACGCCAGGGCAGCTCGATCCCGCCAACGCCGGCTACGTGCTGAAGACGCTGGATGTCGCCATCGAGGCCTGCCAGCGGGGCATCGCCGATGCCATGGTGACGGCGCCGCTGCACAAGGGCGCGATCATCGAAGGCGGTCATGTCGGCTTCACCGGGCATACCGAGTATCTGCGTGACGCCTGCGGTGTCGAGGAGGTGGTGATGATGCTGGCCACCGAACGCACCGCCAGGCCGCTGCGGGTCGCCCTGGCCACCACGCATCTGCCGCTCTCCCGGGTCGCGAGCGCGATCACCGGCCCCGGCCTGATGCGTGTCGTCCGGATCCTGGCGGCTGAGCTGGTACAGCGCTTCGGCATTGCGTCGCCGCGAATCCTGGTCTGCGGGCTCAACCCCCACGCCGGCGAGGATGGCCATCTGGGCCGCGAGGAGATCGAGGTCATCACGCCCGCACTGAACCGGCTGCGCGAAGAAGGGCTCGACCTGATCGGGCCGTTGCCGGCGGATACGCTGTTCACGCCGCGCCATCTCGATCACGCCGATGCGGTGCTGGCGATGTATCACGACCAGGGCCTGCCGGTGCTCAAGTATGCCGGGTTCGGACAGGCCGCCAATATCACGCTGGGGCTGGGCATGGTACGGACCTCCGTCGATCACGGCACTGCGCTCGACCTTGCCGGCACCGGCCTGGCCGACGCGGGTAGCCTCCGGGTGGCATTGCAGGTGGCCCGCCAGATGACGGCCCGCGTTCACTGAAGGAATTCGCTTTTCATGTCTACACGCTCCTCCGACCGTTCTCCGATGCCGCGTGCCCGGAAGCGTTTCGGTCAGAACTTTCTCCGCGATGCGGGGGTGATCTCCCGCATCGTGCGTGCCATTGGTCCGCGTGGCGGCGATCGCCTGATCGAAATCGGCCCCGGCCAGGGCGCGTTGACCGGCCCGATCCTCGAAGCGGCCGGCGCGCTGGAAGTGATCGAGCTCGACCGCGACCTGATTCCCGGGCTGCGGGTACAGTTCTACGACTACCCCGATTTCAGGATCCACGAAGGCGACGCGCTCAAGTTCGATTTCCACGAGCTGTCGCAGCAGGATGGCAGACCGTTGCGGGTGGTGGGCAATCTGCCCTACAACATCTCCACGCCGCTGATCTTCCACCTGCTGGCTGCGCGCGGCGCCATTCAGGACATGCACTTCATGCTGCAGAAGGAGGTCGTCGAGCGCCTCGCCGCCGAACCCGGCGGGCCGGACTGGGGGCGGTTGTCGGTGATGACCCAGTATCACTGCGCGGTCGAATCGCTGTTCGTCGTGCCGCCCGGCGCCTTCGTGCCCCAGCCCAAGGTGGACTCGGCGATCGTGCGATTGACGCCCTATGCCGAGCTGCCGTCGCCCGCTCACGACGAGGCCCATTTCGCCGACGTGGTGCGGGTGGCCTTCGGCCAGCGTCGCAAGACGCTGCGCAACAATCTCAAGGGGGTGATCGACGCCGAGGCGCTGGAGTCGCTGGGCATCGACCCCGGCCGACGCCCACAGACGCTGCGCGTCGAGGAACTGGTCGCCATCAGCAATCACCTGACGGGCAGCGCGACGAGCCACCCAGTGACGGAGAAGACCTCATGAGCGAGGCGACACCAGACATCACGGTCGACGTCGAGCCGGCGTTTCGCGAGGACGAATCGTCGCCCAACGACAAGCGCTTCGTGTTCAGCTACACGGTGACCGTTCACAACCATTCCGACCGCAGCGTGCAGTTGCTGTCGCGCTACTGGAAGATCACCCAGGGCCACGGCAAGGTGCAGGAAGTGCGTGGCAACGGCGTGGTCGGCAAGCAGCCGACGATCACCGCCGGGCACAGTTTCCGCTACACAAGTCGCGCGGTCATCGAGTGCCCCGTTGGCGTCATGCAGGGCAGCTATACCTGCATCGATCTGTCCACCCAGGCTTCCTTCGACGTCGCCATCGCGCCGTTTCGGCTGGCCGGCCCCAACCAGATCCACTGATCGACGCGGGCGAATCGACCCTCGCGGCCGCGTCTGGAACGGCATCGAATCGCCAATCCGATCGCGCCATCAATACGAGATCGCATCATCAACACGAGGAAGCGCATGGCGACCTACGCAATTGGCGATCTGCAGGGCTGTTACGCCGAATTCGAGACCCTGCTCGAACGTCTCGACTTTTCGCCCTCACGGGATCATCTGTGGCTGGCGGGCGACCTGGTCAACCGCGGCCCGGACTCGCTCGGCTGCCTGCGCAGGAGCGTCGCCCTGGATGGCGCCGCCAGCGTGGTATTGGGCAATCACGATCTTCACCTGCTGGCGGTGGGACGTGGTCACGGCAAGCTCAAGCGCAACGACACCCTGACGGACATTCTCGAAGCCCCGGACCGCTCGGAGATGCTCGAATGGCTGCGCGGCCAGCCGCTGCTGGTCGCCGATCGCGAGCGTAGCCCTGTCAAAAATGGCTATGTGATGACCCACGCCGGCCTGCTGCCGCAGTGGTCGCTTGCCGAAGCCATCGAACTCGCCGCCGAAGCGGAAGCGGTCCTGCGCGGCGACGACGTGGATGCGTTCCTGAGCGTGATGTACGGCAATCGTCCTGCCCGGTTCACGCCCGAGCTGACCGGCGAGGATCGGATTCGAGCCATCGTCAACGTCTTTACCCGCATGCGCTTCATCGCCGACGACGGCACGCTGGACTTCGCTGCCAAGGAGGGGCTGGACAGCGCCCCGGCCGGGTTCGCGCCCTGGTTCACTTATCCGCGTCACGATGAACTTGCCGGCGGTGGCAGGCTCACGCTGCTGTTCGGCCACTGGGCGGCGCTGGAAGGGCAGACGCCGGGAGCGCGAATCAACGCGCAAGCGTTGGACACCGGTTGCGTATGGGGCGGATCATTGACCGCACTCGATCTCGACAGTGGCGAGCGCATTAGTGAACCGTCGCGTCAGCCCTAAAGACCAATCCCGACACTGAATGTTAGGGAAACGCTGAATAAATCGGCGAGCAGGATGAAGCGCAAGACGTACGGAGCGCAGGAGCCGGAGCCTATGGGGTATAGGTGAGGATTCCGACCGGGCTGGCGCTCCAGCACCGCGCAACGCAGCGATTCCCAAGGAGCGATCCATGACAACCCCGTCTTTCCAACATCTCGACCCGGCGACGCTGGCGCAGTGGCTGAGCGAGGGGCGCTCATTGCAACTGGTCGACATCCGCGATCCGCTGAGCTTCTCGCAGGGGCACATTCCCGGCAGCCGCCACCTCGACAACACCACGGTGGCGGAACTGGTGGACAACACGCCCAGCGAAACGCCGCTGGTGGTGGTCTGCTATCACGGTCACTCCAGCCAGCAGGCCGCGAGCTGGCTGGCGGGCCAGGGCTTCGACGAGGTCTACAGCCTGGATGGCGGCTTCGTGGACTGGGCGCATCGTCGACCCGAAAGCGTCGAGCGCTAGACTGTCTTATCGAACCCAACCCGGAGCCGGACGATGAGCTCGCAATCCGATTCCCGTCTCGACCCTCAAACCGATCCGAGGCTCGACGGGCTGGAGGTCTATCTCGTGGGCGGCGCCGTCCGCGATGCCCGCCTGGGCTGGCCGATCGGCGACCGGGACTGGGTCGTGGTCGGCGCGACGCCGGAAGCGATGCGCCAGCGCGGGTTCAAGTCGGTCGGCCGGGACTTTCCGGTCTTTCTGCATCCCGCCACCCACGAGGAATACGCGCTGGCCCGAACCGAGCGCAAGCAGGGACGTGGCTATACCGGATTCGAGGTCCACGCCAGCCCCGACGTGACGCTGGAGGCCGATCTGGCGCGGCGCGATTTCACCATCAACGCGATGGCCGAGACGCCCGCCGGTGAACTGGTCGACCCCTACGGCGGCGCTGCGGATCTCGAGGCCAGACAGCTCCGGCATGTATCGGCCGCCTTCGTCGAGGACCCGCTGCGGGTGCTGCGAGCGGCCCGGTTTCTGGCCCGCTACCGCAAGCTGGGCTTCACCATCGCCGCGGAAACGATGACCCTGATGCGCCAGCTCACCGACAGCGGCGAGATGTCGTACCTGGTTGCCGAGCGCGTCTGGACCGAGACGCACAAGGCGCTGGGGGAAGCCGATCCTGCGGCCTATTTCCAGACGCTGGAATCCTGCGGCGCCCTGGCGGAGCTGATGCCGCCCCTGTCGACGCCAGCGTTGGATCACGTGCTGGCGCGACTCGAGCACGTCCCCGACGAATCGGCTGCCTACCCGCTGACGCTCTGGCGCTGGGCGCGGCTCGGCGAGCACCTGCAGGACGACGAGCAGTCCCGGCTCAACGACGCCGTCAAGGCGCCCAATGCGTTCCGTGATGCCATGCGGCTGGCGGCGCTATCCTACCGGTTGCGCCAGCAGATCGGCGGGCAGCGGCCCGGTGTCGACACGGACCGTGCCGACACGATCATGGCCTGGCTCGACGCCATCGACGCCTGGCGCCGCCCCGAACGGGTCGCACCCTTGCTGGCCCTGGTCGCCCACGACGACGGCAGCCTGGCGGACGATCTGGCGCTGGCCTGGCGACTCGCCTCGCAGATCGTGCCGAAGGCGCTGCTCGACGAAGGCTTTCGCGGGCCGGCGCTGGGCGAAGAGCTATCCAGACGGCGGAAGGAAACGGTGCGGGAAGCGCTGGGAACGTCATAAGATCATTGGCCCAAGGTCGGTTCGGTCCATGAAAACGTCCGAGCCATGAAAAACGCCCGCTGGAAAATTCTCCACAGCGGGCGTCTTGTATTGCATGGCGGGTCGAGTCAGATGAACAGCCCGATGATCAGCGACATGACCAGCCCGACCAGCCCGATGATGGTCTCCATCACCGTCCAGCTTCTCAGGGTCTGCGCTTCGGTGAGGCCGAAGTAGCGGTTGACCAGCCAGAACCCGGAGTCGTTGACGTGGCTCAGCACCGTGGCGCCGGAGGCGATCGAGATCACCAGCAGGCCGAGTATCGGGCCATCGAGGTTGAGCGTGGTGATGACCGGTGCCATCAGGCCTGCAGCGGTGATCATCGCGACCGTGGCCGAACCCTGGATCACGCGCACCGCCGTGGAGATCAGGAACGCCAGCAGGATCGGGGGCAGGGCGCTTTCGGCCATGATGTTGCCCATCACTTCGCCCACGCCGGAATCGATCAGTACCTGCTTGAAGACGCCGCCGGCACCGGTGACCAGAATGATGATGCCGGCCGGCTCCAGCGCCTTGGTGGCGACTTCCATGACCTGCTCCCGCTTCATGCCGCGGCGGGTGCCCAGCAGCGTGAAGGCAAGCAGCGTGGCCAGCGTCAGCGCCACGAACGGGTGGCCGAGGAAGGTCAGGGCGGCCAGGACCGGGCTATCTTCCGCCAGGATCACGCCGGAAACGGTATTGAGCACGATCAGCGCCAGCGGCAGCAGGATGATCGACAGGATCAGCTTGAAGCTGGGCAGACCGGTGGTATCGACATCGTTCTTCGGCAGCTCCATGTAGTCGGGGATCTGCGCATCGATGCGCTTGCCGATCCAGCGTCCGAACAGCGGCCCGGCGATGATCATGGCCGGCAGGCCGGCGATGGCGCCGAACAGGATCACGTAGCCGAGATCGGCACCGATCAGCTTGGCGACGGCGATGGGGCCCGGCGTCGGGGGAATGAACGAGTGGGTCACGGCGAGACCCGCCAGCAGCGGAATGCCGTAGTAGAGTAGCGAGCGGCCGGTGCGGCGCGTCAGGGCGTAGATCAGCGGCACCAGGATGATGAAGGCGACATCCAGAAACACGGGAATCGCCACCAGAAAGCCGGTGACGCCCATCGCCCACTGCGAACGGTTCTCGCCGAACTTGTCGAGCAGCGTATTGGCCAGCCGATCGACGCCGCCGGAAACCTCCAGCATCTTGCCGAACATGGCACCCAGGCCGACGACGGTCGCGACGAACCCCAGCGTGCCGCCCATGCCTTTCTCGACGGTATCCAGCAGTTCCTCGACATTCATGCCGGTGGCCAGCCCGACCAGGCCACTGACGACGAGCAGGGCGACGAAGGCATGCAGGCGCAGCTTCATGACCAGATAGAGCAGCACGATGATGCTGCCCAGCGCGGCAAGGATCAGGGATGTTGGGCTATCCATGTCAAACGAATTCCTTGGTCAGAGCACACGGCGCCAAGGCGGGATATACGCCCTTGGTGGCGTTGTGCTTCGCGGTGGAGTTGGCGAAAATGGATGTTACCGGTAACAGCTGGATCTCAACAATGCGCCTAAAGGTGTAGAGACAACCGCAGCCGAATCGGTTTAGGCCGGTAGGCGAGTCAGCAAAACGAAACGGCACGAATCATACATGCATCAATCGGAAGGCAACGTCATGGACGCAAAGATGAGTCAGCGCATCGTCGTGATGGGCGTATCGAGCTGCGGCAAGACCGAAGTCGGGCAGCGGCTGGCGACCGCACTGGGCGGGCGGTTCCTGGACGGGGACGATTATCATTCGCCGGAAAGCGTCGCCAAGATGTCTCGCGGCGAACCTCTCGATGACAGTGATCGTGCAGGCTGGTTGCAGCGATTGGCAGAATTTCTGGCCGAAGCCAGGGCGCAGGGCGAAACGCTGGTCATCGGCTGCTCGGCGCTCAAGAAGCGCTACCGCGATACCCTGCGCAAGGGCGACGAGGCGTTGACGTTCGTCCACCTCGCCGGCAGCCGCGAGCTGCTGCTGCAGCGCATTCAGTCGCGTCAGGATCACTTCTTCAAGGGCGAAGCGATGCTCGACAGCCAGCTGGCGACGCTCGAGGCCCCGGGCGATGACGAAGCCGTCACCGTCGATATCGCCGGCACCCTCGATCAGGTAGTCAACGAAGCGGTATTGAGGCTCGAGAAGCGCTTTCTCGCCGCCGAGAGCTGAAGTCTGGAGGCGTGACGTCGGTCACAGACTACCGCCACGCCGAATCCGGAACCCCAGGTTCTCGCTGGAGGGTTGCAGCGGCGCGCCCTGAAGGCGTGCCAGCAGGCGCCTGGCGATGGTATCCCCAATGCAGCGCCGGGGTGTGACGACCGTCGCCAGCGGCGGCGCGGTCGCCTCGGTGATGTCCAGCCCGTTGAAGCCGGCCAGGGCCAGCTGATCCGGCACGTTCAGGCGGCGTCGCTGGCATTCGAACAGCGCCCCCGCGGCCAGGTCGTCGTTGCCGCAGAAGATGCCCTCCAGATCCGGCCAGCGCTCCAGCATGGAAGCCAGCATCTCTCCGCCCAGCCGATAGGAAGACGGATGCGGCGTCGTCAGGCAGCGCTCGGCCGATAGCCCCGCCTGGCGTATGGCCGCCTCCCACCCTGCCATGCGCAATTGCGCCCGATAATCCATGCGCGCCCCCAGGAAGCCGATCTTCCGGTGGCCCCGGTCGAGGAAGGCCTGCGTCATCGCCTTGCCAGCTTCGTGCTGATCGAGCCCGACATTGATATCCAGCGGCGTCTCGGTCAGCTCCAGCGTCTCGACCACCGGTACGCGAGCGCGGGTCAGCAGGCGGCAGGCGTGGTCGGTATGGCGGGTGCCGGGAAGAATCAGCGCCTCGACGCCGTAGCTCAAGTAGGTGTCGATCAGCCGTTCTTCCTCGAGGATCGAGTAGCCGGTATGGCCGATCAATACCTGATAGCCGGCCTGGCCCAGCCCCTCCTCGATCCCGCGCTGGATTTCCGAGAACACGGCGTTGGAGAGCGAGGGGATCAACAGCGCCACACTGTGCGACCGCCCGCTGGCCAGGGCGCCAGCGGAATGATTGGGGATATAGCCGAGTTCGTCGATGGCGGATTCGATGCGCAGTCGCAGCGCCGCGGAGACGAGATGCGGTTCGCGCAGAGCGCGCGATACCGTGATCTTGGTGACGCCGACACGGTCGGCAATGTGTTGAAGCGTCACGCGTCCTGAAGAACGACGTGGCATGGCGATCCCCGCAAATCGATTATTCTTCCGGTGTTACCGGTAACTTTCGGGGGAGATTATCATGCCGGAGTTGGCGAGTACCCTAAGCCCATGGTCGTAGAGAACGGCGTCAGCGCGGGTCAGAACGACAGCAGCAACAGAATCAGCGGCGGCGACAGCAGCGACAGCAGAAAGCCGCTGACGATCGCCAGCGGTACGCAGGTGATGCCGCCATATTGCTGGATCACCGGCAGGCTCACATCCATCGAAGTTGCCCCGCTATAGCCGATCGCCAGCGGCACGGCGCGCCGAATGAACAGCGGCACCAGCAGGAAGGCAAGCAGCTCGCGGGCCAGATCATTGAAGAAGGCCGCGCCGCCGAGCACCGGCCCGAGCTGGTCGCCGATCAGAATCCCCGACAGCGAATACCAGCCGAAACCGGCCGCCATCGCCATGCCCTGATTCCACGGCAATTGCAGCAGCGGCGCCGCGATCAGCCCCGCCAGCATCGAGCTCAGGAACACCGTCACCGCAATGGCCAGCCCCAGCCGGTTGAGCAGGATCTGGCGCAGCCCCAGCCCGGAATTGCGCAGCTGGCAGCCGATCAGGAAGAGCAGGGCGTAGAGCGCCCAGGTCGCCAGCGTTTCCGCCAGCGAGGCCAGGTGCCAGTCCAGAAACTGGGCGCCCGCGCCGAGACAGACGCCGAGAAGCACCACGCCCGCCAGCTGCAACGAGCCCAGCATCGCCTGCAGCTTGCCGGCGGGGGCAGCGCTGCCTTCGCCGTCCGTCAGCGATTTTCGACGGGCCAGCCGCCGGCGGGAAAGCCAGGCCAGCGCCAGCAGGTTGATCGGCGAGATCACCAGAAACAGCGTCAGCGCGGTCGTCCCGATGCGCGACAGCTGGCCGAGCAGATCCTCGAGCCCGCCGAGGCTGATGCCCATCAGCAGCAGGATCACGTAGACCGAGGCACTGACGCCGCGATCGATGGCCTGACGAATTCCCGTCTGCCGCACGGGAATGAGATAGCCCACGATCAACGGCAGCAATATCCATAACAGCCCCAGCAGCATGATTTCCCCCGAGCGAACCTGCAGCGCATCGGCAATGACGCGCCACGAAAAAACGGACGCCGATGAATCGGCGTCCGTGATTGGCTAAAGACTCTAGAGGATGTGGGATGAAGAGGGAAGAAGAGCTGAACGGTTATCGCTCGGCAGTGCTTCTTGCGACATCATCCACGGCGTCGCTCGGCCGATCCAGTGTCAGATCGGTCAACGTCAGGTGGCTGCGCGCTTCATCCTTCTTGATGTAGCGCATCTTCAGCAGCAGGCCCGGGATCTCGCGGTGGAAGGTGAAGTAGAGATGGCGGTCGCGCTTCTCCGGGTCCCAGGTGTCCACGGTAACGCCCGGAAACGTGCCGGCCGGCGTCTCGATATCGCTGCGATCGGTCACGCGATAGAAAAGCCGCTCCGTCTTGCCCTTGTGGTTCTGGTAGTCGAGCTCGCAGGGCGACACCTGAGGATTGGCACAGCGGGCGGCGGGCGCCTCGCTCGACAGCTCGAACAGGGCAGTCTGGCGATCCGGCAAGGCCTGCAACTGGTTCTTGTCCAGATGGTAGTCATCACCGATGCCGACCAGCGAATAGGCGCTGGTGTAGTCCAGCGCCTGCACCCGGTCGCCATCCAGTTGGAACTGGCCGCGTTCCTCGCCGCTGGCGACCTTGATGCTGGCGCGCATGTCGCTCTCCCATACCTCGCCGGGGGAGGAGACATCGCCCTGGCGCGACAGGGTATGAGTGATCGTCGCATCCGGCCAGCCGCTGATATCGAGCCGGTAGTGCGCCGTGAACGGGGTCGGCGCGGTCTGAGCGAAAGCGCCGTTGCTACCGAGCCATCCTGACAGCAGCGCAAACAACAGTATCGGCAGGTGCGGGAATACCGTACGCCGTACCAATCCGGGCATGAGTCTCTCCTGAAAAATCATTCAGCTTACAAGACGCGTAACGCCGGAGAAGGTTCCACAAAAAACGGGAGCCATCAGGCTCCCGCAAATCCGTCATTCCTTCGAGTGTATAAAGCGGCTCAATCGTTATCCGGCAACGCATAGGCGATGACATAGTCGCCGCGGTCCGGTGACTGGCGAGCGCCGCCGGCTGAGATGACGATGTACTGCTTGCCCGTTTCCGGCGAGACGTAGGACATCGGCGTCCCCTGACTCCCCACGGGTAGCCGGGCCTTCCAGACCAGTTCGCCGGTCGCGGAGTCGAAGGCACGCAGCCAGTTATCCTGAGTCGCAGCGAAGAATACCAGGCCACTCTGAGTGGTCATCGAACCGCCGATCGTCGGCATCCCGATGGGAATCGGTAGATGCATCTTTTGGCCGAAGAGCACTGTGTCCTGGACCGTACCCAGCGGCACCTCCCAGTTGACGCTGCGCGTTTTCATGTCGACAGCGGTCAGCGTGCCGAACGGCGGCTCCTGGCAGGGAATGCCAAGCGGGGACAGGAAGCGGTCCTTGGTCACCGAATAGGGCGTGCCTTTCAGCGGTACCGCACCCATGCCGGCATTGACCGATTCGTTACCGTCGGATGCCGCCGCGTTCGGATCCTGCTTCTGCATGTGAACGTAGAGGCCGAGACGCATGTCGTTGATGTATAACGTGTCGGAAGTCGGATCGTAGGAAACGCCACCCCAATTCATGCCGCCGAGCGAGCCCGGGAAGGAGAGCGAGTAGTCGGTATCCGGTGCCGTGTAGAGCCCGTTGTAGCGATAGCCCTTGAAGATGTAGCGGCACATCAGCTGGTCGAACGGCGTCGCACCCCACATGTCAGCTTCTTTCAGTGTCTGCGCGCCGATCTGCGGCATGCCCACGGAAAGCGGCTGCTTCAGGGCATAGTTCTCGCCGGGAATGGTCGCGGGCTTGACGTCCTTCTCGATCACCTTGGTCAGCGGCTTGCCGGTCAGGCGGTCCAGCACGAAGATCTGACCCGCTTTGGTGCCAAAGGTCAGCGCCGGTGTGGTCGAGCCATCTTCATTGGGGAAGTCGATCAGCGTCGGCTGCATCGGCACGTCGAAGTCCCACAGATCGTGATGAACGGTCTGGTAGACCCACTTTTCATTGCCCGTAGTCGCGTCGAGCGCCAGGATCGATGCGCCATACTTTTCGTCTTCCGGCGTTCGCTTCACGCCCCACAGGTCAATGGCGGCGTTGCCGACCGGCAGGAAAACGGTGTTGGACCAGGCGTCATAGGTCATCGGCGCCCACACGTTCGGCGTCGCCCGGGTATAGATCGAACCATCGGACGGGGCGTCACGATCTGAAGGATTGCCCGGGTCGAAGGCCCATTTCAGGTCACCCGTCATCACATCGAAGCCGCGAATCACGCCGCCGGGCATGTCCAGCGCTACGTTGTCGGCGACGCGACCGCCCACGACGACGGTACTGCCTGCCACCAGCGGCGGGGACGTCATCGAGTACAGCGGCGATTGCGCTGCACCCAGGTTCTGTTTCAGATCGATGGTACCGTTGTCGCCGAAGTTCGAGCAGAATTCGCCGGTGTCGGCATTCAGTGCTACCAGCTGTGCGTCGATGGTATTCATGAAGATACGACGCGGGCAGGCTTCGCCGGCCGCAACGGTAACTGACGTGACCTGTGTGGAGTTCGGTGCTTGCGGCTGCTTCAGCGCCTGATCGGCGTCGAAGTAGGCCAGACCGCGGCAACGTACCCAAGTCTTCGTGTCGGTCGGAAATTCGTGGCGCCACTGTTCCTCGCCCGTGGTGGCGTTGACCGAAATGACCGTATTGGACGCGGTGCAGAGGTACAGGGAATTACCCACCTGCAGCGGCGTGTTCTGGTCTTCCAGGCTCGAATCGCCGGAGCTTTTCGGCACTTCGCCGGTGTGGAACGTCCAGGCGACTTCCAGCTCGTCGACGTTGTCTCGGTTGATCTGGTCCAGTGCGGCGAAGCGGTTCTGGTCGCCGTTGCTGCCATATTGATCCCAGTTCTGCTGGCGCGTGGCATCGGTGACCGGCGTCTTGCCGGTAGCGGCAACGCTATTGTGGATGCCATGGGGCTGGAACATGCCCCATGTCATGCCGACGATAGCGACCAGCGCGACGCCGGCGGCACCAAGGCTGATGCCTTTGTTGGTCTGACGACCGGCCCGCTTCAGGATCAGTGGCTGAATCAGCAGCAGCACGAACAGCGCGCAGAGGAAGGTAAATATACGCGCGTGAAGCGCCCAGAAATCCAACCCTGCTTCCCAGAACGCCCAGATGACCGTGGCGATGAAGGCCAGCAGATAGATGGCCAAGGCCTTGGTGCCACCGCGGACGATTTCGATGCCCGTGGCGGCCAGCGCCAGGCCCATCAACAAGTAATACCAACTGCCTCCTCGCCCGATCAGCATGGCGCCGCCGATCGCGAGCCCTAGCCCTAATAGGGTGATAATGGCGCCGATCAGTATCAGCAAAGCGCTGACTGGCCGAGATACCCCATTTTTTCGACTCATCCCTCGAACCCCTCTGTAATAAGCATCGGAGATTTTACCTAAGACTAAAGTCTCAATCCACATTGTTAGCACGCTATTTTTATTGTTTTCCGATCTTAAGCTAATACCCCGCTTCAGGATCGATGGTTTCGACCGCCTTGCCCTTCGCCATCGCGTCCAGTGCGTCGGCGACCTGGTCGGCGGCGGCGCCGATCGGCGTCGGCCCGGCCATGTGCGGGGTGATCAGGATCCGAGGATGTCGCCATAGTGGGCTGTCCGCCGCCAGCGGTTCACTGGGGAAGGCGTCCAGCAGTGCGCCCCGTAGATGACCTTCGACTTCATCGTAGCCCTCTTTGCAGCCCAGTGCTTCGAGCAGGGCAGATTCGTCGATCAGGGTGCCGCGCCCCGGGTTGATCAGGCTGGCGCCGGCGGGGAGCTTGGCGAGATTGTCGCGGTTGACGATGTGGTGCGTGGCCGGCGTATCCGGCAGCAGGGTGACCAGCGTCTTGACCTGGCGCAGCAGGGTGTCGAGCCCGTCGTCGCCGTGATGGCAGCTGATACCGTCGATCCGCTTGGGTGAGCGGCTCCAGCCGTGGACGGGGTAGCCATCGGCGGCGAGCATCTGCGCGACACGGGTGCCGATCGCGCCGAGGCCCAGCACGCCGATAGGCCAGTCGGGCTTGCCGACGACCGGAACCTCGCGCCATTCGCTCGTCGCCTGCTGACGCCGGTAGCGATCGAAATCGCGCTGGAAATGCAGCACGCCATAGCGAGTATAGTCGCCGATCAGTTCGCCCATGCCGGCGTCGCGCAGCTTGACTATGGGGATCTCGCGGGGCAGCGACGGGTTCTGCAGCAAGGCGTCCACCCCGGCGCCCAGGTTGACGATGCCCTTGAGCGCCGTCTGTTCATCGAACACCGAGGCCGGCGGTTTCCAGGCGACCAGGTAATCCACCTGTGGGTTGCCGCTGTCCGCCGCGACGTGGAACTCGGCATTCGGCAGGCGTTCGAGCAGGATGTCGCGCCATTGCTCGGCGTCGTTGTGGTAGATCAGGACTCGCATCTGGGCTCCGTCGCCGTTGTCTTGTTGGAGCCGGTCATCATCGCAGGTTATGGGCGGCGAAAGAAATCGCCGCTCGCAGCTCAGTACGCGATCTCCAGCATCGGCGGCGGCGCTTCGCCCAGCAACTGGCTCAGTACGTCCAACCCGCTGGAAAGCCGGGCCAGATCCGGCTCCGCTCCCAGGCTGATGCGCACGCGACGCGGCATGGCGGACTGCTCGACCAGAAACGGCTGGGCTGTGGTGATGGCGACGCCTTCCTGGCGGGCCTGCTGCTGCAGTTCCTCGGCGCGCCACGGCTCCGGCAGCGTCAGCCACACATGCAGGCTGCTGGGGCGCGATTCGATGGCATGGCCCGCCAGCTTGCGCGCGGCCAGCGCCTGTCGTTCCGCCAGCAACTGGCGCTGTTCGTGGGCGAGCGTGTCGACCATGCCGTTGGCCAGCCAGTAATCCGCCAGCTCGAAGATCAGCGGGGTCGCCATCCAACTGGTGGCGCGAAGGCGCGGCAGGGTGTGATGCATCTGGCCGCGCGGCACGGTGAGATAACCGGCGCGCAGCCCGGGCACGGTCGACTTGGTCAGGCTGGTGACATGGAAACTCTGCTGGGGCAGGCGGGAGGTCAGGGACTTGAGGCCCGGCGGTTCCAGCAGCGCGTGAACGTCGTCCTCGATCAGCCAGATGTCGTGACGCAGCAGGATCTCGGCCACGGCGTCGCGACGGGCGTTCTCCATGGTCGCGCCGGTGGGATTGAGCTGGGTCGGCGTCAGGCAGACGGCACGCGGTCGGAATTTCACGATGGCTGCCTCCAGCGCTTCGGGGATGACGCCCTGCTCGTCGATCGCCACGCCGTGAAGCTGGAAGCCCAGCGTGCGCGCGAGCGCGATCAGGCCGTGGTCGGTCAGCGTCTCCGTCAGCACGACATCGCCGTGCTGGACGACCGTGGCGATCGCCAGCATCAGGCCGTGGGCGGCGCCGTTGCAGAGTAGCCGATCGTCGGCCTCGCCGGGCACGCCGAGGCGCTCCTTGAGCCAGGCGTTGGCGCGCTCTCGCTGATGCTGCAGGCCGGCGATCGGGCGGCAGGCGCCGATCACGTCGGCGTGGGCGGTCTCGGCGAGCTCCGCCAGCGCATCGCGAAAGCGCCGATGGTGGGAAGGCGGGCAGACCGGATGCGCGATCGACAGGTCGATGGGCGCCGCATCGGTGACCGCCGCCGGGGCGCGCAGGTATTCGTTCTCGGAATCGCCTTCGGCATCGCGAATCCAGGTGCCGCTGCCGACCCGGGCCTGCACCAGGCCGCTCTTCTCGGCCTGCTCGTAGGCGCGGGAAACCGTCTGCACGCTGACGCCCAGCGTCTCGGCGAGCTCGCGGTGCGTGGGCAGGCGCATACCGGGAGACAGCACGCCGTGGCGGACCGCTTCGGCGAGGGCGCGGGCGATGGAAAGATATTTGGGGCCGTGGCCGCCGAGGAAGGGCGTCAGATCGATTGTCATGATGCAATAAAGCCTTTGACGGCACGCTGAGCGACGATGCTACTATCGTCCTCGATGCATTGACCGATAATTGTCATGAATGTTGATAGTTAAATCATGACAATTTCACACCCGGTTGGCAAGCGGCAGGACACCCGGCACGATCCCCTCGACCGCCGATGTCCCTACAATTTGGTCCCGTTAGTCGAGTGGCTCCATGTTTCAGGTTTCTTTACCTTTCTCGCGTGAAGAGTACGCCAGTCGTTTGCACAAAGTGCGCGTTTCCATGGCGAGCCGCGGAATCGATGTTCTCGTCGTCAGCGATCCCTCCAACATGGGATGGCTGACGGGTTACGACGGTTGGTCGTTCTATGTGCATCAGTGTGTGCTGGTGGGTCTGGAAGGCGAGCCGGTCTGGTACGGCCGGCGTCAGGATGCCAACGGCGCCTGGCGCACCTGCTGGATGGACGCCGAACGCGTGCGCTACTACCCGGATTACTACGTCCAGAACCCGGACATGCATCCGATGGAATATCTGGCCCAGTCGGTGCTGCCGGAATATGGCTGGCATACCGGCAATGTCGGGCTGGAGATGGACAACTACTACTTCTCGGGCAAGGCCTACGTAAGCCTGCTCAAGGAGTTGCCGCATGCCCAACTGGTCGACGCCACGGCGCTGGTCAACTGGTGCCGTGCGATCAAGTCGCCGCAGGAAATCGCCTACATGCGCACGGCGGCGCGAATCGTCGAGTGCATGCATACGCGCATCCTCGAGATGATCGAGCCCGGCCTTGCCAAGAGCAAGCTGGTCTCCGAGATCTACCGGGTCGGCACCGAGGGCTGGACCGACGAGCACGGCACGGTCCACGGCGGCGATTATCCGGCGATCGTGCCGTTGCTGCCGACCGGCAGCGATGCCGCCGCGCCGCACCTGACCTGGGACGATACCCCGTTCCGCAAGGGCGAAGGGACGTTCTTCGAGATCGCTGGCTGCTACAAACGCTACCACGCGCCGCTGTCGCGGACCGTCTTCCTCGGCAAGCCGCCGCAGGACTTCATACGCGGCGAATCGGCCCTGCTCGAGGGGATCGACAACGGGCTGGCGGTGGCCAAGCCTGGCAACCGCTGCGCCGATATCGCGCTGGCGCTGGGCGCGGCGATGGACAAGTACGGCTTCGACCGGGGCGGCGCGCGCTGCGGCTATCCGATCGGGATCAGCTATCCACCGGACTGGGGCGAGCGCACCATGAGTCTGCGTCCCTCCGACGAGACGATCCTCGAACCCGGCATGACCTTCCACTTCATGCCCGGCATGTGGATGGACGACTGGGGGCTCGAGATCACCGAAAGTATCCTGATCACCGAAAACGGTGCCGAGCCGCTGTGCAATTTTCCGCGCCAGCTGTTCGTCAAGTAAGCCGCGTCAGCTGTTAGTCAAACAAGAACGTGCCGGGCGTTCGTGAAAGTCGATCGTGGAACAAGGCCAAACAGCGGGTCTGGAGCCCGCCACGAATCCGGCCCGCCCGGCTATTTTGCTACCTTTCAATGACGCGCCTGCAGCGATCCGCCAGGGCGCGTCATCCGCTTCATTGAGGAGATTTCGCATGTCCGCAACCTTGCGTCCCAGCCCGATCAGCGCCACCGTCGACTTCGATGCCCAGGGCGTTCAGCACGGTTTTCTCAAGCTGCCGATCTCGGTCGACGAGTCGGCCTGGGGCGCGGTAATGATCCCGATCACCGTAGTCGCCAACGGCGAAGGCCCGACGGCGCTGCTGACCGGCGGCAACCACGGCGACGAGTACGAGGGCATCACCTCGCTGCTCAAACTCGCCAGCACGCTGGAGGCGAAGGACGTGCGCGGTCGCGTGATCATCGTGCCGATGATGAACACGCCGGCGGCGGAGGCGGGCAAGCGGACCTCGCCGCTGGATGGCGGCAACCTCAATCGCAGCTTCCCCGGCGATCCCAACGGCGGCGTCACCTCGCAGATCGCCGACTATTTCAACCGGGTGCTGGTGCCGATGTGCGACGTGGCGCTGGATCTGCACTCCGGCGGCCGCACGCTGGATATCGTGCCGTTCGCCGCCGCGCACCGGCTCGACGATCTCACCCAGGAGAACGCGAGCCTGGCCGGCGCGGTCGCCTTCGGCGCGCCCTACGCGATGATGATGTTCGAACTCGACGCCACCAAACTCTATGACACCGCGGTGGAGTCCCAGGGCAAGACCTTCGTCACCACCGAGCTGGGCGGTGGCGGCACCTCGACGCCGGAAAGCCTGGCCGTGACCGAGCGCGGGGTGCGCAACTTTTTGACTCATTACGGTTTGATCGCCGGCGAGATCGAGAAGCCGACGGAGCCGATGATCTACGTCGATATGCCGGACGCCAGCTGTTACGTCCAGAGCGAGCACTCCGGCCTGCTGGAATTGACGCTGTCGCTGGGCGATCGTGTCGAGAAGGGCGAAGTGATCGCCCGGGTCTATGACATGACGCGCACCGGCGCCGCGCCGGTCGAATACCGCGCCCAGCGCGACGGCATTCTCATCGCCCGGCGATTCCCGGCCAAGGTCGGGATGGGCGATACCATCGCCGTGGTGGCGGAAGTGGTCGAATCACTGGAACGTGCTCAAAACCAGACCCAGACCAAACGCCAATGAGCGACGGTCAGACGAGGCGAGCGCTGTTGAAAGAGCGGAGTTTACGAGGGGTAAATGAGCATTTTGAAACAGCGCTCAACGATGTATGGCCGAGCGTAATCAGTTTGGATGGTGTCTGGTATGAAGCTTGATCGCTACGATTTCAAAATCCTCGAGATCCTCAGTCGCGACGGCCGCATCACCAAGTCGCGGCTGGCGGAGGCGATCAGCCTCTCCGTCAGCCCGTGCTGGGAGCGGGTCAAGCGGCTGGAGAAAGCCGGGATCATCGAGGGCTACAGCGCTCGTATCAATCCCGACGCCATCGTCAAGCGTACGCCGGTGTGGGTGCAGATCGAGCTCAAGCAGCATAACGCCGAGAGCTTCGCCCGCTTCGAGCGCATGGTGGCGGAGACCGACGCCGTGGCCGAGTGCGTCGCGGTGGGTGGCGGCGTCGACTACCTGGTCAAGATCGCCGCCGATAGCATCGACGCCTATCAGCGCCTGATCGATGCCTGGCTCGTCTCCGATCTGGGTATCGAGCGCTACTTCACCTATATCGTCACCAAGACGGTCAAGCGCGAAGGGCCGCCGGCATTATCCGGATCGAATGAATCGCTTATCTGAAATCGGATGACAATGAGCCCGGCCTTGGCCGGGCTCATTGGTTCTTGCCCTATATCCCGCCAAAAAAACCGCAACTCCTGGCCGGGCTTTCGAAAGAAAGCGTGCCGCTGATCGGTCGAGACAAAAAAATTCCGCGTCGCCGAATCGATACCATGATCGTACTCGCAGGATAGGCCACTTGTTCTGCCCCACCGCCGATAGCCTTTTTTGTCCAGAGCCAGCAGGAGGCGATATGAAACTCAACGATCCCCGGCTTTTCCGCCAGTATGCCTACGTCGATGGCAAATGGACCCACGGTAGCGAGGGCCGCGAGGAAGCGGTCGTCGATCCCGCCACCGGAGAAACCCTGGGCCATTGCGCCCTGCTCGAAGCGGCACAGATCACCGACACGGTGACGGCGGCCGAGAACGCCTTCGCCGAATGGCGGGCGATCAACGTCCACGAGCGGGCCGAGAAGCTCAACGCCTGGTATCGCCTGCTGCACGAACACAAGGAGGACCTGGCGCTGCTGATGACCCGCGAACAGGGCAAGCCGCTCGCCGATGCCCGCGGTGAAGTGGATTACGGCGCCAGCTTCATTCAGTGGTTCGCCGAGGAGGCCAAGCGCGCCTACGGCGTGACCATTCCCAGCCATATTCCCAACGCGGCGCTGGGCACGATCAAGGAACCCGTCGGGGTCTCCGCGATGTTCACGCCGTGGAACTTCCCGCTGGCGATGATCACCCGCAAGGCCGGTGCCGCGCTGGCGGCGGGCTGCCCGGTCATCGTCAAGCCGGCCAACGAGACGCCATACTCCGCGCTGGCACTGGCGGAGCTGGCCGAACGGGCCGGGATTCCGGCGGGCGTGTTCAACGTCGTCACCGGCGATCCGGCGACCGTGTCCGAAGTGCTGTGCAACGACAATCGCATCCGCAACATCTCGTTCACCGGCTCGACCCGCGTTGGCAAGTTGCTGATGCGCCAGAGCTCGTCCAGCGTCAAGCGCATGTCGCTGGAGCTGGGCGGCAATGCGCCGTTCATCGTCTGCGACGACATGGACCCGGAAGCCGCGGCGAAGGAAGCGGTCGCCGCCAAGTTCCAGACCGCCGGCCAGGACTGCCTCGCCGCCAACCGCATCTTCGTTCACCGCAAGATCTACGACGCCTTCGTCGATCGCTTCGTGGCGCACATGCAGGCGCTGAAGGTCGGCAACGGCCTCGAGGAGAACGACATCGGGCCGCTGATTCACAAGCGGGCGGTGGACATGGCCAAGGGTATCGTCGAGGACGGTATCAGCAAAGGGGCGCGCCAACTGGGCGGAGAGGGCCAGGCGCCCGGCGAGAACTTCTTCATGCCGACGCTGCTGGCCGACATCACGCCGGAGATGCGCGTGTTCCGCGAGGAGACCTTCTCGCCGGTCGCAGGCGTCTGTGCGTTCGACGATGACGACGAGGTCCTCCGGCTCGCCAACGATACCGAGTACGGGCTGGCCGCCTATGTCTATACCCACGACGTGCGCCGGATCTGGAAGCTGATGCGCGGACTCGAGTACGGCATGGTCAGCGTCAACAGCGTCAAGATGACCGGCGCGCCAATCCCGTTCGGCGGCGTCAAGCAGTCCGGCCTCGGCCGTGAGGGCGGTGCGGCGGGGCTCGACGAGTATCTCGACACGAAGTACTACTGTCTGGGTAATATGCCGTCGGCCAGCTCTTCCTAGGGGAGACGGCTGCGCGTCGCTCTGACGGTGTCGCGACCACCCTCGCCATGCTCATTGGCTAAAGCCAACTGCGCTGGCTCCGGTGGTCGCTCCTGGTCAGAGGCTAGCTCGCTCGTCTCCTCAGCCAACGTGCAATCAACTAGCTTCGAAATAAAGTGTTAGACGCGGGTATGACACAAGGATCGCTCCGATCGCTGCGCCCGCCCGGATTGTTGCCGTTCCCGACAACGCTCGATAGTGCGAGCACGGCAGCATCCCTTTTTCGGTAAGGAAATCGTATGACCGATACTTGTACCCTGATCGACAACGATCGCCGCCACGTTTTCCATGCGTCCACCCATCTGCGCGATTACGCTCAGGGCGATGCGCCGGGGCGCGTCATCACCGGTGGCAAGGGAATCTCCATCGTCGATCGCGATGGCCGCGAGATGATCGATGCCTTCGCCGGGCTCTATTGCGTCAACATCGGCTACGGGCGCACCGAGATCGCCGAGGCGATCTACGCCCAGGCCAAGGAACTGGCGTACTACCACACCTATGTCGGCCACTCCAACGAGCCGCTGATCGCGCTCTCAGAGCGAATCGCCAAGCTCGCCGGCAACGGCTTGAACAAGGTCTACTACGGCCTCTCCGGCAGCGACGCCAACGAGACCCAGATCAAGCTGGTTCGCTACTACCACAACGTCATCGGCCAGCCGAAGAAGAAAAAGATCATCGCGCGCCAGCGTGGCTATCACGGCTCCAGCATCGCTGCCGGTTCGCTCACCGGCCTGCCGGCGTTCCACCAGCATTTCGATCTGCCGATCGACGGCGTGCTGCATACCAAGGCGCCTTATTACTATCGGCGCGAGCGCGGCGACATGAGCGAGCGCGAATTCTCCGCCTACTGCGCCCAGCAGCTCGAAGCGATGATCCAGCGCGAAGGGCCGGACACCATCGGCGCCTTCATCGGCGAGCCGGTGCTGGGAACCGGTGGCATCATTCCGCCGCCGGAAGGCTACTGGGACGAGATTCAGGCCGTGCTCAAGCGCCACGACATCCTGCTGATCTGCGATGAAGTGGTCAGTGGCTTCGGCCGTCTGGGCAGCGAATTCGGCTTCCAGCACTACGGCATCCAGCCGGATCTGGTGACCATCGCCAAGGGGCTGACCAGCGCCTACCAGCCGCTTTCCGGCGTGATCGTCGGCGAACGGGTATGGAAAGTGCTGGAAGACGGCACCGGCGAATATGGCCCGATCGGCCACGGCTGGACCTACTCCGGCCACCCGCTGGGCGCCGCCGCCGCGATGGCCAACCTGGACATCATCGAACGCGAGAACCTGGTGGGCAACGCCACCGAAACCGGCGCCTACTTCAACGCCCAGCTCAAGAAGACCTTCGGCGAGCATCCGCTGGTCGGTGATGTCCGCGGCGAAGGGCTGATGGCCGCGCTGGAATTCGCGCCCACCAAGGGCGAATACACGCCGTTCGAGCCGTCGCTCAAGGTCGGCGCGCGCGTTGCCGCCGCAGCGCTGGAAGAGAACCTGATCGCTCGCGCCATGCCCAACGGCGACATCCTCGGCTTCGCGCCGCCGCTGGTGATCGACCGCGGCCAGGTTGACGAAGTGATCGCCCGCGCCAAGCGTGCCATCGACAAGGTGACCGACGAGCTGACGCGTAGCGGTGATCTCAAGGGCTAAGTCGAAGCCATCGCCACATCGTCTTGCCATAGCCACATCGTCTTGCCATAGCCATATCATCTTGATGACACGACAAGCCTGCGGCAGGGTGGAGAGATCCACTCTGCCGCACTTGTCTTACCAACCGGGATTCCCCAACGATGTCCGACCCCGTCACGCTTCATGACATCTACCTGGCCCGAAGCCGTATCGCCGGCCAGGCAATGCGCACGCCGCTGATTCTCTCCCAGAGCCTGTCGGCGAGATTCGATGCCGAAGTCTATCTGAAACTCGAGACGCTGCAGCCGAGCGGGGCGTTCAAGCTCAGGGGCGCGCTCAACAAGATCGCGTCGCTGTCGCCCGCGCAGCTCGAGCGCGGCGTGACCACGGCCTCCACCGGCAATCACGGTCGCGCGGTGGCGTGGGCCGCGAAGCGTCTCGGTGCCCGCGCGATCATCTGCGTCTCCGAACTGGTGCCGGCCAACAAGGTGGCCGCCATCGAGGCGCTGGGCGCCGAAGCCCGCGTGATCGGCCGTTCCCAGGACGATGCTTTCGTCGAGGCACGACGGCTGGTGAGCGAGGAGGGCATGGCGCTGATCGAGCCCTTCGACGATCCGTTGATCGCGGCCGGCCAGGGCACCATCGGCCTCGAACTGATGGAAGATCTTCCCGAATTGGACCGGGTGCTGATCGGGCTCTCTGGCGGCGGCCTGCTGGGCGGCATCGGTCGCGCGGTGAAGGGCATCAATCCGAAGGTACGAGTCACCGGCGTGAGCATGCTCGTGGGCGCGGCGATGATCGAGAGCCTGGCCGCCGGCAAGCCCGTCGAGGTCGAGGAGGAGGCATCGCTGGCGGATTCGCTGGGCGGCGGGATCGGTCTCGACAACCGCTGCACCTTCGAGCTGGTCCGCGAGGTGATGGACGATCACCACCAGGTCTCGGAAGCGGCCATTGCCCGCGCCATGCTTCATTTCTTCGAGCAGGAGAAGATGCTGGTCGAAGGCGCTGCGGTGGTCGGGCTCGCCGCCATCGAAGAGCACACCATCGATATCCGTGGCGAAAAGGTGGCGCTAATCGTCTCGGGCAATGGTGTGGATGCCGAGACGTTGATGCGGGCGAGGACACTGATCGACTATCCGGAACGCTGAAGGTCCGGACAACAAACGAATTCGAACGAATGGAATCAGGAGCCACTGCGATGGAACTCTACAACCGCGAACAGATTCAGAACGTCGTCACGCTCGATCATGCCGCTCTTGAAGCCGTCGAAGCCGGCTTTCGCGCGCTGGGCGAGGGCAATGTCGTCCAGCCGCCAATTCTGTCGATGGCAATCGAGGAGGCCAACGGCGAGGTCGACGTCAAGACTGCACATATCAAGGGCAACTCGCGCTTCGCGATCAAGGTCAGCCCGGGCTTCTTCGACAATCCGAAACTGGGGCTGCCGAGCCTCAACGGCCTGATGATTGTGTTCTCGGCGAAGACCGGGCTGGTCGAGGCGGTGCTGTTCGACGAAGGCTATCTCACCGATATTCGCACCGCGCTGGCCGGGGCCATCGCCGCGAAGCATCTTTCCCGCGCCGACAGCAAGCGCGTCACCGTGCTGGGGGCCGGGTTGCAGGCGGAACTGCAGGTCGCCGCGCTCAAGCTGGTACGAGACATCGACACGCTGGATGTCTGGGCGCGGGACGTGAAGAAGACCGAAGCCTACGCGGCGCGGATGCAGCAAACGTACGGGCTGACCGTGGCGGTGCATACCGATATCGCCGACGCCTGCCGCGAAGCGGACATCGTCGTCACTACCACGCCGTCGCGGGAGCCGCTGTTGAGCGGCGAGCATCTGCGCGCGGGCGTCCATGTCACCGCCATGGGCTCCGATAGCCCGGAGAAGCGCGAACTCGATAGTTCGGTGCTGGAGCGGGCCGATCATTTCGTCGCCGATACCCGCACCCAGAGCGAGAGCAACGGTGAGCTCAAGGCCTACGCCGGCCACCAGCCGCCGTTCACTGTCAACGAGCTGGGCAAGGTGATCGCGTCCGGCAAGAGCCTGCGCACGACGGACTCGCAGATTACCGTCTGCGATCTCACCGGTACCGGCGTGCAGGACACCGCCATCGCCGGGTTTGCGCTGGGACGGCTGGTGTCCTGAGACGTTCGAAAGGCGTGTGAAGCGCTCGGCGGCTTCGCCGAGCGCCGCAGTTCATGACGCCGGCTTTTCGCTACGCTTCGGCACTGGCGCCACGCCGGGACCGGTGGGTTCGCCGACCTTGTGCCATAGGCGGCCGTCGCGCTGGATCAGTTCGTGGGCACCGCTGGGACCGTCGGTGCCGGCGGGGTAGCCTTCGATCCCGGGCTCACGGGACCAGGCCTCCAGAAACGGCTGCACGGCGCGCCAGCCGTTCTCGATGGTGTCGGCGCGCTGGAACAGCATCTGATCGCCGGTCAGGCAGTCGTAGATCAAGGTCTCGTAGCCGGTGACCGCCGGCAGGTCGAAGAAATCCTTGTAGGCGAAGCCCATCTTGACCGTATCCATGGCGAGTTCCGGCCCCGGTCTTTTGGCCTGGAAGTCGAACCACATGCCTTCGTTGGGCTGGATCTGGATGATCAGCCAGTTGGAGGCCATCCGCTCCACGTCGGTATTGCGAAACTGCGCGTAGGGCGCCGGCTTGAAGCAGATCGCGATCTCGGTATCCCGCGCGCTCATGCGCTTGCCGGTCCGCAGATAGAACGGCACGCCGATCCAGCGCCAGTTGTCGACCATCACTTTCATGGCGACGAAGGTTTCGGTCCGGCTGTCGGCGTCGACGCCTGGCTCCTCGAGGTAGCCGGGCACCTCACGATCGCCCAGCTTGCCGGCCTCGTAGCGTCCGCGCGCCGAGTTGTGAGCGGCCTCTTCCATCGTCCAGGGGCGAATGGCGCCCAGCACCTTCGACTTCTCGCTGCGCAGGGCATCGGCGCCGAACGCGGCCGGGGGTTCGATGGCGACCATGGCAAGCAACTGGAACAGGTGATTGGGCACCATGTCGCGCATGGCCCCGGCCTTGTCGTAGAAAGCGGCCCGCTCTTCGACGCCGACCGTTTCCGCGGCGGTGATCTGGATATGGTCGATGTAGTGATTGTTCCAGAATGGTTCGAACAGCACGTTGGCGAAGCGGGCGACGAGGATGTTCTGAACCGTCTCCTTGCCGAGAAAATGATCGATCCGGTAGATCTGGTCTTCCCGCATCACGTCGAGCAGCTCGGCATTCAATGCCTGGGCCGATTCGAGATCGTGGCCGAACGGCTTTTCGACGATGACCCGGCGGTAGTTTCCGCCTTGCTCCGTCAGTAATCCGGCCTGGCCCAGTTGCCTGGCGATCTCGCCAAAGAAGCGGGACGCGGTCGCGCAATAGAAGATCGCATTGCCGCTGTCGGATGACGCAATCGCGTCCTCGATCTGGCGGTAAATCGCCTCGTCGGTGAAGTCGCCCTGCAGATAATGGAGCCGCTGCTCGAATTCGCTCCAGCGCGATTCGTCCAGTGCGCTGCCGCGGCCTTCCGAGTGGTGATCGGCGGCCTTGTCGGCAATGAACTGCTTGAGATGGGCGCGAAATCCCGCGTCGTCATGCTCGGCGAGATCGACGCCGACGATCCGCATGTCGGGATCGATCAGCTGATCCCGGTCCAGATTGTAGAGCGAAGGAATCAGCAGCCGTTTCACCAGATCGCCGCCGGCACCGAAGACGAACATCGTGGTGTTGTCGGCCGCTGGCGTCTGCTCGTACTGCGCTTGCATCGAATGGGACACGGACTTTCACCTCTTCATGTCGGTTGCCGGAGCAGGTCGTCTCGTTCGACTTCATCATGGAAGACAATCCGCACGGGAGCCAGTGAATCCGCTTCGAGCCGGGCGCTGCCTTTGCGGAGCACGGTGGGCTGAACCAGAATGTCGTGATCAATCTCGAAGGGAGCGAAAGTGACATGAACGAGAGGACACGACAGCGTGACGCCCATTCAAACAGCGCCAATGAACCACTGACTCTTCACTTCGGCCGGGATGAGCTGGTCATTCGCCAGCGCTATGAAGTCGTGAGCATCGTCAACGATATTCTGATCGGTATCTGGTTCGTGATCGGCAGCATTTTCTTCTTCTACGACTCCCTGACGTATGCCGGTACCTGGCTGTTCGTGATCGGCAGTATCGAGATGTTGATTCGTCCGGTCATTCGCCTGCTTCGGCGCCTGCACCTGCAGCGCATGAACGCCGCATCGCCCTCTCCGTCCGAGGCCGAGCATGATTTCTGACGTGCTGAAAGTCACTACATCCTTCCGGTAGCGACGTTGCGCGCTTTTCAGGACGCAGACTAACCTTGGTGGCATGAAACTCGTACCACAGGACGTGGAGGAATCGTGAGCGACACTGACCTTGGCAATCTGGACGCGGGAAAGCTCGAGCAACTCTATCGATCCGGCGAGGCCTCGCCGCTGGAGGCGACTCGGGCGGCGCTCGATCGCATCGACCGCTTCAACGACGCCGTGAACGCCTACGTTCATGTCGACCGCGAGGGGGCCGAAAAGGCCGCCAAGGCATCCGCCAGGCGCTGGGGGCAGGGCAAGCCCCTGAGCGCCATTGATGGCATTCCCGTATCGATGAAGGATCTGGCCGAGGTGGCCGGCATGCCGGCGCGCGGCGGCTCGCTGACCACATCGGAAGCGCCGTGCAAGGAAGATTGCCCACCGGCCCGCATGCTCCGCGAAGCCGGGGCGGTGATTCTCGGCAAGACCAACACGCCGGAATTCGGCTGGAAAGCGGTGACCGACAACCGGGTATTTGGCGCGAGCTACAACCCATGGGACACGCGCCTGACGCCGGGCGGGTCTTCCGGCGGGGCCGCTGCCGCTGCCGCGCTCAACATGGGCGTGCTGCATCAGGGGGGCGACTCCGGCGGCTCGATCCGCATTCCCGCCGCGTTCACCGGCGTCTTCGGCTTCAAGCCCACCTACGGCTGGACACCACAATGGCCGCCGGCGACAGAACCTTCGCTCTCTCATATCGGCCCGTTGACCCGCAGCGTCGACGACGCGGTGCGCATGCTCAACGTGATCGGGCGCTACGACTATCGTGACCCTTACGCCACGCGGGGCCAGCCGGAGGATTGGGGGGCCGATCTCGGCAAGGATCTGCGCGGGCTGCGCATCGCCTACTCGCCGACCTTGGGCTATGCCGAGGTCGATGACCAAGTCGCCGCTCGCGTGCGCGAAGCGGCTCGCAATCTCGAGCAGCTTGGCGCCGAGGTCGAGGAGATTCACCCGGGGTTCGAGTCGCCGATCGATATCTTCCAGAAGCTCTGGTTTACCGCGTCGCTGGATTTCTGGTCGAAATGCAGCGACCGGCAGCGCGAACAGCTCGATCCGGGCCTCGTTGCCAATGCGCGTACCGCGCAGCAGTGGAGCGCGCTCGACCTGTTCCAGGCGCTGGGTCGCCGAGCCAATTTCACCGAGGGCCTGGAGCGCTTCAATCAGGATTATCATCTGTTGATGACGCCGACCGTACCGATCGAGCCGTTCGAGGCGGGTCACGAAGTCCCGCCCGGCAGCGGCATGCGCGACTGGGAAGAGTGGGCGCCATTCTCCTATCCGTTCAACCTGAGCCAGCAGCCGGCGGCGTCCGTTCCCTGCGGTTTCACCGAATCCGGCCTGCCGGTGGGGTTCCAGCTCGCCGGTGGCAAGCACGATGATGTCCGCGTCCTGCGAGCCTGTCACGCCTACATGAAAGCCCATCCGCCGCGGTTTCCGCGCGTGCCCGATCCCGCGCAGAAGTTGTAGCGACACGATTGCAAGTTGGCTCGACTCGCTTGTCTCGACCAAAGGTGCATAGGGTTTGTATGACAATTGAGCTTGAATGAATAGACGAAACATTCAACCCGAACGGATGAAACCCAATGACTCGGACGACGCTCGCTGCACTAACTGCCGGATTTTGTTTGACGCTGCATGGGGTTGCCGCTCAGGCGGCGACTTACGTCTATGTCTCGAACGCGGGCGATGGCGTCATCTCCAGCTACTCCCTGGATCGCGACCGGGGAGCGCTGGAGCCGCTGGCGAAGACACCGACAGGTGGCGAGGTCATGCCGTTGGCGTTGAGTCCCGATCATCTTCATCTCTATGCGACGCTGCGCAATGAACCTCCCCAGGTAGTGAGCTTTCGTCTCGACCCCACCAACGGCGAGTTGAGCCGTCAGGGCGCGGGTTCTCTGCCGGCCAGCATGGCGAACGTGGACGTCGACCCCAGTGGTCGCTACCTGTTTGCCGCCTCCTATAGCGATGATCTGCTCAGCGTCAGTCCTGTCGATGCACGAGGCGTGGTCGGTGATGCTCAGGCGACGCTGCCGACGGGCCAGCGCGCGCACGCCATGCACGCCTCGCCTGACGGTCGTTTCGCCTACGCCACCAACCTGGGCGAGGACCAGCTCGTGCAGTACCGCTTCGATGGCGCAAGCGGAAAGCTGTCCCCGTTGTCGCCGGCCGCGGTGTCGACCCCGTCTCAGACCGGGCCGCGTCACTTCGTGTTCTCGCCCGATGGACGCTTCGTCTATGTATTGGGGGAATTTTCCGGTGCAGTCACGACTTACGCCTACGACGAGCAGAGCGGTCAGCTCACCGCACTGGGCACGGCAACGGGCGTTCCAGCGTCCTCGAAGCTGATTCGCGGCATGGCCCGCGAGGACATTCCCGCCGGTGACGACACGCCACGTATCTGGGCGGCGGACATCCACACGACGCCGGACGGCCGCTTCGTCTATATCAGCGAGCGTACGCGCAGCCGCATCAGTGCCTTCGAGGCTGATCCGGATAGCGGCAAATTGACGTTCCTGCGCACCACCGAGGTAGAGAAACAGCCGCGCGGTTTCAACATCGACCCGAGCGGACGCTTCATGGTCGTCTCGGGACAGCTCGACGATGAGGTGGGCCTCTACCGAATTGCACCGCAGACAGGAGAGCTGACCCGGGTCGACGAAGCGCCAACCGGCAAAAACGCCAACTGGGTCGAGATCGTCACCTTTGACTGAGCACAGGCTGTGGCGTAAACGCCGGTATTCCGTGAAGCCGCGCCATCCCGTGGCGAAGTCACACTACTGACCCGAACAGGCATCGCCACCTCGAGTAGAGAGTTCGTGCCAAGGAATCCCCGGTCGAATGATTCGATCGGGGATTTTGCGTTTGTTGCCCTGGTCGTCAGGTGCCACTGATAGCACAGGGCAAAAGGCGCTCCGTCACTGACGAATATCTCGAAGCGGGATGAATCCGGGCATATCCTGCGTTTGCCATCGAAGGTCATGGCGGTCTGTGTCGTGTCGATCTGCATATCGACGCGCTCTTCGCTCTGTATTCATTGAGCCCTGTGCCCCGTCCGGCCATGCGAGGATGTCGCAAGGTCGCCGTCGCCTGTTCCCTCATGGCTCGATAGGCATCGTGCCTGCCTTCAAGCGCGGGAACGATGGAGCTCTGTACGTAGTGCGTGATCAGACCAGGCGCGTGGCAATGTCCGCTACGACTCTGGGTCCGCTACGACTCTGGGTCCGCTACGACTCTGGGTCCGCTACGACGCTGGGTCCGCTACGACTCTGGTGACGAGAAACCGCTGGAGGCCTTCGATGGCTCTTTGAGCGACGGACGCACTCGATTGGCAAACTCGATCCGCCTGTCAATTCGATCGGACGGTAAAATCCGAGCGGCCAGCTACGCTTGAGGAGAGCGCCGCGAGAGTGAGTCGCCGTTCAGTTGTCTTTCATCCCCAGTTCATCGGGCCGCTATGGCATCGACTGCCGGAGACCATGCACCGAACCGTGAGTATGGCGCTGCTGGCTTTCGTTGCCGCGAAAGGAGTCGCATCATGAGCCATCAGAATGTTGCCGAGATCATCGTCGAAACCCTGGCCGAAGCCGGCGCCAAGCGCTGCTATGGCGTGGTTGGCGACACCATCAATCATTTTACCGACGCGATCCGGCGCAGCGATCTCGAATGGGTGCATGTCCGCCACGAGGAGGTCGGCGGTTTCGCCGCCGGTGGCGAAGCCTACATGACCCGGGAGCTGGCGCTGTGCGCCGGCACCTGCGGTCCGGGCACGCTGCACTTCGTCAACGGGCTGTTCGAAGCCCATCGCAGCGGTTCGCCGGTAGTGTTGATCGCTTCTCAGGTCGGCACCGCCGATACCGGCATCGGCTTCCCGCAAGATGTCGACCCCAAGCCGATCTACGAGCAGTACAGCGTCTTCTGCGAGACGATCATCAACCCCGACCAGGCGCGTAGGATGACAGCGTTGGCAGCACAGGCGGCGTTGTCGAAGAACGGCGTGGCGGTGCTGATCGTGCATGGGGACCTGTTCACGCAGAAACCGAGCCAGGATCTGCCCTATCGGGTGCATCGTTTCGATCCGATCGCTCGTCCGAGCGCCGAGGAACTGGTGCCGGCCATCAAGGCGCTCAACGCCGGCGGCAAGATATCCATTTTCGCGGGCTCCGGCTGTCAGCACGCGCGCAATGAGGTGATGGCGCTGGCGGCCAAGCTGAAGGCGCCGGTGGCGTGGACCTCGAGGGCCAAGGATTTCATCGAGCCAGACAACCCGTTCGAGGTCGGCATGACCGGCGTCTTCGGGCTGGCCGGCGGTTACCACGCCGTTGCCGAGTGCGACACCTTGCTGCTGCTGGGCTGCAGCTTCGCCTGGACCCAGTTCTACCCGGAGAAAGCGACGATCATTCAGGTCGATATCGATCCGCAGCAGATCGGCAAGCGACATCCCGTCGACGTCGGCCTGCTCGGCAGCGTGCGCGATACCTGTGCTGCGCTCGCCCAGATCGTCGACGAGCATAGCGACACGAAATGGCTGGAGCGGTGCCGCAAGACCTATCACAAGGCACTGGAGCGCGATGCGCACGAGTCCAGCGACGACGGGCTGATCCATCCGCAGGAACTGACGCTGGCGCTCGACGAAGCCGCCCACGACGATGCCATCTTCACCGCCGATGCCGGCAGCCCGATGGTTTGGATGCTTCGGCACATTCGTACCAACGGGAAGCGCCGCACGCTGTCGAGCCTCGTCCACGGCACCATGGCCAATGCCTACCCGCAGGGGATCGGCATTCAGAAAGCGTTCCCCGGCCGCCAGATCATCGCCATGTGCGGCGATGGCGGCATGACCATGCTGATGGGCGACCTTTTGACCCTGAAGCAGGAGAAGATTCCGCTCAAGATCGTCGTCTTCAATAACAGCTCGCTGGGCTTCGTCGAGCTGGAGCAGAAGGTCGACGGCCTGCTCGACAGCTACACCGATCTGGAGAATCCGGACTTCGGGCTGCTGGCTCAGTCCATCGGTCTGTGGGGTCGGCGGGTCGAGCAGGAGCACGAACTCAAGCACGCCATTGCCGAATGGCTGGCCCATCCGGGGCCGGCCATTCTCGATGTCAAGGTCAATCGCATGGAGCTGGTGATGCCGCCCAAGGTCGAGCCGGGGCAGGTGACCTCCACCGCGCTCTACTCGGGCAAGGCGGTGCTCAACGGTCGCATGAGCGATGTGGTCGATCTGATGAAGAGCAATTTCTGGAAGTAGATCATGTTCCCTGGGCCTGTCAGCGTGTGGTAACGATCCGCTGACAGGCTGACGGCAATGCCCGATGAATTGTGGTTGGCCAGGAGAACCCGAATGAGCCAAGTCAATGATCGTCCCCGGTTGCGCGACATGCGTCGGCTGGTCGATAAGCGACCTTTCACGCCGACGGCGGCATTTGACCACCCGCGAGCGCAGGCGGCATCCCTTGAGGAATTGGCTAATCGTCAGGGCTACGACAAAAACTTTCTGAGCAAGATCGTCGTTCCTCTGCCAGCGCCCCTGGGCGATCTCTTCGAGGATGTAACGCCAGTGGCCGGTAGCGAGGAAGGCAGCCTCGATTACACCCACTTCTCCATCGTGATGTCTCGCTCGCGAAGGCTGGCGATTTTCACTGCGCTCAATCTCGACGGACGTGAGCTGGTCGACGTGCCGCGAGAGAATGACGACTGGCGGTTCGATCCGCGGCTGGCGGAAGATCGGCAAGTTGGCGAATCGCTTTATGCCCGCAATCCACTGGATCGCGGGCATCTGGTGCGCCGGACCTCGGCCAACTGGGGCAGCGACGCCGAGCAGGCCAATGCCGATACCTTCCACTTCACCAACTGCACGCCGCAGATGGCCGGCTTCAATCAGCAGACCTGGCTGGGACTGGAGGATTATCTGCTCGAGCACGCCAGAGCGGACCGTCAGCGCATCAGCGTCTTCACCGGGCCGGTGTTTAGAGAAGGCGACCGCCGATATCGCGGCGTCCAGATCCCCGAAGCCTACTGGAAAGTGGTGGCGTTCATGGGTGAGGACGAGCGGCCCTCGGCCACGGCCTACATGATCGAACAGGCCGATGACCTGGACCAGCTAGGCTTCATGTTCGGGCAGTACAAGACCTACCAGCGCAGCGTGGCACGTATCGAGACGCTGACGCAGCTCGATTTCGGCGAGCTGGCGAATTTCGACGGCTTTTCCAACGAAGAGCGAGAGACCGGCACGCGTATCGAAGCCGAGATCCGCGGACCTTCGGACATCCGAATCTGATTCGCGGAGGCGAGCGGCGGGTGCCGTTCACTTCCAGCCACGTTGTACAGGGACGAGGGAGCGTCTTTCATCAAGGAGGTCGAAATGCGTAATCACGGTTTTATCTGCGCCACCTGCGGTGTGCAATATCCTTCTAGCGAGTCACCGCCGGAGCACTGCGCGATCTGCGAGGACGAACGCCAGTACGTGCCTATCGAGGGGCAGCAGTGGACGACGCCGAGCGAGCTGGCGGCCGGTCACAGCAACCTGTTCCGTCATATGGCGCCGGGCTTGACCGCCATCGGCACGGTTCCCCATTTCGCCATCGGCCAGCGCGCCTTTTTGTTGCGCACACCGGCCGGCAATGTGCTGTGGGACTGCCTGACGCTGCTCGACGAGGCCACCATCGAAATCATCGAAGGGCTCGGCGGGCTGGATGCCATCGTGCTGTCGCACCCGCACTATTTCAGCACCATGGCAGAGTGGGGGCAGGCGTTCGACTGCCCGGTTTACGTTCACGCGGCGGATCGAGACTGGGTCACCGTGCCGGATGCGCGCATCGAGTTCTGGGAAGGGGAGTCACGCGAGATATTGCCCGGTATCGACGTATATCGACTGGGCGGTCATTTCCCCGGTGCCAGCGTGCTGCACTGGCCCGAGCACGAAATACTACTGACCGGCGATACGCTACTGATCACGCCGGACCGCATGGCATCGTTCATGTGGTCCTATCCCAACAACATTCCGCTGGACGCGGGAACGGTCGAGAGCATTGCACAGCGCCTCAGGCCGCTAGCGTTCGACAGCGCTTACTCCGCTTTCTGGGGTCGCGAAATTCTGATCGATGCCAAGCATGTCATCGAGGAATCGGCGCAGCGCCACTGTCGGGCGCTGCGGGGCCAACCCAACGTCTCGACGTGATCAGCTCGCCGAAGCGGTATCGGGTCGAGAAGTCGGCCGGGATTCGCCGTCACCGCTGATATCGATGTCTACCTCGACCATCATGCCGGGGCCAATGAGATCGATGGGGCCATCGTCGAAACGGATGCGCACGGGAATTCGCTGGGTGATCTTGGTGAAGTTGCCTGAGGGGTTGGGGTCCGGTAACAGCGCGAACTGGCTGGTGGCGGCACGACCGATGACGGCGACATGACCGGTGAAGGTCTGATCGGGAAAGGCGTCGACGGTGATAGCGACGGGCTGGCCGACGCGTAGCGCGCCGATGTCGGTTTCCTTGATGTTGGCCTCCACCCACAGCTTCGAGGGGTCGTGCATCATCAGGATCGGCTGGCCGGCACTGACGTACTCGCCCTGATCGATCAGCGTCTTGTTGATCACGCCGTCGATCGGGCTGTCGATCTGCAGATCGGCGATGCGAAGCTGCTCCTGCTCCAGTTTCGCCTCGGCTTCGGCCAGCTCCTGGCGGGCAATCTGCACCTGCTGGCGCAGTACGTCCGGATTGGGCAGCGGCATCTGCGAGCCATTGATGAAGCCGACCTGAGCATTGTCGGCTAGTGCCTGGCTGACCTGAACCTCCTGCTGGGCCTGGGCATGTTCGGCGAGCGCTGCCTGGTAAGCGTAGTAGTCCTGATCACGGCGCTGTTCGGAAACGGAGTGCTTCTTATACAGCGTATCGGAACGCCGGAAGTCCCGCTCGGCCTGGGTCAGCCGTGCTTGAGAGGCCTTCTCGGCGGCCTTGCTGGCCTCGAGCTGGCGGTGCGTCAGGTTCATGCCACCTTTGAGCTGCTTCTCGGCCATCGACAGCCGCGCTTTCTCGTAATCCAGCCGCGCCTGTTGCGTGGCCACGTTGGCCGTCAACGCCTCGAGCTTGCGCTGATCCGGCTTGTCGTAGAGGGTCGCCACGGCATCACCGCGATGCAGCGTATCGCCCTCGGTCAACTCGAACGTCGTTACCCAGCCGCCCAACCGGCTGCTGACGGTCACCTGATCGGCCATCACGCGCGCATCCTGGGCGCTGACGTGCGACAGGCGATGGGCGATGGCCAGGCCGATCCAGATCAGACACAGCACCACGACGATGGCGAGTATCAACAGTTTGCCGCTGCGTGGCAGGCGGCGCTTGGCGGGTCGAGCTGAGTCAGCGGTCATGGCGCAAACGGGTCCTTCGATGATCGAGTGAACGGAATCAGGTGCGAGGCAGGCCCCGCCAACGGCTGAGCAACAGCGAGGGCACGACGACGAGAAACAGGCTACCGATCAGAATCCAGAAGCCATCCTGATAGGCGAGGATCGAGGCCCAGATCGACTCGATGCGACCCATCAGATAACCGGCCATCGCCTGCTGCTGGGTATCGGGTACTCCCAGGCGGCCGACCAGTTCGGATAACTGGCCCAACTGCTGCCGAGCGATGGCGTTGTCGGCATTGACGCCGGCGTTCAGGTATTGGCCGTGAAAGGCGGTCTGTCGATCCAGAAGAATGACCAGGCCTGCCGTGCCCAGAGCGCCGCCCAGTTGCAGAGCGAAGTTGATCGCACCCGAGCCATGGCCGGTGAGATGGCCGGGCAAGCCCGCGATGGCGTTGGACAACGTCGGCGGCGGGAACGCGGCCATGCCGACCGATAGCACGGCCATGGCCATGGCGAGATAGAAAAACGAGGTGTTCCAGTCCATCTGCGCCATCAACCACACCGAGAGCAGCGCGCAGGCCAGCCCCGGCAGGGTGATCCAGTGCGGTGGATAACGGTCGCTCAACCAGCCGACCAGGGGCACTAGCACGGCGAGAACCAGCGTCGAGGGCAGGAATATCTTGCCTGCGGTAATCGGACTGTAGTGCAGCACCGCCTGCACGAACTGGGGCAGCAGGTACATGATGCCGTAGAAGGTGCCGCCGAACAGGCCCATCGCCAGCGTGCCGACGACGAAGGTGCGGTGGCCGAAGATCTCGAGATCCAGAAGCGGATGAGAGATCCGTTTCTGCCAGGCGACGAAGCCGGCGCCGCAGAGCGTGGCCAGCAGAACCAGTTCCGACACGCGCGGGTCGTACCAGCCCCAGCGTTGACCGTTGGAGAGTGCCGCCAGCAGCGAGAAGACGGCGACGAACAGCAGCACCACGCCGGCCCAGTCGAACGGTGGGCGCGGTCCTTTGTGTTCCCGCGATGGCAGGAAGAAGAAGCCCATCACGATGGCCGCCGCGCAGATCGGCAGGGTCACGAAGAAGACGTAGCGCCAAGTGAAATGCTCCACCAGCCAGCCGCCGATCACGGTGGCCAGCGTCAATGGCAAACCCAGACACATGCCGTACATGGCGGTCGCCATGCCGCGACCTCCGGGCGGATAGGCCGCGAACAGTGCCTGCATCGCCACCGGCCGGATCAGCCCGGTCATGCCGCCTTGAACGATCCTGGCGGCGACCAGCGCGGCCATGCCCTGACCCAATCCCCCCAGGATCGAGGCGGCGATGAAGGCCAGCAGCAACCCGATGAAAGTCGCTCGTTGGCCGACGGCGGCAACCAGCCATGGCGCCACCAGCAGCGATACGGTCGTCGACGCCAGAAATCCGGTGGAAAGCCACTGGACCTGGGAGTCGCTCATGCCGAACGCCCCCTTGATGTAAGGGATGGCCACGTTGACGATGGTGATCGACATGCCCAGAGCTACCAGGCCCAGCATGACGGTGAGCGTGACCCAGAGCTTGTAGCGCGGGCCGTAGCGCTCGAAGAACTGCTCGACCTGCGTCATGCGTCGTCATCCCGGCTATCGATGGTGGAGGCCGTCCGGCGGGTGAAAGGCAATGGTTGTCCTTGTTCGTTTCGTTGACGCGATACCGTCCAAGGCCACGCGGGTAGACGAGGCAGTGAACATCCAACCTGGGCAGGAAAATCGAGCCGGAAGCCCCTGACAGGGCGTGGAGTCCGGCGTCTAAGAAAGCAGGCGAATCGATAACGCGTCTATTTTTTGCTCGCTAAGCGATTATCCCGATTCAGTTGTCTGACTTTCAAGGTACTTGCGACTAAGGTCGCGGAACGTGCTGATGCTTCGACATCGGCGCGGATGGCAGCGCGCAGGCGCCAATCGCTGCGGTATCGTCTACGCTGGGAATTCACGTTCATCGACGACGCCGTTCTGTCAGTGGCGTTTTCATTCTTCGGCGTCGTGTCTAAAGGAGGTGTTTCATGTCCATGCCCAATTCTCCCGTGTGGCTTATCACCGGGTGTTCCACCGGCTTCGGCCGCGAATTGGCGAAACTGATTATCGAACAGGGCGGAAAAGTCATCGTGACGGCGCGTTCCCGGGAGCGCGTGGCCGATCTGGTCGAAGGCGTCGAAGATCGCGCACTTGCGCAGGCATTGGATGTCACCGACGACGCGCAGATTCGCAAGGCCGTCGATGCCGCCGAGGCCAAGTTCGGGCGGATTGATGTACTGGTCAACAATGCCGGCTACGGTTATCAGGCTTCCTGCGAGGAGGGCGAGGATTCGGCCATTCGCGATCAGTTCGAGGCCAACGTCTTTGGCCTGTTCGCGATGACGCGAGCGGTATTGCCCGGCATGCGCGAACGCCGCGCTGGTCACGTCATCAACATCAGTTCGGTGGCGGGCTTCATCGGCTTTCCGGGTTCGGGCTATTACGCCGCCAGCAAACATGCGGTGGAAGGATGGTCCGACTCGCTCAAGACAGAGGTCGAGCCGCTGGGTATTCGTGTCACCTGTGTCGAGCCGGGGCCGTTTCGCACCGACTGGGCCGGCCGCTCCCTGCAGCAGACGCCGAGCCGGATCGACGACTACGCCGATACGGTCAAGGCGCGTATGGAAGGTACCAGCGGCAATAGCGGCAAGCAGCCGGGTGATCCGGTGCGCGCCGCCCAGGCGATGATCGATCTGGTGGCGCATCCCCAGCCGCCACGCCACCTGGTGCTGGGCGCCTGGGGCGTCGACAAGGTGATCGAAAACCTCGAGGAGACACTGGCGGAAATTCGCGAGTGGCGCGCGGTAGGCGAAGCGACCGATTATCCGCAAGGTGAATGATGGCGCGGCGAAGCTATGACGAGGCTATATAGGGCCACGTCATCGACGATATCTCGTGACGAAACCGGATGAGAGATCGAAGACGGCGCCAGAGCGGCGCCGTCCGCCGTTCAAGCGAATCGAACTCAGTCGCCGAAGTACTGTTGATGCAGATGATCGTAGGTGCCGTCCTGCTTGACCTCGTGCATCGCTTGGTTGAACTCCTCGACGAGTTCGCGATCTCGCTTGCGGAAAGCCGCGCCGATACCCGGGCCATAGATCGATTCCGGGCCAGTGACCAATTCGCCGATGCGTTCGAAATGCGAGTCGCCGAGCAGAGTTTCCTGAGCGAGCGGAAACGCGGTGAAGGCGAGATCCAGGCGCTGGGCCAGCATGTCATTGACCATGGCGGCAGAATCGCTATACCGATTTATCTCGGCATTGGGGTAATACTGAGTCACGTATTCATCCTGGATCGTGCCCTGTTGGACACCGATCATCGCTCCCGCGAGGTCGCCGTCATCGGGCTGCCAGTCGCTGCCGGTCCGGGCTACCCAAGCCGACGGCACCTGGAAGTAGGGATCGGAAAACAACACCGTCTTGGCGCGATCTTCGGTAATGTTCATCGACGAGGCGATGAGGTCGAACTTGCGCGCCTGCAGGGCCGGGATGATGCCGTTCCAGGGCTGTTCGACCCACTCGCATTGCCGCTGCATGCGTTCGCAGGCCGCATTGACCAGGTCCACCTCGAAGCCGGCAATGGTGCCATCGGGCTGCTTGAACTGGAACGGCATGTAGGGCACGTCGACCCCGATCCTGAGAGTGTCGTTCTCGGCCTGGGCGCTGTTGCCCAGCATCAGTGTCAGTAGCAGCGTCGGCGCCACGGTGCCAATGAAAGTCTTGCGTTGCATTGCCATTTCCTCTTGCTGTTGTTGTGCGTGGATTTTGCTCAGCATCGTTATGACTAGGTTACGCGGTTCTCGACCATGCTCGATGTGGCCAGTTCGCCGAGCGTGATCGTCTGGACCGGGGGGCGTATCTGCCATTGCCCGATCTGATCGGGTGTTTGCGCCAGGCGTCGGGAAAGCAGCAGCGTGGCGTTGAGGCTGCACTGACGTCCCTGGCACGGCCCCATGCCGCAGCGGGTGAAGGCCTTGAGTTGATTGGGGCCCTCGGCACCATCCGAGATCGCTTGATCGAGATCGCCGCGGGTCAGCGCTTCGCAACGGCAGATGATAGTTTCTTCGGGCATGGCATCGATGTTCAGCGACGGGAGAAACATGGCGTCCAGCAACTGGCGCGCGCAGAGATCCCGGGCGCGCTCGCGGCGTAAGCCATCACGTTCGTGCCGTTCCTTCTTCGTGAGCCCGTGATAGGACGCAATGACCTCCAGCGCGCTCAACGTTCCCTCCCGCATGGCATTCACCGCGCCGCCTATCGCAGCACCATCGCCCACGACCCACAGATTCTCGTCAGCGCTCAGGGTGTCGTCGCGTACCGGCAAGAAGCTCTGTTGTTCGGCGTGCCAACGATGCGTCAGGCCGAGCGAGCGCGTGAGGTGGGTTTCTGGCATGACGCCGACATGGCTCAGCAACAGACTCGCCGGGCGCTGCTTCCAATGTCCACGCTGACGATAGCGAATCTGCTCCAGGACCTTGTCGCCGATCGCCTCGAGGGCTTCGATATCACGCTCGATGGCAACGCCGGCCCGCTTCAGGGCCAGCATCATTTTCAGGCCCTTGAACAGGTAGCCGCGTGCATGCCAGGCCTTCCCCGGCTGGCGAAGCGGCAGGCGCCACTGGAGGCGCGGCGTGAGATCGAGTATGCAGGTCGGGGGATGTCCAGCCTGAAGATATTGCCAGCCGAGCAGATAGATCAGCGGCCCACTGCCTACGAGTATCGGCGCGTCCTCGGGGAGCAGGCCGCCTTGTTTGAGCAGGATCTGGGCGGCACCGGCGGTCATCACGCCTGGTAGTTGCCAGCCGGGAAAAGGAAACGGACGTTCCATCGCACCATGGCAGAGAATCAGACGCCGGGCCCGCCAGACAGCGGAGCGCCCTTCATGTAACACGCCCAGCTCGAAACCGGCATCGACGCGCTGTACCCACCACACCCGGCTGTCGGGTCGATAATCGACCCGGGCGCGGCGAAAGGCTTCCACCACTCGTTGGCCGAGGCGGTAGTCGATGCCTGTCACTCGAAGATCGGCCTGCGGAGATTCGACTTGCCGGTAGACTTGTCCGCCGGGGGCGGCATTGAGATCGAATACCACCGGCTTCAGACCCGCCTTGGTCAGGCGCGTGGCGGCAGTGAGGCCTGAGGGGCCCGCACCGATGATGGCAACTTCGGCGACCTGGGACGATGTGGGATTCTCGCTCATCCTGTCGACGCTCCGGGTGTTGGCTGGGCTGCGGGCATTTGCGTTTCGATACGCATGCCATCTTTGACGATGACAAGGCAGCCTTGACGATTGGGCTCGCCGTCGATCGTGATTAGGCAGTCGTGGCAAACTCCCATCATGCACAACGGCGCACGGGGCGTACCGTCATGGTGAAGGCGGTATTCGGCCCAGCCGCGCTGTTGCAGGAGTGCCGCAGCGACGCTCAGCGTGGCGCCCACCTGCTGTGGTTCACCATCCACCCACAGGGTGACTTCGGCCGAGTCGCTCGCCGTTTCAGGGAGTCGACGGAACATGGAAGCGTGCTCCCGAAAATTGCGAAAAATGTGTGTGAATCCGGTCGTCCAGGATTGCCTGGGCAAGGCCATCGGCATGAAAGGCAGCCAGGGTGATGCCGCTGTGGCAATTGACGTTATAGGCGCCGGGATGAGTCAGTGAGCGTTCGTAGAGCGGATAGCCATCCGGCGTCATGACTCTGAGAGCGGCCCAGGCACGAACCAGGCGGGTCGAGCGCAGAAACGGGAAGATACGGACTGCCTTGTCGGCCAGCGTTTGCAACATCGGAAGCGTAACGCCCTTGTCGTGACCGACTCGTTCATGGGTGTCACCGATCAGGTAGCCGCCGGTCGCTGTCTGGCGAATCTGGGGCGTCGGTAACTGCTCGACACGAGGCATGCGCTCGGTGATCAGCATCTGCCCTCGTAACGGAAAGACATCACCCGAAAGCCCGAGCTGCGGTGCAAGCCTTTTGGCGCCGAGCCCGGCAGCGACGATGCAACGTTCGGCCTCGACATGACTCTCGCGTAACGTCGCCCGAAAGCCCGATTCGGTTCGCGCCAGATTTTCGACCGGGGTCGCTTGACGAATGTCGACGCCAAGACGCCGGCAGGCAGCATGAAGCGCTCGGAGCAGGTACAGCGGATTGCAATGCCCGTCATGGGGCGACCAGGTACCGCCAGCGACGCGTTCGCCCAGGCCGGGCAGAAAAGGGAGTAATTGCTCCCGATCCAGATATTCCCAATGAAAATCCCGACGCAGACGTTCGGACTGTGCCTGAAGCTCGCGGTATTCCGTTCGTCTGGCGTGGGCTTCCTCTTCGTCCAGACATAAATCGACGCCACCGCGTTGCTCATACTCGAGCTCGAGGCCGGTACGCTGCTGCAGCTCGAGAGCGAAGGACGGCCAGGCCTGGACCGAATCCAGGCTTATTTCCGCATAGCTCGGCATGCCTACGCCCTTGCCCTGGACCCATGTCAATCCGGCATTGCCGCGTGACGCCCGAAAGGCCGTATCGTCGGCGTCCAGGACCGTCACGCCCTGACCGGCACGGGCGAGGCCATAGGCGATCGCCATCCCGACCACGCCACCACCGACGATAAAGAAGTCCTGACGCATACTGTCGTCCAACCAAGGCATTTGGCTGACGATAGCGACAGAGTCGGTATACTATCCAATACCAATCAATGGTCGCTCTATAGCCTAATGTTATGCGTACACCTCAACTGCGCGATCGGCAGATCCTTGCCTTCAAATGGATGATGGAGTGCGGCACCGTTACCGCCGCCGCTCAACGAATGCGTACCGCTCAGCCCGGGGTGACGCGCTTGCTCAAGCAGCTCGAACATGACGTTGGTTTTGCGTTGTTCGAGCGGGTACGCGGCCGGCTGACTCCGACGCCGGAAGCGCGGCTATTCCATCGCGAAGTCGTGAGTGTGTGGCGCGGCATCGATCATCTGCGTGATACCGCGACTCGCATTCGTGAACGGGAAGTCGGCGGATTGAGAATCAGCACCATGCCCCTGCTGGGCATGACGTTCCTGCCAGATGTCCTGGCCGATTTCGTTCCCGAGCATCCGGACGCCGATGTCGAGTTGACCACCTTCCGCTCCGAGCAGGTGATCGACGAAGTCATGACGCAACGCTGCGATCTGGGGTTTGCCATCGTGGCGGAAAACGAGGATCGCGTGGATCAGACTCGTTACCGGCTGCCGAGCCTTTGCGCCATGTCCTTGGATCACCCGCTGGCCCGGCGAGACGCCATCGCCATCAGCGACCTGGACGATCAGGCATTGATCTGCTTCGAACGCCACGACCCGCTACGGATAGAACTCGATCGCCGCCTGGAAAGTGCGGGCGCCAGGCCCCGCCGCCGTATCGAGGTGTCGTTGGCGCTACAGGCGACTCGCTTGGTCTCCCATGGCCTGGGGATAGCCATTCTCGATCCGATCAGTGCAGCTTCATGGGGGCAAGGCGGGGTGACACTCAAGCCGCTGGCAGTCGAGCTGGGAGAGGATTTCTCCCTGTTGACGCCGCGCGATCAGCCGTTGTCGCAACTGGCCCAGGCATTCCGTGCTGCTTTCCTGCGCAAGCTGGAAACGCTCAATCTTCCGTCGTGGTCATAACAACGCGCTATAGCATGCGCGGCGATTGGCATTATCCGTGATAGAAAGCGACTGATAGCGTTGGCGCTTTCTCACAGGAGAGCTGTTGATGATCATGCGTCACCTCAAGACACCCATCATGCATCGCATCGTGGAGGCCAACGGAATCCTGTTCTTCGGTGGTATTGCCGCCGACGACATGTCGCTGGATATGGCAGGGCAGACACGTCAGGTGCTGGAAAAGCTCGGCACTTATCTGGACGAGGTCGGTATCGACCGCTCGCAGGTCGTGTCGGCCAATGTCTTCGTATCCGACCTCGCATTGAAGCAGGAGATGAATGCGGTGTGGACAGACTGGTTCGGCGATGCGTTACCGGCTCGCGCGACGATTGGCGCCGGCGATCTCGGCGCGGGCACCCTGATCGAGATCGTGGTCACTGCCGTCAGGGAAAGATAGCCAAGCAGTAAACCACAAACGCCCCTCCATGGAGGGGCGTTCCTTGTTCCGGTTGGAGCATTACGAAGCGATCTTGGCTTCAGCCTGGACCGACGGGTGCGGGTTGATGACCCGGGAGCCGCGGAAGCCATAGAAGGCGATGAACAGGTAGCAGATCAGCGGCAGCACGAAGGCGTGATGGATGCCGACCGTGTCGGCGATCGCGCCCTGGGCGACAGGGAGAATGGCGCCGCCGACGATGGCCATGATCAAAAGGCTCGATGCCTTGCTGGTCAGCGGGCCGAGCTTGGCGATCCCCAGCGTGAAGATGGTCGGGAACATGATCGAGTTGAACAACCCGATGGCGACGATGCTCCACATCGCGATGTGGCCGGAGGTCAGCATGGTGGTCAGCACCAGCAGCGCCGCGACGATCGCAAACAGGCCCAGCAGCAGGCTGGGGTGGAATCTCTGCATCAACGCCGAGCCGATGAAACGGCCGATCATGGCGCCGCCCCAGTAGTAGGCGACATAGCTGGCCGCGCTGCTTTCACTCATGTTGCCGATTTCCGGCAGCGACAGATAGTTGATCATGAAGCTGCCGATGGAGACCTCGGCGCCGACATAGGCAAAGATGCCGATAACGCCGAATAGCACGTGAGGATGACGCAAGGCCTGGGCGGCGGTGACGTTCTCGGTCGGGCTGTCGTCGCTGGCCTGCTCCTTGAAGTTGGGCAGCTTCCACAGATAGACCACCACCGCGAGGATCGCGAGCACGGCAGCCAGCAGCAGATAAGGAAGCTGCACGCTTTGTGCCTGCTCGACCTTGTAGGCCATCCGGTCAGCGGCGGACATGTCGGCCAGCTCGCTGGCGCCCAGTACCGTCGCACCCAAAATCAGCATCCCGCCGAAATAGGGGGCCAGCGTCGTGCCCAGCGAATTGAACGCCTGCGCCAGATTGAGCCGGCTGGAAGCGGAGCCCTCCGGCCCCAGCAGGCTGACGTAGGGGTTGGCGGCGACCTGCAGCATGGTGACGCCGCTGGCCAGCACGAACAGTGCGGTCAGAAACAGCGGATAGGAAGGCGCTCTGGCGGCAGGGTAGAACATCACCGCGCCGATGGCGGCGATCAGAAGTCCGAGACTGATGGCGTTCTTGTAACCGACCTTGGCCAGCACCTTGCCCATCGGCAGCGACATGATGAAATAGGCACCGAAGAAGGTGAACTGGATCAGCATGGTCTGGGTGTAGTTCAGCGAGAAGACCGCTTTCAGGTGAGGAATCAGAATATCGTTGAGACAGGTGATGAAACCCCACATGAAAAAGATCGTCGTGACGACGACCAGCGCACTGCGATAGTTCGGCCGTTGCGTTTCGGGCATGATCGAAATCCTGTTGATGAGGCGTCCAGAGAACGGGCTGTCGACCTGAGGTTGATCGTGTCAGCACGCGTGCTGGAGCGAAATGATGCATTAAGGAAGCCAGCTTATAAAGCATGCGTTCACTATTAGGACGTTAATATGGAGAACGCCAGTCGGTGACTTATCGGCGATGACGAATGCCAATAACGGCATCGAGAGGTCGAGTTTCGTATTGTTTTTTCTTCTACTGGCGTCCGTTGGCCAAAAATCGCGGATGGCGTGATTCTTGTCGTAAATTAACCACATCGTTTCGTTGCAATATGGGCTTTTTAGACGGGCGCGTTTGCGCGATCTTTGTGCCGTGCGTCGCTCATGAGAGACGCTCGGCCTGGCTGTCGCCGGAAGCGGGCTGAAAGACTGAACGGAGGGCGCGGTTCTGTTATTTTCAAGCGCTTGTTCATTGCGCTAGTCGTGGCGCTCATTTCACGGCGCCAGTCTCTCGGTGGCGCTCGTTCATCAGGTGGCGTCATGGCCCAGCGCTCGCATGTGCAATCTTCTTTTCTCTCATCGATTTTTTCTTCGAACCTGCCTTGGGGCGCCTTGACGCTACTGTGGCTGGTCGGTCTCTACATGCGGTTGCCGATTTTGATCGCGCCGCCGCTGGCCGGGGAGATTGCCGAATCGCTGTCGTTGGGCAGTGCCGCCGTCGGCGCCCTGACGACAGTGCCGTACGTGGTACTGGCGTTGAGCATGATGCTGGCGGTGCGATTCGCCCGGCGTATCGGCATGCTGCGCGCCCTGGCGTTGGCGCTGGCGGTCGTGGCAATTGGCTCCGGCGCGCGCGGGATCACGCTTTCCGCGCCCTTGCTGTTCGGCGCCTCGGTGGTCATGGGGCTCGGGCTGGCGGTCATGCAGGTGACGATACCGGCGCTGCTGCGGGACTGGACACCGGCCCATCTGGCCCTGGGCAGTTCGGTCTATCTCAACGGCATGACGGTCGGCGAGCTGATCGGCGCCGGGGGCACGCGGCCCGTCGTGCTGGCGCTGGCCGGGGGGAGCTGGCAGGTGGCGATGCTGCTGTGGTCGCTGCCGGCACTGGTGATCGTCGCGCTGCTGGTGTGGCGCCTGCGGCGGCGTCCGCAGCGCCCTGACGAAACCGCGATACCCGAAGACGCGCCGCGCCGCTCGATCTCGTTGCGCACCGCCCGTGTCTGGCTGATGGGCGTGCCGCTGGCGGCCTCGGTGGGGCTTTTCATGGCGACCAACGCCTACATGAGCAGCATTCTCGATGCCCGCGGAGAGGCGGATCTGTTGGCGCTGGCGTTGCTGCTCTACAACGCGAGCCCGCTGGCGGCCTCGCTCTCCATGCTGTGGCGGGGGCGACGCTGGGTCTCCCGCCGCTGGCCGCTGGGGCTGTTCGCCACGCTCGGCGTGCTGGGTCTGGCTGCCTTTCTGGCGCTGGAGGGATGGCCGGCGCTGGTCGCGCTGGTGATTTCCGGATTCGGCATCACTCTCGAACTCACGCTGATCATGGCGCTGCCGCCGTGTCTGGAGCGAGGTGACGCAGTGGCCTCGCTGACCGCCGGCATGTCCTTCGTCGGCTACTGCCTGGCTTTCGTCATGCCAATGATCGGCGGCTGGCTAGCGGAACGGTTCGCCGACGCAAACCTGGCGCTCTGGCCAATGCTGCTGTTTGCTGCGCTGAGCCTCTGCGCGATCCCGCGCATGCCGATGTCGGCGAAGGGGGCTGGCGATTCCGCGGCTATCGCCTAGGTTTCTAGGTGTCGAGCCTGGAGCTTGAAACCCGGAATCGAGAATCGAGGAGGAAACCATGACGATGCCCCAACCCGAGATGCTGGTTCTAAAACCGGATGCGGCCAGCGGCTTTCCCAACTCGCCGCTGCCGGTGCTGCTCTATCGTCAGGTCCTCGATGGCCCCGAGGAGAACCCGGCGGCGCGCTTCGAAGCGCTGTTCGACCGTTACCAGTGGCCGCCGCAGTGGCGGTACGGTCTCTACGATTTCGATCATTTCCACTCCACCGCCCACGAGGCGCTGGGCGTCTTTCGCGGCCGCGCGCATATCCGTCTCGGTGGCCCCAACGGTAGCGAGCACGATATCGCTGCCGGCGACGTGCTGGTACTGCCGGCGGGCGTCGGTCACGCCTGTCTCGACGCCAGCGAGGATTTCACCATGGTGGGCGCCTATCCGCCGGGGCAGTCGTGGGAAGTGGAGCGCGGCGATCCCGGCGAGATCGAGGCCGCCTGCCGTCGGGTTGCCGCTGTCGCGCTGCCGGACGCCGACCCTGTCGGCGGGTCGCTACTGTCGCTATGGCAGTGAAACGGCCCTGCGCTTGAACAACGGCGGTATCGTCTATAGTTAGGAGCCTACACTTTTCCAAGGATCAACCCGATGTCCGATTCTCGTTCCGTCGCCGTGCTGGGCCTGGGGGCCATGGGGCATGCCTTCGCGGCCAATCTGCTGAAAGCCGATTTCGATGTCACCGTCTGGAACCGTTCTGCCGCCAAGGCTACGGATCTGGTCGAAGCGGGCGCGCGGCTGGCCGAGTCGCCGGGCGACGCCGTCGCGCACGCCCAGGCAATGATCCTGATGCTGCCGGATTTCGCCGTGACGCGTGACGTACTGCTGGGCGGCGGCGGTGCGCTGGCCGCGATGCCCGCAGGTGCGACATTGATCCAGATGGGCACCCTCGGCGTGGCCGAGACCGACCGACTGATCGCCGAGGCCGGCGAAGCGCGTGACGACGTCGTCTTCATCGATGCGCCGGTTTCCGGCACCAAGGCGCCGGCGGAGCAGGGCAAGATCGCCATCCTCGCCAGCGGTGATCGCGAGCGTGCCGGCGCCGTGGTCGAGCCGATCTTCGACGTGCTGGGCAAGCAGACCCACTGGCTGGGCCAGGCCGGCCAGGGCGCACGGATGAAGGTCGTCATCAACGCCTGGCTGATCTCGATGATGCAGGGAATCGCCGAAACCGCCCATCTTGCCGACACGCTCGGCGTCGCGGGCGACGACCTGTGGCAGGTGTTGGATGGCGGGCCGCTGGCCACGCCCTACATGAAGCTCAAGCTGGACATGATCGACAGCGGCGACTTCGACCCGCAGATGGCGATGCAGTGGGGGCTGAAGGACGCAGGACTGGCGTTGGAAGCGGGCGACGACAAGGCTCTGCCATCGCTGGCGCAGATTCGCAATCTCTGGTCCGATGCCGTCAGCGCCGGATACGGCGAGCAGGATATCGCGGCGATCCACGCCTATCTGGAGAAGTATCGGCGCCGTTAAAGCGGTGTCATCAACTTCGGCGAGGCGCTGAACCGGCGGGCCGGACCTGCTCGAGTCCGGACCGGCGGTTTTCGTTTCAGACCTCAGATCTCGAACCTCGGTCCTCAGATCTCGGACCTCAGACGCTCAAGCCCGTCGTCTCGTCCACGCCCAGATGAACGTTCATGTTCTGCACCGCGGAGCCGGCGGCACCCTTGCCGAGGTTGTCGAGCCGCGATACCAGGCAGACCCGCTCTTCGTTGCCGAACACGAACAGGTCGACGCGATTGGTCTCGTTGGCGCCCCGGACGTCGAAGAATCCGTTGTCCAGGTTGTCGATCTCCTCGAAAGGCCTGACCTGGACGAACGGCTCGCCGGCGTAATGGGCGCGATAGGCGTCGAGCAGATCTTCCGCCCGCACCCCGGCCGGCAGATGGGAAAGCTGCAGCGGTACGTTGACCATCAAGCCTTTCAGAAAGGGGCCGACGATCGGCGAGAACACCGGCGGCCGGGCCAGGCGACCGTGCTGCTGCATTTCCGGCAGGTGCTTGTGGCCGAGCGCCATGGCATAGGGGCGCGGCGCGTCGAGACGGCCTTCGCTGCTGGATCTTTCTTCGATAGCGGCTTCGTAGTCCGCGATCATCTTCTTGCCGCCGCCGCTGTAGCCGGTCAGCGAGAAGGCGGAGAGCGGGTAGTCCGCCGGCAGCAACCCGGCATCCACCAGCGGACGTACCAGCAGAATGAACGCGCTGGCGTGACAGCCGACATTGGCGATGCGCTTGCTGGCGCGAATCCGCTCCCGCTGGTCGTCGCTCAGTTCGGGCAGCCCGTAGACCCAGTCGGGATCGGTGCGGAACGCCGTGCTGGCATCGATCAGGCAGGTCTCCGGATTCTCGACCATCGCCGCCGCCTCGCGGGAGGCCGCGTCCGGCAGGCACAGGAAGGCGACGTTGGCGGCGTTCAGCAGCCGTGCCCGCTCGGCCGGGTCCTTGCGCTTGTCGCTGTCGATGCGCAGCAGCTCGATGTCGTCGCGAGCCTGGAGATAGTCGAACAGCCGCAGGCCGGTGGTGCCTTCCTGTCCGTCGACATAGACCTTGAAAGAGCCCTTGGATGGGCGCTTGAATGAGTCCGGAGATGCCATGGGCGTTGTCCTGCCGTTGATCTTTGACGAGGTCGTGGTCGCGGTATTGTGCGGATTCGGCCTCAGCTTGTCATGCCGTTGAGCGGTCTGGCCGCCAGTCGGGATTCTCCCTGGCACTCCTGGGCGCAGCGCTCGATCCGGCGGCAGGCCTCGCGCAGACGCTCGGCATCCACGGTCAGGCTCAGGCGCACGAAGCCCGCGGCGGAGGCGCCGAAGGCCTCGCCTGCGAGTACCGAAACGTCGTGCTCGTCGAGCAGCCGGTCGGCGAAGGCGTGCGTGCCGAGCCCGGTGGCGCGGATATCGATCATCATGAACATGCCCGCGGCGGGCGGCAGCGTGGCGACGGTCTCGCTGTCGCGCAGCGTCTCGACCACGGCATCGCGGCGTTCCCGGTAGGTATCACGCATCGCGGCCAGCGCTGCCGGCGGTTCGTCCAGCGCGGCGATGGCGGCGTCCTGGATGAACGGCTGGCATCCGTAGAGCATGCACAGGGCGAGATTGACCAGGTGCGACATCAGCTCGCGGGGGCCGATGACCCAGCCGAGCCGCCAGCCGGTCATGGCGTGGGACTTCGACAGGCTGCTGATGACCACGGTGCGCTCGCGCATGCCCGGCAGGCTGTCGGGGCTTACGTGTTCGCCGTCGAAGATCAGATCGGCATAGACCGCATCGACGATCAGCCACAGATCGTGTTCGCGACAGAGCGTGGCGATCGACTCCCACATTGTCGGCGACAGGCATTGGCCGGTGGGGTTGTGCGGGCTGTTGAGCAGAATCGCCTTCGTGCGCGGCGTGATCGACGCCTCGATGGCGGCCACCCGCGGCTGGAAACCGTCGTCGGCGGACAGCGGCACCCACACCGGCACGGCGCCGGTGGCCTGCACCACGGCCTCGTAGGTGACGTAGGCCGGCTCGGGAATGATGACTTCGTCACCCGGATCGAGCAGGCACTGGGCCGTGGCGTAGAGACCGCACTGCGCCCCCGCGAGCACGGCGACGTGGTCTGCGTCGGTCTCGGCATGGCCACCGTGGCTGCGGTGGAAGGCGGCGATGCGCTCGCGCAGGGCGTGCTTCCCCTGCACGTCCGCGTAATGGGTCGCGCCACTGCGCAGGCTGGTGACGGCGGCCTCGACGATGGAAGGCGGCGTGTCGAAATCGGGATCGCCGACCGACAGGATGATGACATCTTCGCCGCGGGCCTGACGCGCCTTGGCGCGGAAGTGAATGTTCCAGGCGCTGGCGCCTTCGCCGGCGATGCGCTGTGTCAGTGCGGAATAGGACATGGCGGTTCCGTGTTGCGGACAAGGATATCTTGGCAGCCTAACGGTTCGTCGGCTTGGCGAACAGAGCGTCCAGCCCATGCAGTGGCGGTAGCGTTATGCAACGAAAGTTTTACAAGATACGAATTGCCGGTTGTCGCTTCCGGTCAATGTCACGACGTCTCATGACAAAACGTGGGCCCGCTCGGCACCCACAATGAGAGCCATCGCAACGCACCTGCCGGTGCGCTCATACACTGCCCCGTGCCGGGATCGGCTCGGGGCCGGACCGAGAGGCTCCTCCATGAATCGCGACGTCATCCTTACCTGTGCTGTCACCGGTGCCGGCGATACTGCCGGCAAGCATCCGGATCTTCCGGTCACCCCGAAGCAGATCGCCGACAGCGCGCTGGACGCCGCCCGCGCCGGGGCCAGCATCGTCCACCTGCACGTCCGCGACCCGGAAACCGGCGGCGTCAGCCACTCCACCGATCATTTCCGCGAAGTCGTCGAGCGCATCCGCGAATCCGATGTCGATGCGGTGATCAACATCACCGCCGGCGGCGGCGGCGATCTGTTCCCCGAGATTCGCGACGGCATGATCCATGGCCTCGAAGGGACCGACCTGCAGACACCGGCCGAGCGCCACGAGCCGGTCGGCCAGCTGTTGCCGGAACTGTGCACGCTGGACTGCGGCAGCTTGAACTTCGGCGACATGGTCTACCTCAACAGCGCCGACTGGCTGCGCGAGCATGCGCGTCTGATCCAGCAGGCCGGGGTCAAGCCGGAACTCGAGTGCTTCGACCTGGGCCACGTCTGGTTCGCGCGTCAGTTGATCGAAGAAGGGCTGATCGACGGCGATCCGCTGTTCCAGCTCTGCCTGGGCATTCCCTGGGGCGCCGAAGCGGACACCGAAACCATGCTGGCGATGCGCAACAAGCTGCCGGAAAACGCGATCTGGTCGGCGTTCGGGATCGGCCGCCAGCAGTTCCCGATGGTGGCGCAGTCGGTCCTGCTCGACGGTCACGTGCGGGTCGGCCTGGAAGACAACCTCTATCTGAGCAAGGGCGTGTTTGCGACCAACGCGCAACTGGTCGAGCGGGCCGCGACCCTCGTCGAGAATCTCGGCGGCAAGGTGCAGACGCCGCAGCAGACCCGTGAGTCGCTGGCACTGCGCCAGCCCTGATCCCTACTGATGGTCCCCAGGGTTCGCGCCCACGGAACCGGCCGTCGGCATCGTCCGGCGGCCGCTACCTTTTCCCTACCCGATTTCGAGAAATGTGATGAACGCTACCACGCTTCCCAAGACCGTCGCCGTGATCGGTACCGGCGTGATCGGCAACGGCTGGATCGCCCGCGCCCTGGCCGCCGGCTGCCGTGTGACCGCCTTCGACCCCGATCCCGCTGCCGCCGCGCGCACTCGCGCTTTCGTCGAGCGCGCCTGGCCGTCACTCGAGCGACTCGGGCTTGCCGATGACGCCGACCCGAAGGCGCTGACCTTCGTCGACTCGCTGGAAGCCGCGGTGAAGGGCGCCGAGCTGATCCAGGAAAACGTGCCCGAGCGGCTGGCGCTCAAGCACGACGTGCTGAGCCAGCTCGACGCGCTGGCCGAGCCGGACGTGGTGATCGGCTCCTCGACCTCCGGCATCAAGCCGAGCGATCTGCAGTCCGCCTGCCAGAAGGCGCCGGGCCGCGTGATCGTGGCGCATCCGTTCAATCCGGTCTATCTGCTGCCGCTGGTGGAGCTGGTCGGTGGCGAGCACACCGCGCCGGTGGTCATCGAACGCGCCCAGGCCCGGTACGCCGCGCTGGGCATGCGTCCGCTGGTGGTGCGTCGCGAGATCGAAGGTCATGTCGCCGACCGCCTGATGGAAGCGCTATGGCGCGAGGCGCTGCATCTGGTCAACGACGGCGTCGCCACCACCGAGGAGATCGACGCCGCGGTGGTCTACGGCTGTGGCCTGCGCTGGTCGCTAATGGGGACATTTCTCACCTTCCACCTGGCCGGTGGTGATGGCGGCATGCGCCACATGCTGCACCAGTTCGGGCCGGCGCTGAAACTGCCGTGGACCAAGCTGGAAGCGCCCGAACTGACCGACGAGCTGATCGAGAAGGTGGCCGATGGCTGCGAGCATCAGGCGGCCGGACGCAGCGTTGCCGAGCTCGAGACACGCCGTGACGCGTTTCTCACCGAGTTGCTCGAGCTGACCCAGAAATATTGGCCGGAAGCCGAAGGGCTCCAGGGTCGAATCTGATCAACGAGGCGTATCCGATGAGCGAGACGACGACCGAACCGCTGTTCAAGACCCGGGTGCAGGACGCCTGGGTCGATTACAACGGCCACATGAACGATGCCGAATACGCCAGGGTCTTCTCGCTGGCGGTGGAGGCGCTAATGGATCGCGTCGGTCTCGACGAGGCCGGCCGTGCCGAGCACGGCTACACGATCTACACCCTCGAGACGCATCTCTGCTACTGCCAGGAAGCGCATCGTGGCGAGGCGCTGGCGGTGGCGCTGACGCTGCTGGACAGCGACGCCAAGCGTCTGCACCTGCTGTTCACGCTGACCAATGCCGACGGCGATACGCTGGCGACCAGCGAACAGATGCTGATGGGGATCGACGTGGCCAGCGGCCGCCCGGCGCCGTTTCCCGAGCCGGTGGCCGCGAGCGTCGAGGTGCTACCGAAAGCCGGAGAGGAATGGCCGAAGGCCGCCGGCCGCAGAATCGGGATCCGACGCTGATCGATTCACCAGCCGTTGGAAGCACCATCGACCCCGCTGGAAACCGCGGGGTCGATGCGTTCCAGATAGCATCCCTGCAGCCAGCGGCGTGATATCGGCACCAGCGTGGCGGATGCCCCGGCGCGAAGGTTGCTCTAAAACGCCATTTTCTTGCGGTTATTGGTCGCGATCGATCGTGGGTGAAGGCGCCTCGGCGGGGCGGCGAGTATCGCTCGGCGCCTGGGCGTAGCGCTGGCGATAGGCGCGTGAGAAGCTCGAGGCCGAACTGAAACCGCAGGCCAGGCCGATGCTCAGGATGTCGCGGTCGGTTTCTTCGAGCAAATGACGGGCGCGGTCCAGGCGCAGTTCGAGATAGTAATCCCGCGGGCGCTTGCCGAGTTCCTCGAGGAACAGGCGCTGGAGCTGGCGCAGCGACAGGCCGATGCGTTCGCTGAGCGCCGTCATCGACAGCGGCTGCTCGAGATGCTGCTCCATCAGCGCGACGGCATCGACCAGCGGGCGGCGGTGCGTGCCCAGGCGTTTTGCCAACGGCAGGCGTTGATGTTCCTGGCGCGGGCGCAGGCGGGCGTGGATCAGCTGTTCGGAAATAGCGTCGGCCAGGTCCTGGCCGTGGCGACTGGCGATCATGCTCAATGTCATGTCCATGGCGGCGGCACCCCCGGCGCAGGTGAAGCGGCGGTTGTCGATCTCGAACAGCGATTCCACTGCGTCAAGCCCCGGGAAGCGCTCGCGAAAGGCGGGCAGGCTTTCCCAGTGCAGCGTCAGGCGATGGCCGTCGAGCAAGCCGACTTCGGCGAGGATCAGCGGGCCGGTATCGATGCCGCCCAGCAGACAGCCTTCGCTGGCCTGGCGATGCAGCCATTGCGACAGGCGACGCGACAGGTCGCGCTCCGGCTCGAAACCGGCACACACCGCCAGGGTCGGCAGGGAAGGGGCATCGGCCAGGCCGCAATCGACGAGCAGGGTCATGTCGTTGCTGGCGGTGACCGGCTGGCCGTCTTCGCTGATCAGCAGCCACCGGTAGAGCCCGCGGCCGGCCAGTCGATTGGCGATTCGCAGCGGCTCCACCGCCGAGAAGAACGCCATCATCGAAAAGCGCGGGACGAGGAGAAAGCCCACGGGCTCGGGGAAGGGGCCTGCGTAGTCCAGGCGCATGATTCGTTACTCCGAAGCGGCGGAACACAGCGGTGGACTTGGGGGATCCGTACGACTGCTGCGCTCATGATGACAAAAAAACCAAGGGGAAACACGAGGAGCGGGAGCCGCGCCGCCGATACCGGCGCTTGTCCTGGATACGCTCGGGCGTCGGCGAGCCGATACGACACCATGATCCAGCGGCACGAACACGGGAAACTGGCTACGCTGCGAACATGATCGATTCCACGAGCCACTCTCGCAGATTCCTGACGCGCCGACAGCGCTGCGCCTGTTGGCTCGTCTGTCTCTTGTTGGGCGGCATCCTGGCAATGACGGCGCTGGCCCAGTCGCCGGCCGCGAATCGGGCGCTGGTGCTCACCCTCGACGACAGCATCAATCCGGCGACGCGGGATTACGTCGAACGCGGCATCCGTCGCGCCGAGTCGATGGACGCCGAACTCCTCGTCGTCGAGCTCGACACGCCCGGCGGTCAGGTCGAGTCGATGCGTCGGCTGGCGCAGACGATCCTCGCCGCCAGGGTGCCGATCGCGACCTATGTCACTCCGAGCGGGGCGCGGGCAGCCAGCGCCGGCACCTATCTGCTCTACGCCAGCCCCATCGCGGCGATGACGCCGGGCACCCATCTCGGTTCGGCCACGCCGGTGACCCTGGGCGGAGAGACGCCCGAGGACGCCAACAGCCAGGCGAGGCGCCAGAAGATGATCGAGGATGCCGTGGCCACGATTCGTGGCTACGCCGAACGTCACGGCCGCAACGCCGACTGGGCCGAGCAGGCGGTACGGGAGGCGGCCAATCTCGGCGCGAAGGAGGCGCTCGAGCGCAATGTCATCGACGTGGTGGCCGTGGATCTCGATGATCTGATGGCGCAACTGGATGGCCGGCAGGTCGAGCTGGAAGACGGGATGCGAACGCTCTCGACGGCGGAGATCGAACTCGTTCGCGAAGCGCCGGACTGGCGCACGTCGCTGCTGTCGCTGATCGCCAACCCCACCGTGGCCTACGGCCTGCTGTTGATCGGCTTCTACGGGCTGGTATTCGAACTCGCCAGCCCCGGCACGCTGGTGCCGGGCGTCATGGGCGGCATCAGCCTGATGCTGGGGCTGTTTGCCTTTCAGGTGCTGTCGATCGATCTGGCCGGCCTGGGGCTGGTGCTGCTGGGATTGGCCATGATCATCGGCGAAGCCTTCCTGCCCAGTTTCGGCGCGCTCGGCGCGGGCGGTATCGCTGCGTTCGTGATCGGTTCCATTCTGCTGATGGACGAGGCCAACAGTGCCGTGGCGTGGCCGCTGATCGGTGGCACGGCGCTGGTGGCGGCCGGCTTCCTGCTGTGGGGCGTGATGCGCCTGATGGGAGTGCGGCGGCGCATGCCCTTGACCGGTCGCGAGGAGTTGATCGGTGCCGAGGCCGTGGCGCTGGGGGATTTTTCCGCCGGACGCGGCAAGGTGCTGCTGCACGGAGAGCGCTGGCAGGCGCGTGGCAAGGGGCCTATCCGGAAAGGCGACAGGCTGCGCGTCATGGCGCTGGACGGCTTGACCGTCAGCGTGGAACCCACGAGCGTCGAGCGTTCCCCGACGTCGATTTGAAACCGATATGCCGAAGCCTTTCGATATCAGGCTGAAGAAGCGGCAATCGGTTTTCCCATGGAGGAGACGAGATGATGTTCGCCTATCTGGTACCTGTGGTACTGCTGATTCTGCTGTTGCTGGCCTCGATCCGGATTCTGCCGGAGTACCGTCGCGGCGTGGTGTTTTTCCTGGGCCGCTTTCAGGACGTCAAGGGCCCGGGGCTGTTCTTCCTGATCCCGGTGGTTCAGAAAATGGAGGTCGTGGATCTGCGCGTCATCACCATGGACGTGCCGGAACAGGATGTCATTTCCCAGGACAACGTCACCGTTCGCGTCAACGCGGTGCTCTATTTCCGCGTCGTCGATCCGCAGAAGGCGATCATCCAGGTCGAGCATTTCGTCAACGCCACCAGCCAATTGGCCCAGACCACGCTACGTTCGGTATTGGGCAAGCACGATCTCGACGAGATGCTCTCCGAGCGCGACAAGCTCAACGACGACATTCAGGAGATCATCGACGCCCAGACGGAGGCGTGGGGCATCAAGGTGGCCAATGTCGAGATCAAGCACGTCGATCTCGACGAGAGCATGATACGGGCCATCGCCCGTCAGGCCGAGGCCGAACGCGAACGCCGGGCCAAGGTGATCCACGCCGAGGGCGAACAGCAGGCGGCCGAGAAGCTGGTCGAGGCGGCCGATATCATGTCGCGCAACCCGGCGGCGCTGCAGCTGCGCTATCTGCAGACCATGAGCGACATGAGCAACAAGAACGCCTCGACCATCGTCTTTCCGCTGCCGATGGACATTATGGAGGCGTTCAAGACCATGGCGGGATTCGATCCCCGAAAGTCCGACTCCAGGCCGCCGGAAGAGATCTGACTCCGGGTCACCGTGGCGGCGGGAGCGTGTATGCTTGAGATTCATTCCGCCGATAGAACAGGGAGTCTCGCTTGGCCACGTCACAACCTCCTTCGCCACACCGGCCATCCGCGCTCGCCATCTTCGATCTCGACGACACGCTGCTCGACGGCGACTGCACGCATCTGTGGCTCGAGTGGATCATCGATTGCGGCTGGGTCGAGGATGGCGAGGCGCTGCTGGCACGGATGCGCGAGCACGACAGACAGTACCACGCCGGTACGCTGAACATGACCGACCATCTGCGTTTCACGCTAGCGCCGCTGGTCGGCCGTTCCCGTCAGGTCGTGCGGGAACAGGTCGAGGCGTTCGTCGATGCCAGGGTGCGTCCGCGCCTGATGCGGGAAGGGGTGGAACGGCTCCAGGCACACAGCCGGGATGGACACGCCACGCTGGTGATTTCCGCCTCGATGCACCATCTGGTCGAGCCCATCGCGCACGCTGTCGGCGCAGACGGTGCGCTAGCCTCGCTGCCCGAGTTCGATGCCGACGATCGCTTCACCGGCGAGCCGACCGGCATCCAGACCTACCAGCGCGGCAAGCTCGAGGCGTTTGCCCAGTGGCTCGACGCGCACGACACCGGCTTCGCCGAAGGCTGGGAGACCTGGGGCTACAGCGATTCCTTCAACGATCTGCCATTGCTCGAATTCGTCGATCATCCGCATGCCACGCAGCCGGACGAGCGTCTGCGCAAAACCGCCGAGGCGCGGGGCTGGCCGATTCTGCGGTGGCGCTAGTTTTCGTGCGACTCCAGATTGCGGCTGAAAGCCGCCTGGGCCTGCCCGTTGTCGCAACGCAGGGTCATCGGGCTTGGGTGAGGTAACCATGGGAATCAATCGTCCTGATTGAAATAACTCATGACGTGACACCGTTGCGTCGTTGGTAACTGGGGTATATTTTGTCAACCAAGGTTTAACTTGATAACCAGGGGATCATCACCTTGGTGTTGACCATCTCCAGAGGCAATCGTGTCCAACTCCTTGACCCAAGCCCGTGACGAACACCTGACGGCGCCAGCAGCTGCGCGGCGTCGTTCGACGCTGTCGCGCTTTCTGCCGTTCTTCGGGCCGGCAATGATCGCGGCGGTGGCCTATATCGATCCGGGCAACTTCGCCACCAACATCGAAGCCGGCTCGCGCTATGGCTACGTGCTGCTGTGGGTCGTGCTGTGGGCCAACCTGATGGCGATGGTGATCCAGACGCTGTCGGTGCGGCTGGGGCTGGCAACCGGCAAGAATCTGGCGGAGATGATTCGGGAGCGCTATCCGCGGCCGCTGGTCTGGTTCTACTGGGTCCAGGCCGAACTGGTGGCGATCGCTACCGATCTGGCCGAATTTCTCGGTGCCGCGCTGGCGTTCAACCTGCTGTTCGGCATGACGATGCTCGAAGGGGCGCTGCTGACCGGGGCGATCACCTACGCGGCGCTCTACATGCAGCGTTTCGGCTTTCGCCTGCTCGAGATCATCATCGGCAGCATGCTGCTGGCGGTGGCTGCCGGGTTCGTCATCCAGATCGTCATGGGGCGCCCCGAGGCCGCGCCGGCGCTCGAGGGCTTGCTGCTGCCCGGGTTTCCGGATGGCTATGCGGTATTTCTCGCCGCCGGCATTCTGGGCGCGACGGTGATGCCGCACGTCATCTATCTCCACTCGTCGCTGTCGCAGCGACGCGTCGCGACCCATACCGACGAGCAGCGTCGCCGCGCCATGCGCTACTATCGGTGGGACGTGGTGATCGGCATGGGAATCGCCGGTGTCATCAACCTTTCGATGCTGGCACTGGCCGCTTCGGTCTTCTTCGGCAACGGGCGTACCGGCGTCGCCACGATCGAGCAGAGCTACCAGTTGCTGGCGCCGCTGATGAACCAGGAGCTGGCGAGCACCCTGTTCGGCTTCACGCTGCTGATGGCCGGGTTGTCCTCGTCGATCGTCGGCACCCTGGCGGGGCAGGTGGTGATGCAGGGCTTCGTCGGTTTCACCATCCCGCTGTGGCTGCGGCGCCTGATGACCATGCTGCCGGCGATCGTGGTGATCATGCTGGGATTCCCCGAGCAGCAGGTTCTCGTCGCCAGCCAGGTGGTGCTGAGCTTCGGGATCCCCTTCGCGCTGATCCCGCTGATCCACTTCACTGCCCAGCACCGTCTGATGGGCAATCTGACCAGTCGCCCCTGGGTGACCGGGCTGGGATGCGTCATTGCGGCAGTCATCATCTTGCTGAATGGTTATGTGTTGGCCTTCGAGTTGCTGTAGGCTCTCTAGGACGCGCGCGGGCGGACTCCTGAACGACCCCCGCCGCCCATCATTTCTGCCCGTCGACGAGAACACCATGTCAGCAACGCCACGCCCACGTTATGCCCGCTTCGAGCGCACGCGTCTCGATCACCAGCAGGAGCTGGTGGAAGATTACGTGGAGGAGATCGCGCAGCTGCACCGCGACCACGGCGAGGCCCGGGCCAGCGATCTGGCCGAACGGTTCGGCGTCAGTGCCGCTGCGGTCTCCAAGGTGATCGCCCGGCTCAAGCGTGACGGTCTGGCCGAGGCGCGCCCGTATCGCGGCGTCTTTCTGACCGAGAAGGGCAGCGAACTGGCCGAGAAGGTCGAGGCGCGCCACCAGCTGGTGCTGTCGACACTGCTGGCGCTCGGTGTACCGCCCCATGTGGCCGAAGCCGATTCCGAAGGGATCGAGCACCACTGCAGCGATGCCACCGTCGAAGCCATGCAGCGCTTTCTCGAAGTGCATGATCGCTGATACGCCGATACTTTCCTGATCTGCCGATAGCCGTTCCCGGGAATTCCGTCTGGGAACCTTTCGACGTTGGTGGTAGACTCCTGCGCGCTATCAGCCACGATCATTCCACGACGTATTCGACAAGGTCGATTGTCATGCCAGACCGATTCGACAATGTCATCGCCAGTATGACGCCACCCTAGCGTAACGCCCCACCCCGGCGTGCCTCTTGCGCGCGCTTCGCTGTCTCCGATACCCCTGTATCTGCACGACGGCATGTTCTTGTTCGACCCATTCAAATCAAACTCTTGCCGCGACTGCGTGGCCGTCGTTCGACTGCACGCTGTATCGATCCCGTCGACGACCGGGCGATACCGGTGGCCATTCCGCTTTGGCTGACGGGCGGATCGGCGCCATCGGCAACGGCCTATCGCGGCTCATGACAGGGAACTGCCCATGTTAGAAACGATAAAACAGCACTGGTTTTCCAATATTCGCGCCGATGTGCTGGCCGGCACCGTCGTCGCGATGGCGCTGATCCCCGAGGCGATCGCCTTCTCGATCATCGCCGGCGTCGATCCCAAGATTGGTCTCTATGCATCGTTTTCCATGGCGGTGGTGATCGCTTTTGCCGGCGGTCGGCCGGGGATGATCTCTGCCGCCACCGGCGCCACGGCGCTGTTGATGGTGACCCTGGTGCGCGATCACGGTCTGGAGTACCTGCTGGCGGCAACGCTGCTGACGGGGGTGATCCAGATCGTGTTCGGCTATCTCAGGCTGGGCGAGCTGATGCGCTTTGTGTCGCGCTCGGTGGTCACCGGTTTCGTCAATGCCCTGGCCATCCTGATCTTCATGGCGCAGCTGCCGGAGCTGACCGGCGTGACCTGGCATGTCTACGCGATGACGGCGGCCGGGCTCGGCATCATCTACCTGTTTCCGTACCTGCCGGTCGTCGGCAAGATGTTGCCATCGCCGCTGGTATGCATCGTGGTGCTGACGATCGTCTACATGGTCAGCGGCATGGATATCCGTACCGTGGGCGACATGGGCGAGCTGCCGGATTCCCTGCCGGTGTTCCTGTGGCCCGACGTGCCGCTCAATCTCGATACGCTGATGATCATCCTGCCGTATTCGCTGGGTATCGCCGTTGTCGGCCTGCTCGAGTCGATGATGACTGCAACGATCGTCGATGAACTGACCGATACCTCGAGCGACAAGAACCGCGAGTGCAAGGGGCAGGGCATCGCCAACATCTTCTCCGGCCTGCTCGGCGGCATGGCGGGCTGCGCGATGATCGGCCAGTCGGTGATCAACGTGAAATCCGGTGGACGCACGCGTCTCTCCACGCTGGTGGCCGGTGTCTTTCTGCTGATTCTCGTCGTCTTCCTGGGCGACTGGGTCTCGCAGATTCCGATGGCCGCCCTGGTCGCGGTGATGATCATGGTTTCGATCGGGACGTTCAGTTGGGAGTCGATCGTCAACCTGCGCCGCCACCCGATGTCGACGAACATCGTCATGATCGCCACCGTCGCCGTCGTCGTCACCACTCACAACCTGGCGATCGGTGTGCTGGTCGGCGTGCTGCTGGCGTCGCTGTTTTTCGCCAACAAGGTGGGGCAGATTCTCTACATCGGGAGTCGCATGGACGATGACGGCAAGACGCGCAACTATGAGGTCGTGGGACAGGTGTTCTTCGCATCATCGACCCGCTTCAATGCCGGCTTCGATTTCAAGGAGGCGGTCGAGCGCGTCACGATCGACGTTTCCCGCGCCCACTTCTGGGATATCACGGCGGTCGAGGCGTTGGACAACGTGGTGATCAAGTTCCGCCGCGAAGGCGCCGAGGTCGAAGTGGTGGGCATGAATCAGGCCAGTGCCACTCTGGTCGATCGTTTCGGGGTGCATGACAAGCCGGATGCCGTAGAGAAGCTCATGGGTCACTGACCCCGATTATCGGGCCGAGCTGGTCCGCTTTCGATCATCAACCAAGAACGGCTGAGAGGAGAATCCCATGAGTGAACGTCAGGTTCTGGCCTGCATCGACGATTCGCGTCACGCTTTCGCGGTGTGCGCCGCGGCTTCCTGGGCCGCCGAACGGATCGGCGCCCCGCTCGAGCTGATGCACGTGCTGAGTAAGGCGCCGTGTCTCGGCGCAACCGATGCCAGCGGGCAGATCGGGCTCGGAAGCCGCGAGCACCTGCGCGAACAGCTGACCGAGCTCGACGAGCAGCGTGCCAGGCTGGCTCAGCAGCACGGTCGCGAATTGCTGGAAGCCGCCCGCGGCCAGGCCGAGCGCCTGGCCCCGAATACCACGGTCCCCACTGCGCTGCGTCACGGCAATCTGATCGAATCCCTGGTCGAGCGTGAGCCTCAGGCACGCCTGGTCGTGCTGGGCAAGCGCGGCGAGTCGGAGGATGAAACGCTAGAACATCTCGGCGGCAATCTGGAGCGGGTCGTGCGCACGCTGCATACCCCGATTCTGGTGACGCCTCCGGAATTCCAGCCGCCTTCGAGACTGCTGCTGGCTTTCGACGGTGGCCGGACGACCCGCAAGGGCGTCGAGATGATCGCCGAGAGCCCGCTGCTCAACGGTCTGATCTGTCACGTGATCATGGTCGGGGCCGGTACCGACGATCAGCGAGCCCAGCTCGAGTGGGCGCTGAATCGGCTTCGCGAGGGAGAAGTCGACGCCCAGGGCACGATTCTGGCCGGCGACGTCGACGAGATGCTCGCCGACTACGCCGACCAGCATCGGATCGACCTGATGATCATGGGAGCCTACGGCCACTCGCGGATTCGCCACCTGCTGGTCGGCAGCACCACGACGGCCATGCTGCGCCATGCGCGGACGGCAACGCTCATTCTGCGTTGATATTGGTACCGCGCTGACTGGGGTACCTGTAACCGACCGATCGCCACGACGCTCGTCGTGGCTTCCGATCAGACGTCGTGGCGGGAGGGCGGCGCCGGCTGATGTTGCAGAAAGCGCGACAGCCGCTCCGCCTGACTCTCGCCGACCTGACACAGCTGCCAGGCGATTTCGGCGTACTGCATGAGTGTCGGCAGCATCAGCTGCAGGCGATGTGCGTCGTTCTCGTGGCGCTGTGCCTCGGCGTCCAGCCATTCGAAGAGTTGCGCCAGGCGAGTGTAATTCACGTCACCCCGGCCGCTGTTGCCGCGCAGGGCATCGACCGCCAGACAGCGCATGACGCTGCGCTTGTTGGGATCGAGACCCTCCTTGTCCAGCAACGCTTCGGCATGCTGTACGAACTGGCTCATCAACTGGGACAGTTCGGCTGCTTCCAGCTGGCGGCGCACCGCATCCTGGCTTTCGATCAGCGCCTGCTGCTGGTGCGTCAGCCCTCTCACCAGAATCACCAGTTGCACGCAGAGCCAGCCGGCCAGTACCAGCGTCAGTAGATACAGGCCCAACGGTGCCAGCGCATCGGCCGGCAGCGGCCAGCGCAGGTCGCTGGCGAGCACGCCGCCAGCGGCCAGCGCCAGCAGCACGATGATGATCAGAGCAATGGAAATGCCAGATTTCATGCGATGTCCATAAAAGAGGGGCGTCTAGAAGAGGGCGCCTAGAAGAGAGACGTCGTCTCCATGACGCTTTATCGGCGCTGGATGGCGATCCTTGAGCATTGTCTAAAATGGGTCTTCATGCGTCCCGTATAGGGAGGCATTGCACACGTGGCCAATTCGAATGTGGGTTCATCCTCTGCATTGCACGAATGCCGATTCTCCGCATACTGAATGGCAGTTGGCTTCCTGTGGTCTTTGGGCGCTTTCATTCAGATACGATCATCCGGAGAGCGTTTCGGGAATCGTGCCGCCGATAGGACAACCATTGTCATTGACAGAAGCGTGTCGGGATTAGAAGAAGCGTGTCGGGATTAGAAGAAGGAGAGGTCATGTCACTGGAATCCACGGTGCCTTCCGAGGTCCAACTGGGGTGCGACGAGCTGTCCCGGCGTCTGGGCGAAGCCTGTCTGGCACGAGGCGTTCGGGTGACGACGGCGGAATCCTGCACCGGCGGCGGCGTCGCCAGCGCCATCACCGCGATCGCCGGTAGTTCCGCTTATTTCGAAACCGGTTACGTGACCTATTCCAATGCCGCCAAGCAGCGCCTGCTGGGAGTCTCGAACGTGACGCTGGAGACGCACGGCGCCGTCAGCGAGGCGACCGTGCGCGAAATGGTCGCTGGCGCCTGCCGTGACAGCGGCGCGGAGCTTGGCGTTGCGGTCAGCGGCATTGCCGGCCCGGAGGGTGGCAGCGCCGAGAAGCCGGTGGGTACGGTGTGGTTCGCCTGGGGCGATGAAAGAGACCAGCACGTACGCTGCCTTCGCTTGCCCGGCGATCGCCAGGGCGTGCGTGAGCTGGCCGTGTCGGTGGCATTGGCCGGGTTGATAGAATTGCTGTCGCAAAGTGGCCCTGAGGCATGATCCGCATCGGCGACGACGCTGACGTTGCGACCGTTATCAGAACTTGATCGAAAAACTTCGAACGGGGATAGGCGCGCGACGGTTTTTTCGCCATACTACTGTCTAATCATACAGTATGTGAGCCGAGCGCCGTGACCGGCGTTGCCCCGTCTCACCCTGCGCATTCATAGGAGACGTTCATGGCACAGGACGAAAACCGCAGCAAGGCACTCAATGCGGCTCTGTCACAGATCGATCGCCAATTCGGCAAAGGCACCGTGATGCGCCTGGGTGACACCCCGCGTACCGCGATCCCGGTAGTCTCGACGGGCTCTCTGGGGCTGGATATCGCACTGGGTGTCGGCGGCCTGCCTTACGGCCGTGTCGTCGAGATCTTCGGCCCGGAATCTTCGGGCAAGACGACGCTGACGCTGTCGGTCATCGCCCAGGCGCAGAAGGACGGCAAGACCTGCGCCTTCATCGATGCCGAGCACGCACTCGATCCCAGCTACGCCGAGAAGCTGGGCGTCAATCTCGACGACCTGCTGGTGTCGCAGCCCGACACGGGCGAGCAGGCGCTGGAAATCTGCGACATGCTGGTGCGCTCGGGTGGTGTCGACGTCATCATCATCGACTCCGTGGCGGCCCTGACGCCGCGTGCCGAGATCGAAGGCGAAATGGGCGACTCCCACGTCGGTCTGCAGGCGCGTCTGATGTCGCAGGCGCTGCGCAAGATCACCGGCAACATCAAGAACGCCAACTGCATGGTGGTGTTCATCAACCAGATCCGCATGAAGATCGGTGTCATGTTCGGCAGCCCGGAGACCACCACCGGTGGTAACGCGCTGAAGTTCTACTCCAGCGTGCGCCTCGATATTCGTCGCATCGGCTCGGTCAAGCAGGGCGACGAGGTCACCGGCAACGAGACCCGGGTCAAGGTGGTCAAGAACAAGGTGGCGCCCCCGTTCCGGCAGTCCGAGTTCCAGATCCTGTACGGCAAGGGCATCTACCACGCCGGCGAGGTCATCGATCTCGGCGTCCAGTGCAATCTGGTGGACAAGGCCGGTGCCTGGTACAGCTACAAGGGCAGCAAGATCGGTCAGGGCAAGGCCAATGCCGCGCAGTATCTCGAGGAGCATCCCGAGACGATGACCGAGATCGAAGACCAGATCCGGGCCCAGCTGCTCGCCACGCCGACGACGCAGGAAAAGGCGCCCGAGGCTGCCGCTGCCGAAAGCGACGACGCCAACGATTCGTTGCTGTAAGGCTTTCCGGGAGCTACGAATGTTCGGTAACGGCGGCGAGCCCTCCGACGGCGCCAGGTCCCGAGAGGTCTCTCCCCGGGACATGGCTATCCAGTATCTGGCCCGGCGCGAGTACTCTCGCGCCGAGCTGGCGAGTCGGCTGAGCGCCAAAGGCGTCGACGGCGACGATATCCATCGCTTGCTGGATGATCTGGCCGATGAAGGCCTTCAGTCCGATGCGCGTTTCGCCGAGGTCTTCGTACGCTCGCGCATCGCGCGGGGGCAGGGGCCTGTCAGGATTCGTGTCGACATGGGCCAGCGAGGCATCGCCGAACCGCTGATAGTGCTGGCTTTCGAGGCGGAATCTCCCGATTGGCGAAGTCTGGCTTGCGAGGCACTGGCCAAGCGTTTCGACGGCCCTGGCGCAACGCCACGGGAACGCGCCAGGCGCGAGCGCTTTCTGGCGGGGCGCGGCTTCGAATTCGACCAGGTTCGCCATGCCATGAGACATGCCTGGAACGACGAGGCGTGACCTTCGGCTCCTGAAGTTCGGCCTTCTGGATCCCTGTTTACGGGTTCGCTCACAGCCTCGTGTCGTTGCTTCTACGCGGCACGCTATCTCTGATGTGTCGCTGATTCCCTTCTCGCATTCCCTTTCCTTCGTGCCACCTTTCCTTCGCACCACCTTTTCTCCTCATACCCTCTTCGGTCGTTTCGCGGAGTCGGTAGCGAAGGGAGAGTCATGGTGAATCCCGGCAACGACGGTGTCGCACTCGACAGACTATCGGCCCTCCACGTTATACTAATGCGCTTTGCGATGGCCGGAAAGGTGTTGATAGCGCCTTTCCGTTGCCGGATTTTGCGTCGCCACGTGGTCTGCTAGCCGCCGTGGACGCGCCTATCGCCACGGATTGTTTATGAAAAGTGCAGATATCAGACAGGCTTTCCTGAGCTTCTTCGAGGAGCGCGGACACACCATCGTGCCTTCCGCCTCCCTGGTGCCGGAAAACGACCCGACGCTTCTCTTCACCAACGCCGGCATGGTGCCGTTCAAGGATGTGTTCCTTGGTCGGGATCCGCGTCCTTATGTGCGTGCCACGTCGGCACAGCGCTGCGTGCGCGCCGGCGGCAAGCACAACGACCTGGACAACGTCGGCTACACTGCCCGCCATCACACCTTCTTCGAGATGATGGGCAACTTCAGCTTCGGCGACTATTTCAAGGCCGATGCCATCCGTTATGCCTGGACGTTCATCACCGAAGTGCTGGGTTTGCCCCAGGACAAGCTCTGGGTCACCGTCCATATCAGCGACGATGAAGCGGCCAGAATCTGGATCGAAGACATCGGCGTCGATCCGGCGCGTCTGTCGCGTCTGGACGAAGACAACTTCTGGCAGATGGGCGACACCGGCCCTTGCGGACCCTGCTCGGAAATCTTCTACGATCACGGTCCCGAAGTCTGGGGTGGCCCGCCGGGCAGTCCGGAAGAGGACGGCGATCGCTATATCGAAGTGTGGAATCTGGTGTTCATGCAGTTCGACCGCGACGCTTCCGGCAAGATGACGCCGTTGCCCAAGCCGTCGATCGATACCGGCATGGGCCTGGAGCGCATGGCGGCGGTGATGCAGGGCGTGCACTCCAACTACGAAATCGATCTGTTCCAGAACCTGTTGAAGGCCGCGGCCGAGCTGACCGGCCACGACGATATCAAGACGCCTTCGCTGCGCGTCATTGCCGATCACATCCGCTCCTGCGCCTTCCTGATCGTCGACGGCGTGCTGCCGTCCAACGAAGGGCGTGGCTACGTGCTGCGTCGCATCATCCGCCGTGCGATACGCCACGGTCACAAGCTGGGCGCCAGCGAGCCGTTCTTCCACAAGCTGGTCGCGGCGCTGGATGCCGAGATGGGCGAGGCCTATCCCGAACTCCATCAGGCTCGCGATCAGATCGAACGCGTGCTGCTGAAGGAAGAGCAGCAGTTCGCGCGTACCCTCGATCATGGCATGGGGCTGCTCGAAGAGGCGCTTGCCACGCTGGAAGGCGATGTCCTGGCGGGCGAGACGATCTTCAAGCTCTACGATACCTACGGATTCCCCTACGATCTGACCGCGGACGTCTGCCGCGAGCGTGGCGTCACGCTCGACGAGGCAGGCTTCGAGCGTGAGCTGGAGGCGCAGCGTCAGCGCGCCCGGGCCGCCAGCCAGTTCGGCGGCGACTACGGTGCCGCGCTCGAGCTCGAGGGCAGCACCGAGTTTACCGGTTACGACCGTCTCGAGGATTCGTCGACGGTAACGGCGATCGTCGATGAAGAGGGCAATGCCCTCGACGCGCTCGAGGCGGGCCAGAAGGGCGTCGTGGTGCTGGATCGCACGCCGTTCTACGGCGAATCCGGCGGCCAGGTGGGGGATACCGGCTATCTGAAGGCCGGTGGCGGCCGTTTCCAGGTCACCGATACCCGCAAGCAGGCCGGACATCATCTCCACGAAGGCATCATGATCGACGGCCGTCTGGCCGTGGGCGAGGTACTCACGCCCCAGGTGGACGCCACGCTGCGTCAGGCCACCATGCGCAACCATTCGGCCACTCACCTGCTTCACGAGGCGCTGCGCCTGACGCTCGGCGACCACGTGCAGCAGAAGGGCTCGCTGGTCAGCGCCGAGCGGCTGCGTTTCGATTTCAGCCATTTCGAACCGGTCACGCCGGAACAGCTGGCGCAGATCGAGCGTATCGTCAATGCTCAGGTGCTGGCCAACGCGCCGACGCAGACCGAATTGATGACGCTCGACGAAGCCAAGGCCAAAGGGGCCCGCGCGCTGTTCGAAGCCAAGTACTTGGATAGCGTGCGCGTACTGACGATCGGCAGCGACGACTTCTCGATCGAGCTCTGCGGCGGCACGCATGTGGCGCGCAGCGGCGATATCGGGCCTTTCCATATCGTCTCGGAGTCGGGCACGGCCGCTGGGGTGCGTCGCATCGAGGCGGTCACCGGCGAGGGCGCCCTGGCCTGGTTCGATGCCCAGTCGCGGGAGCTCAATGCGGTCGGCGAGCGGCTGAAAGCCAAGCCGGAGCAGGTCGTGGAACGCCTGGATGCCGTGCTCGAGCGTCAACGCACGCTGGAAAAGGAGCTCGAGCGACTCAAGGCCAAGCTGGCGAGCGCGGCAGGCAATGACCTGCTGGCCGAAGCACAGGACGTTGCCGGGGTTCGGGTACTGGCAACGCAGGTCGAGGGAATCTCGGGCAAGGAGCTGCGGAGCCTGCACGATCAACTCAAGCAGAAGCTGGGCTCGGGAGTCCTGGTGCTGGCGACGGCTCAGGATGGCAAGGTCAGCCTGATTGCCGGCGTGACCGACGATCTGACCGCCAAGGTCAAGGCCGGCGAGCTGGTCAATCACGTCGCTGCGCAGGTGGGCGGCAAGGGCGGCGGGCGAGCCGACATGGCGCAGGCCGGCGGTAGCGATCCGGCCCAGTTGCCGGCTGCGTTGAAAGCTGTGCAAGACTGGGTTGCCGCGAAGCTGGGCTGAGCGCAGCCGAGCTAAATGCATTCACGGCCGGCGCCAGCGCCGGCCGACAACGCTAGGGAGCGATAAGCAGACTCATGGCGCTATACGTACAAAAGTTTGGAGGTACATCGGTCGGCTCGGTCGAGCGGATCAAGGCGGTAGCCGAGAAGGTCAAGCGGGACCGCGACGCGGGGCATCAGGTCGTGGTTGTGGTGTCGGCAATGAGCGGCGAGACCAACCGGCTCATCGAACTGGCCAGCCAGATCAACGAGGACCCGACGCCTCGCGAGATGGACATGCTGGTCTCGACCGGGGAGCAGGTCACGATCTCGCTGCTGGCCATGGCTCTGCATCAGCTGGGCGTGCCGGCGACCTCCTATACCGGTGCTCAGGTAGGAATCCGTACCGACAGCGCGCACACCAAGGCGCGGATCCAGCGCATCGAGACCGATGAGATTCAGGACGATCTGAACGATGGTCAGGTCGTCGTCGTCGCGGGTTTCCAGGGCGTTGACGAGGAAGGCAACATCACCACGCTGGGGCGCGGCGGTTCGGACACGACCGGTGTCGCCCTGGCCGCGGCCCTGAATGCCGATGAGTGCCAGATCTACACTGACGTCGACGGCGTCTACACCACGGACCCCCGCGTCTGCTCCAAGGCTCAGCGCCTGGAGAAGATTACGGTCGAGGAGATGCTGGAACTCGCCAGCCTGGGCTCCAAGGTGTTGCAGATCCGCGCCGTGGAGTTCGCCGGCAAATACAACGTACCGTTACGCGTGCTTTCGAGTTTCGAGGAAGGACCGGGCACGCTGATCGTGGCAGACGAGGAATTCGAATCGATGGAAGAACCGCTCATTTCCGGTATCGCCTTCACGGCGAACGAAGCCAAGCTGACCCTGCTCAATACTCCTGATGTGCCCGGCGTGGCCTCGCGCATCCTGGGGCCGATCGCCGATGCCAATATCGAAGTCGACATGATCGTGCAGAACGTGGCCCCGGCAGGCGACTACACCGATTTCACCTTCACCGTGGCCAAGGGCGACTACAAGCAGACCATGCGGATTCTGCAGAATGACGTCATCCCGGCGCTTGGTGGAGGGGAGCTGCGTGGCGACGAAAACATCGCCAAGGTCTCGCTGGTCGGTGTCGGCATGCGTTCTCACGCCGGCGTGGCGTCCAGGATGTTCCGGGTGCTCTCCGAAGAGAACATCAACATCCGTATGGTGTCGACATCCGAGATCAAGATATCCGTGGTGATCGACGAGAAGGCGATGGAACTTGCCGTTCGGGCATTGCACACCGCTTTTAGCCTCGACAAAGACAGTATTCAGAGCGAATAGCTGAATAACACCTTCAACAATGTCTCAGGCGTTCTACGCTAAGGGTGAGTTGGAAGGAAGTGAAAGGAACATGCGTTCTTTCAACGTTGCCGCGGGTTTGCAAGGAACGGCGTCATTGGCCTTAAGGTTCGTATGACGCATAATCGCTTCTCGGGTGGCAGGCTTGCCTCGCGGAAGCCCGAGAACGTGACCCGAGAATGGAAGAAGGCCCTGAGAAGGAGATCAGATAATGCTCATCCTGACCCGCCGCGTGGGAGAGACTCTCATGATCGGCGACGACATTACCGTCACGGTTCTGGGAGTGAAAGGGAATCAGGTGCGTATTGGCGTGAATGCGCCCAAGGATGTGGCCGTCCACCGTGAAGAGATCTATCAGCGCATTCAGCGCGAGAAATCCGAAGACGAAGACGGCGATCCTGGCGCGTGAGTGCTGGATAGGCGCTTTGGTTCCGTCTGGGCTGGTGAAGTCGTCCCCTTTATCGGCTCGGGCTACCCCTGAAGACCTTCTTCGTCCACAGGTATCAGCCTTCTATACTTGGCTTTCTGGTAACTTCTTCATCCTCTAAGGTTTTTTTCGAAAAAAGTTTGTCTGTTGGCTGGACAACACTCATCGGAATCGGTAATCTACGCGCCGTGCTGATCGGGGAGAGGTGGCCGAGTGGCTGAAGGCGCTCCCCTGCTAAGGGAGTATAGGGTTTATAGCCCTATCGAGGGTTCGAATCCCTCCCTCTCCGCCATTTCCGGGAAATCGGAAACCGCGATCAACACAGTGTGAAGAAAGACAGTGTAAAAGAAGTTAGTGGATCAAGCGCCCGTAGCTCAGCTGGATAGAGTACCTGACTACGAATCAGGTGGTCGGAGGTTCGAATCCTCCCGGGCGCGCCACTCACTGAAGTCGGGTAAACCGGCATCGCTGCTTCACAAGATTTCAAGCGCCCGTAGCTCAGCTGGATAGAGTACCTGACTACGAATCAGGTGGTCGGAGGTTCGAATCCTCCCGGGCGCGCCATATAGACGAAAGCCCCCGCACTCCTGTTCTCATACAGGATGCGGGGGGTTTTGTTTGTCGGGTATTGATCGGCGGTATCTGGCCGATCGCGGCCGAACCACCGATGGGACTTCGACGCGCCGGCCACATGTGGCGGTTTAGCCGGCTGGAGACGGTGAGGACGCTTTCTAGGCAAGCGCTGTCGAGGTGTCGCTAGTCGGCGGCGGAGCCGGTTCGGAGGCGTTCAGGCCCGCGAGGAAGGCATCCAGTGCTGTCTCCCGGCGCAATGCCATGAAGCGCGTTGCCGCCTCCGTATCTCGGCCGCGCATGATGTTCAGCCACTGTTTCAACAGTGACACGATCACCTTCTCCGACATTCCCGCGCTTCGTTTGGTCTCGGCATAGCGGTTCAGCATGTCGCTACGTGCCGACCACGGCGTAGCGGGCAGGCGCTCGCCGCCCGAGATCTGCCAATGACGGATACGCCGTGCCAGCCAGGGGTCTGCCAGCATGCCGCGACCCAGCATCACATCACGGCAGCCCGAGAGCGTGCGCGCCTTCCAGTAATCCTCCAGCGACCAGATATCGCCATTGGCCACCACCGGCACGCTCACGGCGGTTCGAATCCGGGCTATCCATTCCCAGTGAGCCGGCGGGCGATAGCCCTCGCGTCGCGTTCGGGCGTGAACGACCAGCTCGTCCGCACCGCCGGCTTCGGCCGCTTGCGCGCAGGCCAGGGCCAATTGCTTGTCATCGAAGCCGAGGCGCAGCTTGGCATTGACCGAAACGCCGAATCGTTTCCCGACATCCGATACCGCCGCGACGGCAGCGTAGACGCGCGCTGGCGTACGCAGCAGCGACGCACCGCCATCGTGACGGTTGACGGTCTTGGCCGGGCAGCCAAAGTTGAGATCGAGCCGCGTCGCCTCCTGTGCGATGGCCTGTTCGGCATTGGCCGCCAGTGCCTGCGGATCTGAGCCGAGCAACTGCAGCGTGACGGGCGTGGCCGAGGGAGTGATCGGCCCGCACGAACCTGCCGTCGCCAGCTCGGGGCAGTGGCGCAGAAACACCCTCGGCGGCAATTTCGCATCGACGACCCGCACGAATTCGGTGACACACCAGTCCAGCGCGCCGGCCTCGCTCAACAGCGCACGGGTGTCGGCATCGATGACGCCCTCCATTGGCGCCAGACCGATTCGGCCTGTCGCCGAGGCGGCTCGGGAAAACGGCGTTTCGCCACGAAAATTGAGCGTGTCGCCACGAAAAGTGGCCGTATCTGGATAGGGGAAAGGCTGTGCCATGCGACCTCCGATGATCGGTCGCCATGTTAGGGCCTATTGCCGTTTCATGCACGGCCGCGCTGAACCGGCATCAGGCCCTGGCACATCTCTCGCTGAGCGCGAATGAAAAGATGAACGGATGAGCGGTACGCCCAGTGCGGGAGTACCGCTCGCTTCTGTCAGGCGCGGGCGGCGGCTCGTTGCTGGAGGATGCGTCGGGCGGTAAACGCCACCGACAGCACGGCCAGAATCAGGAGCCCGGCCGAAATCGGCCGCGTGAAGAACAGCGTCCAGTCCCCGTCGGCCATTAGTGCGCGACGCAGATTGGTCTCGGCGATCGGCCCGAGAATGACGCCGAGCACCAGCGGCGCCAGCGGATAATCGAGCTTGGCCAGCAGATAGCCCACCAGGCCGACGCCGATCAGCAGGTAGAGGTCGGTAACCCGGTTGTTCAGCGCCAGCGCGCCGACTGCGCAGCAGACCAGTACCACCGGTACGATGATCGACTTGGGAATCTCGGTGATCCGCAGAAACCAGCGCATGCTGATCAGACAGAAGGCCAGCACCATGCCGGCGGCCAGGAACATTGCCAGAAACATGCCATAGACCAGGTCGGCGTTGTCCATGATGAGCCTGGGGCCCACGCTGACACCTTGCACCATCAAGGCTGCCATGAGTACCGCATCGACGGCGCTGCCGGGAATGCCCAGTGCGATCATCGGGATCAGACCGCCGCCGGCCGTCGCGGAATTCCCGGACTCGGAGGCCACCACGCCGTCGGCTATGCCGGTACCGAAGCGTTCCGGTGTCTTCGAGGCGCGTTTGGCCTGATCGTAAGCGATCAGATTGGCGATACTGCCACCGGCGCCAGGTACGGCACCGATGACCACGCCCAGCATCGAAGAGCGCAATAGATTCACCGGACGGCTCAGCACTTCACGCATCACCGCGAAAGGGTGGAATCGTATCTTGCCGCCCACCAGCGCTTTTCCTTGATGGAGTTCTTCGGGATTCTCGACTTCGCTGGCGAGTTGGCTGACCGCGAAGATGCCGATCAGCACTACCAGGAACGGAATACCGGCAGCCAGCACGTCGACACCGAAGGTGAAGCGGGGAACGCCCATCATCGGATCCTGGCCCACGGTCGCGATGAAAAGTCCCAGCAGGCTCATCATCAACCCCTTGAGGATCGATTTGCCCACCAGGCTCGCCACCACGGTGACCGCGAACAGAATGAGCGAGAAGTACTCCCAGGGGCCGAGTTTGACCGCGATCATCGCCAGCGGCGGGGCGGCGACGATCAGCACCACGGCACTGACCAGGGCGCCGAAGAACGAGGCCCAGATACCCAGCGCCAGCGCCCGTCCTGGCTCACCCTTGCGCGCCATCGGGTAGGCATCGAAGGTAGTCGCGACGGCGGAAGGGGTGCCGGGAATGCCCAGCAGGGCGGCACTGATCAACCCGCCCGAGCCACCGCCGACATATACGGCAAGCATGGTGGCCACGCCCTGAAGCGGCGACATGGTAAAAGTCACCGGCAGTGTCAGCACGATCGCCATGGTAATCGTGAAACCGGGAATGGCGGCGGCCACGACACCTGCCACGACGCCAATCATCATGCTGACGAGGGTCGCCAGCGAAAACAGTTGTTCGACGCTGCTGAGCAGCGCATCTGTCATCGGCATGGAAAGCTCTCTTGATCCCGTTGATCTTGTTCGATTCGGATCGGCAGTTCCGGGCGATCGACCCGGGGTTACCGGCTTCGGATTACCACAGGCGTCCCGGAGGTAGCGAAATCAGGAACACCTGGCTGAACAGCAAGTGCAGGCCAAGACCGAAGACGACGGCGATGATCGCGGCGATCAACAATCGGCGGCCGCGACGAGCCCCCAGAATGAACTGGACCGCGAGCAGGAACAGCAACGACGCCAGAGCGAATCCGATCCACGGCATGAGCAGTGCGTAAACGGAAAATGCCGCCAGGGTGGCAAAAGCCAGGCGTCGCTGCAGGAACCACTGTCTTGCACCGACGCTCGCCGATCGGTCAGTGTTGCGCAGCGCCGTCATCGACTGCACCACGATCGCCAGGTTGAAGATCACCAGCGCCCCGAGAACCAATCGCGGGAACGAGCCGGCACCCAGCGGTTCCCACATCGATGATGGCAAGTCGCCGGCCTGCACGAAAAGCCCGAGGAATAGCGCGGCCAGGGCGATGTTGAAAATAACGTTGGCGAGCGCCTTGCCGCGCTCGCTGCTGGCCTCCCGCGCAGGGCGGGAGACCATCTCGGCGTTATCGTTCATCTTGCCAGCGTTCATCTTGCCAACTTTCCAGAGAGGCGCTTGATCGTTGCGTCGACGTCAGAGAGATAGTCGGCGTAGGCCTGAGGCCCCATGAAGTCGACCTCGGCGCCGGTGTTATTGACCCGCTTGATGAACTCGGGATCTTTGGACATCGCTTCGAAGCCCTGAGCCAGCGTCTCTACCTTGGCCGGGTCGATCCCCTTGGGAGCAACGATGCCGCGGTTGATGCTCAGGTTGAGATTGTCGTAGCCGAGTTCCTTGAAGGTCGGTACGTCGGGCGTCTGCTTGAGGCGCTCCTTGCTGCCGACGGCCAGGAAGCGCAGATCCCCATTCTTGACGAACTCCAGACTCGACGAGATATCACCGATCGAGGCGTCGATATGGCCGCCGACCAGCGCGCGAATGCGAGCGCCGGTCCCCTCGAAGCCGACGTATCGGAACTGTGCCCCGATGGCGTCCTCGATCATCGCCGCGTGCACGTGAGGAATGCCGCCGAGCGTGGCGCCAACGCGAATCTCGCCCGGGTGCGCTTTGGCATATTCGGCGAAATCCTCGAAGGTCTTCCAGTCGCTGTCGGCATTGACCACCAGATACTGGGGCGATGAGGCCAGCGAGGCGATCGGCTGGAAGTCGTCCCAGTTGAGCTGAGTCAGGCCGGTGGCGTTGGAGGCCATCAGCCCTTCATGGATCTGGCCCACGGTGTAGCCGTCGGGATCTTTCTGCGCCAGCTCCTTGAGGCCGATGGTGCCGCTGACGCCAGGCATGTTGATCACCGGCATCGGCTGGCCGATATCTTTCGGCGCAGCGTTGGAAATGATGCGCATCAGGGCATCGCTGCCGCCGCCGGGTGACCAGGGCACGATGAACTCGATGGCATGGTCGGGATAGTCGTCGGCTTGTGCGAGCTGGCTGGTCGCCAGTCCGGTCGCGCCGAGTCCCAGCGTCAGAGAGGCGATCGCGCCACTGGAGGCGAGCATTCGGCCCAGCTTGCCCTGGGCGGCGTTACGGAGTACGTCGTAGAACATGAGTTGTCCTTGTTTGGCTTGTAGGTTTTGACGTCGTATCGAATTTTTCCGTTAACTTTCTTCGCTTCTTGTATTGCTGCTTGTCGAGGACGCGAGCGCTCGCGCTTCGGCCTCTACCCGAGCAGTAGCCCTCCATAGATCAGTCCCAGAAGAACGGCCCACACCGGATGGAGCTTGAGACGCCAGAGCATCACCACGGCGATCGCGCCGATGATGACGGTGTGAATCCAGCCGGAGTCACTGACGCCTTCGTTGAGGAACGACCAGGTGAGATAGCCCATCAGTACCATGATCACCGGTCTGACCCACTGGCTCATCGACTTGACCTTGATCGAATCCCGGTAGCGATACAGGGTCCCCAGCGCTACCAGCATCAGGATCAGTGAAGGGGCAACGGTGGCGAACGTGGCCACCAGTCCGCCGCCGATGCCGGCCACGTCATAGCCGATATAGCCGGCCATTTTTGTAGCGATGGGGCTGGGCAGGGTATTGCCCAGCGCCAGCGTCTCGGCGAACTGCTGGGAAGTCATCCAGCCATAGCGGCCAACGACTTCGTTCTCGACCAGCGGAATGATCGCCGGCCCGCCGCCATAGCCGATGATGTTGGGAATGAAGAAGGCGACGAAGAGATCCCAGTAGATCATGACTTCGCCTCCCCGCTGCGCTTGCGCCACCGTTCCGGTCGCAGCAGTGCGGCAATGAGGATCGCGCCAATCACCAGGCCTGGATGAATGCCGAGTCCGTAGATCAGGCCGCCGGCGACCGCCCCCATGATCAGGGTCGCGATCCAGCCGAGCACGATGCGGGATTTCTGGAAGAAGTCCCAGGTGAGCTGGGCCATCATCACCATGACCACCGGAATGACGCCTTCGCTCATGCCCTGGATCCAGCGCTGATCGCGGTAACGGGTGAACAGCCCCAGCAGTACCACCATCGCCACGATGCACGGCACGATGACCGCCAGAACGGCGTTGAGGCAGCCGACCACGCCGCCGACCCGATAACCGATGGTGCCGGCCATCTTGGTGGCGATGGGGCCGGGCAGGGTGTTGCCGATGGCCAGCACGTCGCCGAACTCCTCATCGTTCATCCACTGATAGCGAGTGACCGCCTCGGCGCGAACCAGCGGAATCATCGACGGCCCGCCGCCGAATCCGAGCAGGCCGATGCGCAGGAACGCCACGAACAGATGACGCTGGGTTGTCAAAGACGAAGACATGGATCAGAACACCGCGATGCTGGAGTCGGTGCGCGGCTCGGTGCCGCCGCAATAAACCCCGCTTCGAGGGTCACGCAGAATGATCTGGCCGCGGCCATAGGCGGTACTGTCCACGGCCATGGTCATCTGGTGGCCGCGTGCCGCCATCTCGCGGATCACGTGAAGCGGATAGCCGGGTTCGATGCCGATCTTGCGTCCGCCCATCCACTGCCAGCGTGGCGCATCCAGCGCCGCCTGCGGATTGAGATCGAAGTCGATCAGATTCATGACGACCTGCATGTGTCCCTGGGGCTGCATGAAGCCGCCCATGACGCCGAACGGGCCGAGCGCGGTATCGCCTCGAGTCAGGAAGCCCGGGATAATGGTATGGAAAGTGCGCTTGCCGGGCGCCAGCACGTTGACATGATCCGCCTCGAGGCTGAAGCCGTGGCCCCGGTTCTGCAGCGAGATACCGGCTTCGGGCACCACGACGCCGGAGCCGAAGCCGTGATAGTTGCTCTGGATATAGGAGACCATGTTGCCATCGCTGTCGGCGGTCGCCAGATAGACCGTACCGCCGGCCTGCGGCTGGCCGGGTTCGGGGTCGATGGCATTCTCGCCGATCAGGCGGCGGCGGGTATCGGAATACTCGTCACTGAGCAGCGAAGCGACGCTCGTGCGCATGTACTCGGCCTGGGTGATGTGATGGTGGCCATCGGTGTAGGCCAGCTTCATCGCTTCCAGCTGACGATGCAGCAACTGCGGGTCGTCGCGGACCGTGACATCGAACCCTTCCATCATGCGCAGGGCCATCAACGCGACCATGCCCTGACCGTTGGGCGGAATTTCCCAGACGTCATAGCCCCGGTAGTTGACCGAGATCGGCTCGACCCATTCGGGGCGATAATCCGCAAGGTCGTCGGCGCGAAGGTAGCCGCCCGTCGCTTGCGAGAACGCATCGATCTTCTGCGCCAGTTCGCCGCGGTAGAAGCTTTCGCAGCGGCTCTCGGCCAGAGCTTCGAGGGTTCTGGCCTGAGCTTCGTTGCGGTGGAGTTCACCAGGGCGAGGCGCATGCCCTTCGGGTGCGAAGGCCTCCAGCCATGGCGCAATGGCAGGATCGCTTGCCTTGGCACGAAATTCGATTTCGGCGCGTTGCCAGAGCTGGCTGATCACCGGCGAAACCGGGAAACCTTCCCGGGCGATACGGATTGCCGGCGCCAGCAGAGTGGCGAAGTCCAGCTTGCCGTACTGCTTCGACAGCTCGGCCCAGGCGGCAGGAATGCCGGGGACGGTGACCGGCGTCCAGCCGTGCAGCGGCATCTCGTCGTGGCCGGCGGCCTTGACGGCTTCCGGTGTCAGCCGCTTCGGCGCGTGGCCGCTGGCGTTGAGACCGTGGAGCTTGCCATGCCCGTCGTTGCCTTCTGCAATCCAGACCAGGGCAAAGGCATCACCGCCGATTCCATTGCCGCTGGGTTCGACCACGGTCAGCACCGCCGCCGTCGCGATGGCGGCATCAATGGCATTGCCGCCCTGGGCCAGCATGTCTCGCCCGGCCTGGCTGGCCTGGGGCTGCGATGCCGCGACCATGCCGCGATTGGCATAGGTGGCGCTACGGCGAGAGGGATAAGGATTGTTGTGGTCGAAAGTGAGGGACATGGCGTTTCTCGATTATTTTGAGCCGATTCATCGTAAGGCGCATCGCTGAATGCGAAGGTCATACGGTAAATTGATGTTAATCGTTTATGATGTAAAAAATCGATTTTTTACTATGGCGTCGAATTCTTGTGCAGGTCAAGACCTGAGTCGGCAAGATAGTGAGTTTCTGTCACTGGATCGGAAGGTCAGCACTTATGAGAGCTGAAGCACCCACCGCCAACACGACGGCCAGCCAGCTGTACACGGCCTTGAAGCGCGATTTGATCGATGGGCGTTTCGCCGCCGGGCAGAAGCTGGCGATCACCACGCTCAAGCAACGTTACCGGGTCGGGCTCAGCCCGCTGCGCGAGGCGCTCAATCGATTGGCTGCCTATGGCCTGTTGGTGCAGGAAAACCAGCGTGGCTTCCGGGTTCCCGCATTGACGCGTGCCGAGCTGGACGACATCGCCGAACTGAGGCAGCGTTTCGAAGGGCAGGCGCTGGCGCAGGCGCTCGAGGCGGGCGACGATGAATGGGAAGCCGGCCTGCTGGCGGCGTTTCACCGTCTCAAGCGGGCCGACGAGACGCCGGATCAGCTGGAGCACTGGGAGCAGATGCATCTGCAGTTCCATCGTCATCTGCTGGAGCCCTGCGGTTCACCCTGGCTGTTGCGTTTCATCGAACAGTTGCACGACCAGTTCGATCGCTACCGGCGCATGGCGCCGGCCAACAATGCGATGCGAGAGACACTCAACGACCAGCACGGCCAGCTGGTCGATCTGGCCATGTCACGCGATACCGCTGCGGCGCGAGCACTGCTCGAAGAGCATATACGGCTCTCCTACGAGGTGGCGCAGGGGGCTTGCCAAGAAAACGAGGTGAGCGAAGGGAAAGGCGGGGCGACAGGGAAAGCATGACGACGACCACAACGGCGTGATCAGAGCTGCACGAGTGCTCCTTTCAGGCGCCGCTCCAGCACGGCCAGCGAAATGCTGTCATCGGCCGGCCACGCCAGTAGCAGACGCGCCCCCTGGCTATCGTAGTCGGCGCTGACCACCGGGATGTCGTGCTCCGCCAGCCAGCGGCGGGCTTCCGCTTCGTTGCTGAAATCGACCTGGATCGTTACGTCGCGACGCTCGGTGAATTCGCGCCGGGGCAGGGTATCGAGTGCCTTGAGCACGGCCTGGGTGTAGGCGCGCACCAGCCCTCCGGTTCCCAGCTTGGTACCGCCGAAGTAGCGCGTCACCACCGCCCCGATCTGCCCCAGTCCGCTGCCTTCCAGCGCCTGAAACATGGGGCGTCCGGCGGTGCCGCCCGGCTCGCCGTCATCCGAAAAGCCGATCGCGATCTGCTCGCCGGGCGCGCCGGCAATGAAGGCGGAACAGTGGTGGCTGGCATCGGGATAGGTCGAACGCGCGTCGTTCAGCAGCGCGTCGAAGGCGGCGTTGTCGGGTGCGTGACAGAGCCAGCAGATGAAACGGCTCTTCTCGATCTCGACGGTATTGGCGTGTCGCGCACGCGGAGCAAGATCGGGAATCGGGTAGCGCATGGAGATCTCTTGGCTGACTCGGCTCAAGCCTTTCGCTCGGCCTGGAAGATTTTCGCTCGGCCTGGAAGACTTGGGGCGATTCCGGGGAATCAGGCCACCTGAGGTGGGTTGCGCATCACGCCCATGACCAGGCCGAGTACCTGCACATCCTCATTCTTCAGGTAGATAGGCGGCATGCTGTCGTTGGCGGGCTGCAGGCGGACACCGGATTTCTCGATGAACAGCTTCTTCAGTGTCACTTCCTGATTGTTGATCAGGACTACCGCCGTTTCGCCGTTTTCGGCCGACTCATAGCGCTCGATGATGATGACATCGCCATCGAAGATGTTGCTGTCGACCATCGAATCGCCCCGGACGCGTAGCGCATAGGTGTTTCGACGGACCAGCTTCGCGGGGACATGAACCGTGGCATCGTCGAGACAGGCTTCCATCGGCAGCCCGGCGGCGACCTGCCCGAGCAGGGGAATCTCGACCAGATCGGTGGCATCGATGGGTTCCCAGTTGCCGTCGATCAGCGGCAGGTTCGGCTGGCGCTGCAGATAGCTCGGTGCGGCGTTTGTCATCGTCTTCTCCCGAGGTGGTGTCGACATCATAGCAAGGCAAACGGCATCGGCAAGTCGGTCCGGTATGAGCGGCAGTCGTTCGCCTTCGCCATGGCGGCATTGCTCGGCGGGCGGCTGGATGGCGTCGAGATCGATGGCGCCAGGACATTGACGCTGGATATCGACCACACGGTGCCTTAGGCTCTGCCGAAACCGGCGATGGCGGGCTACCGACCGGGTAGTTCGCCATCGCCATATCGGTTCAGGAGCTCGATTCCCTGCATGCGTCTCAAGTCCATCAAGCTGGCCGGTTTCAAGTCGTTCGTCGATCCGGTCACGGTGCCGTTCGACAGCAACATGACCGCCATCGTCGGACCCAACGGCTGCGGCAAGTCCAACGTCATCGACGCCGTGCGCTGGGTCATGGGCGAGTCCTCCGCCAAGACCCTGCGCGGCGAGTCGATGACAGACGTCATCTTCAACGGTTCCACCGGCCGTTCTCCCGTCGGCCAGGCCTCCATCGAGCTGATCTTCGACAATCGAGACGGCGATCTCGGCGGTGCCTATGCCGGCTACAACGAGATCGCGGTCAAGCGCCAGGTCACCCGCGAGGCCCAGTCCAGCTATTTCCTCAATGGCCAGAAATGCCGCCGCCGCGATATCGCCGACATTTTCCTGGGCACCGGGCTCGGGCCGCGTTCCTACGCGATCATCGGCCAGGGCATGATTTCCCGGCTGGTCGAGGCGCGGCCGGAAGAGCTGCGCAACACGCTGGAAGAGGCGGCGGGAATCTCCAAGTACAAGGAGCGCCGGCGAGAGACCGAAAATCGCCTGCGGCGCACCCAGGAGAATCTCGAACGTCTCGACGATATCCGCGAAGAGCTCGACAAGCAGCTCGAACGGCTCAAGCGTCAGGCCGAAGCGGCCAAACGCTATCGCACGCTGAAAGAGGAAGAGCATCGCCTGCGGGGAGAGCTTGCGGTACTGCGGGAACGCGCGCTGCGCAGCCAGCAGCGCGAAGAGGAGGCGCGCGTGCGCGACTGCGAGATCCAGGTCGAGCGCGAGATCCTCGGCCAGCGGCAGTGCGAAACCCGGTTGGCGGAAGGCCGGGAGGCCCACGATGCGGTGGCGGCGGAGCTGGAAACGCATCAGGCCGCGTTCTACCAGACCGGCGCCGGTATCGCCCGGCTGGAGCAGTCGCTGGAACACGCCCGGCAGCGTGAGCAGCAGCTCGCCGACGATCAGGAGAGCGCCCGACGCGAGCGCGATGCGCTGGCACAGCTGGTCGAGCAGGACGAGGCGCGCCGTGCGGAACTCGACATGCGACTCGAGACGCTGCTGCCCGAAGCCGAGATCGCGGATGAATCGCTGCTGACGCTGGAGTTGCAGCTGGAAGAGGCCGAGGCCCGGGCCGACGAGCACCGGCAACAGTGGGAATCGTTCAGCGAGCGGGACCGGGACGCTCATCACCGGGCCGAGCGTGAGCAGGAGACGATCCGGCGTCTCGAACGCCAGCTCGAAGAGGCGGCCCGCCAACTGGAGCGGCGCCGGCAACAGCGATCCGAACTGCCGGATGTCGGTGATCTGGAGGCGGAAAGAGACGCGCTCCGGGAAGCCCTGGCAATGCTGGACGAACGGCAGCAGGCGCTGGAGATTCGTCGCGAAACGCATCGGCAGTCCCGCGAGCGGGCTCGGCAAAGCCAGGCCGAGGCGCAGGCGGCAAGGGACGGCGAACGCGAGCGTCGACATCGCTGCCAGGGAGAGATTGCCTCGTTGGAGGCGCTGATCGATGCGGCGCTCAACGATGACGACGCCAGTCTGGCCGAACAGCTCGGCGATCACCCGCTGGGCAACGCGCCGCGAGTCGCCGAGCGTCTTCAGGTGACGGCGGGCTGGGAGCGCACCGTGGCCTGGGTGCTCGCGCCGTGGCTCAAGGCGCGTCTGGCGGATCCGGGAGCAGTACGTGAACCGCTGAATTCACTGACCAGCGGAGAACTGCCGGTGGTGTCGGAACAGGCACCGGAGGCCGCGCCTTCCCGATCGCTGGGCGCCCGGGTCGAGGGCGCCGGCGCGCTGTCGACGCTGCTGTCGGCGATCCATTGCGTCGAGGATCCGGAAGCGGCCTGGCAGATGGCCGCCGACCTTCCCGCGGGGCAGAGCGTGATCACGCAGGATGGCCTGTGGCTGGGGCGGGGCTGGGCCCGGCGTCTCGGCCGGGACGACGCCAACGCGGATAGCGTCCTGCTGCAGCGACAGCGTCGCGATGCCCTGATCGAGGAAATCGCGACGCTCGACGCCACACTGGCCGAGCATGAATCAGCGATCGCTCGCTGGCAGTCCGAACTCGAGGCCAGCGAAGCGGCGCTGGAAGCGTTGCGACAGGACGAACGCGAAATCGCCCAGCAGCGTCAGGCGCAGTCGACCCGACTGGCGACGCTGGAAAGTCGTCTCGAACATGTCGCCTCGCGGCTGCAGGAGTTCGATGCCGAGCAGGCCCACGGTCAGGAGCGACACGCGGAGCAGGAGCTGGAACTGGAGAGCGCGCGGGAGCGCTGGCAGCAGGCGCTCGATCAGGTCGAGGCCAACAGCGCCGAGCGCGACGCGCTGCAAGCGGCCCGCGAACAGAGCCAGTCGCGGCTCGCGGAGCTGCGCCAGCAACAGCAGCAGACCCGCCAGACCCAGCAGCAACTGGCGCTCGAACGTCAACGTCTCGAGGCCCAGCGCGGCGAACTTCGACAGCAGGCCGAGCGCAGTGGGGAGCAGCTGTCGCGACTCGACGAACGCGTCGAACTGCTGCGGGAACAGCTGGAAACCTTGCGCGAACCCGACGACGATCAGCGTGAACGGCTGGCGCAATTACTCGAGACGCGATCCCGACAGGAGGCCACGCTCAACCGCTGCCGGGATCGCGCCAACCAGATCGGCGAAACGCTGCGCCAGACCGAGATAGAGCGTCAGCAGCACGAGCGCAACCTGGAAGGGCTCCGCCAGCGGTTGCAGGAAGGCCGGATGCAGGTGCAGGCGTTGACGCTCAAGGCGGATGCGCAACAGGAGACGTTGGCGGAACAGCAGCAGGACGCCCGACACTTACAGGAAAATCTCGATCCCAATGCCACGGAATCCGCCTGGCAGACCCGTCTGGAAGAGACCGGCGAACGCATTCGGCGGCTCGGCGCCATCAACCTGGCGGCCATCGAGGAGTACGAGCAGCAGGCCGAACGCCGCGATTATCTCGAAGCCCAGCACGCCGAGCTGAGCGAAGCGATCGAAACGCTGGAGCGTGCGATCAAGCGTATCGATCAAGAGACACGCACCCGTTTCAAGCAGACTTTCGAAGAAGTGAACCAGGGCCTGATGGCACTTTTTCCCCGAGTCTTTGGCGGCGGGACTGCATGGTTGACGCTCACGGGAGAGGATTTGCTGGAAACGGGCGTGGCTATCATGGCGCGCCCTCCAGGCAAGAAAAACAGCACCATTCATTTACTGTCCGGCGGCGAAAAAGCGTTGACGGCGCTGTCGCTGGTGTTTGCCATCTTCCAGCTCAATCCGGCCCCTTTCTGCATGCTCGACGAAGTCGACGCGCCGCTCGACGATGCGAACGTGGGGCGCTATGCGAAACTGGTCAAGGAAATGTCGGAGAGCGTGCAATTCATCTTCATCACGCACAACAAGATTGCCATGGAGGCGGCAGAGCGTTTGATGGGCGTGACGATGCAGGAGCCGGGGGTGTCACGCTTGGTATCGGTGGGCGTGGAAGAAGCGGCATCGATGGCGGATACATCCTGATACTGGCGAAAATAGCCAAACCGGCTTACGGCGTAATAGGATATCGCGCACGGGATGAATTGAAGGGTGATTGCTGGTGGGCAAAACTTCGCTTGACAAAGAAAAAAAGTGGCCCATTTTTGACAAATCACGCTATGCTAGTGCGGACATGCATGAGCATGTTGTCCTCTTCCAGCATAGTGGCACCGCGAACAGGCAAGACGACCCATGGAACTAAGAGAGTGGCTGATCATCCTGGGGCTGGTTTTGGTGGCGACCATCGTGATCGATGGTTTCCGTCGTCTTCAGCGCCAACGTCGGGTTCCACGCCTCGATCAGACGATCGAAGACAGTGAGATCGACGGCGGATCCGAAAGGGATCCGGAGCAGGCGGCCCGCGAGGCCGAGGTCAACTGGGAATTGCCCAATGGAGGGGCACGTGTCGTACGTCCGGCGACGTTTGAACGCAGCGGCAACGGCTCGGAGCCGATCAGGCCTTCCGAACCCAAGCGGCAGGCGCGAATTCCGAAAGAGGAACTGCAGAGCAGTATCGTCGATCGCCGAACGCGCTCTTCGTTTGCCGACAAGCAGCACAGTGTCGATGTGCAGCAAAAGTTCAAGAATGCCGTTCGTGCCGGTGCCAAGCGTGTCAGTGATTCGGCGCATCGCCTGAGTCACCGACGCGACGATGCCAGACGCGACGATGCCGGCCGTGAACCGGAAGCAGTCAGTCGCGACGCCGAAGCGGCGCGGATTCAGAAAGCTGAACGCCATCAGCAACCAGGTCCGGCGTCTCGGGAGGCCGATGCCGCCGATCACGCCAGCCGCCTGAAGATCACGACGCTGGTGCCGCCGGAAGGTGCGCCAATGGCGTATGACGGTGACCGTGGAGCCGATGAGGTGCAACCGGTCGATCAGTCCGAGCCGACCCTTGCGGAACGCCGTGTCGAACCGGAGATGGCCGAACGGCCCGTCGCGCCAGCCGACGAGCTCAGCGTGTCGCCACGACACGACGTCGTGACGCCGCATCCGGCGGTGGAGCGCGCCAAGCGTCACCACGTGAGTGCCGCCCGCGCTCGCGAGACCCTGTCGCACGCCGAAGAGATCATCGTCATCAGCGTATTGGCGAGAACCGACGACGGATTCGACGGTGCCGACCTGCTCAACCTGATGCTGGCCTGCGGCCTGCGTTTCAGCGAGATGGGCATTTTCCATCGCTACGAGACCGAAGCCGATGACAGCGAGCTTCAATTCTCGATGGTCAACGTGGTCAAGCCGGGCGTCTTCGATCTCGACAGCATGCAGGAAATCGTGACGCCGGGGGTTTCCTTCCTGATGCCGCTGCCGGGCGCCAACGACACCGCGGCCGCTTTCGAGGCGATGCTGGAAACCGCGATGGTGCTGGTGCGCAACCTCGGTGGCGAACTCAAGGACGAGAACCACAGCGTGATGACCGCCCAGACGATCGAGTTCGCGCGCCAGCGGGTGCAGGAGTTCGAGCGTCGCCATCGGCTGCATCGCTATCAAGCCAATTGAGTTGGCAAAGGCTCGAACCGAGCCGAACTTGACGACGGGGCCCTTCGAGGCCCCGTCGTCGTTTCGTTTCAGGGGCTCGGGCTGGGTCCGGCCCTGACGTTACGGCAGCCATGACCGGCTTCCGCTACAATGCGGGTCACTTTGTGCAGCGATCGAATCGAGCGTCATGAGCCAGATCCCCCAAGCGGTCCTCGAACGGGCCGATGCCCTGCGCCAGCAGTTGGACGATGCCAACTACCACTATTACGTCGAAGATCAGCCGCAGATACCGGATATCGAGTACGACAAGCTGCTGCGCGAGCTGCAGTCGCTGGAAGCCGATCATCCCGAACTGGTGACGCCGGACTCGCCGACGCAGCGCGTCGGTGCCTCGCCAGCCGAACGCTTTCGGGAAGTGACGCACGCCGTGCCGATGCTGTCGCTCGATAACGCGTTCAGCACGGAAGAGCTCGAGGCATTCGTCAAGCGTGTCGCCGACAAGCTCGAAAGCGATCCGGAGACGCTGAGTTTCTGCTGCGAACCCAAGCTCGACGGGCTGGCGGTATCGCTGGTCTACGAGAACGGCCGGCTGGTCCAGGGCGCGACGCGCGGCGACGGGCGGACCGGCGAAGACGTCACACTCAACCTGCGTACGCTCCACTCCATTCCCCTCAAGTTGCGCGGCAAGTCGGTGCCGTCGCTGATCGAGGTGCGCGGCGAAGTCTATATGCGCCATTCGGGTTTCGAGGCGATGAACCAGCGCGCGCGGGAGAACGGCGACAAGGTCTTCGCCAACCCGCGCAACGCCGCTGCCGGCAGCCTGCGGCAGCTGGATTCCTCGATCGCCGCCAAACGGCCACTCGAATTCTGCGCCTATCAGGTCGCACGGCTTGAGGGCGACGATAGCGCGCAATCCCATTCGGATTACCTGAAGCGATTGCGCGAGCTGGGCTTTCGCACCAGCCCGCTGCTCGATGTCGTCGAAGGTGCGAGCGGTGTCGTCTCGTTCTGCCGGACGCTGGGCGAGCAGCGCGAGACGCTCGACTACGACATCGACGGCGCCGTGCTGAAGGTCGACAGCCTGCGCGATCAGCGCGAGCTGGGCTTCGTCTCCCGCGCGCCGCGCTGGGCCATCGCCTACAAGTACCCGGCCCAGGAACAGACCACGACGCTCAACGACGTGGCGTTCCAGGTCGGCCGCGTCGGCACGCTGACGCCGGTGGCCAAGCTGGAGCCGGTGCAGGTCGCCGGCGTGACGGTCTCCAATGCCACGCTGCACAACATGGACGAGGTCGAGCGGCTTGGTGTGCGTATCGGCGATACCGTGATCGTGCGGCGAGCCGGCGACGTCATTCCGCAGATCGTCGGTGTCGTCGAGTCGCAGCGCCCGGAGGGGACCCGCGCCATCGAGATGCCGACGGCCTGCCCGGTCTGCGGCTCGCAGATCGAACGACTGGAAGGCGAGGTTGCGGCACGCTGTTCCGGTGGCCTCTACTGCCCGGCGCAGCGCAAGGAGGCATTGAAGCACTTCGCCAGCCGGCGTGCGCTGGATATCGACGGTCTCGGCGAGAAGCTGATCGATCAGTTGGTCGAGCGCGACTGGGTCAAGACGCCGGCGGATCTGTTCCGGCTCAGGGCCGAGCGGCTGGCCGAGCTTCCCCGGCTGGCGGAAAAGTCCGCCAGCAATCTGGTCAACTCCCTCGAGGCAGCCAAGCACACCACGCTCGCGCGTTTCGTCTACGCCATCGGCATCCGTGAGGTGGGCGAAGCCACGGCGGCCAGCCTGGCGCGCCACTTCGGTACGCTCCAGGCGCTGCGCGAGGCCTCTCTGGAGGCCTTGAAGGCCGTCGACGACGTCGGCCCGGTGGTGGCCCACCATATCCATACGTTCTTCCGACAGGCGCACAATCAGGAGACGCTGGACGATCTGCTGAAGGTGGGCGTGACCTGGGAAGAGGAGGATATCGGCGAACGGCCGCAGCCGCTGGCAGGGCAGACCTGGGTGCTGACCGGCACGCTGGAGGCGATGACCCGTGACGAAGGCAAGGAACGCCTGCAGGCGCTCGGCGCCAAGGTTGCCGGCAGCGTCTCGAAGAAGACCGCCACCGTCGTCGCCGGGCCCGGCGCCGGCAGCAAGCTGGCCAAGGCCGAAGAGCTGGGCGTCGAGGTGATCGACGAAGCCACGTTCATCGAACGGCTGAAGTCATGGGAGGCAGGAACATGAGTGGACGCTTCATCGAAGTCCCGCACCGCATGCTGCCCGCGGAGACGCTGGATGCGCTGCTGGAGACGTTCGTCACGCGGCAGGGATACGACACCACCGATGTCGCGACGGACATGCATGACTGGGTGCGGGATCTCAAGCGACAACTGGAGCGGGGCGAGCTGTTGATCGTTCATGACCTGCAGACCGAGAGCACCGAAGTGATGACCCTGACCCAATGGCGCAGCTTCGGGCGGGACCTGGCCGATGACGAGGAGGAAGGCTAAACGGTGTGTCCGTTTTGCCAGGTGACTAATTCGAGCAGCATTTGCTTACCACTGACCGAGCATCAACCGCCCTTTTGCTCATTATTGCGAGGGGCAAGCCCCTCGCGCTCCCCTTTCTTGACGCCCCAGACGGCGAGCCCCTGAACGCCAACCGCCCGTGCTCGGGTCGGCGCGAAAGGGCATCCTGCCCAACGCGCCTCTCGCGTCATCCATGACGCGAGACCCGGCGCGGCGATCGTCGTTCAGCGCCGTTCTGGAAGGCGTCATCGGGTGGGGAATTCAAGCGTATCGGTTTATCAGCAAACCAAAACGGCGCCTCCGTTCTTGAGAACGGGGCGCCATTGCCGTTGCGGTCAGAGCCGGTTCAGGTGAAGAATAGCGGCACCACGATACTGGAGATGAGCAGGATCAGCGCACCACCGAGGCGTGACGAAATCTGCGCGAACGGCATCAGTTGCATGCGCTTGGCAGCGGAGAGCACGGCCACGTCCCCGGTGCCGCCCATGTTGGCCATGCACAGCCCGGCAGTGATCGCGGACTCGATCGGGTAGAAGCCGACCAGCTTGCCGACCAGGCCGGCACCGAAGGCTGCGCCGGCGACGACGGCAAAGACGATCAGCACGTAGGTGATGGAGATGGCGTCGATCACCTGGCCGAGATCGGTGTAGGCGATGCCGATGCCGAACAGCAGGGCAAAGGTCCAGTTCTTGGCGACGAACTGGAACCACTGCGCCGCGGCGTCGTTGATCGATTCCGGCACGACGTTGGCGATCTTGAGAACGGCGACCAGAATGATCATCAGCGCGTACGGATGCAGCGGAATGAATCCGCCCAGAATCTCGCCGGCGACGAAGAAGGTGAGCGCAGCGACGACGCCGATACCCAGCTTGGAGAGGTCGGGTTTGCTCTCGCGCTCTTCGATTTCCACGCCCGGCATCATCTGGCCGTTGCCGGTCAGGCTCGGCATGCGGTTGGCCAGGCCATTGAGCAGGCCGGCGATGATGATGGCGAAGACGTTACCCAATGCCAGTGCCGGTACCAGAATGGAGATGTAGTAACTGGCCGGCTGACCCAGCAGTTGCTCGTAGATCTGGCTCATCGGTACCGCACCGGCGCCCATGCCGCCGCCCATGATCGGCAGGGCGATGACCACGACCGCGTCCTGCGGCGAGAAGCCCATCACCCAGCCGACGGCGATCGCGAACAGGGCGGCGAACAGCACGGCGCAGACCAGCGGCAAGGCGTAGCGCGAGCCGACCTTGACCAGCACGCGGGAGTCCATGCCCAGAATGCTGCCGGTGATCAGCGCGGCGATATAGAAATTGAGGAAGCCGCCGCCTTTCATGAACTGGGTCACGTTGTCGACGACGCCGGTCGGCAGCCACTGCACATAGACCAGCGCGGCGGCGCCGAAGATGGCCAGGATCGCGCCGCCGCCGAGATAGCTCTTGACGATCGGCAGCCGATCACCGATGAAGCCCATGAGCTCACCGAGGATCATCATCACCAGCAGGGCGCCGATCATCCCGGTCGGGATCGTGTCCGTCGCCATGGAGATGATCAAGACAATGGTGGCGATGGCGAAAAGTGGTAGGGGAATGCCGAAAATCGGCGTCGACAGCCAGCTGTCTCGATGGCCGGAATCGGCCTGTGCAGTTTGCGTCACGGTTGAAGTCATGGTTGGCTCCCCATGGATTCTCGCCCAAAGGGCGGTAAGCGGGATTCTTGCCCGGCGGGCAGTACGGTGCCGAGGATAGTGACCTCACGGTGTCGACCAAGTTTTAGGAAATTATTAAAGCCTTTATAAACTATTGAAAGAAACGTGCTTGAAGGCTGCACAGGCCTGGTCTGGAGGGTATACCACCATGGTCTAAAGCCATGGCGGTTACCGGCTGGTTACCTCAAGGGGCAGCTGGCGGGTCGGTATCGCAAAGAGGAGTAGTGGAAGATGTCCGAATTGGCTCGACGCGGCGGCAGGCCTTTCGAGATCGGGTCCATGCGCCCGGCTGGTGGGAACGTGGCGTGAAACGGCTACGTCTGAGTGCCCAGATATTCATCCTGGTCGCCAGCATGATCGTGCTGACGCTGGGCGTGGCGCTGTTGTTGTTCAACTACCAGCTGCGCGCCAATCTCGAGGACACCCAGGGCGAGAGGGTGATGGGGCTGGCGACGGTGCTGGCCGACCGCAGTGATATCAAGGCGGCGCTCTCCGCCCGCCCCATCGTCCACGACCCCGATTCCGCCCTGCGTCAGCAGATCGAGAGACTGCGCGAGCGCCTGGGGGTGGATTTCATCACCGTCATGGATCTCGATCATCTACGCCTGACGCATCCCGATCCCGACGAGGTCGGGCGGCACTTCCGGGGTGGCGACGAAGACCCCGCGCTGGCCGGGGAATCCTACGTCTCTCGCTCGGAGGGCACGCTGGGCGTCAGCATTCGCGGATTCTCGCCCGTGCTCGATGCCGGCGGCACGGTCATCGGTGCCGTCTCGACCGGGGTCACGCTCAGCCGTGTCGGCCTGTTGCTGGCCGAGCGGCGCCAGGGTTTGCTGCTGGGTATTTCACTACTGATGCTGATCGGGGCCTCGGGCGCCTGGTGCCTGGCGCGCTATATCAAGCGGATCCTGCTGGGATTCGAGCCGCACCAGATCTCCCAGTGGGTTCGGGAGCGTCAGGCGATGCTCTCCTCGCTGCACGAAGGAGTTCTGGCGATCAATGGCGAGGGAGAGATCACGCTGGTCAATCCGGCGGCCTGCCAATTGCTGGGTTCCTCGGCGGCAGAGGACGGTGCGGGGATTCCGGCCGCGACGCTAAAGGAGCTGTTCGACAGCGGCGTTTCCTCGCTCGACCGCCGGCTGACGCTGAACGGGCGAGCGCTGATCGTCAATCGGGTGCCCATTCGCGGCGAACGCGGCGCCGACGGGAGCGTGGTGACGCTGCGAGATCGCAGCGAAGTGAATCGGCTCGCCGAAGAGCTGACCGGCGTCAGCCGATACGCCCAGGCACTGCGTGCCTCCACCCATGAATTCAAGAACCGGTTGCACGTCATCCTGGGGCTCGTGCAGTTGCGTGATCTGGGGCGCCTGGAGCGTTATCTGCGTGAGCTGGACGACACCCTGATCGCGCCGGCAGCGGCCCGGATCGCCGGGGTCAGGGATCCGGTCCTGGCCGGCTTTCTGCTGGCCAAGGGCAGCGAGGCCAGAGAGCGGCGAGTGGCGTTCGAGATCGATCTGGAAAGCGAGATTCCGGCGCCCGACGAAAGCGAGACCATCCATCTGCTGGTATCGATCATCGGCAATCTGGTGGAGAACGCGTTCGAGGCGGTGGCCGGGCGCGAGGCGCCCCAGGTGAGCCTGACACTGGGCGTCGACGCCGGCGCGCTCTCGCTGCACGTGTCGGACAACGGCAAAGGCATGGCCGAGGATCAGCAGCGGCTCGCCATGGAGCAGGGGGTTTCTTCCAAGGGCGAGGGTCGAGGCTATGGGTTGGCCATGGTCAAGACGCACGTGGAATCGCTCGGTGGCTCGCTGGCTCTCTATTCGACGCTGGGGCGTGGCACGCTGATCGAGGTGACAGTACCCTATGCGATGGCGGTAACGCGGGTAACCGACGGAGTGACGTGATCCATGCGCGTATTGGTAGTAGAAGATGATCCGATGGTGATGCGGCTCAATGTCGAGTTTCTCAATCGCATTGACGGCATCGATCTGGTGGCGCAGTGCGAAGACTTGCCGGCGGCCAGAGACTTGCTGGCGCGGGAGTCGGTGGATCTGCTCCTGCTCGATGTCTATCTCCGCGGGCATAATGGCCTCTCGCTGGTGCGCGACCTGCGTCGCCAGGCCAGGGATATCCAGATCGTGCTGATCACGGCGGCTTCGGAAATGGAAACCGTGCGTGAAGCCAAGCATCTCGGCGTCAGCGACTATCTGGTCAAGCCCTTCGAGTTCGAGCGCTTCAAGGAGGCCCTGACCCGCTGTCTCGATACCCACCGGCGGCTGTCCCGGCTGCCGGCGCGCGCACACCAGCGCGATCTGGATGCGCTGTTCCGTCGCGACTCGGTCGCTGCCCAGCCGGCCCGCCCCGGCGACCTGCCCAAGGGGCTGACGACCAACTCGCTCGCCCAGGTGGCGAGAGCCGCCGCCGAACAGGACGGCGAACCTTTCACCACCGAGGCGCTGAGCGAGAACACCGGCATGTCGCGGGTATCGGTGCGCAAGTACCTCAAGCATCTGGTGGATCGCGGCGTGCTCGAGGAGTCCTTCCATTACGGCCAGATCGGCCGCCCCTCCTTCACCTACCGCTGCCTCGATGGCGAGACGCTGGCGCATCTGGGAGAGGCCGGCATGCCGGGCTCGTGAGGCCAGCAAACCTGATTGACGATTCCCTTGGGCAATACGGCGTCAATCGGAGGCTCCCCGGAACGCAGAGGGCGTTTCAGCGCCCGCGAATCAGGTCGGCAATGATGCGTCGACCGGGGTGGAGGTGATCCACCAGCTCGCGTTCCAGCGGCATTGGTTCATCGTATAGCCGTGAGGCGATCAGTTCGGCACACAGCGGGGCGCTGACCATGCCGCGGGAGCCGTGCGCGGTCGTGACCCACAATCCCGGATAGTGGCTGCCGGGGCATTCGAAGCGGCGCCTGGCGTCCTTGCCCAGCGCGGCGTAGTCGTTGCGCCAGCGTGCGACGTCCGGCAGCGGCCCGACGTAGGGCGTCTTGTCCGGGCTGGCGGCACGAACGCTGGCGCGGCCGCCGCAACTGGCGGGATTGATTCCGGCAAACTGGCGGGCCAGCGTCGGAGCCGTCCGGGTCAGCTCGTCGAGATTGCGGCGATGATCCGATTCGCGCAGCGTCGTATCGGCATCGTGGGGCGAGAAGGTCGCGCCGAAGGTGAGCATTCCGTTGCGGGCCGGCATCACGTAGCCCTCGGCGCAGAGTACGCGCTCCAGGGCCGGACCGTTGCCGGACTCGGCCTGCTGCGGTAGCGCCAGGGTGGACACCTGGCCGCGAACCGATTGCAGCGGCAGGCCATCGAGCCAGTCGCGGCTGGCGTGGCCGGTGGCGAACACGACCTGGTCGACGCACAGCGGGCTCTGGCCCAGCTGCAACTGCCAGCCGCTTTCCGTCTCCCGCAGTGAACGAAGTTCGGCCTGGCGTATTTCGACGCCGGGCGTCGCCGCGAGGTGACGACACAGCGCCACCGGATCCACCCAGCCCGCCTGGGGATAATGGAGGGCAGCCTCTTCCAGATCGATGCCGGCGAGTGACGTGGCGTCGGCGGGCTCGCTGGCGGAGACGACCGTCGACGGCAGATCGTAGAGGTCCAGGAACCGGCGCTGGCGTTCGATGCCACGCGCGTCCCCGGCCAGTTGCAGCAGCCCGCAGTCCGACCACCAGCGGCGCTGGGGATCGAGGCGCGCCAGCCAGCGCTGCGTGTAGAGCAGCGCGGCGAGATAGAAGCGGCTCTGGAGATTGGGTTCCACCGCCAGTTTGACGTAGAGCGCGGCCTGAGGATTGCCGGATGCCCCGGCCGCGATGCCCGCGCGATCCACCAGCGTCACCCGACTGCCCCGGCGCGCCAGTGCCGCCGCCACGCTGGTGCCGGCGATACCGGCGCCGATCACGGCCACGTGCGCCGCCGGCCGAGCGGGCGGCGGCTGGAACCAGGGGGTCGCCGCTCGAGCGGAAATGGTCTCGGACGCAGGTCGCGTCGACTCGGACGCAGGTCGCATCGATTCGTCCCGCTCGCCGCGCAGCATCTCCCGCTTGCGGCCGAAGCCCGGCACCTTGCGCCAGTGGAAGCCGGCCGCGGCCAGGCCGCGGCGAACGAACCCCGCGCAGGTGAAAGTGGCAAAGGTCGCCCCCGGCCGGCTGGCGGCGGCCATGGCCTCGAACAGCTCAAGGCGCCACATGTCGGGATTCTTCGACGGCGCGAAACCGTCGAGGAACCAGGCGTCGACCTGGCCGTCCAGCTGCGACAGGCAGTCCGCGGCATCGCCGAAGTGAAGGTCCAGGATGACGCGGGCATCCAGCTGCAGGCGGTGGACACCAGCCACGGCCGGGGGCCACTGCTCGAGCAGCGAAGCGGCCCGGGACGACAGCTGCGGCCAGCTGCGCCAGGCGCGTTCCAGCGCCTCGCGGGTGAGCGGATGCTTCTCGGTCGAGACCAGATGCAGCCTGGCCTCGGCAGGAGCGTTCTCATCGAAGCACGCCCAGGCGCACAGCATGTTGAGCCCGGTGCCGAAGCCGGTCTCGCCGATCGTGAACGGCCGCCGAGCCCGCCAGGCGGCCAGGCGTCGTGGCAGATCGTTGTTGTCGATGAAGACGAAACGGCTCTCCTCGCGGCCATCCTGACGCGAGAAATAGACATCGTCGTAAGCGGTCGAGAAGGGAGCCTCGACGTCGCCATCGTCGACACGCCAGTCCAGTTCGGCATGTCGGATGGAGTAGCGGATGGCATGGCGATGAGGAGGAACCGAGTTGCCGGTCATGGTTTCCACGTCCAGCGCCGCCAGGCAATCGCTTCAGGAAAGCCAGGCGGCGAGCTGTATAAAAATTGAACACTTTCCGCCAGGCGGCGGCTTGTCGGCGGCACGGAAAGACGTCCGCGGGATCTTAACAGTGTTATCCACAGCCATTGTGCAAAACCGTGACGCGAGCGGTTGTGGATAACGGGGCGACGGGTGCGTCCGACTTACGGCAGAACCCGCTTGAACGGCTTGACTTGCACTTGTGAGTAGACGCCGGCCGCGACGTACGGGTCGGCGTCGGCCCAGCGCTGCGCGGCTTCGAGCGATCCGAACTCGGCCACGATCAGGCTGCCGCTGAAGCCGGCCTTGCCCGGATTGTCGCTGTCGATGGCCGGATGAGGCCCGGCGAGCACGAGTCGGCCTTCGTCCTTCAGCGCTTCCAGACGCTCGAGGTGCGCCGGGCGAACCGAGAGCCGCTTTTCCAGGCTGTCGTCGACATCGTCACTGATAATGGCGTATAGCATCAGGAACCTTCCTCCGATTGTGATTGCGAAAGATGGCGGGCCAGGAACAGGGCCTGCCCGACCACGAACAGCAGCGTCAGTCCCAGCATGCCGAAAAGCTTGAAGTCGACCCAGGTCGCCTCGTCGTAGTAGCTGAAGACATAGACATTGAGCGCCGCCATGGCGAAGAAGAACAGCACCCACGCCAGATTGAGCCGCCGCCACACGGCCGCGGGCAGCGCTACCGCCTTGCCCATCATCCGCTGGGTCAGCGTCTGCCCGCCGAACAGCGGAGACAGCAGAAATGCGACGCCGAACAGTGCATTGATGACGGTGGGTTTCCACTGAATGAAGGCCGGGTTGCGAAACGCGATGGTGGCGCCGGCCGAGGCGATCACGATGATCGAGGTGATCAGCAGCATCTTCTCGATGCGGCGCTGACGCCACCAGACGATGCCCAATTGCGCCACGGTAGCGGGAATCAGCACCATCGTTGCCATGATGATGTCGCCGCTCAGGTGGTACACGGCGAAGAAGATCGCGATGGGCAGAAAGTCGAACAGCAGTTTCATACGGGCTAGGCCTCTGGCGGGTGGTGGCGGCGCAGACGTTTGACCCGGCTCGTCGCGCCCGTCACCATAGTCGATCTATTCTGACAAAGACGCTGGCTGGCGTCATGCCCATGAGCGTTTTTCCCACCGATGATCGCGAGACTCGTTCGTTGACGCTGCCAGAAACGCTGGAAAGCGTTCGCGGGGTCGATCTGCACCTGCACTCCACGTCTTCCGACGGCAAGCTTTCACCCACCGAACTGGCGGACCTGTGCCATGCCCGCGGGATGACGCACGTCGCGCTGACCGACCACGACACGCTCGATGGCGTCGAGGAAGCGCGACAGCGATGCCGTCACCATGGCATCCACCTGATGGCGGCCGCCGAGCTCTCCTGCCAGTGGCGGGGCATCGCGCTTCACATCGTGGCGCTGTTGCCCCACGGCACCTCCCGCGCCCTCGATGCCGGCCTGGCGTCGCTGGCCCACGCCCGCGAGCTGCGATCCCGAGAAATTGCCCACCGTCTGGAAAAGGTCGGCCTGGACGACGGGCTCGCCAGGGCGCGGCGGGAAGCCGGAAGCGAGCGCCCGCTGGGGCGGCCGGACTTCGCGGCAGCGCTGGTCTCCGCCGGTGTGGTGCCGGATATCAAGACGGCGTTCAAGCGCTACCTTGGCGCCGGCAAGCGCGGCGACGTCAGGATGCACTGGCCGGAGCTGGCGACGGTGGTCGGCTGGATTCGCGACGCCCAAGGCATCGCCGTCGTTGCGCATCCGCTGCGCTACGGCATGACCCGGCGCAAGCGGGACCTGATGTTCTCGGCCTTCATCGAGGCCGGCGGCGAGGCGGCGGAGCTGGTCAGCGGCTACCAGAATCCGGATACGACCCACGATCTGGCCCGGCAGCTCGACTTCCATGGCCTGTACGGCTCGATCGGCAGCGATTTCCACTATCCCGGCGGTGCGCTGTCGCCGGGAACGATCAGCCCGCCGCCGCGTTCCCACGTCAAGCCGGTGTGGTGTCATCCGTCCCTGCGAGGCTTTGCCTGCGGCGAATGACGCGGCGTCTGTTACGCTGAAAGGCGGTGACGCTCGGAAAAGCGAGGGTCATCCTACGGACGACCGCTGTCATGCGTGTCGTGGCGGGTTTCCAAAGCGGTTTCAGGAGAGCGTGCAATGACCCAATTCTTCCAGATTCATTCGCAGAATCCGCAGAAGCGCCTGATCGATCAGGCCATCGAGATCCTGCGCCAGGGCGGCGTGATCGCCTACCCCACCGACTCCGGCTATGCGCTGGGTTGCCGGCTGGGCGAAAAGAAAGCGATCGAGAAGATCAAGTGGCTGCGCCAGCTCGACGACCGCCACAACTTTACCCTGGTGTGCTCCGACCTGTCGGAAATCGGCACCTACGCCAAGGTCGACAACAGCGTGTTCCGCCTGCTCAAGTCGCATACGCCCGGCGCCTACACCTTTATTCTCACCGCCACCAGCGAAGTGCCGCGTCTGCTGTTGCATCCCAAGCGTCGTTCGATCGGTGTCCGGGTGCCGGACCACAAGATCACCCACGCCCTGCTCGATGCTCTCGGCGAGCCGCTGATGAGCGTGACGCTGATTCCGGTGGGAGAGACCTTGCCGATGACCGACGCGGAAGAGATCCGCGAGCGCTTCGGGGCGCATCTGGAGCTGATCATCGACGGCGGCGCCTGTCAGCTCGAACCGACCACCGTGGTCGACCTGCGCGAGATCCCGCCGGTGATCGTCCGCGAAGGGCGGGGCGATTCCGAAGCCTTCCGTTGAGCGAAATCTCTATCAAGCCGGTAACGGTTCAGGGGCCTTGTGCCTCGTATCGGCGACCGACCTCGAGTCGACGGTCGAGTCCGTATCGGCGGGCGCGGCAGGGGAGAGCGGTTCCGGTAGGAGCGTCGCGGCTGCGGCAGCGGGTGGCGGTGCCATCAGCTTGAACGCGTCGCAGCGTTCCTGCTGGCGCTGAGCGCGGTCGTCGAGATCCCGCGTGGCGTGGAGCGTCCGCTCCGCCAGCGCGACATTGCGCTGGGTGGCGGCATCAATGGCGTTGATGGCCTGGTCGATCTGGCGAATGCCGTCGCGCTGTTGCTGGCAGGAGAGAGTGATGCCGTCCAGCAGCTCGCTGAGCTGCTGACTGGAGCCCATGGCCGTGGTCAGCGTTTCCCCGGCGTCGACCAATACGCGGGTGCCTTGCTGTACCTGGCGATGCGTGCCTTCGATCTGCTCGCGAATCGTTCCGGCGGCCTCGGCGGAGCGAGCCGACAGGCGGCGAACCTCTTCGGCGACCACCGCGAATCCGCGCCCCTGCGTGCCGGCCCGGGCGGCCTCGACCGATGCGTTGAGCGCCAGCAGGTTGGTCTGGAAAGCCAGCGAGTCGATCATGGCGATCACTTCCAGCGAGGCCTCGGAGCGAGCCCGGGCAGCTTGCATTTCACTGATCGCCGTCGAGACCTGTTCTCCGCTGGAATCGATCCGGCGCTGGTTTTCCGCCGACAGGGCCCGCCCCTGATCGGCATGCTCTGCCGTATGCGAGACGGTCGCGGTGATCTCTTCCATGCTCGCCGTGGTCTGCTGCAGCGCCTGGGCCTGCTGTCGGCTCTGATCGTTGAGGGCGTGGCTGGCGTCGGTCAATTCCAGCGCGTCGTCACGTAGTGCCCGGCTTCCCTGCTGCAGCTGAGAGACCAGATCCAGCAGCGCGAGCTGCATGGCATCCACGCCGGATTTGAGCAGTGCCATTTCGCGCACGCCGCGGGTCGACAGGCGCGTGCCGAGATTGCCCTGGGCGATATCGGCGCAGTGCCGTCTGACTTCGCCAAGCGGGCGCAGCAGATGGCGCTGAAACAGGTAGAAAGCAAGCAGGACCAGCAGCGCGGTGACCGCTGCGGTCGCCGATAGCCCCAGCTGCAGGTGACGAACGTTGCGTGCCATGGCCTCGGCGCCCGACGCCGCGTTGGCGTTCGCGGCGGCGGTCAGCGTTGCGAGACTGGCATCCAGCGCCGCGGTCAGGTCGCTGGCTCTCTGCACGCTGGCCTGGTACGCCGAGACGTCCCAGGCCTTGAGCGAGTCAAAACCGGGCTGTATGCCGTCGTCGATCAGTGCCTGGAAACGGCTTTGCAGGTCGCGATGGGTCCGGCTGCGCTCCGAAGAGGGGTCGCCCGTCGGGGAAAGGTCGGCAAGCCGCTGTTTCGCGTGGTCGAAGGTGGCTTCGGCCTGTGCCCAGGTCTTCTTGGCGGGCTTGACGCGCAGGCGGTTGTAGTCGGTCTCGTAGCTGTCCAGCAGGACGCGGGTCTGCATCAGCGCCGCGTAGATCTCGCGCGCGGTGCCGAGCTGGACGACATTGAGCGCATGGACGGAATCGAAGGCATCCCTGGCTTGCTTCATCGCCAGGTAGCTGCCGCCGCCAATCAGCGACGTCAGCAGGGCGAAGAGCAGCAGCATGGCGATGAGGCCGCCCCGCAGCGTGAAACGAAACGATTTCATGACAGACTCCCGATGAATACGCACCGCTCGAGGCGGGCTCGAAGGAGTCTGTCGCGGTCATGTCACAGAATGATGACAACGGTAACGTTTCTCTGGCCCAAGGTCAGTGCGACAGGGTCAGTGCGACGGTTGGTCGTCGTTGGCCGGCGTCTCGCCCTCGTTGCGCGCGTTCGGGTCCGGCGTCTCTTCATTGAGCCAGGTCCCGCAGAAGCGGCAGTATCTGGCGTCGCGCTCGTGACCTTCGCGGCCGCAGCCCGGGCAGGCTTCCTCGGAATAGCGCTCGCGCTGGATCGAGCGAATCACTTCGGCCGAGAAGACCCCGGTCGGCACGGCGATGATCGAGTAGCCCAGGATCATCATGAAGGCGGAGATGAACTGTCCCAGCGGCGTCACCGGAGCGATATCGCCGTATCCCACCGTGGTCAGCGTGACGATCGCCCAGTACATCGAACGCGGCATGCTGGTGAAGCCCGCCTCCGGCGGCTCTATCATGTAGATCAGAGCGCCGAAGATCGTGATGATCAACAACACCGTGGTCAGAAACAGCAGGATCTTGCGCTGGCTGCGCTGCAGCGCCTGCATCAGCATGCGGCCCTCGCCGACGAACTCCATGAGCCTGAGAACGCGGAACACGCGCAGGACGCGCAGGACGCGCACCACCAGTAGCGATTGGGCGCCGGGTATCAGCAGGCTGAGCCAGGTCGGAAGAATCGCCAGCACGTCGAGAATGCCGTAGAAACTGCGCAGATAGCGCCAGGGCCGTTCGAGACAGTAGAGCCTGAGCGCCAGCTCCAGCGTGAAGATCAGCGTGAAGCCCCATTCCATGACATAGAAAATGTCTCCGAAGCGTTCATGCAGCCCCGGCACGCTGTCGAGGAAGACGGTCCCCACGCTCACCAGAATGAGGGTGATCAGCGCAATGTCGAAAGCCTTGGCCTGTGGCGTGTCCGATTCGAAGATGATCTGGAATAGCCGTTTGCGTAGCGATGAGTCGCCCGATTGCATCGATTGAGTTCCCGTCCCTGGTGTTGAGTGGCGCCGTAGCGCGCGCCTGGCAATTCGTTTACGGCACATTTCAGTTCTCGGCGTGGATACCGATAATACTAAGATTACTTAGAATTGCTGGATGTCATTGGCCGTCAGCTCATGCGCATTTGAAGTTCGTCGAGTCATTGCGATGTACCGGTACCATGCCCAGGCATAAACTGACGCGAGGGTAGTATTTTCATGATCGGGTTGATTCAACGTGTTCTCATTGACCATGTCGAGGCCAACTACGGCGAAACTGCCGTACAGGTGATCGCGGAGCGGGCAGGCGTGCCGTCGCCCGGGCGACGTATCGACACGGATTACGACGATGCCGATACGCTGGCGTTCTTCGCTGCAGTCGGCGATTACCTCGAGCTCGATCATGAGGCGCTGATGGCGCTGTACGCGGATCTGTTCATCCAATGGACGCGCCGACACTACCCCATGTTCTTCTCGATGGCCGAATCGGCGCAAGCCCTGCTGGGGCGCCAGCCGGCCATTCATGCGTCCCTCGGCGCCGGTGTGCGTGACCCCAAACTGCGTAGCCGAGTGAATGACAAGTTTCGGGTCGTCGAGCAGAGCGCGTCCTGGCTGGTCGTCGAATACCGTTCGCCGAATGGGCTCTGTTCGCTCTACCGCGCCATCTTCCCCCGGGTGCTCGAGGTGTATGGTCAGACCGGCGAGCTGGTCGAGACGCGCTGTCGGCATCGCGGTGACGATTGCTGTCGATTCGAAATGACGTTCGCGGAGGAGGCGGTGGCATGAGAAGAGGGCCTGGGGGTTCGGAAGAGCGCGAGCGGCACCTGCTGGAGGAGGTCGACTCCATCAGCAACCAGCTATGTCAGGCCGTGGACGGCAATTTCGAGTTCCACGTCCATACCGACAGCGACGAAATCGCGGTGCAGAAGCTGGCTCAGCTCAATAACTTCGTCCTCGATTCGGTGCGGCGCACGATCCGGGATCTCCAGGCCTCACGAGACGAGCTCGAGACTCGCGTCGAGGAGCGGACGCAACGCCTGAACCTGGTGCTGACCGCCACCAACGACGGTGTCTGGGAGTGGGATATCGCCAGTGGCAACATCACGTTGTCGCAGCGCTGGTCCAGCATGCTGGGGTTGCCGTATGCCGCAGGGCAGCAGGATGTCGATGAATGGTTACGGCGGATTCACGATGACGATCGCGCCAAGGTCCAGCAGTCGCTGTACCAGCATCTCGACGGGTTGACCTCGTCGGTCAACGTGGAATACCGCATTCGCGACGCTCGCGGCAGCTGGCGAATGATGCTATGCCGGGGATTGTGCCAGCGCGATGATCATGGTGTGGCGACTCGCATGGCCGGCACCCAGACCGATACCACCGAACAGCGACTCGTCGATCCGTTGACGCTGCTGCCCAATGGCGATTATCTCGATCTGCTGCTGCGAGAACGCCTGTCGCATTCGCCACTGTCACCGATGGCGCTGGTCAAGTTCCAACTGCTCAACGTGGCCTCGCTGTTCGACGGCGTAGCGGTTGAGGACGCGATCACTGCGCTACGGGGGCTGGTCCAGCAGATGCGCCGCCAGTTGCCCCTGCAGGTGGCTCTGGCCGCCTTGCCGGAACACACCTTTGCAATGATTTTCGAGATCGGTGATGCCGAACGGCTCGATCACGTTCTCGAACCCCTGGAGGCGCTGCTCGCGCAACCGGTGGAGATAGACGGGCAGCAGGTCTGGCTGTCGCACGTCAGTGGGGTGGCGGTATTGAGCCCGTCAGAGCCGGTGAGTGTCGACGAATGGCGCCATCGGTCGCGTCTGGCCCTGGCCAATGCACGCCAGTCGGATATCGGCTCGCGGCGCTATTACAGCGAGTCGCTGCGGCAGTGGGAGCGACAGAACAGCCAGGCCGAGCAGTTGATTCGCGGAGCGCTGGCGACTCGCGGGGTTCGCTGCTTCGTGCAGCCGATCATCGATGTTTCGAAGGGCGAGGTGCGCTGCTTCGAGGCGCTGATGCGCCTGCAAGCGCCCGGCGGGAAAATCGTGGAGCCTGGCAGCTTCATCGAAGTCGCTGAACGTTCCGGATTGATCTCCCCGCTATGGGAAGCGCTGATGAAGCAGGCATTGCCGATGCTCAAGGACGATGCCATCCGTCAGCGCTTCGGCGACCGCTTTCTGTTGAGCGTCAATCTCTCGACGCGCCAGGTGATGGACCCGAGCCTTCTCGACACCCTGCTCGAGGCATTGGACCACCACGGGATTCCCTGTCATCGACTCCAGATCGAAGTCACCGAAACCTCGGTGCTCAGCGATCCGGTCAAGGCGTTTCGCATTCTCGACCGGATCCGGGCTGCCGGCATCCGTGTGGCGCTGGACGACTTCGGCAGCGGCTATTCTTCGCTGGCGCAGTTGACCTCGATGCCGATGGATACGGTCAAGATCGATCGCGAGCTGGTCACGGACGTCACCACGCTGCCGCGCAAGCGCCATGTGCTGTCGGCAGTGATCGCGCTCTGTCAGCGCCTCGACTACGGCATTGTCGTGGAAGGTGTCGAGGAGTGCGAAACCCTGAACCTTCTGTGTGCATGGGGCGTCACCGACATTCAGGGCTATGTCTACGCCCGGCCGCTATCGCTGGATCGGCTGGTCGATGACTTCCCGTCACTCAAGCCTTGTCGGCCTGACATTGATGCCGAGAGCGCTAGGGTCTGTTG
>NZ_PZJT01000001.1:0-158802 GCF_003206135.1 Salinicola salarius | reverse complement strand
CAACAGACCCTAGGGATCCTGACGCCTGAGAGCCAGCCAGTCCTGGCCGCCCCAGGGTACGACCCCCTGGTTCAGGGCGGTGTGAATCCGCTCGATCGCCGGAAGGCGGTCGTCATGTCGACGAGGGGCTTCCCGCCACTGGCGAACGAGCCGTTCGCACTGTGCTTCGGCGCTGGCGAGCCAGGCAGCATGCTGGCTGTCCTGCCAGTTGTCGATCGCGTCGATCAGCGTATCCACGGAAACCTCTCGATGCGAAGAAGGTTCGGGCCATCCGCTGCCCAGGCAGGCGGCACGGCTGGCCTTGCTGTGGTTGGCCGGGCGCGCCGGTAGCGGCGTTGCCCTCGGGGTCGCCGGTTCGCACAGGGCCTGCGCCAATGCCCAGAGCTGCTCGGGGTGGCCGCTCTTGAGTTCGAGCTCGAGCTCGCAGATCGGCAAACTGGCATCGCCCGCGTGAATGGTGCCCTGATCCAGCGCTATCTCGATATCGCTGCCTTCGGCCTGGTAACGCCAGAGCCGACGCTCGAAATCGGTGGTGAAAACCGGGCGCAGCGTCGCCAGGTCCAGATCGGCGAGGGCGGGGTGTTCGAGGGCGCGCAGCCCGTTCACATCGAGGCCCGCGGCATTGCACTCGACCCCGTCCAGCGACCACTCCCATTCGCCGCGACTCGACAAGCCGCCATGGCTCTCAGCGGCGCTCTTGAGCGTCTGCAGACGTTGCTCTCCCTGACGACGGACCCGCAGCGCGACCCGGCGCGACTGCAATATCGCCTCGGCGGTGTCGTAATACTGATTGCCCAGAGAGACCATGCGCGAGGCCATCTTCCTCAACAGGGGGTGATCGATCAGGCGGGCAGGACCCTCGGGCGACAGTGCCAGTTTGAGTTCGATCTCGTCGCTCATGCATGCTCCGCAGTGATTGTCTGTTCTTGAAGGAACGGCCATCCTGAATTGAAAGACCGTCCTGGACAAAAGACGAACGCTGTCTCGAATACAAGACAGGACGTCGGTATCAACATGAATTTTTCATGACGCATCCAGATGCAATCATTATACTGACGCCGCCACTTCCAACGCATCCAGGCCACGTTATGGTGAGTACCAATCCGTTCTCGGCGCTGTTTGGACGATCGCCGTTCCAGCCGCTTCTGGCTCATATCGTCAAGACCAGCGAGTGCGCCGGCCAGTTGTTGCCATTCTTCGATGCCGCGCTGGGTGGTGATTGGGAAGAAGCGCGCAAGCACCGCGAAGCGATCACCCGTCTCGAACACGATGCGGATGAGCTCAAGACGCAGCTGCGCCTCAATCTGCCCAATACCATGTTTCTGCCTGTCTCGCGCTCCGATCTGCTGGAACTGATCAGCGTCCAGGACAAGATCGCCAACAAGGCCCGGGATATCACCGGAATCATGCTGGGCCGGAACATGATCATTCCCGAGCCGCTGGCGGAGCCGATGCGCGGCTATCTGCGTACCGCCGTGGCCACCGTCGACCAGGCGCGCAAGGCGCTCGAGGAGCTCGAAGACCTGCTCGAGTCCGGCTTTGGCCGCAATGTCTCCGACGTCATGCACGAGCTGATCAAGGAGCTGCATGATCTCGAACACCAGGCCGATGACCAGCAGATCGATATTCGTCGCCAGCTGTTCCAGCTCGAGGCGGAATTGCCGCCGGTCGATGTCATCTTTCTCTATAAAATCATCGAATGGATCGGCGAGCTGTCCGACCGCGCCGAGCGCGTGGGCAGCCGCCTGCAGATACTGACGGCCCGCTGATCGCGGGCTTCGTCATTCTACGCCTTCGTCACGCCACTCAAGCGAATAAAAGCCTATGTCCATCATTGCGCAATACGGTGATGTCTTCATCATTCTTGCCTGTGTCTTCGGTTTCTTCATGGCATGGGGGGTTGGAGCGAACGACGTCGCCAACGCCATGGGAACCTCGGTCGGCTCCAAGGCGATCACCATCAAGCAGGCGATCGTCATTGCGGTGATCTTCGAGTTCCTCGGCGCCTGGTTGGCCGGCGGGCAGGTCACCGAAACGATCCGCAAAGGCATCATCGACCCGGCCCTGCTCGAGAATGACCCGCAGATGCTGGTCTACGGCATGCTGGCTTCGCTGCTTGCTGCAGGCTCCTGGTTGCTGATCGCCTCGTTGAAGGGGTGGCCGGTTTCCACCACGCACTCGATCGTCGGCGCCATCGTCGGTTTCGCGGTGGCCGGGCTGGGCGTGCAATCGGTCAGTTGGGGCGCGGTGGGAACGATCGCGCTCAGTTGGGTAACGTCGCCGCTGATCGCTGGCGTGTTCTCCTTCATGCTGTTCCGCTCGGTGCAGGTGCTGATCTTCGACAACCCCGATCCGTTCGCGGCGGCCAAGCGCTATGTGCCGGGCTATATCTTCCTGGTCGGCTTCATCGTCTCGATGGTGACCCTGGTCAAGGGGTTGTCCCACGTTGGCCTGCAGCTGACCTTTGGCGAGAGCCTGCTGCTGGCGGTGGCGTTCGGCGTGATCATCATGATGTTCGGCCTGCTGCTGGAAAACCGGATCAACCGCGGTGACCGCCGTGCCCGCAGCAACTACGACTTCTCCAGCGTGGAGCGCATCTTTGGCGTGCTGATGATGTTCACCGCCTGCGCCATGGCCTTCGCCCACGGCTCGAACGACGTCGCCAACGCGGTCGGTCCGCTGGCGGCGGTGATCAGCGTGGTCGAGAACGGCGGCGGTGTTTCCGGCGCTGCCGCCATGCCCTGGTGGGTGCTGGTGCTCGGCGGCGGCGGGATCGTGGTCGGCCTGGTGACCTACGGCCACAAGGTCATCGCCACCGTCGGCACCGGCATCACCGAGCTGACCCCGAGCCGCGGTTTCGCCGCGACGCTCTCCGCCGCGTCGACCGTGGTGCTGGCCTCCGGCACCGGCCTGCCGATCTCGACCACGCACACCCTGGTCGGCGCCGTGCTCGGCGTGGGCCTGGCGCGCGGCATGGCCGCACTCAACCTGCGCGTGCTCGGCTCGATCGTGCTCTCCTGGCTGATCACGCTGCCGGCGGGCGCGCTGCTGTCGATCGCCTTCTTTTTCATGTTCAAGGGCATGTTCGGCTAAAGCCGATTCGCATTTACCGACCCGTAGCCGTCGGTGCTGGTCTACCGACCCAAAGACGCTCTGGTATAGTTCGAGGCAGACCCCTCGCGGGTCATGCCTCATAGCCCACAGCCGGAGCGTCTAATCCTTGGACTCGCGTTTTCCCTTCGTCGACTGGTTTCGTCATTCATCGCCTTACATCAACGCCCACCGCGGCAAGACCTTCGTCATTCTGGTCGAAGGCGAGGCGATGGCGTCGTCGCGACGTGGCCAGCTGCTGCAGGATCTGGCGTTGCTGCATACGCTCGGCGTTCGGGTCGTGCTGGTCTATGGCATCCGGCCGCAGGTCGGCGCCGCGCTGGAAGCGGCCGGGATCACGCCGGTGCGCATCGGCGGGCGCTGGGTCGCCGATCGCCAGGTCATGGATCACGTCGAACGCATTGCCGCGGTAAACCGTCTCGAACTCGAAGCCCAGCTCTCGCTGGGGTTGCCCAATACGCCGCTGCATGGTGTCGAACTCACTGCCGTCTCCGGCAATCTGGTGACGGCGAAGCCGCTGGGCGTGCGCGGCGGGGTGGATTTCGATCACAGCGGCGAAGTCCGCCGCGTGCGCAGCCAGGCGATCGAGAGCCTGCTCGCCGGTGGCAATCTGGTGATCCTGCCGCCGCTGGGATACTCCCGCACCGGCGAGGTCTTCGATCTCGACGCCTCGGAGATCGCCCAGCATGTCGCGGTGTCGCTCAAGGCGGATAAATTGATCCTGCTGGGTGAATCGGCCGGGCTGCACGACGACAGCGGCCAGTTGCAGCGCCAGCTGACACCTGACGAAGCCGATACCCTGCGCGAGCGGGCGACACCCGGCAGCGAGCTTGCCCGCCATCTGGGCGCGGCCTGCGGCGCGGCCCGTCACGGTGTCGGCCGTACCCACCTGCTTTCCTGGCACGACCACGACGCCCTGCTTGGCGAGCTGTTCACCCGCGACGGGGTCGGCACCATGATCACCCAGAACCGCTACGAGCAGTTGCGGCAGGCGGTGCTGGACGATGTCGGCGGCCTGCTCGCGCTGCTCAAGCCGCTCGAGGCCAGCGGCATGCTGGTGGCCCGGACCCGGGAGCGGCTGGAGCACGAGATCGAGGATTACATCGTGATCGACCGCGACGGCATGGCGATCGGCTGCGCGGCGTTGCACAGTTACGCCGACGCCAGAATGGGTGAACTGGCCTGTCTGGCCGTGCACGACGACTATCGGCGTGGTGCCCGGGGAGAGACGCTGCTTGCCGAGATCGAGCGTCGCGCCCGGCGACAAGGGCTCACTGAGCTGTTCGCCCTGACCACGCATACCACGCACTGGTTCGTCGAACGCGGCTTCTCCCTGGCCACGCCGGAAGCGCTCCCTGCTTTGAAGCGCGAGACCTATAACCAGGCCCGACGCTCCAAGGTCTTGCTGAAGTCGCTCTAGAGCGACACCCCTGACCGCGTAGATTGCGCCTTGGCGTATCCAAATGGAGACGCTGTAACTTTTTGATTTTTTTCTTATATTCTGAATAGGGCGAAAAGGTGTCTGCTTATGGAGACGTTTTTGAGCCCGTTTTTGCGTTTCTTCGGGGCAGAGACTGCCGGCAATCCGTTGTCGAATAATTCTACGTATTTAAGTTACTGATTTAAATAGTTTTTTATAAAACTGGCACGGCTGTCGCAATACTGTTCACCGAGAGCGACGAGATGATCTCTCCGGAAGTCATCTCGGCGGATCTTCTCAGGCCCCCAACTACCCTGTGCAGGGCCTGGCAAGATTCGACAGCGTCTGCTCCACGCGATGTGTGACTTAGGTTGCGATGAGACGGGTGCGGCCCATCGGGCAAGGAGATGCACCATTAGGGCAAGGATGCCCCGGCAAGGATGCCTTCCCCCTCGAAAGAGGGGACCCATTGCGACCGGTCGCAGCGTTTTTCGAAACGTTTTTCATAATCACGCTTTCGGAAAGCCAGGCGACCGGTTCAGACACGAAGCAGCGGCTCGCCGCCACGATATTCGATAGCCCCTGAATGGCCGAATCGAATACCGGCTTCGGGGCCTACGGGGCTCTCGAGCCCTTCGGGGCTCTCGGGCCCTTCGGGCCAGGGGAGCGATCTCGAATGACTGATTCAGGCAGTGTTTCCAGGTCGTTCTCGACCCTTCAGTTCCCTGCGTACCTTGGGCCGGCTCTGCCGGCCTTCTTTTTTTGTGCGGGTTTCTCGAACCCACCACGTATGGCCCGAATGGGCGTTCAATAATAATGCTATTCTTGCGGAACGATCCATGACCCCGATGGGCATCCTGCATAGAGCGATTTTCATGACCACCAAGCTCTCCCGACGCTGGCGTCCTCGCTCGCTACTGCAACTCGTGTTGCTGGCCTTCGTCGTCGTCATGTTGCCGATAGCGGTGCTGATGTTTCAGGCCGGGCAGGCGTTATCGCAGCTGTCGACGCTTGCCGACCAGAGCGCCCGGGAAGCCGTCGAAGAGACGCGCCGGGCACGCATGTTGAGTACGCTGGCGCTGCAAATGGAGCGCAGCGCCCGCCAGTACGCAGTCATCGAGGAAGAAGGGCTGCGCGACATCTACGATCAGAAGGTTCGACAGTTCGGCGAGCTGCTGCAACAGCATGAGTCGTTGATGCGCAATAACCCGGATTTTCAGTCGCTGGCCGAGCGCTACCAGCAGTTGCGCTATCTGCCCCAGGCCTCGGTGGAGGATATGAGCGCGTTTCTGGAGCGCTTCTCCGGTTTTGCCTCGGAGTCCGATGCGGTCAGGAAAGCCACCAACGATCTGATCGACACGCGCATCGCCAATATTCGCGAGCAGGCGGATGCGGTCAAGGCGCGGTTGTGGATGCAGACCGCGGCGCTGGTTTCCGCCAGCCTGATGCTGATGCTGTTTTTCACCTGGTTGATCACGCGTCCCATCCGCCAGCTCGAACGGCGTATCTTCGGTTTGGGCAGCGGCGAATGCAGCGACACGCCGATCCGTATCCAGGGGCCGGCGGAGCTGGTCCAACTGGGTGACCGGCTGACCTGGCTGTCCGGGCGGCTCTCGGAGCTGGAAGCCCAGAAACAGCAGTTTCTGCGCCACATGTCGCATGAGCTGAAAACACCGCTGACCAGCGTCCGGGAAGGGACTTCGCTGCTGTCCGACGGTGTGGCCGGCGAGCTCAACGAGCGCCAGAGTGAAGTCGTCAGGCTGATCGACGAGAACGGGCAGGAACTGCAGACGTTGATCGAGCAGTTGCTGGACTACAATCTGTTGCAGAACAGCCGCCGAATGAAAGTCACCTCGTTCGATGTCGCGACGGTGATCCAGGAAGTGCTGTCCAAGCACCGGCTGGCGCTCGACAACAAGGGGATGCGCGTCAAGAGCCCGCATCATCCGCTGAAATGGCAGGCGGACCGTGAGCGAACGGCGCGCGTGCTGGACAACCTGATCTCGAATGCCATCGCCTATGGCGACGACGGTGGTCAATTGGTGATTCGTGTCTCGAACCAGCATGATTGGTTGGTACTGGATGTCGCCAACAGCGGCGAGCCCATTGCCGAAGCCGATCGCGAGCATCTGTTCGAAGCCTTCTACCAGGGCAGCGTGAGGCGCAAGGGCCCGTTGAAGGGATCGGGCATCGGGCTTTCGGTCGCCGCGGACTGCGCCAAGTTGCAGGATGGCCAACTGGCGCTGGTGGACGATGCCGAGCTGCCGGTCTGCTTCCGTCTTACCCTGCCGTGGGCGGATTTCCCGATGCATGGAACGCAATACGAAAATGACGCCGCACCGGACGAGACGCTGCCGGGCGGTGATTCAAGGAAGGAAACATGGTCAGTCAAATGAGAACGACGCTTGCCCTGTTCGGCGTGATGGCGCTGGCAGGCTGTCAGTCCCTTACCAGTGAGCCCGTGCCCTACGGTTGCGGCGAGATCCCGACCTACGCCGACAACGTATGCCTGGTCGATACCTGGGTCGAGTTCGGCCTGCAAGCGCAGCGCGGGGATGACGACTGGCGCGAAGAGACCCTGGCCAGGGTCGGCCAGGGCCGAATGGACCAGAAGGCCGTGCGCGCCGTGGTGCTCTCCTGGGATGGCCCCGGCGAATGGCGGGAAGCCTCCGATCTCTACAAGGCCTCCATCGACGCCGCACCTTCCCGATTGCAGCCGCTGCTTCGGCAATGGCTGAACGGTCTGGAAGCGCGGCGACAGCTCTATGCGCAGCGGGGTGGGAGTCAGGGCGGTCGGCGCGACGACACGCAGGCACTGAAAGACGAAAACGAGAAACTAAAACAACAACTCCAGGAGATGTCGGACAAGCTGGATGCATTGACCGACATCGAGCGGACCATCAACGCACGCGATTGATCTCCGAGGACGCTCGCGACCGATCTTCAAGACAAGATCCCCGCGAATATCAACACACACGTAAAACCAGGCCATCCGTGCGACCCAGGCAATACCGGCGTCGCACGACCGCGTCACATCGAGCGTGACACGCCTTTATCGGCATCGATAGGGTGAAGCGGTGGCAGGAGGTGCCCATCCCATGTCATTGAATATCGAAACACCCAAGACCCGACCGGTGAGAACCCCGGCCATGCAGCCGGGCAAGAGCAGCAACACCGCCCACATTCTCCTGGTCGACGACGACACCAGCCTGCTCAAGCTGCTGGGCATGCGTCTGGAAAGCCGCGGCTTCCGGGTGACCACGGCGGAGAGCGGTCGCGAAGCGCTGACCCACATCGAAGAGACCTCGCCGGATCTGGTGCTTTCCGATCTGCGCATGGACGAAATGGATGGGCTGACCCTGTTCCACGAGCTGCAGCGGCGGGTGCCGGGTATTCCGGTGATCATCCTCACTGCCCACGGTTCGATACCGGATGCCGTCAGCGCCACTCGCCAGGGCGTGTTCAGCTTCCTGACCAAACCGGTCGATCGCGACGAATTGTTCGAAGCGATCGACGAAGCGCTCAAGCAGACCCCGACCACGCGAGGCGAGGGCGGCGAAGCGTGGCGTTCGAAGATCATTACCCGCAGCCCGCAGATGGAGCGCGTGCTCGAACAGGCCTACATGGTCGCCGCCTCCGATGTCAGCGTGCTGGTGACTGGCCCCAGTGGTACAGGCAAGGAGCTTCTCGCCAACGCCATGCATCAGGCCAGCTCGCGTGCCGACAAGCCGTTCGTGGCGATCAACTGCGGCGCACTGCCCGAGCAATTGCTGGAAAGCGAGCTGTTCGGTCACGCCCGCGGCGCCTTCACCGGCGCGGTCAGCCAGCATGAAGGGCTGTTCCTGGCTGCCGACGGCGGCACGCTGTTCCTCGACGAGATCGGCGACATGCCGCTACCGCTGCAGGTCAAGCTGCTGCGCGTATTGCAGGAGCGCCAGGTTCGCCCGCTGGGCAGCACCAAGTCGTTTCCGATCGACGTGCGGATCATCTCCGCCACCCACCGCGATCTCGACCGCGCCATGCACGAAGGCGACTTCCGCGAGGATCTCTACTACCGCCTCAACGTGGTCAATCTCAAGCTGCCGCCGCTGCGCGAGCGGGCCGAGGATATCCCGCTGCTGGCCAAGCACATGGTTTCCCAGGTGTCGGCGCGGCATAAACCGTTCGTCAAAGGCTTCTCGCCGGAAGCGCTCAACCTGCTCGCCTCCAGCGGCTGGCCCGGCAACGTGCGCCAGCTCGTCAACGTGGTCGAGCAGTGCGTCGCCCTGACCAGCACGCCGATGATTCCGGAAGCGCTGGTGTCGCAGGCGCTGGCCGCCGAGGAGAACGCGCTGCCCTCGTTCAGCGAGGCGCGCGCCGGGTTCGAACGCAGCTACCTGATCAAGGTGCTCAAGATCACCGAAGGCAACGTCACCCAGGCAGCGCGCATCGCCGGACGCAACCGCACCGACTTCTACAAGCTGCTCGCGCGTCACGACCTCGATCCCGGCTCTTTCAAGCCGAGCGCAATGCCGGATCCGACTGGCTGACGCCGCTCGCAATCGAGTACAGGAAAGTCGAAAGCCACCGCCGGCGATGAGCGAATTGCTGGCGGTGGCTTTTTGCCGATGGCTTGTCGTCGATTACCGAGCGGCAACCGCTCTGTCTTCTCGATGTATCAGCGCTTCAGCCGCCGCTTCACCTCCAGCTTCAGGCGGCCTTCGCCGAGACGGGCCGTCAGCGTCTGGCCGGGCTGGGTCTGGCTGGCGGCGCGGACGACCTGGCCGCGGTCGTCCTGCAGGATCGAATAGCCCCGGCCCAGCACGGCCAGCGGGCTGACCGCATTGAGCTCGCGGGCGATTCCCTGCAGGTTCTGGCGCTCCTGCTGCAGTTTCCGCCGCTGACCGGCTTCCAGCCGCTGCCGGAGCTGTTCGACCCGTTCGCGAGCCTGGCGCAGCGTCCGGCTCGGGTCATGCAGCGTGAAGCGCCGAGTGACCGCCTCCAGCCGCTGGTGATCGCGTTGCAGGCGCTGGCGCATCGCCAGTTGCAGCCGGCGATCCAGCCCCGCCAGATGCTGACGCTGCTGAGCGAGGCGTTCGCCGGGATGGCGCAGCCGCGCGCGCAGATGATCGAGCCGCTGGGACTCGGCGTTGAAGCGCCCGCGCCAGGCCTGATGAAGCCTTCTCCGCTGCTGATTCAGCGTCGCCTCGAGATCGCGGCGATCCGGCACCAGCCGCTCGGCGGCGGCGGAGGGCGTCGGCGCGCGGACATCGGCGGCGAACTCGGCCAGCGTCACGTCGACCTCGTGGCCGATGGCGGCCATCACCGGCAACTTCGAATGGAAGATCGCCCGCGCCAGATGCTCATTGTTGAACGCCCACAGGTCTTCCAGGCTGCCGCCACCGCGGGTGATCAGGATCGCGTCGAACGGGTCGCTTGCGTCTTCCCGCCGCGCCTGACGATTGGTTCTCACCTGACGATTAATCAGGGCCAGCGCCCGGATCAGCGCCGGCGGCGCCTCCCGGCCCTGCACCGGCGACGGAAATACGCTGACGCGGACCATCGGCCAGCGCGCCCGCAGCACCGCCAGCACATCGCGAATCGCCGCGCCGGTAGGGGAGGTGATCAGTGCCAGATGCCGGGGCGGGTAGGGCAGCGGCCGGGCATTGGCGAACACGCCTTCGGCGGTCAACTGCCGCTTCAGTCGCTCGTAGGCCGCCATCAGCTCGCCTTCGCCGCTGGGCTGCACGGCATCGACGATCAACTGGTAATCGCCCCGCGGCTCGAAGATCGATACCCGCCCGCGCACCTTGATCCGGTCGCCATCCTTCAACGGCGTGCGGGAAAGGCTCGCCCGGTTGCGGAAGAACGCGCACCTGAGCTGCGCCTTGGCATCCTTCAGCGTGAAGTAGATGTGGCCGGAAGCGGGCCGCGCCAGCCCGGAAATTTCCCCCTCGACCCAGCAGTCGCCGAAGCCGCGCTCCAGCATCTGGCGGGCCTGGCGGTTGAGATCGCTGACGGAGATCGCCTGCGGCGACGGCGTTGTCGTGAACGCGGACATGGCGTGATCCGGAAAGAGAACGTGTGAATGACGAATGGCGGCCAGACTAACACGAAGCCGCCCGGCATCGCCCCGACTCGACGACACGACGCGACCCGCGACTGCCATTGAGCAGCGTCGGCCAAGCGACTATAATGCGCGATTAACTTTTCGCGGCTCCCGGTTCATTGCCGAGTCCACACTGCAAGAACGGTCCCCACAGGCTTGTCCCAGGGCATTCACCTTCAAGGACCATCGCGGTGCCGCAGGCTGTCACAGGCTCCCCACCACCTGCCAAATTGGGTTTCCGACCATGCTACGTATAGCGCAAGAAGCTCTTACGTTCGATGACGTATTACTCGTACCCCGCTACTCGGATGTCCTGCCCAGAGACGTCGACCTCAAATCCCGCCTGACCCGCAACCTGACCCTGAACATTCCGCTGCTCTCTTCGGCCATGGATACCGTGACCGAAGCGCGTCTGGCGATTGCGATGGCGCAGGAAGGCGGCATCGGCATCATTCACAAGAGCATGTCGATCAACCAGCAGGCCGCCGAGGTCCGCAAGGTCAAGAAGCACGAGAGCGTCATCGTCAAGGACCCGGTCACCGTCGGTCCCAACGCCAAGCTGCAGGACCTGCTGGAGATGGCCTCCGAGTACGGCTATTCCGGCTTCCCGGTGGTCGAGGGCGAGACCCTGGTCGGCATCGTCACCGGGCGTGACATGCGCTTCCAGCCGGATCACAGCGACAGCGTCGAAGCGATCATGACCCCGCGCGACAAGCTGGTCACCGTGCTCGAAGGCACCTCATTGGACGTGATCAAGTCCAAGCTGCAGGAAAACCGCATCGAGAAGATCCTGGTCGTCGACAAGGACTTCCACCTGCGCGGCCTGGTCACCGTGCGTGACATCGAAAAGGCCCGCACCTACCCGAACGCTGCCAAGGATGCCGATGGCCGTCTGCTGGTCGGCGCCGCCGTCGGCACCGGCCCGGAAACCCCGGACCGCATCGCCGCACTGGTCGAAGCCGGCGTCGACGTGCTGGTCGTCGATACCGCCCACGGCCACTCCAAGGGCGTCATCGAGCGAGTGCGCTGGGTGAAGGAGCACTACCCGGACCTGCAGGTGATCGGCGGCAACATCGCTACCGGTGAAGCTGCCGTGGCGCTGGCCGAAGCCGGCGCCGATGCGGTCAAGGTCGGCATCGGCCCCGGCTCCATCTGTACCACCCGCGTCGTCACCGGCGTCGGCGTGCTGCAGATCACCGCCGTCGCCAACGTCGCCGAAGCGCTCAAGCCGTTCGACATCCCGCTGATCGCCGATGGCGGCGTGCGCTACTCCGGTGACATCGCCAAGGCGATCGTCGCCGGCGCCAGCACCGTGATGCTCGGCAGCATGCTCGCCGGCACCGAGGAAGCGCCGGGCGAAGTCGAACTGTTCCAGGGCCGGACCTACAAGGCCTATCGCGGCATGGGCTCCATGGGCGCGATGTCCCAGACCCAGGGCTCCTCGGATCGCTACTTCCAGAGCAAGGACGAAGGCGTCGAGAAGCTCGTGCCGGAAGGCATCGAAGGCCGCGTGCCCTACAAGGGCCAGATGAGCGCCATCGTCCACCAGATGATGGGCGGCCTGCGCGCCTCCATGGGCTACACCGGCTGCCATAACATCGACGAGATGCGCACGCTGCCGGAGTTCGTCAAGATCACCGGCGCCGGCATTACCGAGTCGCATGTGCATGATGTGCAGATTACGAAAGAAGCTCCCAATTATCGCGGAGCTTAAGAAACCCTCTGCGCTCGCTCAGGCTTTGTTGAACGGCGGCTCGATATGCTCATTTACAACCACGTAAACTCCGCTATCTCGCCGCCGTTCGCCTCCCCTGAGCATCGCTCGAAAGGTTTCTTCTCATGGTCGAGTTCGTCTTGCATGGGCTCGACCATCGAATCAGTTTCTAGCCATTTCCGGCTTCATCAGCGGCGCCTAACAGCGCCGTTGCTTGTTTTAGGTTCACTTCCAGGGCTCATCCGATGACCGACATCCATTCGCACAAGATCCTGATCCTCGACTTCGGCTCCCAGTACACGCAGCTGATCGCCCGCCGCGTGCGCGAGATCGGCGTGTTCTCCGAGATCCGCGCCTTCGATATCACCGAAGAAGAGATCCGCGAATACAATCCCAACGGCATCATCCTCTCCGGCGGGCCGGAATCGGTCTCCGAGCTGGGTTCGCCGCGGGCGCCGGCATGCGTGTTCGAGATGGGCCTGCCGGTGTTCGGTATCTGCTACGGCATGCAGACCATGGCCGAGCAGCTCGGCGGCGCCACTGAAGGCTCCAACAAGCGCGAGTTCGGTTACGCCCAGATCAGCGTCGCGGCGGAAGACGACCTGCTCGGCGGGATCATGGATCATGTCGGCCACGACGGCGGGGCGCTGCTGGACGTGTGGATGAGCCACGGCGACAAGGTCGCCCGCGCCCCGGCGGAATTCACCGTCACTGCCTCCACGCCGAGCTGCCCGATCGCCGCCATGACCTGGCCGGAAAAGCGCTTCTACGGCGTGCAGTTCCACCCGGAAGTGACCCACACCCTACAGGGCCAGCGCATTCTCGAGCGCTTCGTGCTGGATATCTGCAAGGCCGAACGCCTGTGGACTCCGGCGCAGATCATCGAAGACCTGACCGAGCGCGTTCGCGAACAGGTCGGCGACCGCCACGTGCTGCTCGGCCTCTCCGGCGGCGTGGACTCCTCGGTGGTCGCGGCGCTGCTGCACAAGGCGATCGGCGACCAGCTCACCTGCGTCTTCGTCGACAACGGCCTGTTGCGCAAGAACGAAGGCGACCAGGTGATGGACACCTTCGCCAGCCACATGGGCGTCAAAGTGATCCGTGTAGACGCGGAAGAGGAATTCCTCACCAAGCTGGGTGGCGAGAACGACCCCGAAGCCAAGCGCAAGATCATCGGCAACACCTTCATCGACGTGTTCGACCGTGAAGCCGCCAAGATCGATGGCGTCGACTTCCTCGCCCAGGGCACCATCTACCCGGACGTGATCGAATCCGCCGCCAGCAAGACCGGCAAGGCCCACGTGATCAAGTCGCACCACAACGTCGGCGGCCTGCCCGAGACCATGAAGCTCAAGCTGGTCGAACCGCTGCGTGAACTGTTCAAGGACGAAGTGCGCAAGCTCGGCCTCGAACTCGGCCTGCCCTACGACATGGTCTACCGCCACCCGTTCCCGGGGCCGGGCCTCGGCGTGCGCATCCTCGGCGAAGTGAAGAAGGAGTACGCCGACATCCTGCGCGAAGCCGACGCCATCTTCATCGAAGAACTGCACAACGCTGACTGGTACCACAAGACCAGCCAGGCGTTCGCCGTGTTCCTGCCGGTCAAATCCGTCGGCGTCGTCGGCGACGGCCGCCGCTATGAATGGGTCATCGCCCTGCGCGCCGTCGAAACCATCGACTTCATGACCGCACGGTGGGCGCATCTCCCGTATGAGCTGCTCGAGAAGGTTTCCAACCGCATCATCAACGAGATCAGCGGCGTCTCCCGCGTGACGTATGACGTCAGCAGCAAGCCGCCCGCGACGATTGAGTGGGAGTGATTAAATGAAAAGTAATAGTGATGTAGGGCAGCTTGACTTACTTACGGGCAGTGAGCTAGCTGCGGCGAGAGAAAACGTGCTAAGGAACAGGTCCGGTAGTTTTGTTGACAATATGAAGCTACCTATACATAGATGGTTTCGCTATTCTGCAGGCTTCTCTGGTGACTGGGCTAAGCAATTAATTGCATCTAAATGTGAAAAAATAGAAGATCTCACGGTTCTCGATCCATTTTCGGGATCAGGTACTACTTTAATTTCAGCAGATATGCTGGGTGTTAAAAGTTATGGGCTGGAACCTCATTCTTTCGTGAATAAAGTTGCCAGCGCAAAGCTTTCATGGAATGTTGATCCTGCGATTTTGGTTAGTGAATCAAACGCCTTGTTAGATTTTGCAAAAGAGCTTTTAAAAGGTCAGTGCGCTGACTTGGAAAGCCCATTACTTTTGAAATGCTTTTCTGAGACTTCGCTAAAATCTCTCTGTTCTTTGAGGGATGCTTTTAATAGTTTCGCATTTAGTAGTGCAGAGCTAGCGGAGCTAATTTGGTTGGCAATTACTTCGATTATTAGAAAAACTAGTTCAGCTGGAACTGCTCAATGGCAGTATGTGTTGCCTAAAAAATCAAAAAAGAGAATCGCTGAGCCATATCAGGCTTTTAAAGATACGATTCAAAATATGGCAGAAGATATGCAGCTAGCTAAAAGTTTGCATCTTGCATCATCCCGAGCTTCCTGTGTATTAGCTGACGCTAGAAGTTTTTCAGGCACCGTAGTGGCTGAAAATTCCATTGATTTGGTGGTTACTTCTCCTCCCTATCCAAATAATTACGATTATGCAGATGCAACGCGTTTGGAAATGACGTTCTGGGGATACATAAAAGGCTGGAAAGATTTACAAGGTTCTATAAGAAAAGACTTAATCCGCTCCTGCTCTCAGCATTCTGCTGCAGAAAAGCTTAAGTTAGAGGGGCTTCTCGAAACAGAGTGCTTGAGTCCAATCAAAGATGAGGTTTCGAAGGTCTGCTTGGAACTTGAGAAAGTCAGATTAACGAAAGGAGGGAAGAAAACATACCATACAATGGTTGCTGCTTATTTTGTGGATTTGGCTAGAGTTTGGGGTGAGCTATACAAAGTTTGTCGTGAAGGTGCAGAAATTTGCTTTGTGGTAGGCGATTCTGCTCCGTATGGAGTGCATGTTCCTGTCGAAAAATGGCTCGGAGATATTGCTCTATCGCATGGGTTTGAAAGTTGGGAGTTTGAAAAATTAAGAGATAGAAATGTTAAGTGGAAAAATCGAAAGCATACGGTGCCGCTTCATGAAGGACGGCTATGGGTGAAGAAGTGAATGCTCAGGTTTGGCTTGCAATATCCGGCGCTATTATTAGAGCCCGTAGTCCCAAGGTCAAATCTTGGTGGTGTCTGCCGGCGTCTTGCAATGTAGGGGATAAAGTATATTTTTATTGTCCGCGAGCTGTAAGTCGTCGATGGCACGGTATTCATAGCCTATATCAAGTTGTGGAAACAAGCGTAGAGAAAATAGAAAATGCTTCTTATATGTGTGTGGGGTGTAGCTTTGAATCTAAAAAAGTTCCGCTGAAATTTTATGAAATAGAGCTTGTGGAAACTTACAAAATGCCGCTTCCAGCCAAAGCTTTGAAAGAGAATATGAAGTTAAGACAGCTGCGATGCGTTAAGTTGAATTTTCAAAGAACTACTTTTCTGATACCAGAAAAGCAGGCTGATGTTATTTCATGTCTGCTAGCAGATTCTAACTAAATTTGGTGGTCACATGGCAAACTCTCCTGCGCATAAATTTGGTCAAACTATTGGCTACCTTTTGGAAGAAATTGTGGCGATGCGGCTTAGCGACTTTTGCCGCTCACGATGCTTATATTTAGATCGGCAAGGTTATCGGGCTGCAAGAAAAGGTAAAAAAATTACTTTTTCTGATTTGTTTGACAATTCCCATGATTTGGATTTTGTGATTGAGCGTGATGGAACTGAGCACTCTTGTGGAGAGCCAGTTGCATTTATTGAGGTGGCTTGGCGTAGGTATACAAAACACTCCCGTAATAAAGTTCAGGAAATTCAAGGTGCAATTCTGCCAGTTGCTGAGAAACATCGGCGGTCAAAACCTTTTGTCGGTGCTGTTCTGGCGGGGGTTTTTACAGAAGGAGCGCTCGCGCAGTTAAAATCAAATGGGTTCAGTGTTCTATATTTTCCATATGAAAAGATAACAAAAGCTTTTCTGGATATGGGGTTGGATATTAACTTTAATGAAAAAACTTCAGATATCGAGTTTGCAAAGGCTAATGTCTTCATTGAAAGCATGCTTGATTTTGACAGGCAAAAGTTGATAAGGGAATTTATAGAAGAGGCAAGAGAAGATATAAATGACTTTATAAGAGAGCTTTCGAATGTGCTGGATAGACAGATGAAGTCAATTTTTATTATCCCTTTGCATGGTAAAGAGCGTTTTTTTGATAATATTGATGACGCTTTGGAGTTTTTATATTCTTATGATGTCAATCAGTCGATTCAAGGAGAAATGTTGGGATACAAGGTGTTGGTGGAGTTTTCGAATGGTGACAAAATAGATGGTGAGTTTTATTCAAAAGCAGATGTGGTTAGCTTTATCGATTTTGTGGCGAGCCGACGCTGATTTGCGTTTATAGTTCGGTCTCAATGGCAAGTTCCGCATTTTTTATGGCGAACGCCTCGATAGCTAGATGGTATTAGTTATCGCGGGTTCGCTGTCGAAACTCATCGAAAAGTTATTGCATGGTGCAACCTAACTGTCGCGGAATTGGGCTTTATGTTCGCTTGACTCTCTAGAGCCTGTGGAAGCCTATGTGGTTTCGGAATGACGTGTGCGATGCGATAAGGTGGATTTAAATATAGTGGCGCATTAACTGGGTGCGACTCGCAAAATATCAATTTATTTCCAATGCTTCTTTTTAAATACGTGCTTTCAAAAATTATTCAAGGTTAGGTTAGTTTTCTCCGAATTACCGCGACCAGTCTGTACAATGATGGTATTCGCCTGACACATGCCTCGTAAGCGCCCTTATAGTTAAGCAGTATTTTCTATCGTTTTCTCGGGTTCCTTTTTCTTTCGTCTACAGCAGCAAGCCCCGCGAAGATTGAGTAGGAGTAATTCCGGCTCGTATATGACAGATGAGGACAGCCGCTAGAGTACAGGTCGCTGACTCCCCCGCCGATTTTATGGGGTTGTCAGCGATTTGGACTGTGTTTTGCGCAGCCTGTTTTAGACTGCTCTTTTAAGGAACTAAATCTTCTATTATTTCTACAGTTTCTTTAATGTAATTTAGTGCTTCAGATGCCTCTGTTGTTGTGCATTCTTTTAGCTTTCCGGTATAGCTATCACAATCGGCATTGTGAACGATCAAATCTCTTCTATACCCTATACTGTTTAACTTATATTTCGCAGACTTTGGTTTAAGTCCAAGCTTGTCAGAAATTTTTTCCCATTTATGCTGCTCGTTCCAGATGTATGATAAGCCATCTGCAATATCTTTGGATTTTTGAAATGTCCTGAAGCGTACAACTTGCTCAATGAATGAGCGGAATTCGACTATCGCTTGCGTTGCGCTGGAGGAATTCATTCTCATTGATGCCTGTAGTGGAACTCCCTCATTAAGAAGCTTTGTGCTCAATATTCCTTGATTTGCAAATTGTTCCGTACTTTTTTCAATAATCAGCTCTGATACGTAATGGTCTAGTGCTGAAACTGAAGATACCCACACAAATCTTAGCCCGAAGTCAGCCGAATACCCTCTTTGTTTTAAGTGGGAGTAAATTTCTATGGCTTCGTAACACTGTGTCAAATGTGAGTCAAAGTTGGTTTTAGCGGCACTTGTCATCGCTTAATAACTCTATTTTTGATGCTATTGCAGAATAGATGCTGTCGAAGTGTTTTATATTTGTTTGGGCTTTGTTTTTTATCACTCCCACTATTTCATCATTCTTAAGTAGCTCTTCTGTCAGTTTAAATATTGGAACCTCAGAACGGGTTGCTGTATGAATCAGAGCTTGGAAGTCAGGGATTCTGGCTAAAGCATATAAACCAGTGTTATCGGGTGTTAATTGTGATCTGTTTTCTTCAAAAGCACGTCGATAGCATTCTTCTTTTACAGTCATCTGAGCGCTATTTAGTAACGGGACTAATTTTTCAGATACGCTATGATCTATCTGCTGAATACGGTGATCAAACTTTTTGGCTGCTTTGCTGGCGTGTTTGTTAAATCTTGAATTTAGTGATCCAATAAAAACAGGAGTCGATGGATGCAGTGGATAATCTGCATCTTCAAACTTATGGAAATTTGTTTTTTTCCATTCATGCCATTTAACTAGGTAGGTTCCTAAAGTGTTTATGGCCATTAACGAAAAGGGATCTGGGTTTGTTGGGACAATAAATGAATCCGACGCCATGAAAAAGTTTTGGTTAATTGCCCCTAGTCCTGGGTTCAAATCTATTATTGTAAAATCTATGTTGTGCCGTTCTTCAATCATGGAAATGAGAGCTGGTATAGCTCCAGGAAGATTCTTCATTACTGACAATGAGCCGCCAGTTTCCTGCGCTAAGCTGATTTGGCCCTCGTAAGAAGATAAGTCTGCATGACCAGGAAGGACAAATAGTTGGCTATTGTTAGCTGCGCACGGACAGTCAAAACTTTCTAATGCTGTGGGTTTTCCTTCTAATACCGGAGCGATGCCGTCTTTGATGTTTTTATATCTGGTGTTTTCGGATTCGTAGTATTCATCAAATCTTTCGAATCCTAATGCCAATGCCGTTAGATTTACTTGTGAGTCTCCGTCGACTAGAAGTACTCTCTTGCCGTGCTCAGTTAGTTTCCATCCAATATGGTAAGCGGAAACGGTTTTGCCGGTTCCGCCTTTATGATTGAAGATAGTTATACGTTTCGACATGCTTTGCCCCAGTTACTAGTTAGTAAATGTCCAGTGCTTTGGTAGATTTACAGTTACGTTCTGTTTCAGAAAAGAATGCACAAATTTCCTCCTTAGTGCAACTGAATTGCTTGCGAAGGCGTCAAAATACAATCTCTGCTAAGTGACTGGCCCGTTGTCATTAGAGTCAAAACAACTATGGAAAAGTTCGTGACGACTAAGGTAAACGCTCCGATTACCGCCGGTTCTGAGTAAAAGCGACGGCGCGTCGTCGGAGAGTGCGTGATAGGGTCGACTGATGTTAGACACATCTGGATCAAACTGACATGAGCGAACAACCGCCAATCCTGATCTATAAAGATGCCGAGAAGGCGGTCGACGTCCGTCTGGATGAAGGGCGCGAAACCGTCTGGCTGACACAACGGCAAATGTCCGGACTCTTTGACAAGGATGTTCGCACGATCAATGAGCACGTTCTGAATGTCTTTGACGAAGGCGAACTGGAGCGAGAACCAACTATCCGGAAATTCCGGATAGTTCGCCAGGAGGGCTCGCGTCAGGTTGCGCGCTCCATCGAGCACTACAACCTGGATGTGATTATCTCAATCGGCTATCGCGTCAAATCACAGGCGGGAACTCGCTTCCGCCAGTGGGCGACGCGCGTTCTCCGAGAACATCTCACTCAGGGCTGGACGGTGCACCAGCAACGTTTCGAGGCGAATGGGCGGGAGCTGGAGACGGCAATGGCGCTGGTGCGCAAGGCGCCCCATAGTCCGGCGCTGAACCGCTCTGGTGGCCGAGGGTCTGGTGGGGCGGAGAGAGGCGACCGAGCTGTTCGCCCGTGATCGCCACGATGGCTTGGCGGCGTTGCTGGGCAATTTCGATCAGTCGGCGTTCGGCGAGCCGGCCTATCCGAGCATCGAGTCGAAAGCTGCGCATCTGCTCTATTTCGTAACCAAGAATCATCCGTTCGCCGACGGCAACAAACGCAGTGCGGCCTTTCTGTTCGTCGACTTCCTGCATCGCAACGGGCGTTTGTTATCGGCGACGGGTGAGCCTGTCATCAATGATGTCGGTCTGGCGCTGACGCTGCTGGTCGCGGAATCCGATCCGACCAACAAGGAGACGATGATTCGCCTGATCATGAACATGCTTGCCAGCGAGTCCTCGTCCACCTGATATAGCAGGCACGTCGAGGTTTATGGGCGAACGTCCATCAATTGTAGCCAGAACGCGAAACGTGGGCGGTTGCGCTGACGAGGCAAAAAAGGGGAGCCAGCTTGGCTCCCCTTATCGTTTTACCAGGCACGAACCCATCAGTTGAGCGAGGCGGTCGAGCGAATGGTGATCTCGGTGGTATCGACGCTGGCCGGCGCTTCGATGAGCTGCCGGACCGCGCGGGCGATGTCGACCGGTTGCAGCGCGATGGCACGGTACTCATCCATGAACGCGGCGGTTTCGTCGTGGGTAATGGTCGCGGCGAGGTCGCTCTCCACGACGCCGGGATTGACGCAGGTCACGCGAATAGTCGAACTCTCCTGGCGCAATCCATCGGAGATCGCACGGACCGCGAACTTGGTGCCGCAGTAGACCGCGCCGGTGGGTACGGCTTGCAGCGCGCCGATGGAGCCGATGTTGATGATTTGCCCCTCGCTCTGTCGCTCCATCACCGGCAGCACGGCGCCGATTCCCCACAGTACGCCCTTGATGTTGACGTCGACCATGCGCTCCCATTCGTCGAGCTTTCCGGCGGAAAGCGGCGAGAGCGGCATGATGCCAGCGTTGTTCACCAGCACGTCGATACGCCCCAGTGATCCAGCGCAGTTTGGGCGAACGCGGCCATCGCGTGTCGATCCGTGACGTCCAGTGCACGTACTTCGACGGTGCCGCCGTTCGCGCGAATGTCCGCTGCGATCTGTTCGAGCTTGTCGACGCGGCGCGCACCCAGTAGAACGCTGGCCCCGGCGGCGGCCAGTTCTCGTGCGATGCCTTCGCCGATGCCGCTGCTGGCACCCGTGATCAAGACGATTTTGTCTTTCATACTCATGGTCTTCTCTCCTGTTGTTTCTGAAATGAGTTCTGGAATGAGCTCTGGATCGAACTCGGAAGCGAACTCTCGTTCGGCTCCAGTGAGCAACAAGATAGGGCGCGAGACTGTCGAACAGAATATGCTTAACGCTGGACTCATCGGTTAGCGAAATTTACCGATGAACAGTGATCTCAATCTTCTGACGATGTTCATCGCCGTGGCAGAAGCGGGAAATTTCCGCGCTGCCGCCGATCGGCTGGGTGTGACGCGCTCCGCCGTGAGCCAGGGTGTCCGGCGCCTCGAGAGCGCGCTGGAAAGACCGCTCTTCAACCGGACCACGCGTAGCGTGCGGCTGACGGAAGAGGGCGAGCGGTTACTGCAGGCGGTTTCCACTCCGCTGGAGGAAATAGCGGCCGTGCTGGAGGCCACGCTGGATTCCCCCGAATCGCCCCACGGGCTGCTGAAGGTCACGGCGACATCGATTGCGGAGCGGTTTCTGTCGGGGCCGCTGATCGCTGACTTTGCCGAGAAGTATCCTCACGTCACGCTGGATGTGACGGTGACCGACGAGGAGTTCGACATCGTCGCGCGCGGGTTCGACGCGGGAATCAGACTCGGAGAAGTGATCGAGCAGGACATGGTCGCCATCCCGCTGACCGGGGAGCAGCGTCAGGTCGCTGTCGCCTCGCCGGCTTATCTGGCCCGCCACGGTCGGCCGGGACACCCTCAGGAGTTGACCCGTCACCGTTGCATCGGCTGGCGTCCTCTGCCCGAAACGGCGCCGTATCGATGGGAATTCGAACGTGACGGCAGGGCATTCAACGTGGCGGTCGAGCCGCAGGTGACCACCAACGACATGCTGTTGATGATCCGGACATCGCTTGCCGGCGGCGGCATCACCTTTGGTATGGAAGAGACGTTTCGCCCCTATGTCGAGCGCGGCGAGCTGATCACGATCCTGGATGAATGGCTGCCGCCTTTCGCCGGCTTCTATCTCTACTACCCGAGTCGCCGCACCGTCACCTCCAAGCTTCGCGCCTTGATCGATCATGTTCGCGAGTATCGATAGGCGCGGCTTTCAGAACACGCTGCGCACGATCGGCTTCGAGGTGAAGCTCAAGCCGTTCATCCAGCGCACGGATGGTTCCGCCAAAGGCGACTGGGACGTGGGCATCACGCTCGATGCCATCGTTAGATTAAGCATGCCCGCGATCACCTGGCTCCCGTCTTTAATCCTGTATCAGCAACGGTCGACTAACTCCTTTTTTTGCCGGGTAGCCGCGCGGGCAAAGGCGGTCGGGGATTGGCCAAGCACCTTGCGAAACATATTGGAAAAGGCGCCGGGGCTGTCGTAACCGAGTTCCAGCGCGGTTCGGGTAACGGAGCTGCCGGAGAGCAGTCTGGGAACGGCAGCCATCAGGCAGGCCTGCTGACGCCATACGGCGAACGACAGGCCGGTCTGCTGGCGGAACAGGCGATTGAAGGTGCGTTGGCTGCGGTGCAGTTGATTCGCCCACTCCTCGGGCAGGCTACGAATATGCGGCTGGGCGAGGAAGTCCCTGCAGAGGCTGGCCAGTTCGGGCTTCCGGGGCAAAGGCGCAAAGAGCGGCAGCGATGGCGCCAGTTGCAGCTCGTGCAGCATGAGTTGGGCGAGGGCGCCATCGCGACCGCTCTCGTCATAGAGCGCGGGCAGGTTGGCGGAGGCCAGCAGCAGGTGATGAAGCAGCGGCGACACGACCAGCACTTCGCAACCGGAGGAGGGGCGTGGCGCCGCAATCGGTTCGATATACAGGCTGCGAGTACTGACGCCGTTCATCCGCACACGGTGCCGCTCGCCCGCCGGCAACCAGACACCGCTGTAGGGCGGTACCATCCAGGTGCCGTCATCGGTGTCGACCTCCATCAACCCTGTCATGCCATAGAGAAACTGGGCACGGCGATGGGTATGAAAGTCGAGCAGGGTGCCGGGGCTGTAGTCGGTGCCGATGGCCACGACGGGCCGGGCGACATGATCCACGTCCGCCAGCGGGATATTGCGCATCGTCGTCAACCTGGCCGAAACACGACGATTATTGGCCAACGGGCGAATGTCGGCCACCCCTTATCGGAATATCGTTCCTGTCGTTGGGTTTCTCGGGAGAGTTCCGGTGTATAGCGTATTGCTTCTCTGCGGCGGGCTGGCCGGCGTGACGACCGTGCTGTTCGGTTTCGGTGGCGGTTTCGTCGTGGTTCCCTTGATGGTTACCTGGCTGATTGCCGTCCACGGGGCGGATAGCGTGGCCGGCCAGGCGGCCATGCATATCGCGGTGGCCACTTCGACCGCGCTGATGATCTTCGCTGCCTCTCTATCGTCCTGGCGTCACCACCGGCGACGGACCGTGCAATGGCATCTGGTGTGTCCGCTGGTGGGCTATATCGCCATCGGTGCCGTGCTCGGTGCGGCGGCGGCGGTGTCGGTGAGTGGAGAGTGGGTGCGCTGGCTATTCATCGGCTATCTGGCGATCACGATTGCGGATGCCATTCTGCGGCCCGGTTTTCTGCACCAAGCGAGTGGTGACGTGCGTCCCATGGGCCGTCTGGTGACGGCGATGACAGGCTTGTTCATCGGTATCGTTGCGGCCTTTCTGGGGGTTGGTGGCAGCGTGATGACCGTGCCGCTGATGCGCCGCAGAGGGGCCAGCATGACGGCCGCCACGGCAATGGCCAATCCGTTGTCGTTGCCGATGGCGATCAGTGGCACCGCGACCTATGTGCTGTTATCGGCCGGCGATACCCCGCTGGGCGCCTGGTATGCGGGGTATGTGGATCTGCGCGCCTTGCTGGCGCTGGCGGTGGGGTCATGGCTCGGCATTCGCCTGGCGTCGCGATGGATCGGGCGCATTCCCGATCGCGTTCATGCCGGGGTCTACCTGCTGCTGCTGACTGGCGTTCTGGCGGTGATGGTCGTCATGCGCTGAGTCTCGCCAACGATTTCTCCCCGCTTGACGCTGGCTCCACAAAAGGCGACTGGAACGTGGTGATCCTGGTCTCTGGCGGCGGATTCGTCGCAGAGTGCGTGATATGGTCATTAGACGCCAACGCATCTGGATCAAGCCAACATGAGCGAACAACCACAAATTCTGATTTACGAAGATGCCCAGAAGGCGGTCGACGTGCGTCTGGACGAAGGCCGCGAGACGGTATGGCTGACGCAGCGACAGATGAGTGAGGTATTCGAGACATCGGTCGATAACGTCAGTCTTCACCTAAAGAATATTTATGCCGATGGCGAGTTGGATGAGAGCGCAACTACCGAGGAATCCTCGATAGTTCGTCAAGAAGGCCAGAGGAAAGTAAGGCGGCTTGTTCAACTCTACAACCTCGATGCCATCATCTCAGTCGGTTATCGCGTCAATTCTCGGCGGGCGGTCCGCTTTCGCCAATGGGCAACTCGCGTCCTCCGAGAACATCTGACTCAGGGCTGGACGTTGCACCAGCAACGTTTCGAAGCCAATGCGCGGGAACTGGAGGCGGCAATGGCGCTGGTGCGCAAGGCGGCGCACAGCCCGGCGTTGGATCTGCCGGGCGGTCGCGGGTTGGTGGATATCGTGGCGCGTTATGCGCAGACGTTTTTGCTGTTGCAGCGCTATGACGAAGGGCTATTGAGCGACCCTGAGGTGCAGGCGGGCGGCCGGCTCCCTTCATTGGAAACGGCGAGATCGGCGCTGAACGAGCTGAAAGCGGAACTGATGGGGCGGGGAGAGGCAACCGAGCTGTTTGCGAGGGATCGTAGCGATGGGTTGGCCTCACTGCTCGGCAATCTTGACCAGTCTGTCTTCGGCGAGCCGGCTTACCCGAGCATCGAGTCGAAAGCGGCGCATCTGCTCTATTTCGTGATCAAGAATCATCCGTTCGCCGACGGCAACAAACGCAGTGCGGCCTTTCTGTTCGTTGACTTCCTGCATCGCAACGGGCGCTTGTTATCGGCGACGGGAGAGCCGGTCATCAATGATGTCGGTCTGGCGGCGTTGACGCTGCTGGTCGCGGAATCCGATCCGGCCAACAAGGAGACGATGATTCGCCTGATCATGAACATGCTCGCCAACGACTTCTCGCCCACCTGACGATGCTCGGCGCCAATCCCAAAAAACCGTCGCTCGTCCACTCTAGTGTCGCATCATGAATCCTCTTCATGATGAGCTGAAATCATATCGCTTTTCATGCATCTACAGGCTCTGGCATAAAGAGCGCATCCGCTTCGACGACAGGCGCTGTGGCGCCTGTGGTCGATACGCCAGACAGGGTATTGGCAAACACGTGCTGGCAAACATTGCATTGAGGGGCGCTGGGCCTTCTGACAGCCCCAGCGCCTCTCTCGACAAACAGGGTGCTTGTTCGCGATGGGTCACGATTTCACATTCGATATCAAGAGCGTACGGTTCGACGAGCATTACCGTCCGGCCGAGAACACGCGCACCACGACCAACTTCGCCAACTTGGCAAGAGGGGAGCGCCGCGAGGAAAACCTGCGCAATGCGCTGACGATGATCGAAAACCGTTTCAATGCCCTGGCGCATTGGGATAACCCGACGGCGGATCGCTATGCCGTCGAGCTCGACATCATCACCGGTGAGCTGAGCGTGGGGGCCGAGGACGAGGACGACACCTTCCCGGCGATCGAGATGCTCAAGACGACGATCATCGACAAGCACGCCGACAAGCGCATCCCGGGCATGGTGGGGAACAACTTCTCTTCCTACGTGCGCGACTACGACTTCAGCGTGTGGCTGTCGGAGCACAACCGGGATCGAGCCGAATTCGGCATCCCGGAAGGGTTCGGCGATCTGCACGGCAAGCTGTTCAAGCGCTTTGTCGACTCCGATGCGTACCGGGCTTCCTTCCGCAAGGCGCCGGTCATCTGTCTCAGCGTCTCCAGCAGCAAGGTCTATTGCCAGACCGACAATCGCCACCCGGTGCTGGGCGTGGAGTACGCAAACGACGCGTCCTCGCTGACGGATTTCTACTTCGGCAAGATGGGCCTGCAGGTGCGCTACTTCATGCCGCCGCATGCCGTCGCGCCGCTGGCGTTCTATTTCTCCGGCGATCTGCTCTCCGACTACACCGATCTCGAACTGATCAGCGCCATCAGCACCATGGAGACGTTCCAGAAGATCTATCGCCCCGAGATCTACAATGCCAATTCGGTGGCAGGCAAGCTCTACCAGCCCAGCCTGAAGCACCAGGACTACTCGCTGACGCGCATCGTCTACGACCGCGAAGAGCGCAGCCAACTGGCCGTCGAGCAGGGCAGGTTCACCGAGCGCCACTTCATCAAGCCCTACCGCCAGGTGCTCGAGCAGTGGTCGGCCAACTATTCCCTTTGATCAGCCCGTTCCAACGACTCTTTTGGTCAACCTGTTTCAACTTGATCGACTCGCTCCAACGACACCCTTTGATCAACCCATTATTAAGGTCACTTTTGCATGAAGACTTTGTTGCCCACGTCGACGGCCGGTAGCCTGCCCAAGCCCGCCTGGCTGGCCCAGCCCGAGACGCTCTGGTCACCGTGGAAACTGCAGGACGAGGAGCTGGCCGAGGGCAAGCAGGATGCACTGCGGGTGTCTCTGCACGATCAGCAGCGCGCGGGCATCGATATCGTCAGTGACGGCGAGCAGACCCGCCAGCACTTCGTCACCACCTTCATCGAGCATTTGAGCGGCGTCGATTTCGAAAAGCGAGAGATCGTCAAGATCCGCGACCGCTACGACGCCAGCGTACCCTCGGTGGTCGGCCCTGTGGCGCGCGAGAAGCCGGTCTTCGTGGAGGATGCCAAATTCCTGCGCCAGCAGACCGACCAGCCCATCAAGTGGGCGCTGCCGGGCCCCATGACCATGGTCGATACGCTCTATGACGGCCACTACAAGAGCCGCGAAAAGCTGGCCTGGGAGTTCGCCAGGATCCTCAACCAGGAAGCCCGCGATCTGGCGGCGGCCGGCGTGGATATCATTCAGTTCGATGAACCCGCCTTCAACGTCTTCTTCGACGAGGTGAACGACTGGGGCATCGCCGCGCTGGAAAAAGCCATCGAAGGGGTCGAGTGCGAGACCGCCGTGCATATCTGCTACGGCTACGGCATCAAGGCCAACACCGACTGGAAGAAGACCCTGGGCTCGGAGTGGCGCCAGTACGAAGAGATCTTCCCCAAGCTGCAGGCGTCGAACATCGATATCGTCTCGCTGGAGTGCCAGAACTCCCATGTGCCGATGGAGCTGATCGAACTGATCCGGGGCAAGAAGGTGATGGTCGGAGCGATCGATGTAGCCACCAACACCATCGAGACGCCGGAAGAGGTCGCCAATACCCTGCGCAAGGCGCTTCAGTTCGTCGATGCCGACAAGCTCTACCCCTGCACCAACTGCGGCATGGCGCCCTTGTCCCGCCAGGTCGCGCAAGGCAAGCTGAAGGCTTTGAGCGCTGGCGCGGAGATCGTACGGAGAGAGCTCGCAGCTCGATAGCGGCTTTCTATCCTGCGAATGACGCGACGGTGGTCGTCATGAATACTCTGGTCGGTGGGTTGGCAACGCGTTGCCGGCACCGGCCTTCAGCGTTCCCGAGAAACCTGCCATGACCACCGTCGCCATCTTCGTCGACACCCAGAACGTCTACTACACCGTGCGCGAAGCCTACGGCAAACAGTTCGATTACCGCCGCTTCTGGGCGAGGGTGACGGCGAATCGGGAGGTGGTGACCGCGCGCTGCTACGCCACCGACAAGAATGATCCCAAGCAGCGCGGCTTTCAGAACACGCTGCGAACGATCGGCTTCGAGGTGAAGCTGAAGCCGTTCATTCAGCGCGCGGATGGTTCCGCCAAGGGCGACTGGGACGTGGGCATCACGCTGGATGCCATCGAGTACGCGGCACTTGCGGATGTGATCGTGCTGGTCTCCGGCGATGGCGACTTCGATCTGCTGGCAAAGAAAATCCGTGAGGTGCATGGCAAGCGGGTCGAGGTCTACGGCGTGCCCAAGCTCACCGCGAACTCCCTTATCCAGGCCGCAAGCCAGTTCATTCCGATCGAGGGCGATCTGCTGCTCGGTTGAGGCCTGGGTGTGGCGTCGAGGCAATCCCTGTGCGTGACTTCCTGTGCGTGACTTTCTGTGCGTGCCATCGTGGCGCGACTGGAAGCCTGAGCCCCCCACCGGGGCCGATGTTGTGCGCTTGCCGACGCGTCCAGTTCAGGTGCTCGAACGCGCCCGGGCGTGATCCTCGCGGAAGCGTGCGTGATCGCGGTGCCTGCATCGTCCTCGGCGGCCAGCAACATGCGAAGGGCGGCCGCTTCTTTGAGCGAGCCGATCCTGGCGGAGAGGCGCCGCCGGGTTGGGCATGAATCCAGCCTCTGTTTATGGAGGTCACGATACATTGTCGTTAACATGAGCCAAATTCAGTCGCCAACCCTTGCTCATGCTCAAAGCCAGTCTTCGTCGATATCTGACTCTGTGGTTCGCTGGACTGTCCCTGCTCACACTGCTGATCGTCGGTGTCTATGTGGGCCATATCGCAACCGAACAGGTGAAGCGCGCAAGTGGCAGCGCGCTGTCAAACGTTGCCGGGTCGACTGCTGCGCTGTTGGGCATGCAGTTGCGGGAACACCAGAAGGAAATCTCTCTGCTCGGACACGACCCTCTTCTGGTGCGGGGCGATCTGGACGATCCCGACATATTGCGGTCGATGGAGCTGCGCAGTCAGTCCCGCGCCGAATATGCCTGGATGGGCGTTGCCGACACCGATGGCCGTGTGCGCCAGGCAGTGAACGATTTGCTGCTTGGTCAGTCGGTCGAAGCCCGCCCCTGGTTTCAGGCCGGATTGCGCGGCCCTTACACGGGCGACCCGCACGAAGCCTTGCTGCTGGCCAAAATGCTGCCGTCCAATGCCAATGGCGAGCCCCTGCGCTTCATTGATTTCGCTGCGCCGATCATCGATGACAAGGGCCGGGTCATCGGTGTCCTGGGCGCCCATGCCCACTGGAGCTGGGTGACTTCGATCATTGAATCTGCCGTACTACGGGCCGGCACGACCCCTGACACGCAAGTGCTGATCGTCAACCAGGACGGTCTGGTCCTGTATCCCAAAAAGCTTGCGGGGCAGCAGCAGATTTTGCCCAAGAATGCCGCCGAGGAGCCGGCCTGGTCAGCGGACGAGGAGTACGTGAGCAGCATCGCGCCGGTGCCGATGTCGCTCGGTTCCGATCTCTCCTGGTCGGTCATGGTCCGACAGCCGCTGGAGACCGCGTTGCAACCGGCGCATCACCTGCTCTACAAGCTGCTGGGATTGGGGGTGCTGGCGGCGTTTCTCTTTACCGCGGTGGCCTATTACCTGGCGCGGAACCTGAGCAAGCCGATCGAGCAGTTGGCGCGTGCCGCCAGGCAGGTACAGGACCAACGAACCGGCGTCTCTTTCCCGTTGCACCATCCCGTGCGGGAAATCTCGCAGTTGGGGCGCTCCCTGCAACGCATGACGGACTCCCTGCTGGGCAAGGAACGGGAGCTGCAGGAAGCCAACGCGTCGCTGGAAGCCACCGTCGCGCAACGGACCGAGGCCCTAACGCAGGCCAACGCCGAGCTGCTGCAACTGGCGACCCACGATTCGCTCACTGGCGTGCATAACCGCAGGTGTCTGGATGGAAAGCTGGAAGAGTGCAGCCAGCTTTTCAGACGAACGAACCGCAGCTTCGCCTTGCTGCTGATCGACGTCGATCACTTCAAGAGCATCAACGACAACTATGGTCACGCCACGGGAGACGATGTCCTGACCCGGCTTGCCCAACTGTTGAAGCGCAACACCCGCGCGACGGATTTCGTGGCCCGCTACGGCGGCGAAGAGTTTGCCGTGGTGCTGCCCTGCGGCGAAGACGACCGAGGCCCACAGGAGGCCGCCAGGAACATCCGTGCAGGCATCGCCGCCGCTACGTTCGACGTGGTCGGCAAGGTCACGGTCAGCATTGGCGGGGCGATAGCGTATGCCTCCGATCCCGACGCCGTAGCGCTGATCGAACGCGCCGACCGGCAGCTCTATCAGGCGAAGCAGGCGGGTAGGAATCGGGTGGCCTTCTCGGAATGAGACCGGCGGGGTCGTCACGATCAGTGGAGTCTGCGCTACGGCGCGCCGCCAAGGTCGGACGGACGTCCGTGGGCTCCGCATGTCCTGTGTGATCGCTGACTCATGGCCGTCTTGCGCTGCGTCTCGTCAACGACGCTTCCCTTGTCTGACGCACCGATGCATTCGACATGGGCGTTCGAATACGGCCCGCACATGATTGCAAACGACGATAGAAGTTGGCATCAATAACGTATCATCAAGAGCGGTATTCGCCGAGTTTACCCATGGGAATGGTGTGTAAATTCAGAAAGATAGGAGCCATAAAAAAAAGCACCTTGTCAAAGGTGCCTTCTATTGAAGACAAGGCGTTTCCAAGCACACATGCCAAGGGACGACGGGGACTTTTCCCTTGGCATGTCGCGGTGAATATTCACCTTACTTGCTTGAAGCTCTCTTGGTCACGCTCGAAGGTCTCTTGACCTTTCATTGAGCTCAGGAATTTCGGCCGCCACTGTTACTGTTGTGGCCACCTTTCTTGCCGGCTTCAGAAGCTTTTTCGCGGTCATTGGCGAAGTTTCCACCACTATGCTCTCCGCCTTTCTGGCCAGCTTCGGAAGCTTTCTGGCGGTCATTGGCGAAGTTGCCGCCGCTGTTTTGTCCGCCTTTATGACCAATTTCCTCGAAGTGCTCGCGATCGTGGCTTTCGGCGTTCGCTTTACCGCCTTTCTGGCCGATATTCTCGAAATGCTCACGATCATGGGTTTCGGCGTTGGCTTGGCCACCTTTATGGCCGATGTTCTCGAAATGCTCACGGTCATGGCTTTCGGCGTTGGATTGCCCGCCTTTCTGACCCGCTTCGTTGACGGACATACCTTTGTCTTCGTTACGCTTGCTAGTCATAAAAGCCTCCAGATCATCCAATGATCTTAGAAAATTTATCTGCGTTACATGGATATAGCGTGTGATAAACATGTAACCGTCTTGACCACGCTATGTGATCTAGACAGTGATCAGAATAGACAGGCCATAGTTGTCAGCAAGCTCTCAATGAGGTTGGCGTTTTCCTAGGTTAAAGGAGCGGCGGCGATACAGAGACTCCGTTTTTTACTGTGGGCCAGCATCGGGCTGGCCTTTTGACGCTGGCGCCCGCGAGTGATGAAAAAATGCCCCGATGGAAAAATCCATCGGGGCATTGCGTTGCGTCATCGCGGCATGACGCCATGTCGTGCCGATCACGTTCAGGATGAGGTGTTGGTCTCACCCTCGGTTGCGGCCGGTTCGTCGCCGGAGGTGGCGGCGTTGTCGTCTGACGTGGCAGCGCCGTCCTCGGCTGTGGCGGATTCATCGCCGGTCGTCGAGGAATCGTCTTCGGACGGGGTCGCGCCATCCTCAGGCCCGGTTGCGCCATTCTCTGCGGTAGCGGATTGCTCCATGCCCGTGGCCTGCTGCGAGTCGGCGCCGTCCCGTGTCACCCGCCATACCGCGTTGGTCATGTCGTCGGCGATGATCACCGAGCCATCCGGGGCGACGGTGACGCCGACGGGGCGGCCGCGGGTCTTGCCGTCGCCGGTCAGGAAGCCGGACACGAAGTCGACCGGATCGCCGGCGGGCTGGCCGTTCTCGAACGGAACGAAGACGACCTTGTAACCGGCGAGGTCCGAACGATTCCAGCTGCCGTGCTCGCCGATGAAGACGCCGTTGGTGAACTCGCCGCCCACGGCGTCGTTGGAGAAGTCGACGCCGAGCGGCGCGCGGTGCGAGCCGAGGCTGTAGTCGGGGGAGATCGCCGCTTCCACTCGCTCGTGGTTCTCCGGCTTCACCCGCGGGTCGACGTGCTGGCCCCAGTAGCTGTAGGGCCAGCCGTAGAAGCCGCCCTCCTGAATCGAGGTGAGGTAGTCGGGCACCAGGTTCGGCCCCAGTTCGTCGCGTTCGTTCACCACGGCCCAGAGCTGGTCCGTCTCCGGCTGGATGGTCAGCGCGGTGGGATTGCGCACGCCGGTGGCGTAGGCGCGATGCGCGCCGGTCTCGGCATCGATCTCCCAGATCTCGGCGCGATCCACTTCCGCTGCCATGCCGCGCTCGGTGATGTTGCTGTTGGAGCCGATCCCGACGTAGAGATATTCGCCATCCGCGCTGGCGGTCAGTGACTTGGTCCAGTGGTGATTGATCTCTGCAGGCAGCGGCGTGACCAGTTCCGGCGGGCCGCTGGCTTCGGTCTGGCCTTCCTGATAGTCGAAGCGGACGAGCGAATCCTGGTTGGCGACGTAGAGATCGTCATCCACCAGGGCAAGGCCGTAGGGCGCGTTGAGGTTCTCGGCGAACACCGTCTGCTCCTCGAACGTGCCGTCACCGTCGCCATCGCGCAGCAGGGTCAGCCGATTGCCGCCCTTGACCGAGGTGGTGCCTTTCGACTTGATGATGCCGGCGATGAAATCCTTCGGCCGCGACTTCGGGGCGTTGCCGCCACCTTTGCCTTCCGCTACCAGGATATCGCCGTTGGGCAGCACCAGCGTCTGGCGCGGCACTTTCAGGTCGGTGGCGATGGCGGTGATCGTGTAGCCATCGGGCACCGTGGGTTTCGCATCGCCCCACGGCGCCTGCTCGGGCACGGCCATGTTGGGCAAAAGGCCGCGCTGCGGCTCTGGCAACTCCGGGTTGGCACCATACTGGTCCGGCTCGGCGGCGGTGGCGCCACCGGCGAGCAGGAGCAACGAAAGTGGCGCGGCGTAGCGCATACGAGTCAATGTCATGACTGGCCTCCGGTCTTGCGGCTGGTGAATCCGATCCAGATCGCGGCGAAGGCGAGTACGGCAACGACGATCGAAAGCGTAAAACCCGTGGGCATCGCGGCCCAGGCATCCCTGGCGTGGATCAGGGCATTGATGAAGCCCAGTATCCAGGTCACGAGCAGCAGCACGAAGTAGAAGATGGACAACCCCCGGCTATCGGCAGGGCGGAATATGCCGATGAGCGCGCAGATCAGGGCGAGGCCGCTGAACACGAGACCGCCGGCAATCAGCCAGGAGGAGAAATGGGTCCACTGGATGTTGAAGGTCGTGGAGTAGGCGTAATCGCTCAACGCGGCACCCAGGAAGAGCGGAAAGGCGCCGGCAAGCAACATTCCATGAAGCGGGTTCGGCCCGCTCCGGATCGGTCGTTCGGCAATGTCAGTGGCAGTCACGGCAAGCTCCTTTTGCGGTTGAGTCGTGGGGTTCGCACCAGCATCGTCCTCGACCGGAAGGATCTCCCGGTAACGAGAAAGTCATTCCGGTGCGGACATGCTGTCCCCGTGGCTGGAGTCTAGACGACGTGAAGTGTCTTCACCCAAACGATGACACGGCTGGCTTTCAGCGGCCGCCGTTGCCCCGCCGGGCTATGATGAATGGCGAAATCGTTTGGCGACGAGATAGCGCAGCCGTCCCGCAGCCAGAAGGGGCAAACGGCACTTGCCGATCACGACGGCGAGAGCAGGGGGAACCTCGGCCGAATAGCCGACTCCGATATCCGTCTGCTGTCTTGATTCGCATGAGCTGTCTCGATTCGAATGCGCTGTCTTGACTCGAATGAAAGACGCGCCCCGGCGAAGGCGGCATGATCCGCCGGGCGGTATACAAGGACGACCACGGACCGGTGAAACACGGATGAAAAGCATGAACTCATGGCGGCGATGGTTGCTGGCCGCAACGATAGGACTGGTTTCCAGCCTGTGTCTGGCGCAGGCGCAGGAAGAGGGGGGCGAGAAGGATTGGTATCCCCTCGACTCGTTGAATACCGGGCTTGGCCAGGCGCCGGAATCCGTCAGCCTGAGAACCCCTCGGGAATCGATGCGCAGCTTTCGGGATATGACCGACAGGAGCGACTTCGAGGCGGCGGCACATATCCTCAATCTCGCCGATCTGACCCCGGCGGAGCAGCGCGAGCGGGGCGCCGAGCTGGCCCGCCAGCTTTCGGAGATCTTCCAGCGCGGCGAATCGATCCAGATTTCCCGTCTCTCTGGGCGGCAGGACGCGGCCATCGAGGATCCGACAGGGGAGAACCCTAATGCCGGCGAGCCCCGCCGAGATATCGAGCTGGCCTCCTTGGAGGCCAATGGAGATGCCTACGATATCCGCCTCGGGCGATATCGGGTCGGGGAAGAGGAGCCGATCTGGCTGATCATGCCGGAGAGCGTGGCCGCGATTCCGGCGCTTTACCGGGAGTACGGCCCGACGGCTTTCGAGCGCCATATTCCCGATAGCCTCAAGAAGCCTTTCGGCCTGTTGCGGGTCTGGGAGTGGATCGCCATTCCGCTGGTGCTGCTGGTGGTGGGGCTGATCGGCAAGGGCGTCTATCGGCTGATCGAGGTCATGACCCGCTGGTTGCCTACCGGCTCGCCGAGCATCTTCGCCACCCAGATTCGCGGCCCCGTGGCGTTCATCGTCATGTCGCTGTTGACCCAGGCGCTGCTCGATTACGTCGTCTCCTTCTCGGCAGTCGCGACCACGACGCTGCGAGTGGTGCTGATCGCCATCCTGGCCTGGGGGACCGGCGCCGTCGCGCTGCGTCTGGTCGATACCATCATGCTGAAGATGACGCGGCGTCTCGCCGGGCAGATCGACGACTCCAAACCCAAGGACGACCGCAAGCTGCTGACCACGCTCTACGCGGTGCGTCGGATCATCATCCTGATCATGGTGACGGCGGTCACGATCTACGTGCTGGGACAGATACAACTGTTCGAGACGCTGGGGCTGTCGATTCTGGCATCGGCGAGCGTGCTGGCGGTGCTGGTGGGCGTGGCGGGTCAGGCCGTGCTGGGCAACATCCTGTCGTCGTTCCAGCTGTCGCTGGCGAAGCCGATACGGGTCGGCGATCTGGTGATGTTCGAAGGGCAGTGGTGTTACGTCGAAGGCATTTTCTACACCCATATCCGGCTGCGAATCTGGAACGAGCGACGCCTGATCGTCCCGGTTACCTATTTCGCCTCGAAAGCCTTCGAGAACCTCTCCGCCAAGAGCACCAAGGAGTATCGGAGCGTGGTGCTCACGCTACACCTGAGCGCCGATATCTCGCTGCTGCGGGAGAAGTTTCTCGAGTTCGCCAAGGCAGAGGATAACGTCATCGAGCACCACAAGCTGCTCTGCGCCGTGACCGACCAGACCGGCCCGGCGCAGACCGTGACCTGCTACCTGATGACCGTCGACCCGCTCTCGGGGTGGGCCGCCGAAGTGAGTGTCAGAGAAAAACTGCTGACGTTCATTCGCGACAACCACCCGGAATGGTGGCCGAGGGAGGTGGTGGTGATCAGTCACCGGGATGTCGCCCGAGGCCACGCGACAGGAGACGACGGCGAAACGTCCCAGTGAGCGGCGGGGTTCGTGCGCTGTCGGTTCAACCCGTTGAGGGTTTCGTTCGTTGACGGTTTCGTTCGATCACGACGTCTTTCGTCGACAGGGATTGGCCTCGTTTCGACGCCTCGAGATGGGAGGCCTAAGATGGGAGGCTTAAGATGGGAGGCTTAAGATGGGAGGCTTAAGATAAGAGGCCGGTCATCGGTTTCCCCGGTGACCCGGCTCCCTCACAGCGTCTCTTACCTACAGTTTCTCTCACATAAAGCCTCTCTCACATAAAGCCTCTCTCACATGAGTATCGGCCATGAGCAACTCTGGAAAGCGCGGCGGCGATAAGGAGATATCGGGGCTGCAGCTCTATCTACATGGGCTGGGCATTTCGGTGCGCGACAATGCGCAGGCCTTTGGCTTCTCGATCCTGATCACCGTGAGCTACGGCATCGTCTCGGGGGCGGCCGGCAAGCCGTCTTCGCTCGAGCTGGTCGGCTTCGCCCTGTCGGCGGTTGCCGGCATATCGCTGTTGAACGTGCTGGTTACCCTGCTGAAGGCGGAGGGGCCGGACGACTCCGAGCGCTCCTACGTGGTGCTGGTCGGGACGGCCACCGATTTCCTCTCGGTGGGCGCCGGTCTCGGCGTCGTGTTCGCGGCCAGCATGCTGGGAGGATGGCTGCCCTGGGTTATGGCGCCCTTTCTGGCAGGGGTGACCTACTGCCTGGTGCAGGGGATGCAGATCGCGCTGGCGAAGTTCGGTTCCGACGAAGAAGAGAAGAAGTAAGCCTTCGAGCGGATGCGGCGCTGGTGACGTCGAATCTGCGGCGCCGCCAGGGCAACGAAGCACGAGGACGAACGGCACGAGGACGCAAGCGGCACAAGAGAGCAAGAGCAGACGGTGCAAGAACACCGGGGCAAACGAAACGAGCCCAGGCGATGAATTCGAGCGGCGATGCATTCGAGTGAAGATAGATTCGAGTGAAGATAGATTCGAGCGGCGATAGTTTAGAGCGATGAGGATGACGGCATGAAACACGAATTCTGGCGGGCGCGATGGGAGAACGACCAGCTCGGCTTTCATCTCGCCTTTGTACACCCCATTCTCAAGCGCAATCTGGCGAGCTTCGGGCTGGCGGCCGACGCGCGAATCTTTCTGCCGCTGTGCGGCAAGACGCTGGATATCGGCTGGCTGCTCGAACAGGGGCATCGCGTCGTCGGTGCAGAGTTGAGCGAGATCGCGGTGTCGCAGCTGTTCGAGGCGCTCGGCGTCGAACCGTCGGTCGATGAATGGCGCGGTGGCCGGCGGTGGCAGCATGCGGGGCTGACCGTCTTCCAGGGCGATATCTTCGAATTGACCGCCGCCGAGCTGGGCCCGGTCGACATGATCTATGACCGCGCCGCGCTGGTGGCGTTGCCGCCCGCCATGCGGCCCGGCTACGCCGAGCAGATTCTGGCGTTGGCCGGTGGTGCGCCGCAGCTGCTGATCACCTTCGAATATGATCCGGCCGAGAAGGATGGCCCGCCGTTTCCGGTGCTGCCCGAAGAAATCGAACGGCACTACGCCAATCGCTACACGCTCGAGATGCTATCGAGAAAGGACGTGCTCCAGTCGTCGCTCAACTTCCGCGATGCCGGCGTGACCCGATTCGTCGAGGTCGCGTGGAAACTGCTGCCGGCACGGACTGGCCAGGCCGCGGGTTTCATCCCGCCAGCGCCTCGTCGATGATCTCGAGCCCCCGGCGGGCTTCGGCCGGGGTGACGATACATGGCGGCACCACATGAATGCGATTGGCGACCACGAACGGCAACAGCCCGCGGTCGATCATCCCCTGCTTGAGCCGGGCGACTTCGGCGGCCGGCAGCGGGGCGCGGCTCTGCTTGCTTTCGACGAGTTCGATGGCGTGAAAGACGCCCAGGCCGCGCACGTCGCCGATGATGTCGTGCTTGTCCCGAAGCCGCTCCAGCCCCGGCGTCAGTACCGCTTCGCCGATCTTGGCTGCGTTGCCCACCACGTCTTCCTGTTCCATCACCTCGAGCGTGGCGCAGATCGCGGCCATCGCCAGCGGATGCCCGGAATAGGTCAGCCCGCCGTAGAACATCTCCTCGTCGAAGTGGCTGGCGATGCGCTCGTTGATGATCACGCCGCCGGCCGGGACGTATCCCGAGTTGACGCCCTTGGCGAAGGTGATCAGGTCCGGCACCACGCCGAAATGCTCCAGCGCCAGCCATTTGCCGGTGCGGCCGAAGCCCGCCATCACTTCGTCCAGGATCAGCACGATGCCGAACTCGTCGGCCAGCGCCCGGACGCCCTCGAGATATCCTCGCGGCGGCACCAGAACGCCCGCAGTGCCGGGGATGGTTTCCAGCAGCAGGCCGGCGATGCTCGCCGCCCCCTCGCATTCGATGACGCGCCGGAGATGGTGCAGCGCGCGCTGGCATTCCTCCTCTTCGTTACCGGCCCAGAATTCGCTGCGGTAGAGAAACGGGTTGAAGAACCGGACGTGGCCGCGGGAGAACTCGTTGGGAACGCGCCGGAAGTCGCCGGTCGCGGCGATCGCCGACCCCGTGCCGCCGTGGTAGGAGCGGTAGGCGGAGAGGATCTTCTCTCGGCCGGTCACGGCGCGTGCCATGCGGATGGCGTTCTCGTTGGCATCGGCGCCGGCGTTGGTGAAGAACACCTTGCTGAAACCGGTCGGCGCCAGGTCGAGGATCTTCCGGGCGGCGCGGCCCCGGGCCAGGTTGGCGTGAGCGGGGGCGATCGTGGCGAGCTCGTCGGCCTGGGCCTTGATCGCCTCGATCACGCGGGGGTGCTGATGGCCGATGTTGGTATTGACCAGCTGGCTCGAGAAGTCGAGATAGTCGCGACCGTCGTAGTCCCACAGGCGGCACCCCTCGCCACCCTTGAACACCATCGGCTGGAGCGCGCCCTGGGCAGACCAGGAGTGGAAGACGCCGGCGCGGTCCAGCGCTCTGACGTGATCGTTGTTCACGTTTCCGGTTTGCGAGCTTTCGCGGGTTGTCATGATCGGATCGCCGTGTCAGAGAGTGGGCATGGTGTACTGGTTGGTGGCCTCGCGCAGCCCTGAAGGCCAGCGGGCGGTGACGGTCTTCATGCGGGTATAGAAGCGTACGCCGTCCGCGCCGTGGACATGCAGCGCGCCGAACAGCGAGCGCTTCCAGCCGCCGAAGCTGTGGAACGCCATGGGCACCGGGATCGGCACGTTGACGCCGACCATGCCGACCTGAATCCGCTCGCAGTACTGGCGGGCGCTGTCGCCGTCCCGGGTGAAGATGGCCGTGCCGTTGCCGAACTCGTGATCGTTGACCATCTTCACCGCGGCATCGAAGCTCTCGGCGCGGGCGATGACCAGTACCGGGCCGAAGATCTCCTCGTCGTAGATGCGCATGCCGGGCTTGACGTGGTCGAACAGGGTGCCGCCGATGAAGAAGCCGTCCGTGCCGTGATCGAGACGACGGCCGTCCCGCACCAGCTCGGCGCCTTCGTTGATGCCCTGTTCGATGTAGCCGCTGACCTTTTCCAGATGCTGGCGGGAGACCAGCGGCCCCATGTCGTGATCCGGGCCGTCGGTGATGCTTTCGCCCACCCGCAGCTCGTCCAGTCGGGAAAGGATCTTCTCGCGCAGCGCCTCCGCTGTCTTTTCGCCCACCGGCATGGCGACCGAGATCGCCATGCAGCGTTCGCCGGCACTGCCGTAGGCCGCGCCCATTAGCGCGTCCGCGGCCTGATCGAGATCGGCATCCGGCATGATCACCATGTGGTTCTTGGCCCCGCCGAGCGCCTGTACCCGCTTGCCGTGGGCCGAGGCGGTAGCGTAGACGTACTCGGCGATGGGGGTGGAGCCGACGAAGCTGACGGCCTGGACCCGCGGATCGGTCAGCAGCGTATCGACGGCTTCCTTGTCGCCGTTGACGACGTTGAGCACGCCGTCGGGCAGGCCGGCTTCGCTGAACAGCTCCGCGATGCGCAGGGTGGACGACGGGTCCTTCTCCGAGGGCTTGAGCACGAAGGTGTTACCCGCCGCGATGGCGATCGGGAACATCCATAGCGGCACCATGGCGGGGAAGTTGAACGGCGTGATGCCGGCACACACGCCCAGCGGCTGCATCATCGAGTACGAATCGATGCCGGGGCCGACGTTGAGCGAATGCTCGCCTTTCTGCAGGTGCGGCATGCCGCACGCGAACTCGACCACCTCGAGCCCGCGGGTCAGCTCGCCCCTGGCGTCGGAAAGCACCTTGCCGTGCTCCTTCGCAATCAGCCGGGCCAGTTCGTCGGCATGGGTTTCCAGCAGCGCCTTGTACTTGAACAGCACCCGGGCGCGCTTGAGCGGGGAAAAAGCCGACCACTGCTCGAACGCGGCCTGCGACGAGGCGATGACCCGCTCGGTGTCCGCTTTCGATGCCAGCAGAACCTCGCCGGACTGTCGGCCGGTGGACGGATTGAAAATCGGGCTGGTGCGCGTCGAATCCAGCGCGGCACGCTTGCCGTCGACGAAGTGAGTCAGCTGCTCGGACATGTGACATCGATCCTCTTGTTCGTCAATCGACGATGGAAAACCCGGATGCGGCGCGACGCCGAGCGATTGCCCGGCCGGCCTTCGGCCAAGAGTGAGCCAGGGAGATAGCGTCAAACAATCCCGGTATGCTTAATTTCACTAAAGCGAACGCTTAACTTTATCGACCGTTCCCGGCGGCGTGGGCTGTGTGCTGAGCGGCGGGCGGTGACGAGCAGGTGGTGACGAGCGGGTGGTAACGAGGGCCAGGGTCTGATGAGTCAACGCAAGATAACGCTGATGGGGCAGCTGGGAGACGTCGATCTGCGGCTGCTGCGTATTTTTCGCAAGGTGGTCGAATGCGGCGGCTTCTCCTCGGCGGAGGTCGATCTCAACATCAGCCGGGCCGCCATCAGCATGGCGATGAGCGACCTGGAGGCGCGGCTCTCCATGCGGCTCTGCCAGCGAGGCCGCAGCGGCTTCCAGCTGACCAGCGAGGGGCAGGCGGTCTTCGACGCCACCATGCAACTGCTGGCGGCGGTGGAGGACTTCCGCACCCGCGTCAACGGGCTGCATTCCCAATTGACCGGCGAGCTCAATATCGGCATTACCGACAACCTCGTCACCATGCCCAACATGCATATCACTGAAGCATTGAGAGCCCTCAAGGCCAGGGGCGACAGGGTGCACATCAACATCCGCATGGCGCCTCCCGGCGATATCGAGATGGCGGTTCTCGAAGGCAGCCTGCATACCGGGGCCGTCCCCAGGCTCAAGGCGATCCCCGGCCTCGATTACGTGCCGCTCTACGAGGAGCGGTCGGCACTCTACTGCAGCAGCCGGCATCCTTTGTTTCGGGATCGAACCACCGGGCCCGATCGGATCGCCGAATACGACGCCGTCGTGCCGTCCTACGCCCAGACGCCGGAGATCCGGAAAGCGTACGAAAGCCTCAAGCCGATGGCGTCGGCCACCGACCGGGAAGGCGTCGCCTTTCTGGTGCTGACGGGGAGCTACATCGGCTTCCTGCCGACCCATTTCGCCCAACGCTGGGTAGAACAGGGCGAGATGAAGCAGCTCTGCCCCGACGATTTCGGCTACGAGACGAGCTACTGCCTGATCACCCGCAAGGGTCGCCCGCCCAACCTGGTTCTGGAAAGCTTCTTCGAGGAGCTGGATGACCTGATGGACGAATGGCGCCGCGCCGGACCGGCGTCTGGCTGAGGTTCACGGGCTCGGATTTTCGGGCGTGCCGAAGGCTTCCCAATAGATACCGGCGATCCAGTCCAGAAAGACGCGCACCCTTGGCGAAAGCTGGCGTCGCTGCGGGTAGACCGCGTAGAGCGGGAGCGTCGGCTTTGCCCACCCGGGCAGGATTTCCACCAGCTCGCCGCTGGCCAGATGGGGCGCCAGGCTGAAGCGGGGGAGTTGAATCAGCCCGAAGCCCGCCCGAGCTGCTGCCACGTAGCTTTCGGCATCGTTGACGGTCAGCCAGCCACCGGTAGTAAAGGCCTGCGTTTCGCCATCGACGATCAGATCGAGAGTCCTGTCCGGAGCCTTGAACCCGGAGACAAAGTGAACGCCGTGATGGTCGCGGAGCGAGTCGGGTGTGCACGGTATACCCATGCGTTCCAGGTAGGCCGGGCTCGCACAGATGACCTGCTCGAGTGTCGCCAGCCGCCGTGCGACCAGGCTGGAATCCTCGGGTTCGCCGCTGCGCAACGCGCAATCGATACCTTCGCCGACCAGGTCGACCCGTCGATCTCCCGTCGTGATGATCAGCTCCAGCGCGGGATAGCGCGCATGGAAGGCATCGAGCCGGGGCAGAACGATTCGACTGGCGTGCGTGCCATGCAGTTCGACACGCAATACGCCTCGTGGGTTGTCCGCAACCGGCTGCAGGATGGATTCGGCATCCTCGAGTTCCGCCAGCAGGTGGACACAGCGTTCGTGAAAGGCTTCGCCCTCCGGTGTCGGCCGAACCTGACGTGTGGTTCGCTCCAGCAGCCTCACACCGAGGCGAGTTTCCAGTTGCTGAATCGCCAGCGTCGCCGTGGCGCGGGGAATATCCAGCGCATTGGCCGCGCGCGTGAAACTGCCGCTTTCCACGATCCGCACGAAGAGCGTCATCGAATCGAACCGGTCCATTATTGTTCGCCTGGGATGAATAGTGTTGGCAGATTAGTCGATTTATTCAGCTCATGGAAACGCCAATACTGCCTCTCGCTGGGCTGGTGGAGGCGACGACAAGGCATTGTTCGCCGGGCACTCGCTTCGCACCTGCCGATCCATCGAACTAGACAAGGAGTCGACTCATGACGAGTCCCGAACAGAAAGTCGCGCTGGTTACCGGTGCCTCTCGCGGCATCGGTCGCGCCATCGCTCTGCAACTGGCCGCCGACGGTTTCGCCGTGGTGGTCAACTATGCCGGCAACACCGCGCTGGCCGAGGAGGTCGTGGCGGACGTCGAAGCCAAGGGGGGCCGCGCCCTGGCGGTCCAGGCCGATATCGCCGATGCCGACGCCGTGGCGCGCCTGTTCGAGCAGACGCTGGCGGCCTTCGGCCGGCTCGATGTCGTGGTCAACAACGCCGGCATGATGCAGATGGCGAGGATGACCAGCGACAACGTCGGGATTCTCGACCGGACGCTCGCGATCAACCTGCGCGGCAGCTGGCTGGTGATGACGAAAGCCGCCGAGACCCTGGGCGAAGGCGGTCGCATCATCGCGTTGTCCTCCTCGGTGCTGGGCAAGTCCTTCCCCGGCTACGGCGCCTATATCGCCAGCAAGGCGGGCGTCGAAGGGCTGGTCAAGGTGCTCGCCAACGAGCTTCGGGGTCGCAATATCGCCGTCAATGGCGTGGCGCCCGGCCCGGTGGGGACGGAGCTGTTCTTCGAGGGCAAGAGCGAGGAGCAGATCCAGTCGATCGCCAACCTGGCGCCGTTCGAACGCCTGGGCCAGCCGGAGGAGATCGCCGATGTCGTTTCGTTCCTGGCCGGACCGCAGGGCCGCTGGATCAATGGTCAGATCCTGCGCGCCAATGGCGGCATGGTGTGACGCCCGGCCCCCGGCAAAGGAGATGCCGAGACGCCGCCGGTACGAAACCGGCGGCGCCGGTGGCCTGCTGCCGTGTAGTGATGAGCGTCAGCGCTGCGCGGCCAGCGTCGGCGTCCGGTCGGGCAGGCGGATCAGGAACGCGCCCAGCGCCGACAGGGTCGCCAGCGCGATCACGCCCGGCCAGCCCCACGTGCCGAGCAGCAAGCTTCCCAGTGCCGAACCCGCCGCCATGCCGATGAAGATCAGCGTGAACATCACCGCGTTGAGACGGCTGCGGGCGGCGGGGTCGAGCCCGTAGATCAGGGTCTGGTGGGAGACGAGCGTGGCCTGGATGCCGAAATCGAACCCCAGCGCGCCGATCACGATCAGCCCCAGGGCCAGCGGCGCGGGCAGCCAGGGCTCGGCCGCCATCGCCAGGAAGGAGAGCACCACGATCGCGCTGCCGATGCGGGTGACCTGATGCGGACCGCTGCGATCGGCCATGCGACCGGCGAGCGGAGCGGCAAGTGCACCGGCGGCACCGGCCAGCCCGAACGCGCCGGAGACCGCGCTTCCGAGCTGGTAACTCTCGAGCAGGTGGATCGAAAGGGTCGACCAGAAGGCGCTGAAGGCGACCGAGAGCAGCGCCTGCGCCGTGGCGGCGCGGCGCAGTTCCGGCTGATCGCGCCACAGGTGGTACAGCGTCGCCAGCAGGGCGCGATAGCTGAGCCGCGAGGTCGGTTCGAACCGGGGCAGGCCGCGCCACAGCGCCACGCTGATGAGCATGATCAGCCCCATGGCGATGAGGAACATGGCGCGCCAGCCGAACGCTTCGGCGACCAGGCCGCTGACGACACGCGACAGCAGAATGCCCAGCAGCAGGCCGGTCATGACGGTGCCGACGACCTTGCCGCGCTCGCGATCGGCGGCCAGCACGGCGGCGGCGGGCACGATGTCTTGCGCGATGGTCGCGGTCAGGCCGACGGCGAGGCTCGCGACCAGCAGGGTGGCGATCGACGGCGCCAGCGCGGTCGCCAGCAGTGCCAGGGCCAGCAGAATGGCCTTGATCACGATCAGACGGCGGCGATCCACCCGGTCGCCCAGCGGGATCAGCAGCAGAATGCCCAGCGCGTAGCCGAGCTGGGTCAGCGTCGGGATCAGGCCGGCCGTGCGGGCATCGATGTCGATATCCGCCGCCAGAATGCCGAGCAGCGGTTGCACGTAGTAGAGCGAGGCGACGCTGAGCCCGGCGCTGGTCGCCAGCAGTAGTATCAGCCGGCGGGGGAGGGCGGGCGGCGCCGTCGCGTTCGAAGCGCGGTTCATGACGAGTTCCTGATGCGGTTTTGGGATGTCGTGCATTCTGATGGTGTATGACCATCGCGTGTAGTAGCGTGATTCGCACAACGCCTATGCACAGGATGAATGACACGCCATGGATGACGCCCGCTTTGGCTCCGCCGATCGCCTCGAACTGTTGCAGACCTTCATGCGTATCGTCGAAACCGGCAGTCTGTCCGCCGCCGCCCAGCGCCTGGACGTGAGCCAGCCCACCGTCAGCCGGCGACTCAAGGCGCTGGAGAGCATGCTGGGGCTGCGGCTGGTGCAACGCTCGACCCATCGTCTCAGCCTGACCGATGACGGCGAGCGCTGCTTTCGCCATGCCCAGGGCGTGTGCGAGCGCTGGGACTCGATGGCACAGGATCTCCAGGGGTTGACCGAGACACCGCGCGGCAGGCTGCGGGTGCTGGTGCCGCATGCCTTCGGCCAGGAGCAGCTGCTGGAACTGCTGGAATCCTATCTTCGAGACTGCCCGGAGGTCAGTGTCGAGTGGCTGCTGCACGATCGCTATCCGGACTTCATCGCCGAAGGTATCGACTGCGTGATTCGTGTCGGCAAGGTAGAGGACCCGGCGGTCGTCGCCGTGCCCGTAGCGGAGGTGCCGCGTATCGTGGTGGCCGCGCCGGAGGTCGTCGCCGGGATCGAGATCGACGATATCGATGCCGTGGCTTCGCTACCCTGGCTGGCGCTGCGCACCTTCTACCGCGATCGCGTCTCGCTGACGCACGCCGTCGACGGTCGCGAACAGCACTTCGCCATAACCCCGCGGGTAAGTACCGACAATCTGGCAGCCATCCGTCGGCTCGCGGTTTCGGGCTTCGGCGCCGCCATCGTCTCGGCCTGGCGGGTTGCCGACGATCTGGAAGAGAAGCGTCTGGTCCAGCTGGTGCCGAGCTGGTATCCGTCGCCGCTGCCGGTCTATCTGGTCTATCCCTACGCCGAGGACTACCCGCCGCGCCTGCGTCGCTTCATCGAGCTGATGCGCGAGCAGGCCCCCGGCATGTCGGGCATGACGATGCGCCGGGAGAGCCCGCCCGCCGCCCGGTGAAGTACCGCTAGCCGGTGGATGCCTGACGCCGCCTTTCGTGCAGGATCAGCCTTGTGGCCACGGCCGCCGCGATCAGGCCGGAGGCGGCGGCCACCATCATCGCCCAGCGCGGCCCGGCATGGTCGGCCAGCCAGCCGACGATCGGGGCGCCGAGCGGTGTGCCTCCCATGATCACCGCCATGCGCAGCGCCATCACGCGGCCGCGCATGGCGGGATCGGTGGTCAACTGCATCAGCGCGTTGGACGCCGTGTTGAAGGTCAGCGCCGAGAACCCGGTCATCGTCAGCATCGCGGCGAACACGATGACGTTGGGCGCGACGCCGGCCAGCGTGCAGAAGACGCCGAAGGCGAGCGTCGATACCGCCAGCAGCGGCAGGTTGGGTCGTTCGCGACGGGCGGCCATGAGCGCGCCGCCCACCGAGCCGACCGCCAGTGCCGAGGTCAGAAGGCCATACTGGTCGGCGCCGCCGTGAAAGACGGTGACCGACATGGTGGAAATGTAGATCGGGAAGTTGAAACCGAAGGTGCCGATCAGAAACAGCATGACCATCATCGCTTTCAGATCGGGGCGTCTCCACACGTAGCGAAAGCCTTCCAGAAGGCCGCCGGCGCGCCGGCCCGACCTGAGCGACGTATAGAGCTGATCGGTCCTCAGCAGGAACAGCGAACCGAGCACTGCCGCGAAGGAGACCGCGTTGACGAGAAATACCCAGCCGGTGCCGATGGCGGCGATCAGCACGCCGGCTACCGCCGGGCCGATCATCCGCGCGCTGTTGAACGAGGTCGAGTTGAGGGCGACGGCATTGGCGAGATAGCGCTCGCCGACCAGATCGTTGACGAACACCTGGCGGGCGGGGCCGTCGAAGGCAGTCACGCAGCCGAGTCCGAGCGCGAACGCATAGACCTGCCACAGCGTCACCACGCCGGTCACCGTGACCAGGCCGAGCCCCAGCGCCAGCAGGCCCAGCAGCGCCTGGGTCAGCATGATCAGCCGGCGGCGGTCGAAGCGATCCGCCGCGTAGCCGGTGAACGGCAACAGCACCAGCTGCGGGCCGAACTGCAGCGCCATGGTGATGCCCACGGCGCTGGCATTGTGGTCGGTGAGAATGGTCAACACCAGCCAGTCCTGGGCGACGCGCTGCATCCAGGTGCCGATATTGGAGACCAGCGCGCCGATGGCCCAGACCCGATAGTTGTAGAGTCGCAGCGAGCGGAAGAGGCGGGTATCGCTCATGACGCGCGGCATGGCCCGCGGCGGGGCACGACTATCGTGGGCAAGGTCGTTATCGAGACCGTCGTCGTGAAGACAGTCGTTGTCGAGACCGTCGTTGTAAAGACAGTCATTGTCGAGATTGTCGTTGCGAAGACAGGCGTTGTGGGAAAAATCGTCGTCATGCGAAGTTCGAAGGTTCCTTGTCCATGAAGCCGAAGCCGGCCGGGGTCCCTGGCCGGTGTCGCCCGCCGTCACGGGCGAGAGCTGTTCTCTAGTGTAGCGCGTCGACCTGCGAGGAGGGCGAGAAGGACGGCTCTAGAAGGGCGGTGCGCGATGCTCACGCTGGCGTTTGCCCGACTCGGTCCACCAGGCCAGGTCGTCGGCAAACCGGCCGAAAGCACGCTCGAAGGAGGCACCGGCATCGCCGAGAGGCGTGCCACTTTCATCCAGCGTCTTGCCGATCTGCCCGACGGCGACCGTGCTGGAGATCACCACCATGCCCATTTCGGCCAGCGTGCCGCGCCAGGCCATGTTGGCGTGGGCGCCACCGAGGCGGCCGGCGGAGTAGCTGACGATCCCGGCCGGCCGCCAGAACCACTCTTCCAGGAAGTGGTCGGTCAGGTTCTTGAGCCCCGGTTGCATGCCCCAGTTGTATTCGCCGGTGACGAAGACGAAGCCGTCCGCCTCGCGGATCTTGCCGGCCAGGGCTTCCATCGCCTCCGGCGCCTCGCCCTCGGGATACTCCTTGTACATGCGATCCAGCATGGGAAGATCGATTGCCCTGGCATCGATCAGTTCGGCGTCGATGCCGCGGGCAGCGAGCGTACGCACCGCATAGTCGGCGAGCCGGATACCGGCGCGGTCGGATCGGTAGGAACCGTAGAACACCAGGATGCGATCGGTCATGGGAAGCTCCTTGAAGCAGACAACGGCATTGACGGATTCCGTCAGATTAGGCTCTGAATGAAAAGTCGGCGAGCGATGGTGGCTGCATCCGGACATCGCCTTCGGCGGAATCGGATGACAGCGGCCGAGAGGTTGGTTTTTGCTCGAGGGGTCGCAAGATAATCCTTAACACGCTACCTTCCCTGGTAACCCTTACGACTCGCCATGCGTTTTTTCGTCATACGGTGCCGAGTCTTCATCGAGAGGAAAACTTCATGAGCCAGCAAAACGAGTACGTTCCGCCGAAAGTCTGGACGCCCAATAAGGAGAGCGGCGGAAAGTTCGCCAGCATCAACCGTCCTGTCGCCGGGCCGACCCACGACAAGGCGCTGCCGGTCGGCAAGCATCCGTTCCAGCTCTACTCGCTGGCCACGCCCAACGGGGTCAAGGCCGGGGTCATGTTCGAGGAGCTGCTGGCGCTGGGCAAGGACGCCGAGTACGACGCCTGGCTGATCAATATCGGCGACGGCGATCAGTTCGGCAGCGGCTTCGTCGAGGTCAACCCGAATTCCAAGATTCCGGCGCTGATGGATTACAGCGGCGACAAGCCGGTTCGCGTGTTCGAGTCCGGCTCGATCCTGCTGCATCTGGCCGAGAAGTTCGGGGCCTTCCTGCCGACCGATCCGGCCAAGCGGGTCGAGACCATGAACTGGCTGTTCTGGCAGATGGGCAGCGCACCGTATCTGGGGGGCGGCTTCGGCCACTTCTATGCGTATGCGCCGGAGAAGATCGAATACGCCATCGATCGCTTCACCATGGAAGCCAAGCGGCAGCTCGACGTGCTCGACCGGCGGCTGGCCGAATCACGCTACCTGGCGGGCGACGAGTACACCATCGCCGACATCGCCACCTGGTCCTGGTATGGGCAACTGGTGCTGGGACGGCTGTACGATGCCGCGGAGTTCCTGGACGTGGAAAGCTACGAGAACGTCCAGCGCTGGGCCAGGGAGATCGACGCCCGCCCGGCCGTGCAGCGTGGCCGCATGGTCAACCGCACCTTCGGCGAGCCGGAAACCCAGCTTCACGAACGCCACGACGCCAGCGACTTCGAAACACGAACGCAGGACAAGATCGGCGGCTGATATCGCGCATTTGCCGCCCGGAGCCCGGCTACGTGCCGGGCTTTTTGCGTTAGGCTTTAGCTTTGGTCATGAGCTTTATCTTTGGTCATGAAGAGAAGATCCGGCAGAGCCATGACGCCTACTGTTTGCGATAGGGCATATCCATGAAAACGCTATTTCGAGGCTACCTCGACGCTTCGCTAATCCTGCGCGTGACCATCGCGCTGGTTCTCGGCGTGGTGGTCGGATTGATCGGTGGTGAGACGGTCGCGGGCTGGCTGGCGCCGTTCGGCGATCTGCTGCTGCGATTGCTGCAGTTTCTGATCGTGCCGATCGTGCTGTTCACCTTGATCGTGGGCATCAATCAGGCCGATCTCGGCCGCATGGGACGCATCGGTGGCAAGGTGTTTGGTTATTACGTGGCGACCTCGGCCATGGCGATCGTGGTCGGGCTGGCGGTGGCGTCGCTGTTCTCGCCGGGCAGCGGCATGACGCTGGACGACGGCGCCAGTGTCGACGTGCCGGAAAACCCGGGCCTCGTCAGCGTGCTGTTGAGCATCGTACCGGACAATATCGTCGGCGCGCTCGCCGAACCCAACCTGCTGGGGATCATCTTTACCGCTTTCGTGTTCGGCATCGCGCTGCTGAAGATGCGCCACAGCGAGGGCCAGGGCGAGCTGGGCGAGAAGCTCTACGGCGTCATCGAAGGCTTGAACGCGGTGACCATGAAGGTGATGGCGGGCGTGCTGCAGTACGTGCCCATCGGGGTGTTCGCCATCGTCGCGGGAACCGTGGCCAGACAGGGCATGGATACCATTCTGTCGTTGGGCACCATGGTGATCGTGCTCTATCTCGCGCTGGCCATGCATCTGGTTCTCTATTGCGTATTGATGAAGGCGTTCGGGGTGCGCTTGAAGGCGTTCTTCCGTGAGGCGCGCACGCCGATGGCAACGGCCTTCGCGACCCAGAGCAGTACCGGCACGTTGCCGCTGACGCTGAACGCGGCACAGCGGTTGGGTATTTCTCGGAGTCTTTACGGCTTCAGCCTGCCGCTCGGCGCGACGATCAACATGGACGGCGCGGCAATCCGGATCGCGATCTCGGCGGTATTCGCGGCCAACGTGGTCGGCATGCCGCTGGATTTCATGACCATGGTCGAAATCGTGCTGATCGGCACATTGACCTCCATCGGCACGGCGGGCGTGCCCGGTGCCGGTATCGTGATGATCGCGACGGTCTTCGCTCAGGTCGGGCTGCCGATCGAAACCGTGGCGCTGCTGACCTCGATCGACGCGCTGGTCGGCATGGGCTGTACCGCGCTCAACGTCACCGGCGACCTGACGGGAACCGCCGTGATTGCCCGGAGCGAGGGCGAAGCCGAGCGGACAGCGTCGCAACCGGGCGAAGGCTCGTCGGCCTGATATCGGTTGCAGAGACGGGTCGCAGGGCTCGATTTCAGGAACCGGTTACAGGTCCGATTGTAGAGACCGATTTCAAGGGCCGATTGCAGAGATTATGGAATGTATTCCGAGACACACACGAACTATCTGATCATCGGTGGCGGCAGCATGGGGCTGGCGGCGGCGGATTACCTGGCCGCCCATTCCGGCACCGGTGGCCAGCACGTGGCGAGGGTGCTCGATGCTCATCGCCCGCCCCACGATCAGGGGGCGCATCACGGTGAAACCCGGTTGATTCGCCTGGCCTACGGCGAGGGCGGCGGCTATGTCTCGCTGGCTCTGCGTGCGCTGGAGCGCTGGCGCGAGCTCGAACGGGAAACGGGCGAATCGTTGTTTCTGCCCACCGGCGTGCTCAATCTCGGCCCGGCTTCGGCGCCGTTCATCCAGCAGGTCGAAGCCAGTGCGCGGCAGTACGGTCTGCCGCTGGAGGGCATGGATGGCTCGGCGGCATCCGAGCGCTGGCCGGGATGGCAACTCGATACCTCGATGCGTGGCGGTTTCGAGTCGCGCGCCGGTGTGCTGCGGGTCGAGCGGATCATCGAGTGCTGGCGGCAGCGAGTCGAACGAAGTGCCAACGTGACGCTGACGTCGGGCGCTCGTGTCGTGCGCCTGGAACCTCTGGAGCAGGGCGGTTATGCGGCGACCTGTGCTGACGGGCGGCGATTCAGCGCCGACAGATTGCTGGTCTCCGCGGGGCAGCACGTAGCGCCGCTTTTGGCCGAGCTCGGGATCGAACTGCCACTGACGCGGGTGCGCAAGACGTTCGCCTGGTTCGAGGCCGACGAACGCTATGCGCCGGAGCGCTTCCCCGGCTTCAGCCTGACCGACGACGAGCTCGGCATCTACTATGGCTTCCCGGACATCGAGGGTGCCGGGTTCAAGATCGGCCGCCACGACAGCGGCCAGGTTCTGGCGCCGGGCGAGCCGATGGCGCCGTTTGGCGAATATCCGGAGGATATCGCCGAGCTCCAGCAGGTGATCGACCGCTATCTGCCGGGCGTCGGTACGTTGCGTCATGGCGCTGTCTGCCAATATATCCGCACCCCGGACGAGCATTTTCTGATCGATGAGCTGCTCCCCGGCCTGATCGTCGCCGGCGGCTTCTCCGGCCACGGCTTCAAGTTCGCCAGCGCCATGGGGGAGTCGCTGGGCCGATGGCTGACGAGCGGTCGCGCTGCGCCGGAGCTGGCAGGGTTCGGGATGAGCAGGCTATCGGGGCGCGACAGCCAGGGCCCGCTGTCGTAGTCGTTCGTTCTGAAGCGCCGAGGCCTCGAGCGATGATGGATTTCGCGTACACTGGCGGGCTTCACGAGCAAGTGGTGGCACCATGTCCTTCATTCCTTTTTCCGCGCTGGCCTGTCCGCTGGACGGGGACCCGCTGCATCGCCAGGGCCAGACGTGGCGCTGCGCGGCCGGTCACAGTTTCGATATCGCGCGGCAGGGCTATACACACCTGCTGCCCGTCCAGCACAAGCGTTCCCGCGATCCGGGGGACAGCAAGGCGATGGTGGCGGCACGCCAGCGCTTTCTGAATGCGGGCCATTACCAGCCCCTCGCCGAGGCGGTATCGCGTCTTGCCCTGGCGGAACGACCCGCCGGCGACGCGTTTCGCTGCCTGGATGCCGGCTGCGGCGAGGGGTATTACCTGCGTCGGCTGGCGGCGAGCGCCCCCGATGCCGTCTTGTCGCTGTTGGGCCTGGATATCTCCAAGTGGGCGGTGCTGTCTGCTGCCAAGCAAGAGCGAGCGATATTGTCTGCTGCCAGGCAGGACAAAGACGCCGAGACGCTGGAAAACGCAGCCGGTCGACAAGTTTCGACACATGGGCGAGAAGAGCGTGCCAGTTGGGTGGTGGGCAGCAACGCCAATCTGCCGATACAGGATGGTTCGCTGGACTGCGTGCTGTGTCTGTTCGGCTTCCCGGTCTATCCGGAATTCGTTCGCGTGCTCGAGCCGGGTGGGGTGCTGATCCAGGCCGATGCCGGGCCGGACCATCTTCGCGAGTTGCGCGAGATCATCTACCCCAGCCTGAAACCGGAGCGCGAGCGATCGGCAACGGTGCCCGAGGGGCTGGTGCAGCAAGACGTGGAGACGATCCGTTATTCGTTGGCGCTGGAGGAGCCGCAGGCCATTGCCGATTTGTTGGCGATGACGCCGCACCTCTACCGCGTCAGTGCCGAAGGCCGGGCCAGGGCGGAGGCGCTGGAAGCGCTTACCGTGACCGTCGATGTGCGCTTGACGCGGTTCGCGCGAGGGGCTGGTAGCCGGGAGACCACACCGTCGGGAGTCGATTCTGCGCACACCTGATCCGGCCATTCAGGAGTGGTTCAGTGTCGCCGTTGGTAATTCTCCGCCCATTGAAGAGCCTCGTCGAAAGGTAGGGCGGGGCTGTAGTAGAAGCCCTGCCCTATGTCGCAGCCGAGATCCTTGAGATGCGCCTCGATCGAGCCATTCTCTACCCCCTCCGCAATGGACTGCCGATTGAAGCTCTTCGACAGACCGATGATCGCCGCGACAATGGCTTCGTCCTCGGGGTTGTCGAGCATTCCCATCACGAAGGAGCGGTCGATCTTGACCTTCTGGGTGGGGAAGGTGCGTAGGTAACTCAGCGACGATTGACCGGTGCCGAAATCATCCAGCGATAGCTGCAGGCCGAGCCGGAGGCAAGTCTGGATATTGGCGGCAATGGCTTCCATGTCTTCCTGCGGCGAGGTGCTTTCCAGGATTTCCAGCGTGAGCCGCTCCACGAAATTCCTATCGTGGTGCGAGAGGGTGCGGTGCAAATGGTCGACAAAGCCGCTATCCAGAAAACTGGATGGGTTGACGTTGACACTGACCGAATAGGGCAGGCCACGCCGCATGATCTCTTCGATAGCCGTCACTGCCTTGTCGATGACGTATTTGCCTATCTCGATGTCGAGCCAGGTGTGCTCTATCTGCGGGAGAAAGCAGCCCGGCGGCAGAATCTTGCCCGAGGGCAGGCGCCAGCGCAGCAACCCTTCGAATGCCGTCACCGTGTCGAAATGGTAGTCGATCTTCGGTTGATAGAAGAGTTCCAGCTGTTGCTGCGACAGCGCCAGACGGACCTTGCGGGCGGTGGCCAGGCGCTCGCGACGAAAGTGATGAAGTTTGAGATCGAAATAGCAGTACCCGTTCTTGCCCGACTCCTTGGCCGAGTACATGGCCTGGTAGGCATGGTGTAGCAACGCGTCCGCATCCGCTTCGTCATCGGGGTAGCAGGTAATGCCCATGCTGGCGGTAAGGCTATGAACGTGCTCCTCTGTCTGGACGGGCATACGGATCTGATCGAGAATGCGTTGACTGATCGCTGGCTTCAGCACGTCGCGCAGAATGATGGCGAATTCGTCCCCTCCCAGATACGTCACCACGTCCTTGCGACGCACGGCATCGCGCAGGCGTTCGGCGATGACCTGCAGCACGGCGTTACCGGCGGCGTTGCCGTGCGATTCGTTGATGCTCTTGAACCCGTCCAGATTGATCAGACAGACCGAAAGGTTGCCCTGGGATTGCCTGGCAAGTGCCAGCTCTTCTTTCATCAGCTTCTGGAGCAGACCCCGATCGGGCAGGCCGGTCAGGGTGTCGATCTGATCGGGCGTCAGCCCTGGCGGACGTTGGGTCAGCAGGTAACGGCCGATCTCGTCCTCGATCTGGTGGGCAAGGACATGAAGCATCTCGAAATCCAGCGTCCGAGCCGGAATCGGCGACGTATGCAGGAGACAGAGCGTACCTATGCAGGATCCCTCGATGTCGCGCACGGGCACGCCGGCATAGAAGCGCCAATGGGGCGATCCGACGACCTGGGGATGGCTGGCGAACTCGGGATGAAGCGAGGCATCCTCGATGACGAAAAGTTCGTTGTGGCGCAGGGTGTGATGGTTGGGCGACAGGGCATTCGGGATATCGGTCGATACCGACCCGTCGCTGTTCCTGCACCATTGCTGATCGCTACCCACCAGGGTGAAACAGGCATCCGTTACCTTGTAATGCTGCCTGGCGATCCAGCGTACCCGGTCGAGCCGTTCTTCGGTCAGTGCGTCGATTTGTCTTGTTTGGTCCATGACGTCTTGGCGCCATGTTTCGTAGCAATCCAGGTTCACGGCGTGGCACCTCATCAAAGCCTTTTACCTCGCCCCATCCCTGTGGCATTCAACGAGCATTTTCTAGTGAGACTGCGACCCAACGGCTACTATCGACTCCAAAATTCGATAGGGGGTTGAATTAATAATTCAATACAAATTTGAACTATGGTTCAACGGAAATTGAACAAATAGTTCAAATTCAATCCATGGATGAAAAAAGGATGTTCGCGTTGCGCCTCAAGGCGGCGCTTACCGCCGCTGGGTATGAACCGCGGCCTTCAGTGCTGGAGCGTGAGTTCAACTTGCGCTACTGGGGATCGCCGATCACTTTCCAGGCGGTCCGTCGGTGGTTGCGAGGCGACTCGATACCCTCGCAGGACAAGCTGCAGGTACTGGCGAAATGGTTGAGCATCGAGCCGCAGGTCTTGCGTTACGGTGAACAGGCTTCGCAGGCTCACGCCCCCATGCAGGCGACCTGGGTCGTACCCGTCAACGGGGAGGAAGACGAGGTGCTGCGGATCTACCGCAATCTGCCAGAGGAGCAGCGTCAGGTCTTGCGGCAAGTGATTCTGGCGTTCGCCAGGGCAAACGATCTGCAGCCAGGCGGTTCACAGGAGTCGAGCTGATACCCATCAGTGGCTGGCGCCGCGCTACGGGAAGCCGGGCCGGGATCGATCGTCGCCGCGGACGGCCTGGCCACGATCGATCCATCGGGTCAGGGCAACATATCGGGCATCATCCGATAGTAGAGATTGAATAGAATCCACAGCGTACCGCCAACCATGATGGCCAGGATCAGGACGGTAAACAGGATCAACTGCAGATCCTCACGCTTGTTCCTGGCCAGCGTAATGTGCAGGAAGAAGCGGAAGTGCACCACGATCTGGATCACGGCGCAGCCGGCAATGACGAGATAGAGCGTTCCTGCTGCCATCTGCGTATAGGCCGCCAGGCCGAACGGAATCAGCGTCAGGATCAGTGCCAGCCCGAACCCCCAGAGATAGCTGCGCAACTCGCTGGATTTCTCACGCGCTTCCTGCTCGGAAAGTTGGCGATGGCTCATACGATGCCTCCCAGATACACCAGCGAAAAGATGCCGATCCAGACCACGTCCAGAAAGTGCCAGAGAATGGCCAGCCGCATCAGGCCGGTCTTGGTGGGTGGGTCGAGCCCATGCACGGCAATCTGGCCGAGCAGGGCAATCAACCAGATACAGGCCCCGATGACGTGAAGGCCATGCAAGGGCACCAGCGAAAAGAACGCCGAGAGGAAGCCGCTTCGGCTGGGCACGCCGCCTTCGGTAAACATCTTGTGGAAGTCGTGGAGTTCATGGGCGAGAAACCCGAGGCCCAGCAGCAGCGTCACCAGTAGCCAGATGACGAGGACTTTCCGGTCGCTGCGATATTTCAGCGCCAGCGATGCCATGCCGAACGTGAAGCTGCTGGTCAGCAGCAACATCGTTTCGATGAAGGCGCTCTTGAGTTCGAACAAGTCACTGGGGCCGGGGCCTCCGGCAGTACCGCCTAGCATGGTGACGTAGGTCGCGAAGAGCAGGCCGAAGATAATCAGGTCGCTCATCATGAACACCCAGAATCCGAACACCATCTCTTCGCGAGTATCCTCGCTCTCTTGATGGGCTGGCCCGAGATTGAGGCCGGGATGATGCACGCGGTGCGGCGTCCGATTGGCGTGGCCGTCGTTTGGCTTCGTGATCGTCGTCATTGAACGGCTCCTTCCACGGGCGGCACGGGGAGCCCCCGGTTTTCCCTCGTCTGCTCTTTCGAACGGTCGACCGGCGTCGTTCGGCGCACGCATTCGATCCAGGCCAGGTGCGTGCGGCGAACTTCGTCGCAGGGTATGGTGCGCGTGGTCTTGCGCACGTAGCCGCGTGCAATGATGGCGACCAGCGTGACCATCGCCGCGAGAATCACCAGCCACCACATGTACCAGGTCAGACCAAACGCCATCGCCGTACCGGTCACCGCGATGATCACGCCCATGGCGCTGTTGGCGGGCATTTCGATATCGGGGAACTCGTCCGGTATCTGATACGCCTTGCCTTGCTCTTTTTCGGCCATGAAGGCGTCGCGGCTGAACACTTCGGGGATGACCGGGAAGTTGTATTCCGGCGGTGGTGAACTGGTCGCCCATTCGAGGCTCCGTCCATCCCACGGATCGCCGACAAAGACGTTGTTATGATGGCGGTCTCGGACGCTCACCCAGAGCTGGATCAGCAGGAACAGCATGGCAAAGAGAATGACGATCGCGCCGCAACCGGCGGCAATGGTCCAGGGCAGGTACGCGGGCTCGAAGAAGGTCAGCGAGCGGCGCGGCATGCCCAGTACGCCGAGCGCATAAAGCGGGAAGAACGCCAGCATGAAACCGATGACCCAACAGTAGGCGGCACGTCGTCCCCAGCGTTTTTCCAGGCGGAAGCCGAAGGCCTTGGGGAACCAGAAATTGGTAGCCGCCAGCATGCCGAAGAGCGTTCCGGGAATCAGCATGTTGTGAAAGTGAGCGATCAGGAACAGCGAGTTGTGCACTTGATAATCGACGCTCGGGGTGGCGAGGATGATCCCGGTCAAACCGCCGATCACGAACAGCATGATGAATCCGACGGCGTAGATCATGGGAGCCGATAGCCTGACTCGCCCGCGATACATGGTCAGCATCCAGTCGTACACTTTTACACCGGTCGGGATGCCGATCAGCATCGTCGCGATGCCGAAGACGGCATTGATGGCGGCGCTCTGCCCCATGGTGAAGAAATGGTGGAGCCAGACGGTAAACGAGAGGAAGGCGATACATATGGTTGCGATCACGAGCAGGGTATAGCCGTAGAGTCGTTTTCCTGAAAAAGTCGAAAATACCTCGGAATAGATACCGAATGGCGTCAGAATCAGAATATAGACTTCGGGATGACCGAAGGCCCAGAAAAGATTGATGTAGTTCATCATGTTGCCACCCAGATCACTGGTGAACATGTGAAAATCGAGATAGCGATCCAGTGCCAGCAGGGCGGTGGCGACCGTCAGCGGCGGCATGCCGAAGATCATCAGGATGGCGGTGCTCAGCGCGGTCCAGGTAAACAGCGGCATACGAAATAGCTTCATGCCGGGCGCGCGCTTTTTATAGATCGTCACCGCGAAATTGATGCCGGTCAGCGTCGAGGAGAGCGTGGATAGCGTCACCGCCCAAATCCAGTAGTCGACCCCGGCATCAGGGCTGTAGGACAGTTCCGTATAAGGGGGATAGCCACTCCAGCCGCCGGTGGAGAATGGCGCCAGCACCAGTGAAATCATCACGATCGCCGCGCCCGCTGCGGTAAGGCCAAGGCTGATCTGATTCATGACCGGAAACGACAGATCGCGGGCGCCGATCTGCAGCGGCATGACGTAATTGATGATGCCGGTCAGGAACGGCATCGCCATGAAGAAGATCATGATCGTGCCGTGAGTCGTGAAGAACTCGCCGAAGTGTTCGGGCGACAGAAAGCCCCCGTCCAGCCCGACTGCCTGCTGCGCGCGCATGAATGCCGCTTCGATTATCGCGCGGGAGAGCATGACCATGGCGATGACGATGAACATGATCCCGATTTTCTTGTGGTCCGGACTGGTCAGCCATTCCGACCACAGATATTTCCACTTGCCCAGCCAGGTCACCAGGATCACGGCGCCGAGCACGCCCAGCACGACCATTCCAGCGGCTCCGCCGGCAATGATGCCGTTGATGATATTGAAGGTCGTCGGGTCGCGAACGGCCTCCCAGAAGGGCAGGGCATCCCAGCCCAGGCGACCGAAGACAAAGTTCCAGATATCGCTCACGTTGCCTTCTCCCCGCCGTTGTCGTCAGCTTCATCGTGAGTGTTTTCCTCGGCATCAGGGGGCGCGGGGGTAGCGTTCGAGGGTGGCATCCGTTCGTCCATGATTTTGCGATTTTGGGGTGGCGATGTCGTCAGTGACGTCCAGTCGATCGGTGCGTGGTGGGCGATGGCGTCGAAGAGTCGCGACGGAATGGGCGAAAATGCCATGAGATCGCCATGCTGATAGTTCTCGATTCCCAGCATGCCGGCGAAATCGGTGGCATCGCTTTTTTCGTTCAATTGGTTGAAGCGTTGCCGGTCGAGCCGATAGCCGTCGCGTCGAGCATGAGCGACGAAATCATCGAATTGCGCATCGTCGACGACTTGGGTCATGAAGCGCTGACGATGAAATCCACTGCCGTTGTACTGCATGTTCTTGCCCTGGAAGCGCCCCGTATTGTCGGCTTGAAGATGAAGCTTCGTGACCATGCGGTTCATGACGTCGATCTGGCTGCCGAGCGCCGGGATGAAAAATGACTGCAGCACGGTGGCCGACGTCAGTTGAAACGCGATAGGGCGATCTACTGGCAATACCAGTTGACCCATGCTGGCAATGCCTTGTTCGGGATAGATGAAAAGCCACTTCCAGTCGAAACCCACCACTTGAACCTGCAATGGCTGCTTGTCGGAATCGAGCGGGCGGTAGGGATCGAGCTGATGGGTTTCTCGCCAGAGCACGACGGCCAGCACGATGACGACCACGAACGGCACGCCCCACATGGCGATATCCAGCCAGCGCGACATGGCCCAATGCGGTCGATAGACCGCATTGCCGCGGTAACGGTAGCGCCAGAGGATGATCGGGGTCTGGATGATCACCGGTAATACCACGATCAATGTGACGAACACCACGAACCAGAAATGGTGCTTCTGTGCCTCGGCGATCGGCCCCTGAGGGTTCATGAATCCCGGCAGAGAATGGCTACAACCCGAGAGCAATGCCATGACGAAGAGTATTGTCCCACCTCGACCGAGAGGGACGAACGAGTCGATGATTCCTTTCACGCCATGCTCCGTGAATGCGCCGTAATGCTTGGTGAATGGTGTGACGAACCTTAACTATAGAAACGATTTACGGTCCCGGCATTGATGTAATTTAGCCATGCGGTGGATTAGATCGATTTATAGGGTGGAGAAAGCGATTTAATGGCTTCAGGAGCGGTATCAAGAACGTCGTATGCTTCTTGATGATGGAATTTCTCCATCGTTTTGATTTTCTCTGCCTATCGGTGGATAGAGCCGATTAGCTATTGACTATCGTCAGCGTCAACAGAGCCGGGCCTTTGCGACGGGAAGGCGAGGCTTCCGGATAAATTCACGCGAGGTCTTGACGCGACGATGGGGCGATCGGGCCGATTGGCCTGGTGGACAGAACAGCAATCACTATTTATACCTGACATTAACCTGTGTTGTGATGCTTCGACGATAGAGGTTCCGCGCAGGGGAGTCGAAGGTAGAGGCGATGCGCCAAACCAAGGGCCAAGCGACCGATAGAATCGGCAGTGCGAATCGCCAGATACACGATTAGCGTGGCAATGAATGCCGCGTGATGAAGATAACGGAGATAGCCTGTGACTAGCGACAATCGCAAACCGACGACGACAGAGGCCGGTATTCCGGTAGCGAGCGAAGAGAATGCGCTTTCCGTCGGCCCTGATGGCCCGATCGTGCTTCACGATCATTATCTGATGGAGCAGATGGCGGCATTCAACCGCGAAATGATTCCGGATCGTCAGCCTCACGCCAAGGGCGGCGGTGCTTTCGGCCATTTCGAAGTGACGCATGACGTCAGCCGGTATACCAAGGCGAAATTCCTGCAGCCGGGCAAGAAGACCGAGATGGTCGCGCGCTTCTCGACCGTTGCCGGTGAATCCGGCAGCCCGGATACCTGGCGCGACCCGCGCGGCTTCGCGCTCAAGTTCTATACCGAGGAAGGCAACTTCGACATGGTGGGTAACAATACCCCCGTCTTCTTCGTTCGCGATCCGATGAAGTTCCAGCACTTCATCCATTCCCAGAAGCGTCGTGCCGACAATGGCCTGCGCGATCACGACATGCAGTGGGACTTCTGGACTCTGGCGCCGGAAACGGCCCACCAGGTGACCTGGCTGATGGGCGATCGTGGTGTGCCTGCCACCTGGCGTCACATGAATGGCTACTCCAGCCATACCTACATGTGGGTCAACGCCGAGGGCGAGCGCTTCTGGGTCAAGTATCATTTCAAGACCGACCAGGGCATCAAGTGCATGACCCAGGAGCAGGCGGACCAGATGGCCGGTAGCGATGCCGACTACCACCGCCGCGACCTGTTCAACGCGATCAAGCGGGGCGACTATCCGACCTGGACGCTACACGTGCAGATCATGCCGTTCGAGGATGCCAAGACTTATCGTCTCAACCCGTTCGACCTGACCAAGGTCTGGCCGCACAGCGACTATCCGCTGATGGAAGTCGGCAAGATGACGCTGGATCGCAACCCGGAAGATTTCCATGCCCAGATCGAGCAGGCGGCCTTCGAACCCAACAACATGGTTCCCGGTACGGGACTCTCTCCGGACAAGATGCTGCTGGCACGCTCCATCTCCTATGCCGATGCGCACCGCGCACGTCTCGGGGTGAACTACAAGCACATCCCGGTCAATACGCCCAAGTCGCCGGTCAACAGCTATGGCAAGGGCGGCGCGATGCGCATGCGAAATGCCAGCGATCCGGTCTATGCGCCCAACAGCAAGGGCGGGCCCAAGGCCGATTCCGCCCGTTATCCGGAAGACGCGGTCTGGTCGGCGGATGGCGAATTCGTCCGCACGGCCTACACGCTGCGTCCGGCGGACGACGATTTCAGCCAGGCCAACGACCTGATCAACAAGGTGATGGACGACGCGGCCCGAGACCGCCTGGTCAGCAACGTCGTCGGCCACGTTTCCAACGGTGTCGAAGAGCCGGTACTCTCGCGCGTGTTCGAGTACTGGCGCAACATCGACGAGACCATCGGCCGTCGTATCGAGGAAGGCGTCAAGGCCAACCGCGGGAAGTGATAATGGCCTGACGATATGGGTCCGGGTATGTAAAGAGGCCCCGTTCACCCTTGGTGAACGGGGCCTCGTCATGACATGGCCCCGTCAGAAACTGGTCCACTCTTCTATCTCTTCCTTTGGCTCCGTCGACGTCCTTTTGGCAGGACGAGCAGAACGAGCCAGTGCCGGAGAAGCGGCGGATGCGAGAGGCGGACGATGATTTGCCGTGGCGGCAATCTCCGGGTAGCCGTGGAAGAAAGCGATCTCGCGGGCCAACTGCTCGGCCTGGGTCTGCAAGCCTTCGGTCACGTTGGTGGATTCCTCGACCAGCGACGCGTTCTGCTGGGTGACGCTATCCATCTCGCCGACCGCCAGGTTGATCTGCTGAATACCCGTCGACTGCTCACGGCTGGCCACGGCGATTTCCGAGACCAGATCCGTCACCTTTGCCACGTTATTGACGATATTGGCCAGCGTCTCGCCGGAGCGATTGACCAGTTCCGATCCGCGTGCGACGCGCTGTGCGCTCTCCGACACCAGCTGCTTGATCTCGCCGGCGGCATCGGCGCTGCGACTCGCCAACTGGCGCACTTCCTGGGCCACGACCGCGAAACCTCGTCCTTGCTCGCCAGCGCGGGCCGCCTCGACGGAAGCGTTGAGCGCCAGAAGATTGGTCTGGAAGGCGATCTCGTCGATCATGCCGATGATGTTGGAGATCTTCTGGCTGGAGCTATCGATCTCCTGCATGGCGCTGATCGCTTCACTGACCACTTCGCCCCCTTTCTTGGCCTGGGTGCTCACATCGCTGGCGAGGTTGTCGGCCTGCGCCGCGTTGTCGGCATTCTGGGTGACGGTATGGGTAATCTGCTCCAGGGCGGCAGCGGTTTCCTGCAGACTGGCGGCCTGCTCCTGGGTGCGCTGACTGAGATTTTCATTGCCGGCCGCCAACTCCGCGGAGATCGATTCCACGCTTCGCGCGTTCCGGGCGACTTCGCTGATGACGCTGGAAAGTCTATTTCGCATCTCGGCCATGGCATCCAGCAAGCGGCCGAATTCATCGTGATATTTGACGCTGAGACGCACGCCGAGATCGCCCTTGGCCAACGATTCGGAAAAATCCGTGGCCTCTTTTAGAGGGCGGAGAATACCGCGGCTCAGCCACCAGCCAATGAGGATGGCCACCAGCAGACCGATGGCGATGACGGCGATGACGATATTCAGATTGGTTTCGTAATTGGTGACGCTCCGATCATAGTTATCCAGCGTTACCTGGCGCGCCATTCGATACAGAGACGTCACGGCATCGTAGACTTCTTCATAGCGCTGATTGATTGCGGCTTTCGTGGCCTGTTCACTATCCAGCAGTTCGCGCAGAGACTGTGCGGCACGGAGGTAGCTCTTGGCTGCTTCCCGTTCCGCGTCGCTGGTGACCAGTGCTGGATAGTAGCTCTGCCAGGCCTCGTCGATGCGTTGGCGGTTCGCCTTCACGTTCTGCCGCTGTTCGGCGGTCAACGTCTTGGTACCGACCTCTGCATAGATCGCGCGATTGTCGCCAAAGGTGGATCTCACTGTCGCGAGATAGATCATCGCCTGCAGATTCTTCTCGACGATGGTCTGTATGGACTGCTGCGTATGCTGATTATTGAGTACGCCTTGGCCCCCGATGCCGATCAGCAACGCAATCATGAGTCCTAGGGCTATCACCAGCCTGGCTTTGACGCTTTTCCCAAGTTTTGACATTCAGTTCACCTCGCCCGAATTTTTTTAATTACTTTTTTCTGTTGGACGAGTGTCTTCTCTTACGGATAGATTGGCGTGCCAATATAGTTATCGGCGCGGCGCGAGATAGGTTTAGGTGCTTGATATTCAGGCTTTTTTTTGCCGGCTGCAAAAAATCGTCATTGCATGAGGGTCGGAAGGGGAGGTTGCGATGGCTCGCTTCTGAATCCTGACGAGAGCGGAGGGATTGGCGCCCCGCCAAAACCCGCCCGGGAGGAGGGTTGATACCCTCCTCTGCGATATCGACGATGCCGGCGTCGGCCGAGCGGAGATCGGCAACGCGGCAGGAACGAGAGGTATGCCCTGGCGTCAGCCCTTGCGCTGCTTGATCTGATCCTTCAACTGCCCGGGGACCTGCTTGATGATCAGGCGGTCGCGCTCGTCATCGTATTCGATGCTGTTGCCGAGCAGGTGCGAATCGAAGCTGATCGAGACGCCGCTGGCGCGGCCGGCAAAGCGCTTGAACTGCTGCAGGGTACGCTTGTCCGGCGGAATCTCGGCGGCGAGGCCGTAGTCCTGATTGCGGATATAGTCGTAGAACGCCTTGGGTTGCTGCTCGTCGACCAGTTCCGACAGTTCGTCCAGCGTGATCGGCTCGCCGCGCTTGGCCTGGCCGTTGGCGTAGTCGATCAGCGCTTCGGTCTTCTCCCGGCTGGCCTCTTCGGGCAGGTCCTCGCTTTCGACATAATCGCTGAACGCCTTGAGCAGGGTGCGGGTCTCGGCACCGGCATTGACGCCTTCCTGGCAGCCCAGCCACTCCCGGAACGCTTCGACCAGCTTCTTGTTGCCCCGATCCTGCACGTAGGTGATGTACTGGCGCGACTGCCCGCGCTGCCACTGGGTCAGGTCGATCCGTGCGGCCAGCATCAACTGGCCAAGATTGAGCTGCTGGACGGCAACGAGGTTGAGATCGTCATCGAACCCGTAGCCGTCACGCTGATGGAGCATGGCCAGCGTCAGAGTTTCCGCCTCGCCCTGACGGGAGTGCACGAACCACCAGTGGCCGCCGATCGAAAGATGCGCATCGAGCAACGGCATCAGGCTTTCGGTGGTCTGGCGGGTAAAGTCGGTAAAGTCGATTTCCCCGCTGCGATAGCGCTCGAGCTCGAAGGCGAAGCGTGACGATGACGCAGGCGCCGCTTCGCTGTCTTCGCTGTCTCCCTCCACGCCGGCTTCGCTGAAGTGCCCCCACGCCTTGGGCTTGCCGTGAAAGCTCGAATTGAAGTTCGCGAGCAGCGAGTCCGCGATTGCCGTGTCGGTCATCGCCTCGCCGCAGGTCAGCGTGGCGGGCTGTTCGTCGCTCTGTTTATCGATGCGATGGGCGCAGGCTTGCAGTATCGGCATGACGTGACTCGTGAAGCGTAAAAGGGCAGGGCGTCCGATCGACGGCCCGCGAAAAAAGACGACAGCGTGTTCGGGTTGGGGTCTTCGTTTCAGGGACGTAGGCGGTAGCCGGTGCGGAAGATCCAGCTGATCACGGCCAGGCTGACCGCCAGGAACACGCCGATCATGACCAGGCTGGCGACCACGCTGACATCGCTGATGCCGTAGAAGCTCCAGCGAAAGCCGCTGACCAGGTAGACCACCGGGTTGGCCAGGGTCACCGCCTGCCAGAACGGCGGCAGCATGTCGATGGCATAGAAACTGCCGCCGAGGAACGTCAACGGCGTGATGATCAGCAGCGGCACCAGCTGCAGCTTCTCGAAGCTGTCCGCCCAGATGCCGATGATGAAGCCGAGCAGGCTGAAGGTGATCGCGGTCAGCAGGAGAAAAAGCAGCATCATGAAGGGGTGCTGTATATGCAGATCGACGAAGAAGTTCGCCGTGCCGAGAATCACCAGCCCGAGAATCGCGGACTTCGACGCGGCGGCGCCGACATAGCCGAGCACGATCTCGAAGTACGAGATCGGCGCCGACAGCACTTCATAGATGGTGCCGGTGAACTTGGGAAAGAAGATCCCGAACGAGGCGTTCGACACGCTCTGCGTGAGCAGCATCAGCATGATCAGACCGGGCACGATGAAGGCGCCGTAGCTGACCCCTTCGACCTCCTGAATGCGCGAACCGATGGCGGCGCCGAAAACGACGAAGTAGAGCGATGTCGAAATGACCGGCGAGATCAGGCTCTGCAGCAGCGTGCGCCCGGCGCGGGCCATTTCGAAGAAATAGATGGAGCGGACGGCTTGCAGGTTCATTGGCGCTCTCTGACCAGGTTGACGAAGATATCTTCCAGCGAACTTTGCTTGGTATGCAGATCCTTGAAGCGAATCCCGGCGGCCTCGATCTCGTTGATCAGCGCACTGATGCTGACATGGTCGCTGTCACCGGCCTCACTGGCGTCGTAGGTGTAGACCAGCACGTTGCCGTTCTCCGCCAAGGTCAGCGGGTAGTGGGCCAGCGCCGGCGGCACGCTGGCCAGCGGCGTCTGCAGGTGCAGCGTCAACTGCTTGCTGCCGAGTTGCCGCATCAGGGTCGCCTTTTCCCGTACCAGCACGATCTCGCCGCCATTGATGACGCCGATGCGGTCGGCCATCTCCTCGGCTTCCTCGATGTAGTGCGTGGTCAGGATGATGGTCACGCCGCTATTGCGAAGCTCCCTGACCACCTCCCACATGTCACGCCGAAGCTCGACATCGACACCGGCGGTGGGCTCGTCGAGGAACAGGATTTCCGGCTCGTGGGCCAACGCCTTGGCAATCAGCACGCGGCGCTTCATGCCGCCGGAGAGCGTAATCAGCTTGTTCTTGCGCTTGTCCCATAGCGACAGCGCCTTGAGCACGCGCTCGATATGAGTGTCGTTGGGGGCCTTGCCGAACAGCCCGCGACTGAAGCGCACCGTGTTCCACACGGTCTCGAAGGCATCGCTGGTCAGTTCCTGCGGCACCAGGCCGATCTTGGCCCGCGCGGCACGATAGTCGGTGACACTGTCGTGACCGTCGACCGTCACGCTACCGCCGGTAGCGTTGACCAGCCCGCAGATGATGCTGATCAGGGTCGTCTTGCCGGCGCCATTGGGGCCGAGCAGGGCGAAGATCTCGCCGCGCTGGATCTCCAGGTCGATCTGCTTCAGCGCCGAGAAGCCGGAATCGTAACGCTTGGAAAGGCCGCTGATGGCGATCACCGGGGAAGGGCGCGCGGCAGGCGTCTCGGTGCGTGGCGTGGGTTCCGGGGCTATGGGCGTCTCGTGACTCATGCAAACCCTGCTTCGTGACGGCGTTAGGGGCCGTTATTGTAGGCGAAAAGCGGGCTCGTCTGGAGTCATCATCGGCCACGGAGAGAAAACGCGCCGGATCGAACGGCGGCATGGGTGCGTCGCATGTGATGAGTGGGCTGAATGAACTGGCAGGACTGAACGAACTGGCGGAAAGAAACGGGGGAACAGGTCACGGCGGGACGAGATCGGGAAACGTCGTGGTTCATGCTGTGTCCGGTCGAGCTTCAGGCGCCTGTAGTCTGTCCGGAGGTCACGGCTCGGGGGCCTTGGCCTGTGCCAGCAGCTCGATCACCTCTTCGTCGGTGGTCTGGTCGAAGTCCTCGTAATGGCTGCCAACGGCGCTGAAATCGATCGGTGCCGAGAGGCAGACGATCTCATCGGCCCAGTCGCGAAGCTGTTCCAGCGCCTCTCTCGAGGCAACCGGCACCGCCAACGTGACATGCCTGGCGCCCTGCTTGTGCATCGCCTCCAGCGCGGCCCGGGCGGTGCCTCCCGTGGCGATGCCATCGTCGACGACGATCACTGTGCGTCCGGCGACATCGACGGCGGGGCGGTCGCCCAGGTAGCGGGTCCGGCGGCTTTCGATCGTCTTCAACTGACGCGCTTTCTCGTCCGCGAGATAGGAATCCGATGCGCCGGCCATCTCGACCAGTTCGGCATTGAGATACAGCTGGGGAGGATCGCCATCCACGACCGCACCGATACCGAACTCCGGGCGGCCCGGTGCCCCGATCTTGCGCACCATGATCAGGTCCAGCGGCAGGTCCAGCGCTCGGGCAATTTCGAAGGCGACGGGAACACCGCCGCGCGGTAGCGCCAGTACGAGATCCGCTCTTGGCGCATCGATCAACTGCTCGGCCAATTGACGCCCGGCATCGCGGCGATCGGCGAAGCGTGGGATGACGGTGAAAGAATGACGCATCGGCCGTCTCCTGAATCCATGAGGGCCTTGGCTTGGTGCGACCATAGCTAGGTGCGACCACGGGCCGCGCGGCACCTCGGTAAGCGAACCGCGAAGCTCGCTATCCGCAATGTTCGAGATTCAGGATTTGTGATTGTGCTTGGGTTTGTCCTTGCGAGAGGCCGATGCCATCTTCTCGAGTTCCTTTTCATCCATCGAATCGTACATCGACTTCGATGCACCCTTGAGTTCGCTGGCCTTCTTCTCGCCACGTTTGGCAGCGAGTGCGGCACCAGCGGCCATTTGCTGGGATTCGGACTTGGCTGGCATGAGCTGTCTCCTTCGTATCGGCACCTTTGGCTATGCGTTGGCGTTGAACCGCCTATTCGCTAGCGTAGAGCGTCGGATAACCCTTGCCCAAGTCTGTGGGCCACGAATGGTGGCGTTCCTTAATCGCCATTAATCGGCGTCTGGGCCTTCCCGCTCGAGCGCAACGCCAGGAAGCCGCAGAAATCGCCAGGCTGGGCTATACCTAATAGAGCAAACGATATTCACAAGACACACGACGAAACGGCAACGTCAACGAAATGACTCATTCAGGAGAACCACGCATGTCGCATATCCTCTGGCGTCGAATTGCCTTGAGCATCATGGCTGGTGTGTTGCTGGCCGGCGGGCTTGGCGCCTGCACCACGACGACTTCCTCCGATCGCGAAAGCCGAATGTCGCAGCGGGAGCAGCTGGATCAGGACGTACAGCAGACGCTTGATCGGCTCTATCGATCGGTGCCGGCTTCCCGGGCGTTGGCCGACCGTGCGGAAGGCGTGCTGGTCTTTCCGGGCGTACTGGGCGCCAGTTTCATCGTTGGCGCCAGCCACGGTGATGGATCGCTGTTGGTCGACGGCGCCAAGGCGGGCTACTACACCACGACCAGCGGTTCGATCGGCTTTCAGGCCGGCGCGCAGTCGCAGGCGGTCATCTACATGCTGATGACGGAAAAAGCGCTCAATCGGGTACGTAGCGACAACGGCTGGTCCATCGGCGCCAGTGCCGGCGTCGCGGTCGCGGACATCGGCGCCAACGGCCAGATCACCAACGACACCGCCAATCAGGAAGCCGTCGCGTTCGTGATGAACAACCAGGGTATTCAGGGCGGGGTGTCGTTGAACGGCGCCAAGATTTCCAAGGCCAGCCCTTGAAGCGGTTCGCCCCTTGACGCCGGATTCACCGGCCCGAACGCAAGAAACCCACCGCGAGGTGGGTTTCTCGTTGATGACCGAGCAGATCTCGAAGCGATCGCGTCAGGCGTTCTGGGGCAATTCGGCGTTGTGATAGACGTTCTGCACGTCGTCGAGATCATTCAGCAGGTCGATGAACTTCTCGAACATCGCCACATCGTCGCCTTCCAGCGGCGTGTGGGTCTGCGGCAGAAACTGGATCTCGTCGGCTTCGAACTCGATCTCGCCGAAAGTATCGATCAACGCCTGCTTCGCCTTGGCGTACTCGGTGTGCGGAGCGAAGACCGTGATGCGGCCCTCCTCGTTCTCGATGTCGGTAACGTCGACATCGGCTTCCATCAGCGCTTCGAGCACCGCTTCCTCGTCTTCGCCGGCGAAAGCGAAGATCGCGCAGTGGTCGAACATGTGGCTGACCGTGCCTTGCGTGCCGATCTTGCTCTTGGTCTTGGTGAAGCAGCCACGAACGTCGCCGAAGGTCCGGTTCGGGTTGTCGGTCAGGCACTCGACGATGACCATGCAGTTGCCGGGACCGAAGCCTTCGTAGCGCGCCGGCGAGAAATCTTCGCCCCCGCTGCCCTTGGCCTTGTCGAGGGCCTTTTCAATCACGTGCGAGGGCACCTGATCCTTCTTCGCCTTTTCGATCAGCCCGCGAAGCGTCAGGTTGCCGGAAGGGTCGGTACCACCGGACTTGGCGCAGACATAGATTTCGCGGCCATACTTGCTGTAGACCTTGGTCTTGGCATCGGCCGTTTTGGCCATGGATTCCTTGCGGTTCTGGAAGGCCCTACCCATTGTCACTACCTATCAGGTTGTCAACGACGGGCGAGATTTTACGCAACATTGCGCTGATGTTGCAGGTTTATTTGGCCTTTCTTGCCCGGATCGCCTGCCCCGGGGGACGAGACGGCGTCAATCACCGCGCGCTCTGGTATTCTGCCGCGCCCGAACATGACATGGTGAGACCCGAGACGTCCGCCGGTTGATTGTATCGATCCCTTCTTCTCGACCAGGAGCGTTTGCCGTGTCCGAGATCCACCATCCCGAAACCAGCTACCCCCAGGCCGAAACCAGCCACGCCGAGGCTGGTCACTCCGAGGCGTTCTCTTCGCTGCCGCTGGTGCCGGCGCTTCTGGATAATCTGGAATCGCTGGGCTATCTGGCGATGACGCCGATCCAGGCCGCCAGCCTGCCGCCGATCCTGCGTGGCAGGGACGTGATCGGCCAGGGCAAGACCGGTTCGGGCAAGACCGCGGCTTTCGGGCTCGGCCTGCTGTCGGCGCTCGAGGTCTCGCGGTTCCAGGTTCAGGCCCTGGTGCTGTGCCCGACCCGTGAGCTGGCCGATCAGGTCGCCGAGGAGCTGCGTCGGTTGGCCCGCATGCTGGCCAACGTCAAGATACTCTCGCTCTGCGGCGGCGCACCGCTGGGCCCGCAGTTGAACTCGCTCTCCCACGGCGCGCACGTCGTCGTCGGCACGCCGGGCCGCATCGAAGAGCATCTGCGCAAGGGGTCGCTGGATCTGTCCTCGCTCGCCGTGCTGGTGCTGGACGAGGCCGACCGCATGCTCGACATGGGCTTCCAGGCCGCGCTGGACGTCATCGTCGCGGCCACGCCGACGACACGCCAGACGCTGCTGTTCAGCGCCACCTACGGAGACAGCGTGCGCCCGGTCGCCGAGCGCATGCTGCGCGAACCGGTGGCGGTGGAAGTGGCCTCCACCCACGACGAGCAGAGCATTCGCCAGCATTTCCACCAGGTCGCCGACGAGCCGGCCCGTCTCGCGGCCCTGCGCCAGCTGTTGCTGCACTACCGGCCGGAATCTAGCGTGGTGTTCTGCAACACCAAGCGCGAGACCCAGGCGGTGGCGGACGAGCTGGTCGCCATGGGATTCAGCGCCGAGGCGCTCCACGGCGATCTCGAGCAGCGCGATCGCGACCAGACCCTGATCCGCTTCGCCAACAAGAGCCTGTCGGTTCTCGTCGCCACCGACGTGGCCGCGCGCGGACTGGACATCGATGCGCTGGATGCGGTCTTCAACTACCAGATCGCCCGCGAACTCGAAGTTCACGTGCACCGTATCGGGCGGACCGGTCGCGCCGGCGCACGCGGCGTTGCCTGCACGCTGCTGACCGAGAAGGAAGCCTATCGGCTCGAACGCCTCGAAGAATTTCTGGGCGAGAGCCTGCCCGTGGAGCCGCTGCCCGGTCGTGCCAGCGCCGCGCAGCCGCCCTTTCAGCCACGCATGGCGACACTGCAGATCGACGCCGGCAAGAAGCAGAAGATCCGCCCGGGGGACGTGCTGGGGGCCTTGACCAACGGCGACGATGCCATCGATGGCGATCAGGTCGGCAAGATCAAGGTGCTCGATCGCAGCGCCTATGTCGCGGTCGAGCGCGAAATCGTCAAGCAGGCGCTGGCGACGTTGAGTGCGGGTAAATTGAAAGGGCGCAGCTGCCGGGTGCGCCGAATTGGACGCTGAGGCCAGCAGGAACCTGTGAGGATAGCGAAAGCATGAAAGTACCCAAGCGATTGCAGCCGTTGGTCGAGGATGGCCTGGTGGACGAGGTCGTCAGTCAACTGATGAGTGGCAAGGAGGCCCAGGTTTTCGTCGTTCGCTGCGGGGAGGAGCTGCGCTGCGCCAAGGTGTTCAAGGAGGCCAGACAGCGCAGCTTCAAGCAGGCGGTGGCCTACCAGGAAGGGCGCAAGGTACGTAACAGCCGCCGGGCGCGGGCGATGTCGAAGAAGACGCGCTATGGCCAGCGCGAGCAGGAGTCGGCGTGGCTGAACGCGGAAGTCGACGCGCTCTATCGCCTCGCCGAGGCGGGTGTACGGGTGCCGACCCCGCATGGCTTCGTCGACGGTGTGCTGCTGATGGAGATGATCGTCGATGCCGAGGGCGACGTGGCGCCGCGCCTCGACGACGTCGAATTGACGCCGGAGCTGGCGCTCGACTATCACCAGCGTCTCATCGGCGAGGTCGTCCGGATGCTCAGCGCCGGCCTGATTCACGGCGACCTGTCGGAGTTCAATATCCTGGTCGGCGCCGACGGGCCGGTAATCATCGATCTGCCCCAGGCGGTGGATGCGGCCGGCAACAACAACGCGCCGTGGATGCTGGTACGCGACGTCGACAACTTGCGCGGCTATTTCGGCCGTTTCGCCCCGGCGCTGTTGAAGACCGACTACGGCAAGGAGATCTGGGCGCTCTACGAGGCCGGCGAGCTCCATCCCGAAGTCCGCCTGACGGGACGCTTCACGGCGGATACCACGCTCGTCGACGTCAGCGATGTCATGCAGGTGATCGACGATGCGCGCGAGGAAGCGGCGGAGCGACAGGCGCGGGAACGGGACGACGACGAAGAGAACTGGTGACGCGACCCGTGCTCCGCAATCTGCAATGGGGTGCCGGCAACGGGCAGCGGCATCGCCGAAAGGGCTTGATCGCCGACAGAGCTTGATCGCCGCAGGAGGAGAGCGTCTACACTCTCGTTACCATCAAAGCGATCCATCGAGGTCGTTTCGTTCAAGGAGTGTTTCATGCAAGTCGTCAATCTCAAATCCCCCGGTGGCCTGGATCAACTCAAGCTTCACGAGGTCGAAGGCCCCGGCGAGCCGGGGCCGGGAGAGATCCGGGTCCGTCTCCACGCCAGCTCGCTCAACTTTCATGACTATATCGTCGTCAGCGGCAAATCTCCGACCGAAGAAGGGCGAATCCCCATGGCCGATGGCGCGGGTGTCGTCGAGGCCGTGGGCAAGGGTGTCACGGAGTTCGCGGCCGGCGATCGTGTCGTCTCCACCTTTTTCCCGCACTGGCTCGAAGGGCCGGCGCGGGTGGCCGACTTCAAGACGGTGCCGGGCGACGGCGTCGACGGCTACGCCCGCGAGCAAGTGGTGCGGCCCGCCCAGTGGTTCACTCGCGCCCCCGAAGGCTACTCCCATGCCGAAGCCGCCACGCTGACCACGGCGGGGCTGACGGCCTGGCGTGCGCTGGTCGTCGACGGCGGGCTCAAGGCGGGGGACACCGTGCTAACGCTGGGGACCGGAGGCGTCTCGATCTTTGCGCTGCAGCTTGCCAAGGCGATGGGCGCGACCGTCATCTCCACCTCGTCTTCCGAAGACAAGATCGCCCGCCTGAAGGCACTGGGCGCCGATCATACGATCAACTACCGCGAAGAGCCGGAGTGGGGCAAGAAGGTCCAGCAATTGACTGACGGGCGCGGTGCCGATCACGTCATCGAAGTCGGCGGCCCGGGCACGTTGCCGCAGTCCATCGATGCCGTGGCCATTGCCGGGCATATCTCGCTGATCGGCGTGCTGACCGGTCGCGGCGGGGATATTCCCACCTCCAGGCTGATGGCGAAGCAGGCGCGGCTGCAGGGCCTGATCGTCGGCAGCCACCGCCACCAGGTCGAGATGATCCGCGCGCTCGAGGTCACCGGCCTCAAGCCGGTCATCGACTGCTCGTTCTCGCTGGACCGGATTGCCGATGCCTTCCGTCATCAGGAGTCCGGCAAGCACTTCGGCAAGATCTGTCTGGAGTTTTAAGCGCTTGGCAGGAAGAGATACGAAGCGCCAGAACGACAGCGCCGCCGGGCTATCCCGGCGGCGCTTTTTATCGTCTCGGGGGCGCTTTTTATCGTCTCGGTATCAGGTATCCGACTTGCGAGAGGCGGGGCGCAGATCGTAATCGAAGTACTGGTGCATCAGGTCTTCGAACGTGCCGTCGGCGTAGACACTGTCCAGCGCCTGATTGAAGACTTCGGCCAGTTCCTTGTCGCGGGGGCGAACCGCAATCGCGTTGCCTTTGCCGAAGATCGATTCCGGGCGGTCGATCCGCGGGCCGACCTGAACGAACTGGCTGTCGGGGTTGCCGATCTCCAGCGAGTCCAGCGCGACCGGATAGTTGAGGAAAGCCAGATCGAGCCGCTGCGACTCCAGATCCAGCGCGACATCCGCCGCCGTGGCGTAGCGCTGGATATCCAGCGTATCGGCGTACTGCTGGGTGATGTAGCTATCCTGCGTGGTGCCTCGCTGCACGCCCACCGATAGCCCCTTCAGCGAGGCCGGATCATCGAGGGAGATATCGCTGCCGCGCCGCGCCACCCAGACCTTCGGCGACATGGCGTATGGCCTGGTGAACAGCACCTGGCGTTCGCGCGCCGGCGTGATGCGCATCGATGACATGATGGCGTCGTACTTGCGCGAGAGCAGCCCGGGGATGATGCCGTCCCAGCCCTGAACGACCCACTCGCAGTCGAGCTTGGCACGCTCGCAGAGGATATTGCCCAGATCGATCTCGAAGCCTTCCAGCTCGCCAGCGGCGTTGTGATACTCGAATGGCGGGTAGGGCACGTCGACCGCAATGCGTACGTGCTGCGGTGCCGCGGCATGCGCACCGGCAGCCAGACCCAGGCCAAGGGCCATTACCGCGAAGGGGCGGATAAAGCGAGCGTTGAAACGTTGTGTCACGCGGAAAAATCCTTTGTCGATGGGCTTCTGAGGGCCCTTTTTGCTTGTTGGCGATTTACCGACAACGGCGCCCCGGGGTTCATGGTGCCGTCGCCAACATGGTGACGCGGCCGATAGTGAATGACCAGTGCTGGGCCCAAGGGCGCATGGTGGGTGGTGGTCCACCGATGGATAGTGCGTGTGAAAACTGCACTGAAATGGAGAGTGCTGATCATTTTGATGCCCGCTTTACAAATGCTACCGATTCGAGTTGCCGACCAAGCGGATTTTTACGTGAAGCGTTCTTGGATTCTGACATACGAAAGCGGGACGTCGTTTCTTTCGCCGATTGTCCATTTCGTGCCTCGAACCCTGGCGCTAGCGTGGTGCGTAGCCAAAAGCGGAGCGGCGCTGGTTGGCGATGCGAAAGGATAACAAACTATTTTTATAAATCAGTGGTTTGGGCGTTTTCTGTAGGATGTTGGCACGGCGCTTGCGAAGGGTTGTCAGGACGTAATGAGCATAACGCGAGCAACCATTCGGCGGAGAGCACAGTGCAATGACCTACAAAAGACGGGATTTCATCAAGACGGGTGCCGGAGCTCTAGTGGGCCTGGCCGGGGCCCCGATGATTGCGCGCGGCGCAGATGCGCAGCAATTTCACTGGCGCATGACCGGCGCCTATCCTGCCGGAGCGCCTTTCTATTCCACCGGGCCGGGATCGGCCAGCGATTTTGCCAAGCGGGTCGAAGCGGCATCCGGTGGCCGAATGAAGATCGACTTCTTCCCGGCCGGTGAGCTGGTGCCGGCGTTGGGCGGTTTCGATGCGGTACGCAGTGGCACCGTGCAGATGAACTGGGGGAACTCGTTCTTCTGGTCGGGGCGCTCTTTCGCCGCGCAATATTTCACCGCCGTCCCCTTTGGCATGGACGTCATGATGGTCAACGCCTGGCTTTACCACGGCGGCGGGCAGGCACTGTGGGACGAAGTCTATGCCGACTTCGGGCTCAAGGCGTTGCCGGTCGGCAATACCGGCATGCAGATGACCGGCTGGTTCAAGGAGCCGCTCGAGAACATCGACAGCTTCAAAGGGTTGCGCATGCGCATCGCGGGCCTGTCGGCAAAGGTCTACGAGCAGTTGGGCGTCAATGTCAAGGTGTTGCCCGGTGGTGAGATCTTCCCGGCACTGGAGCGTGGTGTCATCGATGCCGCTGAATTCGTCGGCCCCTATCTCGATCGGCAGTTGGGTCTGCAGAACGCCGCCAGCAACTATTACACCCCTGGTTGGCACGAGCCCTCCAACGTGTCGGAACTGCTGATCAATGCCACCGCCTGGGAGCAGCTACCGGACGACCTCAAGGTCGTCGTGCGGAACTGCGCGGCTGCCTGCAACGAAATCAGCTTCGCTTGGTGCAATGCCAACAACTCCGAGGCGCTCAATGACCTGACCCAGAATCAGGGCGTGACGGTACGCCAGCTACCCGATGGCGTATTGCCCAGACTGCGTGAAGTGACCATGGATACCCTGTCGGCAGAGGCCGCCAAGGACCCCGTGGTCGCCAAGGTCAATACCGCCTATTTCGACTTCATGAAAACGGCGAAATCCTGGCTGGATGTCAGCGAAAAGGTCGTTCTCAATCTCGATCTTTGAGCCGGGCACCCTCCGTTTTGGCGAGTCTCTGGCCGAGAGTTGGCCGGGACTCTCTCTCGTTGTCCAGAGGATATTGACATCATGACTACGATGGAAACCGATCGCGAGAGCCAGCCGTTCGTGCTCGGCTTGGTCCGTTGCCTGCACGGTCTGGATCGCGGCATGGAGCGGCTGGGTCGCGCCACGGCATGGCTGACGCTAGCGCTGGTGCTGATGGTGGCAGGCGATGTGCTGTTCCGCTACGTCTGGCACGTGGGGTCCGTGGCCGAGCAGGAGCTGCAATGGCATCTATTGGCGGTCATCGCGATGATCAGCGCCTCTTACACCTTCCAGCAGAACGAGCACGTACGGGTCGACATTTTCTATCAGTACTACAGCCCACGTGCCCGGCAGGTTCTGGACATCATCATCTCGCTGTTGATCGTCGTGCCGAGCATGCTGTTCCTGGCCTGGATGTGCCTGGATTTTGTCTATCAGTCCTGGTCGTTGAATGAGGGATCTCCCGATCCTGGTGGGCTACCGGCTCGCTACGTGATCAAGGCCTTCGTGCCGCTCGGCTTCGCCCTGGTGGCATGGCAGGGCATCGTGCGGGGCCTGCTCGACCTGATCACGCTGATGGCGGGACACTCGCCGGAGGTGCGTGATGGGGCTTGAAATGATGGCCGTCGGCATGGTGCTGGCGCTCTTTGCCTTGTTGTTGATCGGCATCCCGGTACCGTTTGCCTTGGCCGCCAGCGGTATCGTGTTCGGGGTGTTCGGCTTCGGGACCTCGCTGTTCGGGCTCCTGCCCCTGCGTGTCTATGGGGTCGTCACCAACTACACCTTGCTCGCCATTCCGCTGTTCGTGTTCATGGGCGTGATGTTGGAAAAGTCACGGCTGGCCGAGCGCATGCTCGATGTCATCGGCCATGTCGCCGGTGCGCGTCCGGGCGGAATGACGGTTGCCATCATCATCGTCGGCGTGCTGATGGGGGCTTCCACCGGCATCGTGGCGGCTACCGTCGTCACCGTCGGGTTGATCAGCCTGCCGACGCTGCTGGCACGTCAGTACAACAAGGCCCTGGCCTGCGGCACGATCTGCGCGGCCGGCACCCTCGGCCAGATCATTCCACCCAGTCTGGTGCTGATCGTGCTCGCGGACATCTCTGGCGAGTCCGTCGGCACGCTGTTCGCGGGCGCCTTGATCCCGGGACTGCTGTTGTCCGGGCTATACGTGATCTATCTGGTGATCATGGCCAAGCTGAAGCCGCACACGATGCCGCCGATCGATGCCGCTGAACGTGCGACGGTCGACAAGCGCACGTTGATGATCGAACTGGCCAAGGTGGTCGCGCCACCGCTGGTGCTGATCGTACTGGTGCTAGGGTCGATCATCGGGGGGGTGGCGGCGCCAACGGAGGCGGCATCAGTCGGCGCGATCGGTGCCATCGTTCTGGTGGCCTGCACCGGTCGATTGACGCGGAAAGTGATGAGCGAAACCGTCATCTCGACCTTCAAGATCACCGGCATGACGCTGTTCGTGCTGATCGCTGCGCAGGTTTTCAGTTTGGCGTTCCGGGGGCTGGGCGGCGATCGACTGATCGATTCGCTGTTCGCGTTCCTGCCCGGTGGGGTGTGGGGCGGCATTCTGTTCATGATGGTACTGGTCTTTCTGCTGGGGTTCTTTCTCGACTGGATCGAGATCTCCTACATCGTGATGCCGTTGTTGTTGCCCTATTTTCAGGCCCAGGGGGTCGATCTCGCCTGGCTCTGCATCCTGGTGGCGATGAACCTGCAGACCTCGTTTCTGACCCCGCCGTTCGGATGGTCGCTGTTCTACCTCAAGGGGGTAGCGCCACCAGAAATCTCCACGCGGGATATCTATGTCGGCGTGCTGCCGTACATCGGCATCCAGTTCCTGACGTTGGCGCTGCTATGCCTGATGCCTGCGCTGGTCACCTGGCTGCCCAAGGCGATCGGCTGGTGATCCTCCAGTGCGGGTGCCCAGTGGCCGGCGTTTCAGTCAATATTTTGAATACAGGGAGCTTCGCGATCCATGCAGAGTAATGCCAAGCCCAGTCGTGGCATGGTCGTCGCGCCTCACTATCTGGCTGCTCAGGCCGGTCGGGATATCCTGCGTGAGGGCGGCAATGCCATCGAGGCAATGGTGGCGGCGGCATCGACCATCGCCACCGTTTATCCGCATATGAACTCGATCGGTGGCGATGGCTTCTGGCTCATCTCTGAGCCCGGCAAGACGCCGGTCGCAATCGAGGCCTGTGGCGCCGCCGCGCAGTTGGCGGATACGGATTATTACGCCGGGCATGCAGGCATTCCCGCCCGCGGCCCGCTGGCCGCCTTGACCACAGCGGGAACGGTGGGGGGATGGGAGATGGCCCTCGAGCATTCGCGCCGCTGGTGGGGCTCGTTGCCGCTGTCACGGTTGTTCGAGGCGGCGATCGCCCATGCGCGTCAGGGGGTCCCCGTGACACAGGGGCAGGCGGCACTGACGGCGGCCAAGCTCGGTGAGCTGGCAGACGTTCCCGGGTTTGCCAGCCATCTGCTTAGCGATGGTAAAGCGCCGCGTCAGGGCGAGACGTTTCGACAACCGACCCTGGCATCGACTTTCGAGCGGCTGGCAAGTGCCGGCCTGGGTGATTTCTATCGGGGCGAACTGGGCGCGGCCATGGGCGAGGAGCTTGAAAGGTTCGGTAGTCCACTGCGCCGGGCCGATCTCGTTGGCTACGTGCCGCGGGCGGTTACACCTCTGTCGCTGGCGCTCAAGCAGGGGCAGGTGTGGAATCTGCCGCCGCCCACGCAAGGCGTCTCGTCACTGATGATCCTGGGGCTCTTCGAGCGCCTGAAAATCGCTGAAGCCGAGGGTTTCGATTACGTTCACGCGCTCGTCGAGTCCACCAAGCAGGCGTTCCTGGTACGAGATCGGCATGTGACCGATCCGCGCTGGATGGATATCGATCCACTCGACCTGCTGGCGGACGCCACCCTGGACCGGTTGGTGGCGCGGATCGATCCGGCCCGTGCGCTGGCCTGGCCGTACGAGGGCGAACCCGGTGATACGATCTGGATGGGATGCATTGATCGGGAAGGGCGAGCGGTGAGTTTTATTCAGAGTACCTTCTGGGAGTTCGGCTCCGGCGTGGTGTTACCGTCCACCGGGGTGTTGTGGCAAAACCGGGGGATCGGCTTTTCGCTCGACCCGCGCGCGCGTCAGGCGCTGGTGCCCGGACGCAAGCCGTTTCACACGCTGAATCCGGCCCTGGCGCGGCTCAACGACGGCCGGACCATGGTCTACGGCACCATGGGCGGTGAAGGACAGCCGCAGACCCAGTCGGCGGTCTTCACGCGGCACGTGGTCTACGGTCAGCCGCTGCAGCAGGCCGTCGATGCGCCGCGCTGGTTGCTGGGGAGAACCTGGGGGGAGGGCACGACGTCACTCAAGCTGGAGTCGCGCTTCGATCCGACGCTGATCGCGGCCTTACGCCAGGCCGGCCATCAGGTGGATGTCATCGACGCCTACAGTGACACCATGGGACATGCTGGCGGCATCACTCGCCATGCCGACGGGCGCCTGGAGGGCGGTGCGGATCCGCGCAGCGACGGCAGTGTCGAAAGCGATTGATGGCGCGCCCCTGCAGAACTCAGATCTTGGCGCCACCGCGTCCGTGTTTGACGCGGGACATCAGCGTGGTGCAGTTCACCGAGATGACCTCCTGGCGGCCCAGGATATGTTTGCGGGCGAAACGGTCGAAGGTCTCCTGGCTGTCCGTCAGCGTGTGCATATGGAGACTGCGAAGATCGCTCATGATGTAGAGGTTGATGACCTCGTGGCACTCCGCCAGTTCGGCTGCCATCGCCTCGATGGCGTAAGGCGCGACCTTCAGATCGACGAAGGTCGAGATGATCTTGCCGAGCTTCGACGGATTGACCACGGCGGTGAACTGTTCGATGACACCGCTTTCCACCAGCAACTGCACCCGATCGCGAGCATGGGCCCGTGAAATGTCGAGCTCGCGGGCCATGTCCGCGTAGGACATGCGGCCATCCTTGAGCAGCAGGTTGAGCAGGGCGTTGTCGAGTTTGTTCATGGTCGGCAGGGATCGGGCATCGGATGGAACTGCCTCAACATACGCTCGCTCACGACTTTCGGATAGCCCTGGCTGCTCCTTCCGCTCGCACGGTAACCCGCATTGACGTCGCCCCATGGGTCATGACTAATTAGAGGGCCATGCCATTGCCCGGCTATCCATCGGCTGGCCATCGATGCCAAGAGAGGGGCCTTCATGAGTTGCATCTTTTGCGACATCGTCGCCGGTCGTGCGCCGGCCCACCGTATCTGGGAAGACGAATCGCACCTGGCTTTTCTCTCCATCTTCCCCAATACCGAGGGCTTTTCGGTGGTGATCCCCAAGGCGCACCACCCCAGCTACGCTTTCGACCGCGATGACGAGGTCCTGCGGCAGTTGATCGTCGCCACCAAGCAGGTGGCCAGGCGCCTGGATCGGGCGCTGGAGGGCGTGGCCCGCTGCGGCATGTTCTTCGAGGGCTACGGCGTCGACCACCTGCACGCCAAGCTGTTCCCCATGCATGGCACGGGGGGCGACGCCGCGTTCAAACCGATCGAGTCCAGGGTCGACAAGTACTTCGATGTCTACGAAGGCTATCTCTCCTCCCATGACTATCGGCGTGCGGACGATGCAGGGCTGGCAGCGCTTGCCGCCCGGATCCGGGCCACTGGCGACGCGGGCTGAGCCGCGGGGGAATCGTCTTCCCATGGCGCCGGCCAACCTGTAACTTGGCGTTATCGCCGCTTGGGCCCCCGCGCATTCGGGTACTCTCGTGGCTTCGATTTCCAATCTTCTCCAATCGGGAACCTTTCATGCAGACACCTGTGACCGCCTTGTCCGTCGCCGCTCGCCAGCCGTGGCGGTGGATGCTGCTGCTGGCAGTGATGCTGTCGCTCTCCGGCTGCGGCATCAACAATATCCCGACCCTGGACGAGAAGGTGAAATCGGCCTGGTCCCAGGTCGAGAACCAGTATCAGCGCCGCGCGGATCTGGTGCCCAACCTGGTGGAGACGGTGAAGGGCTTCGCCAGCCAGGAACGGGAAACGCTGACCGCCGTGACCGAAGCGCGAGCGAAGGCGACCTCGATCCAGGTCGACGCCGATACGCTGAACGATCCTCAGAAAATGCAGCAGTTCCAGCAGGCCCAGGGCCAGTTGACCGGTGCGCTGAGCCGGCTGATGGCGGTTTCCGAGCGTTACCCGGAACTGAAGTCGAACCAGAACTTCCTGGCGCTGCAGTCGCAACTGGAAGGGACCGAGAACCGGATCGCCGTGGCGCGACGGGATTTCATTCAGGCGGTCGAGGCGTACAACACCGAGATCCGCACCTTCCCCGGCAAGATCTGGCATAGCGTGCTCTACAGCGACATGCCGATTCGCGAGAACTTCGAAGCCACCACGGAGAATGCCGATCAGGCGCCCAAGGTGGAGTTCTGATGCGCTGGCCGGTTCGACAATCGTACAAGTGCGCTGCATCGCTGATGCTTGGCCTGTGGCTACTGGCCTTTGCGCTGGTCGCCCAGGCGGCGCCGGATTTCCCCGAGCTTACCGGCCGGGTCGTCGACAATGCCGAGCTGCTCGACCCCGCTACCCAGTCGCAACTGACCGATATGCTGGCGGCCCACGAAGAGGCGACCTCCGAGCAAGTGGTGGTAGTCACGCTGCCGGATCTGCAGGGTGAAGCCATCGAGGATTACGGCTACCAGCTCGGGCGACACTGGGGTATCGGCCAGGAGAGCGAGGACAACGGCGCGCTGCTGATCGTGGCGGTGGACGAGCGCGCCGTTCGCATCGAGGTCGGCTACGGCCTCGAAGGCCGGCTGACCGACGCCCAGTCTTCGATGATCATCAACCAGATCATCACGCCCGCATTCCGCGAGGGCGACTTCGCCGGCGGCATTACCCGCGGGGCCGAAGCGATGGTCAAGGTGCTGGGTGGCGATCCCATGGCGGAAGCGGCGCCGCAGCAACAGCCCGATCGGCAAGCGTCACGCCATATCGGCGGTGCAGGTTTCTGGTTCTTTGCGCTGTTCATGATCGTCATGCTGATCGTTCGTAGTGGCGGCGGCGGTGGTGGTCGTGGCGGCAAACGTCGCCGGCGCCGTGGCGGTTTGGGCGGTTTCCTGCTCGGCGGTGCGTTGGGTAGTGGAATGGGTGGCGGTTTCGGAGGTTCCGGCGGCTTCGGCGGTGGGGGCTTCGGTGGCGGTGGCGGCGGTTTCGGCGGCGGCGGTGCCTCCGGTGGCTGGTAGACGACAGGATAACGACAGCATGTCTTTATTGAACGAAAGCGAACAGCGGCAGGTCGGCGACGCGATCACGCGGATCGAGCGCGACACCGATGCCGAAGTCGTTACTGTCCTGGCACGCCAGGCCGATGATTACACCTACATCCCGCTACTGTGGGCCGGGCTGACGGCGCTCATCGTGCCGGGTGCGCTGAGCGTCATCGCCAACTGGCTGGGTTGGCTGGACGGCGTCAGCGCCTGGTATCTGCTGCTGGTGCAGTGGCTGGTCTTCATCGTGCTGGCGGTGGTGTTTCGGTTGCCGTCGATACTCACGCGGCTGATTCCGCGCCATGTGCGCTTCTGGCGCGCTTCCAACCTGGCCAGGCGCCAGTTCCTGGAGCAGAACCTGCACCATACCGACGCCGGTACCGGCATGCTGATCTTCGTCTCGGAAGCCGAGCGCTACGTGGAGATCATCGTCGATCGCGGGATCTCGGCCCAGTTGAGCGACGACAGCTGGCAGTCGATCGTCGAAGCGTTCACTGCCCGTGTCAAAGCCGGCGAGACGCTGCAAGGCTTTCTCGACTGTATCGAGAGCTGTGGCGACCTGCTGAAGGCTCATGTGCCGGCGACCCACGAGCGTAACGAGCTGCCCAATCGGCTGGTCGTGCTCGACTAGGCTTCCCGCGCCGGCACGGGGCCGGCATCCGGATACGACAACGCCACCGTCGATGACGGTGGCGTTGTCGTTGATGCCGAGTCGGACGTCGCGGGTCAGACGTTGCCGTTGGGCGTGCCGCCGCCACTGCGGCGTTGGCCACCCTGCGAACGCCGCCGACGACGTGCAGGCGCGTCGCCATTGCGGTTGCCGCTGTCGCCCCGGTTGCCTTCACTGCGATTGCCACTGGCGCCGCTGCGCTGGCCCGAGGATGAGCCACGACCACCGCCGTTGCCGCGTCCGCCCACGTTGTTGCCGCGACCGCCACCATTACCGCGACGCTGGCCACCGCGTGGCTGACGGCCCTCGTTGTCGTCGACCTTGGGGCCGCCGCCGGGTGTCGGTTCGAAACCTTCCACCGCTTCGCTGTTCAGGCGCTGGCTGATCAGACGCTCGATGCCGGCCAGTTCCTTCTTCTCGTCCAGGCTCACCAGCGAGACGGCCTGACCGCTGGCGCCGGCGCGGCCGGTACGGCCGATACGGTGGACGTAGTCTTCCGCCACGTTGGGCAGCTCGAAGTTGACCACCTGCGGCAGCTGGTCGATGTCCAGTCCGCGGGCCGCAATATCGGTCGCGATCAGGGCGCGGACGCTGCCGCTCTTGAAGTCGGCCAGCGCCTTGGTACGCGCATTCTGGCTCTTGTTGCCGTGAATCGCCGCCGCCTCGATACCCTGGCCTTCCAGATACTTGGTCAGACGGTTGGCACCATGCTTGGTACGGGTGAAGACCAGCACCTGCTGCCACTGATGCGTCTGGATCAGGTGCGACAGCAGCGCCGGCTTGCGGCTCTTGTCCACCGGATGGACCCACTGCTTCACTGTCGCCGCCGCGGCGTTGCGCGGCGTGACCGACAGCTCGACCGGATCGTTGACCAGGCCCTTGGCGAGATTGCGGATATCGTTGGAGAAGGTCGCCGAGAACAGCAGATTCTGACGCTGCTTGGGCAGCACGGCCAGAATCTTGCGGATGTCGTGGATGAAGCCCATGTCGAGCATGCGATCCGCTTCATCGAGCACGAGGACTTCGAGCTTATCGAAGCGAACCACTTTCTGCTGATGGAGATCGAGCAGGCGGCCCGGCGTGGCGACGAGGATGTCGACGCCCTGGCGCAGGGTGGCGATCTGCGGGTTGATCTTGACCCCGCCGAAGACCACGGCGCTCTTGAGCGGCAGGTGCTTGCCATAGGTCGCCACGCTTTCGCCCACCTGAGCGGCGAGTTCACGGGTCGGGGTCAGGATCAGGGCGCGTACCGGGATCTGTGAGCCGCCCTGGGGGCGCTCACCTTGAGACAGGCGGTGAAGAATCGGCAGGGTGAAACCTGCCGTCTTGCCGGTGCCGGTCTGTGCGGCTGCCATGACGTCTCTTCCCTCGAGGACGGCGGGAATCGCCTGTGACTGAATCGGGGAAGGGGTGTCGTAGCCCTGTTCGGCAACGGCTTTCAGCAACGGGGCACTAAGGCCCAGTGAGGCAAAACTCATTCGGTATTCTCTAGGTCGCGGCGAATGGCGAAGCGAAGCGGCTACGCTCTACCGGGGAATGCCAGTGCTGGCTGATGCGCCTGGAGGCGGCAAATAGGAGGGTCGTCAACTCTTTCAGCTTCGCGTGACGACGGTCAGACAGGTAACGGCAATGGGAACGCAGCTTAACGCATGTCTGCCCCCGCCGCCATCCCGGAGCCGCGACTATCGAGAATTGATCCGGCGACTCGCCTGGCCCGGAAGGGGAAATGGCTCGGCACCAACGATAAGGGCTCCAGGCGAAGTAAGGACTGACTGGGGCGGTGGCGGGATGTCACTGCGCCCGGCGCTGGCTATGCTGGTGCCACGATCGTGCTGGCGTGGATCGGGTAGCGTCGGCGTCGGATCCGGTTGGAAGGCTCGATAACGAACGAAGGAGATAGCGATGACCACTGCGACACGTCACTGGCTACTGGCCTGTGGTGTCAGCCTGATGCTGCCGATCGGCGTGGCCCAGGCCGCCGATACCGCCGGTGATGGCGAACCCCAGGGCTCGACGCTGTGCACCAAGATTCCGATCCCCTGTGACGCGGTGATCGCCCACCGCGGCGCCTCCTACCAGGCACCGGAGTCGACCCGACCGGCCTACCTGCTGGCACGGGATCTGGGCGTCGACTATCTGGAGCTGGATCTGCAGCGCACCCAGGATGGCGTGCTGGTGGCCGTTCACGACAACTCGCTGGGTCGCAACACCAACGTCGCCGAGGTGTTCCCTGACCGGGCCGATGCGCCGGTGTCGAGTTTCACGCTGGACGAACTCAAGCGGCTCGACGCCGGCAGCTGGTTCAATGCCGCCTATCCGGATCGGGCCCGTGACAGTTATTCGGGTCTCGAGATCCTGACGCTGGACGAGGTGATCGACATCGCCGAAGGCGGTCGGAATCATCCCGGGTTCTATATCGAGACCAAGGTGCCCGAGCAGTTCCCGGGGATCGAACAGGACCTGCGTGACAAGCTCGAGGCGCGGGGCTGGCTCGGCAAGGCAGCGAAATCTCGACCTGCCGCCGAACAGGGCGCCGTCAGGGTTGGCGATACTCCGGGCCGCGTGGTGATGCAGACCTTCTCGAAGGCCAGCCTGCAGGCGCTGGGAGAGGCCATGCCGCAGGTGCCGCGCGTGCTGCTGCTGTGGCTGGGCGAGGGCGGCATCGAGGCCGCACCGGGCAGGCCGCAGGGCGACGGCGAGAGCACCGCCGACTATTATGCGCGCCAGCAGGTCGCGTCACCCGAGGCATATCGATCCTGGCTCGATTTCGCCAAGGATCATGGTGCCATCGGTATCGGACCTTCGGCGGTGCAATCCGAGCATGACGGCGCGTTCAGCAGCCAGTTCAGCTACATGGACCTGGCCGAGCCGTGGATGATCGGCATGGCCCATGACGATGGCATGCTGGTGCATCTCTACACGGTGGACGAGCCGGCAGACTTCGAGCGTTATCGGCAGCGCGGCGTCGACGGCTTCTTCACCAACCGGCCGGAGCAGCTGCTGGAATTCTACGGCCAGCCGTCTCAGGATCAGGACGCCATTCTGAAGCGTTACGGCTACTGAGCCAGTTTTTGCAGCGTGTGCCGGTGTAGCGTCGGCGCCGAACACCTCTATTTATCGATTGAAGGATTGGAATCATGAACTCCTCGCGGCCACAGGCCAAGTCTACCGTACAGGTCGACAATGACCGAGTCACAGTCACCGAGTGGCGTTTCCCTCCGGGTGCCGAAACCGGCTGGCATGCGCATGAGCACGACTATGTCGTGGTGCCCCAGAGCACCGGCAAGCTCGAGCTCGAGACGCTGGATGGCCACACGTTTTCGGTGCTGGAAGCAGGAGTTTCCTACTATCGGGACAAGGGCGCCGAACATAACGTGGTCAACGCCAACGATAGCGAATTCGTGTTCGTCGAGATCGAGCTCAAGTAGCGCACGCGGGCTGCAAGACGATGGCGCCACCGCGATCCGTGGAGGATAATCGCGCCCCGGTTATCCTCCCTTCGTTACGGTATCGCCAGATGACTCAATCACACGTTCACGGCCCGGACTGTCAGCACGATCACAGCCACGACCATAGCCACGACCACGGCGCCTCCGGCCACGTTCATGGCCCGCACTGCCAGCATCACCACCACGAACCGCAAGCCCCGGTGCGCAACGCCTTCAAGGACGTGGGCCGCAACGACCCTTGCCCATGCGGCAGCGGCAGGAAATTCAAGAAGTGCCACGCCGGTTGAAGGTCATCACGGCTTGCCGGTTTCCATCATCTCCTTGAGATGTTCGAGAAATGCCTCGGTCGCTGCCGGCAGGGTACGGTTGGCCAGTGTCTGCAACTCCACGTGGCGGGCATCCATGCCAGCATCGCGAATCGGCACCGCCACCAATCGGTCATGCAGAAGCCGATGCCGAATCGAGATTTCGCCGGCCAGTGCAATGCCGCCACCCAGCATGGCGAAATTCACCAGCGCCTCGGTGTAGTTGCTGGTGAAGGTCGATTCGAAGATCAGATTCTGCTGGCTACAGCAGATATCGAACAGCTGGCGTAACGTCGTTTCCGGCGGCGGCAGGGCGACTGGATGCGGCTGCAGTTGCGCCAGTGTCACCTGTCGTCGACCGGCCAGCGGATGGTCGTGGGCCATCAGTGCCTGAATGCGCGAACGCTGGCGTGACGCCACTTGGATGTCGCGCTCCGGCGCCAGACTGAAGGTCAAACCGATATCCGCTTCTCCCTCGCGCACCTTGCGCGTCACTTCGGCCGGCGAACTTACGCTGAGTCGAAACTGGATGCCCTGATAGCGGCGTCGAAACTCGATGATTGTCAGCGGGATGAAATCGACTGCGAACCCTTCCGAACAGGCCAGGCGCACTGTGCCGCGTTCGAGCCCCTGCAGGGCCTGAATTTCGCTGGACACACGCTCGGTTTCCAGTTGCATTCGCCTGGCATGTGCGGCCAGCAGTTCCCCGGCGGCGCTCGGCACCATGCCTCTGGCGCGCCGTTCGAACAGCTGGGTACCGAGCTCGTGTTCGAGACGTGCGATCTGCCGGCTGATCGCCGAGGCGGCGACATTGAGTCGAACCGAGGCCTCGCTGATCGAACCGCTTTTGACCACCGTCAGGAAATAGCGCAGTGCGGTTTCCTGCAGCGCGCGGCTATTCATCTCCACGAATACCGGACATGAAATGCTCCCCATTGTTTTTATTAAAGTTTGCCGAAATGGCAATGGTTGTTTCTAAACATTGTACTTGTGGCATGGGTAGGCGTTCGATAGCTTCAAGTGAAAAGGCGTCGACCCGAAGGCGGTTCAACAACACAACGACAGGGCCGCTGGAAAAGACGCTGCCGGTGATACGCCGGGCTCTCGTCCGATAACAGACTCTCGTCCAACAACACAAGAACGAGGTTGATATGCGCTCTAACTTGACGCTTCGCCATATCGTGGCCGGCACGGCGCTGTGCTGCCTGTCGCTGCCTGCGCTGGCCAACAAGGCCAACGACACGCTGGTCTACGCTTCCGACAGCGAACCCGAGAACATCAGTCCGTATCACAACAATCTGCGGGAAGGGGTCATCATCTCGCACCTGGCGTGGGATACGCTGGTCTACCGCAACCCCGAGACCAACGACTACGAGCCGATGCTCGCTACCGATTGGCAGTGGGTCGATGACACCACGCTGGAGATGACGCTGCGCCAAGGGGTCAAGTTCCAGAACGGCGAGCCGTTCAATGCCGATGATGTCGTTTTCACCTTCAACTATGTGGTGTCGCCCGACTCGAAGGTGGTCACGCGGCAGAACACCGACTGGATCAAGAGTGTCGAGAAGATCGACGACACCCATGTTCGCTTCCATCTCAACGGGCCTTTCCCGGCGGCACTGGAGTATCTTTCCGGGCCGCTTCCGGTTTTCCCGGACCAGTACTTCCAGGAGGTCGGTCTCGAAGGTTTCAGCAAGAAGCCGATCGGTACCGGCCCCTATCGGATCACTGAAGTGACGCCCGGCGAGGGCGTCAAGCTCACCCGCAACGAGGACTACTTTGCCGACAGCCCAATCGGCAAGCCGCACATCGGCAAGCTCGAGTTCAAGGTGATTCCCGATCAGGACTCCCGCGTGGCGCAGTTGATGACCGGTCAGGTCGACTGGATCTGGCGCGTGCCGGCGGATCAGGCCGAGCAGATGCAGGGCATGCCAAACTTGACCGTGGATAGCGGCGAGACCATGCGTGTCGGATACATCTCCTTCGATGCCACCAAACGCGAGAACTCGCCGCTAAGTCACCTCGAAGTGCGCCAAGCGATCAATCATGCGATCAATCGGCAGGGCATGGCTGACAATCTGGTGCGGGGCGGCAGTCGCCCGCTCTATGCGCCCTGTTTTCCTGCCCAGTTCGGCTGCGAGACCCAGGATGTGGTCGAGTACGATTATGATCCGGATAAGGCGCGCCAACTGCTGGCGGACGCCGGCTACGGCGATGGTTTCGAGTTGAACCTATACGCCTATCGCGAGCGGGACTACGCCGAGGCGATGATCGGCGACCTGCGTGACATCGGCATCGACGTCAATCTGCGCTTCATGACCTCGCCGGCTCTGCTCGAGCAGCAGCGCAGCGGAAAGACCGACATGTCGTTCAAGACCTGGGGCTCCTACTCGGTCAACGACGTTTCGGCTTTCGCCAGTGTCTACTTTGGCGGCGGTGCCGACGACCACTGGCAGGACGAGCAGGTCCAGCAGTGGCTGCACACCGGCGATACGTCCGTCGACCCCGAGGTGCGCAAGGAGAATTATCGCAAGGCGCTCCAGCGGATCTCGGAGCAGGCCTACTGGGCGCCGCTATTCTCCTACTCCACCTACTACGCCTATACCGCCGATCTGAATTTCACGCCCTATCCGGATGAGCTGCCGCGCTTTGCCGAGGCCAGTTGGAAGTAACGCTTTCCGATATCCGCAAATCAACCTGTGCGGCCCTGTACTTCATGAGACGAGGCCGTGCGGCGTGAGGAGGTTTCATGGGCACTTTCATCGTCCGCCGGATTCTGATCGCGATGAGCGTGGCGCTGACCATTTCGATCGTCAGTTTCATGCTGCTGCATCTATCCGGCGACCTGGCGACATCGATCGCCGGACCCGAGGCAACCGCCGAACAGGTCGAACAGATCCGCACGGATTACGGGCTCGATCGGCCCATCGTCAACCAGTACCTGGATTGGTTGGGTGGTGCGTTGACCTTCGACTTCGGCCGCTCCTACTACTACCAGAGCACGGTGGTCGATCTGATTGTGGATCGCATGCCGATCACGTTGACACTGGGTGGGCTGGCGCTGGCGCTGGCGATAAGCATCTCGATTCCGCTGGGTGTGCTGGCGGCGCTCAAACGTGATACCTGGATCGATCGGCTGGCGCTGCTGTTCGCGGTGGTCGGGCAGGCGATGCCGAGCTTCTGGTTCGGCCTGACACTGATCGTGGTTTTCGCGGTGACGTTACAGTGGCTACCGGCGGCGGGCAGCGACGGCTGGCAGCATTTCGTTCTTCCGGCGATCGCGCTGGGCTACTACGCCACGCCAGCGATGATGCGACTGACGCGTACCGGCATGCTCGAGGTACTCGAGTCCGACTATATCCGTACGGCAAGAGCCAAGGGGCTGCGCACCGGATCGGTGATCTTCAAGCACGCGCTGCGCAACGCGATCATCCCGGTGGTTGCGCTGGCCGCCGTCGAGCTCGGCTTCATGCTCGGTGGTTCGGTGGTCATCGAATCGGTCTTCTCGCTCAACGGCCTGGGGCAACTGGCCTGGGACGCCATCTCGCGCAACGACTATCCCGTAGTGCAGGCCGTCGTGCTGATCATCGCGCTGTTCTACATCGTGCTGACGCTGCTGGCGGACGTCGCCAATGCGGCGCTCGACCCCCGCATTCGCACCCGCTGAGGAGAACGACATGACGACTTCGAGCGTTTCGCCAACCGCTTCTTCAGCCTCGACGCCTGGCACCGGCCTCGGCGAAATTCCGCTGCAGCCACCGGCCTGGTCCCGAGTGACCCGTCGGCTGTTCGGCCATCGTGGGCTGGCGATCGGCCTGATCGTGGTCGGGCTGGCGATTCTGATCGCCATCTTCGCACCGTTGCTGGCGCCGCATGATCCGTATCACCAGGACATCGCCAATCGCATGGTGCCGCCGGTCTGGCATGACAAGGGATCTTGGGAGCATGTACTGGGCACCGACAAACTGGGCCGCGACACCTTGAGCCGGCTGCTCTTCGGCACCCGCATTTCGCTGACCATCGGGCTGGTGGTCGCGCTGATCTCTGGCGTCATCGGCACCACGCTGGGCGTGCTGGCCGGCTATTTCGGTGGCCGCGTGGATGCGGTCATCAGTTACGTCATCACCACGCGACTGGCAATGCCGGTGGTGCTGGTGGCGCTCGCGCTGGCCTCGCTAACCGGCGGCTCGCTGACCACGGTGATCGTGCTGCTGGGGCTGTTGCTGTGGGATCGCTTTGCGGTCGTCTCGCGCTCGGTCACTCAACAGATGCGCGATGCCGAATATGTCTACGCGGCACGTACGCTGGGCTGTTCGCTGCCCTATATCCTGCTGCGCGAAGTGCTGCCCAACATCGCCGGCTCCCTGATCGTGGTGATGACCCTGGAAATGGCTCACGCGATCCTGCTCGAGGCGACGCTGTCGTTTCTCGGCATGGGCGTCCAGCCGCCGCTGCCGTCCTGGGGGCTTATGGTCGCCGAGGGCAAGGCCTACATGTTCTTCCAACCTTGGGTCATCGCGATTCCCGGTATTGCGCTGTTCGTGCTGGTATTGGCGATCAATTTGCTCGGCGATGGGCTGCGGGATCTCAATGCACCGGGAGGGCGCAACTGATGTCGCGACTTGAGGTGAACAACCTACTCGAAGTAAAAAACCTGCGCGTCGATCTGCCGGTCGAAGCAGGGACGCTGCACGCCGTGCGCGGGATCGATTTTCATGTCGAGCGTGGCGAGATGCTCTGTCTGGTGGGGGAGTCCGGCTGCGGCAAGTCGATGACTTCGCTGGCCCTGATGGGGTTGCTGCCTCGCAAGGCCAGGCTCAAGGCCGATCGCCTCCAGTTCGACGGCATCGACCTGACCACGCTTTCCGAGCGTCGCCGCAGTGATCTGCGCGGGGCGCGAATGTCGATGATCTTCCAGGAGCCGATGACCGCGCTCAACCCTGCCTACACCCTGGGCAACCAGCTCTGCGAAGGGCTGATTCGTCATCGCGGCGTCAGCCGGCAGGAGGCGCGCGAGCGGGCGATCTATCTGCTGGAGCGCGTCGGCATCAGTGCCGCCAGGGATCGTTTGGACCAGTATCCGCATCAGCTCTCCGGCGGGCTGCGTCAGCGCGTGATGATTGCCATGGCGCTGATGTGCGAGCCCGACCTGATCATCGCCGACGAGCCGACCACCGCGCTCGACGTGACGATACAGGCACAGATCCTGCGGCTTTTGCGAGAGTTACAGCAGGAGTTTGGCACTGCGGTGATCTTCATTACCCACGACCTGGGTGTCGTGGCACGCATTGCCGATCGGGTCGCGGTGATGTATGCCGGCGAGGTGATCGAATCCGCGCCGACGCCGACACTCTATGCCAACCCCGGCCATCCCTACACGCGTGGACTGTTGAGCTGCATTCCCGCGCCGGGCAAGACACCACCTGGGAGCCGGTTACAGGCGATCCCGGGTGTCGTACCCAGTCTGGTGGGGCATGTCGAGGGATGCGCCTTTCGCAATCGTTGCCCGCAGGCGCAGCCGATCTGTGAGCGGACCCCACCGTTGATGTCCTTGTCCGGAGATCATCGCGCCCGCTGTCACTATGCCGACCGGCCGGTATCGGCACCGCCTCAACCGGAGACGATTTCATGAACGCACAACCCATCATCGAGGTCGCCGAACCACGCCAGTTGCCGTCGACGTCGGACTCCGCTTCAGCATCCCGCGCCGCTACCCCCGCGCTGGAAATTTGCGGACTTTCGAAAACCTTCACGCTGGGTGGTGGCCTGTTCAAGCGCGGACGCACGCTCGGTGCGGTCAGCGATGTTTCGCTGCGGATCCCGCGAGGCCAAGTCATGGGGCTCGTAGGCGAGTCGGGTTGCGGCAAGAGCACACTGGCCAAGATGCTGCTGGGGCTGACGACGCCGAGCGACGGCGACGTGCTGGTCGATGGCAGGCCGGTACGGGATGCCGATCAGAAGGCACTGGCCCGTCACATCCAGCCGATCTTCCAGGATCCGTACTCTTCGCTCAATCCGCGTAAGCGAATCGCCCAGATAGTCGGGTTGCCGCTGCGGGTGCACGGCATTGGCACGCCCCGCGAGCAGAGGGCGCGTATCGCCGAAACCTTGGATGTGGTGGGTCTGCCCCGGCGCGCCGCCGAGCAGTTCCCCGGGCAGCTTTCCGGCGGTCAACGCCAGCGTGTGGCCATCGCCCGTGCACTGATCATGCGTCCGGACATCGTGATCTGCGACGAGCCGACCTCCGCGCTGGACGTCTCGGTCCAGGCGCAGATCCTCAATCTGCTGCTCGATCTCAAGGCTGAATTCGGGCTGACCTATCTATTCATCAGCCACGATCTAGCCGTGGTCGAGCATCTGGTCGACCGGGTCGCGGTGATGTATCTGGGCCGCATTGTCGAGGAGGGCACGCGGGAGCAGATCTTCGGCTCGCCACGTCACCCTTATACCCGGGCGCTGCTGGATTCCGCACTGACCCCAGAGCCGGGGATGGGCGTGCCGGATATCGGGCTAGGCGACGCCACGCCGGACCCGAGCGATCCGCCCGCCGGTTGCGCCTTCCATCCGCGTTGCCCCAAGGCGCAGGCGGCCTGCCGGCAGCAACGGCCACGGCTGGAAGATATCCGGAGCGATAACGCCCGGGTGGCCTGCCATCTGGCTTGAACCGCTCCCACGGCTATCGCCAGTTCAATGATTGTTCCTAGTCAACGAGGAGAAATTCATGGCGCGTTCACAAGCGCTGCAACACGCCTGGCAAGCCTTCGACAGCGGCGACTTCCTGCGCCAGCTCGAGGCCCGCGTCGCGGTACGCAGCGAAAGCCAGGAAGCCGGGCGCGACGACGAGCTGCGGCGCTATCTGACCGATTTCGTGATTCCCGATATCGAGAAGCTGGGGTTCACCTGGGAGATCGTCGACAACCCGGTCGACGGCTTCGGGCCGTTCCTGCTGGCCGAGCGAATCGAAGCCGAGGCGGCGCTGACGCTGCTGACCTACGGCCACGGTGATGTGGTGCGGGGTTACGACGACCAGTGGCGCGAGGGGCTTTCGCCGTGGCGGGTCGTGATCGAAGGCGAGCGCTGGTACGGCCGCGGCACCGCCGACAACAAGGGCCAGCACACGCTCAATTTCGCCGCACTTGCGAGCGTCATCGCCGCGCGCGGTGGCACGTTGGGTTACAACGTCAAGTTGATCCTTGAAATGGGGGAGGAGACCGGCTCGCCAGGTTTGAAGGCGGTCTGCGAAGCCCATCGTGATCGCTTGGCGGCGGATCTGTTCATCGCTTCCGACGGCCCGCGCCTGTCGGCGGACTCGCCGACGCTGTTCCTCGGCTCCCGCGGCTCGTTCAATTTCGACCTGCGCCTGCGTGCCCGCGACGGTGCTCACCACTCCGGCAACTGGGGCGGTGTGCTCTCCAATCCGGCGACGCGGCTCGCCAACGCCTGGTCGACGCTGGTCGACGCCCACGGCAGGATCCTGATCGACGGCCTGCGACCGCCGGCCATACCGACTGCCGTGAAGGAGGCCGTTGCCTCCCTGGAGGTCGGCGCAACACCTGGCGACCCGACGGTCGACCCGAACTGGGGCGAGCCGGGCCTGTTGCCGCCGGAACGGCTGTTCGCCTGGAACACCCTGGAGCTGCTGGCGATCAAGGCCGGCAACCCGGACGCGCCGGTCAACGCCATTCCCGGGGAGGCCTACGCACACTGCCAACTGCGCTTCGTCGTCGGCAGCGACCGTGAACGCTTCCTCGATCATCTGCGCCAGCATCTCGACGCCCACGGCTTCGAGGATATCGAGGTCAGCAGCGCGCGCATGTCGCAGATGAACGCGACGCGGCTCGATCCGACGGACCCGTGGGTGAGCTGGGCGCTGGCATCGATGCGGGAATCCAGCGGCAAGACACCGACGCTGCTGCCCAACCTGGGCGGCTCGCTTCCCAATGATATCTTTGCCGAGACGCTCGGCCTGCCGACGCTGTGGGTGCCGCACTCCTATCCCGCCTGTTCCCAGCACGCGCCCGACGAGCACGCGCTGGCGAGCATCGTGCGGGAAGGCCTGGGTATCATGGCCGGGTTATGGTGGGATCTGGCCGAACAGGGCCGAGACATAGTGAAGGAGCGCGAGCAATGGCATCGCTGACCGACGCGGAAACGATGATGAACACGGCCTGCGACTGGCTCGCCAGCCAGCAGGCGGAGATGATCGAGGGCCTGAAGACGCTTGTCGATATCGACTCCAACAGTTACGACAAGGCCGGCACCGATGCGGTGGCGGATGTCATCGCCGAGTGGCTGGAGGCCGACGGGATTGCCGTGACGCGCACGCCGCGTCCGGAGTCCGGCGATATTCTCGAGGCGCGGCTGGAAGGCGATGGCAGCGACGCCAGCGCCGGCCATGTGCTGATGATGGGGCACCGGGATACGGTGTTTCCCACCGGCACGGTGGCCGAACGCGGTTTCACTCGAGAGGGCGATATCGGCTATGGCCCCGGCGTCGCCGACATGAAGGCAGGTCTGGTGCTGAACATCTTCGTGCTGCGGGCGCTCAAGCGGCTGGCACCGCTGCCGTTCCCGGTGCGGGCGCTGTTCACCGCGGACGAGGAGATCGGCTCTCGCGACGGCACGGCGTTCATTCGAGAAGCGGCCAGCGGGGCGCGAGCCGTGCTCAATGCCGAACCCGGCAGGATCAGCGGCAACGTGGTGACCGGGCGCAAGGGCGGTGCCGCCTTCCAGATCGAAGTGACCGGTGTGGCTGCACACTCTGGCGTCAGCCACGCCGACGGTGCCAGTGCCATCGAGGCGCTAGCGCGCAAGATCGTAAAGCTGCATGCGCTGACCGACTACGACAGCGGCGTGACCACCAATGTCGGCCTGATCGAGGGCGGCGTCTCGCGCAACACCGTGGCGCCTCGGGCCACGGCGCAGCTGGATACGCGCTTCGTCACCAACCAGCAGCGCGTCGAGCTGCTGGCGGCGATCGAGGCGATCATCGCCGAGGAAGAAGTCCCCGGAACGCAGGCGACGATTCGTCAGACCTCCGGCTTCCTGCCGATGGAGCCCGCCATGAGCGAGGCGCTGTTCGCGCGTTACCGGGCGCAGGCCGAGAAGCTCGGATTCAGCGTCGAGGGCGAGTTCACCGGCGGCTGTTCGGACGCCGGCACCACGGCGAGCCTGGGCATTCCCACGCTCTGCGGCACCGGCCCGGTCGGCGCCAAGATGCATACCGACGACGAGTATTGCCGTCTGGATACCTTCGTGCCGCGGGCGCAGGCGGTGGCCGCGACGATTCTGGATCTCGCCGCCGACGCATCACGCTGAGACGCGCCGGGACAGCCTACGGAAACCGGCGGATGGCGGTTCAGCGGCGATCGGCGAAGCGGTCGGTCGCCCGTATCAGGGCGGCCAGAGTTTCGGGTTCGCTGAACGCGTGGCCGGCGGCCTCGATGATCTCGAGCGTCGCGTCGGGCCAGACCTTCGACAGATCCCAGGCGTTCTGAAGCGGGCAGACCATGTCGTAGCGGCCGTGAACGATCACCCCGGGAATGCCGGCGAGACGATCGGCTTGGCGTAACAGCTGGTCGTCGAATTCGAAGAAGCCCTTGTTGATGAAGTAGTGGTTCTCGATCCGCGCAAAGGCCAGGGCGAAATGATCGACGGCATGCGAGGCGGTGGCGTCGACGGGAATCAGCTTCGAAGTCTCGCCTTCCCAGACGCTCCAGCGCCGGGCGGCTTCGAGCTGGCGCTCGATATCATCGCCTTTGAGCAGTTCGTGAAAGGCGGGAATGATATCGTCGCGCTGTTCCTCGGGGAGGATTTCCACCAGCCGCTCCCATTTTTCGGGGAACATGTTGCGCGCGCCGTGCTTGTAGAACCAGTCGAGCTCCTGCTGGCGCATGGTGAAGATGCCGCGCAACACGAGTTCGCTGACACGCTCGGGGTGTCGCTCGGCGTAAGCGAGGGCCAGCGTCGAGCCCCAGGACCCGCCGAAGACCTGCCACCGTTCGGCACCGATCATCTCGCGCAGGCGTTCCATATCCTCGATCAGATGCCAGGTGGTGTTGTCGTCGAGACTGGCGTGCGGCGTCGAGCGGCCGCAGCCGCGCTGATCGAACAGCAGGATGTCGTAGCGGGCTGGGTCGAACAGCTGGCGATGGATCGGTTTGCAGCCGCCGCCGGGGCCGCCGTGGAGAAAGACCACCGGCTTGCCGTCCGGGTTGCCGCAGCGCTCCCAGTAGACCTGATGGTCGTCGCCGGTATCCAGATGACCGTGGGCGTGAGGTTCGATAGGCGGATAGAGCGGATTGGATTCAGACATGGTTGACCTTGTTGGAAACGGGACGCTGTCATTGCACTGACAAAAAGCGTCGCGCTGACAAAAACGTTGCATTGACAAGAAACCAGCATAAAGGCCGCGTGGGGCAGGGGCCAGGCATGGCGCCGACTCGATGCGAGGCCGGTGATGTCATCATGCGGCTCTGCTACTATCGTCGCCATTCAATTGGCTTCGGCGCGCCGAGATCGGTGCCGAGCTATCGTTTCGTTGCCGAGGGGGCGATCGCCAGCGCGGTCGAATCAGAGAGTCCATGAAATCACGTTCCGGCGATACCGGTTTTCGCCACCTGTTTCACTCCACGGGCTACTCGTTGAAGGGGCTGGTTGCCGCCTTTCGCAACGAGGCCGCCTTTCGTCAGGAGGTAGCGCTCTGCGTCATTCTGGTGCCGTTGGCTTGGTGGATCGGCGAGAATCCCGTCGAATGGCTGGTACTGGTCGGCAGCTGCGTCTTCGTGTTGATCGTCGAGCTGCTCAACAGTGCGGTGGAGACGGTAGTCGATCGAATCGGCCCCGAACATCATGAGCTCTCGGGGCGAGCCAAGGACATCGGGTCCGCGGCGGTGATGCTGGCGCTGGGCATGGCGGCGGTGACCTGGGGATTGTTGGCCTGGGACAAGTTCTTCGGCTGAATTCCCAGGCCCACCGTCCGCCCCGCGAGTTCGATACCAATCGACACCTTCTGGCTCGACTCAAACCGGCGCCTCCAGATCCCGTGGGCTATCGATGTCCCGCCAGATGCCGTCATCGTCGACGTCGATGGCGTGAACGGCTTGGCGATTCGCCTGCACGACGCCCCTGGCGCCTTCCCCTTCCTTCAGTTCGGCCAGCGCTGGCCACAGATCACGCCCGAACAGCACCGGATGGCCACGTTTTTCTTGATGGCGTGGCATGACAATGCGTCCCGGGCCGGCGTGCGGGTTGAGTCGTGCACAGGTGGCGGCGTTCAGCCACGGCATATCGGCCAGAACCACGGCGGCGGCGACAGCGCTGTCTTGCTGTGAGATCAACTCTCGAAACGCGTCGCCGAGACTGCCTCCCAGCCCGTGGCCGGCATGCGGGGCCGCCATGCGGTGGATATCCTCGTAGCCCGCCAGGGCTTCGCCCAAGTCATCCTCCGGACGGGTGATCAGCCAGCATCGCGGATAGACCTGCGAGACGGTCGCCAGCGTCGTCTCCAGCAGGGTTCGCCCGTCATCCAGCCTGGCCCGGCGCTTGTCGCTGCCGAACCGGCGGGAGACGCCAGCGGCCATGACCAGCGCGACGATATCGGGCGTCTGCTCCTTGCCACGAAACTCACAGCTCATGGCGTGACTTGCCGCGACGCACGCGCAGAATGTCGGCGACCACGGCGAGGGCGATCTCGGCGGGGGTCTTGCTGTCGAGATTGAGCCCGATCGGCATGTGAATCCGCGAGATGGCTTCGTCATCCAGGCCGCCGGAGCGCTTCAGGCGCTCGGCACGCTTCTCGGAGGTGCGCTTCGACCCCATCACGCCGATGTAGAACGCTGGCGTGCGCACGGCTTCGATCATCGCGAGGTCATCGATGCGGGGATCGTGGGTCAGGGCGACGATGGCGGTGGCGGCGTGAGTGGCGCCGGAGCCGATGAACAGCGACGGCAGCACCGCCTGCACCTCGACGCCTTCGACCCCAAAATCGCGGCGGACCTCTTCTCTCGGGTCGCAGACGATCACTTCGAACCCCAGCGCGCGGGCGAATTCGGCACAGAAGTGCGATACCGGCGAGATGCCGGCGATGATCAGGCGCAGGGCCGGGCCGACGCGAAGCTGGACGATCTGGCCGTCGCGCTCGACCCGCGGGCCGTTTTCGCCGGCCTCGACGAAGCGTTTGCGACCGCTTTCCAGGTCGATCCGGCGTACCAGCGAACGTTGGCCCAGCAGCGTGGCGTGCAGCACTTCCAGATGCGTCAGTGTGGCGGCATCCGGCGTCAGGCGCTCCACCAGCACGTCCAGAATGCCGCCGCAGGGTAGCGAAACCTGGGGAGATTCGTCGGCCCCTTCACCGTAGCGAACCACCGACAGCGCATCGCCGAAATGCCCCTCGGCGATCCTGCCGAGAAAGTCCTCCTCGATGCATCCCCCGGAGAGCGAGCCGACATGGCTGCCATCGGCTTTCGCGACCAGCATCGAGCCGGGCTCGCGCGGCGAGGAGCCGAACGTCGCCAGCACGCTGCAGAGCCAGATCGTCTCGCCGGCATTGGCCCATTCGAGGGCGGTATCGAGAACCTGTAGATCGAGATGTTGCATGTTGCATCCGTTGTTATGCGGGAATGCCGCGTCGTCCATAACGGGCCGGGGGCGTCGTGGTCTCTAGGGTCTGTTGACGTTTCATGCACGGCCGCGCCGGAGCCAGTTTTTGTGCGGGGCAAGGCGTGAGGAGCGTAGTTTGGTCGTTCCAAATGAACGACGAATAACGCAGCACCGTGCAAAAACTGGCCCGGCCCTTCGGGTTGCGCGGCAAATGGCGCCATGCGGCGTTGCGGGATTGGAAAAGGAAACCACCCTTCTCTGCATCCCGCGCCTGGCCTGGCGCCATTTGGCTCAGCAACGCGGTTCGCGCTGAAACGTCAACAGACCCTAGGATAAGCGATCGTCGACCGGGCATGACAGCCGATGATGTCAGTGCCGGGCCAGCTGCTTGCAGAAGTCCTCGAAGCGCCCGCTGTAGTAGTGCTCGCGCGGCCAGCCGGTGCGCGGAAGGTAGAAGAACATCTCTTCGAGACGTGACTTGATGGTGACGTGGTTCTTGGTGTCGATGACGAACACGTGCTTGCCTTTGGCGTCGTTGGGGCTTTCGGCCAGCTGGCGGAGGATGAAGCGCACCAGCGAGTCCTCCTGCGGCATGCTGTAGCCGACGATCACCAGCACGTCGGTTTCCCGCAGCAGGCGCACCGCCTTGGGAAACACCTGATGGAAGTAGGGCTCGTCGTAATCCTGAACCTGAGAGGGCAGGATCAGCAAGGGCGGCTCCTGACGAATCTCCGCATCGCTGCGGCGTCGGTATTCGAAGTCGAATCCCTGTGTCGTAGGCAGGATCTCGAACCCGCCGTTGATCTTGATCACGTTGCGGTCGACGGTTCGCGGCAGGTGCTCCCAGATCGAGCCGCCGCAGATGCGCTGCGGCGTGATGCCGCGATAGAGCCTTCCGAATACCGGCGCCTGCTGGCGATAGACATGCTCGAGAATGGTCTCGATGGTGAAGTCGTAATTGGTAGTCAGGAAGTGATAGAGCGGCCAGTTCTCGTCGAGGCCGGCCCGACCGGCACGATCCTCCAGCGAGGCGAAGAACTGCATGATCGCGCGCTGGCCTTCGCTATCGTAGGGCGAGGTGAAGCGTAGCGTGTCGTCATCGACGTTGTGGATGTCGCAGGCGGCGCTGAAGCGGCGCATGACCAGGGTGCGCAGTTCATGGATGCTCAGGCGCAGGTTCTGATCGTCGAAATAGCGATTGCGGATATCGGGATAGCGCACCTGCATGTCGAGGACGTAGCGCAGGTTCTTGAAGCGCTCGAAGTCCAGATGGCGGTAGTCCTCCCAGCCGATGACGTGCATCACGTGCTGGAGGTTGGGGAAGTCGCGGATGTCATCGAGATCGATGGCGAACAGCTCGCCGTCCGTGGGCGAGCGCGGGTCCCACGCCTTGGAGAACCCGGCTCCACACCAGAAGGTGACCACGGGCGGCTTGCGCAGGTCGAAGTCCTGATCCAGCAGCCCGGTCATCAGTGTTTCGAACGCCTCGACCGTGGCGGCATTGTTGATGTCGGTGGAGGACATCGAATCAACTCGCCTGCATCGACGGGGCATCCACATCATCGAGGCCGATGTCGACTGCCGGTGCCGACTGGGTGATACGACCGACCGAGATGAAATCGACGCCGGTTTCGGCGATATCGCGAATCGTCTCCAGGCGCACGCCGCCGGAGGCTTCCAGCGGCACACGGCCGTCCACCAGTTCGACCGCCCGGCGCATCGTCTCGACCGGCATGTTGTCGAGCATGATCACGTCCGCGCCGGCCGCTAGCGCTTCTTCCACCTGATCCAGCCGGTCGCACTCCACCTCGATGCGCGTCAGCACCGGCACCCGGGATCTGGCCCGTGCCACGGCTTCGGCAATGCCACCGCAGACCGCGATGTGGTTGTCTTTCAGCATCACCCCGCTGTCCAGACCGAGACGGTGGTTGCGGCCGCCGCCGCAGGCCACGGCGTGTTTTTCCAGCGCGCGCAGGCCGGGGGTGGTCTTGCGGGTATCGACCAGTTGCGCGCCGGTCCCGGCAATCCGCTCGACGTACCGGGCGGTGAGCGTGGCGATGCCGGACAGATGCTGGATCAGGTTCAGCGCCGTACGCTCCACGGTCAGCAGGCTGCGGGCCGGGCCCTGCAGTCGCATCAGCACGGCACCCTCAGGCACCGTCTGGCCGTCTGCCGCCAGGCGTTCGATATCGATACCGGCGTCGTAGAGCGAGAAGACGCGTGCCGCGACAGCGAGCCCGGCGATGGTCATCGGCTCTCTCGCGCGCATCTCGAACCGGCCTGTCATGGCTTCATCGACCATCAGGGTGGCGGTCAGATCTACATGGCCGATGTCCTCCTGCAGGAAGTCGCGCAGGCGCGCGTCGAGTGCCATGGGATCCATCTGCCAGACGATTGAGGTGTTCGATACGTTCGCGGCGTTAGAGACGGTCGAAACGGGCGAGGCGTTCGAAGAAAGATGCGTTGCGGTCATCGAAAATTCCATTGCGGTTTCATCGTCCCCGAGACTATCGCGTTATCATGGGCGCTGCAGCGCGCGTGTGCGCCGCCAAGAGCAAAACGTCCGGGAATTCGCAGAAACGTTCCGGGAAGTCGCTTTCAGGAAGTCGTTTTCCAGAAACATGTCATCTAAAAACATAGCAGGGGAATCGCCAATGAGCGCTCGGCGCTGGATATGGGGCGTCTGGATACTGGTCCTTTCATGTTACGTCGTGCCGTATGGCCTGCTCGGCCAGGTCCAGGCCTGGTACGGCAGCTTTCTGTTCTGGTGCGTCGTCGGGGTGCTGGTCATCGTCGCCAATGTCATGATCACGCGCTCCTTCCGGGATGAGGCGCCTGGAGCCACGGCGTCTCGGGCAGACGAGCTTTCCGCTGGCGGGGAGAAGCGACCATGACGACCGGACTGATCTGGAGTGCGGTCATCGTCTACCTGATCGCGGGCCTGGGCGTTGCCTTTCTCTCGCGCGGCAGGACGACCAACGGGGCCGGCGTCGACATGTCCGGCTACTTTCTCGGCAACCGGCAGATGAACGGTTTCGTCTCGGCGTTGAGCTACAGCGCGACGACCTACAGCGCCTTCATGATGGTGGGGCTGGCGGGGTTGACCTACGCCGGCGGCGTCGGGGCATTCGGCTTCGAGATCGTCTATTTCGCCGGCGTGTCGCTGGTGGCGATCTTCGGGCCCAAGTTCTGGACAGTGGGCAAGCGCTTCGGTTATGTCACCCCCAGCGAAATGCTGGGTCATCGCTACGCTGACAAGAAGGTCGCCGTGGCGACCGCGGCGGCGAGCTGCCTGTTCCTGATTCCCTACGCGGCGGTGCAACTGGCCGGCGTCGGCTATCTGCTGGCGGGGATGAGCGGCGGGGCGATCTCGTTCACCACCGGCGTGGTGGTGGCGACGATCCTGGCGATCCTGTTCTCCTATATTGCCGGGATCCGTTCGGTGATGTGGACGGACTCGCTGCAGGCGCTGTTCATGATCGTGGCTTCGACGCTGGTCGCGCTGCTGGTGGTGCACTCGCTGGGCGGCTTCTCGGCGCTGTTCGAGACGCTCGCCACGGAGCATCCGGCCTCTCTCGCCGTGCCCGGGCCGGGGCTGTTCAGCTTCACGACGTTTCTGGGGCTGACGATTCCGTGGTTCTTCTTCAGCCTTTCCAACCCTCAGGTGAGTCAGCGGCTGTTCATGCCGGCGTCGCTCCGGTCGATGCGCCAGATGCTGATCGGCTTTCTGATCTTCGGCTTCATCTACACCGTGGTGTCGGTGCTGTGGGGCTTCTCGGCGCTGGTGGCGTTCCCCGATCTGGCCAAGTCCGATCTGGCGACGCCGACGCTGCTGGCCTCCGAGCACGTGCCGCCGGTGCTGGGCGTGATCGTGATGGTGGGGATTCTCGCCGCGGCGGTGTCGACCATCGATTCGATCATGCTGACGCTCTCCTCGATGCTGTCGCGGGATGTCTACGCCAATATGGCGACCGGCGCCAGCGAGGCGAAGCAGCTCAAGGTGGGCAAATGGGTACTGCCGATCGTTGCCATTCTTGCCTTCCTGTTCGCTGAGCTGCAGCTCAGCCTGATCGCGGTGCTTTCGGTCGCGGCTTCCACCGGCCTGGTCGTCATCGTGCCGGCGATCATCGGCGCCTTCTACTGGAAGCGCGGGACGGCGGCCGGTGCGCTGGCGAGCATCGTCATCGGTGGCCTGGTCGTCATTGCGCTCTACGTGAGTGGCGCCAAACCGCTGGGACTGCCGCCGGGCATCTGGGCGCTACCGGTCTCGGTGCTGCTGTTCGTCGGGACGAGCCTGCTGACCCGGCCGAAACGCGAGCTGGCCGAAGCGTTCATGCGCACCGCTGGCACTGATCAGTCGGTTCGGGCTGCCGATCCTGCGGCACGCTCCGCCGACGTTTCCTGAGCCCTCGCCGGCTTCTCATTCGACATCCAGCCCAGCGATTCGCTGGGCTTTTTCGTTACCCGCTTTTGACAGCACCAACAGGACGACCCACATCGCCGCGACCAGCGGGATCAACGTCATGTTGAGCGTCTGCCAGCCGAGCCAAGCATTCAGTGGGCCGGCCAGCAGCGCGGAGAGCGTCGTCAGCGAGAAGACGGCGCAGTCGTTGATGGCCTGGACGCGGGGCGCCTCGCCGGGCTGGTAGGTGGTGGTCAGCCAGGCGCTGGCGGGCAGGAAGGTGAAGTTCCAGCCCAGCCCAAGCAGGAAGAGGCCGAGGGCGAAGGTCCAGAATGACGCGGGCAACAGCGTGCAAAGCAGGCTGGCGAGCAGACTCAGCGAACCCAGAGCGATCATGCGCTGATGCCCGAAGCGCCGGGTCAGATCACCGGTGACGAACGAGGGCGCGAACATCGCCAGGATATGCCACTGAATGACGTTGGTGACGTCGCCGAAGTCGTGTCCGGCGTGGGACATGGCCAGTGGTGTCGCGGTCATCGCCAGGTTCATGGTGGCGTAGCTCAAGGTGGCGATGGCGATAGCTGCCAGCAGCCGTGGCTGACGTAGCAGAACGCCGGGTCGGCGAGGCGTGGCCGGGTCGGCGGCGGTGGCGGTAGCGTGAGGGGAGGGCAGGTCGAGCCGTGTCAGCAACAGCAGTGCCGATACGTAGAGCACGGCCAGGCCGACGAAGCAGCCCAGAAAAGGTGTCTCGAAGCCGTGCTGTGAAGTCCGCGCCAGCCAGGGGCCGAGGAAGGCCGCGATGACGCCGCCGGCCATTACCAGGCTGAGCGCGCGATCGCGCTGGACGGGGCCGGCCGCATCGATGGCAGCAAAGCGGTACAGCATGCCGGCGCCGATGCTCATGCCGATGGCGAAGGTGCCAAGATTGAACAGCGGGAACGCGGAAAGCCTCAGCGCCAGCATGCAGATAGCGATACCGACGAGCCCGACGCCGTTGGCAATGACGAAGGTTCGCTTGCGCCCCAGTCTGGCGGTCAGCCAGCCGGACGGCAGGGTCGCTGCCGTCAGACCGAGCAACTGGGCGGCAACGGGCAGCGTACTCCAGTCGGCGCTGCCGGCGAGCCGATCACCGATTAGCGGCGAAACGGCGATGAGCAGGATGTTGCCGCTGACCAGCAGGGCCTGACATAGCGCCAGGCCCCAGACGGCGAGCGGCAGGCGCCGGGAAACGGTCGTCGTCATGAGGCATCTCGCGTTTCGACGTTGGATGGGGCGCGGCCGAACCGGGCGCGATAGGCGCTGGGTGCCAGGCCATAGCGGCGTTGGAACTGGCGGCGTAGCTGCTCGGCCCCGCCGACACGGCAGTGCTCGGCAATTTGCGTCAGCGAGGCGTCGCTCTCTGCCAGCAGGCGACGGGCCGATTCGAGTCGCAGACGGGTCAGGAACTCGATCGGCGTCATCTGCAACTGCTGGCGAAACAGCCGCTGGAAATGGCGCGGAGTGACGGCGATCGCTTCGGCCAGACGTTCGCTGTTCCAGTCCGCCAGCGGGTCGTTCAGCACCCGGTCGATCAGCCTCCTCAGCCTGCCGTGACTGGCGAGCTGGCAACGCAGCCCTTCGCTGAACTGCGCCTGATCGCCGGGTCGATGCAGAAACATCACCAGTTCGCGGGCGACTTCTCCGGCGAGACGGTGGTCATGGTCCTGGGCGACGAGTGCCAGCGCCAGGTCCATGCCCGCGGTGACGCCGGCACTGGTATAGATCCCGCCGCTTTCCCGGTAGAGCGCGTCGGCGGCGACATCGACCTCGGGGAACTCCCGCGCCAGCCGTTCGGCCTGGCGCCAGTGCGTCGTGACGCAGCGGCCATCGAGCAGCCCGGCGCGGGCCAGCGCAAAGGCGCCGGTACAGATCGAGCCGACACGCGGCGTGGCGGCCGCCCGCCGGGCCAGCGTCTGGATGACCTCGTCGTCGAGATCGTGTACGCCGTGACCGCCGGCCACGAGCAGTGTGTCGCCGGGTGATGTGTCGGCCGACCGACCGCCCAGCGCGTGAGTCGCCACCAGTGTCATGCCGCCATTGGTGCGGATCTCGCCGGGCGCGATGGCGTTCAGGCGCAGTTCGTAGTGCGGCCGCCCCAGCAACGTGTTGGCGCTGGCGAAGACCTGCCAGGGCCCGCTGGCATCCAGCAGTTGGCAGTTCGGATAGATGAAGAGATCGATGGTATGCGACATGGGATCGTCCTCGGAGTCTGGAGGCTAGTCTGCGAGAGTGGCGTCATGTCGGCAAGGACGCGGACCCCACCGAAACCGTCATCATGCGTCGGCATTCGAATGATGCGGAGCCGGCGGCAAGCCGGGGCGAGGGAGCCGAAGCGGCAAGCTGGAAGGCAGGGGAAAGGAACGGAGCGGAAGGGTCGCGGCATTGGGGGGGAAGGGCGCCAACGAAAACGCCGCCGGAGTGGCCTCCGGCGGCGTATGGCTGGCTGGATACGTGGCGATCAGGCGAGATCGAAACGATCCAGGTTCATCACCTTGGTCCAGGCTGCCACGAAGTCCTCGACGAACTTCTGTCTGGCGTCGTCGCTGGCGTAGACCTCGGCCAGGGCGCGCAGGACAGAGTGCGAGCCGAAGATCAGATCGTTGCGCGTTGCGGTGTACTTGACCGCGTCGCTGTCGCGCGAACGTCCCTCGAACCGCTCGGACTCTGCATCCGCAGGCGTCCAGACGGTGTTCATGTCCAGCAGGTTGACGAAGAAGTCGTTGCTGAGCACGCCGACGTTGTCGGTCAGCACGCCGACATCGGAGCCGTCGTAGTTGGCGCCGAGAACGCGAAGGCCGCCGACCAGTACGGTCATCTCCGGGGCGGTCAGGGTCAGCTGCTGCGCCTTGTCGACCAGCAGCGACTCGGTGGGCGCGCCCTGCCGGCCGCGCTTGTAGTTGCGGAAGCCGTCTGCCCGCGGCTCCATCACCGCGAAGGAGGCGACATCGGTCTGCTCCTGGGTGGCGTCGACACGGCCCGGCGCGAACGGCACCTCGATCTCCACGCCTGCCGCCCTGGCGGCCTGTTCGATGCCGACGCTGCCCGCCAGCACGATCACGTCCGCCAGTGACGCCTTGCCGGATGTCTCCTGGATGCGCTGGAGCGTCGGCAGTGTCTGGCTGGCGATCCGGTTGACCTCCCAGTCCTTCTGCGGTGCCAGCGCCAGCCGGGCGCCGTTGGTGCCCCCGCGCTTGTCGCCGCCGCGGAAGGTCGAAGCCGAAGCCCAGGCGGTCGCCACCAGTTGCGAGACCGAGAGACCCGAGTCGGCGATCTGCGTCTTGATCTCGGCGATGTCATCCAAGCTCGGCTGGTGCGTCGGTGCGGGCAGCGGGTCCTGCCAGACCAGGTCTTCCTGCGGCACTTCGGGGCCGAGGTAACGGGCCTTCGGCCCCATGTCGCGATGGGTCAGCTTGAACCAGGCGCGGGCGAAGGCGTCGTCGAAGGCCTGCGGGTCCTCGAGGAAGCGCCGGGAAATCTTCTCGAACTCCGGATCGAAGCGCAGCGTCAGATCCGTGGTGAGCATCGTCGGCTTGCGCATCTTCGACGGATCGAACGGGTCGGGGATCGACGCCTCGGCGTCCTTGGCTTGCCACTGGATGGCGCCGGCCGGGCTGCGCACCTGTTCCCACTCGTATTTGAACAGGTTCTCGAAGAAGTGGATGCTCCAGCGCGTCGGCGTCTGGGTCCAGATGACTTCAAGGCCGGAGACGGTGGCATCGGCACCCACGCCGCTGCCGTGGGCGTTGGCCCAGCCGAGCCCCTGCGACTCGATCGACGCGGCTTCCGGATCGGCACCGATCGCTTCGGCGGGGCCGGCACCGTGGGTCTTGCCCAGGGTATGGCCGCCGGCGATCAGCGCGACGATCTCTTCGTCGTCCATGGCCATGTTGCCGAAGGTTGCGCGAATGGCCGGGGCGGCGGAGAGCGGGTCGCCGCTGGCGTTGGGGCCTTCCGGGTTGACGTAGATCAGGCCCATCTCGGTGGCGCCGAGCGGCTGGTCGGCCAGCGTGGTCGGGTCGCGGTGTTCGAGCCAGGTCTTCTCGTCGCCCCAGTTGACGTCCATGTCGGGTTCCCAGACGTCTTCACGCCCACCGGCGAAGCCGAAGGTGCGGAAGCCGGAAGACTCCAGCGCCACGTTGCCGGCGAGGACGATCAGGTCGGCCCAGGAGATGTTCTGGCCATACTTGCGCTTGACCGGCCACAGCAGACGGCGCGCCTTGTCCAGGCTGACGTTGTCCGGCCAGCTGTTGAGCGGGGCGAAGCGCTGCTGGCCGCGACCGGCGCCACCGCGACCGTCGGCGAGACGGTAGGTGCCCGCACTGTGCCAGGCCATACGAATGAACAGGCCGATATAGGTACCCCAGTCGGCCGGCCACCAGGCCTGCGACTCGGTCAGCGTCTTCTCCAGATCGGCTTTCAGCGCCGCGTAGTCGAGCTGCTGGAAGGCTTCGCGGTAGTCGAAATCGCTATCCAGCGGGTTGGAGCGCTCGGAATGCTGGTTCAGCAGGTCAACGCGAAGCTGATTGGGCCACCAGTCGGCATTGACGGTGCCACCACCGGCGACATGCGTCTTGGCGCCCTCGGATACGGTCGTTCCGGAGTGGCCGAAGGGGCATCTGGATTCGGTTTCGTGCGACATTCTCTTATCTCACCTGTTCGTCTCGTCAATCCGGGCGTTCCCTGGCGTCACGGTCTGCGAGCCTTCGTTCAAGGCCAGTCGGCCGACTCGATGGCGCCAGGGCTGAAACAGAGACTACTGGGCAAGCTTTTATTATAGAAATTAAATGATAAGAAAAAAACGATAGTAAATTGCTATTTCTAGCAGGCCTTCATCGTCGTGAGGCTGGCGGTTTCCTGGCTCATTCTTTAGTCGTTTCTGTCCGTCTTCAGGGCTTATCGGCTATCGATGCGTGAGGATTAGGATTATCATTCTCTGCGCATTAATAACGTGCTAATTATATTTTTTTGGAGGCCAGGCCATGGCAGATGCCACATCACGGGTTATCAGAATCGGCGGCGCGTCGGCGATTCTCTTGGGCAGTCTTGGGGTGATGGGTTCCGCGCAGGCGTATTCGGCTTTTTCTCCGGATTCCCCCTACATGCTGGGAGATTGGGGCGGCGAGCGCACCGCGCTGGAAGAGGCCGGCGTATCCTTCGATTTCGACTACGTGGGCGAAGCGGCGACGATTCTCGATGGCGGCTACCGCGACAGCCACGTGAGCAAATACGCGGACCAGTTCGCGGTCGGTGCCAACTTCGATCTGGATCGTCTGCTGGGCATTCCGGATGCGGAATTTCAGGTCACCGTCACCAACCGTAACGGGCATAGCGTCAACGACCGGATGAGCGATCCGGACGCGACGGTCGGCGGCTCCTCGGTGCAGGAAGTGCAAGGGCGCGGGCCGGTGACGCGGCTGACGCAGTTCTGGTATCGCCAGCGCTTCTTCGACGATGCCCTGGCGGTCAAGCTGGGCCGAATCCCGTTCGGCGATGACTTCGCCACCATCGATAGCAATTTCCAGAACCTGGCCTTCGGTGGCGCGCAGCCCGGCAACTGGGGCAACAACATCTACAACTGGCCGATCGCCCAATGGGCAGCGGTGATCCGCGCCAATATCACGCCCGAATGGTACGCCCAGGTCGGCGCGTTCAACATCAACGACAGCAACCTGGAAAACGATAACGGCTTCGACCTGCGCACCAGCGGCACCGAGGGGACGCTGTTCCCGGTGGAACTGGGTTATACCCCGACGCTGAACGGCATGGCCGGCGCCTACAAGCTCGGGTTCTATACCCAGAACGTCGACAACCGCGCCTATGGCGACGGCCCGGCGGATCGCACCAGCGATACCAACACCGGGCTCTACTACGTGGTCCAGCAGCAGGTGACGACACGCGATGGCAGCCCGGATCGCGGGCTGACGCTGTTCAGCATGGGCAACACCAACCATGGCGATACGGCGGGTATCGATCGTTATGTCTCGATCGGCGCAACCTACGAAGGGCCGTTCGACGCGCGTCCGCAGGACGATGCCGGCATCGGTCTTGCGTATCTGCACGTCAACGACGATGTCAACGACTTCGTCGACTATCACAACGCCACGCCGAGCGGTTCGCTCTCGCCGCTGCCGCGCCAAGGGCACGAGTACGACGCCGAGGTCTACTACAGCTTCAATCTGACCGGCTACCTGACGCTGCGGCCCAACCTGCAGTACGTGGTCAATCCGTCGGCAGTGGATTCGGTGGACAATGCCTGGGTGGCGGGTACGACGATCAAGGCGAGCTTCTGATCAAGGCGAGCTTCCAGCCTGCCGACGCGGTTCGCGATGTTCAGCGCGTGACGAGCCCGTCGGCGCAACGAAAAACGGCTGCCCGAGGGCAGCCGTTTTCATGGGTGACGCTTCGCTGAGATCAGTTCGAATCGTCGCCTTCGGGCAGCGCATAGGCGACGACATAGTCGCCTTGTTTGGTGCCCAGCGAGCCGTGACCACCGGCCATGACCAGCACGTATTGGCGGCCGTCCTTGCCTTCGTAGGTCATCGGCGTGGTCTGGCCGCCTGCCGGTAGCCGGCCTTTCCACAGCTCCTCGCCGTTGGTGACGTCATAGGCGCGCAGGTACTGGTCCAGCGTGCCGCTGAGGAAGGCCACGCCGCCACCGGTCATGATCGGTCCGCCCAGGGCGGGCACGCCCATCGGCAGCGGCATCGGCACCGGAGCGCTATCGCGGACCGTACCGTTCTTGTGCTGCCAGACGGTCTGATGATTGCTCAGGTCGACACCCGCCACGTAACCCCAGGGCGGTGCCTGGCAAGGCAGCCCGAGCCTGGACAGAAACGCGCCCATGATCACGCCGTAGGGCGCGCCTGCATTGGGCTGAACGCCTTCGGTTTCGCTGATCCGCTCGCCGCCATCGGCCTGTTCGCGCGGCACCAGCTGGGAGGTGAACGCCATGTAGGCCGGGCTGGCAAAGGCGATCTGGCGCTCGGGGTCGACCGCGATGCCGCCCCAGTCGAACACGCCGAAGTTGCCCGGATAGACCAGCGAACCCTGCAGCGAGGGCGGCGTGAACATGCCTTCATAGCGCAATGACTGGAACTGGATGCGGCACAGCATCTGGTCCAGCGGCGTCACGCCCCACATGTCCTTGCCGTGGAGCGTGTCCGGCGAGAAGCTCAGCTCGGAGTGCGGCTGGGTTGCTGCCGTGTGGTCGCCTTCCACGGCGCCCTGCGGCGCGTCGATCTCGTGGATCGGGACGATAGCCTCGCCGGTGCGGCGGTCGAGCACGTAGATGCTGCCCTGCTTGGTGGAGGCCATCAGCGCGGGCTTGACGCCTTCGTCGGTCTGGATGTCGACCAGCGACGGCTGGCCGCCGACGTCCATGTCCCACAGGTCATGATGGGTGAACTGATAGGTCCAGCGGACCTGGCCGGTATCGATATCCAGCGCGGTGACGCCGGCGCTGTACTTCTCGGCTTCCGGCGTGCGGTTGCCGCCCCACTGGTCCGGCATCTGGTTGCCCATCGGCAGGTAGATCATGCCGAGGTCGCTGTCGACGCTCATCACCGACCACATGTTGGGCGAGTTGCGGGTATAGGTCTCGTCGGGGCCGATCGGCGTGGTGTCGTCCGGGTTGCCGCTATCCCAGTTCCAGACCAGGTGGCCATCCTTGGCATCGTAGGCGCGAATCACGCCGGAAGGCTCGTTGGTGGACTCGTTGTCGGTCACGTGGCCGCCGATGATCACCAGACCATGGGCCACGGAGGGCGGAGAGGTGGAATAGTAGCCGCCAGCGGTGAAGCTGCCGATGTTCCGGGTCAGGTCGATGGAGCCGTTATCGCCGAAGCCGGGGCACATTTCGCCAGTGTCGGCATTCAGCGCGATCAGGCGCGTGTCGGCGGTGGGCAGGAACAGGCGGCGCGGGCAGGCATCGGCCAGGTCGGCGGCGACGCCGGACGCGGGAGCCTGATCGGCGGCTTGCTGCTTGCCTTCCTCGGTGACGGGCGCGGCGTCGCCATTCGCGGTGCCATCGCTGGCGGTCGGGGCGAGGCCGGTGCCGACCTCGGCGCTGGCATAGGCCGGTTCGGCAGCCGCTCCGTCATCTTCGTAGTAGGCGACGCCACGACAGGTCATGTGCGCCCAGCCATTGAAGCTGTCGGCATTCTGGGTACTCAGCTTGGGATCGAAACGCCACAGCTCCTTGCCGCTGTCCGGATCGAGGGCGATCACCTGGCTGTGCGGCGTACATACGTACAGCTTGCCGTTGACCTTGAGCGGGGTGTTCTCGGCGGTGGTTTCCGACGGATCGTTGGGGCCAGGGATGTCGCCGGTGCGATAGCGCCAGACTTCTTCCAGCTTGCCGACGTTTTCTGGGGTGATCTGGTCGAGGGGCGAGTAGCGCTGACCACGTTCGGTGCCGCCGTAGGAGGGCCAGTCGCCGTTCATGGCATTGGCCACGGCATCGTTCGGGCCGGACGCGTCACGGACGATCGTCCCTTCGATGTCATGCGGGTTGGTGAACTGGCTGACGATGGCGGTCAGGCCGGCGAGGATGACGGCAATCGAGAGTGCTGCGGCGCTGGCACTTTTCATGCGCGTGACGCCCAGCGGACGGCGAACCCAGGGCAGCAACAGCACGATGCCGAGCACGAACCATAGCGCCAGACGGGGGACCAGTTGCCACCAGTCCAGGCCGACTTCCTGGAGCGACCAGATCGTGGAGGCCAGCAGGAAGATGGCGAAAAGCCAGATCGCGGCGCGTCTGGCGGCGATCAGCAGCAACCCGCTGAGACCGACGCCGACACCGGCGATCAGGTAGTACCAGGAGCCGCCAAGCTGGCTCAGTTTGATGCCGCCAATCAGCATCGCAAGGCCCAGCAGGACCAGGATCAGGCCGACCAGGCTGGGCAACAGGCGTGTCTTGCTCAACGCCCCGCGCGTTTTCATGAATGTCTCCCTTGAAGGATCGAGTAGGCAAGGCCGAAATCGGAGATCGAATGCGGCTAAAGTCTAATACCGCAATGTAGCGGGATGTAAAAATACACCATGTAATTAACAGGCTAAAGTTATTCCTGCCTGCCCGAGAGCAGCCGGTCGGTGAGAATCAAGGCTGTTGGCGGCAACGAAGCATCCGGAATGAGGGTCACCGCTAGCCGGCGAAGCTGGAAAAGTGGTTTTTTTACGACTTTTTTTACGGCCCTGGATGGTCGTGAGCCTCGATGAAAACGAGCGGAGGCGCGCATGCCAAAGCGCCGCCATCGTGATGAACGATGGCGGCGCTATGCCGGTTGGCGCGAGCTGGTCAGGGAAGCCGGCAAGAGGAGCCGGCTCGATGGGGAGGTCGACGTTACGCCGGTCGCGTCCCTAGTCCGCGGTCCTTGGGCTTGCGGATCACCATGAAGTAGAAGAACACCACCGTCAGGGCGATGAAGAACAGGCTATCCGGGCTGGTGAAGAAGATCGACGGGTTGCCGTCATTGATGGAGAGCGCGCGACGGCAATACTCCTCCAGGCTCGGGCCGAGCACGAAGCCCAGCAGCAGGCAGACGGTGGGATACTTCTGCTTGCGCAGGAAGTAGGCCAGCACGCCGAACACCAGCGCCAGCGCCATCTGGAACGTGGAGTAGGTCGCCACGTAGCTGCCCACCAGCGCGACGATGGCGATGCTCGAGTAGAGCACGTCGCGGCGAATCGACACGATCTTGAGGAAGTAGGGGCCGAGCAGGTAGAGCGTCAGCGGAATCAGGATCAGCGCACTGACGAACAGCGAGGCGAACATCGGCGCGATCAGATCGAGCTGCTGGGTCATGAACTGCGGGCCGGGCTGCAGACCGTTGATGACCAGCACGCCGAGCACGATCGCGGTGGTTGGATCGCCGGGGATGCCGAACGTCAGCATCGGCACGAAGGCGCCGCCGCACATCGAGTTGTTGGCGCATTCCGCCGCCGCGATGCCTTCCGGATTGCCCTTGCCGTAACGCTCGGGGTGCTTCGAGGAGCGCATCGACTCCGCATAGGAGACGAAAGCCGCCATGGAGCCGCCGGCGCCGGGCAGGATACCCACCGCGTAGCCGATGACCGCGCTCTTCAGGTAGCGCATCACGCCGATTTCCCGAACTTCCGACAGCGGCGGAATGAAATCGCGACGGCGCACCTTGGCCGCCTGGATCATGCTGGGATCGACGGTTCGGCTGCTGCGACTATCGGCCTGGATCAGCAGTTCACTGATGGCGAAGGTGCCGATGATCAACGGCATCATGTCGATGCCCTGGACCAGCACGCTGGTGCCGAAGGTGAAGCGGGCCAGCGGCTGCACCACGTCGATGCCGATGGTGGCGATCATGACGCCGAACAGCGTGGCGATCATGCCCTTGGTGATCGACCCACGCTGGGAAATGATGATCACGATCAGTGCAAAGGCGATCAGCGAGAACTTGCCCGGCGTGCGGATCAGCAGGGCGACGTCGGCCGCCAGCGGCGCCATGACCATCAGCAGCAGCGCGCCCAGCGAACCGCCGATCATCGAGCCCAGTGCGGCGTGACCGAGCGCCTTGGCGCCTTCGCCGCGCTGCTGCATCGGGTAGCCTTCCAGCGCGGTCATCATCGACGACGGCGCACCGGGAATGTTGATGGTCGTGGCGGTGATGCTGCCGCTGCACATGCCTGCCATGAAGATGCTGGCGCAGGCGACCAGCGCCGTGGTCACGTCGAGGCTGTAGGTGAGCGGCAGCAGCAGGGCGATGGCCAGCACCGAGGTCAGGCCCGGCACCGCGCCGAAGAAGGTGCCGATCAGAAAACCGCCGATCATGTAGAGCAGGGTTTCAGGATTGGCGAGGGCGGCGAAACCGCCCAGCAGACCGGAAATCGAATCCATGATCATTGACTCCAGAGCGTGGGCAGGCGGACCTGGAAGACGACCTCGAACAGCAGGTAGCCGGCGACGGTAATGACGATGGCGGCGATCAGCTTGGTCAGCCATTTCTCCCGGAAGCCGCCACTGAACAGGCCGGTCAGCAGCAGCACGTAGACGAAAGTGGCGACGAAATAGCCGATCAGATCGAACGCCAGCAGGTATCCCGCCGTCAGCACGACGACGCCGATCGCGCCGAGGGAGAGGCCGACATACTGCCTGCGGCGCGGGGCATCGTCGCTGCTCTCGGCGTTGGCGGCGGCCTCTTCCTCGGGCGCCTTGGCCTTGCCGCGCAGCGCATGAACCATGGCGCAGGCCAGCGCGATCAGCATGAGGATGGCGGTGGCGATGGGAAAGAAGGATGCGGTCATGTTGCCGCCCTTCATTGGCGGACCGAGCTGGATCGCCGAGATCAGGTAGACGAGGGTGATGAGCGCCAGCGCCGCCGGCACGAAAAACTCACCGCCCAGACTCGAGCGCTGGGTCGACTGTCGAGATGAGGGTTTAGATGTCATGAAGGCACCTGTATAGACGACAAGGCGCCATGCGAGGGGCATGGCGCAGCGTGGATGAGAATGATCGGAGACTTATTTCTCCAGCACGCCCTTGTCGACCAGTTCATCCATGGTGTCGAAGAGCTGCTGCTGGGTGTCGTTCGCCCATTCGGTCACGTCGTCGGCGCCCAGCCAGGCGGGCGTGACGCCGATCTTCTTCAGCCACTGCTGGAACTCGTCGCTCTCGTAAGCCTTGTGGTAGGTGGCTTCCAGCTTCTCGATCACATCGTCCGGGGTACGCGCCGGTGCCACCATGACGATGAAGCTGCCCATCTGCAGGTCCAGGCCGGTATCGGTCTCGGTGACCGGCGGCACGTTGGGGAAGCCTTCGTTCTGGGTGTCGGAGAACTCGACCAGGCCGCGAGCCTGACCGGATTCGATCAGCGGCGCCAGGTCGCCGAGGCTGGTCACCACGGCGTCGACCTCGCCATTGAGCAGCGCTTCCTTCTGCGACGCCGCGCTGTTGTCGTAGGAGACGATCTTGAACTCGGCGCCGGTGAGATCCTGGAGCTGCAGCAGCGTCAGGTGGGTCCTGGCGCCCATGTTCTGAATGCCAATGCGAATGCTGCCAGGTTCTTTCTTGGCGGCGGCGATCAGGTCATCCAGCGTCTGGTAGGGGGAGTTTTCCGGCACGGTGATCGCGTCGGCTTCGCTGGTGATGCGGGCGATCATGCGCATCTTGTCCATGTTGAATCCCGGCAGCATGTTCTTCCACGGGATCGTGATGATGCTGTCGTAGGTGATCGCGGCGACGGTCTGCCCATCCGGACGCGCCTTCATCAACTGGAGCAGGCCGGTTGCCGTCATGCCGCCTTCCACGTTCTCGACATACATCGAGACGGGCAGCGACTCTTCGGCGATATTGGAAACCTTGCGGACGATGGCATCGGTACCGCCGCCGGCGGCTGCCGGCACGATCACGCGGATATCCCGGTTCGGGAAATCGGCCTGGGCGGCGCCGGCGGCCAACGATGCGAGGCAGGCGATGCCGAGGAGTGTCTTCTTGAGCTTCATGGCGTATCCCTTGCTTGATGGTGCAGTTCTAGAGTGAGATCCACGGGCCAGCGTTCTCTCGTTCGAGCTAACGCTTCCTGGACCCGACGAATTGGCTTGTGCCTTTGTAGCTGCTTTATTCGTACGATGTAATACAACCTTGGTGTGACATCATCGATAATCTGCGACTCAGGCGCGGGCGCGATCTGCATCGCTTTGGCCCGACGCGGGGCTTTCGCTATGCTGGCGGGGTCATTCATCCAGTGAAGACCCCGCCAACAGCCGTCTGGAGCACCCGATGCCGTTACCCGAATCCTGGTTCGCCGAGATCGATAGTCCCGCCATGCTTGCGGGGGCTTGGGTCGAGGCCAGACAGCGCCTCGACGAAGGGCTGGATGCCGCCAGTGCCGATCCGGTCGTCACCGACGCCTGGCTCTCCCTGAGCGATGCGCGTCGGCGCGAGCTCGCCCGGCTGGTCCTGCTGTCCGACTTCGCGCTGGACGCGCTGGTGACGCGACCGGCGCTGCTTCCCGGCCTGATCGACAGTGGCGAGCTCGAGGCGGCGCCGAATCGGGCGCAGATCGAAGACGTGCTGCACCAGGCGCTGGCAGACGCGGACGACGAGGCGTCGCTCCACAGGGCGCTACGCCGTTTTCGTCAGGCGCGGATGCTCGGCATCGTGTGGCGGGATCTCAACGGCGCCGAGATGTGGCAGACCGCCGCCAAGGTCTCGGAACTTGCCGAGGTCTGCCTCGAAGGCGCGCTTGACTGGCTCGAGACGCATCTCGCCCCCCGCTGGGGCAGCCCTGCACCGCGCCGTGACGGCTCGCCTCAGCGTCTGATCGTGCTGGGAATGGGTAAGCTCGGCGCTGGCGAGCTCAATCTCTCCTCGGATATCGATCTGATTTTCGCGTTTCCGGAGAAAGGCACGACCCGGGGCGGCGAGCGCGAGTACGATCATCAACAGTACTTCACCAAACTGGGGCAGAAGCTGATCGCCGCGCTGGACGCGATCACCGCCGACGGCTTCGTCTTCCGGGTCGACATGCGCCTGCGACCGTTGGGCGACGGCGGGCCGCTGGTCGGCAGTTTCAACACCTTCACCAGCTATTATCAGGATCAGGGACGCGAGTGGGAGCGTTACGCCATGCTCAAGGCGCGCCCGGTCGCGGGCGATCTCGACGCCGGGCATGAACTGCTCGATGAACTCAGGCCCTTCATCTATCGCAAGTATCTGGATTTCGGCGCGATCGAATCGCTGCGCGAGATGAAGGCGATGATCCACCGCGAGGTCAAGCGGCTGGGGCGGGACGACAACATCAAGCTGGGGCGCGGCGGGATCCGCGAGGTCGAATTCGTGGTCCAGGCGTTCCAGCTGATCCGCGGCGGCCGGGATACCGAGCTTCAGGTCACCTCGCTGCGGGAGGCCATGGCGCGTCTGGTCACGCTCGAACTGCTGCCGCAGCCGGTGGTCGACGAGCTGCGCGAGGATTACGTCTTCCTGCGGGATCTGGAGCACGCACTGCAGGCGCAGCAGGATCGTCAGACGCAGCAGCTGCCCGACGACACCGAGAACCAGGCGAGGTTGGCGATGGCGATGCGACTGCCGGACTGGGCTGCCTTGAAAGATGCGCTTTCGGCCTGCCGCGAGCGGGTTCGACGCCATTTCGATGCCGTGGTCGCCGATCCGGACGACGAGTCGCCGGCATTCGACGACTCGCCCCGGGATGACACTGCCTGGCGACAGCTGTGGCAGGGCGAGATGGACGATGCCGAAGCCGAGCGGGTAATGGCGGCGGCGGGCTACGAGCTGCCCGAGGCGCTGCGACGACTGAAGACCTTTCGCGACTCCCGCGGCGTGCAGTCGATGCAGCGTATCGGCTACGAGCGCCTCGAGGCCGTCATGCCGATGCTGCTGGAGGCCGCGGCCGAGAGCGAGGCGCCCACGACCGCCCTGGAGCGGGTACTGCCGCTGATCGAAGCGGTATTGCGACGCACTGCCTATCTTTCGCTGCTGCGCGAGAACCCGCAGGTTCTACCGTCGCTGATCCGGCTGTGCGCGGCCAGCCCCTGGATCGCCGAACAGCTGGCGCGTCACCCCATTCTGCTCGACGAACTGCTGACCCCCGCGACGCTCTATTCACCCGCCGACAAGCAGCGCCTCGCGGACGAGCTGCGCCAGACCCTGGCGCGGATTCCCGAGGACGACGAGGAGAACTGGCTGGAAGCGATGCGGGTCTTCAAGCAGACCCAGGTGTTGCGCGTTGCCGCTTCCGACATTGCCGGCGGGCGCGTGCTGATGAAGGTCAGCGACTATCTGACCGCGATAGCCGAGGTGGTGCTGGATAGCGTGCTGCAGATGGCGTGGCACTCGCTGACGGCCCGATACGGGCACCCCAGCGCCAGAGACTCGGCCGGTCAGGCGGCCTTTCTGATCGTCGGCTACGGCAAGCTGGGCGGCATCGAGCTGGGGTACGGCTCCGATCTCGATCTGGTATTCCTCTATGATGCCGCGCCTCGGGGCGTGACCGACGGCGCCAAGTCGATCGACAATCTGGTGTTCTTCACCCGGTTGGGGCAGCGCGTCATTCATCTGCTCACCGCGACCACACCCAGCGGCACGCTCTACGAAGTCGACATGCGCCTGCGCCCCTCGGGGAACGCCGGATTGCTGGTGTCGTCGCTGGACGCCTTTGCCGAGTACCAGCGCAACGAGGCCTGGATCTGGGAGCACCAGGCGCTGGTGCGCGCGCGTGCCGTGGCGGGCGACGACGTATTGAAGGAACGCTTCGAGGCCGTTCGCCGGGAAGTGCTGGCGCGGGAGCGCGACTGCGGCGAGCTCCGCCACGAAGTCGTCAAGATGCGCCTGAAGATGCGCGAGCATCTCGGCAGCGGCGGCGAGGCGCGCGAGGCCGGCCAGTTCCATCTCAAGCAGGATGCCGGCGGTCTGGTGGATATCGAGTTCATGAACCAGTATGCGGTGCTGGCGCTGTCGGCCCGGACGCCGGCACTGCTCGAGGTCACCGACAACATGCGGCTGATGGATGCGCTGGCCGAGAGCGGCAAGCTCCCCGAACAGGATGCGCGGAAACTGCAGGCGGCGTATCTCGCCTATCGCGATGCGAGCCACCGCGCGGCGCTGGCCAAGCGGGGCAGTCTGGTATCTGCCGAGGCATTCGCCGATCACCGCGAGCATATCCTGGCGCTGTGGCGACGCTGGATGGAACCGGCCGCCGAACGCGAGGCGAACGATCAATGAGAACAGCGTTTGATTAAGTTATCATTATAGAGGCATGACGTCTCAATGGCGGCTCGGAGTGGCCCGCAATGTATCGACTTGTTTCTGCCAACGAAATTGCCCACGGCAACGATCGGGCCATCTTCCGGCATCCGGAACGCCCCGGATGCTGTATCAAGGTGCCGCGCTTTCCCGAGCGCGGTAGCCAGCAGAACGAGCGCGAGAAGGTCTACTTCGAGAACCTGTTGCGCCGCGGCATGGTCGATTGGCGCCATGTGCCGGCGTACTACGGGACGGTGGCGACGGACCAGGGCGAGGGTCTGGTCTTCGACTTGATCAGCGATGCCGATGGCCAGGTCTCTTCCACCATTCGGCAATACCGTCAGCGAGACGAGACGGCCTGGCTCGAGACCCAGGCCTTCTCCGACGAGCTGCAGCGGCTTTATCTTTACCTGCGCGACAACTGGATCGTGCCGTCCGACATCAACGACCGCAATATCGTCTGTCAGCGTCTGGCAGACGGCACTCAGCGGTTGTGGCTGATCGATGGCGTTTCCAACCCCGATTTCATGCCGCTGGCCAATATCTGGCCGTGGTTTGCGCGTCAGAAGATCGATCGCCGCATGAAGCGGTTCTTCACCAAGCTGACGGCCTCCGGGCTGCTGCCGGAAGCGGAAAGAGAGGAACTGCTGCGTAGCGTGCAATGAGCCCGCGATGCAGCAGACATCGATAGAAGAGCAGACATCGATAGAAGAGCAGACATTGATAGAAGAGCAGACATTGATAGAAGAGCAGGCGTCGATGGAAGAGCAGGCGTCGATGGAAGGCCTGCGACGAAAGCCCATCGACAAAAGCCCATCGATAAACGAAAACGGCCTCNNGGCCGTTTTCGTTGGCGGAGCCGATCAATGCTCCGTGGTGGTCTCGCGCGGGTTGCGGCCGATCGGATGCGGCTCGTTGCGGGCTCGGGCCAGTTCGATCTGTTTCTGGCGCTCGCGGGCGCTGGCGCGGGTCTTCTCCGGTAGCGAATCCCAGCAGTGGGGGCAACTGATGCCCGGCGAATACTGCTCCGACGCCTGGTCTTCGACCGAGATCGGCATGCGGCAGGCGTGGCACTGCTCGTAGGCGCCCTCGCTCAAGTCATGACGAACGGTGACCCGGTTGTCGAACACGAAGCAGTCACCGCGCCAGCGGGTTTCGGTCTCGGGGACCTTTTCCAGATAGCTCAGGATGCCGCCCTTGAGGTGGAAGACCTCCTCGAACCCTTCGTTGAGCATGAAGCTCGAGGCCTTCTCGCAGCGAATGCCGCCGGTACAGAACATCGCCACCTTCTTGTGCCGGGCGGGATCGTAGTGCTGCTTGACGTAATCGGGGAACTCGCGGAACGACTTGGTCCTGGGGTCGATGGCGCCCTCGAAACTGCCGATCGCCACTTCGTAGTCGTTGCGGGTGTCGATCACCAGCACTTCCGGGTCGTCGATCAACGCGTTCCACTGCTCCGGCTCGACGTAGGTGCCGACGCGCCGGTTGGGGTCGATATCCGGCACGCCCATGGTGACGATCTCGCGCTTGAGCTTGACCTTGGTGCGATAGAACGGATGTTCCTCGCAGTAGGACTCCTTGTGCTCGAGTGCGGCGAAGCGGGTATCGCGCTTGAGCCACCCGAGCAGGGCATCGATGCTTGCGCGCGTGCCGGAAACGGTGCCGTTGATGCCTTCATTGGCGAGCAGCAGAGTGCCCTTGACGTCGAGACGCTTCATTTCGTCGAGCAGAGGCTCGCGCAGGGCTTCGAAATCATCGAGGGTGACGAACTGGTACAACGCCGCGACGACGATCGGTTGATCGCTGATTGACATGCAGGACTCCTGGTTGTCGCCCTCGCAAAGGGCGGACCGGGTGAGATAAGAGGCTGCCGATGCCCCGATGAACGTCGCGCATTTTACGCCGCTGAGCGCGAGCGTCCAGTGACCGACTGCCGCAGCGCGAACGGCGCCGAGCGTCGTCCTGCGTTACTGAACGGTTTCGGCGATATAGCGCGCGATCATCAGGTCGAGATGCGCGCCGCCGCCATTTTTGAATACCGTGATATCGCTGTCGCGGGTTCGACCCGGTTGTTTTCCGTGACAACCGCTATCGCGAGCATCGTCATCGCGAGAATCGCCAGCCAGCAGATCGTAGAAATCCGCGATCACGTCGCTTTCGGCAATGGCTCCTGCGGCAATGGGAATCTTCAGCTCGCCGATGTGGTGGATCGTGGTCTCCCGGCTATCGACGAACAGCCGGCCGGTTTGCAGCAGTTCGTCGTCCGCCTCGCGCATGTCGGACTTGAACGCACCGATGAGGTCGACATGCGTGCCGGGCTGTATCCACTTCCCCAGTATCAACGGCGTACGCGCCATGGTGGCGCTGGAGATGATGTCCGCCGAGCGGGCGGTCGCTTCCAGATCGGTTACGGCGGTGACGTTCAGGCCGCGCCTGACACAGCGCTCGGCCAGCGCCACGGCTTTGTCGTGGGTGCGGTTCCAGACGCTGATACGCGCCAGATCGGGGAAGAGCGCGGTGTAGGCATCGATCAGGCTCGCCGCGACCGTTCCTGCGCCGCAGACCAGCAGATGACGACTGTCCGGTCGCGCCAGCAGGAGCGCGCCCAGCAACGAATCGCTGGCCGTCTTGATCTCGGTGACCAGCCGGCTCTCGATGATCGCTTTCAACTGACCGTCGTCGGGCAAGAAGTAGAGCATCGCGCCCTGCACGGTATCCAGCCCGCGGGCGGCGTTGCCGTCGAACACGGTGACCGCCTTGGCGCCGTAGCCGAGGCCGGGAATGAAGCACGAACGGTTGAGCAGCGTCTTGTCGGCCGGCCCCAGGAAGGTATCGCCGATTTCCGGCCGGGCGGTGCGATGGCCTTGGCGCAGGGCCTCCAAGGCGCCGGCCCAGGAGAGCCTGTTGCGTGCTTCGGTATAGGTGATGAGTCGAGTCATGGGGTCTCTCAGGGGTCGACGATCTCTGTCACGACATCGGTCTTGACCGAATTGGCGATGAAGCAGTCGCGATGGGCCTGGTGATGCATCGTTTCGAGCTGCTCGCGTGTCGGCCGACGCTCGCCAGAAAACGTCACGGCCGGCCGCAGCGTCACTCGCGTAATTGAGAGTCTTCCTTCAGGATTCTTTTCCATTATGCCGACGGCCTGGTCTTCGTAACGGTCCACGGCAAAGCGTCGTTTGGCGGCGATACTCAGGAACACCAGCATGTGACAGCTGGCCAGCGAGGCGACGAATGCCTCCTCGGGATCGACATGGGACTCGATGGAGTAGGGCAGCGGAACCACGTGGGGCGATGACGATGCCGGTACGTTGACACCCCCATCGAAGCACCACTCATGGCCGCGGCTGTAACGGTTGTCGGTGAAGGTTTCGTCGGGGTGTCGCTGCCAGTGGACGCAGGCGGAATATTCGGACATGGCTGTTCCTCCTCTAGTCGATTCCGCTCAAGCAGAGCGAGTCTGCGTCATCGTAACCGGACTCGTCGCGCAGTCCTCGCAGAATCGCCTCGCGCTCTTCCATCGGTTTGTGCTGACTCGCTTTGCGCTTGCCTTCCAGTCGCTCGATCGTCAGCTCTATGCCGATAATGGCTCGGCACATCCTGTCGATGAAGCCCGCTGGCGCGTCATTGACCGCCCAGGGCGTTTCACGATCCCGCTCGAAACGGTTGGTCAGTTCCGTGACGAGCGCTTTCAGCCAGTCCGGATCGTCGATCAGCCGCAGCTGACAGTGGGCATGCACCACCTGATAGTTCCAGGTCGGCACGACCTTGCCGTGTTCGCGCTTGGCCGGATACCAGCTCGGCGTGATATACGCCTGCGGACCATGGAAGATCGCCAGAGCCTGACGATCCACACAGGCCGAGGCCAACGGATTGGCGCGTGCGATATGCCCGCGAAGCGTACCCGGCGATGACCCGCCGTCGGCAGCTTCGAACAGCAACGGGAGATGGTCGGCGTTGAGCTCACCTTTCTCGCTCTGCGTGACCAGCGTGGCAAACGGCGCCTGATCGATGGCCTGCTTCAAGGCGCCCGGATCATCGAGGCGGAACTGATTTGGCTGGTACATGTTCAATGTCCCGGTTTTGTCAGTTCGGCCGTCATCGTCGAAAGCGATTGGCGTTGGCGGCCGCCAGCATCGAAGTTGTCCGGTGCCAGCCAGCGACGATGGCACTCGCGGATCGCCGGCCACTCGCCATCGAGAATCGAAAACCAGGCGGTGTCGCGGTTGCGGCCATTGACCACCCGATGCTGACGAAAAATCCCCTCGAAGCGAAAGCCCAGGCGCTCGGCGGCGCGCCGCGATGGTGCGTTCAGCGCATCGCATTTCCACTCCACCCGGCGGTAACCGAGTTCGAAGACATGACGGATCAGCAGCATCAGCGCCTCGCTGGAGATTGGCGTGCGCGCCATGCGCGGCGAGAAATTCAGATGCCCGATCTCGATGCTGCCGTCGACCGGCACGATGCGTAGATAGGTCGCCATGCCGACGGCCTGGTCGTCTGCCGGATCGATGATGGCGTAACAATGCGGATCGTCGCTTGCGGTCATCGTCTTGAGCCAGCGTCGACAACCCGCTTCGTCGTCGAATCCGCGTCCGCCTAGATAGGTCCAGCGTGCCTTGCCGTCATGATCGTCGGCGATATCGGGATCCGACGGCTGCCAGGCTCGCCAGAGCGTGGGTGCGTGAGCCGAGACGTCCAGCGGCTCGAGGCGGCAGAAACGGCCCTCCAGGATTTCGGCCCGAGGTGCCGGCGGCGGCTGCCAGCCATCGATAACCGGGCCGACGGGCTGGCCATATTCGTTGATGAACGGGCTCATGGCATCACACGCTCAATAGATAGGTATAAAACGCCTCGTCGCGTTGCCAGCCAAGCGCCTGGTAGCGGGACTGGGCGGTAACGTTGTCGACTTGGGTGCGCAGCATCAGCTTGGGAACGCCGTGATCCTGTGCGAGTTGTCTGGCAGCCTTTAGCAGCTCGCTGCCGATACCCTGACGACGGGCTTGGGGGGAGACGAAGAGATCATTGAGAATCCAGCGCATGGCGAGCTCGGTCGTGGCGGGGACCGGAAACAGCTGCACGAAGCCGATCGCCGCGTCGCTCTCATCCAGCGCGATCAGCAGATGCGCATCGTCCCGTTCGAAGCGTCGGGCCAGGAAATGCCGAGCGCCTTCCAGGTCGCTGGGTTGTCGATAGAACTGGCGGTAGCCATCGATCAGTACAACGAGGCTGTCGATGTCCTTGGGGGTGGCGGCACGAATGGTAGGCATCGCGGGCTCCCTGGCGAGCGAACGGGGTGACAAGCGTGACGTGAAGCCAGTTTGGCCTCATGCTGGTTCTTCGATAAGGGCCAGTTGAGGCAATAGTGAGGGAACCAGTGCCGCCATCTCAGGACCACCGGCTGTGGATCGTCGAAGCGCTGACCATGCAACTCGCGTTGCCATCAGCGGCGACCTTGACCCAGCGGCTCTATCAGTCGCTGAGAGACTGGATTCAGGAGGGCAAGCTTGGTGCCGGCACGGCGCTACCTTCCTCGCGACAGCTGGCTCACGAGCTCGGGCTGGGCCGCAATACCGTGCTGGGCGCCATCGACCGGCTCGCGGCCGAAGGATTCGTGGAGACTCGCCGAGGCGCGGGTGTCTTCGTCGCCGAGTGGCGACCGGAAGCCCTGACGGCGGCGGTATCGGCATCCGGTATTGCGGCGCCGTCGCTTTCCGCTCGGGGCCGGCGCATTCTCGATTTCAGCGGTGTGCTGAGCGATCGCTATACGGCCTTCGCGCCGGGCGTGCCCGCACTGGACCGGTTCCCCCGTGAACGCTGGCAGCGGTTGTTGCGCCGCCATCGCCAGCGGGCGCCGCTCGAATGGCACGACTACCAGCATCAGGGCGGTGTCCCGGCATTGCGAGAAGCGCTTTGCGACTATCTGCAGTTATCGCGTTCGGTGCGTTGCCGGCCCGGGCAGATCCTGATCACCCAGGGCGCCCAGCAGGGCTTCGAGCTGATCGCCCGGTTGCTGGCCGATGCCGGTGAGGCCGTGTGGGTGGAAGAGCCGGGCTACGGCGGGGCGCAGTCCTGCTTCGTGGCGGCCGGTCTGGATACCGTGCCGCTGGCCGTCGACGAGGAAGGGGCGAACGTGGAGCGCGTGCCGCGGGTGACGCCACCGCCGCGGCTGATCTATGTCACGCCCTCGCACCAATATCCCAGTGGCGTGACGATGACCTTGCCGCGCCGGATGGCGCTGCTGGATGCGGCTCGGCGTCATGGTGCCTGGATCATCGAGGACGATTACGACAGCGAGTTTCGCTACGCCAGCGCGCCGATCGCGTCGCTGCAGGGGCTCGTCGACGATGCCCCGGTCATCTACGTCGGCACCTTCAGCAAGGTGCTCTATCCGGGATTGCGGCTCGGCTATCTGGTGCTGCCGGAAGCGCTGGTCGATGCCTTCAAGCGAGCCAATGCCCGGCTTCACCGGGAAGGGCAGTACGTGGCGCAGGCCGCGGTGGCAACGTTCATTGCCGAGGGGCATTTCGTGAGGCACGTCGCGAAAATGCGTGGGCTCTATCGCCAGCGTCAGGCGCAGTTGCGACGAGCACTGGCCCCGGCGGTCGCGCGCGGGCTGGTGCTCTCGGCGGGGCAGGCGGGGATGCATCTGGTTGCCGAGCTGGACAGTTTCGAGCTGGAGACCGAGCTGGTCTCGCGGGGGCAGGAGGCCGGGATTCTGCTGTCGCCGCTATCGCGCTATTTCCTGCAGCCGCCCGGCCGGCCAGGTCTGGTGCTGGGCTACGCCGGCGCCACCGAAACCGAGATCGCGTCGGCAGGACGCTGGCTGAGCGATAGCTGGTGCCAGTTGCGCATCCGCCACGGGCCCTGAGCGCGGGCGGCCGATTCAGGCGTCGCCGTCGTCGTCCTGCGGGTCTTCCGTCTGACGGGGACCCGAATTCGAATGGCGGCGTTGGTCATCGGACGAACGGCGCTCGGTCCTCGACGAGGCAGTGTCGCGGTCGCTGCGTGACGTGGCGTCTCGTTCCTCGTCATCAGGGTGGTCGCGTTCTGGTTCCTGGTGGCGAATGCCCTCGGGGAAATAGACCCGGGATGCCGGAATGGCCAGCTCCGCGCCGTGGGAGTCGATGATGTCACGGATCTTCAACAGGATGTCCTGCTTGATCTCGTGGAAACGCTGCCAATCCGTCTCGTGGGTGAAGGCGTAGACGATGATATCCAGCGAGTACTGGCCGTAGGTGGAGAAGTTGACCGTGATCAGTTCGTCCTGATTGATCTCCTCGTGCTCCAGCAGCAGGTTGCGAATATCCCGGGCGACGTTCTCGACGGCGCCGATATCCTGGTAGCGGAGGCTGATGGTTTCCCACAGACGGCGACTGACCATCCGGGTGGGGGTCTCCACGGAGATCTGGCTGAACCAGGCGTTGGGCACGTAGAGCGGTGGCCCGGCGAAGGTTCGGACGGTAGTGAGGCGCCAGCCGATATCCTCGACGATGCCCTCGATCTGGCGCTCGGGCGAGCGGATCCAGTCGCCGACCACGAAGGGCTTGTCCAGATGGACCACCATGCCACCGAAAAAATTGGCAATGACATCCCGCGCGGCGAAGCCGATGACCAGGCCACCGAAGCCGCCCATGGCCAGAATGCTCGACATCGATACGCCCAGGATCTGTAGTCCGATCAATATCAGCGTGACGATCAGGATGGCGCCGACGATCTTGGTCAGGGCTGATGCCGAGGTGGGATCGACCGGCTTGGCATGGCAGTTGCCCGGCGGAAAGACCAGGCGCTGCTCCAGCCGTCGGAAAAGCCGGATGCCGCCCCAGGCGACCAGAAACAGCGTAATCAATGCCCCGACCCGGGACAGTACGATGTTCAGCCGCTCGATCTCGAAATGGTTGCCGATCACGCCGAGACCGACCATCAGCGCGGTGACCCAGACCCACCAGCGCAAGGGAAGACGCAGTCCGTGAAGGATGGGGTCGTCCCAGCGCCGCGGCGAATTGCGCAGGCGTCGCTCCATCCGGTTGAGAACGAAGTGCAGGGCGATGTCGACGATGACCGCGATCAGCAGTATCAGCGCAGGCAGCACGATCCAACCCGGGATATGGAGCCACTGGCCGAGTTCGGTCTGGAAGCGGGAGATAAGATTCGTGGCGCTATCGGAAATATTCATGCACCTGCTTTTTCATGTCCGGAAATCGAAGCGTTTCGACGCTGCAACAGAGATCGAGCCTAGTGTGTCGATGAGTATCCGGCGCGTCGATTCGCTAAAAGCGTAGCGGGGCGAAGGGGCATATTCCACAAGGTGACTCGATTCGGCGTGCTTGCGATCGGTTCAGCGCAGGCAGCAGCGCTTGGCCTTCTTGCCGCTGCCGCAGGGGCAGGGCGCGTTACGCGAGGCGGCGGCGGGAGGCGGGTCGATGATGCCGTCGATGTAACGCCACAAGCCCTGGCGTCGGCGAAAGCGCGAACGCTCGTGAAGCACTTGCGGCGTTACCGCTGGCCCTGCACCGAACGGGCGGCAGTGTGCCTTGAACTCGACCGTTGCCTTGGCGCCGTTCTCGTGGGCATCGAGAATCTCGAGCCGCAGCCATTGTTGTTCCTGGCGGTCCAGTTGCTCCGCCGTCAGGGCCGGGTCGATGGCATCGGCCTCCCAGGTCCTGACGAGATAGTCGCCGAGCCCGCCCAGCGCAAAGGCGGTGTAGCGTGAGCGCATGAGCGCTTCCGCCGTTGGCGCGGGCGCTTCCCCGCGATGGTAGATCCCGCAGCAGCGGCGGTAGGGCAGGCCGTTTCCGCAGGGGCACGGTCGAGTCTCGATGTCTTCGGAGGCTGTGGTTGGAACATTCATTTGGGTAAACTACGCTATCGTTTGTCTCTAAATGTTAATGGTGCGCTGCGATTTGCCCTAACATGTGGTAAAAGTGCGGCGCCTGGAATCCCAACGCCAAGTCATTCGATACGTGGGTCGACCACTTATGTTTCTCGACGAGTTCCATTCTACCGACGCGGACCGTATCTGTATCACCGCAGATCAGGCCAGTCAGTTTGCGCGTCAGATCGCGGGAGATTACAACCCGATCCATGATCCCTGTGCGCGGCGTTTCTGCGTGCCGGGCGACCTGTTGTTCGCGCTGGTGCTGTCCCGTTACGGGCTGTCTCAGCAGATGACGTTCCACTTCTGTGGAATGGTGGGGGACAGCGTCTCGTTGAGCTTCGTCGAAGAGGAAGAGACCGGCACCGTCAGCGTCGTCGACCAGAGCGGCAAACAGTATCTGAACGTCAAGCGCAGCGGCTGGACGATCCATGACCCGGGCACTGTCGAGACGTTTACCCGTCGCTATGTGGCCTTCTCGGGCCGCAACTTTCCGCATTACCTCAAGCCCCTGCTCGAAGAGAAGGGCGTCATGTTCAATCCCCAGCGCCCGCTGGTGATCTACGACAGCATGGGGTTCACGCTCGAGGATCACGACCCCTGTGATCTGGATCTGGACTTCGCGGGCGCCAATCTGGACGTCAAGGGCAAGCGTGGAGAGGCTCATCTCGAATTCCGCATGAGCTGCCATGGCCGTGACGTGGGCATCGGCTCCAAGAAACTGGTCATCAGTGGTCTCCAGGACTACGACGCGGAAAAGATGGATACGTTCGTGACCAATTTCACCCAGCTGAAACTGGCCAATCCCTGTTCGGCCTGATCGCACGCGACTCGTGTGCGCTGCTGCCTCGTGTGCGCTGCTGCCTCGGGGGCGTGTATTACTCGGCGGGCGTTGAGCGGGCGATTCGCGTCGCATCGGCCCATTTGCGGATAATGCCGTTCATCCTGTCGCGGCCAAAGGGCTGGCGGGATCGGGGCGTACAGGTGAGCGGGACTTGCCATGAAGGAACATGTCACCCCTTTTCAGTTTTTTATCCTGGCGCTCTCGTTCTACGTGCTGGGAGCCATGCTGGCCGAGCTTTTCCTCGATCTGCCTACCGATATCCTCCAGTTATTCGGCTATCTGGACTACATCGTCTGCTTTTTCTTCTTCATCGATTTCTGCCAGCGGTTCTACCGCGCGCCCAATAAATGGCACTACATGCGCTGGGGGTGGCTGGATCTGCTGGCGTGCATTCCTGCCGGATGGTTCCAGGCTGCGCGCCTGGCCCGTGTCGTTCAGGTCATTCGCGTGATCCGGGCGCTGCGGTCGCTGGAGTTGATCTGGCAACTGCTGTTTCGCAACCGGGCCGAAGGCGTGTTGGCGTCGGCGGCGACAGCGACCGTGCTGCTGGTGTTCTTCGGTGCGATGACGGTATTGATGGTGGAAACGCCCAACCCGGACAGCCCTATCAATACGGCGGAAGAAGCATTGTGGTGGGCGATCGTGACCGTCACCACGGTCGGTTACGGGGATTACTATCCGATCACGACGCTGGGGCGCATCGTCGCCGTGTTGCTGATGGTCTGCGGGGTCGGGCTGTTCGGTAGTTTCGCGGCTTACGTGAGCTCGCTTTTCGTCGAAGATCAGGAAGAGTCGGAATCCCGCCAGCACAAGGCGAACCGGCGCATGATGCGCCACATGATCGAGCAGGTGAGCGAGCTTCAGGTCGAGATCGAATCGCTGCGTCAGGAGCTGCGCGATCATCGTCGGGAGTTGGCCGAACGCCAGACGCGCGAGCACGAGGATCGTGACCGAGAGGACGATAAAGCGAAACGATGAGCGCGATGACGATATTGCATTGCCAGGGAAATATAAGGGTGCTAATATAATTTCCATCGAATGTAGATACTTCGATTAGCAGTCGTTCGAGTCGCGTCTCCTAGTAACACCCCGCCTCGCCCGCGCATCCCCCCTCTTGCGCGGGCTTTTTTTGTCCTGATTTCGCGCATCGTTTTCCAGTTACGTCATCACGAATCCGCCCCCACGGGGATGTGAAGCACCACGTCGTCGCCGTCCCACCCGACGGACCAGGTACGCAAGCGCCGCGTGGCATCCTCGAGACACTGGCCATCCGTCAGCCGAAAATGCTGTTTGTAGATAGGCGAGGCGACCACCAGCTCGCCCTCGAGATCGCCGACGATGCCGCGGCCGATCACGTTGGCGCCGGAAAACGGATCGCGGTTGTCTACCGCGTAAAGCTCACCGGCGGCTTTGGGCCGGTTGAACGACTCACCGGCGGCTCCGGGCCGGTTGAACGACTCACCGGCGGCTCCGGGCCGACCAGGTAGCCCGTCAGCGGCTCCGGGCCGACAAGGTAAATAGAAAAGCGCTATCTGATGCCCTTCATGCCAGGCGACGATGCCGGAGCCGGCAACCAGGTCCGCCCGGTTGCACAGGCGAACGGGGCGTGAAGAAGAGGCAGACCGTGCTGCCTCGTTTTCCAGGATGAGCTCGCTCATGACGTTACCTCCACTGCCAGTGCGGCAATCTCTTCGGGGCGCGCAGGTCTCGGCTGGTCGCGCTCGCTGACGGCGATGATGTCGGGATCGCTGCGCTTGTCGTTGACGAAAGTGCGGAAGCGCTTGAGCTTTTCCGGATCCTTCAGCGCCCCGGCCCATTCACACTCGTACTGATCGACCACGTGCTGCATCTGGGCTTCGAGCTCGTCACCCAGCCCCAGGCTGTCCTCGAGAATCACCGCCTTGAGATAGTCGAGTCCGCCTTCCAGGTTCTCGCGCCATACCGAGGTGCGCTGAAGTCGATCGGCGGTGCGGATGTAGAACATCAGCAGCCGGTCGATGATGCGCAGCAGCTCGGTGTCGTCGAGATCGGTGGCGAACAGCTCCGCATGGCGCGGGCGCATGCCGCCATTGCCGCAGACGTAGAGATTCCAGCCGTGCTCGGTGGCGATCACGCCGACGTCCTTGCTCTGGGCTTCGGCACATTCCCGCGTGCAACCGGAGACGGCGAACTTCAGCTTGTGCGGCGAACGCAGGCCCTTGTAGCGATTCTCGATGGTCAGTGCCATGGCGACGCTGTCCTGGACGCCGTAGCGGCACCAGGTGTTGCCGACGCAGGACTTCACCGTGCGGGTGGATTTGCCGTAGGCGTGGCCGGTCTCGAAGCCGGCGGCGATCAGCTCGCTCCAGATGTCCGGCAATTCATGCAACTGGGCGCCGAACAGATCGATACGCTGGCCGCCGGTAATCTTGGTGTAGAGATCGTACTTCTTGGCTACCGCGCCGATGGCGATCAGCTTGTCCGGGGTGATCTCGCCACCGGGAATGCGCGGAACCACCGAATAGGTGCCGTTCTTCTGCATGTTGGCCATGAAGGTATCGTTGGTGTCCTGCAGCGGCACCAGCGAGGGGTTCGTGATCGGCGAGTTCCAGCACGAGGCGAGAATCGAGGCGACGGCCGGCTTGCAGATGTCGCAGCCCATCCGGCCTTTGCCATGACGCGCGTGGAGCGCCTCGAAGCTTCGGATGCCTTCGACCCGGATGAGGCCGTAGAGCTCCTGGCGGGTGTAGGCGAAGTGCTCGCACAGGCTGCGGTCGACTTCGACGCCACGGCTTTCCAGCTCGTGTTCGAACACCTGCTTGAGCAGTGCCGTGCAGCCGCCGCAACCGGTGCTGGCCTTGGTATCGGCCTTGAGCGTGCCGAGATCCGTGCAACCGGCCTCGACCGCCTGACAGACCGCCCCTTTGGAAACGTTGTGACACGAGCAGATGGTCGCCGTCTCGGGCAGGGCATCGGCACCCAGCGTGGGCGCGCCTTCGGTGCTGGGGAGGATCAGCGCGGCCGGGTCCTTGGGGAGCTCCAGGCCGTTGCTGTAGTACTGCAACAGGGTATCGTAGTAGCTGTTGTCGCCGACCAGCATGGCACCGACCAGCTTCTTGCCGTCACTGGAGACCACCAGCTTGCGGTATTCCTGCTTGATCTGGTCCAGATAGCGGTACATGCGCGCCCCGGGGGTGCGGTCGCCATGTGCATCGCCGATCGACCCGACATCGACGCCGAGCAGCTTCAGCTTGGTGCTCATGTCGGCACCCTGGAAGGTGAGTTCGCCCCCGATCAGGGTGTCGACGGCGGCCTTGGCCATCTGGTAGCCGGGGCCCACCAGGCCGAAGATGCTGTCCTGCCATAGCGCCACTTCGCCGATGGCCAGAATGTCGGGATCGCTGGTCCGGCAGTTGTCGTCCACCACGACGCCGCCGCGCTCGCCGACCTCCAGCCCGCAATCCCGAGCCAGCCGATCCTGGGGGCGGATGCCGGCGGAGAACACGATCAGGTCGGTTTCCCACACTTTCTCATCCTGGAAGACCATGCGGTGATGGCGGTCCAGGCCGTCCTCGATACGCTGGGTGGCCCGGCCCGTCAGTACCTGAACCCCTAGCTGCTCGATCTTTTCGCGCAGCAGATCGCCGCCTTCGGTGTCGACCTGCATGGGCATCAGGCGCGGCGCGAATTCCACCACGGCGGTATCGAGATTCAGGCCGCGCAGGGCGTTGGCGGCCTCCAGCCCCAGCAGGCCGCCACCGACGACCACGCCACTGGAAGCCGTTTCGGCCGCGGCGCGGATCGCATCGAGATCGTCCAGAGTACGGTAGACGAAGCAGTTGGGGCGGTCGTTACCCGGAATCGGCGGCACGAAGGGGTAGGAGCCGGTCGCCAGAATCAACTGATCGTAAGCGTGGCTGCCACGTTCGGTGACGACGAGGCGGGCTTCACGGTCGATGGCGCTGACGGTTTCTCCCAGGCGAAGGTCGATGCCATGTCTGGCGCAGAAGTCCGCTTCGCCCAGGGCCAGGGCATCGGCATCGCTACCGGTGAAATAGTCGGACAGGTGCACGCGATCGTAGGCGCGGTGGCGTTCCTCGCCGAAGACGGTGATGGTGTAGTGCTGATGCGCCTGGCGTTCGACCAGCTGCTCCAGGCAGTAGTGGCCGACCATGCCATTGCCGATCATGATCAGGCGAGGCTTGCGGGACGGGGTCGGGGTGTCGGCTTCGAAGGTCATGCCGCTTCCTCCAGTGAGTGTTGAGTGTCTTCGGTCAGGCGTTGCGCGACATCGCTCGCGCCGAACAGCAGCAGATCGCGATGGTGGCCGAGATCCGCACCGGCTCTGGACAGTTGAAACAGCGTCGGACCATCGCCGGTATCGCCGTAGAGCACGGCGCCGATCAGCCGGTCGTTGCGAAGCAGCAGGCGGCGATAGTCGCCTCCTTCCGGGTCGGCGTAGGTCAGGGTGTCGTCGTCGGGTTCCGCCTCGACGGGGCCGAACGCGTAGAGAGAGATGCCGGCGACTTTCAGCCGCGTGGCGCAGACGCTGCCGATATAGGGTGCCGGCGTCTGGCCGCCGAGGAGATCCGCCAGGGTCTCGACCTGCTGCCAGATCGGCTCGACCAGGCCCACCGTGGTGCCATCGAATTCGCAGCATTCACCGATGGCATGAATGCGAGGGTCGCGGGTGGTCAAGTTGGCATCGACGCAGATGCCGGCGCCGACATCGAGACGGGCCAGGCGGCCGAGCTCGGCGTTGGGCGTGATGCCGGCGGCAATCACCACACAGTCGGTGGCCAGTCGGCGGCCGTCGGTCAGCCGCACGGCCTGGACGTTGCCCTGGGCGTCGGCGTCACAGCCGGCCAGGCTCGCATGGGTCTCTATCGTCAGTCCGCGCCGTTCGAGCGTGTCACGCAACCAGGTGGCGGCGGTGACATCGAGCTGGCGGTTCATCAGCCGATCGCCGCGCTGCAAAAGCGTGACCGCCAGGCCGCGCTTGCGCAGGCCTTCCGCCGCTTCCAGCCCCAGCAGCCCGCCACCGACGACCACCGCCCGGCTGCCCGGCGATCGGGCGATCAGCCAGTCGACATCGTCGAGATTGCGAAAGCCGCCGACGTTACCCAGCTCGATGCCGGGAATGGCCGGCAGCGTGGGACGTGAACCGGTGGCAATGACGAGACGGTCGTAGTGAACCGGGTCGCCGAGGTCGGTATGGACAAGTCGATGGATACGGTCGATCGTCACCACGCGCTCGCCCAGCCGCCACTCGACGCCGGCGGACATCTCCTCGCTCAGCCGGGTATCGAGGGAGTCGCGTTCGATCTCGCCGGCCAGCCACGGCGACAGCAGGATCCGGTTGTAGGCCGGAGAAGCCTCCGCGCCGATCATGGTGATGCGAGTCGGCCGGGTCGGGCGGTCCTGTAGCGCCTGCAGCAGCCGGTGTCCGGCCATGCCATTGCCGATGATCACCAGGTGTTCCCCGGCATCGGTTGGGGTTCTGGATGGAGCATCGGCTGGTGCTTTGAATGAAGAAAGGGCGGTCCTGCTCATGTTGATCCCCCGTCAAGCGACGTTTTCAAGCGCAGCCGTTTTCCGAGTTCGGAAGAGATGCCTGGAAAACGGCGGCGCAACGCAAAAAGGCGCCTGATGACACGGAGTATTGAACTCCGCGGCATCAGGCGCCTTTGCCTGAATATCGATGCGACGCCCGAGAGCCGACGAATGAAGCGGCATCGTCAGCCTACCGGGGCGTGCCATGGCTATCTGGCGCGACGCTGCCTCGATGCAGCGCCGGCCTGGCGATCGCGACCGCCATTGGTCGCCGATGGTGGAACTCAAGCGAAGGCCATGCCAGTTCACCGATCTTCAAATCGATTCAGTGGGTTGGTAGCAAGGAGCGCTGACGAAAGCGGGCAGGAAGAGGGCGGATGGGCGCTGGCTTGCGCAACGCCGGTGCAGCGTTGCGCGCTTTCGCACCAAAGGTTGGCATGAACGCCCCGAGACCGGGTCTCTCGACTGCGAGGCGCGGGGTGGACGCGGCTGCAGAAGGTTGTCAAAAAAGGAAAAAGCGGCCGGTGGTCTGCTTATTGCTCTGATCCTTATCCAGGCGTGCCAGTTGCCAACGCCGGCAACGAGCAACGCTCCGGCACGCAACACCGGCAATGATCACAACGCACCGCGGATACCGGCAGGATCACGCGGCAGCAGGCAAAGAGGCCTGACCTCACGTTCAGCGTGAAGTCAGGCCTCTTTGCGTTTCAGGGAGGCGTTCATGCCCAATCCGTACAGCACGACCGATCCACAGCCTCGGCGGACGACGCCCCGCGAGTCGTTCGGCGGCACCGGCTCCTCTTTCGAGCGCACCGCCACCAGATCCTCTCCAGATAGCACCACGACCTGCCCGCCATACAAGGGCACCACGACCTGCCCGTATTGCGGCGTCGGTTGTGGCGTTGTCGCGACGATCGAGGACGGTGCGCTGGTCGATGTCGCCGGGGACCCCGCGCACCCGGCCAACCAGGGGCGTCTCTGCGTCAAGGGCAGTGCGCTGCACGAGACGATGGGCGAGCGGGGGCGCCTGTCGCATCCCGTCGTCGATGGCGAAGCGGTGGGCTGGGAAGAGGCGCTGCAGTGCGTCGCGTCGCGGCTGGCATCCACGCAGCGCGAGCATGGCCGGGAGTCGGTGGCAGCCTATCTCTCCGGACAGCTGCTGACCGAGGATTATTACGTCGCCAACAAGCTGTTCAAGGGCTTCCTGGGGACGCCTCATGTCGATACCAATTCGCGGCTGTGCATGGCCTCGGCGGTGGCCGCCTACAAGCGATCTTTCGGCGCCGACGCGGTGCCTTGCTGTTATGAGGATCTGGAGTGCGCGGAACTGGTCGTGCTGGTCGGCTCCAACCTGGCCTGGAACCATCCGGTGATCTATCAGCGGCTGAAGGCCGCCAAGCAGCGCAACCCGCTGATGCGCATCGTGGTGATCGACCCCCGGGTGACGGACAGCTGCGAAATCGCCGACCTCTATCTCGGTATTGCGCCCGGCAGCGATGCCCGGCTGTTCAACGGACTGCTGGCCTGGATGCACGCCGCTGGCCGGGTCGACCGGATCTATCTCGAACGCCATACCCGAGGCTTCGAAGAGACGATGCAGGCTGCCTGCGAAGACGATGTCGGCATCGAGGCGGTCGCTCGCGACTGCGATGTCGACGCCGAGCGGCTGGAGACCTTCTTCTACTGGTTCGCCACGCAACTGCACGTGGTGACGCTCTATTCCCAGGGCATCAACCAGTCGAGCAGCGGCACCGACAAGTGCCAGGCGATCATCAACTGCCACCTGGCGGGCGGCAAGATCGGGCTGCCGGGCGCAGGGCCGTTTTCGATCACCGGCCAGCCCAATGCCATGGGCGGGCGCGAGGTCGGAGGTCTGGCCAACCAGCTCGCGGCGCACATGGACTACCACACGCCGGGAGCCATCGATCGGGTCACCCGGTTCTGGCGCACCGAGACGCTGACGCCGACCTTGCCCGGTGCGCCGGGTTTCAAGGCCACCGAGCTGTTCGACGCCATCGAGCGAGGGGAGATCCGGGCGGTCTGGATCATGGCGACGAATCCGGTGGTCAGCCTGCCCGAAGCCAATCGCATCAAGCGCATTCTTGCGGCGTGCCCGCTGGTGATCGTTTCCGACTGCATGGCGAATGCCGAGATTCTGGAGGTCGCGGACATCGTGCTGCCGGCCACTGGCTGGTCGGAAAAGGATGGCACCGTCACCAACTCCGAGCGCTGCATTTCCCGCCAGCGCGGATTACTGCCGCCGCCTGGCTTGGCGCGTCACGACTGGTGGATCATGACCCAGGTCGCCGCACGTCTCGGCTTCGCCGAGGCATTTCCCTATGTCGATCCCTTCGAGATCTTCGACGAACATGCCCGGCTCTCCGGTTTCGAGAACGCGGTCGAAGGCGAGGGTAGCGAAAGCGACGGCGCCACCTGGCGGCCGTTCGACATTTCGGGGCTGGCGGGGCTGGACCGTGCCGGCTACGACGGCCTGGCACCGGTTCAATGGCCGGTGACCGCCGCGGCCCCCGCGGGCACGCCGAGGCTATTCGAGAACGGCCGCTTCGCGACGCCCGATGGCCGTGCCTGGCTGTTGCCGGTTCGTCCGCAGGCGGTACGCCAGGAACTGACCCGGGAAAGGCCGCTGCGCCTGAACACCGGTCGGGTACGGGATCAGTGGCATACCATGACGCGGACGGCGCGGGCCTCCCGCCTGATGAACCATCGCGGCGAGCCCTTCGTCGACATTCACCCGCTGGATGCCGAACGCCTCGGCGTCGCCGACCAGCAACTGGTCGAGCTGACGGGGGGCGATGGTCTCTATCGCGGCCGGGCCAGAATCGCCAAGTCCCAGCGGCCGGGGGAGCTGTTCGCGCCGATGCACTGGAACGACGCCTTCAGCGGCCAGGCCAAGGTCAATGGCCTGGTGGCGGCGGTCGTCGATCCGATCTCCGGGCAGCCTGAATCGAAGCAGGCTGCAGTCAGCCTTCGTCCGCTGCCGATCTCCTGGGAAGCGACATTGATCGTCGCCGCCGACATCGCGGCGGAGATTGCGCCCGCTATCGAGAGTGGGCGCGAAGACTACGCCTACTGGGCTCGGATTCCTCTCGACCATTCCGTGCGCTGGCAGCTTGGCGGTCAACCGGATGCCGCTGGACGCGACTGGCTGGCATGGGCCGAGTCCCATCTGCCCGGGCCGGTCTCGCAGTGGAGTCACGACGAAGCGCGCGGGCGCCTGCGCGCCAGCGGTATCGATAACGGCCGGCTGCGCTGGTGGTTGATGGTCGGGCCACCGGAGGGGCTGCCGTCGTTGCGCTGGCTGGACGACTGCTTCGCCAGCGAAGGCGACCAGTTGCTCGATCGAGAGACGCGGCGTCGCATCCTGGCCGGCTGTGCCAGCGGCGCGCGCAGCGACGGCCCGATCGTCTGCAGCTGTCATCAGGTCGGCCAGAATTCGATCATTGCCGCCATCCGCGCCGGCGATACCAGCGTCGAGGCGCTGGGTGCACGCCTCGCCTGCGGTACCCAATGCGGTTCCTGCCAACCCGAGCTGAAAGCCCTGCTCGAAGAAGAGACACAAGAGGAGATGGCCGATGCCAGCCTATGATGCAACTCAAGGCAATACGCGCGGGAAGAGGCTGGAGACGGCCGGCTGGATGGCTCGGCTCTATCAGGCCGCTCGAAACCGAGTCGTGACCACGAGATCGACGAGAAACGTCGTCGACTCGGCTGACGATGCCGGCCGGGTTTCGCTGGTCGGCGCCGGGCCCGGCGCCGCGGATCTGCTGACCGTACGAGCCCTGCGACGAATCGAGGCCGCACACGCCGTGGTCTATGACCGGCTCGTCGGCCCCGACATTCTAGCCTTGCTGCCCCGGGGCTGCGAGCGCTACTACGTCGGCAAGGCGCGTGGCAACCACAGCGTGCCCCAGGCGGAGATCGGCACGCTATTGGTGCGGCTCGCCGCCGAAGGAAAGCGGGTGGTGCGTCTGAAAGGTGGCGATCCCGGAATCTTCGGGCGCATGGGCGAGGAGCTGGCAGCGCTGGCCGAGGCCGGCATCACCCCCGACATCGTGCCCGGGATTACCGCCGCGTCCGGCGCCGTTGCTGCCATGGGGCTGCCGCTGACCGACCGCGCTCACGCCCAGCAGGTTCGCTTCATTACCGCGCAGGCGTGCCGGGACGATGTCTCCCTCGACTGGCACGCGCTGGCCCGGCGTGACGAGACGCTGGTGTTCTACATGGGGTTGAGTCGTGTCGAGACCATCTGCGAAGGGTTGATCGGCGCCGGGCTGCCGTCCGACTGGCCCATCATGCTGATCGCCAACGCCTCGCTGCCGCAGCAGCAGACGCTGGTGGGCACGTTGGCGGACATGCCGCGAACGCTTGCCGCCAACCCGATGCCGTCGCCGTGCCTGATCGTGGTCGGCAGCGTCGTCGAGATGATCCCTTCTACCGCTGACCGGCTCTTGAGCCTCGAACGCCCGGTTTGACTGGGCAGTTCGAGGCGGGCGGCGTAGACTTCGCGGCTTTCCGAACGCCAGGAGTCTACGCGTGAGCCAGTTACCGCCTTGCCCGCAGTGCGGGTCCGAATACACCTACGCTGACAGCCAGCTTGTCGTCTGCCCCGAATGCGGCCATGAGTGGTCCGAAGCCGAAGCGGCGGCCGACGAAGGGCATGCAAGCGTCGTGACCGACGCCCATGGCACGCCGCTGGCCGATGGTGACAGCGTCACCGTGATCAAGGACCTGAAGATCAAGGGGTCGTCGCAGGTCGTCAAGGTAGGGACCAAGGTCAAGAATATCCGCCTGGTCGATGGCGATCACGATATCGATTGCAAGGTCGATGGTGTCGGCGCCATGAAGCTGAAATCCGAGTTCGTCAAGAAGGCCTGAACCGACGTCAGGCCTTCGGTGGATCCATCGGGCTTCTTTTCGCCGTCGACCGGCTCGGGATTCGTCATCACAGGCGGGGGACCACAATGGCTTGGAAGATCGCGCGGTTGAATCGCGATGACACGCTCGGCATCGAAACGGTGTCGCGTTGGACCTTCGACGCCTGGGGCGGACTTCACCCGCGCACGACGTTCGAGGAGTGGCGGAACGAAACCCGCAACGACTGCGGTGCCAAAGGCGTGCCTTCGATATTCGTGGCCATGAGCGCCGGAAAGCCGATAGCTACCGCGAGCCTGACAGTCAGCGACATGAGCATTCGGCCCGCCATGGGGCCTTGGCTCGCCTCCGTTTTCGTCCTGCCGGCCTGGCGCGGCCGCGGTATCGCCTCGGCATTGGTGGCGACGGTGGAAGCGGAGGCCCGGGCAGCGGGTTGGCGACGACTTCATCTCTATACACCGGACCAGATGGCGCTCTACGCGCGGCTGGGTTGGGTGCCCTCCGAATCTCTGACCTATCGTGGCGAGCGCGTCACGCTGATGTACCGAAATCTCTGAAAAGAGCCGCTACCCGAAGGCAGCGGCGAAGATCGCATGGACACGCGATGGAGAAGGGCGTGATGACAAAGCGTCATCGAAAAGGGGTGTCGCTCAGCCGGCAACGGCCTCCCGCTCGACATCGCGCTCGACGCTGCGCTTGCCGTCGGCCTGATGATAGGCCTGGTGCTCCTCGGCCTCCGTCGCCGGAGAAAAGCGCACCGCCAGGGCGAACAGCGAGGCGGCGATGACCGTCAGCCCCAGATAGAAAAGACCCTGTTGATAGGAAAGGGATTCCGAGCGGAACAGGAAACCGGCTGCCACGGCGCCCGCGTTGCCACCGGCACCGACGATCCCCGCGACGGCACCCAGCGCCTTCCTGTTGATGAACGGCACGACGCCGAAGGTGGCACCTTCCGCCATCTGCACGAACAGGCTGAACACCAGCATGATGCCGATCGCCACGGCCAGGGTCTGCATCTGGGCGAAGCCGGTCAGCGCGATGCCCTCGCACAGTAGCGCGATGAACAGCCAGCGTACCCGTCCCTTGAGCCCGCCGTTGCGGGCGAACAGGTCGGAGAAGATGCCGCCCAGGGTGCGCGCGAACAGGTTCATCATCCCGAACAGCCCAGCGATCAGCCCGGCCGTGGCGAGGTCGAGCGAGAACGTATCGAAGAAGTAGATGGCAGCGATGTTGTTGATCGTGAGTTCGACGCCGAAGCAGGCCGCGTAGACCACGAACAGCGCCCATACGCGGATATCCTTGGCGGCGGCGGCGAAGCTTTGCAGGGCGCCGTGTTCACGGGTGGCTGGCGGCAGTTCGCCGCGGGTCCGCAGATCGCTGAAATTGCCATCGGGTGCATCCTGGGTAAAACGGTAATAGGCCAGTCCGGTCAGGAACAGCACGATACCGGGCACGACCATCGCCAGCCGCCAGCCCAGCGTTTCGCTGACGCCCAGCATCAGCACGCCGGAAAACACCAGCGGCATCAGGATCTGGGTGGTGCCGCCGCCGAGATTCCCCCAGCCGGCGGTCGTGGCGTTGGCGGTGCCGACCACGTTGGGAGCGAACATCATCGTGGAGTGATACTGGGTGATGACGAAGGAGGCCCCGATCGCGCCGATGGCGAGGCGGGCCAGCAGAAAGGTTTCGAAACTGTCCGCCAGGCCGATCGCCATCACCGGCAGCGACCCGAGGCAGAGCAGCCAGGTGTAGGCCTTGCGCGGGCCGATGCGATCACAGAGCAGACCGATGACCAGGCGCACGAGAATGGTGATCGCGACCGAAGCGATGATCGTGTTGCCGATCTGGGTCTTGGTCAGGCCGAGATCGTCGCGGACGACGGCCATGAGCGGGGCGATGCCGAACCAGCCGAAGAAGCAGACGTGGAAGGCGAACCAGGAGAGATGGAAGGCTCGCATCTGAGGGGTGGAAAAGCTGAACAGACGTATCTTGTTGGCTTTGTGACGGATGTCCATGAAGATCACTCTCCGATGGTGGCGACGACACCGGCCGGTGCCGAGGGCATGAAAAAACGGCGCCCATCTCTCGTCATGCGGTGCATGAAGAGCGATGGACGCCGTTGTCCGTTGCGTCAGCCGGTCGACCTTGACCGTGCTTCAGCGAATGTCTGGCTCGGAACCGTTGGAGCAGGCTCCTGTCGGGCCGCCATTGGCCCGGACTTCTCTATCCAAGCAGAAGCCGTACCAGAATCCTCGAAAAGGCGTCGATTCAAGTAGATAAGGTGTGAAGTCGAAGGCGGGCAGGCACCAATGCGCCATGACAGCAGGCAGGATCGCGACCCGACGGTGCAGCATGTGGGAGGCGTGCACCAGCGGGTGGCGTGGAAAGACGATGAGGGCTCAGGAACGCTCTCGAGACAGCATGTCGACGAGGTCGATCACGTTTCGGGCCACTTCGATCAACGGCTTGCTCTGGTCCATGGCGGTCTTGCGCATCAGGCGGTAGGCCTCTTCCTCGGAGAGGCGCTGATGGGTCATCAAAAGCCCCTTGGCGCGGTCGATCTGCTTGCGATCGCGCAGCGTCTTGCGCGTGCTCTCGAGTTCGTCGCTGATCTGCTGCAATCTTGCGTGTTGCGTCTGCACCAGGCCGACCAGCGAACGGCTGAAGCGTGACTCCATGGTGCTGGCCGTCAAAGCTCCCAGGCTCGAGGCCGGCTCTGCGTCCGGCACTTCCAGCAGCAGGTTCACCGGTGCCGCCCAGAGCTCGCCATTGAGCGCTTCGCGCAAGCCGACGCCGTTCTCTATCTCGCGCTCGGCCTGATGAATCCGGTCACGACAGCTGCGCTGCAACTCCTCGACCAGGCGATCCTCGATGTCTTTCATGGCATCGATCCGCTGGGTCATGATGGCGTACCACTGTTCCCCGGGATCATTGAGATCGTTCGGCAGCGGGGTGGCCTGGATGGCCAGATCGCGCAGTTGAGCGATGGCCAGATGGATCGGCTGGTCGAGCTCTTGCTGCCAGTGCGAGAGCAGCTCGGTGCTGGCGAATTCGCCGAAGGTTTCGAAGCAGCGATGTTGGGCATCTATCAACTGCTGCAACGTCTGGCGGTGCGCATCGTCGAACACGCCGAGCGTGAAGCCGAAGGCGCCACAGGCCCGTTCCTGTCCGGCGAGCTCCTTGCCCTGGATGAAATGAAACAGACATACCAGCACGCGGGTGATCTCGGTGTCGCTGGCGGTATCCGCCGCCTCGAAGATGACCGACAACAGGTTGCTGATCAACCGATTGAACAGGCGCACCGCATCGTCAGCGGTGAGGCGCTGCGCCTCGATGTCGTCGCGAATCGGCGGAAGCGAGTCGAAGCCGTGCCACACCGCCGCGATACGGGTCAGCAGGCGTGCGTTGGCGAGATGGCGTGACGTGCGGTTGGCGTCGTCGAAGGAAGCCCACTCGTCCAGGCGCTGGCGCAATGTCGCTTCCGCCAACTGGCTATCGGCGATGCGCTGCCGGCGCTGGTGCGTGAAACGCCGGCCAGCGGAACCGAGATAGATCGTGGAGGCGCCACGCTCCCGCTGCAGGGCGTGGACGAAACGGCAGATATCGCCGACCACCGCAGCGGTTTCCGCCAATCCGGACAGTTGCTCGATTTCCGATAATTTGGCTGCGCGCAGCAGCCGTTCGGTCGCATTCATGAGTCACCGCATCCCGTCTCAACTTGTTATTGTCGATACCGTTTGAGCAGAGCGTACGTTGGCGTGAGGGGAGAGTTCGACCAACGTCGAATATGACTCTACCGCGTACGTCCGATCGGCGCACGTGGAGACGGGGACCGACTCGATGAGGCGCCACGCTCGAGGCGCGGCGCTGAAGGCGTTCGAGGGGAAGCGGAGCGCGTCGAGCGCAAGGCGGAGCGCGTCGAGCGCAAGCAAGAGAGCGTGATCGAAAAGCGCGCGATCAAAGCGTGCACGATCAAGCCCCGACGCGGGGAATCGATGCAGGGAAGCGATGCCGGTAGCGTGTTCAGGAGTCTTTCGAGCGCACCTCGTATTCGCCATCGAGCACTTGCTGGGAACGCCCTGCCGAGTGGTTGCCGCCGTCGGGATCGGCGCTGCCGCCGGCATACTGCGCTCGAGAGGCGCGGAACTGTTCGGCGCGCTTTTTCATGCGATGGCGGAGAAACGGCAGCATCGCCCAGCCGACGATCAGGAAAAACAGGCCGAGCAGGGTGCCGACGATCAGCATGACGCCGAAGAGCAGCCAGGTGAACAACAGGCGCAGGCCTCCGGCACCCTGACTGGGACGAGTCTGCTGAACGCGCTCGCGCCATTGCTGCGCGGCACGCCAGGCCGCGTTGCCGGTATCGTGGCGGTTATCGGTCATCCACTTTCTCCTCGATTGCTGAGAGGGTGTTTACAAAACAGGCGAACGAAGGCAAGACAAGGCAAAATTGGCCGAAAACACGGAGTTTACATGGAGTAAATGAGTATTTGAGGCCGATTTTAACGCTGGATTGTCGAGTGCAGCCCTTTTGTCAACACCCTCTGAGGGCGGCAGCGTTGTGATCATCTGTTCAACTCGTCCCGATGCAGGTCGAGATCGAGTTCGTTCTGCTGCGCGTTGTAGCCTTCTATCTCGATGCGACCATCACTGTCGACTTCGAGTTCCGCGAAATGTTGCATGCCGCGATTCTGGGCCTGTGCCAACGCGTTCTGCAACTCTTCGGCCGTCAGGCTCCAGTCCGGGATATTCGACTGGCGCTGACTTTCCCGCATCAAGGCACCGTCGTCCAGCGCCATCGAGACGTCCAGTTCCCAGCCGTCGTCGCGCCATCCCTCCACCTCGAGCCGGTTGTCGTCACGATCCACATCCAGCTTTTCGTAATGGGTGAAGCCATGGCTTTCGGCTTTATCGAGCAGCGTCTTCAATTGACTGTAGGATAGCGTCGTCTCGTCGGCCAAGGCGCTGACGCTGATTCCGCTTCCCAGTGCAACGGCAGGCAACATCCACAGACGGTATTTCATGATCGATCTCCTGAAGTTGGGTATCGGTAGTCGCGTTCTTCGCGACGGACCGGCCTTGTCGATGTCCCTCGTTATACTCGGGGGGACCTTGACGCGAACTGAAAGAGATATTCATCCGGGGTTCATCATCTACCGCCGCGATACGCCCGGCGGCCGATGGCGTGCCACGGGCTGACGTATTCATGTCGGATTCATGGCTATTACGGCACACTGGTGACATGAAATTTCGCAACCTTCTTATGCTGCTGACCCTGCCGCTGATGATGAGCGGTGCACTGGTGCCCGTGAGTGCCGATGGCGACAATTGGCGGGATCTCCACAAGGAGGTCAAGGAAGGCCATCTGGTCGGCATCGGCGAGATCATGGACTGGCTGGAAGCCCGCTACGAGGGGCAGATCCTCGAGGTCGAGCTGGAGCAGGAAGGCGACCGGATCGAGTACGAAGTGGAAATGATCGGCCCCCGGGGGCAGGTCGTCGAATTCGAGTTCGACGCCACCAATGGCGAGTTGCTGAGTGTCGAAGGGGTGGATATCGCGGCGATGAAGAAATCGCCCTAGCCTGTCGTCGATACTGGCGGCCGGAGCCGCTTTTTGACATGGACGAACTCCGCCAGGGGCGATCGTTGCAGTGAAAGATGAGTCTTGAATCAGGGAGTCGGTAATGAAGGTACTGCTGGTCGAGGATGATGCGGCACTGGCCGAGGCGTTGGCAGCGGCGCTGGCCGAGGCCGGCCTGCTGATCGAATCGACGACCACCGGGCAGGAGGCTGACTTCCTGGTACGAACCGAGCGCTACGATGCGGTCATCCTCGATCTCGGGCTGCCCGACGGTGATGGGACGCGCTGGCTCTCCCAGTGGCGCGAGGATGCGATCGATCTGCCGGTGCTGGTGCTGACGGCCCGCGAGCGCTGGTCCGACAAGGCGGCCGGCTTCTCCGCCGGCGCCGACGATTACGTCGTCAAACCGTTCGAGACCGCCGAGGTGCTGTTCCGGTTGCGAGCGCTGGTTCGCCGCAGCCACGGTCACGCTCATCCGGTGATCCGGATCGGGGAGCTGACCCTGGATACCCATTCGGGCAGTGTCTCGCTGGCCGGGCGACCGATCACGTTGACCGCGCAGGAGTCCCGTCTGCTTTCGTACCTGATGCATGCCTCGCCGCGTATCGTCAGCCGCGCCGAACTGGTCGAGCACGTCTACAACCGCGATCACGAACCCGACTCCAATGTCATCGATGTCCAGATCAGCCGGTTGCGGCGCAAGTTTGGCCGTGCCCGGATCGAGACGCTTCGGGGGCAGGGCTATCGCCTGGTGGATCTCGAGGCCGAGGCGTGAAAGGCCAGAACTCGCAAGGCCGAGGTCCGAAAGGCGTCCCGAGACACTGGCAACCTCGCTGGGTATCGCGCTGGGGAGAACGGCTGCGGCTGGCGCCGTTGGGTGCGCGCCTGCTGGTGGCCTCGCTGCTGCTGGTCATCGTGCTGCTTCCGCTGGCCGGCGTCGGGTTGAGCTACAACTTCCGGCAGTCCGCGACGGCCTCTTTCGATACCCGTCTCGAGTCGCTGCTCAATGCGCTGTTGGCCGGCATCCAGGTCGACAGTATCGGCCAGCGCCTGCAGCTGAACCGTTCGCTGGGCGACGCTCGCTTCGACCGCGTCTATTCCGGCTGGTACTGGCAGGTGAGCGACGGTAGCGATCTCACCCTGACGTCGCGTTCGCTGTGGGACCAGCGCCTGCCGATTCCCGAGCATCACAGTGGCCTGGCCGTCTACGAGGTCGAAGGCCCGCGCGATGACGATCTGCGCATGATCGAACGTGACCTGCACTTGCCGGGGCGCCAGGATGCGATCCACGTGGCGCTGGCCGGGTCGACCGCGGAACTCAACCATGAAGTCGAGCGCTTCGAGCGCCTGCTGATCGTGTCGCTGGCCACGTTCGGCGTGCTGCTGCTGGCCGGGTTGGCGTTGCAGATGCGCTGGGGGCTCGCGCCACTGCGGCGGATGTCTGCCAACCTGCGGGCTGTGGAAGAAGGGGATATCGAGCGCCTGGACACGCAACTGCCGGTGGAACTGAAGGAGCTGGCGCTGGCCATGAACGGCGTGCTCGAACGCGACCGTCGCCTGATCGAGCGCGGGCGCGCGGCGGCCGGCAACCTGGCGCATGCGCTGAAGACGCCGGTCAGCGTGCTCAAGACGCTCTCGGAACGTTTTCCCGAGGCCCAGCGCCAGCCCATCAATACCGAACTGGCCCGGATCGACGATGCAGTGCGTCATCATCTGGCCCGCGCGTCGGCAGCCGGCGGGGTGGCGTTCTCGGGGCGTGTCTCGATCGGTGACGCGATCGCGCCGGTCGTCAAGGGGCTGGCCAGGCTGGCCGAGCGGCGCGGCATACAGTTCGATACCGACATCGATCCGGACGCGGCGGCGCGCATCGACCCGCAGGACATTCAGGAGCTCACCGGGAACCTGCTGGAAAACGCGTTGCGCTGGGCGGACAGCCGGGTTTCGTTCAGGGTTTCCCGGGTATCGCAGGGCGTGCGCCTGCGGATCGAGGACGATGGCCCGGGAATGACCCGCGCTCAGGGGGAAGCCGCCCTGGCCCGGGGCGTCAGGCTGGATGTCCGCGGTTCTGGTTCCGGCTCCGGGGGTTCAGGGCTGGGGCTGGCGATCGTCGAAGACCTGATGATGCTCTATGGCGGCACGCTGCGCCTGGAACGTGCCGCCCTGGGCGGGCTGGCGGCGGATGTCTGGCTGCCGGCGTCGCCGGTTTCCGCGCGGATCGGCGACACGGCCAGCCAGCCGCCGGCAGCCGACTGATCGCCGATCACGCGATGTTCGCCCGCCGCGATGCCGTGATTCGGCTGCGTCTCTCCCGGAATCACCAGGTGCGAAGCTGGCCACGGACCACGGTGCGGAAGCCGCGCTGTTCCGGTGACTGAATCGCCGCCAGTGCCAGTTGCAGCGCCTGCTGCGCGATTTCCGGCAGATTGTGATGAATGCAGGGGATATGCAGCCCGAACACGTCGCTGTGCTCGATGTCATCGATGCTGAACAGCTGTACGTCCCGCTGCGGTACGACCCCTTGCTCATGGCAGAGTTTCAGTACCGCCATGGTGATCTGGTTGTTGGCGCCGATGATTCCTTCCGGCCACGGATGCTCCTGCAGATACTCCCGCAGCGCCTGATAGGCGGGCTCGAAGCTGAAATCGCTGTACACCACGTCGAGCGAGATCCGGCGGCTGCCGATTGCTTCCCGCAGACCCGACATGCGGCCGATCGAGACCATCGAGTCGGCCGGCCCCGATACGGCAAGCAGTTTTTCCAGACCCTGCTCGAGACAGTAGCGGCCCGCCTGATAGCCGCAGTCGAGGTTGTCGATGTAGACCCCGCCGTAGTGGGCCGCCTTGAGCTCGCGGTCGACCAGCACGACCGGGATTCCCGCCGCCTCGAGGCGATCCAGATAGGCCGGGTGGTAATCGATGTCCGACGAGATGACCGACAGGATGACCGCATCGACGGAGAACTCGATCAGCTTGCCGATCGCCTCGGCTTCCAGCGTCTCCGATTCATAGGAGTCGAAGACCAGCACGGTGTAGCCACGGGCTCTCGCCGCCAGCGTGATCTCTCGGGTCATTCGACCGAAGAAGGGGTTGTTCATGTTGGGATTGACGACGCCCAGTGTCCGCGTGACAGCGGTCTCGCGCTGGGTCGTCTGTGACGGCGACACATAATTGAGCTCGCGAGCGATGCGCAATATCTGATCGCGCGTTTCGGCATGAACCTTTTCCGGCGAGGAAAACGTGCGTGAAACGGTGATCTTGCTGACCCCGGCCTGGCGGGCAATATCCGCGAGCGTGGTTCGAGGCATTGACCTCATCTCCCTGATAACACCCCGTGATTTCATGAAATCCAGGCGATGACTCTGGCTTTCGTGCGCTGAGGCGTCAGCAGCCCAGCCGCTGATACGCCATGATCATCCAATATCATTTCGTGTCATTTTCTATCATGGAAATCGTACTGTAGAGCTGATTTTTCCGTACTACTTAAGTCTAGTCGAGACATTAAACATTGGTCTAATGTGGTTTAAGCAGTTGATTATCAAGGTTTTAGTATAAATGAAATGACTTGCGTCAATCAGTGTTAACGCTATGATTTGATGCTGATGTCATGGCGTTGAACATGCATCAATAAAAACGCACGGTCGATCTTCGTCAACTAACGCCAGCCTGGACAGATCAGGTCCGATCGTATCCGCGGGATCGTCCGATACTCGGCGTGACAGCAGTCGAAAACGATAGCCGTCGACAACATAGCAATAACGAGCGCTACGAGAGGAATTCCAGATGAGACTTGCCCTGTTTGTTTCAGGCATCGGTATCGCGGGCCTGGGTGCCTGCTCCGCCGCCATGGCGCAGAGCACGGAGATCACCGTCGCCACCGTGAACAATCCCGACATGGTGACGATGCAGAGCATGATGTCGGCGTTCAACGAGGCGCACCCGGACATCAAGGTCAACTGGGTGACGCTGCCGGAAAACGAACTCCGCCAGAAGGTCACTACCGATATCGCCAGCGGTGCGGGCCAGTACGACGTCGTCACCGTCAGCAACTACGAGACCCCGATCTGGGCGCAGAACGATTGGCTGGCGCCGATGGAAAACCTGCCTGCCAGCTATGACGTCGATGATCTGCTCAAGCCGGTGAAAGAGGGGCTGTCGGTGGATGGCACGCTCTACGCGCTGCCGTTCTATGCGGAGTCCTCGGTGACCTACTACCGCAAGGACCTGTTCGAGAAGGCCGGTATCGAAATGCCGGACAAGCCGACCTGGACCCAGATCGAAGAGTTCGCCTCCAAGATCCATTCTCCTTCGGATGGCGTCTACGGCATCTGTCTGCGCGGCCTGCCGGGCTGGGGGCAGAACATGGCGCTGTTCGGCACCATGATCAACAGCTTCGGTGGACGCTGGTTCGACATGGACTGGAATCCGCAACTGACCAGCGACGAGTGGAAGAACGCGGCCAACGCGTACGTCGACCTGCTCAACAACTATGGCCCGCCGGGCGTGACCTCCAACGGTTTCACCGAGTCCGAGACGCTGTTTGCCAACGGTCAGTGCGGCATGTGGGTCGACTCCACCGTGGCGGCCAGCTATCTCAGCGATCCGGAGACGTCCCAGGTGGCGGACAACGTGGGTTTTGCTCAGGCGCCGTACGAGACGACCGAGAAGGGCTCCAACTGGCTGTTCACCTGGGCGTTGGCCGTGCCGCAGTCATCCAAGCATCAGGAAGCGGCGAAGACCTTCGTCGACTGGGCGACCTCCAAGGACTACATCCAGGCCGTCGCGGATGACAAGGGCTGGCTGGCGGTGCCGCCGGGAACGCGCCAATCCACCTACGCCAGCGACGAGTACGTCAAGGCAGCACCGTTCGCGCCGCTGGTCGAAACGGCGATCAAGAGCGCCAGCCCGAACGATCCCAGCGCGCAGGAAGTGCCGTATACCGGCGTGCAGTTCGTCACCATCCCGCAGTTCCAGGCGATCGGTACCCGTGTCGGTCAGCTGATGGCAGCGATGCTTTCCGGTCAGAGCAGCGTCGAAGAGGCGCTCCAGCAGGGGCAGACCTTCACCGACCGCATCATGCAGCAGACCGGCAAGCCGCAGTAAGCGATTCGCCTGTGGACACCGCCGGTCGGCCGATCGGCGGTGTCGCTGCGTAAGTCGGACCGTTTAGCTGGACTGTTTAGCTAAATCGTTTAGCCGGACCAGTGGTTGCGTCACGCAATCCAAAAGCCACGGGAATCACGCATGAAAGCCATTTCTCGAACCGTCTCGACCGCCACGCCTTCTGCCGAGGTTACCGGGGCGCGCTCTTTCGCCCGTACCACGCGACTGTTGATGGCGCCGGCGGTCATCTTCCTGCTGATCTGGATGCTCGTCCCGCTGGCGATGACCATCTATTACTCGTTCCAGCAGTACAACCTGATCATGCCGATGTACAACGGCTTCGCCGGGTTGAACAATTTCGCGATTCTGCTGGGCGACCCCACGTTCTGGAAGTCGTTGGCCAATACCCTGATCATCGTCGCGGCCAGTCTGGTCATCACGGTGTGCCTGGGTCTGGCGCTGGCGCTGCTGTTCAACCGCACCTTCGTCGGACGTGGCGTGGCTCGCACGCTGGCGGTGGCGCCGTTTTTCGTGATGCCGGTGGTGACCGGCCTGATCTGGAAGAACATGCTGTTCCACCCGGTCTACGGGCTGTTCGCCTGGGTGGCGCGGCAACTGGGGCTGGAGCCGGTCGACTGGCTCGCCCACTATCCGATGCTGTCGGTGATCATCATGATCACCTGGGAATGGACGCCGTTCGCACTGCTGGTGCTGCTGACCGGCCTGCAGTCGCTGCCCGAGGATCAGATCGAGGCGGCCAGGCTCGATGGCGCCAATGCCTGGCAGGAGTTCCGCCATATCGTGGTCCCGCATCTGGGGCAGGTGCTCTATGTCGTGGTGATGCTGGAGAGCATCTTCTTCCTGACCTCGTTTGCCGAGATCTACACCACCACCAGCGGTGGCCCCGGGACCGCGACCACCAACTTGCCGTACTACATCTTCCAGACCGTGTTCCAGCAGAACGACATCGGCATCGCGTCGGCTGCCGCCATCGGCGCCGTGGTCCTGGCGAACATCTTCGCCATCATGCTGATTCGCTTCATTGCCGGGAACCTCAACGCGGGAGCCGCACGATGAAATCGCAACGGTTTGCCAACACTGCCATGGGCGTGCTCGCGTGGGTCGTGGCGCTGCTGATCTTCTTCCCGATCCTGTGGCTGCTGCTGACCGCGTTCAAGACCGAGCAGCAGGCCTTCACGGTGGTGCCGAACTTCTTCTTCTCGCCGACGCTGGAGAGCTTCAAGACGGCCCTGGCACAGGGCAGCGGCTACTGGCATTACGCCTGGAACTCCGCATTGACCGCCGTCGCCTCGACCGTCATTGGCCTGGCGCTGGCCGTACCGGCCGCCTACGCCATGGCTTTCTATCCCAACAAACGCACCGACTTCCTGCTGGTGTGGATGGTCTCGACCAAGTTCATTCCGGCGGTCGGCGTCCTGATTCCGATCTATCTGGTCTACAGCGCGGTCGGACTGCTGGACAACGCCCTGGGGCTGACGCTTCTGTTCACCGCGATGAACCTGCCGATCATCGTGTGGATGGTCTACTCCTACTTCCGCGACATTCCCAAGGACATCGTCGAAGCCGCCGACATCGACGGCGCCAGCATCATGCAGACGCTGTTCAAGGTGGTATTGCCGCTGGCGCTGCCGGGGCTGGCTTCGACCGGGCTGCTGGCGCTGATTCTGGCGTGGAACGAGTCGTTCTGGAGTATCACCATGACCGACCACAGCGCGGCAACGCTGGCGGTCTACATCGCCTCGTTCAAGAGCGCCGAAGGGCTGTTCTGGGCCAAGATGTCCGCCGCTTCGGTGCTGGCGATCGCGCCGATCATCGTGCTCGGCTGGTTCACGCAACGCCAGATGGTCAGAGGGCTGACCTTCGGCGCCGTCAAATGACCGGCGATCGTGCTGGTACCGAATTTCATCGAGAGGGTTAACGACATGGCCATCGTCGAACTCAAGAACGTCGCCAAACAGTACGGATCAAGTGGCAACAACGCCGTCGACAATTTCAACCTCGTGACGCGCGACGGTGAATTCGTGGTGCTGGTGGGGCCTTCGGGCTGCGGCAAGTCCACCACCATGCGCATGATCGCCGGTCTCGAGCGCAATACCGAAGGGGAGATCCTGATCGGCGGCAAGGATGTCAGTCAGGTGCCGCCGAAAGAGCGCGATATCGCCATGGTGTTCCAGAGCTACGCGCTCTATCCGCACATGAGCGTGGCCGAGAACATGGCCTTCAGCCTGAAACTGAAGAAGCGCCCGGCCGAGGAGATCAAGCAGAAGGTCGACGAAGCGGCGCAGACGCTGGGTATCGAACATCTGCTCGACCGCAAGCCGAGGGAGCTGTCCGGTGGCCAGCGTCAGCGCGTCGCGCTGGGGCGGGCGATCGTGCGCAATCCGCAGGTGTTCCTGATGGACGAGCCGCTCTCCAACCTGGATGCGAAGCTGCGCGTCGACATGCGAGCCGAGATCGTCAAGCTGCACAAGCGACTCAACGTGACCACGTTCTACGTCACCCACGACCAGGTCGAGGCGATGACCATGGGCGAGCGCATCGTGGTGATGAAGGACGGTAAAATCCAGCAGATCGATACGCCGATCAACCTCTATGATTTTCCGGCCAACCGGTTCGTGGCCGGTTTCATCGGCAATCCATCGATGAACTTCCTGCGTGCCGGGCATGCCGACGGCGTGGTCAGCGGCGAGGGGTACCGGCTCACGCTGGACGAAGCCCATCGTGCTGCCATGGCATCGGCAAAGAGGCAGGACGTCTGGGTCGGCGTTCGTCCGGAACACCTGCGGATCGGCGACGCGTCCGGTGCCAATCGTGTCGAGGGCATGGTGGATGTGGTCGAGACGCTGGGCGCAGTGACCATGGTGCAACTGAGCGTGGGGGAACATGCCGTCACCGCGCAGTTGCCGGGCCATCAGAAAGTCCAGATCGGCGACACGCTGACACTGACTTGCGACAGCGACAAACTGCACCTGTTCGACAGCGAGAGCGAGCTGGCCATCGGCCGCGAGCCGACATCACAGCCTTCGGCAGCCGCCGAAGCCTAGCCAGCGATTACGTGGTGCTCAGTATCTTTCCCGGAGCAGTGACTTTTTCAGGAGAAACCCTATGGCATCGTTGAATTCGGCGGTTCTCGATCAACTCGATGGCGCCGTCGCCAAGCCATCCTACGATCGTAGCCAGGTCACACCGGGCATCGTCCACTTCGGCGTCGGCGGCTTTCATCGCGCCCACCAGGCGATGTATCTCGACGATCTGATGAATCGAGGCGAAGCGCTGGACTGGGGCATCGTCGGCGTCGGCGTCATGCCGGGCGACCGGCGCATGCAGGCGGCGCTGTCGGCGCAGGATCACCTCTACACGCTGGTGATCAAGCATCCCGAAGGGGAGTATCAGGCGCGAGTCATCGGCTCGATCATCGATTACCGATACGCGCCGGACGACATCGAGGGCACGCTGGAGCTGCTGGCGGACCCGAAGATTCGCATCGTCTCGCTGACGGTGACGGAAGGGGGCTACAACTTCCATCACGTCACCGGCGAGTTCGATCTCGGCAACGAGGACGTCAAGCATGACCTGGCCTCGCCACAGGCGCCCAGGACGACCTTCGGCATCGTCGCCGAGGCGCTGGCGCGTCGGCGTGAGCGGGGCATCGATCCGTTCACGGTGATGTCCTGCGACAACATCCAGGGCAACGGCGAGGTCGCCCACAAGATGTTCGTGGCCTACGCCAGGGCGCGGGACGCGGAACTGGGCGACTGGATCGATGCCAACGTCCGTTTCCCCAATTCGATGGTCGACCGCATCACGCCGGTGACCACCGATGCCGACATCGAGGAGATCCACCAACGCTTCGGTATCGAGGACCGCTGGCCGGTGGTGTGCGAACCCTTCACCCAGTGGGTGCTGGAAGACCACTTCAACAGCGGCCGGCCCGCCTACGATCAGGTCGGCGTGCAACTGGTCGACGATGTCATGCCCTACGAGCTGATGAAGCTGCGTCTGCTCAACGCCAGCCACCAGGCGCTGACCTATTTCGGCTATCTGGCCGGCTACCGTTACGCCCACGAGGTGTGCCAGGACCCGCTGTTCGTCGATTTCCTGCTCGACTACATGAATCGAGAGGGCACGCCGACCCTGCGGCCGGTGCCGGGCGTCGACCTCGACGACTACAAGCGCACCCTGATCGCGCGCTTCGCCAACCCGGAGATCAAGGACACCCTGGCGCGACTATGCGCCGAGAGTTCGGATCGCATCCCCAAGTGGCTGCTGCCGGTAATTCGGGAACAGCTGGCGCAGGACGGCGAAATCCATCGCAGCGCCGCGGTCGTGGCGAGCTGGGCTCGTTATGCCGAAGGCGTCGACGAGCAGGGCGAGCCGATCGTGGTGGTCGATCGGCTCAAGGACGAGTTGATGGCGATCGCCAAGCGCAACCGCGACGAGCCGACCGCGTTCATCGAGAATCGCCAGCTGTTCGGCGATCTGGCCGACGACGAACGTTTCCGCACGGCCTACCTCGATGCGCTAGAACGGCTGTACCGGGATGGTGCGCGTGCCTGCGTCGAGCATCTCGTCGCCAATTGACCTCAGCGACTGACGGGGTAAGGTCGGCGTTTACGCCGGCCATGGCGCCGGGCTGGAATCTGAACTGATCGAGGGATGGATGCGATGTATATCGGTGTGGATTGTGGCACGCAGAGCACCAAGGTCGTGGTGGTCGATGGAAGCGACGGCCGCATCGTTGGCGAAGCCTCTCGTCCCCACAGGCTGGAGCAGGGCGACCACGGCCGGCGGGAGCAGCGTGTCGAAGAGTGGACCGAGGCATTTCGTGGTGCGCTCGGCGAGGCGTTGAGCAACGCCGGCGTGGAGGGGGCTGCGGTCCGTGCCATCGGTATCTCGGGGCAGCAGCACGGCATGGTGGCGCTGGATGGCGATGGCGTGCCGGTGCATCCGGCCAAGCTCTGGAACGATACCGAAACCGCGGAGTGGAACGAGCGGCTGATCGATCGGCTCGGCGGGGAGCAGGGTTGTATCGACAAGCTGGGCCTGGTGCTGCAGACCGGCTATACCGCTTCCAAGATCGCCTGGCTGCGCGAGACGCATCCGCAGGCGTACCGGCGGATCGCCACGCTGCTGCTGCCGCACGACTACCTCAATTTCTGGCTGACCGGGGAACGTGTCGCCGAGCCGGGTGATGCCTCCGGCACCGGCTACTTCGATACGCGCACGCGGACCTGGCGTCGCGACGTGTTCGAACTCATTGCCCCGGAGCTGGATGCTGACAGTGTGCTGCCCAGGCTGATCGATTCCCGCCAGGCGGTCGGCACGGTTCGCCCGGCGCTGGCGCGGGAGCTGGGCCTCGGCGACGACGTGCTCGTCTCCAGTGGCGGTGGCGACAACATGATGGGCGCCATCGGCACCGGCAATATCGAGCCGGGCCGCGTCACGATCAGCCTGGGCACCTCCGGCACCATCGCCGTCCATTCGCCGGATCCGGTGGTGCCGGACAACGCCATGGTGGCGAACTTCTGCGCCAGCCACGATGGCTGGCTGCCGCTGATCTGCACCATGAACGTGACCTCGGCCACGACGACGCTGCGGGAACTGGTCGGGCTCGATATCGAGGGTTTCAATCGTGCCGTCGCCAAGGCCGAGCCGGGGGCGGGCGGCATCACCCTGCTGCCGTTCTTCAGCGGCGAGCGGGTGCCGGCGCTGCCGCAGGCCCAGGCGAGCATGAGCGGCATGACCAGCTTCAACACCACGCCGGAAAACCTCTGCCGTGCCGCCGTCGAGAGCGCGACGTTCGGGCTGCGCTATGGCCTCGAACTGCTCGGCCCGCTGGCGAGCCAGGCCACCCAGGTACGTCTGGTCGGCGGCGGCGCGAAAAGCCCGATCTGGCGCCAGATCGTGGCCGACGTGCTCGATGTCGAAGTGGTCTGCCCGGAAGTGACCGAGGCGGCGGCCTTCGGCGGCGCGATTCAGGCGCGCTGGTGCGACGATCGCGAGTCCGAGGTGGCACTGGACGCGCTCTGCCGGGACTGGGTCAAGCTGGACGAGTCCACGTTGACCCGACCCCAACCGGAAACCGTGGCCAGCTATCACGGTATTTATCGGCGTTACCGCGATGCGCTGAGCCGCGAGCACGGTATCGCCTGAGTCTTCGGCTTCCGGCAGTCGGTGGCGGCTGTCGGGCCTTGAAATCAAGGCATCGCCTCCTCATCGATGAGTCATGGCACGAGGTTCTTTTCCGAAAGAATCCATGATGCCTCGATGACATGACTCTTTGCAGATCGCGATTCCCGATCCTGGTGACGGTGGATCGGATGCCGCCGATGAGGAATGGCCCGAAACTCGGCAAGGGTCACGGCGAGAGCCGGGCATCGGTGTTATGCTTTCAGGATCAGGATTGCGACGGGATGCAATCACACGCCACGACGATGGAGCGACTCATGACACAGCAACTCGACTCTCTCAAGCAACTTTCCATGGTGGTTGCCGATACGGGCGATCTGGATGCCATTCGCCGTTATCAGCCCCACGATGCGACTACCAACCCGTCTCTGATTCTCAAGGCGTTTGATCTCGAGGGTTATCAGGATCTGATCGAAGAGACCTTGAGCGCGGTCAAGTCGGAAATTTCCGACCCCGATGCCCGCATCGAAGAGGCGGTCGATCGCCTGTCGGTCGCCATCGGCACCGAGATCACCAAGCTGGTGCCCGGCCGGGTATCCACCGAAGTGGCCGCCAAGCTCTCGTTCGACGAGCAGGCGAGCATCGACAAGGCTCATCACCTGATCGATCTCTACGAGAAGCGCGGCGTCTCCAAGGATCGCGTGCTGATCAAGCTGGCCTCGACCTGGGAAGGCATCCGCGCCGCCGAGAAGCTGGAGAAGGAAGGCATCAACTGCAACCTGACGCTGCTGTTTTCCGATGCCCAGGCCCGTGCCTGCTTCGAAGCCGGCGTCTATCTGATCTCGCCGTTCGTCGGCCGCGTCACTGACTGGTACAAGAAGGCGACCGGTACCGAATCCTACGCGCCGGACGAGGACCCGGGCGTCAAGTTCGTTCGCGGCGTTTGCGACTACGCCAGCCGTTACGGCTATGACACCGTGGTCATGGGCGCCAGCTTCCGCAACACCGACCAGATCCTGGCACTGGCAGGCTGCAACCGCCTGACCATCTCGCCGGCGCTGCTCGAGGAGCTCGCCTCGGCGGAAGGCGAAGTGACCCGCAAGGTGACCGATACCGGTAGCGGCAGCGAGCGTCTCGACCCGATCGGTGAAGCGCAGTTCCGTTGGGAGCACAATGAGGACGCCATGGCGACCGAAAAGCTGGCCGAAGGCATTCGCACCTTCGCCGCCGACCAGAAGAAGCTGGAAGGTCTGCTGGCCAAGCGTCTCGGCTAAGTCTTTTCTTTCAAGCTTGATGCAGAAACACCCGGCCAATGTGCTGGGTGTTTCTCGTTGGTAGGCAGGGGGCGCGACGGCGTCTTCAAGACAGCACTGGGTCGCGAATCAGCGATTCTCACCGTTGATTGACGAGGGGGCTTAACGCTCGCCCCCTCGCCGCTCCCCCTCTTTTGGCGTCGCAAGACCGCGAATTCCTGAGCGGAAAGCGCCTGCGCTTCGGGTCGGCGCGTACGGACATCCATGTCCTAACGCGCCTCGCGCGACATCCATGTCGCGCGCCCCGGCTTGGCGCCCTCCGCCCAGCGCTGTCTTGAAGACGCCGTCGCGCCCCCCCCCTGACCAGTGACGTCCTCTGCAACGAGGAATTGGTCGAGCATTTTTCAAGCAGCGAGTCACGGCGTAATGCGATTACGCCTTCTTCCAGACATCCGCCAGAATCTCGTAGGACTTCACCCGATCGGCGTGATCGTAGCAGTCGGTATTGACCATGATCTCATCGGCGCCGGTGCGTTCGAGCAATTCGTCCAGTTGCTGGCGAACGCGCTCCGGGCCACCGATGACGGCGGCGCCGAGATTCTGCGCGACCATGGCCTGCTCCTGCGGCGACCAGTCGAGTCTTTCCGCCGGCGGCTGGGTGCGGGTGCTCTTGCCGCGAATCAGGTTGAGGAACTTCTGCTGCTGCGTGGTAGCCAGGAAGCGCGCGCGCTCGTCGCTCTCGGCCGCGACCAGCGGAATGCCGATCATCGCGTGGGGCTTGTCGAGCACGCCGGGCTGGAAGCCTTCGCGATAGAGATGCAGCGCTTCGATCATGTAACCCGGCGCGAACTGGCCGGCAAAGGCGAAGGGGAGCCCGAGCCTGGCGGCGAGCTGGGCGCTGTAGCCGCTGGAACCGAGCAGCCAGATGGGCACGTGCGTGCCTTCACCCGGAATCGCCCGCACCCGCTGGCCGGGCACGCTGTCGCCCAGGTAGCGGCGGAGTTCGTCGAGACGGTCGGGGAAATCGTTGACGCCGGCGCGGGGGTCGCGACGCATCGCCTGCATGGTGATGCCGTCGGAGCCCGGCGCACGGCCGAGGCCGAGGTCGATGCGATCCGGGTAGAGCGTGGCCAGCGTGCCGAACTGCTCGGCGATCGCCAGCGGCGGGTGGTTGGGCAGCATGATCCCGCCGCTGCCGATGCGCATGGTCGAGGTGGCCCCCGCGATATGGCCGATCAGCACGCTGGTCGCCGCACTGGCGATCCCGTCGATGTTGTGGTGCTCGGCCAGCCAGTAGCGGTTGTAACCCAGCCGTTCGGTCTGCTGGGCCAGGTCGACGCTGTGGCGGAAAGTCTCCGCCGGTGTGCCGTCGCGCGTGATCGGTGCCAGATCCAGCACCGAGAGAGGAATATCGGCAAGTCGTGACATGAGCGTTCTCGTCGGAGAAATGGGCGGGCGCTCGTTAGCGCCCTCATGATCCTCATCATGAGGGCGTCCGAGGTGAATGCAACCGATATGTGATATCGATTTTGTTTGGCACTCGGACGCGATCTTCCCGAGAGAGCGCTTTCGGGCGATGTCAGCAGGGGACAGGATTGGCTGACGGCGCCTGGCGTGCGCCGTCTCGCTGCCGGGGCTGGAGCCGATAACCCATCATCGAATAATCTTCCGGCGAATACGCTGAAAGGTAGACCAGGAAGCTAGCTGTGATCTCTCGGTA